>NZ_KB907984.1 GCF_000382265.1 Yoonia vestfoldensis DSM 16212
CAGCTTGCTGGGACGATCTGGCGCGTGAAACGCAGGTTCAACAATCCCCTCCCGCAAATACTTCTTGATCGTGTTGCGAGACACGCCCGTCCGCCGCGCGATCTCGCGAATGGGCATCTTGTCACGCAGCGCCCATTTCCGGATAACTTTTAAAAATCCCATGTCTATCACTCCAAGTGCTCCCAGCTGATTCAAGCCGGGGTAAGGTTGCACATGGGTCAATTCTCGATGACAATTTCTGCTGCTGCCGGGTCAGTTCTCAGTGACAATCAACATGATATCTTCATTTTGGTCGAAATGAGGTGCTTATCCTTGTAGTCGTGGTCCGCGCATGGCGCAACATGCATCACGCTTGACGTCGTGCAGGAAATCGCTGATCGTTCGCTTCACGGTGCTTTCGCCCAGTTCGGTGTGACGCTGCATCGCACCCTTGGAGCACCAGATGCCGGAGCCGTCGTCGCTCGCCTTGTCGGCCAGGAACATGATGATCTGTTTGCGCGCGGCGCCGCTGAACCGGCGGTCGGCACATTCGTCTGCGACGCGCCAGCTCTTGAAAGGCCTCGCTACGCCCGAAACCGGCCTCAACTTTTACAGGTTTTGTACAGAAATCCCATCTGCCGCCCCAGATTTTCCGGGAAATCAAACGGGCGTTTCTGCAGCCGCTTTCGCAAACCCCTGACAAAAAGCCATATTTTACTAGGTTTTCTGGTGACCCCGGCAGGATTCGAACCTGCAACCTGCCCCTTAGGAGGGGGCTGCTCTATCCTGTTGAGCCACGGGGCCGCCGGTTTGTTCAATGCCTGCGTTTGCTTGTCTGGTCAACGTCTCTCGGGCCCGCTAACCTTGATCAAACGAATAGACAGGACCTTTCCCTTGACCAGCGACCACAAACGCCCCCTGACCCTGCGCGACGTCTCCGAGGCGTCGGGCGTCAGTGAAATGACCGTCAGCCGCGTTTTGCGCAACAAGGGCGATGTCAGCGCCGCAACCCGCCAGAAGGTGCAGGATGCGGCGAAACGGCTGGGTTATGTCCCCAACAAGATCGCGGGCGCGCTGGCGTCGTCGCGCGTCAATCTGGTGGCGGTGATCATCCCTTCGCTGGGCAACATGGTCTTTCCCGAGGTGCTGGCCGGCATATCCGAGGTGCTCGAAGACACCGACCTGCAACCGGTCGTCGGCGTCACGGATTACCTGCCGGAGAAAGAGGAAAAGGTCCTGTTCGAAATGCTGTCCTGGCGTCCGTCCGGCGTCATCATCGCCGGATTGGAACATTCCGAGGCGTCGCGCGCCATGCTGCGGCAGGCGGGTATTCCGGTGGTCGAGATCATGGATACCGATGGAGAGCCGATCGACACCTGCGTCGGCATTTCGCACCGTCGTGCAGGGCGCAAGATGGCCGAAGAGATTATCGCGGCTGGGTACAAGAAGATCGGGTTCATGGGGACCAAGATGCCGCTGGATCACCGCGCGCGCAAACGGTTCGAAGGGTTCACCCGCACGCTGGCCAAGGCGGGGATCGAGATCGCGGATCAAGAATTCTATTCCGGTGGATCAGCACTGGCCAAGGGCCGCGAGATGACGGCGAAGATGATCGCGCGCAGTCCTGATCTGGATTTTCTATACTATTCCAATGACATGATCGGCGCGGGTGGTTTGCTATACCTGTTGGAACAGGGTGTCGCCATCCCCGGCCAGATCGGGCTGGCCGCGTTCAACGGCGTTGAATTGCTGGATGGTCTGCCGCGCAGGCTGGCGACGATGGATGCCTGCCGCCGCGAGATCGGGGTAAAGGCAGCGCAGATCATCGTGGCGCGAAATCTGGGGCTGGCGACCGAGGATGAAACCGTCGTCATGCTCAGCCCGAAGCTGTCACTGGGCGAGACTTTGCGCCGGACCTAGACCATTTTGATGACGTTCTTGTCGATCGCCAGCATATAGCCTTTGCGCGCGATGTTCTTGACCAGAAGTTCGCTGACAAGCTGATTACCCAAAGTATCCCGCAGGCGCTTGATGCGGGTCGCCCCTGCCGCCTCGTCGCAATCGGATGGGTCGCGGCCCGATATCACGCCTTCGATCTCGGCCCCCGACAGCACCTCGTCGTCCATGCGCGCCTCGGCCAGAACCGACAGGGTTTCAAGGGCGGCATCCGTCAGTTTGAATTCGAAATCGTTCAGATAGACCGATTTCTGGTCGCGGCTGATCAACAGGGAATTCACCTCGATCCCCTGCCGTTCGATCCGGCCCATCCGGCGGTTCAGCGCGATCAGCATCACCAGAAAGGCGACGGCGGCCACAAGCAGGGCGGTTGCAAAGATCAGCAGCACGAAGATCACAAAGCGGTAAGAGGCCAGCGTATCCGAAAACGCGGTGCCCGATCCGGCGAGGATTTCCAGCAGCTTGATTTCGGCATTGCCTGTCAGCGTGTCGTTTTCCACGAACAGCCGTTCGACCCGCATGTTGAACGCGTTGGCATCGGGCAGGTTGATGAACAGCAAAACGGCCGTGATCCCCAGGATCAAGACGATGGCGGCAATTCCTGCCACCACGATCCGGTTGCCGATTTCGCGCGATTCAGTAGCGGAGGTAGAACTCACCGGCGCTGTCCCTTCGTTCTTCCAACCCGGTGTCGTCGAACACCCCGAGCACATTCAACAATTGCCATCCGTCGCGGGGCAGACTGTCGCGGAGCTGCGCTTCGGCGGAGCCGACGCTGCAATCGCCACGGACTTCGGTCACGCCGTAATGCAGCCGCAGGGGGTCGTCCTGCTTGGCTTTGTAATCGGCATAACACGCGGCCTGCGCAAAAGTTGCGGTCAGACAAAAGATCAGGAAAGAGAAGGAAAAAGTTTTCATGATTCCGATCTGATCCAACGCCACGCTGATATTCAATAGCATCATTCGTTATCGCCTGCACAGGGTCTTGGCCAGTCCATGATATTGTCTTGCACGCGGGACGCGCCGCATCGTCATGGCACGACACAGCGCGGTGTCTTGCCCCGGTTGCCGCGCCGCCTAGGGCAGGGGGTCAGGTCTGACGCTCTGCCCCTTTTTTCTTGCGCTGCGGGCTGCCGTCTGGTCACTGGGCGCATGATGCTGCCTGATTTTACCTTTGAAGATGCCGCCCGTGGGCGCGGCCATCTGCGGATCGCCGGTGTGGATGAGGTCGGGCGCGGGCCGCTCGCGGGGCCTGTGGTCGCGGCGGCGGTCATGTTGGACCGCGCGCGGGTTCTGGCCGGATTGAACGACAGCAAGAAGCTGACCTTGGACCGGCGCGAGGCGCTGTTTGCGCAGATTATGGATTGTGCGGACGTCAGCATCGCGCAGGCCAGCGTGGCAGAGATCGACACCCACAACATCCTGCGCGCGTCCCACATGGCGATGGTCCGTGCGGTTGCGGGGCTGGCGACGCCGCCCGACCATCTGCTGATCGACGGGAACATGGTGCCACGCGATCTGACCCTTTCGGCTGAGGCTATCGTGAAGGGTGACGCGCGGTCGCTGTCGATCGCGGCGGCGTCCATCGTGGCCAAGGTGTGGCGCGATCGCCACATGGTGGATTTGGCGCAACAGTTTCCGGGCTATGGCTGGGACGGGAACGCCGGATATCCCACGCCTGCCCATAAATCCGCGCTGGCCGCTCTTGGTGTGACCCCACACCATAGGCGTTCGTTCAAACCCGTCCACAATATCTTGTATCAAGATCAAATCATAAGTGATTGATTCAATAAAGGTTTTGACAGAGAATCGTCTCTGACTCAGATTAGGCCCAACCAAAGAGCGGGCAATCCGCCGGGGCAATGAGGCGAACATGACGGTCAAGACAAAGGCAAAGGTGGCGCAAGCGCTGCCCTTGAACACGATTATCGATGGCGATTGCATCGAAGTGATGAACAGCCTGCCGGCAGGGTCGGTGGACCTGATCTTTGCGGACCCGCCCTATAACCTGCAACTGAAAGGTGATCTGCACCGCCCCGACAATTCCAAGGTCGACGCCGTTGACGACGCCTGGGACCAGTTCGACAGCTTCGCCGCCTATGACCGTTTCACCAAAGCCTGGCTGGCCGCCGCCCGCCGCCTGTTGAAACCAAACGGCGCGATCTGGGTGATCGGCAGCTATCACAATGTGTTCCGCATGGGGGCCGAGTTGCAGAACCAGGGGTTCTGGATTCTGAACGATGTCGTCTGGCGCAAATCCAACCCGATGCCGAATTTCCGGGGCAAGCGCCTGACCAATGCCCATGAAACGCTCATCTGGGCGTCCAAGGAAGAGGCCAGCAAATACACCTTCAACTACGAAGCGTTGAAATCGCTGAACGAAGGTGTGCAGATGCGGTCCGACTGGGTGCTGCCCATTTGCACCGGCCACGAACGGCTCAAGGACGACCAAGGCGACAAGGCGCATCCGACGCAGAAACCGCAATCTCTGCTGCACCGTGTGATCGTGGGCACGACCAATCCGGGCGATGTGATCCTTGATCCGTTCTTCGGCACCGGCACCACCGGCGCTGTCGCCAAGATGCTGGGCCGCGATTTCATCGGGATCGAACGCGAAGCCGCCTATCGCAAGGTCGCGGAAAAGCGCATCGCCAACACCCGCAAATTCGACACCGAAGCGCTGGAGGTGTCGTCGTCCAAACGGTCCGAGCCGCGCGTCGCCTTCGGTGTATTGGTCGAACGCGGTATGCTGCGCCCCGGTGAGGAATTGTGGTCCATGAACGGCCGTCACAAGGCCAAGGTCCGTGCCGACGGCACGCTGATCGGGGACGACATCAAAGGATCAATCCATCAGGTCGGCGCCTATCTGGAAGGCGCACCAAGCTGTAACGGCTGGACCTATTGGCAATTCAAACGCGACGGGCAAAAGGTGCCCATCGATCTGCTGCGTCAGCAGATCCGCTCCGAGATGGAGAAACATTAAGTTTCACCAACGTTGATACCGCCGGCGCCAGCGGCGAACCCTGTCATGGTGGCAGGGACCGCTGGCGCTAACTTTGCCCCGTCATCGCAAGATGGCGGGGATTTTTTTTGCGTTGCTCTTATTCTATGGCGGCACCGGCTGCGCCACCGACGGCTGCGCCGATGGGCCCCGCGACCAAGGCCCCGCCAAGTGCGCCAGTCGCCGCGCGTTCATTCGTGTTGTCGCCGCAAGCCGCCAGTGCCAAGAGCGTGACCGCGCTCATGATCACGCGCGAAAAAGTGTTGATGCGCATTGGTTCCGCTCCTGTTTATCAGAAATGTGATGTGCAGGTGAAACCCCAACGCGGCGTTTTGGTTCCCGATCCGCGCGGCGGCCATGTAGATGACTGCGCTATCCCGCTAACGCGGCATCGGGTTGCGCGCATATTTATAAGGCCGCCAGTTCCTGATTTCGGGATAAAACGCCTCGCGCCATGCCTTGATCCGCGGGTGCATAGTCTTGCGCCAAAGCGGTGGCAGCAGCGCCATCATCGTCATCACCGGATAGCCATAGGGCAATTGCGGGGCTTCATCCTCGGCATAGGTCTGCAGCAGCGGGAACCGTCGGTCGGGTTTGTAATGGTGGTCGGAATGGCGTTGCAGGTTGATCAGCAGCCAGTTCGACGCGCGCTGCGACGCGTTCCACGAATGGCGCGGTTTGACGTGTTCGTATTTACCGTCGCCCAGATGTTTGCGCGTCAGCCCGTAATGTTCGACGTAATTCACCAGTTCCAGCTGGAAAACCGCCCAGAACGCCTGTGTCGCGAACAGGAAAATGCCCCACAGCCCGCCGATATAGGCCGCAAGCCCCACGAACAGGACCTGCAAAGCGAGATAGCGCCAGAACGGGTTGGACGGGTGCGTCGCGGGCAGATCCTTGCGCGCCAGCATCGCCTTTTCCGCCCCGAGAGCGGAGACAAAACACTGATAGAGCACGCGCGGAAAGAAGCGGTAGAAACTTTCGCCATAGCGCGCCGTGACCGGATCGCGCGGGGTGGCGACATAGCGGTGATGCACCAGCATATGTTCTGACCGGAAATGCGAATAGAACACAGACGCCAGCAGGATATCCGCCAGCCAGCGTTCCAGTTTCGGTTTCTGGTGCATCAACTCATGCGCATAGGTGATCCCGATGGTCCCCGACAGGATGCCCAGGCCCGCGAACAGCGCCCACTCCTCGACCCGCGACAGATGGTCGGTCGTCACGACATAGTGCAGCACGCCAAAGATCGTCACCAGTTGCAGCGGTGTCCACAGCAGTGTGATCAGCTTGTGCCAGAACAGCGCCTTTTCGGGTGTTGCGGGGTCGGGGTTCGCCTTGTCCAGCCCGACAACGTAATCAAGGCCCGAAAACAGCCACCAAGTCGCCATAGGCAACAAAAGCAGCGCCCAGCCCCCCTGCGTTGCGGCGAAAACCGCAAGCGGGATCAGCCCCAGCGACAGCCAGAACGGCAAGGCCGAAGGGATAGGGCCGGTTTCAGGCGCGGCGGACGGCGTCATCGGCGTGGATTCCTTTTGTCGTGGTGATGCGATGATCCTAGCTGCAAAGCGGCAGCCTCTCAATCAATCTGCACCAGATCGGCAACCAAATCGTAAACCTTGCGCATCGCGGTGGGCAGGGCCGCAGGGCTGAATTCGGGCCTTGCGACGAAATGCCCACGGTCGGGCTGCGCGTCCAGCGGCACATGGGCCACCATGATCCGCAGATGCAGATGAAAATGGGTGAAGGTGTGGCGCGCTTCGGCCTCGACCGCTGTCCAATCGGCTGCGATCGGCGGCGCGGGTGCAGGGTCTTCCACCCAGTCGCTGCAAGGCCAGCCCAGCATCCCGCCCAAAAGCCCGCTGTCGGGGCGCGTTTCCAGCAGGATCGCCCCGTCGGCGCGCCGCGCGACATAGGCGATCCCGTATCGCGTCGGTGTCTTTTTCTTGGGCGTCTTGCGCGGCAGATCGGCGGCGGTGCCTGCGATCCGCGCGGCACAAGGTGCGCGCCAAGGGCAGATCCCGCAGGCCGGATTGCGCGGCGTGCAGATCGTGGCGCCAAGGTCCATCACCGCCTGCGCATAATCGCCTGCGCGCACGGCAGGCGTCAGCGCGCGGGCGCGCGCGGTCAATTCCGGTTTGGCGGCAGGCAGGGGCGTGTGGATATCGAACATCCGCGCCATGACGCGTTCCACATTGCCATCGACCACGGTTTCGGGCGCATCGAACGCAATGGCCGCAATCGCCGCCGCCGTATAGGGGCCGATGCCAGGCAGGGTCAGCAAGGTTGCGAGATCGCTTGGGAACTGCCCGCCATGATCCGCCACCATGACCCGCGCGCACTTGAGCAGGTTGCGCGCGCGCGCGTAATACCCAAGCCCCGCCCAGGCTGCCATGACAGCGGCATCATCCGCTGCCGCCAGATCGCGCACGGTGGGCCAAAGGGCGGTAAACTTGCGGTGGTAATCGCGCACGGCGGCAACGGTTGTTTGTTGCAGCATCACCTCGGACAGCCAGACGGCATAGGGGTCGGGGGCGACACCTGCCTTGCGGTCGGCAGGCGGCACACGCCACGGCATGGCGCGGGCGTGGCGGTCGTACCAGTCAAGCAAGGCAGAGCTGAGATCGTTCAAGGCGGTTTCCCCGATAGGCGGCAGCGCAGGCTTGGCGCTGGGCCAGACATAAGGTAAAGCAAAGCCATGAAACAGCCACGACCCAATGGCACGACCTACGGTTTTTCGCGCGCCGCAGCGCTGGTGCAGACCCGCATCCGCAGCGCCAGCGAAAAACGCGGCTTTGCGGTGACGCGCCTTTTGACGCATTGGGCCGAGGTGGTGGGCGACATCACCGCGCAAATCGCGACGCCCGTCAATGTCAGCTATGGGCGTGGCGGCATGGGGGCGACGCTGACCTTGCTGACCACGGGCGCGCAGGCCCCGATGCTGGAGATGCAAAAGGACCAGATTCGCGACAAGGTGAATGCCTGTTACGGCTACCGCGCCATCGCGCGGGTGCGGATCACGCAGACAGCGCCCACAGGCTTTGCCGACGGGCGGGTGGCCTTTGCGCCCGCGCCGAAACGTGTAACGCAACCCAGCGCAGACGTGATTTGCAAAGCAACCGCCCTATCTGAGAAAATAGACAGCGACGATTTACGGGCAGCCCTGGCCAGACTTGGTGGCCATGTCCTTGCGAAACAGAAGAACTGAACAGAGGTAGATATGAAACGCAGAACGCTTTTGGCCGCCGCCGGTGGCGCCGCCCTGATTTCTGGTGCCGGTTGGCTGGCCAGCCGTCCCGATCCGGTCACCGGCCTGCTGCCCGGTGCGGCGAATGCACAATCCACTGACGGTGCCTTGCCCGAGGTGATGGAAATGGTCATGGGCAACCCCGATGCCGCGGTCGAAGTGATCGAATATGCGTCCTACACCTGCCCGCATTGTGCGTCGTTCCACGCCGACCAGTTCCAGCAGATCAAGGAAAACTACATCGACACGGACAAGATCCGCTTTGTCTATCGCGAGGTCTATTTCGACCGTCCGGGCCTCTGGGCGTCGATGATCGCGCGCAGCCAGAACAACCCTGATTTCTTCTTTTCCTTCTCCGGAATGCTGTATGAACAGCAGCGCGAATGGCTGGCAGGCGGCGATCCCGTCGTGATCGTCGAAAATCTGCGCCGCATGGCCAAGGTCGCGGGTCTGGACGATGCAGCGCTTGATGCGGCTTTGTCCAATGGCCCGAAAGCCGAAGCGCTTTATACATGGTATCAGGCGAACGCCGAACGTGACGGGATCAATTCGACACCAAGCTTCCTGATCGACGGGCGTCTTTACAGCAATATGGCCTATCCCGAATTCGCCAACGTGCTTGACGGGCGGATCGGCTAAAGCCCAAGCCGGTCAAAGGCTGCATCCATGGCGGACCAATCCGTCAGATGCAGCCGGACCGGCAGCGTCAGCACCTGCATCCGAAAGGCGTCGGGCAATCGTACGGCGTCTTTTTCCGTTGTGACAAGCTGTGCGCGCTGAACCTGCGCCTCGATCTGCAACCGTTTGATCAAGGCGGGCGTCAGCGGCTGGTGATCGGCCAGCGCCTCGGCGCGGACGACATCGGCCCCCATGTCGCGCAGGGTGCGAAAGAATTTCTCGGGGTGGCCGATCCCTGCAAAGGCCAAAAGGCGCAGGTCGCGCCATGGCATCCCCGTCGGCAGCGGGGCCAGATGGCCCACCAGATGCGGCAGCGCCACGGGCCAGTCGGCGGCGAATTTGTCCTGCGCCTCGGGCGGGCCGATGGATAACAGCATGTCCGCCCGCGCCAGACCGCGCGCGACAGGTTCGCGCAAAGGGCCAGCGGGGATCACCCGCCCGTTGCCAAACCCGCGCAGGGCATCGACGACGATGATTGACAGGTCCTTTGCCACATCGGGGTTCTGGAAGCCGTCATCGAGCAAGATCATATCCGCGCCTGCGGCCTGCGCTGCGGCGACACCTGCGGCCCTGTCGCGCGCGACCCAAGTCGGCGCAAAAGCCGCCAGCAACAGCGGTTCGTCGCCGGTCTGATCCGCCTTGTGCCGGCGTTCGCTCACCTGCACCGGTCCGGTCAGCGACCCGCCATAGCCGCGCGACACAACATGCGGATTGCGTCCGCGCGCGCGCAGTCTGTCGATCAGGGCGATGGTCGTGGGCGTCTTGCCCGTGCCGCCCGCGTTCAGGTTGCCGATGCAGATGACCGGCACAGTGGCGCGCAGCTTGGCAGGCCTGCGTAATCTTTGCGCCGTTCCCGATGCATAGAGCCAGCCCAAAGGCGCCAACAGCCGTGCGGCAAGCGCGGGGCTTTGCGGCGCGGTGAACCAGAACCCGGGTGCGCGCATCTAGGCCACCCTGTCTTCAAGCCGCTGCCGGATCAGCGCGACGATCTGGTTGGTGACATCGGCCCCGCGCGATGTGACATCCCATGCGGCATGGGCCATAGCCGCGGCTTTGTCAGGCGCAAGCAATGATTCGACGGTCGGGCCGAGCGTGTCCGCCGACCGGATCAGACGCGACGCGACAGCGGCGTTCAGCCGCGCGGCATGGCGCTGATACGGCGCAACATGCGGGCCATAGAGCACGGCAGACCCAAGGGCCGCAGGTTCAAACGGGTCACGGCAGCCGCCACCGAAAAGCGTACCGCCAAGGTAGGTGACCGGCGCAATCCGATACCAAAGCCCCAGATCGGGATCGCCATCGACGACAAAAACCTGCGTCGGTTCCGACGGTTCGGCTTTTTCCGACCGCAGGGTGACATGAAATCCGAATTGACGCATGTCGTCGGCCAGTTGCAATGCGCTGTCGGGCGTGTCTGGTACGACGATCAACAGCAGGCGATGCGCGCGGCGTCCGGCCTCTTGATGGGCCTGGCACAGCGCTTTGCAGTCGTTTGGGCGCGCTGCCGCGGCAAGCCAGACAGGGCGCGTCCCGATGGCTGCGGATACGTCGCGGCGGTCCGCCTCGTTGCAGGGCAGGACGCGGCCGCAATCCTCCATCAACCCGGTGACGACGATACGCGATTGTGGTGTTCCGGCAGCGATCAGCTTTTCCGCGGCCGCGGAATCTACGGCGAGCACGGTGTCGAATGTCGACAACAACGACCTGATCGCCCCCGGCACCCAACCGCCTGCCACCTGATCGAGTCCGTCGCCTGACGCATCGACAAGGACACTGGGCACACGGGCAGAATGGATCGCCTCAAGCAAGACCAGGTCCAGATCGCCGCGCACCCAGATCGCCAGCAGCGGTTGCCAATGGCTGATAAAGGCCCGGATACTGTCCTTGCCTTTGGGTTCGGGTACAGCGCGCCCTGCCAGCGCAGGGTCCCAGTCGGGCACGGTCGCGATGATCTGGATGGGGTCGGCATCGTCGGCCAGCTTGCGTTGCAGCGTCTCGATGGCGGTCAGCTGTTCCGGGAGGCTGCACCGCGCCCAGACGATCGCGCCGTCCGGCCGGGTGGGAAATGCACGGCTGGACTTGTCCCCGTTGCCGCGCCGGAGCCCCGCCATATAGGCCGCGATTTTGAGGGATCGCGCCATGATCCTGCCCTTCGTCCGACGTCAGACGCCCAATTCTTCGGTTGCGGATGCGGCGGTTTCTTCGTCCCGCAGGCGGTGGATATGGGCAATGAAATACCGCATATGGGCATCGTCTACGGTGCGCTGTGCCGCAGCCTTCCATGCGTTATAGGCGGTCTGGTAATTCGGGAACATGCCAACGATATCGATCGCCGCAACGTCCTTGAACGCATTCTTGGTCGGATCGACCAGTTCGCCGCCAAAAACAAGGTGCAGGCGCTGTGTCATCGGGAATTCCTTGGATTGCTTGTCGTTGCGGAGACCCTAATGGTTTGGCGCCGCAGGCTCAAGCCGCGCTGCGATATCGGCGTGCAATTCATGCCCTGCCGCGATGACACCGGGCACCTGCGGATGCGGGTTGTTGAACACCAGCGGCAGGCCGCGCGGGTCGGTGACTGTGCCGCGCGCCTCGGCCACGATCAGCGCACCGGCGGCGATGTCCCATTCCCAGCTGGGGCGCAGGGTCAGCATCGCGTCAAACCGGCCTTGCGCGACAAGGCAGAGCCGGTAGGCCAGCGACGACCGGAACGCGCGTTTGAACGGCGGCAGCGCAGCACCTTTCCACAGGGCAGGAGCGAAATTAGGCTTTGATCCCAATACGGTGGCCGCATGCAGCGCTGACCGGCTGACCATGATCGGGGTGTCGTTCAGGCGCGCCCCGTCCCCTGCCGTGGCGGTGAACATCAGGTCATGCAGCGGCAGATAGACGGCAGCGGCGATCACCGCGCCGTTTTCGACGATTGCAAGGGAATGGGACCAGTCCTTTGCCCCGTCGATGAAGGCCCGCGTGCCGTCGATCGGGTCGATCACGAACTGGCGTGTGGTAGACAGACGCGCTGGGCCGTCCTGCGTTTCCTCGGACAGCCAGCCATAGTCGGGGCGTTTGTCGCGCAGAAAGTCGGCGAGCATCCGGTCGACGGCCAGATCTGCCTCGGTCACGGGGCCGGCACCGCCCGGTTTGTCGGTCACGTGCGGCGATTGGCCGAAATATCCTGTCGCGATGGTCCCCGCCTTGCGCGCGGCGGTGACCAGCAGGGCAAGATCACTCTCCCGCAAGGGTCAGACCTTCGACCAAAAGCGACGGGACCGCGCGCGACAGATGCAGCTGCGCGTCATTGGCGGGGATCAGCGTCAGCAGCATGTCGCGTAGATTGCCCGCAACGGTGCATTCGTTCACCGGATAGGCGATAGCCCCATTTTCCACCCAGAACCCTGCCGCCCCGCGCGAATAATCGCCCGTATTGGGGTTGATCGTGGACCCGATCATCGAGGTGACCAGCAGCCCCGTGCCCATCTGCGCGATCAGATCGTCGCGCGAGGCTGTGCCTTGGGTCATGCTGATATTCGTCAGGCTGGGCGATGGTGGCGCGCCCGTGGACCGTGCCGCATTGGCGGTGCTGTCCAGCCCCAGCTTGCGCCCTGTCGCAAGGTCCAGCGTCCAGCCCGTCAGCACCCCGTCATCGACGATGGCGCGGCGCGCGGTGGGCAGGCCTTCGGCGTCGTAAAGCCGCGATCCGGACACACGCGCGCGGTGCGGATCCTCAATCACCGACAGCCCCTTGGGCAGCACCTGCGCGCCCAGCGCGTCGCGCAGCCAGCTTGACCCGCGCGCGATGGCGGCGCCGTTCGTGGCCTGCAACAGATGGCCGATCAGCGCACTGGCGATGCGTTCGTCGAACAGCACCGGATAGGCGCCCGTCTTGGGACGGCGTGCGCCGCTGCGTTCCACCGCGCGTTCCGCCGCGCGGGTGCCGATGGCATCGGCGTCGCGCAGGTCGGCGCGAAAGACGCGGTTGTCATAGTCGTAGTCGCGTTCCATCGCCGTGCCGGTCCCACTGATCGCCACACAGGACAGGCCGCTATCGGTGCGGGTGTAGCCTGCGGAAAATCCGTTGGTCGCGGCCAGATGCACCCGGCGGCGGGAATACCCGGCAGAGGCCGATTGCACCTGCGACACGCCCGCATTGCGCAGCGCCGCCGCCTCGGCGCGGGCGGCCTGATCCTGCAGCATCGCGGGATCGGGTTCATCGGCGGGGTCGTGCATTTCCAGCGCGGCATTGTCCGTCGCCTGCGCCAGTTGCGCGGGATCGGCAAGACCCGCATGGGGGTCTTCGGGGGCTTCCATCGCCATGGCTACAGCGCGTTCGGCCATCTGGCGCAGCGTGTCGGGCTTGGTATCGGACGACGACACGCAGGCCTGCCGTTTGCCAATCAGCACCCGCAGCCCGATGTCGATCCCTTCCGAACGTTCGGCATGTTCGAGCGCACCACCCCGCACGTCGATCGACAGCGATGTGCCGTCCACCGCGATGGCATCGGCGGCATCGGCCCCGGCCTTGCGGGCGATGTCGATCAATTGGTGGGTCAGGTCGGACAGGGATTGTGTCATGGCGCTTCCTTTGCTCATCAAAGACCTAGTGCGCGGGCAAGGGCGCTGCAAGGCTGTGACACGACATGCAAACGGCGCGCCGGTCTCCCGACGCGCCGCAATAATGTTCGAAACCGATCAGCGGATGCGCTGACCGTTCGCCAGAACCTCACCATCTTCGGTGACTTCCAACCGGGTCTCCAACTGGTCGTCGCCGGTTGAGCGGGCGAACATGCCCATCATCATGCGGGGCGCCATGACCTGATCGGCGGGCAGAAGTCCCATGGTCACCAGATTGTCCAGCAGACCGTTCAGCCCGTTGATTTGTACGGTCACCTCGCCTTCGGGGCGGGGCAGCGGGGCGAATGTGACCATGTCGCTGTTGTCGAAGGTAAAGGCACCGTCGCCCGTCACGCTGGCACCCGCGACCGAGATGTCGAGGTCGGTCAGCGAGACTTCGGACAATTCGAACGGCATGTCGCTGTTCATCATCGCCTGTTCCTGCGTGGGGTCCATCACGTCGAACAGCGGACGGGCCATGCCGGCCAGACCGATCTTGATCGTCGCGGGATCGCGCGGCAGCACGCCGGACGGATCGAACAGCGACCAGATCATGTCGCTGACAGTCAGATCGGCAAGTTCAATGCCAAAGGCAAAGGGCTGGGCCGTGTCGGATGCGGCGACGGGCATCTCAAGGTTGAACCCATAGGCCGACAGACCGATGTCGATCGGGAAAGGTGCGGCATTCGAGATGAACGTCGCGACGATATCGGTGGTGCGGCCGGAATAGGCAAGCGTCTCGGCGCTGACCAGCGTCGTCAGCGAGCCTGCACCCGAACTGAACGACCCCGACACCTGATCGCCATCGGCATTGATGTCGAACACGTATTCGCTGCTGTCCACGGTATACCCGGCAGAGATCGAGGTGCCGTCTGCGATCTGGTTGTTTTCATCGAACATCACGCCATCCAGCGGCATCGCCAATTCGGCCTGCATGTTGAGCCCGCTGATCTTGCCACCGCCGGTGATGTATTCGCCGCCGCCGTCGGGAAGCTGCACATCGACCAGAATGTCGATTGATTCAAATGAACCTTCGTAGGTCAGGTCGCGCATCTCTCCCAGACGGGTGGTATAGGTGCCTGTCAGGTTGTTGCCGGTCAGGCTGACATCGCCCGTAAAGGTGAAGTCGCCATCGACGATATTCTCCAACGCAACGGTATAGCTGTCGGCGCTGACGGCGTAATCAATGGCGTCGGCGGTGCCGCTGGCGATCATCTCCAGACCGGACTGGGTGACCAGCACGGTCACGGTCACACCTGCGTCATCGGTTACGGTGACAGGAAAGCTGTCGGCCATCGTCACGGCAACGGTCCCGTCGCCCTGTTCCGTCAGGATGATGTCGCCCATGGCGGCGCTGACGTTCAGTTCTTCCTGCACCATGTTCAGCGCGATGTCGCGCACGGTCAGCGTGTCGCCGGACATGTCTTCGGATCCGACCGTCAGCGTGTCCGGGCCGTACAGGCTCAACTGTGCTTTCCAGTCGTCCCAAACTTGCTGGGCGGACACATCGGCCATTGCCGCAGTGCCAGTCAAGAGTGCCGCTAGACAGACAGCACCGCGCAAAGTCGTTCTACAGGTCATCGAGTTCCCTTCCATTCTGGGTTTGCCTATCCGGTCCGAGTCTTCCAACAAACGCCAAGGAAGGATAGCATCGACGAAAGTGTTACTCATCCGCTGGCCAGACCGAAAGGGATTGATGTGAAAAAGTTCGATTTGATGGGGAAAACCGTTCTGATCACCGGTGCAAGCCGCGGCATCGGAGAGGCTGCTGCGCGGGAATTTGCCAAGCAAGGCGCGAATGTTGCCCTGATTGCGCGCACAACCGACGATATTGCCCGAATTGCAGGCGATATCGGAGAGAAGGCGCTGGCGATTCCCTGTGACGTCTCCCGTTACGTGCAGGTCGAACAGGCTGTCGCCGCCACGGCCCAGACCTTTGGCGGGCTGGACGTGCTGATCAACAACGCAGGTATCGTCGATCCGATGGGCGATTTCGGTGATCTTGACCCTGACGACTGGGCGCGCACGGTCGATATCAACCTCAAGGGCGTGATGTACGGGATGCGCGCGGTCGTCCCCGGCATGATCGCGCAGGGGCACGGCACGATCCTCAATATCTCTTCGGGGGCGGCGCATAACCCGGTGCAGGGCTGGACCGCCTATTGCGCGTCGAAGGCAGGCGCCTACATGCTGACCCGCACGGTCGATCTGGAATGTCGCGCTAAGGGGCTGCGGGTTCTGGGCCTGTCGCCCGGCACTGTCGCAACCCAGATGCAGCGCGATATCAAGGAATCCGGCATCAGCCCCGTCAGCCAGCTGGATTGGTCGGTGCATATCCCGCCCGCATGGCCCGCAAAGGCGCTCGTCTGGATGTGTACGCCGGAGGCGGACCCCTATCTGGGGCAGGACGTCAGCCTTCGCGACGCGGATATCCGCAAGATGGTCGGCCTTGCATGATCCGCACTGACAGGGACGGCGACAGTCTGATCGTCACCATCGACCGGCCTGACAAGGCGGGGGCGCTGACGGCTGCGATGCTGACAGACCTTGCCGATATTGCCCAAGGCGCGCGCGATGCAAAGTTACTGATCCTGACCGGCACAGGCCGCGTGTTCAGCGCCGGTGCCGATCTGGATGCCGCGCGCGCTGGTTTGGCCACCGATCCGGTCTGGGAACGGCTGTCAGGCGCGATTGCCGCCTGCCGTGGTCTGACCATTGCCGCCTTGAACGGCACAGCGGCGGGGGGTGCCTTGGGCATGGTGCTGGCCTGCGATTTGCGGATCGCAGTGGCACAGACACGCTTTTTCTATCCGGTGATGAAACTGGGCTTTCTGCCGCAACCGTCCGATCCGGTGCGCATGGCGCGGCTGATCGGCCCGGCGCGGGCCAAGATGATCCTGATGGCGGGGCAAAAGATCGACGCGGAAACGGCGCTGGCGTGGGGCCTGATCGACCGGATTGCGCCGGATGAGGCGCTGCTGCAAACAGCCCGCGATCTGGGGGCGGATGTCTGTGCCGCCACGCCCGCCCATGTTGCCGCGATCAAGCGGATGATCGACCCCGCATGACCGATGTCCTTGTGATTGGCGCAGGCCCTGCCGGTCTGATGGCGGCAGAGGGTGCCGCCGCACGGGGCGCTTTTGTGACGGTGGTGGACGCCATGCCGTCTGTCGGGCGCAAGTTCCTGATGGCGGGTAAATCAGGGCTGAACCTGACCAAGAACGAGGATATGGCCAGCTATCTGGCGGCCTTCGGCCCTTTGCCCGACAGTTTGCGCACCATTCTGGCCGGTTTCGGCCCGCAGGATGTGATGCGCTGGGCCGAAGGGCTGGATCAGCCCCTGTTCACCGGATCAACGGGCCGCGTGTTTCCCGTGGCGATGAAAGCCTCGCCCTTGCTGCGCGCGTGGCTGGCGCGGTTGGGGGCGGCGGGTGTGACCTTGCAGACGCGCTGGCGCTGGACCGGCTGGCAGGACGATGCGCTGGTGTTCGATACGCCCCAAGGTGTGCAAGTAATCCGCGCCAAGTCCGTCGTGCTGGCGCTGGGCGGGGGCAGTTGGGCGCGGCTGGGGTCGGATGGCGCATGGACGCAGCATCTGCCCGATGTCACGGCCCCTTTTGCGCCTGCGAATATGGGCTTTGTCGTCGACTGGTCGCCGCATATGGCGCGGCACCTTGGTGCGCCGGTCAAGGCGGTGGCGATGACGGCGGGGGCGGTCACGACGCGGGGCGAATGCATCATTTCCGCACGCGGGATAGAAGGCGGCGGCATCTATGCGCTGTCGCGCGCGATGCGCGAAGGTGCGCCGCTGGTCATGGACCTTTTGCCCGACTGGACGCTGGCACAGGTGCGCAGCGCCTTGGCGAAACCGCGCGGCAAGGCGAGCGTCACCAACCACCTGCGCAAGGTCCTGCGGCTGGACCCTGTGCGCCTTGCGCTGCTGGCGGAATTCGGGATGCCCTATCCCGACGATCTGGCCCCGCTGATCAAGGCGGTGCCGATCCGTCACGCAGGCCCCCGCCCGCTGGACGAGGCGATTTCCACGGCGGGGGGTGTCAGGCTCGACGCGCTGACCGATGATCTGATGCTGCGCGACCGTCCGGGCGTGTTCTGTGCCGGTGAAATGCTGGATTGGGAGGCGCCGACAGGCGGCTACCTGATCAGCGCCAGCATGGCGACAGGGCGTCAGGCGGGTCTTGCGGCAGCGGATTACGCCAAAAGCCGCTGAAACGCGGGACGCGCGCGCATCCGTTCCTGATAGGCCTGCACTCCATCGGGTGCGATCTCGAACTTGATCCCCGCACCCCAATTCAGGCAATGCGCGCAGAGGATATCCGCAATCGTGAATTCATCGCCCATCAGGCAGTGGCCCGCGATGCGCGGTGCCAGCCGGTCAAGGCTGCGCGCCCATTCCCAGCGCAGGCTGTCCTTGATCGCGGGCAGGCGCTGGGCCTCTGGCAGGATGAAACTGTGTTTCGCCGCCATCCACAGTATCGCGTCCATCTCGTCCAGCACGGTATGCATCAGCGCGTCGTGATGCGCGCGCTGGATGGTGCCGGGGGCGGGGATCAGCGCACCGTGCCGGTCAGCCAGATAGGTCATGATCGCGGTGGAATCCGTCAGCGTGGCACCTTCGGCGATCAGGACCGGCACCTTGCCCGACGGGTTCAGCGCCTTGACCGCATCCGACCCCGGCATGTCGGGCAGGTGGTCATAAGGCGCGCCCAATTCCTCCAGCGCCCAGAGCACCCGCAAGGCGCGTGATTTTTTCGGACCGATGACCTGATACATGCCGCCTCCCCAAGCTTTTCGGCATAAGGCTGTGTCCGAAGACAGTTTGCAACGCAATTTCCCGATCTGGCCCGATTTTGTGCCAAGCATGCAGCACCTGGGCAGTTTCTTGGCAATCTGCGTTTGCATTGCGGGCAGGGCAAGTTAGACCTGTGGCAAGTCAGGGACGGAGCAGCCGCATGAACAAAGCCAGATTTGCCACCACGTCGGTCATCGCACTGATGGCCGGTGTCGCGGCGCATGCCCAGCAAAGCGATGTGAATTTCGGTTTCAACGGGATGCCCGGCATGATCGACATGCCAACAGCGCAATCCCCCGCCAAAGATACGCTAGCAGGGTCATTGGCCTATCAGGAGGGTTATTTCCGTGCGACCTTCACCTATCAGCTGACCGATCGGGCGACCCTGGCTGCGCGGTATTCGGTGGTCGATCTTTACGGGAACCCGACATCGACGATCATTGATGGCGAGTTCGAGCGCAGCTTTGATCTGCATTACCGTCTGCTGGACGAATCCGCCTATCTGCCGGCCCTGGCCTTTGGCCTGCGCGATGTGTTCACGCCGGGGCGGTTTGCGTCGGAATATGTGGTCGCAACCAAGAGTTTCGGCGACAATCTGACTGTGACGGCAGGCCTCGGTTGGGGCGCGATGGCGACCCGCGACGGTTTCGACAATCCGCTGTCGGGCCTTGGGGCGCGGCCTGTGTTTGATGATGCGGATCCCGAAGGCCAGCTGGGGTCGGATTACTGGTTTCGCGGCGATGCGGCAGCCTTTGGCGGCCTGACCTACCAGATCAACGACCGCTGGGGCGTGGTTGCGGAATATTCCACGATCGCCTATCCCGAACAGCCATTTTCCCCCGCACTAGAGACTGACACCCGTTACAATCTGGGTGTGACCTACCGCCCGAACGATAGCGTGCAATTGTCATTCGCG
The DNA here is from genome assembly GCF_000382265.1 of Yoonia vestfoldensis DSM 16212. GTDB lineage: Bacteria > Pseudomonadota > Alphaproteobacteria > Rhodobacterales > Rhodobacteraceae > Yoonia > Yoonia vestfoldensis. Next base: position 19,196 of record NZ_KB907984.1, read on the forward strand.
TCGCTCTCGGGGCGCAATGTCGGGGTGTCGGGGACGTTTTCGCTGAACGCCAACAACCGTCCGGCCCAAAGCGGCAGCGAATCCGCGCCGACGCCGGTCAAGCTGCGCGACGTGCAGGCAGCGCAAAGCTGGAACCGCGCGACGGAACCGGGCCTGCGGGCCGCGACCTCACAGCTGTTGCAGATGGAAGGGCAGACGCTGACAGGTCTGGAAATGACCGACACGACAGCGCGGGTCCGCTATGTCAACGGGCGCTACAGATCGCAGGCGCAGGCGATGGGGCGCGTCGCCCGGTTGCTGACGCAGGTGATGCCCGACAGCATCGACACGTTCATTCTGGAACCCGAGGCGCGCGGGATCGGCCTGTCCGCCGTCACGATCGCGCGCAGCGATATCGAGCGTCTTGAAAACCGTCCCGGCGCTGCCGAATCCTTGCGCGCGGGCGTTGCTTTTGGCGATGCCTGGCCGGCGGATTCGCTGGCCGATGCGCGCCCTGCGCGGGATGCGTTTCAATGGGGGTTTGGCCCGTATCTGACGATCAATCCATTTGGTGGTGATGGCAACATTGCAGTGTCCGCCGGGCTGAGCCTGCGCGGCGTCTACCAGATCACCCCGCAACTCATAGCCTCGGGGGCAATCGTGCAAAGCGTGCTGAAAGCCGACAGGCGCGATCCCGGATCCGACAGCACGCCTGATATCCAGAATGTCCGCACCGATAGCCAGTTTTACGGCGACGACGGTCTGCCGGTTTTGCAGGCCCTGACCCTCAGCCATTATGGCAGGCCCGGCACTGATCTTTATAGCCGGGTCAGCCTTGGCTATCTCGAAAGCATGTTTGGCGGTGTTTCGACAGAAGTGCTATGGAAACCTGTCGACAGCGCGTTTGGCCTCGGGGTCGAACTCAACTATGTGGCACAGCGTGATACCGACATGCTGCTGGGCTTTGACGAATATGATTACGATGTGCTGACCGGCCATCTGTCTGCCTATTACGACTTTGGCAATGGCTATCACACGCAGCTTGATGTCGGTCGCTATCTGGCCGGTGACTGGGGGGCGACACTGTCGCTTGATCGCGAATACAGCAACGGTATCCGCGTCGGAGCCTACGTCACCCAGACCGATATCAGCTATGACGACTTTGGGGACGGATCCTACAACAAAGGTGTCCGTATCTCGATCCCGCAGGACTTTTTCATAGGGGATACGTCGCGCGGCACTTACGGAACACAAGTACGCACCCGGTCGGGCGACGGCGGCGCACGGCTGAGCGTCGATGGGCGTTTGTACGATGTCGTCCGCGATGCGCATGAAGCAGATTTAACGGATACATGGGGGCGGTTCTGGCGATGAACGTGATCAGACAATCGGCGCTGGCACTGGCAGCCCTTGGGCTGATGTCCTGCGGACCGCTGGCGCAGGGCGGTATCGGGACGCAGCTTGTGACCGCCGCAAGCACGCTTGCAGGGCGGACGCCCGTGGCGCCGCCTCCGCCGCAAGTCGCGACCGACGAACAGATCGCGGCGAACCCGGGCCAGTTCGTACGCGTCAACTTTCGCGATCTGGGGCGGTGGGACACGCTTGTCGTCGCAGGCACGAACGGCGCGCGCGTGACATGGATCGGGAGCGCGAACCTAAGCGTCACGATGGAGAACGGAATTGTCGTCGCGACCCGTGGATTGCCGCGCGACCTGATGGGCGCTGACACCGTGCAAACCTGGGCCGCGATCCGCGCGGGTGGCGGGACAGCCGAACGCAGGCATGACTTTCTGGATAACCTCGATCAGATTTCGCCAAGAGTGTTGCAATGTAGCATCGCTTCAATGGGACCGGACCCCTTTGAACGGCGCGAACAGACCTACAATACGACCCGTTTCGAGGAGAAATGCGTGAGTGAACAGCTCCAATTCACCAATATTTATTGGGTAAATCGGCAGGGGCAGATCATCCGTAGCTTGCAGGCCGTGTCGCCCGATGCGGGCTACCTGCAAATCGACGTTTTCTGATCGTTTTCGAGACTCTTGGTTTTTCCGCAAGGGCCTGATTTAAGGGATATATGTGGAAAGTCACGCCGTGACGCACCACCCGTGCATTAATTGGAGTACCGACATGCGCCTTACAACTACACTCGCTGCATCCGCAGTCATCGCTGTTTCCGCAGTTGCCGCAAACGCAGGCAGCTTGGCCCCAGCAACAATGGAAGCCCCCGTCGTCGTGATGGAAGAGCCAGCACCTGCCGGTTCGTCCATCAACCCAGCATTCGTTGTGGTTGGCGTTCTGGCCGCCCTGCTGATCGCAGCTTCGTCCGACTAATATCTGTGCCTGACCGCAAGGTCGGACCAGGAAAAGGCAGACCTTCGGGGCTGCCTTTTTGCGTCAGCGCCGCGCCATCATCGCCAGCCGGATCAGCGTGCGTTCCATCAGCGCCGCCTGCGGGGCAGTGCTGGCCGACCGCAGTTGCAGGTCGGTGTCGGTCAGCGCGGTCAGGGCTTTTTCCAGACGGTCGCGGCCCCATTGGCTGACTTGCCGTGCGATCTTGTCGCGGCGCGGGCCAAACACCGGCGGACGCAACCGCGCGACACCCGCACCGGCACCGCCCGGATCAGAGGCCACGACATGCAAGCGCCGGAAATGCCGCATCGCCCCGATGCAGAGCGTCACGGGCGTCACCCCTTGGGCGTATAGGCCGCGCAATACCGGCCCCAGTTGATCGACCTGACCGGCGGTCACCACATCGAGCACATCGTCGACATCGACCTCTGCCGATTGCGGGGCATTGGCCATGACATCCGCGATTGTCAAAGGCGTGGCATCACCCTGCTTGTACAGTCCGACCTTTTCCACCGTCTGCCGGAAATCGCCCGGTTCGAGCGTATTCGCCAGCGCGAACAGCGCATCCATCACGTCGCGGCCTGGTTGGTCCAGCCCCGCCTCTGTCAAGGCGCGCGCGATGTCGGACATGCTGGGCGGATCATCATAGATGCCGATTGCCATGGCGTTGCGGTGGCTCTCGAACACCTTGCGCAGGGGCGATTTGGCGGTCAATTGCCCGGCGGTCACGACCAGTTGCGCATCGCCCTGCCGCCACTCGGCAAGCGCCGCCTCGACCAGCTTGGACAGCGTGTCGGTGGCATCCTCGACAAAGGCGACGCGGTGGCCGGGAAAGAACCCTTGCGCCTTGATCGCATCGTCGAGCCGGGCAGGGTCCTTGCGCAGGTCGGCGGCGTTGATGCGCGTCAGGCGCATTTCCTCTTCGCCCTGCGGGCCGACGAGGGCGGCAATCGCCTCTTGGCGTTTGGTCGCCACGCGCATCGGGTCAGCACCGAAGATCAACAGCCCCGCATGCGCCGGATCGGGCTTGCGCAGATAGCCGGAGGCGGCGTCGCCCGCCAGTTTCATCGTGGCAGGTCCGGGGCCAGCAACAGCAGGCGGCTGACGATCATGTCGGCCAAGGCCACCGACAGTCGTGCTGTCGCGTCAGCCTCTGCGGCTTGCGTCGCGGTTGTCGATCCGGTTGCGGAATAGCTGGTAAAGGTTTCATGGCTGCCATTGGCGATCACCTCGCCTGTCGTGGCATGGGTCAGGACCCATGTGACGGTGCCAATCACGTTAAAGCGCGTGTTGTCGCCCGACGTGGTGATCGCAAGGCTGCGCCGCCTGTCGGTGATCTGCGCCCCCAGCACATAATCCGGGACCTCTTGCACACCGAGCCGTTGTTCCAGCCGTTCGCGCAGCCGGAAACCGGGCACGGTGTCGCGGGTGTCAAACGCGATCCTGCCGCGCAGGACATTGTCGGTGCCGTAGACCGGCACGAACCCACAGCCGCCAAGGGCCAGAAGGCCCAGCAGGAACAGGCGGCGGGAAGGGGTCCTAGATGACAATGTTCACAATCCGTCCGGGCACCACGATCAGTTTCTTGACGCTAGCGCCATTCAGCGCCCTTTGCACGCTGTCCAGCGCCAGCACGGCGGTTTCCACCGCTTGCACGCTGGCATCAGCGGCGACGACGATCTCGGTCTTGCGCTTGCCGTTGATCTGCACGGGCAGGGTGACGTGGTCATCCACCAGCATGGCGGGGTCGGCGACGGGCCAGGGCGCCATGGTGATCAGCCCATCGCCACCAAGGCTGGCCCAGATTTCCTCGGCCAGATGCGGGGTCATGGGGGACATCAGCTGTGCCAGCACCAGCGCCGCCTGCCGTTTGGCACCGCCAGAGGCGGTGGATTTGCCCAGCGTATTGGTAAAGGCGTAAAGCTTTGCAATCGCCGCGTTGAAGCCGAAGGTTTCCAGCCCCATCGTCACGTCATGGATGCAGCGGTGCATCGCGCGCAAAAGGTCGTCATCGCCGGTGCCGGGCGCATCGGGGGCCGCCGCAATTTCAGACGCGATGCGATAGACCCGTGCGAGATGGCGGTTGGTGGCATCCGCGCCAGAGGCGGTCCATTCCACATCACGTTCGGGCGGGCTGTCGGACAGCACGAACCAGCGCGCGGTATCGGCACCGTATCGTGCCAGAATGTCATCGGGATCGATGACGTTCTTCTTGGATTTCGACATCTTGGCGGAAGGGATCACCTCGACCTCGGTGCCATCGGCCAGCTTGCCGTTTTTCACATCCTGCGGGAAGTGATAGACAGGGCGGCCCGCCTCGTCGCGGGTCATGTAAATCTCATGCGTCACCATGCCTTGCGTGAATAGTGCGTTGAACGGTTCAATCGCGGTGTCGGGCAGGTGGCCGGTGATCTGCATCGCGCGGGCGAAGAAGCGGCTGTAAAGCAGGTGCAGGATCGCGTGTTCGATCCCGCCGATATACTGGTCCACGTTCATCCAATAGGCCGCGTCGTCCATATTGGTGGGCGTCGGCGCATGGGGCGCAGTGAAGCGGGCGAAATACCATGACGAATCGACGAAAGTGTCCATCGTGTCGGTTTCGCGCAGGGCGGGCTTGCCACAGGCGGGGCAGGCGCAGTTGCGCCATGTGGGGTGGCGGTCGAGCGGGTTGCCCGGCACGTCGAAGGTGACGTCATAGGGCAGCTCGATCGGCAGGTTTTCTTTCTTCTCGGGCACAGCGCCACAATCGTCGCAATGCACGATGGGAATGGGGCAGCCCCAATAGCGCTGGCGCGACAGGCCCCAGTCGCGCAGGCGGAACTTGGTCACACCTTGCCCGATGCCGTTCGCCTCGCAATGGGCGATGGCGGCGTCGACGGCCTGTTCGCCGGTCTGCCACTGGTCGCCCGCGAAGCCTTTGGTGTAGAATACCTTTTCGGTTTTGGCCGGCACATAGGCGGTGGTCAGGTCGGTGGGGGCGTCCGCATCTGGCAGGAAGGTCGCGATGATCGGCAAGCCGTATTTGGTGGCGAAATCGAAATCGCGCTGGTCATGGGCAGGACAGCCGAAAATCGCGCCCGTGCCGTAATCCATCAGGATGAAATTCGCGATATAGACGGGCAGATCAGGCTGGCCCGCCATCGGGTGCTTGACCGTCAGGCCGGTATCCAGCCCCAGCTTTTCGGCCTTTTCGATGGCTTCGGCCGTCGTCCCGCCCTTGCGGCATTCGGCGCAGAAGGCCGCGACCTTTTCATCCTTGGCTTCCAGTTCCTTGGCCAGCGGGTGATCGGGCGAGATGCCGACAAAAGACGCGCCCAGCAATGTGTCGGGGCGCGTGGTATAGACCTCGATCTGCCCGCCATCGGTGCGGGTAAAGCTGAATTGCAGCCCGCGCGATTTGCCGATCCAGTTCGCCTGCATCAGTTTCACCTTGGCGGGCCAGTTGTCGAGCGTATCAAGCGCGTCGAGCAATTCTTCGGAATAATCGCTGATCTTGAAGAACCATTGCACCAGTTCGCGGCGTTCGACCTCGGCGCCGGACCGCCAGCCTTTGCCGTCGATCACCTGTTCGTTGGCCAGCACGGTCATGTCGACAGGGTCCCAGTTCACCACCGCTTTCTTGCGATAGATCAGGCCCTTGGACAGAAAGTCGATGAACAGCGCCTGCTGCTGGCCGTAATATTCGGGATCGCAGGTGGCGAATTCGCGGGACCAGTCGATGCTCAGCCCCAGGGGTTTCATCTGCGCGCGCATGTCGGCGATGTTCTGGTAAGTCCAGTCCTTGGGGTGGCCGCCTGATGCCATCGCCGCGTTTTCGGCGGGCATCCCGAATGCGTCCCAGCCCATCGGGTGCAGCACATTATGCCCTGTCGCCAGTTTATAGCGCGCGATCACGTCGCCCATCGTGTAATTGCGCACATGGCCGATGTGGATGCGCCCCGATGGATAGGGGAACATTTCCAGCACATAATATTTGGGTTTGTCCGCGCTGCGGCTGGCGGTGAAGATCTGGCCTTCGGCCCAGATGTCCTGCCATTTGGGTTCGATTGCAGCGGGGGAATAGGGGGTCATCACTTGGTCTTTCACGGGGGCAAAAAGGCGTCGCCCTGTCATAATCCGACGCGGCGGCGATGGCTATACCCGCAAACGCAAAGAGCGGCGCCAAAGGCCCGCTCTCGCCTGGGGATGTCATCGTCAGGCAAAAACTGTTGAAAAGCCGAACATTCGGCGCATGTCCCGCGCTTTTCGTGGTTCGCGACAAGTCTTGCGCCGAGGGCGTCTATATCAACGCTGCCCTGTGGCGGGCCTGATGGTTGCTGTGGCAAAATTGCATCAAAAGCGGACCGCGAACGGTCTTCGTCTCGCTGCTTCTTGCATTAGGTGACCGAGAGGCCGAAACACAGGGCCAATCAATACGGACGCGGTTCGGTTGAGCGATGGAAAACGGAAAGGGACTCCACAATGAAAAATATCCTTCTTGCAACAACTGCGCTGGTGATGACCGCTGGTTACGCAGCTGCAGACGTGGCCGTCACTGGCGAAGCCAACGTCGGTCTGAAGTACAACTCCGGTGACGCAAGCAACGGTCTGGCTGGCAACACTGAAGAAGCACAGCTGTATTATGAACTCGACTTCAACGTCGTCGGTTCCATCACGCTGGACTCGGGCCTGACTGCGGGTGCATCGCTTGACCTCGATCTGGACGTCAACAACCAGAGCGACTTCATCGATGACCCAGAATTGTTCATCGCTGCCGGCGGCCTGCGCCTTGCGATTGGCAATGTTGACGGTGCTGACGGCGTCGTCGTTGGCGGGATCAGCGACATCGGCTTTGACGGCATCGGCATCGACGACACCGCCGAATCGTTCTTCGACAGCTCGACAGCAAACCTGCTGGTCACTTACACAACCGGCCCGCTGACATTCGCTGCGTCGGGCAACGTCGCTGACAGCGAAGCTACACCAGACGAAGATTACTCCTTTGGTGCATCCTATGATGGCGGCGCATTCACTGTTGGCGCGGCAATCACTGAACTTGGCGGCGCCGAAATCTACCTTGTGGGTGCCGACGTGACTGTCGCCGGTGCAAACGTGTCGCTGTTCTACCATGTCAACGACACCGCTGACATCGCAGGCTACGGTGCTTCCGGATCCTATCCGCTGGGTGACATCGTGATTTCGGCTTCGATCGGTGCAACCGATCTCGTCAACGACGAAGTCGACTTCGGTGTTGGCGCATCCTATGACCTCGGCGGTGGCCTCAGCCTCGCTGGTGGTATCGGCCAAGTCGACAACGCATTCCTCGACGATGACAGCTACACCGTGGCTGACTTCGGTGTCGTCCTGAAGTTCTAATCTACCGACTTCACTTTTCTGGAAAGAGCGGGCCATCGTGCCCGCTCTTTTTACTTTTGCCACAGGACGCCTGATTGAGGTGCGTTGATGTCATTTTACGAAATACAGGCCCGTATCGCCGCCGCCTGCGAAAAGGCGGGCCGCCCTGTGCAGGACGTCACGCTGATCGCTGTATCCAAGGTGCAGCCCGACGCGCGGGTCGCTGCCGTGCTGGATCAGGGCCATCGCGTGTTCGGTGAAAACAAGGTGCAAGAGGCAGCGGGCAAATGGCCGCGCTTTCGCGAAACCTATGACGGGATCGCCCTGCATCTGATCGGCCCGTTGCAAACCAACAAGGCCCGGGCTGCGGTGGAACTGGCGCAGGCGATCCACACGCTCGACCGGCCAAAGCTGGCGCAGGTACTGGCGCGGCTGGCGCAGGAACGCGGGGAATGTCCTGACCTGTTCGTGCAGGTCAACACCGGCGAGGAACCGCAGAAGGCGGGTGTGCTGCCAGCGGATGTCGATGGTTTCGTGGCCGAGGCGCGCGCGCTGGACCTGCCTGTCGTGGGATTGATGTGCATCCCGCCCGTGGACGAGGAACCGTCGCTGCATTTCGCGCTTTTGGCGAAAATGGCCGCGCGGAACGGTCTGGCGGGCCTGTCGATGGGCATGAGCGGCGATTTCGAAAGCGCCATCGCGCTGGGGGCGACGCATGTGCGCATCGGCTCTGCGATCTTTGGTGAACGGGCCACGGGGTGAGCGATTACGCCCCGCCCCAAGACCCGCTTGTCATCCTCCACCACGACCATCAGGTGCTGCTGGTCGATAAACCCAGCGGGCTGCTGAGCGTGCCGGGCAAAGGCGAGGATCTGGCGGATTGCCTGATCGCGCGGGTGCAGCGGGTGTTTCCCGACGCATTGCTGGTGCATCGGCTCGACCGTGACACATCGGGCGTGATGATCTTTGCGCTGACCCCCCATGCGCAGCGCCATCTGGGCCTGCAATTCGAGAACCGTCAGACCAAGAAAACCTATGTTGCGCGTGTCTGGGGTGAAATCGCGGACAAGACCGGCACCGTCGATCTGCCGCTGATCGTCGATTGGCCGAACCGCCCCTTGCAGATGGTGGACCACGAAAACGGCCGCTCCGCCGTGACCGATTGGCGCGTCGTGCGCACAGGCGGCAATGAGACCCGCGTGCGGCTGATGCCCAAAACAGGCCGGTCACACCAGCTGCGCGTGCATATGCTGGCACTGGGCCATCCGATTCTGGGCGATCCATTCTATGCGACGGGTCCTGCACGCGACCATCCGCGCCTGATGCTGCATTCCGAGACATTGCAGTTCCGTCACCCCGATGGCGGGCAGGGGATGCGCATAACCGCGAAGTGCCCCTTCTAGACACCCCGCGATCAATCGCCAGAAAACATGCGGCGATACTCTTTGACAAACTGCCGCAAAACACGCGGCGCTACTCTTTCACAACACATCCCGACCTCAGGCGGTCAGGAATTCCTGTACGGCGGCAATTTCGCTTTGCGCGATGCCGTGACCGCCCGTGTGCCAATGCACCTGCACGTCCGCGCCCTGTGCGGTCAGATAGCCCGCCAACGCATGGGTCAGGTCGGACGGGCAGATCGGGTCATTCTCGCCCGCCGTGATCAGCACGCGCCGCCCGTTCAGGCCGGGCTGCGGGGCGGGGTTGAAGGGAATCAGCGGGTGCATCAGAATCAGATCATCGACCAGACCCGGTTCCAGCATCGCCACCGAGGCAAGGATGTTCGCCCCGTTGGAATAGCCCAGCCCGATGGTGCGCGGCGCATTTGTGCCGCTGACCTCGGCCGCGATGAAATCCGCCATGGCGCGAGTGCGCAGGGCGAGATCGTCCATGTCATAGACGCCTTCGCCGGTGCGCTTGAAATACCGCGCCGCCCCGTGTTCGGACACATCCCCGCGCGGTGATATGACATGCGCGCCGGGCATCAGCTGTTCCGCGAAATCGTGGAACTGGCTTTCCGACCCGCCGGTGCCGTGAAAGGTCAGGAACAGCGGTGCGCCCGCTGCCCCCGTCGTGCGTTTTGCGTGATAGGTCATGTTACCCTTCCAGCGGTTCCAGCAGGTTTTCCAACTGCGTCCGCAGATGTTCGTGCTGGCTTGGCAGTTTCAGCGCCTCACCAAGGTTTGCGGTATCCTCGTCGCGGGCAAAGCCCGGTTCGTTCGTCGCCACCTCGAACAGCACACCGCCGGGCGTGCGGAAATAGATCGCGTAGAAATAGTCGCGGTCGATGACCGGCGTGACCTGATAGCCCGTGTCAAGAAGCGCCTCGCGCACTTCCAACTGTCGCGCGCGGTTGTCCACGGCAAAGGCGATGTGGTGCACCGATCCTGCCCCCTGCGCCGCACGTGGCGCGGAGGGTGTCACCTCGATGTCGATGGCATTGGCGTCATTGCCGCCCGGCACGATAAAGCGGGTCACGTTGTTTTCGCTGTCCAGCTTTTCATAGCCCATGAAGCGCAGCAATTCCGCGCTCGCATCGCCATCGCGCAGGCGCATGTCGGTCGAATGAAAGCCGCGGATCGCGATATCCTCGCTCACGCCGTTGCCGGTCCAGGGGGTGCGGTCATCGTTGCGTTCCACCAGCGCGAACTGATCGCCGTCAGGGCCGTTGAACAGCACACGCTTTTCACCGAACCGGGTGTCCTGTGACACGCCATCGGTTTCGAACGTGGCCAGCCGGTCCAGCCATGCCTGCGATGTGCCTGTGGGGATGGCAAAGGACGTGCGCCCGACTTCACCCGCGCCAGCGCGTCCGCGTCCGGCGTTGGGGAAGGGGAAATAGGTCATCACAGTACCGACGCTGCCGGTCTCGTCACCGTAATACAGGTGATAGACGTCGGGCGCGTCGAAATTGACCGTCTGCTTGACCCGTCGCAGGCCAAGGACGTTGGTGAAGAAAGCGTTGTTTTCGCGGGCACCACTGGCAAGTGATGTGACGTGGTGCAGCCCATTTATTTGCTTGATCATGGTTCGTCTCCTTATCCGTTGGGGGATAAATAGAGGATTCCACGACGCACTAAATAGCAGCGAGCGCACCAGATCGGTGCGCCCGCGCACATGAGCTTATTCTGCGGCCCAGCCAGAGATCGCCTTGACCTCCAGAAACTCCTCGATGCCCCAGACGCCGCCTTCGCGGGCGCGGCCGGACATCTTCATCCCGCCGAACGGCGCACCAGCCCCGCGCGATTTGCCGTTCATCTCGATCATGCCCGCCCTGAGCGCACGGGCCATGCGGTTGCGACGCGCGCCGTCCTGCGACTGGACATAGTTCGTCAGGCCGTAGGGCGTATCGTTGGCGATGGCGATGGCCTCTTCCTCGGTGTCGAAGGGGATGATCGACAGAACGGGGCCAAAGATTTCCTCGCGCGCGATACGCATCTGGTTGTTCACATCGGCAAAGACCGTGGGGCGGACGTAATAGCCGCGGTTCATCCCTTCGGGCAGGCCGGAGCCACCCGCGACAAGCCGCGCACCTTCGTCGATGCCGACCTGGATCATGGTCTGGATCTGGTCCCATTGCCTGCGGTTGACGACAGGCCCGATATGGCGGCCGGGTTCAGAGGCCGGACCAACACCGATGCTGTTGGCGATTTCGGCGGCGGCTTCGACGGTCTGGTCATAGATCGACCGCTCGACCAGCATCCGCGTCGGTGCGTTGCAGGACTGGCCGGAATTGTCCATGCAATGCAGTACGCCGCGTTTGACCGCCCTTTCATCCGCATCTGCAAAGATCACGTTGGCCCCCTTGCCACCGAGTTCCAGCGTCACCCGCTTGAGCGTTTCGGCGGCGGCGAGCGAGATAGCTTTGCCCGCGCGGGTCGATCCGGTGAAGCTGATCATCGAGACATCCTCGTGCCGCGACAACTGGCTGCCGACACCCATGCCGTCGCCGTTCACAAGGTTGAACACACCAGCAGGCACGCCCGCGTCATGCACGAATTCCGCGAACAGCAGCGAGGACAGCGGCGCTTCTTCGGAGGGTTTCAGCACGATGGTGCAACCGGCCAGCAGCGCGGGGATCACCTTGAGCGTGACCTGGTTCATCGGCCAGTTCCACGGCGTGATCAACCCGACGACGCCGATCGGCTCCAGCGCGATCCGGTCGTTGGGCGCATGCGGGCCCAGCGGTTTGATCCATTCGATATGTTCAAATGCTTTCAGGAAGTTTTCCAGATGCCACGGCAGACACGGGGCCTGATCGTTGCGCGCCATGTCGATCGGCGCACCCATTTCCAGACTGATCGCCTGCGCCATTTCTTCGGCGCGGGCTTCATACTGGGCCAGAATACCGCGGACGTAATCCGCGCGTTTCGCGGGGTCGGTCGCAGACCACGCGGGCAAGGCCGCGCTGGCGGCGGCGACGGCGGCGTTCGTATCGGCGTGATCACCCAAGGAAATGACAGCGCAAACCTCCTCGGTCGATGGGTCGATGACGTCATGGTCGTGGGGTTTGGCGGGCGCAACCCATGCACCGTTGATATAGAAATTGCGTTGTTCGATCATGATCTCTCTCCTGCACTTTGGCAAAGGTGTGGCATCTGCCCCGTTCCGGCGCAAGCGGCTGTGGCACAAGTGCCCGACCGTTCCTATGTAATGGGTGTAACCCTGAAATGAAGGAGCATCCCAATGGGCCTGCGCATCAATGATACAATCCCTGATCTGACCGTCGAAACCGATCAGGGCACAATCAAACTGCATGACTGGATCGGCGACAGCTGGGCGATCCTGTTTTCGCACCCCAAGGATTTCACGCCGGTCTGCACGACGGAATTCGGCGCTGTCGCCCAGCTGGCCGATGAATGGGCCAAGCGCGGCACCAAGGTCATGGGCATCAGCGTCGACGGGGTCGAGGACCACAAGAAGTGGAAGCATGACATCGAAACATTCGCTGACGCCAAGGCGGGATTTCCGATCATCGCGGACGAGGATCTGACCGTCGCCAAGGCCTTCGACATGCTGCCCGCTGACGCCTATCTGCCCGATGGGCGGACGCCTGCCGATAGCGCGACCGTGCGGGCGGTGTTCATCATCGGGCCGGACAAGAAGCTGAAACTCTCGATGACCTACCCCATGAACGTCGGGCGCAATTTCGCCGAGGTGCTACGCGCATTGGACGGATTGCAGACCGCCAATGGCAAGGGTGTCGCGACGCCCGCCAACTGGAACGTCGGCGATGACGTGATCATCCCCGCCACCGTCAGCAATGAAGATGCGAAGGCAAAGTTCGGTGATTTCACCACCGTGTTCCCGTATCTGCGTACGACCAAGCTGTAAGAACGACAAAGGCCCCGGTATCTTGCCGGGGCCTTTTCGCGGGTGCTTCGGTCTTAGTAGGAATAGCTGACCGCGAAGCCGATGTAGGGGAATACGGGAACATCGGACAGGTCGGCATTCGCTTCTGCAATGCTGTCGATTGCATCTTCGTCGGTCGTGTCTGAAGAGATTTCCAACGACGATACGATCACGCCGACATCACCAGAAAAAGCCCAGCCGCTGCCGAATGGATATTTGAAACCCGTTGTGATCATCGGTGCGATCTCGTTTTCAAACGCCACCTTGCCTTCATAGACGGTGCCCTCGTCGTCGAAGGTGCCGCTCAGTTCCGTGTTCGACAGGAACAGGCCCGCCGACAACCGCCATGCATTCGACAGTGGATAGTAATCCCCGACGACTGCAAAGCCGCCCAATTCCAACGTGCCGTCGGCTGTAAAATCGTCATCGTCGAACGTATCGTTAATGTCGGGAGCGCCCATGACGATGGCACGGATGCCGATATTTGGCTGGATTTCATACTCACCCTGTAACGCGTAACCAAAGCTCGTCAGGCCGACACCGACCGACACGTCGCTGAAGTCCTGCGCCTGCGTAGCAGCACCTGTTAAACAAGCGACCAACGCCGCCGAAATGGTATTTGTTTTCATGAATGACCCCTCCTGAAGGCGATGACGCAACGTCAAGCCTTCACAACATATGGGAACATTTTTGACCCGCACACCCGATAATAGCGGCGTTTCTGCAGTTCTTTCGAAATTGTCGTATCAATACAACACCCAAAACGCAAAACACCCGGCCAACGGCCGGGTGTTTGACGTAAAATTAAGCGTTGGCGCACAAACTACTCCTCTGCTGCCTCTTCCTTGGCCATTTCCTGACCGGTGGCCTGATCGACCATCTTCATTGCCAGACGGACCTTGCCGCGATCGTCGAAGCCCAGCAGTTTGACCCAGACTTCCTGACCTTCCTTCAGCACATCCGACGGATGGTTCAGGCGCTTGTTCTCGATCTGGGACACATGGACCAGACCGTCACGCTTGCCAAAGAAGTTCACGAAAGCGCCGAAATCGACCAGTTTGACCACGGTGCCCTTGTAGATCTTGCCTTCTTCGGGTTCGGCCACGATCGAATAGATCATGTCATAGGCGCGCTTGATCGCCTCGGCATCGTTCGATGCCAGCTTGATCACGCCGTCATCGTTGATATCGACCTTTGCACCCGATGTTTCCACGATCTCGCGGATGACCTTGCCGCCGGAACCGATGACTTCACGGATCTTGTCGACGGGGATCTGCATGGTTTCGATCTTGGGCGCATGGACGCTGAATTCCTGTGCGCCGGTCAGCGCCTTGGACATTTCGCCCAGGATATGCAGACGGCCTGCCTTGGCCTGTTCCAGTGCTTTCTTCATGATCTCGGGCGTGATGCCTGCGATCTTGATATCCATCTGGAGCGAGGTGATCCCGTTTTCGGTGCCCGCAACCTTGAAGTCCATGTCGCCAAGGTGGTCTTCGTCACCCAGAATATCGGACAGCACGGCATAGGATCCGTCGTCTTCCATGACCAGACCCATCGCCACACCGGCGACAGGGGCTTTCAGCGGCACGCCTGCGTCCATCATGGACAAGGAGCCACCACAGACCGACGCCATCGAGGAAGAGCCGTTGGATTCAGTGATTTCGGACACGATGCGGATCGTGTATGGGAAATCGGTCGGCGCAGGCAGAACCGCCTGGAGCGCACGCCACGCCAGCTTGCCATGGCCGATTTCGCGGCGACCGGGGGAACCGACGCGCCCGACTTCGCCCACCGAATAGGGGGGGAAGTTGTAGTGCAGCATGAAGTTGGTTTTATACATGCCGGTCAGCGAGTCGATCATCTGTTCGTCATCGCCGGTGCCCAGCGTGGTCACGACCAGACCTTGCGTTTCACCACGGGTGAACAGGGCCGACCCGTGGGTGCGGGGCAGGATGCCGGTTTCCGACACGATTGGGCGGATCTGGTCGAGCGCGCGGCCGTCGATGCGGCGGCCATGCTTGACCACGTCACCGCGCAGCACGGCGGATTCCAGTTTCTTGAGCGCGGGGCCAAGGTTGGTGTCGGCCTGCTGGTCTTCGGTCAGCGCGGCGACGATATCGGCCTTGGCGGCGGACACGGCGCTGGTGCGTTCCTGCTTGTCAGTGATCGCATAGGCGGCGCGCATCTTGTCTTCGCCTGCGGATTTCACGGCGGCGTAAAGCTCCGAATAATCCTCTGGCTGGAAATCGAAGGGCTCCTTGGCGCAATCTTCGGCCAGATCGATGATCAGGTCGATGACCGGCTGGATCTGCTCATGCGCGAAAGTCACCGCGCCGAGCATTTCCTCTTCGGTCAGCTCGTAGGCTTCGGATTCGACCATCATCACGGCGTCTTTGGTGCCGGCGACAACCAGATCAAGCCGCTGTTCGGGCTTGGTGCGCAGGTTGTGCATGTCGTCGATTTCGGGGTTCAGGATGTATTCGCCATCCACAAAACCCACGCGGCAGGCACCGATTGGCCCCATGAAGGGCGCACCGGAAATCGTCAGCGCAGCCGAGGCCGCGATCATCGCGATCATGTCGGGGTCGTTGACGCCGTCAAAGCTCAGCACGGTACACATCACCAAGACTTCGTTTTTGAAGCCGGGGACGAACAGCGGGCGGATCGGGCGGTCGATCAGGCGGGATGTCAGCGTCTCTTTTTCGGTGGGACGCGCTTCGCGCTTGAAAAAGCCGCCTGGCACTTTGCCGGCGGCATAATATTTCTCTTGGTAATGCACGGTCAGCGGGAAGAAGTCCTGCCCCGGCTTTTGTGCCTTGGCAAAGGTCACGTTCGCCATCACGCTGGTTTCGCCCAGCGTGGCAATGACCGACCCGTCAGCCTGACGGGCCACCTTGCCGGTTTCGAGTGTGAGCGTCTCTTCGCCCCACTGCATCGATTTTTTCACTTCGTTAAACATCATCATGTCCTAGTCGGGCCGCGGCCCATTTTGCGTAGGGGGCGTATTCCCCCTCATCCCTGTATCTTCTTTGTATCGGCGCTGGGATGCGGGCGCCGGGCTTCTCAAAGATAGGTGGGCCTTAGCGGATATTGGCCTCTTTGGAAAGAGGCCCTAGGTTGAGGGGTATTGCCGCGGATCGGGGTCATGCATGTTGAAAAAGTTTCTGACCGGGCTGGTCGGCCTGATCTTGGTTCTGGGGGCCGTCACGGGCTGCCAGCACGTGCGCAATTCCGGCAGTGACGCTGTGCCGCCCGCGCCCGCACAGGCGTTGCGGCTGGCGACATATAATGTGCATTACATCATCTTGAGGCAGCAAACCGGCCCTTGGTCGGTGGGTGATTGGGAACGGCGCAAGGGGCCGCTTGATCTGGCGTTCAAGGCGGTGGACGCCGATGTCATGGCGTTTCAGGAAATGGAAAGCTTTGGCGGCGGGTCACAAAGCGACGTGAACCTGACGCTGGATTGGCTTTTGGCCAACAACCCCGGTTATGCCGCTGCTGCCGTCGGTCCCGTTGATCAGTTCCCGTCGACCCAGCCGATCCTGTACCGCACCGACAGGATGCGGATGCTGGATCAGGGGTGGTTCTTTTTCTCGGACACGCCGGATGTGATCTATGCGCGGACCTTCAACGGGTCGTATCCCGCCTTTGCCTCTTGGGCCGAGTTTGAGGACAGTGCCACCGGCACCCCGTTTCGCGTCGTCAACCTGCACACCGATTTCGCGAGCCTGTCGAACCGCGAACAATCCATCGCGCTGGTCGCGGAACGGATCAAACCGTGGATCGACGCGGGCGAGGCTGTTTTCGTGATGGGCGATTTCAACGCGCGGCTGGGGTCGCCGATCCTTGGGCTCTTGTCCGATATCGGCGTCGAATACGCACCCGTGCAAGGGGCGACGTTCCATTTCAACCGCGGCATCAACCTGTTCGCCGCGATAGACCATATCGGCTATGCCGGTGGCGCAGCACTTGTCGGCGGGCCGTTCGTGTCGCGTGAAAAGTTCGACGGTGAATGGCCGACGGATCACTATCCTGTGGCGGCGGATTTTACCCTGCCATGACCAAAAAAAACGCCCACCGGATGGCGGGCGTTTCTGCTGTCACAAGCGTTGACGCGGATTACCGGCGCAGGCCCAGACGTTCGATCAGGCTCTGGTAGCGGGCTTCGTCCTTGGACTTGGTGTAGTCCAGAAGCTTGCGGCGCAGGGCGACCATTTTCAGCAGGCCACGGCGACCGTGGTTGTCTTTCTTGTGGGTCTTGAAGTGTTCCGTCAGCGTCGCGATGCGGCTGGACAGGATCGCAACTTGCACTTCGGGCGAACCGGTGTCGCCTTCTTTGGTTGCAAATTCTTTCATGATCCGTGTTTTTTCTTCGGCAGTAATCGACATCGGGGTCTCCTTGTCTAAGGGTGAATGGCGCAGGCCGGGATGTCGTCCAGCAAGGCCCGTGGAGGTGCCGCCCGGAAGATTCCCGCGCGGATGGCTGCCTATAAGGGGATTTGGCGCAAAAGGAAAGGGATTTATACGCGCAGGAAGGTGATCGTCGCCAGATCGGGTTGCGCGAAATTGGTCAGTTTGGCGATCACCGCGCCATCTGCGAGCAGCAATGTGCCGTCGTCGGCCAATTGGGTCGTCAGGACAGGTGGCTCGCCCGTATGTTCGATCTCGATCACATCGACCGTGGGGTCGTAATCCTCGACCGTCACGAAAACGCCGGGGCGCAGGTTGAACGTGTCGGCACCTGTGCCACCGTTCAGCAGATCATCCGCCCCGCCGGACAGGTAATCCTCGCCTGCGCCACCGTTCAGGTAGTCACGCTCTGCATCATCGCGGTCGATCAGCCTGTCGTTGCCTGCCCCGCCGAACAGGGTATCTGCCCCCGACCCGCCGACGAGCAGGTCATCGCCCAGACTGCCCATGACGGCATCATCGCCGTCACCCCCGAAAAGCCGGTCGTCGCCATCGCCTCCGACGAGCCTGTCGTTGCCCGCGTCGCCATGCAGCGTGTCATTGCCGATATGGCCGTAAAGTTCGTCCTGACCGTCGCCGCCATGCAGGATATCGTCGCCGCGCCCTCCGTGCAGCACGTCACCGCCTGCGCCGCCGTGCAGCGTGTCGTTGCCGTCGCCGCCGTCGAGATAATCATTACCCGCACCGCTGATGATCACATCGTCGTCGTCTTCGGCAAAGATCACCGTGTCATCGTCACTGATGGCAAGCATGGCATCAATCGGCATGATCTGGTCGGTGGCTGCGTCGGCGTCATCTTCGGCGGCGGGGCGGGGGTCATCCTCGGCGGTTTCGCCGCCGCCGAACAGCATCGCCGTCAGGGCAATGCCCAGAAATCCCATGATGACAACCATCGACACCACCTGCCTATTGCCGGGCCTGACCCGACCACCGCAGGTGTCTATCACAGGTCGTTTCAGCGATGGTCCTGAATCGATCCGGGTGGTTAATCCGCGCCGAAGAACGGCAGAAAGCTGTCGATCACGGCCTGCGGGTTTTCCTCCATCGCGAAATGGCCGGATGTGCAGGACGCATCGGTCATCCGGTCCACCCATGGCCGCCAGAGCGCTGCGGGGTCGCCGGTTTGCGCCGGAAACCCGCCTTGCGCCCAGAGGAAATGCAGGGGGGCGGCGATCTTGCGCCCTACCGCCTTGTCGGCCTCGTCCAGCGCGCGGTCGAATGTCGCGCCTGCGCGGTAATCAGCGCACATCGCGTGCAGATGCACGGGGTCGGCGGCCTGCGCGCGATAACTGGCAAGGGCCGCATCGCTGAACACCGCCAGCGATTTGTCCATGGTCCATGCGGCCAGTGTCCAGTCGATGTATCCCGCAGGGTCCGCGCCGATCATCCGTTCGGGCAAGGGCGCGGGCTGCGCCAGATAGGTCCAGTGATAGGCTTTCATCGCCAGATCGGCCGACCAATTGGCCCAGAAATCGCCCGTCGGCACGATCTCGATGATGCCAAGCCGGATGATCCGGTCGGGATGATCCAGCGCAAAGCGATAGGCGACCCGCCCGCCACGGTCATGGCCCAGGACATGCGCACGGTCGATCCCCAGCGCGTCCATCAATGCGGCGATATCGGCGGCCATCGTGCGTTTGGAATACGTCGTGTGGTCCGCATCATCGGCGGGCGCGTCGCTGTCGCCATAGCCGCGCAGGTCGGGGATGATGACATCGAACTGCTGCGCAAGGGCGGGCGCGACCTTTTCCCAGCAATGGTGGTTCTGCGGATAGCCGTGCAGCAGGATCAGCGGCGTGCCTTGGCCCGCGCGGTGCACCGACAGGGTGACATCGCCGCAGGCAACGCGGGACGGGGTGAAACCTTGGATCATGGGACGCTCCATCCCCTTGGGTGCTGGTCATAGCTGACGTAGAGAGGGTGGCGCGGATGCCCGTCCTTGGTCAAGCCAAGCGTGAGCAATGGCGTGCCGGTTTGGCGCAGCAATTCCGCCACCTGCGCGCCGCGCCCCAGATGCACGCCATGTGTGCCCCATGCGGCGATGATCTGGTCGGCCCAAACCGCCGCGGCGAGCAAACTGGCATCATTAGCGGGGCCGATGGGGTCAGCCGCACGGCGCAAGGCGCGCGGATCGGTATCGCGCCATGCAAAGATATTGGTGACCCGAAAGGCACCAAAGCCCAAGGCGCGGGCGCGGCGTTCGCAGCGTTCGACCGTGGGGTCGTTGTGCAGTTCGGTCGCTGTGGAGGGGTTCAGCATCACAAACAACAGGCGCGGTGCACTTTGGTCCCAGATGCGGGTCAGGTCATAGCGGTAAGCATCGCAATCCGAATAGGTCGCAGTTGATGCGGCAAGATCGGTGATATGCTGGCGTGTGATCATGCGCCAGTCAGGTAAGGTGGATTGCAATCCACCTTACGCGACAAACACACGGGTCGGGTGTAATTCGCCACCACGGTAGCTGCCGATGGCGATGGCCTTGCCGTCATGGCTGGCCCAGACTTCTTCGCCATAATCCACGCCGCTGGCAATCACCGCTGCGGGATTGCCGTTGCGCAACCGCGCCACGCTTTCGGCAGTGCAGCGGACCTCCGCCAGATCGGCCAGTCCAACTTCCAGCGGCAGCAGCCGCGCATCAAGCTCCGGCGTGCGCGCAATCGCGTCCAACTGTTCCAATGTGATCCCGTCGGTCGCCTGAAACGGCCCCGACCAGATCCGGCGCAAGGACCGCACATGCGCCTTGCAGCCCAGCACATCGCCCAGATCGCGGGCGATGGACCGCACATAGCCACCCTTGCCGCAGGTCATTTCCAGCACGGCATGATCGGCGTCGGGACGGTCGGCCAGCAGCAGTTCCTCGACCCACAACGGGCGGGCGGCCAGGTCCATCGCCTCGCCCTCGCGGGCTTTGGCATAGGCGCGTTCGCCGTCGACCTTCACAGCGGAAAACTGCGGCGGAACCTGCATGATATCGCCGATGAACCCCGCCAGCGCGGCCTTGATGGCGGCATCTTCAGGGCGGGTATCGCTGGTGGCAATGACTTCGCCCTCGGCGTCATCGGTGTTGGTGGCCTGCCCGAAGCGGATCGTGAATTCATAGGCCTTCAGCGCATCGGTGATGTAAGGCACGGTCTTTGTCGCTTCACCCAAGGCGATGGCCAGCACGCCTGTCGCTTCGGGGTCGAGCGTGCCGGCATGGCCTGCCTTGTTCGCTTCAAACGCCCAGCGCACGCGGTTGACCACTGTGGTCGAGGTGATGCCCGCCGGTTTGTCCACCACCAGCCAGCCTGAAATATCGCGTCCCTTGCGTCTGCGCGCCATGATCTTGCCCTTTATCCGTTGGCGGCTTGCTATGCGCGCGCACTCTGCTGGTCAAGGCGCGGCGGTTCGCGCTATGTCGGGGTGACGCCACAACCGGACCGATCTCATGCTATCTGACCCTTCAACGCATCCTTTGCTGATCATCGGCTGGCAGGAACGGATCAGCCTGCCTGATCTGGGGCTTTCGGATTTTGCGGTCAAGGTGGACACCGGCGCCAAGACCACCGCGCTCCATGCCGAAGAGATCGAGACCTTTTACAAGCGGGACGAAAAATGGGTCCGGTTCCGCTGCCCCGACATCCCCGGCAGTCCGGCGCGCATCTGCGAATTTGCCGTCTTCACAAAGCGTGATATCACCAATACGAGCGGCCAGCCGGAGACGCGGATCGTCATTCGCACACCCATGATTCTGGCCGGACGCAAGTGGAAGATCGACATATCCCTGACCGACAGGGGCAGCATGCAGTTT
Source organism: Yoonia vestfoldensis DSM 16212 (assembly GCF_000382265.1). Classification (GTDB taxonomy): domain Bacteria; phylum Pseudomonadota; class Alphaproteobacteria; order Rhodobacterales; family Rhodobacteraceae; genus Yoonia; species Yoonia vestfoldensis. Next base: position 40,473 of record NZ_KB907984.1, read on the forward strand.
CCGCTGATCCTTGGGCGGCGGGCCTTGCGTCATAAAAACATCGCCGTTCACGCCCGACATACCTATCTTGTCAGCCCTCTGCCGCAACCTGAAAGCGCCGCAAAATGAAAATCGCCATGCTCGCCCGCAATCCAGAGCTTTACACCCACCGCCGCCTGAAAGAAGCGGCCGAGGCGCGGGGGCACCAGCTCGACATCATCAACACCTTGCGCTGCTATATGAACATCGCGTCGCGCCGGCCCGAAGTGTATTACAACGGCGAAAAGCTTGAAGGCTATGACGCCGTGATCCCCCGCATCGGCGCATCGGTCACCTTCTACGGCATGGCCGTGCTGCGCCAGTTCGAGATGCAGGGCGTGTTTCCCCTGAACGAAAGCGTCGGCATCGGCCGGTCGCGCGACAAGCTGCGGTCCATGCAACTGCTGGCGCGTGACGGGATCGGGCTGCCAGTCACGACCTTTGCCCATGATCCGCGCCAGACGGACGAGGTGCTGAAACTCGCAGGCGGCGCGCCCGTGGTCATCAAGCTTCTGGAAGGCACGCAAGGCATCGGCGTCGTTCTGGCCGATACCGACCGGTCCGCGAAATCCGTGGTCGAGGCGTTCCGTGGCGCGGGTGTGAACATCCTGCTGCAGGAATTCATCAAGGAAGCGGGCGGCACCGATATCCGCGCCATCGTGGTCGGCGGCAAGGTCGTCGCCGCGATGAAACGCACGGGTGCCGAAGGCGAATTCCGGTCCAACCTGCACCGTGGCGGGTCCGCGCAAGTGATCAAGCTGTCGCCAGAGGAACGGTCTACCGCGATCCGGTCGGCCAAGGCGATGGGGCTGAACGTCTGCGGCGTCGATATGCTGCGGTCCAACCACGGGCCAGTGGTGATGGAGGTGAACTCTTCCCCAGGTTTGGAAGGCGTGGAAAAGGCGACAGGGCTGGATATCGCCACCAAGATCATCGAATATATCGAAAAGAACGCCAAACCCAACGCGACCAAGACCAAAGGCAAGGGATGACGAAACGCGCGGCCTATCAGATTGCAGGCGAACAGATCGCGGCAGGCACGCGCAAGACAGTCAATATTCCGGTCAGCACCCTGTCGGATTACACGCCTGTCACCCTGTCCGCCCATGTGATCCACGGCCGCAAGGACGGGCCCACCGTGTTCGTCAGCGCGGGCATCCACGGAGACGAGGTAATCGGGGTCGAGATCGTCCGCCGCCTGTTGCGCACCGGCACGCTGAAAAACGTGGCGGGCACGCTGATCGTGGTGCCGATCGTCAACACGTTCGGCTTTCTGAACCATTCACGCTATCTGCCCGACCGACGCGATCTGAACCGTTGCTTTCCGGGCTCGCCCAACGGCTCGCTGGGGTCGCGGCTTGCGCATATCTTCATGACCGAGATCGTGGAACGCTGCAGCCTTGGCATCGACCTGCATTCCGCCGCGATCCACCGCACGAACCTGCCGCAAGTGCGGGTGTCGGGCAACAATGCCGAAACCCTCCGCCTTGCCCGTGTGTTCGGCGCGCCGGTGATCCTGACCAGCGCCCTGCGCGACGGCAGCCTGCGGCTGGAGGCCAAGCGCAAGGGCGTCAATATCCTGCTTTATGAGGCAGGCGAGGGGATGCGGTTCGACGAACTGTCCGTACGGGCGGGGCTCGCAGGCATCCTGCGCGTGCTCAAGGACGTGGGGCTTTTGCCCAAGGCGGGCATCGCCGCACCCAAGGCGCAGCCGCTCGTCTGTTCCGATAGTCACTGGGTCCGCGCGCCCGCCGGCGGGCTATTGCGCATGTTCAAGGCCGAAGGCGATGTGGTGGCAGCTGGCGATCTGGTCGCCGCCATTTCCGACCCCTTCGGCGGTGGCGAGGTCGAGGTGCGCACGCCTTATGGCGGCATCATCGTCGGCCGCGCGGTGATGCCCATCGTGCACGAAGGCGACGCGCTGCTGCACGTCGCCGCCGTGAAATCCGCCGGTCAGGCCGAGGCCGCCCTCGGCGACCTCACCGCGCAACTGGAAGAAGCGCCGCTGTTTGATGAGGACGAGATTATTTGACGGGCCAGCAGAACTGGCCGCACGCTTCGTTCAATTATCGCGCGTCATCAGGAGGCCTACGCTGTTGAAGGGAACACCTGGCGAGTCCAGCTCATCAACGATGATATCGTCAGATGTTGAGCCAAAAAAACCGCGACCATTGGTGCCACTAAAGAATCCTTCCATGTTTTCAGCGAGATCGAGCTGCTCTCCGTTGCGTTGGAACAAGGTTCCACTGACTGTACCCGTATAGAAGTTTTGGCCATCCGCGCGCTGATCAAACCGGTACGTCAGCGATCCGTCGATCCGCTGTCCTTGAACTGCTTGAATGGTGTCAATCGGGCCGCTCAGCGCTGTTTGAGGGTTGTCCAGTTCAAAGAAGTTATTGGCGCTGCCGGTGATGACTTGAGTGTCAAAGTTAACGGTCATTGTTGATGAACCAAGGGCGGCTAGTGTTATCACGTCATCGGCAGCGTCGTTGAATGCCTCACCCGAAATGACCGCTGCGATACCCGTGTAGTTAAGTTCTCCTCTTGCAGGAACTTGATTAGGCTCAACCGGAATTACGTTTTGGAAACCATCTTCGTCCACTGGCGTTAATTCGAAGGTGTTTCGCGCCACCGCAGCGCGGTCCTTCAACTGATCTAGCGTTACGCTGGCATCCACATTCTCGCTGGAGCTAGATCCGCCGCAAGCGGACAGGACAATGGTTGCGCCGACGGCGCTGATAAGGCCAAGTTTCATGGGATTTCAGTTCCTTAAGGTTCACGGTGTGTCCGTCAAGGAGTTAACCGAATCGCGCTCTGGGTTGTATAAAAAAGGGATCGGTAAAGCCTATGCGGGTGTCGCATTGTTGCCTATCTGCCGCATTAGCCGCCGTCGCTGTCCAGCACGTCCAGAAAGGCATCGCCGAACCGTTCGGCGTGCCGGTCGCCGATCAGCCGCGTCAGGCTGGTGATGTCGGCGTTGCGCAACTGCGCGACCTTGGCGAGCATCGACGCCGAACAGGTCATCGGCTTGTCCGCGCCATGAGGGCCACGGATCAGCGCGCTTTGCGCGGCCAGCAGGCGGTCATAGATCAGCCCTTCGTCGCGGCCGGCCAGTTTGCGGCGGCTGGGGTGCAGGTTTTCCGCCTCGCCCGCGATCACCTCGAGAAAAGCGCGCCCATAGCTTTCCAGCTTTTTCGCCCCGACGCCCCCGATATGGGCCATGTCATCCAGCGTCGCGGGGCGTTTTTCAGCCATGTCGATCAGGGTCTTGTCGTTAAAGATGATATAGGCAGGCACACCGGCCTGTTCGGCCAGAAACCGGCGTTTTGCTTTCAACGCGGACAAGAGCGGCGCGTCGTCTTCGCTGACCAGCGTGTGCACCTTTGGCCCCGCGCCTTTGGCGGCGGTGATCGTGTCGCGGCGCAGCATGATCTGCGCTTCGCCGCGCAGGATCGGGCGGGCGTGGTCGGTCATGCGCAAGGCACCATGCCGGTCGCGGTCGGGGCGCAACAGGTCATGGCCCATCATCTGCCGAAAAATCGCCTGCCACTGGCGGCGGTCGTAATCGCGGCCCACGCCATAGGTCGGCAGGCTGTCATGGCCGCGCGCCTTGATCTTGTCGGTCGCTTGACCCAGCAGAATGTCGATCAGATGGCCCGCGCCGAAATACTCCTCGGTCCGCAACGCCGCCGATAGTGCCATGCGCACTGGCGTCGTCGCGTCGAACACTTCGGCGGGCTTGTTGCAAAGATCGCAATGGCCGCAAGGATCGCTGGTTTCGCCGAAATAGGACAACAGCGTCTGGCGGCGGCAATGCAGTGCCTCTGCCAGCCCCAAAAGCGCGTTCAAGCGGCCATGATCGGCAGCGCGGCGGTCGGCGGGGGCCAGTCCTTCGTCGATCTGCTGGCGGCGATAGCGGATGTCGTCGGGGCCGAACAGGGTCAGCGTTTCCGCAGGGGCGCCGTCGCGGCCTGCCCGGCCGATTTCCTGATAGTAGCTTTCGATCGACTTGGGCAGATCGGCATGCGCGACCCAGCGGATATCGGGTTTGTCGATGCCCATGCCAAAGGCCACCGTCGCACAGACGATCAACCCGTCTTCCTGCTGGAAGCGGCGTTCGACGATGCGCCTGTCCTCGGCCTCCATCCCGCCGTGGTAATGGCAAGCGAGATGACCCGCCTCGCGCAAAGCCTGCGCCAAGGTTTCGGTCTTGGCGCGGGTGCCGGTATAGACGATGCCCGACTGCCCTTTGCGCGCGGCAGCAAAGGCGAGGATCTGCTGGCGCGGGCTGTCCTTGGCGGCAAAGGCAAGATGGATATTGGGCCGGTCGAACCCGTGCAGGAATGTCGCGGGCTGCTGTCCGGCGAACAGTTTTTGCACGATTTCCGCCTGCGTTTCGGCATCCGCCGTGGCGGTAAAGGCGGCAAGCGGCACATCCAGTGCTTCACGCAATTCCCCGATGCGCAGGTAATCAGGGCGGAAATCATGGCCCCATTGGCTGACGCAATGCGCCTCGTCCACGGCAATGAGGCTGACACCGGCGCGGTGCAGCATCTGCACGGTGCCACCGGCGGACAAACGTTCGGGGGCCATGTAGAGGAGTTTCAGCGTGCCCGCCTCCAGAGCGGACCAGACTGCCTCTGTCTCTTCCTCGGTATTGCCCGATGTCAGCGCACCGGCCGCCACACCCGCCTGCTGCAAGCCACGCACCTGATCGCGCATCAGGGCGATCAGCGGAGAAATCACCACGGTCACGCCCTGCCGCATCAGCGCGGGCAGCTGGAAACACAAGGATTTGCCGCCACCCGTGGGCATGATCGCCAGCGTGTTGCGCCCTGCGGCGACAGCCTCGACGATGTCCTGCTGGCCGGGCCGGAAGGCGTCAAAGCCAAAGACGTCGCGCAAAAGCGTGGCAGCGGGCATGAAGGGGGACCTGTAACTGGATTTTCTTGATTGCTGGCGACAATCCCATAACCGGAATCGGTGAACAACCCGTACAGGTGCAAAAAGCAAAAGGCCGCCTCTGCGAACAGAGACGGCCAATCGCGACAGGGAGATGTCGGAACCGGTATTAGCGGTCGATGCGGTAGGTTTCGGTGGCGACGATTTCGCCATCAACCTTCAGCACGGCGACAACATCGCTCAGCAGCGGTGTGCCCGTGTTGACGCGGACGTCGGTGTTGGCACCGGCGCGCACGGCCTGGGTCCCGAGCAGAACAGCTTGGTCATCATCGGTGCGGCTGTAGATCTCGACCACACCGTCAGCTGCGGCGCGGACAATGCCCAGCTCGAGGTTGCTGGTGGAGTCTTGTGCGCGGGGCAGTTCGAAATAGCTGTTTGCCGATGCGATGGACGCTGTGGAAGCAAGTGCGACTGCGGCGATGGCGAATGCTTTAATGGACATGATACTCTTTCCTTTTCAGTTGGTTGACGGCGGAATGCCGTATTTTGATTTGTTGAAGCAGTGCAAAATGTTGCGCTGCTGTGAAACAAAGATTGGCCGAAATGCGCCGTGGGGAAAGAGCGGGAGAGATCACGAAAACGGGGCGAAACGTGATTGAGCCACCTCCTTGACAGAACACGGCATCTGCCCATGACGGCCATTGTGTGCAATGGTGCACAGTCTTTGCATCCGCTCTGTGCGTTCCGACGACGATGGTCGGCAGGCCGGTGTTGCGGACGATCACAGATTTCAGCGCTACCCAAATCCGTGATCGCCGAATATTTCGGCCGCCTCTCACCGGCGTTACCGATTGCGCTAACATTTCGGGTCGATTGCCGCCTTCGAGCCATCCCGCAAGCGTTGTCAATGTCGCCCGCACCGCTTAACCCTGTCCGCAAAGGAGCATCCAAATGGGCGAAATCATTCTGGTCCGGCACGGGCAGGCCAATTCCAGCGCGCGCGACGAAGAAGGGTATGACCGCCTGTCAGAGCTTGGCCACCAGCAGGCCGCGTGGCTGGGCGATTACATGCGCGACCGCGAACGGCCTTTCGACAAGGTGATCAGCGGTAGCCTGCGCCGGCACCGCGAAACGGCGACGGGGTTGGGCTATGCCGATCCAGTGATCGACCATCGCCTGAACGAGATGGACTATTTCAACCTTGGCCGTGCCTTGCAGGATGTGCATGGCGTGCCGTTTCCCGGGCCTGACGAATTCGCCGCCCATGTCCCGCAGGTCATGCAAGCCTGGCACCGGGCCGAGATCATGGGGGTGGAAACCTTCGCCTCCTTTGAAACGCGCGTCACGGGTGTGCTGCAAGAGGCGGCACAACCGGGTGTCCGCGTGCTCTGCGTGACATCGGGCGGCGTGATCGGGATGATCATCCGCCATCTGCTTGACCTCGATCCGACGCGGATGGCGCATATCCTGCTGCCGATCCTGAATTCATCGGTCCACCGAATCCATGTGATCCCGCAAGGGCCGATTTTGGCCAGTTTCAACGCCGTGCCGCATCTGGATACGGCGGACCGCGCCCATGCGCTGACCCATTTCTGAAAGGCCCCCAAGATGAGCATCCACCTTTGGGTCCGGTCCGAAAGTCGCCCACATGAAGAACGCACCGGCCTGACGCCGCAAGGGGCCGCGCGCCTGATCGCCGCGGGCTTTCGCGTCACGGTCGAGGAGAGCCGCCAGCGGATCATCCCCATCGCGGATTATGCCGCCGCAGGCTGTGACATCGCACCGGAATTCGGCTGGCCGGATGCGCCTGCCGATGCGGTGATCTTTGGCCTGAAGGAACTGCCCGATGACGGCACGCCGCTACGGCATCGTCACATCATGTTCGGTCATGCCTACAAGGGGCAGCCGGCAGGACAGGTCCTGCTGGACAGGTTCCGCGCAGGCGGGGGGACCTTGCTTGATCTCGAATATCTGACGGATGAGGACGGGCGGCGCGTTGCGGCCTTTGGCTATTGGGCGGGCTATGCGGGGGCGGCGGTGGCGTTGCTGTGCTGGATGGCGCAGCAACGCGGGCAGATCGCGGGGCCGGTGCGCGCCTATCCGTCGGCGGCGCATCTGTTGGGCGACTTGCAGGAAGGACTGATCGCGCTGGGCACCGCCCGCCCCACGGCGCTGATCATCGGGGCGCTGGGCCGTGTGGGCACCGGCGCTGCGGACCTGTGCAGCGCGATGGGCGTGCCGGTCACGAAATGGGACATGGCTGAAACCGCGCAGGGCGGACCTTTCCCAGAGGTGCTGGCGCATGATATCTTTCTGAATTGCATTCTTGCGCGTCCCGGCACGCCGGTCTTTGTGCCCGCCAGTGCCAAACTCGCCGCGCGCCGCCTGTCGGTGATCGGCGATATCGCCTGCGACCCCGACAGCGATTTTTCCCCGGTCAAGGTCTATGACCGCACAACGACTTGGGACGCGCCTGCCTTGCGCGTGTATGACAGCCCTGTGCTGGACGTGACCGCCATCGACAATCTGCCCAGCATGCTGCCCGCCGAAAGCAGCGAGGATTTCGCCGAACAACTGCTGCCGCATCTGTCGACGCTGGACCGGATGGACAGCGGCGTCTGGGCAGGCGCGCAGGTCTGGTTCGACCGCGCGATGGGTCAGACGGGGCGGTAAAGGTCGTCCTCGACTTCGCTGCTGTCGATGCCCAGCGCCTCCAGCCCGCTTTCCAGATGGTCGGCCAGGTGGGGCGATCCCTTGAGATAGGTCGCTGTGGGTGTCGTGGCTTCGGCCATTGCGGTGCGGACAGCCTCGGCCAGATCCTCGGGGTCGAATGTACCCCGCCCGATCCAGAACAGTGCGACAAGCCCGGCCTGTTCATCTTCGTTCAGACGATCGACGAAACCGTCGAATTCATTTCCGGCGCGGTCGAGTTCACGTGCGAGGATGATGACCTCGGCCACCTTGTCTGCTGAAATGGGTAACATCTGCGGCCCTCCCTTGGTGCGACCTTGCGCGATGATACCACAGGCGGCCTTGATCTGGCGCAACAGATGCGCCGGTCACTTCGCGCCGAACAGCCGATAATACATCCAGTCGGGCATGAACTGTGACCCGCGGAACACCCAAGAAAAGAGCAAGGGAAAGCTCTTCTTGAACGTGTCGGTGTTCATATGCTCGAACACTTCTTTCGCTGCATCCTGCGGCGTCATAATGAACGGCATGTTGAAATCGTTCTTTTCGGTCAGGCGTGTCTTGATAAAACCGGGGTTGATCAGCTGCACATGCACGCCCGTGTTACGCAGATCGGCCTGCATCGATTCCGCCAGCGCCATCATGCCCGCCTTGGACGAGCAATAGCCGATGGCACCGGGCAAGCCGCGAAAGCCCGACAGCGAGCCGACCAGCACGATGTGACCGGCATCGCGCGCGACCATGTCCTTGATGACCGACCCCACGACGCGTGAAGCGCCCAGAAAATTGACCTCGCCCATCATGTCGGCTTTTTCGTTGTCCCAGTCCTGCGCCTTCATCGGCCAGTAGACACCGGCCAGATAGACGACCCCGTCGATCTGCCCGACCTCGGCAGCGGCGGACTCCACCGATGCGCGGTCAGCGACGTCGACGGTGACGTAAGATGCCTTGCCGGGCAAATCCTCGACCAGATCTTTCAGCCTGTCTTCGGTCCGGGCGGACACGATCACCTCTGCCCCGGCGCGGCTGAGGGTCAGGGCAACTTCACGCCCCAGCCCTTCGCTTGCACCCACGATCCAGTAGCGTTTTCCTTGCCATTCGGTCACGTCATTCTCCCGCGTAGGCCTGATCCCGCGGTCGCATTGTGGCGACAAGCTCGGCAACCTTGATCCCGAACTTGCGGAACTGGCTGCGATTCATGATCGACCCGTTTGATGTCAGATACATCCAGTCTGTAACATCAAGCGCGTGACCGCCAGCCTCGTCGGCCAGTTTTATGCGGTAATTCAGCACAACGGCGGAGCCTTGCTGCTTTCCGGTGCCTGTGCCCACGACATCGGGGGCTTCGGCCTTGATCGTGCCGTCATTCGACAGGGTCAGGGTCCAGCAACGGTCCTGCTTCAATCCGCTGTCATAATGGAACTTTTCGACCATCGTGCCGACATTGCCGTTCCAGGTCGCGTGGAAATCGGCGACGAACCGCGACGAGACCTTGCCGGTGGGGCCGAAAATGACGCCTTCGCACACGATAGGGCCATTGAACCTCTCGCGGATGTCGAACATCGGGCCATCGGTATAATCGTCCGGTTTCTGCGCGAGGAACGACGCAAAGCGGGTCTTGGCATAGACAGCCGCCGCCATCAAAGCCGCGCCGATCAAAATATAGGTGATAAACGACATCGTTTATTCCTCGAGCTTTGTGGCGACCAGAAGGCCGATCGCCAACAGTTTCAAAAGCGACGGCACCAATGCGTAAAGCACCGTCAGGGTCGTCAATGCCGCGTCCGGCAAATCGGTCGCGCCGGCAACGAAACCGGATCTTTCCAGCAACGGCAGCAGGACGACTGCCGCAAAGGCCAGCGTGAACTTGTTGACCAGCGACCAAAGGCCAAAACCTTGCCCGCCGGTAGGCGAAATCACGGCCATGCGTTTGGCGAACATCGCGGGCATCAAGGTCAGGTCTGCCCCGATCGTTGCACCACTTAATACGCAGATGATCGCAAACGGGATCACATCGCCGGTCGATAAAGTCAGCGTATAGCCGAATGACGCTATGGCGAGGACCATGGCAGCCAGCAAGACGCGCTTTGCCCCGAACCGGCGGGCAAGCGCGGACCATGCGGGCGACGACAGCGCCGCCGCCAGAAAAAAGAGAACAAGCAGCGCCCCTTCCCAACCGGGCGCGCCCAGCCTGCTTTCGACGTAGAAAAGGAACAGGGTGGATGACACCGCCAGCGGCGTGGCATTGACCAGTGCAAGGATCAGCAACCGCCGCGCGATAGGGTCGGCCAGGATGTCGCGGATATGGGACGGTTCCTGCGCCACACGGCCTTTCCATTCCGGCCACATGAAGAACACGGCAATCAGCGTGACCACGGCAAAGCCGAAGGCGAACACCGCAAAGGGGTCGACCACCACACCGATCAGCACGGTAGGGATGACAGCGGCAATGCAGACCCCCAGCAAGGCCCCGCTCTCGCGCCACGCGGCCAGCCGGACATGGCCACCGTCGGCCGTGCCTGCCTTGCTGATCCCTTGGGCGTAGAAATTGATCGTCAGGAAACTGAACGCCGTGAACAGCCCCGTGATCGTCAGGCCGAACCACCAGATCGGCGCGATGGGCGGGGCCACGGCGAAAAGCCCGATCATCGACAGCGCCAGCGCAAAGGCGGTCAGCGTGATCGCAAGCTTCTTGAACCGCGTCAGCCGTTCACTGATCCAGCCCAGCACGGGGTCCTGCACCACGTCGAACAGCCGCAGGCCAAACAATACCGCACCCAATGCTGACAGGCTGACGCCATAGGTGTCGGCATAGTATTTCGGTGCATAGATATAGATCGGCAGACCGGCCCCCGACAGGACCGCCGCGAAAAGGCTGAAGGCAGGCAACCTTTCGGTCAGGGCTTTCACCGGCTGACCTCGTCCTGCGGCGGGGCGGGCTGCGACCGGAACGTGGCACCCTTCCACCACAGCTTGACCGCCTGCCAGTGGATCAGCGCCAGCACACGGCGCGACCCGAACGGACGGCGCAGTACGGCGCGCAGGATGCTGCCATTGCTGATCGGGCGGCGCGCGCCCGTCAGCGTGGCGATGACCCCGCCATTGCCGCGGGTGTAGTCGATCCAGATGCCGACGCTGTCAGGCTGGATATCAAATCGGAACACATATCCACCCTCTACGGGCTGGAAAGGGGAAACATGCATCACCTTTTGCGCTGCCAGCGTTTCCGTCTTGGTAAGGGCGCGCCCGTCGTCATGGCGGCACAGATAGGAATGGCGATCGCCGAAGGTGTTGGTGACCTCTGCGATGATCGTGGTCAGGGCATTGTCGTCATAGCACAGCCAGAACGACACCGGATTGAACACATGGCCCAGCACACGCGGCTGCGCCAGCAGCATGATCCGGTCGGGTTGCGGAACCGCATGCGCGGTCAGCACATCGCGGACCCATGCGGCACCGCGTCCTTGCTTGGGCGGCCCGCCGTGGTCGGTGTCATGCAGCGACATCAGGTTGCCGCCGTTGCGTGCAAACAGCGCAGGCGCGTCGGGTGCGGTTTCCGGATCCAGCAGCACATAGTCGATGGAATAGCGGAACGCGTTCTTGGTCGCACCCCGCCGCCCGTGATAAGTTTCCCCGGCGATATGTTCGACCCGCGCGGTCACTCTGCCGCCATCGCCATGCGTTCGGGCGCGTTCAGTTTTTCGACAACCTCAAGCGCGCTGGACAGCCCGTCTTCGTGGAAACCGTTCTTCATCCATGCGCCGCAGAACCACGTGCGGTTTGTGCCGTTCATCGCAGCGGCTGTTTTCTGGGCGGCAAGGGCGGCCAGATCATAGACCGGATGGTGCAGCGTCACCTCGTCCCAGATCAAGTCCTCGCGGATCGGGCGGCGGCTGTTCAGCGTGACCATCAGCGTGTCGGCCTTCAGCCAAGGCTGAAGCGAATTCATCCAATAGGTCAGGTCGATCTCGCCGCCCTGCTGATCGGTCGCCTCGGTATAGATCCAAGACGACCAGACCTGCCTGCGCTTGGGCATGATGGAGGTGTCCGAATGCAGCACGATGCTGTTGGGCTGATAGCGCACCGCGCCCAAGGTGTCGCGTTCGACCTGCGAGGCGTCCGACAGCATGGCAAGGCTCTGGTCGGAATGGCTGGCGAAAACCACCTCGTCAAAGCGTTCCCACTCGCCGCCTTTGGCCTTGACCTCGACCCAGCCGGGCCGGCGGCGGACTGCATCGACAGGCGCACCCAGCCGCAGATCGACATCGCGGCGCGCCATATCGGCGGCAAGGCGGCTGACATAGGCCTGCGAGCCACCGTCGACCGTGTACCATTGATGCTGGCCCGTCGCCCCCAAGAGGGCATGATTGTCGAAAAATGTCATCATCGCATGGGCGGGGAAATCGAGGATTTTTTCCTTGGGCGTGGACCAGATCGCGCCCGAAAACGGCAGAAGATAATGGTCGCGGAAATAATCCGACAGGCGCAGTTTTTTCAGCAACCCGCCGATGGTCAGGCTCTGGTCCTGACTGGCCGCCAGACCGTGTTTGTTGAAATGCAGGATGTCGCGGACCATCCGCAGGAAACGCGGGTTGGCTGCGTTCTTGCGCTGGGCGAACAAGGCATCCAGACTGGCGAGGCCATATTCCAGCCTGCCACCGCCGAAAGACGCGCCAAAGCTCATGTTGCTTTTGATAACCGGCACGTCGAGATCGTCGAACAGGGCCGTCAGATGCGGATAATTGGCATAGTTGAAAACGATGAAACCGGTGTCGACCTGCTGGTCGCCATGCTGGCCTGCCATCCTTGTGCGGGCATGGCCACCCAGCCGGTTTTCAGCCTCGAAGAGGACCACGTGGTGATCCCTTGCCAATGTGTGGGCCGCGCCCATCCCCGAAATCCCCGCCCCGATCACCGCAATCTTCAAGGGCGCGGTTGTCCCTGTCTCTACCAGCATACTGTCTCCGTCGCCCCGGTCGTTTCTTGTCTGTTAGTTACGTAGCGCGGTTTGGGACGGATCACGCAAAATACTTTGTGACCCACTGATCCAAGCGCCAGATCGCGGCGTAATAAACACATGTTGAACGAGATGCATACCCTTGCGAAAGCTGATGCAGTCACCGTGATGCCCGTCTATAAAAGGACAGGCAACGCGGGTATTCGCGCCACGGGGGCAAATCGGGTGATGGCAGAGGCAACGACCAAACGCATGGCATGGGTGACGCAAGTTGCCGCCGTGCGTGACGCCAAGGACAAGGCGGCTTTTGCCGAATTGTTCGCCTATTTCGCCCCGCGTGTGAAATCGTTTCTCATGAAATCGGGGGCCAGCCCGGACCTGGCCGAAGAATGCGCGCAAGAAGTGATGGTGACCTTGTGGAACAAGGCCCATCTGTTCGATCCGGCAAAGGCGAGTGTGTCCACCTGGATATTCACGATCGCCCGGAACCGCCGGATCGACCTTTTGCGAAAACAAAAGCGGCCCGAGCCCGAGGATTTGCCCTGGGGACCAGAGGCCGAACCTGAACAGGCCGATGCCATGGGTCTGCAACAGGAAACGGAACAACTCGGGCAGGCGCTTGCCGCTTTGCCCGCAGAACAAAGAAAGCTGATCGAACGCGCCTATTTCGGCGAGTTGAGCCATAGCGAAATCGCCGCCGAAACCGGCCTTCCGCTTGGCACGATCAAATCAAGGATACGGCTGGCGCTGGAACGCCTGCGCCACACAATGAAGTGACATGCAGATGACAAAGATCAAACACCACCTGACCGATGCCCTGTTGATGGGCTATGCCGCTGGCACCTTGCCAGAGGCGTTCAATCTGGTGGTCGCTACCCATATTTCCATGTGCGACACCTGCCGCGCGGCGCTTGCCGAATTCGAGGCGGTGGGCGGCGAGGTGATGCTGGATGCAGAACCTGTCGATATGGCCGAAGATGCGCTTGCTGACGCCATGGCGCGGATCATGAACGCGCCCCAGACGTCATTGCCAAAGGCAAAGCCTGCGGGCGGCGTCTTTCCCGCGCCCCTGCGCGATTACGTCAACGGCGATCTGGACCGCGTCAAATGGCGCAAGATCGGCGGCGGGGTCAGCCAAATGGTACTGAAAACCGAAGGCGGTGCCAGCGTGCGGTTGCTGCGCATCCCCGCAGGCACGGCTGTGCCGGATCATGGGCATCGCGGGACTGAACTGACGCTGGTGCTGCAAGGTGCCTTCGTCGACGAAACAGACCGTTTCGGCGCGGGCGATATCGAGGTCGCGAACGAGGATTTGAACCACACGCCGGTCGCGGAACAGGGTGCGGATTGCATCTGTCTGGCCGCAACAGACGCGCCTTTGCGGTTCAACGCCTTGCTGCCGCGCATCGCGCAGCGGTTCATTGGCATTTGACAGGGGGCAGCGGGGTGAACCCCGCCCTACGTTTCCGGTGGCGCGATCGGCAACGGTGCGTCATCCGGCGCGATTTCGGCAAAGTCGAAGTTATCCAAGCGGTTTGCACGCTTGCCCGCTTTCTCCGCTGAAATCTTGATATCTTCCAGATCCTTCGCCGCTTGACCGAAATGTCGGTCAAGGTTGCCCACGCGTGTGACCAGCCTGTCCACATCGCCACCCAGCAGCGATAATTCCTTGCGGATGGCACCCGCCTGTTCGCGCATCCGCGCATCTTTCAGGATCGCGCGCATCGTGTTCAGCGTGGCCATGCAGGTCGTGGGCGAGACGATCCAGACACGGGCATCGAAACCGGCGCGCACCACTTCGGGCAGGCGGGCGTGCAGTTCTGCATAGACCGCCTCGGATGGCAGGAACATGATTGCGCCATCGGCGGTTTCGCCTTCGATGATGTAACGGTCCGATATGTCCTTGATATGTTTGCGGACCGCATAGCCCAGATCGCGCAGCGCGATTTTCTGCAACTCCTGCGTATCGGCGCGTGCCAGCGCCTCGTAGGATTCAAACGGGAATTTCGCGTCGATCACGATAGGGCCGGGCGGGTTGGGCAGGTGCACCAGACAATCGGCGCGCTTGCCGTTGGACAATGTTGCCTGCAGCGTGAAACTGTCAGTGGGCAGCGCCTTTGACACGATATCGGTCAGCTGGATTTCCCCGAACAGACCGCGCCGTTGCTTGTTCGACAGGATATCCTGCAAGGACAACACATCGCCCGACAGCTTTTCGATATTGGTCTGCGCGCGGTCGATGGTGGCCAGCCGTTCCTGCAATTCGGTCAGGCTTTTGGTGGTCTTCTCGGAACTGCCTGTCAGCGTCTCCTTCAGCCGTTCGTTCATTTCCGCCAGCGAATGCGCCGATTTCAGCGCGTTATCGGCCAGCCGTTCGGCGACCTGTGCCTGCACCTCGGCCAGCCGCGCCTCCATCGTCTGGATCACCCGGACCTGCGCATTGGCCTGCGCGTCGCTGACGGTCTGGATATTGCCCGCCAACTGGTTCTGCCCCTGCGCCAGCCCGATCATGTCCTGCGACATCCGGCCCATCTGTTGCGCGACATATGTCACTGCCTCGGCGGATTGCCCCGCGCGACGCAGGGTCGTGACCAGCAGGATCAGGATCAGCAGCACGGTGGCCAGCCCGCCAAGCACCGCAAGCACGACCGGATCGCTGAACGCGTAGGAAGTATCACCGATCTGGATCATGTGCGGCCAAACAATCTTTCGATATCAGAGAGTTTCAGTTCCACGTAAGTGGGCCGTCCGTGGTTGCATTGGCCGGAATGCGGCGTCGCTTCCATTTCGCGCAAGAGCGCGTTCATTTCCGCGGCCTGCATCCGCCGCCCCGTGCGGATCGAGCCGTGACAGGCAACACGGCTGAGGATCGCGTCGATCCGGGCCTGTAAGGATGCGCTGTCACCTTGGTCGGCAAGTTCGTCGAGGATGTCGCGCAGCATGGCGGCGGCGTTGATCTCGCCCAGGATCGCAGGCGTTTCGCGCACGGCGATGGCGTTGCCGCCGAACGGTTCAATCGTCAGGCCAAGGCGTGCCAGATCATCCGCGATATCCAGCAGGGCGGCGGTTTCGTGGTCGGACAGTTCCACGATTTCGGGGATCAGCAGCGCTTGGGCCGCGACGCCATTGGTGGCCATCTGGCTTTTCAGCTTTTCATAGACCAGCCGTTCGTGTGCGGCATGACCGTCAACGATGACGATGCCCGTGGCGGTCTGCGCGATGATGTAGTTTTCATGCACCTGCGCACGTGCGGCCCCCAAAGGCAGGTCGGCGCTGGTATCGTCGGCCTGTGGTTCCACGCGGGCAGCGGCCATTTCCGCAAAGCCGGGGGCCTGCGCCTGAAAGGTCAGCGACCGCGCGCTGAAACTCGGGCGGTCCATCTGGTAGACGCGCGGTGCGACGGGTTGCGGCTGCATCGCACCAAGTGTCGCATCGGCCACGGTGCTGGATGCGCGGTGGCCCGCCCCTGCCAGCGCGTGCCGCAGGCCGGACACGATCAGCCCACGCACGGTGCCGGGGTCGCGGAAGCGGACCTCGGATTTTGCCGGATGCACGTTCACGTCGACCAGCGTTGGGTCGCAGTCGACAAACAGCGCCGCCACCGGATGCCTGTCGCGCGACAGCACGTCCATATAGGCGGCGCGCAAGGCCCCCAGCAGCATCTTGTCGCGCACCGGACGGCCATTGACGAACAGGAATTGCGCCACCGCCGCCCCGCGCGAATAGGTGGGCAAGGCGGCATAGCCGGACAGGTGAAACCCGTCGCGTTCCGCATCAATCCGCAGCGCGTTATCGGCAAAATCGCGGCCCAGCACGGTTTGCAGCCGCCCGTGCAGCGCATCGAACAGATCGCCTGTCTGTGCATCTGCGCGGAACACAACGCGGGTGTCGCCGTCCGACGCATCGCGCAGGACAAAGGTGACAAAGGGTTCGGCCATCGCCAGCCGCTTGACGACATCGGCGACGGCCTGTGCCTCGGCCCTGTCGGTGCGCAGGAATTTGAGGCGCGCAGGCGTAGCGTAGAACATGTCGCGCAATTCGACGACCGTGCCAGCGGTCAGCGCGGCGGGGCGCACGTCGCTGATCCGCCCGCCCGACACCGCGATGCTATGCGCGCTGTCGCCCGCGATGCGGCTGGTGATCAGCAGACGACCCACTGCGCCAAGCGAGGCAAGCGCCTCGCCCCGGAAACCGAAAGAGGTGATGTTGAGAAGGTCCGACCCGTCGATCTTGGACGTCGCGTGGCGCGACAGGGCGAGCGGCAGATCGTCTGCGGCCATGCCGCAGCCATCATCGCTGACGCGGATCAGGGTCTTGCCGCCATCGGCGATCACCACCTCGATCCGGGTTGCCCCAGCATCGACGCTGTTTTCCACCAGTTCCTTGACGGCAGAGGCGGGCCTTTCCAGCACCTCGCCTGCCGCGATCCGGTTGATGGCGGCTTCATCCAGCTGCCGGATCACCGGACGGGGCTGTATCTGGGGGGCGGATGCGGTCATGCCACAATCCATAGCATGACCGCGCGATTCTGACAGGGGCGTTTCGCGTTACTGGGTGCTTTCCAGCCCTTCGGGGCGGCCCACCACCACGAAATGCAGCGCGTCAGGGCGCAACAGCTCTGCCGCGACGCGGTTTGCGTCTTCCAATGTGACCGCTTCGACGTAATCGTTGCGGTTGATGACGTAATCGGGCGGCAGGTCGATCATCTGCATCCCCACCATGATCGACGCAATCGCGGCATTGCCGTCGAATCGCAGCGGGTATTCGCCTGTCAGAAAGGTCTTGGCAGCGGCAAGCTCGGCTTCGGTCAGACCTTCATCGGCCATACGTGCCCATTCGGCGCGCGTCACCTCGATCGCCTCCGCGATCGTTTCGTTCGAAGAGGCGACGCTGCCGATCACCGTTTCCGCGTGGAACATCGGCGCCAGAAAGCTGCCGATCCCATAGGTCAGGCCGCGCTTTTCGCGCACTTCGGTCATCAGGCGCGATTCGAAGCCGCCCGCACCCAAGACGTGATTGACAATAAAGGCAGCAAAGAAATCCGGGTCATCGCGTTTCATGCCAGCATGGCCGAACAGGGCAAAGGATTGCGGATTGTCGAAATCTATGACGGTGACACCGCCGTCCAGCCCGAACGCGACATCGGCAGGCGGTGGCGGCCCTTCGGCGCGCAAGTCACCCAGCAGCGTATCCAGCATCGGGCCGACCTGATCGACCGTCACATCGCCGACGACCGACACATATAGCCGATCACGGGTGAGCGCGTTGCGATGGGCGTCCAGAATATCGTCGCGCGACAGCGCGGTCACGCTGTCGACCGTGCCATCAAGCGACGAGCCGTAGGGGTGATTACCAAAAGCCGCCGCATCAAAGGCCGCATCGGCGATGCTGCGGGGGTTGAGCGCGTCGCTGGCGATACCTGCCAGCACTTGCGCGCGCACCCGGTCGATGGCGGATTGGTCAAAGCGGGGGGCGGTCAGGGCCTGTTCCAGCAGCGCCAGCGCCTCGGCCTTGTTCTCGGTCAGGAATTGCGCGGAAATGCTAATCGTGTCGTCGGTCGCGCGAAAGCTGAACTGCGTCGCAAGACGTTCCAGTTCTGTCTGAAAGGCCTGCGCCTCCAGATCACCGGCGCCTTCTTCCAGAAGGGCGGCCATCAGGTTGGTCGCGCCGCGCTTACCGGGCAGGTCCAGCGATGCGCCACCACGAAACCGGATTTCCAAGGCGACAAACGGAATGCTGGGTTCTTCGACGACCCAGGCATTGATCCCGCCGTCGGATGTGACCTGTTTGATGTCGATCTCGGCCTGTGCTGCACCTGCAAGCAGGGCGAACCAGAGGATCGTCAGGATACGCAGCATCAACGTGCCTCCTCTTGGGTGGCGACAACCCAGCCAGTCACGGCCTTGTTCCGGTCGAAAATGCGGGCGGCCACATCCTTGATCTGTTCAGGCGTCACCGATTGCAGGATGTCGGGCCAGGCCTGCACATCCGCGACCGTCAGGCCCGAGCTGAGCGCCATGCCGTACCGCCGCGCCAGACCTTGTGCGTCATCAAGTGCGTACACCTCGGACGCGCGCAATTGGGTGCGGATCGATTCCATCCGGGCCGGGTCGATCTCGCTGTCCATGAAGGCGGCGATGACGTTGTCCATCGCGGCCTCTGCTTCGGACAAGGACACGTTTTCGGCCGGCAGCACCACGAATGAAAAGGTCGTCTGGTCCAGCGACATGCCGCTATAGCTCGCGTTGGTATAAAGCGCGGTCTGCGTGTCGAACTGCAACGCGCGGCCAAGCTCGGATGTAAAGGGCGACCCGCCCAGCAATTCTGCCAGATAGACCAGTGCTGCAGCATCTTGCTGTGCGCCGGTTTCACGTTGTGGCGCTAGGTAGCTGCGGGTCAGATAGGGCTGGCTGACGCGCTGATCGACATAGGTAATCCGCCGTTCGGCGCGCTGGGGCGGCTCTGTCGGACGCAGACGTTCCGGCAGGTCGGGATTGGCCGGAATCGGGCCGTAATGTTCGCGCGCGAGCGCCAGCACCTCTTCGGGGTCGACATCACCGGCGACGATCAGGATCGCGTTGTTGGGGGCATAATGGCGTTCATAGAAAGTCAGAAGCTCCGGCATGTCGAGCTGCGCAATCTCGTGCTGCCAGCCGATGATCGGCACGCCATAGCGGTGGTTCTGGTATTGCGCGGCCATCAATTGTTCACGCGCCAGCGCACCGGGGCTGCTTTCGGTGACCTGTGCGCGTTCTTCCAGGACGACCCGTCGTTCAAAGGTGATGTCATCCTCGGTCAGCGCCAGATTGGTCATCCGGTTCGCTTCCATCTGCATCATCAGGTCCAGACGGTCGGCCGCGACACGCTGGAAATAGGCGGTATAATCGAAACTGGTGAAAGCATTGTCGCTGCCGCCATTGGCCGCGACCACCTGTGAAAACTCACCAGGCGCAAGCATGTTGGTCCCCTTGAACATCAGATGTTCCAGAAAATGCGCGACACCGGATATGCCTTCGGGTTCGTCCGCCGACCCCACCTTGTACCAGACCATGTGGACGACGACAGGCGCGCGGCGATCCTCGATCACGACGACATCCATGCCATTGTCGAGCGTGTAGGTCGTGACCTGTTCTGCGGCGGCGGTCAGCGCCAGAAAGGTCAGGACGATTGCGGCGAAAAAGCGTGACATGGGCCCCCTCCGGTGTCGTTCGTTATGCTTCAAGCTACGCCGCCCGGCCCGATGTTCAAGCCGCCATACGCCGATGTGAAGGCCTTGCTACCGCGCGGCTGCCGGGCGCGGGTTCGCGCGGTTGGCCTGTCCCGGTGTCGGCGGTGGCAGATCAAGCGTCGGCGGCATAAGCAGTGGGTTCGCGGTCACAAGCGCCTGTTCGGCCGGGCCGATTGTCACGGTCCCGAAGTCACGCAAAGAGCCGTCGTTCCTGCTGCACCCTCCCAGCAAAGCAAGGGCAATTCCAGAAAATACAAGGGCGCGCATCAGAGGTCCTTTTTGCTTTGTCCTGGATGATTACCGCATGAACCTGCCAAGGTCACGCGGGTTTCTTGCTGTCATCGGCGAGAAAGGCCAGCCCGATGGCCCCGATGAAGATAGAGATATCCGCGACGTTGAACGCATATGGATTGTTGATCCCGCAGCAGGACATGTTCAGAAAATCCGCGACAGCCCCATAGATGATCCGGTCGATGACATTGCCCATCGCCCCGCCGATCAGGAAACCCCCCGCGATATAGACCCATTTGGTGCCTCCTGTGCGGTTGAGCCACCAGATCACGCCGCCGGTGATCAACAGCGCAAGCGCGACCAAGGCCCAGCGCATGTCGTAATCAGCGAAAAGGCCGAAATTCACGCCACGGTTCCACGCCATGCGGAATTCGATGAAAGGCGGCCAGACCTCGATGATCCCGTCCGGGTCGGTGATCAGGCCCAGCCAGTGAACGACGAAATACTTGCTGATCTGGTCGATCAGAAAGACCCAGAACCCGGTCCAGAACATCAGGCGCATCGGTGCTCTCCTAGTGCCGGAAGTGGCGCATGCCGGTGAACACCATCGCGATACCGGCGTCATCGGCAGCGGCGATCACCTCGTCATCGCGCATCGACCCACCGGGCTGGATCACGCAGGTCGCACCGGCGGCGGCGGCTTCCAGCAGGCCATCGGCAAAGGGGAAAAACGCATCCGACGCGACGGCAGACCCGATGGTCAGGGGTGCGGGCAGGCCCATCGCCTCGGCCATGCGTTCGGCCTTTTTGGCGGCGATCAGCGCGGAATCCAGACGCGACATCTGGCCCGCGCCGACGCCCACGGTCGCGCCGTCCTTGACGTAGACGATAGCGTTGGACTTGACGTGTTTGGCGACTTTCCATGCGAACAAAAGGTCCGCCATCTGCGCATCGGTGGGCGCGACTTTGGTCACGACCTTCAGATCATCCATCCCGATATGGCCGGTGTCCTTGTCCTGCACCAGCATCCCGCCCGCGACCTGCCGGTACGTGGTGATCGGGGCGGTCACATCGGGCAGACCGTCGGTGGTCAGAAGGCGCAGGTTTTTCTTGGCCGCAAACACCGCCTTGGCGGCATCGGACGCACCGGGCGCGATCACGACTTCGGTGAAAATCTCGACGATGGCTTTTGCCGTCGCCTCGTCCAGCGGCTGGTTCAGCGCGACGATCCCGCCAAAGGCGCTGGTGCGGTCGCAGTCAAAGGCGTTCTGGTAAGCCTCCAGCAACGAGGCCCCCCGTGCAACACCACAAGGGTTGGCGTGTTTGATGATCGCCACGGCAGGGCCGTCTGCGGGGGCGAATTCCGCCACCAGTTCAAACGCGGCATCGGTGTCGTTGATGTTGTTATAGGACAATGCCTTGCCCTGATGCTGCACGGCGGTCGCGACACCGGGCCGTCCCGTGCCATCGGTATAGAACGCCGCCGATTGGTGGCTGTTTTCGCCATAGCGCATCGTCTGCTTGTAGGTCCCGCTGAACGACCGGCGACGCGGCGTGTCATCGCCTATGGCCCCCGCCATCCAGGTGCTGACAGCCGTGTCATAGGCGGCGGTGCGCGCATAGGCGGTCTGGGCAAGGCGCTGGCGCAGGGCCAGTGTGGTCTGGCCGTCATGCGCATCCATATCCGCCAGCAGCACGTCGTAATCCGCGACATCCGTCACCACGGCGACAAACGCGTGGTTCTTGGCGGCCGAACGGATCATCGCAGGCCCGCCGATGTCGATGTTTTCGATGCAGGTGTCGAAATCGGCGCCTTTGGCGACGGTGTCCTCGAACGGATAGAGGTTCACGACAAGCAGGTCGATCGGCCCGATATTATGTTCGACCATCGCGTCGCGGTGGCTTTCCAGATCGCGCCGTGCCAGCAACCCGCCATGGACCACCGGATGCAGCGTCTTGACGCGACCGTCCATCATTTCGGGAAATCCCGTGAAATCGGACACGTCGCGCACGTCCAGCCCGGCTTCGCGCAGCGCCTTGGCGGTGCCGCCGGTGGACAGGATTTCCACACCGCGCGCGGCAAGCG
Source organism: Yoonia vestfoldensis DSM 16212 (assembly GCF_000382265.1). Taxonomy (GTDB): domain Bacteria; phylum Pseudomonadota; class Alphaproteobacteria; order Rhodobacterales; family Rhodobacteraceae; genus Yoonia; species Yoonia vestfoldensis. Next base: position 62,586 of record NZ_KB907984.1, read on the forward strand.
CTTGGCCCAGTTCAATCAGCCCGGTCTTGTCGGAAACGGAAATCAGCGCGCGGCGCAACGGTGCAAGGTCGGTCATCAGGTCCTCGAGATCATTCAGCGATGTCCAATGGTTCTTGGCGGGCCAGATCACGCACCGCAAGCGGGGTGTTATCAGCCTTGGCGAACGACCACCGGACGCGTGTCGCATAGGACAAAGCGCTGCCGGATAAAACCACCTGTTGCGCGGCACGCGGTTTTAATTGCCCGTTTTCCAGATAAACTGACGGGCTGATCGTCAATTGTGCAGCGCCGTCGTGCTGGAACACCCAGATTTCACCTGATTTCAGACCAAGCGATACCAGCGATCCGTCCATTTTGGGTGTGCAGGTGACGTCCGGGTGCAGATGAAACCGGATCGCAAAGCGGATCCCTGCGCGCAGGCTCTGGTCGAACAGGCGGTCAAACTGCGCCTCGTCCTCTGGGCCGAGCGTTGTCAGCAGATCCTCGCCGGACAGGTGACGCCCGTCGGCAGACAGATGCAGCAGGCGTGCATGGGTCAGCCCGTGGGTCGGCTGATAGCCATTGTGCGATAGATCAATCTTGCTCCCGTCGCCTTTGGCGAAGACCTCTGCGCGCACAAGGCTGGGTACGTCTGTCAGCCATTCGTCGGATGTGCGGCCCAGATGCGATGACGACGCACCATCCAGCCCCAGCGTGGAATGGCTGGGCGTGGCCCGGCTTGCGCGCCGCCAGTCGTCACCGAACCGCGCGCCCGATCCGCAATTCACGATCAGGGGGCGGCGGCCCGAGGTGAGTTCCAACCCCAGCGTGCTGGCATGGGCGTCGCGCGATGCTGCGCCGACCGGCGGTGCTGCGGCATCGACGATCAGTGTTGTGCGCCCGCCCGTCAGGCGTGCAAATCCCATGGCCGTCGGTTGCGTGGCAGGGGTCTTGACCCCGGACCCGGCCAGTGCCGCGTCAAGCTGTCCCTCTGCACCACGTCCGCCGCCATGAAACCGGCCAAGCGCGCCGTCGGCATGGCGCAGGCCGCGCAGGACCGGGACGATGCGATCGATGGTTTGGGTGATATCGGGCGGTAAGGGTCGTCCTGCAGCGGTCAGCGTTGCGGCGGTGTCCACCAGGTCCGACAGAATCGCCAGCAAAGAGGCCGGGTTGCGGGACGCGATCGCACCTGTCTCATCGACCTGTGTCCGGCAGGCGGTCGCCAGTGCCTGCACGGCCTGATCCACAGGCGCGCCCGTCCCGTTGAGTGTCAGCCAGACATTGATCGCATCCGCAATTGTGGGGATTTCCTTTGTGTCGTGCTGCCAGCGTCTTCCGAGAAAAAGCGCCTGCTGCGCAAGGCTTTGCATGAAAGCCGCTTGCGCGGTCTTGTCCTTCTTGCGCAGCAGAAAATCGCTGTGGTCGATCCAGTTGCGCAAGCGTCGCGCCGTGATGCCAACCTGCCAGCCTGGTCCGGTGCCTGCCCCGAACCGCGCGATCCATGCAAACACCCAAACCTGCGCCTTGGCACGCGCGGCATCGTCGCCAAGTGCAGCCAGATCATCTAGCCAGTCACAGCGATGGATATCGGCCATCACGTCGGGGCGTTTTGGCGCGATATCCCAGATCGACAGTTCAGGTGCCGTGATGCGCAGGCCCGAGAACAGAAACTCGCCCGCAGTCAACTGTCGGCCCTTCCCGATCAGCCCGATCCGGCGTGGTTCGGGCGGCAAGGCAAAGGTCGTAGTGACGGCGGCACGTCCGGCCCGCTTTGCGTGGTGCCGTTCGAAAAAGGCCGCAAGGCGGCCCCGCCATGTTGAATGCTCTGCCATCGACTGCGGCCCAAAAGTTGCAGGCTGGTCAGCCCGGTTCATGCGGACCATAGGAAAGCCAGCCGGTCAAGTCACGCGGGCTTTGTCAGCACGGCGATATAGAACCCATCCATGCCGCCCAGATCCGGCCAATAGTCGGGGCGCAGGCGCAAACCGCCTTCCTCGGTGATCCATGCGGGGTCCAGGCCGGCAATCGCGGGGGGCACCAGACGCAGGCCTGGGTGGCGGGAGAGCGCCTCTTCCGCCTGCACCTCGCCTTCGTCGGGCAACAGTGAACAGGTGCAATAGACAAGCCGCCCGCCGGGGCGCAGCAGCGTCAGCGCATGGTCGATCATCGCTTCTTGCTGCGCGATCAGGTCGCCGAATTCGGACCCGTCCTTGGCATAGGGCAGGTCAGGATGTCGCCGGATCGTGCCGGTGGCCGAACAGGGCGCGTCCAGCAAGACAGCGTCGAAACTGCCGTCGGTGATGGCGAAGGCGTCGCTGATCAGGGTCGTTGCCGTCAGACCTGTGCGGGTCAGATTGTCCGACAGCCGCGTCATCCGTTTTTCCGACAGATCGACGGCGGTGACATCGGCACCGCCCGCCGCCAGTTGCAAGGTCTTGCCTCCAGGGGCGGCGCACAGGTCGAGCACCCGCAGCCCCGCCACATCGCCCAGCAGCTTGACGGGGATGGCGGCGGCGGCATCCTGCACCCACCAGTCACCCGCGTCATAGCCTGCAAGGCCGGACACCTGCCCCGCCTGCGATAGCCGCACCGTGCCGGTCGGCAGAACCACGCCGCCCAAGGATGCGGCCAAGGCTTCGGGATCGCCTTTCGCCGTCAGATCCAGCGGCGCGCCGGTGAAATGCGCGGCCTCCATTCCTGTCACGGCATCCCGGCCCCATGCGGCGACCAGTGGTTGACGCAGCCAGCCGGGGGTCAGCGGCACGGGGCGTTTGGCCCAGGCCTCCGGTCCTTCGTCGGCGATGCGGCGCAGGACGGCGTTGACCAGCCCTTTCATCGTCTGCGTGCGCTTGTTGCGTTCGACGATCTCGACATAGGCGTTCACCACGCCATGCGCTGCCTCGCCCTGCATCAGTTCGATCAGCCCAAGCCGCAGCGCGTTCATCACATGATCGCCCGGCGGCTTTTTCAGATAGGGTTTCAGCATCCGGTCGGCGCGGTCCAGCCCGCGTAGCGCGTCTGTCGCCAGCCGTTGCGCGCGCGCCCGGTCGTCGGGCGCCAGCTGCGCCAGCGCACCGCCTGCGATCAATTCGGCCATCAGGCGGCCTTCGGTCGTGATCTGCGTCAGCAGGTGATGGGCGCTGCGGCGCGGTAGCAAACCGGATTGGTCCATGGGGTCACTCTTGAAGCTGGGTCAGGGCGGCGTATATCAAACCATGACCGCCGACAAGGACAGCGCCATGACCGACGACGCCCCCAAGGACCTGCCCCCCGCCGCCCAGCGCGCGCTGGCAGAGGCCGCCGAACGCCGCAAAGCCGCCAAACTTGACCTGCCGCCCGAATTGGGCGGACGCGACGGGCCGGAACCTGTCCGCTTTGGCGACTGGGAGAAAAAGGGCATCGCGATCGATTTCTGACGGTCGCAGTCGCACGATTTCTGTTGCGCACGCACCACCGCGCCAGACTTCTATGCTGCTGATATTGTCGTGGCGTGAAACTTCTGCGTAAATGACGACAAGACGTCAAAAGGGGCAGTGGTTTTGATTTTGCAGCGGATCCTGGCCGTGACAGCCTGTATCGCAATGACAGGGTGCAGCCTGCCGCGCAGTGCCGGTTTCCAGTCCGAGGTTCTCGCCGCAGCCGATGCCAATATTGCGGCCGAAGGCGAAGCACCCGCCTATGATTTCACTGTCTACGAAGTGAACCGCGCGACCCTGCCCATTCTGCGGGCTTGGCCCGACCGCAACATCACGCAACTGCCGTGGCTGCCCGCCGTGCAACAGCCCGCGTCGCTGCTGATCGCGCCGGGCGATTCCATTCAGTTGACGATCTGGGACGCCGAGGAAAACTCGCTTCTGGCGGGGGTCGGTCAGCGCGCGACACCCTTGCAAGAGGCGCAGGTCAGTTCGAACGGGCGGATCTTTGTGCCCTATATCGGTGAATTGGCCGTCGCGGGTATGGCACCTGACACCGCCCGCGCCCGGATCGAGGAAGAACTGGTGCGCACGATCCCGTCCGCACAGGTCCAGCTTGTCGTGGAACCGGGGCGTGGCAATTCCGCCAACCTCACAGGTGGCGTGGGTGCGGTTGGTATCTATCAGATCCCCGACCGCAATTTCCGGTTGTTGGATCTTTTGTCGCTGGCGGGTGGCGTGATCCCGACTTATGTCAATCCACAGGTCCGGCTGACGCGCGGTGGCCGGGTTTACGGCATCCCGCTGAAGCGGTTGCTGGAAGAACCGGGGCTTGATGTCGCCATCCAAGGCGGCGACCGTGTGCTGATCGTGCCGGATGAACGCAAATTTCTGGCGCTGGGGGCCACAGGCTTGCAGTCGCAAGTCGAATTTCCGACCACCGACGTGTCCGCCTTGCAGGCGATGGCGCTGATCGGTGGTGTTGCTGCCAGCACCGCAAACCCCAAGGGCATCCTGATCCTGCGCGAATATGACCTTTCAGAGGTCCGCGACGGCGTGACCGGCCCGCCGCAGGAAAGGGTCGTGTTCACCATCGACCTGACCACGGCGGACGGGCTGTTTTCGGCAGGCAAGTTCATGGTGCAGGACGGCGACCTGATTTATGGCACCGAAAGCGCGCTGGTTCCCGCCCTGACCGTGTTCGGTCTGGCGACAAGCCTGCGGTCGGCCACGAACTAGCGTCAGAACAGCGCGATATCATCGGCGAACGCGTTGAAATCGGTCACGTGATCGATCCAGAGGATGTCTCCGTTGCCGAAATCAATGGTGACGCGCGTGTCATCGTGGCTCCCATAAACGAACAGCAGGTCCGCGGCAGAGGTCAGGCCCGTCCATAGCCTTTCGTCCAGAATGATCCGGTCGCGCCCCTGCTCAAAATCGGCGATCAGGTCCTGCCCGCGGTTGAAGACAAAGGTATCTGCCCCTGCCTCGCCGATCAGCAGGTCATTTCCGTTCCCGCCTTCCAGCCGGTCGTCGCCATTGCCGCCGATCAGCAGGTCATGGCCGTCCCCGCCGCGTAGATCGTCGTTTCCGCTGCCGCCCATGATGATATCCGCACCGGCACCGCCGGTCAGCAGGTCATCGCCGCCCCGCCCCAGCAACAGGTCCGCGCCTGCGCCCGCTGTCAGGGAATCGTTGCCGCCCGTGCCGGTCATCGCGCGGTCCCCGGTGGGGGCTGGCACCGGCTGCCCCTGCAAGGCACCGCGCAGATCCGCGACATTGTCGGACGCCAGCACGCGCAGCGCGGCCTGCATGGAAAACGGACCGCCCTGATCCGGCACGCTGTCCGGCGCGTCGGGTGTCAGCGTAGGGGGCGGTGTGACGGGACCCGCAAAGCCGGGGGTCAGGGTCGCTGGCAGGCGCATCGCGCCCAGCAGATCGGCGTTGTTCAACAAACGATAGTCGATGGGCGCGCCATCGGCGCTGTGTATGATCAGATCTTCGTCACCATAGCCGATGCTGAAACCCGTCTGTGTGATGGTCATCGTCAACTGGCTGATGTCGCGCAGCATCGGCCAGAGCGACAGGTCCAGCCGATCCTCGCCCAGCGTGAAATCGGTGATGGTGTCGGTGTTGCTGTCGGCGGTCAGGATGAACAGGTCCGCGCCTGCCCCTCCGGTCAGCACATCCTCGCCGCCGCCATCGCGCAGGATGTCGGCACCGGCACCGCCGTTGATGATATCCGCACCCGCGCCGCCGATCAGCACATCGGCACCGACTGTCCCTGTCAGCGCACCGCCCGGCGGCATGGCGGTCAGCGTGACGCCCGGCGCGCCGGTGTCGAACCGCAACTGTGTCACGCCGGGTTCGCTGCTGCTGGCGGCATAGATGTCGAGCCCGCCAAGCCGCCCGCGCGCGGCAATCGCGCTGATATTGTCCAGACCGATGCTGGTCGTATCCTCGATGTGGGCAAGCGCCACCAATTGCCCGCCCGGCAACAGCATGAACAGCGAAACCCCGTCATCCGCGCCACCCGCGATGACATAGCTGCGCCCGCCTTCGGTCACCATGTCGAGCGCGGTCACTCCGCCGAACCGCGTGTGCAGCGTGTCGATCAGATGGTCGCGGATCGACAGTTGCCCCTGCGCGCCGACCTCGACCACGGTCAGGCTGCTGCTGCCGGCGGCACCGATCACCAGATAGGTGACGCCATCAAAGACGGCACTGTCCAGCACGGTCGGATCGGTGATCCAAAGGCCGGTTGCGGGCGTCAGGGCCGCGACCTGCGACAGGGTGCCGTTGGGCGAAACCTGCCATCCCGTCAGGCTGTTGGTTGCGTCGGTTGTGTAAAGAAACCCCGCCGCCGTGGTCATTGCGGCGACGGGGCCGCCGGTCGGCGTGGTCGCCAGCTCCGCGATGAACGGCCCGTCCACGTCGAGCCGCAAGGCGGCCACGCCGTCACGGCCCGCCAGTGCGCCATAAACGATCTGGTCGTTCCCCACGGATGCGGTCAGCCCCGGCAGGAAGCCCGGCAGAATGGGATAGGTCGCATTGCTGGTCCATTGGCCACCTGCCAACCCGACCTGCTGGAACGCCCCGTCCGCACCGCCCCCGATCAAAAGCGCGGCACCGGTCGGGCTTTGCACGGTGACGATGGACCCGCGCCCGCCCGCCACATCGCCGCCATCCAGCGCCAACACCGGACCAGCCGCCAGCGCCTGACCACCGATGGTCCAGCCTTGCACGACGCCGTCAAAGCGGGTGATGCCGACAAGCATCTCCGCGCCGCCGAACTGCACGATGTCCAGATCGGTGATCCGGGACCATGCAAGTTCATCAGGCGTGGTCAGATAAGTGACCGAGAGCAATGTGGACATCGTCAATCCCCCCCAGGATCGGCCTTGTCGGACCTTCCTTTTGGCCCGGAGGCGGGGATGACCCGTGGCCGAATTGCGGCAAGCTTATGACTCTTGCCGCGCATTTCGTTCAATTGCCCTTGATCCCCCGCCACGCTAGAACGGCCCGACACCAGCAGGAGACACGATGCCCCCTTCATTCGGCACCAGCGGATTGCGCGGACTTGTCACCGACCTGACGCCCGCGCTTGTCACCGATCATGTGCGCGCTTTTGCTGCCAGCTGCCCGATGGGAACCGGGCTGTTCGTGGGGCATGACCTGCGCGCATCGTCGCCCGCCATTGCCGCAACCGTGGCGGCGGCCGGGCAGGCGGCGGGGCTTGCGGTCACGCTCTGCGGGGCTGTGCCGACGCCTGCGCTGGCGCTTGACGCGATGCGGGCGGGTGCGGCGGCCGTCATGGTGACGGGCAGCCATATTCCTGCCGATCGTAACGGGCTGAAGTTCTACACGCCCGAGGGCGAGATCACAAAGGCCCATGAAACCGCTATTCTGGACGCGCTCGGGCAGGACCGTGCCGACCTTGCCGGTCCTGCGCCGCAATCCGCCGATGTCGGTCGCGCCTATCAGGACAGATATCTGCAGGCTTTCGGCACGGTCTTGTCCGGTCTGCGGCTTGGGCTTTATGCGCATAGCGCGGTGGGGCGGGACCTGACGGCGGACCTGCTGCGGGGTCTGGGGGCGACGGTCGTGATGCTGGGCCGGTCCGACACCTTCGTGCCGGTCGATACAGAGGCGGTCGATCCGCAGATCAGGACACAGCTTGCCATATGGGCGCGCGCCCATGGCGTCGCGGCGATCCTGTCGACGGACGGTGATGGCGACCGTCCGCTGATGACCGACGAAACCGGCCGGATCATGCCCGGTGATATCATGGGGCAGATCACGGCTGCCTGTCTTGCTGCGCAACATCTGGTGACCCCGATATCCTCTAATTCCGGGGCGGACGCTGCCGGGTTCGCGAAGGTGCTGCGCACGCGGATCGGCTCTCCGCATGTGATCGCGGGGATGCAGGCGCTGGGCGGCAAGGTCGTGGGATACGAAGCGAACGGCGGGTTTCTGTTGGGCTTCGATGCGCAAGGGCCCGCTGGGCCGCTGCCGGCCTTGATGACGCGTGACGCCATGCTGCCGATGCTGACAGTGCTGACGGCAGCCACGGGCGCGCCGTTGTCGCGGCTTGTGGCGGCGCAACCTGCGCGGGTCACCGCCGCCGACAGGTTGCAGAATGTGCCGATCCAAACGTCAGCCGCGCTCGTTGCTGCGCTGACCGATGATCCGCAGCGGCGTGCGGGCTTTCTTGAAAGTCTCGATCTTGCCGAACGAACGGTCGACCTCACGGATGGCCTGCGGATTACTTGCATGGATGGCCGGATCGTCCATCTGCGCCCTTCGGGCAATGCCCCCGAACTGCGGCTTTACATCGAGGCGGACAGCCCCGATCGCGCTGAATCGACGCTGAACGCGGGGCTGGCGCGGTTGCGTCACGTCCTCATGAACGCTTGACGGCGTCGTCAGGGCAGTACCATTGCCGCCAGAACGACGCGGTTCAGCGGTTTTGGCAACCACCAGGCGTCTGAGTGATTCGGCAAAATACAACCCGAACTTGCGTCGAATTAAAGGCAATCTGTATTTCATATCGAAACAATAACGGTGCAAAAGAGCCTCTGTTTCAGATCCATTCAGTGACGCTGTCTAAAAAGACATATTACAATCTGCATTAGCATTCTGTTAACGACAACCGGGCCAATCGTTGTTACCGACCCCTGTGTAAAGAGTGTCTCTATGTTGCTTCATGATCTCGCCGCAGACAGCATTCTGCCACGCGCGCCGTTTGCGGTATTCTCATCACTTTTCGGGGAAACCATGGCCTTGGTGCATATGCATCGGGCAAACTGTGCTGCCACAGGCAGTCAAGTGGGCCGGCCTCCACAGGTCCGCCCTGGCCGAATACCGGACATTAAACCTTTTGATGCAAATCGTCGCGATTGGTCGCTGGCGGTCGTCAAACATGTCCGATCCCAAATTTCCCTGAAAGGCAAAATGATGAAATCCACCGCACTTATCCTGACACTACTATTCACAGCGAATGCAGGCTACGCAAACAATCTGACCAGCCTCGGCGTCGATGCCAACGGCAATACCGCATGGCGGCTCACCAGCACCGCGACCGGCCCACAAACCGTCGGGCTAAGCAAGCACGGCGGCGGCACGGTGTCGTTTATCGTTAATCCGGGTGTCACGAATGTCGTCGTTCCGGGTGGCACCGGCGGCACCTATATCGCGAACTTTGAATCGGGTGACCGCAACAGCGTCACCAAGGCATCTGGCGCGCAATTGTTTAGCGCCACGCCTGCTCCTGCCGCCCAAGGCGCGCCGGGCGCTGACGGTCTGGACGGCATTGACGGGGTGGACGGTCGCGATATCAGCATGTCGCGCGCTGCCGCCGACCGCGGCCTCGCTGCCTTGCAGACGCGGGCGCCGATGATCGGGCAATGGACCGGGGCTGCCGGATTGTCGGGAACGGACGATGGTGCAGATGCGATGGCTTTCGGGCTCCGCTATGGCATTTCATCACGGGCTGACATCTATGGTGTGATGTCCCAGTCGTTTGACGGTGACACATCATGGGGGGTCGGATCGACCTTCGTTCTGGGGGGTAGCTAAGCGTCGGGGTGTTCGGGGGTGGCGGTTCAGTCAGCCTTTTCACCCAGCGTATGAACGATCCACTGGTTCTGAACGTCGTTTCTTGCCTGATCCGCCGTTGCGGTTCGATCTGTCCGCGTTTCCCCGGGTCGCGTCTTTGGTGACAGCGCCCCGGACGCGGTCCCGTCGCGAACCGGATCAGGAAGCAAGGATCGCGCGGCTGACGCGCATGAGGAATGCCCAGTCGTCGATTTCCGTACCGACATCATGGTGCTTCATATCGATGGCCAGAAACGAATGGCCATGCACGAAAGACCACAGGATATAGGCGTAGCTCAGAACATCCGGGTCGTCCTCCGGGGCATTGCGGCGGGTGGCCACATGCGCGACCACGACGCCGAAGCATCTATCGCCTTTTTGTTGCAGTTCCGGGGCGTTCTCGTGGCCGTCGGTCAGCCCGAACACCAGCCGGAACACGCCGGGCTGGGCTTTGGCGAAGTCCACATAGGCCTGTCCGATCGCTGCCACGGCCTCGTGCGATCCTGCGGGATAGGGGTCCGATGCAGCGGCCATCGCGGCGTAAAGTCTGTCCATGGCCTCGGCTGCCACGCACCGCAGGATTTCGTCGCGATCCTTGAAATGCTTATAGGGTGCCGCCGAACTGACGCCTGCCCGCCGGGCGGCTTCGGCGACGGAAAATCCGTCGGGCCCATGTGTTTCTACCAGATCGCGCACCGCGGCAATCAATTGCGCACGCAGATCGCCGTGGTGATAGGCGGTTTTTGGGGTTACGCCCCCCCCGGTCGTGCCAACTGAGAGAACGTCATCGGACATCGTGATTGGTCCTTCTGTGCAAGTGGCTTGCATTTATATGGGGCGCAACAGAAGTTAGCATCGCTCACATTGGTTTGCAAGCTAGCGCCAAGCGCAACATCGCCGATTCTGGCCGCAATGAAAACCTCTTGCCAAAGTGAGTGATTCTCACATATGTAAGTGATGCTCACATATGAAGGGATCGGGCCATGACCCATCCTGCGACAACCGGTTTGCGCCGCCGTCTGCGCCGCGTCTTGACATTGGGCATGACGCTCGTGGTTTTTGGCGGTGCGGGTGCGACTGTCTACGCGGGTTTCGCCCTGATATCGGCGCAAGGCGACGCGGGTGCCGTATCGCTTGCACCTGCAACCACAGTTGGCGCGATGCAGATCGCGCATGTCGACAGCTATACTGTTTCCCGCCGCTTCACCGGCCAGATCGAAGCGGCCGCGCGCATTGATCTCGGGTTCGAATTGGGCGGTCGTGTGACAGAGGTGCTGGTCGAAGAGGGTGATCTCATTGCCGACGGTGCTGTCCTTGCCCGTCTGGACACCAGCGCATTGACACCTCAACGTGCCGCGCTCGAAGCAGAGCTTGCCGCGCTCGCCGCTGACGCCGAACTCGCGCGGTTGACGTTGTCACGCAATGATGCGTTGACCGAAAGGGGTTTCCGGTCGGTAGCGGCACAGGATGACGCGCGTCTTGCCCTCACACGCGCAGAGGCCGGGATGGCGGCGACGCAGGCGCGGATCGCGGGCGTTGACGTGCAGATTGAAAAATCGGTGCTGATTGCGCCATTCGCGGCACGCGTGGGCGCGCGCCTTGCTGATCCGGGACAGACGGTCGCAGCTGGGCAGAATGTGCTGGTTCTGTTCGATGCGGCCCCGGCACGGGCCCGCGTCGGACTGCCCCCCGATCTTGCGGCAGGATTGCAGGTTGACAACCGCGTCAGCGTCGTTGTCGGTGGCACCGTCGGGACGGCCACGATCCGTCAGATCCGCCCCGATCTGGACCCAGGTACGCGGAGCCGGTCCATCGTGCTGGATCTGCCCGCCGATCTGGACCCGGTGCTGGGCGACAACGTCTCTTTGATACTGGCACAGGTCGTGCCAGAGCCGGGATACTGGGCGCCATTGTCCGCCCTGCGCGAAGGTGTGCGCGGCAGTTGGTCGGTGATGGCGCTGGAACAGACACCGGACGGCGACCGCATTTTGCCGGCTGCGGTCGAGGTGATCCACAGCGATGGCGCGCAGGTCTTCCTGCGCGGTGAACTGCCCCCCGGCGCGCGCATCGTCGCGCAAGCGCCCGATCGCGTCGCGCCGGGCCAGATCGTGCAACTTGCCGCCACCCCGCAGGAGTGACCGTCATGGATACGCTGTTCTTTCGTCAACCCCGGCTTGTCCTGCTGGCGCTTTTGGTGATCCTGTCGGCGGGGGCGTCGTCGCTTGTGTCCATCGGGCGGCAGGAAGACCCGACCATCACCAATATCTTCGCCACGATCACCACCGTCTTTCCCGGTGCCGATCCCGCGCGGGTCGAGGCGTTGGTGACTGCCAAGATCGAAACCGAATTGCGCGCCATCCCCGAAATCGCCGAGGTCGCCTCGACCTCGGGCACGGGCGTTTCGGTGATTGCGGTCGAACTGGTGGAAACCATCGACCCCGCGATGATCGAACAGATCTGGGCGCAGGTCCGCGATTCCGTCGCCGATGCGCAGCGCGATTTTCCTGACGGCGTGCAGGAACCCGCGTTCAATAGCGACGGTGCGGGCGGCTATGCCGCGATTTTTGCGCTGACGATGCCCGACGGCTTCAGCGCGACCCGTGCCGCGCGCGAAGCCGAGGCATTGGCTGACCGCCTGCGCCGTGTGGCGGGTACGTCGCTGGTCGATCTGCATGGCCTGCCGGAAGAAGAAGTGCTGGTGACACTCGACCCCGACCGGATCGCCGCATTGGGCATGACGGCGGATCAGGTATCCGCCGCGATCCGCGCCGCCGATGCCAAGGTGCAGGCGGGCCGGTTGCGCGGTGAGGCCACCGATCTTGTGCTCGGCATCACGGGGGAAATCACATCGCTGGACCGTCTGCGCGCGGTCGTGCTGCGCGAAGATGCCCAAGGCCGCGTCACCCTGCTGGGCGATGTGGCCAGCATCACGCGCGGCCCCCGCGCCCCCGTGGCCGAGGCTGCGTTCTTTCAAAGCCGCACTGCGATTCTTGTGTCCGCCAAGCTGAGCGAGGGTTTGCAGGTGGACCGCTGGATGGCCGGGATCCGTGATGACGTCGCCGCGCAGGCGGAAACCCTGCCGTGGGGCCTGACCATCGAGACGGTGTTCGACCAAAGCCGCTACACATCCGACCGGCTGGCAGAGGTGGGCCTGAACATGGCGATCGGTTTGGCCTTGGTCGTTGCGGTTCTGTTCGTCACGCTGGGCGCGCGGTCAGCGCTGATCGTCGCGATGGTATTGCCGGTGGTCACGCTGGCCTCGGTTGCGACGCTGAACGCGCTGGCCGTGCCGATCCATCAGATGAGCGTGACCGGATTGATCGTGGCCCTTGGCCTGCTGGTGGACGCCGCCATCGTCATGACCGACGAGGTCGGCAAACGCCTGCGCGCAGGGCTGTCGCGGCTGGAGTCCGTCGCAGGATCGGTGCGGCGGCTGACGATGCCGCTGGCGGCCTCGACGGTCACGACGATCCTGTCCTTTTTGCCGTTGCTGCTTTTGCCGGGGCCAGCGGGGGACTTCGTCGGGTCCATCGCCATTGCGGTCATCGTGATGCTGGGTTGGTCCTTTGTCGTCGCTGTCACGATCACGCCAGCGATTGCGGGCCGCTGGCTGCTGCCGGGCGATGGCGTGCCCGCGCGGGAGGGGCTGTTGATGCGCGGCTTTCGTGTCGTTCTCGCCCTGTCGATGGCAAATCCCTGGCGCACGGTGGCGCTGTCGTTGGTCCTGCCGGTGCTGGGCTTTCTGTCGCTCCCCGGCCTGACCCCGCAATTCTTTCCCGGCGTTGACCGTGACCAGTTCCATATCGAAGTCGACCTGCCCCCCGGTACCGGCATCGACGAAACCCTCCGCATCGTGCGCGCGGTCGATGCGGTTCTTGCCGCCGAACAGGACATCCTTGACGTCGCATGGGTTGTGGGCCGGTCCGCGCCTGCGTTCTATTACAACATGGTCGGTGGCCGCGATCAGGCCCCCGCCTTTGCCGAGGCGCTGATCCGCACCGCATCGCCCGATGCGACGGCACGCCTGCTGGACCACCTGCAAACCGGCCTGCCGCCGCAATTCCTGCAAGCGCGGTTCGTGATCCGTGGCCTGACCCAAGGGCCGCCGGTCAATGCGCCCGTCGAACTGCGCCTTGTCGGGCAGGATATCGACGCGCTGCGGGCTGCGGGCGACGATCTGCGCGCGCGGCTGGCGACGGTGTCGTCCGTGGCCATGGTCCGCACCGGCGTCGCGGGGGGCACACCCAAACTGACGCTGGATGTGGACGAGGCACGCGCGCGTTTGCTTGGCCTCGACCTTGGCCAGATCGCCCGCCAGATGGAGGCGGGGCTTGAAGGTGTGACGGGTGGATCGCTGCTCGAGGGGACTGAGGAATTGCCGGTACGTGTCCGTCTTGGCGCGGGCCTGCGCGGTGATCCGGTGGCCATCGGTGATATGCCGATCCTGGCACCGGGCGCTGCGCAGATCGCGGCAGCGGGCCAGTTTCCCGCCGTGCCATTGTCGACGCTGGGCGCATTGCGGATGGAGCCGTCCGAAAGCACGATCACCCGCCGCAACGGCGAGCGTGTCAACAACGTGCAGGCCTTCCTGATGCCGGGCGTCCTGCCCGCCGTCGCGCTGGCCGAGGCGATGGCGCTGCTTGAGGCAGGCGATTTCACTCTGCCAGAGGGGGTGAGGTTGGAGACCGGCGGCGATTCCGACGCACGCGACAGTACGGTGCAGGCCTTGGTCGCCCCATTGGGGCTGATCATCACCCTGTCCATCGCGGTCGTGGTGATGACGTTCAATTCCTTCCGCCTGACGCTGATCTCTTTTGCAGTGGCGGGCCTGTCGGCTGGGCTGTCGATGCTGGCGCTTGCGGTTTTCAACTATCCTTTCGGGATCAACGCGATCATCGGGGTGATCGGGTCCATCGGCGTGTCGATCAACGCGGCCCTGATCGTGCTGTCGGGGCTGCAAGAGGACGCAGGCGCCCGTGCCGGTGACCGCGCTGCGATGGTCGATGTGGTCGCTGGATCGGCGCGGCACATCGTTTCAACCACGATCACAACGGTCGGGGGCTTTTTGCCGCTGATCCTTGGGGGCGGTGGGTTCTGGCCGCCGTTCGCGATGTCGGTCGCGGGTGGCGTTGCCCTGTCCGTGACGCTCGCCTTTGCTTTCACGCCGCAGATGTTCGCGCTGACCCAGTCGCGCAGACCGGCCGCCGACAGGCCGCTTCGCCTTGCCGACGCCTAACGACAACGCCAGATGAAAGGGCGCATCATGACCAAGGACGACAATTTCAAAGGCCGCTTCGGCCCCTCTGCGCTGATCACCGGGGCCAGTGACGGGATCGGGCGCGCCTTTGCTGTCGCGCTGGCCGAGCGGGGCTTTGATCTGATCCTTGTCGCCCGGCGGCAGGATGTGCTGGAGACCCTCGCCACGGACCTTTCTGCACGCTTCGGCGTCGAAGTTCAGGTCATTGCCAGTGATCTGTCGGACCCCGCCGCCGTGCCCGCCTTGCTGGTCGAGACCGATGCGGCCTCTGTCGGACTGGTCATCGCGGCGGCGGGCTTCGGGTCCGCAGGGGCGTTTCTGGATCTCGATCCCGCGACAGAGGCCAATATGGTCGATCTGAACTGCCGGTCGGTCGTGGCCCTGTGCCATGGTTTCGGGCAACGACTGGCGCAGCAGGGCCGGGGCGGTATTGTTCTGTTCAGCTCGCTCGTGGGCTTCAGCGGCGCGCCTTATTCGGCGACCTACGCCGCGACCAAAGGCTTTGTGCAAAGTTTTGCGGAAGGTATCGCGCCCGAATTGGGTGCGCGTGGCGTCAGTGTCCTGTCTGTCGCACCCGGCCCTGTCGGCACCGGCTTTGCCGCGCGCGCGGGGATGCAGATGGGGCAGGCCGCAACGCCTGAAACAATCGCAGGCGGCGCGTTGGCTGCTTTGGGCAAAAGAGGAACGGTCCGCCCCGGTTTTCTGGCCAAGCTTTTGGGCTGGTCGCTTGCGATGTTGCCGCGGGCCGGTCGCGTCCGTGTGCTGGGCGCGATCATGAAGGGCATGGCAGGCGCGCCTTCGTCGCGGTGAGTTGATGTCGCGCGGGGCAATCCGCGTTGTGGTCTGGTCTGACATTGCTTAAGTCGGACCTATGCAGATGTGCCGCAGTTTTCTGATCTATTGCCTGATTGTCGTCACCCTGCCCTTGGGCGCGTTGGCGCAAGCGGCGTCGCCGCAGGCCCTGTTCGTCGCGACCCCTGCCAGCAACGAAATAACTGGTGTGTCGGACGCGGCTGTGCATGCTGGGGCCAAGGAAAAGCGGTGCCGGATCGCGATCCTGACGGGTGCGCAGTGTTTCCCCGCGATTGTCGATCATAGCGCGACGATGATGGGCGGTATCCCGCATGCAAATGACGCGCCGTTTGCTGTCGCCATCGCCTTGCCCGGAGGGGTGACGACCGGCAGCCATCTGGACCCGCCGCGTCGGGGCTGATCTTCGCCGCCGCGCAAAGGCGTGGCGATCCTGAACATCAGCCACCTAGGACCAGACATATGTTGAAACGACGCAGCTTTTTTGCCGGAGGCTCTGCCTTGGCGCTGTCCGCCTGCGGTCTGCCCGCGCGGGACACCGCACCGCCGCAAGCCCCCGTCATCCTGCCCGAAAGCCCCGTGATGCCGCTTTTGCCCGCGCATTACGGCGCGATCACGGATGAACCTTTCCCGATCCCCGCCGTGCCCGAAAACGTCGTGCCGCCGCATCTGTGGCGGCAAGAGGTCGACAACCCGTTTCCGGACGATGTGCCCGGCACGATCATCGTCGATCCCGACGCGGGCTTTCTGCATCTGGTGGGCCAGAACGGCCGCGCTATGCGCTATGGCGCGGGCACCGGTGCGGATGCCTTTGCATGGAGCGGCAATGCCCGCCTGCAATTCTGCCGCAGCTGGCCGCGCTGGCGGGTGCCTGACGAAATGGTCGCGCGTCAGCCGGAACTAGAACCCTATTCCGTTGCGAACGGTGGAATGGCCGGGGGGCCCGGCAATCCGCTCGGCGCGCGCGCGCTTTATCTGTTCCAGAACGGCGAGGACACGCTTTACCGCATTCACGGCGCCTGCGAGCCGGAATATCTGGGGCAGGCGGTCTCGTCGGGCTGCGTGCGGCTGTTGGATCATGACGTGATCGACCTGCACGCACGGGTGCGGCACGGCACCGCGATACGTGTGTTGCCATCGCTTGCGCCGACGTCTTTTGCGGGGGTCTATTAGGGACCTGTGGCCGGTTCGTCGCTGTCGATGTCGAACCGGTCCGCCATCTCTTCAGAGATCACACCCGAATGTAGCGCCAGCAAGATCAGTTTTTCGTCCATTGGGTTGGCCCCGTCGAGCGCGGCTGCCACGCGCTTTTCGGCGTTTTCCGCTGCGCCAGCGCCGTTGACGGCCGCAAATTGGGCCTGTTCCAGCACGCAATAGGCCAAAAGCTGCGCGGCGTCAGCAAACGCCTGCGCCCGGTTCTGCGTGGCATGTTTGCGTTGCAGTTGCAGGATCGTCAGCTTCACGGGTTCGGGGATCAACAGCGGGTGCAGGCCCGCCGCCTTGAGTGCTTCGTCAAGGGCCGTCAATTCCGAGGACCGGCCGAACATATCGAAAAATCTGAGCATGCGGCACCCTAGCAGGTTGCGCGGGGCGCTGCACGAAGTTTGCGTGTTTCTTGACGCGCGTCGCTTATGGGTTTCGCCGCGGCATGTTTGCGGTATGCTAAGTGGGAAGAACTGCGATATGGGACCGGATGACCAAGATCAGAAACATGGAGGAATTCGCCCGCCTGTCGGGGATTTCCCGCCCGACCGTGTCGAAATACTTCAACGACCCGTCCAGCGTGCGCCCGACAACGCGCGAAAAGATCGAAAAGGCGCTGGGCGAATTCGACTATCGCCCGAACATCTTTGCGATCAACCAGAACCGCAAACAGACACGCAATGTCGGGGTCGTCGTGCCGTATCTGGCGGACCCGTTCTTTGCTGAAATCGCGCGCAATATCGAACAGCGCTGCATCGACGCGGGGTTCTGGCCGATCCTGTTCAGCGCCCATGGCGATCAGAAACTGGAAAACGACATTCTTGACAGCCTGCGGTCGCTGAAACCTGCGGGCGTGCTGCTGGCACCTTTGGGGCGCAGGTCGGACAAGTCAGAGATCGAAAGGTTCTGCAAGGATGTTCCCACCGTTCTGTTCGACAGTAACATCGAAGGGGTGGGTAAGGCGTTCATCGGGTCGGACAACGCCCAATTCGTGGGCCAGATCGTGCAATATTTGTGCCGCACCGGCGCGCCGCCGTGTTTCTTCGAGATGGACCCTGTCAACCCGAACGCGAACAAGCGTCGCAATGCCTATCTTCAGATCATGGAACGGCTGGGCCACAATCCGCAGGTCCTCCGCGTGGCGGGGACGGGCTGGGAATTCGAACGCATCGCCTATGAAGGGGCGCTGCAAATCCTCGATGCGGGCCAGCACGAATCGAACACCGTTTTGTGCAGCAACGACCGTCTGGCGATCGGGTTTCTGTCGGCCTGCTATGCGCGCGGCCTGCGTGTCGGGTTTGACGCAGGGTCGGCGATGCGGGTCGCGGGGATCGACGACCATCCGTTTTCGCGCTTTACCTGCCCGCCGCTGACCACCGTCGCGCAGGATTACGAAGCAGTGTCAAAGCGCGCCACGCAAACGCTTTTCCGGATGATCGAAGGGGAAACGCCTGCGCCTGACAGGCTTGAAATCCTGTTCGAGGGCAAGCTCGTGATGCGCGCATCAGCGTAAAAGTTTACGCGCGCAAAATTATGATTGACGTCGCGTGACTATTTATCCTAGCCTGCGCCCATCATCTATTGATCCTAGGGAGGAGTTCGGATGTCTATCAAAACGTCACTCGGTCTGGCGAGTGCGCTGGCCATTGCTGCCGCTTCGGCAAGCTTTGCGCAGTCGCCGTCAGGGACCGTCACCATCGCGACCGTGAACAACGGCGACATGATCCGCATGCAGGGCCTGACGGCGGATTTCAACGCAAAATACCCCGATATCACGCTGGAATGGGTCACGCTGGAAGAAAACGTGCTGCGCCAGCGCGTGACGCAGGACGTGGCCACCAACGGCGGCCAGTTCGACGTGATGACCATCGGCACTTACGAGGTTCCGATCTGGGGCGCGAATGGCTGGCTTGTGTCGCTTGACGATCTGCCCGCCGAATGGAACGCGGACGATCTGCTGCCCGCGATCCGCGACGGCCTGACCGTGGATGGTTCGCTTTATGCGGCACCTTTCTATGGCGAAAGCTCGATGGTGATGTATCGCACCGACCTGATGGAAGCCGCCGGTCTGGACATGCCCGATGCACCGACTTGGGACTTCATCCGCGAAGCTGCCGCCGCCATGACAGAAGGCGATGTCTATGGCATCTGCCTGCGTGGCAAGGCCGGCTGGGGCGAGAACATGGCGTTTCTGACCGCCATGTCCAACAGCTTTGGCGCGCGCTGGTTCGACATGGACTGGAACGCCCAGTTCGACAGCCCCGAATGGGCCGAGACGCTGACCTTCTACAACGATCTGATGACCAACTACGGTCCTCCGGGTGCGGCGACCAACGGGTTCAACGAAAACCTGACGCTGTTCCAACAGGGGCGCTGCGGCATGTGGATCGACGCGACCGTTGCGGCCAGTTTCGTCACCAACCCCAATGATTCCACCGTGGCCGATTCTGTCGGGTTCGCGCTGGCACCGGACAACGGCTTGGGCCGTCGCGGCAACTGGCTTTGGGCATGGTCGTTGGCCGTTCCTGCCGGATCGCAATCGACCGAGGCTGCAAAAGCCTTCATCGCTTGGGCCACCAGCAGCGACTATACCGCACTTGTCGCTGAAAACGAAGGTTGGGCCAACGTTCCACCGGGCACACGCACCTCGCTTTACGAAAACGCTGACTATCTGGCGGCAGCCCCCTTTGCCGAGATGACGTTGCAGTCGATCAATTCGGCTGACCCGACATCGCCCAGCATTCAGGACGTGCCCTATACAGGCGTGCAATTCGTGGCGATCCCCGAATTTGCAGGGATTGCGACCGAAGTGGGACAAGAGTTCGCCAATATGCTGGCTGGCCAGCAGACCGTCGAACAGGCACTGGCCAACGCCCAGGCGCTGACCACCGATGCCATGGAAGCAGCAGGCTACTAGGCTTTCCTCCCCCTGCCAGAGGGGTTGCGTCAACACCCCTCTGGTTTTTTCCCGCCGTCATGCAAAAGGGTCAGAGCCATGTCGACCAAGGCTTCTCGCAATGCTGCACGCCTGATGCTGGCACCAGCCGTCATCCTGCTTCTGGGCTGGATGCTGGTGCCGCTGACCATGACGGTGCTGTTTTCCTTTCAACGCTATCTGCCGATGCGCGGCGGGTTCCAAGGCTGGGTCGGGTTCGAGAATTACGCCAGTTTCGTGACCTCCAGCGCGTTCTGGCCTTCTGTCGTGACCACGCTGGTCATTGTCGGGTCGGTGCTGGTGATTACTGTCGTGCTTGGCGTAGTGCTGGCCATTCTTCTGGACCAGCCAATGTGGGGGCAGGGGATCGTGCGGATTCTGGTGATCGCGCCGTTTTTCGTGATGCCTACGGTGTCGGCGCTGGTTTGGAAGAACATGTTCATGGATCCGGTGAACGGGCTGTTCTCGCATCTGTCGCGGTTCTTTGGTGCGGAGCCTGTGTTGTGGTTGTCCGAGGCGTCGATGCCTTCGATCATCCTGATCGTGTCGTGGCAATGGTTGCCCTTCGCCACGCTGATCCTGCTGACCGCGATCCAGTCGCTGGACAGCGAACAACAGGAAGCCGCCGAAATGGATGGCGCAGGCCCGTTCAGCCGCTTTTTCTTTATCACGCTGCCGCATCTGTCGCGCGCGATCACCATCGTGATCCTGATCCAGACGATCTTTCTGCTGGCGATCTTCGCTGAAATCTTTGTCACCACCCAAGGCGCCTTCGGGACCCGCACGCTGACCTATCTGATCTACCAGCGCGTGCTGGAAAGCCAGAACGTGGGCCTTGGGTCTGCGGGTGGGGTCTATGCGATCATCCTCGCCAATATCGTGGCGCTGTTCCTGATGCGCATCGTCGGCAAGAACCTGGACCGGTAGGGAATAGTCATGGCACGCACCGTCACCACCACCCGCAAATCGGTCAATACCGCGCTCGCATGGGCCATCGGATTGCTGATCTTTTTCCCGATCCTCTGGACCGTCCTGACCAGTTTCAAGACCGAAGCTCAGGCCGTCTCCGACCCGCCCGTGTGGCTCTTTTTCGACTGGACGCTGGACAATTACCGCACCGTTCTGGACCGGTCCGACTACGCACGTTTCCTGTGGAATTCGATCTTCATCGCGGGCGGGTCGACCGTTCTGGGGCTGCTTATCGCGGTGCCTGCGGCCTGGTCGATGGCCTTTGTGCCATCGCACCGGACCAAGGATATCCTGCTGTGGATGCTGTCGACCAAGATGCTGCCTGCGGTCGGTGTGATCTATCCGATCTACCTGATCTTCATCAAAATGGGCCTGCTGGATACCCGCACAGGGCTAGTCGTGATCCTGATGCTGATCAATCTGCCGATCATCATCTGGATGCTTTACACCTACTTCAAGGAAATCCCCGGCGAGATCTTGGAGGCCGCCCGCATGGACGGCGCTGGATTGCGCAATGAGATCACCTATGTCCTGCTGCCGATGGCCTTGCCCGGTATCGCGTCTACCGCTTTGCTGAACCTGATCCTGGCCTGGAACGAGGCGTTCTGGACGCTCAACCTGACCGCCGCGAATGCCGCGCCATTGACCGCCTTTATCGCCAGCTATTCCAGCCCCGAAGGCCTGTTCTACGCCAAACTCTCTGCCGCGTCGACGATGGCGATTGCGCCGATCCTGATCCTTGGCTGGTTCAGCCAGAAACAACTTGTGCGCGGCCTGACCTTCGGCGCGGTGAAATAAGGAGCCTGACCCATGGGACGCATCGTTCTGAAAGACGTGACCAAAGCCTTTGGCGATGTCACCGTCATCCCCCCCCTGAACCTGACCATCGAGGATGGCGAATTCACCGTCTTTGTCGGGCCGTCGGGTTGCGGGAAATCCACGCTGTTGCGCCTGATCGCGGGGCTGGAGGATGTGACCTCTGGCCGGATCGAGATTGACGGGGTCGAGGCGACAGCCGCCCCGCCCTCCAAACGCGGGCTGGCGATGGTGTTTCAATCCTATGCGCTTTACCCGCATATGACGGTGCGCAAGAACATCGCCTTTCCCTTGCGCATGGCGGGGATGGACAAGGCGGAACAGGACCGGCGCATCGCGCAGGCCGCATCCGTGCTGAACCTGACCGATTATCTGGACCGCCGTCCGGGGCAATTGTCGGGCGGGCAGCGCCAGCGCGTCGCCATTGGCCGCGCTATCGTGCGCGAACCGTCGGCGTTTTTGTTCGACGAACCCCTGTCCAACCTTGATGCCGCCCTGCGTGTCGGCATGCGGCTGGAGATCAGCGAACTGCACACACGGCTGAAAACCACGATGGTCTATGTCACCCATGATCAGGTCGAGGCGATGACGATGGCCGACAAGATCGTCGTGCTGCGCGCGGGCCATATCGAACAGGTGGGCGCGCCGCTCGATCTTTACCGTGCGCCGCGCAACCTGTTTGTGGCGGGCTTTATCGGGTCGCCGCGGATGAATTTCATCGGGGGGGCCGAAGCTGCAAAACACAACGCCCACACCATCGGTATCCGCCCCGAACATATCGCGGTGTCGGCAGAGGCGGGGGAATGGTCCGGCGTTGTCGGCGTGTCCGAACATCTGGGGTCGGACACATTCTTTCACGTCCACCAGACCGGATTGGCCGATGTGATCACCGTGCGTGCCGATGGCGAGGTCGGGTTCCGCCACGGAGACCGCATCTACCTGACACCGCGCGCCGATGTCATCCACCGCTTTGACGAAACAGGGTTGCGCATCGCATGACACGACTGACAGGAAAAACCGCGCTGATCACCGGGGCCGCACGCGGCATCGGGTTGGCCTTTGCGGAACGCTATATCGCCGAAGGTGCGCGCGTCGCGCTGGCCGATATCGACTTTGCCCGTGCACAGGCCGAGGCCGCCCGTCTGGGCGACGCCGCCTTTGCCGTGCAGATGGACGTGACCGATCAGACCAGCATCGACAGCGCGGTTGATGCCACCGTGGCGCATTGCGGGCAGATCGACATCCTGATCAACAATGCCGCAATCTTCACTGCCGCGCCCATTGCAGAGATCAGCAGAGACGATTTTGCACGCTGCTTTGATATCAACGTCGCTGGCACCCTGTTCACGATGCAGGCCGTCGCCCGCCACATGATCGCGCGCGGTCAAGGCGGCAAGATCATCAACATGGCGTCGCAAGCAGGGCGACGGGGCGAGGCGCTGGTCGCTGTCTATTGCGCGACCAAGGCTGCCGTCATCAGCCTGACCCAATCGGCAGGGCTGAACCTGATCGCGCATGGCATCAACGTCAACGCCATCGCTCCCGGTGTCGTCGACGGCGAACATTGGGACGGGGTGGATGCCTTTTTCGCCAAATACGAAAACAAGGCACCGGGCCAGAAGAAACGCGAAGTCGGTGCCGCCGTTCCCTATGGCCGTATGGGCACCGCGCAGGACCTGACCAGCATGGCCGTCTTCCTTGCCTCGGCTGAGGCGGATTACATCGTCGCCCAGACCTATAACGTGGACGGTGGCCAATGGATGAGCTGACAAAGCTGTCGCTGGCGACTTTGGGCGCGTTACCCGCTGGCGTGCAGGCCCCGACCTATGCGCGCGCCGACCTGTCGCCCGGGATCGTGCATATCGGGCTTGGCAATTTCCACCGCGCACATCAGGCATGGTACACGCACCGGCTGATGCAGATGGGGCTGGCCCATGACTGGGCGATCATCGGCGCAGGTGTGCGCGCCGGTGACGCCGCGATGCGCGACAGGCTGTTGGCGCAGGATTGCCTGACGACGCTGATCGCGCTCGACCCTTCGGGCAAATCGGCCGAGGTGACGGGGGCGATGGTCGATTTCCTGCCCGTAGAGGCGGACAACGCCGCCCTGATCGCGCGGATGGCGCAGCCTGATATCCGCATCGTGTCGCTGACCGTGACCGAAGGCGGCTATTACATCGACGCGGCGACTGGCGGGCTGGACACCACCCACCCCGATATCCGCCATGACGCCGCCCATCCGCAGTCTCCGCGCACGGCCTTTGGCGCGATGGTCGCGGCTCTTGCGCAACGGCGGACGCGAGGGACCGGCCCGTTCACCGGCCTGTGCTGCGACAACCTGCAAGGCAACGGCGCAATCTTGCGGCAGACCGTCGTGGGCTTGGCGCGCCTGTCGGACCCCGATCTTGCCGCGTGGATCGACAGGGCGTGCAGTTTCCCCAATGCGATGGTCGATTGCATTGTCCCCGCCACCGGCCCGCATGAGGTGGCGCTGGCGCAGTCTTTCGGCATCGACGACGCAGCACCCGTCACACATGAAAACTTTCGCCAATGGGTGATCGAGGATCACTTCTGCGCAGGCCGCCCCGACTGGGACCGCGCGGGCGCAACCTTTGCCGCCGATGTGCATGCGCATGAGACGATGAAGATCCGCATCCTGAACGGCGGGCATCAGGTGATCTGCGGTGCAGGTGAACTGCTGGGCCTTGGCACCATTGCCGCGACGATGGCGCATCCCGGCATCCGCGCATTGTTCCACCGCATTGCGGAACAGGAGATCGCACCCCACGTCGCCCCCGTGCCCGGCCAGACGCCTAGCGCCTATATCGACCTGATCGCGCGGCGTTTCGCAAATCCCGAAATCGCGGATACCACACGCCGTGTCGCTTTTGACGGGTCGAGCCGCCATGCGGGGTTCATCGTGCCGTCGATCCGCGACGGTCTGGCGCGCGGCACACCGGTTGCGGGGCTGGCGCTGGTGTCGGCGATCTGGGCGCGTTATTGCCTTGGCCGGACCGAGGATGGCACTCCGATCGCCCCGAACGACCCCGCTTGGCCTGCCTTGCAGGCCGCAGCGCTCGAGGCGCAATCGCGGCCCATGGCGTGGCTCGAACAGCGCAGCATCTATGGCGACCTGAAAGACGCCCCGCGTTTTGCCGAAGCCTTCGTCACCGCTTACCAGCAGTTGCAGACCGCCGGAGTGCAAGCCACGATCGCCGTATTCGCATAGGTCGGGTCAGAGCCGACCTGACGCGATGATCCGTTGCAGGAACGCCTTCGTGCGCGCCTCTTTCGGCGCGCCGAACAGGCGGTCGGGCGTGTCCTGCTCCAGAATCACGCCACCGTCGAGAAACGCCACCCGGTCCGCGCAATCGCGCGCGAAACCCATCTCGTGGGTGACGATCATCATGGTCATGCCTTCGTCTTTCAGGCCACGGATGATCGCCAGCACCTCGCCTACCAGTTCGGGGTCAAGGGCAGCGGTGATCTCGTCAAGCAGCAGAACATCCGGGCGGGTCATCAGCGCCCGGGCGATGGCCACGCGCTGTTGCTGCCCGCCGGACAGCTGTTCGGGATAGGATGCGGCAAACCCCGCCATGCCGAACCGCGCCAGCACCTCGCGCCCGCGATCCTCTGCCTCGGCGCGCGACTGGCCATGCACGCGGCGGGGGGCCAGCGTGATGTTGTCGAGCACGTTCATATGCGGAAACAGGTTATACGACTGAAACACGATGCCCGCGCGCTTTTGCAGTCCCGTCTTGCCGAAGGCGGGGTCATCGACAGGCACACCATCCAGCCTGATCACCCCGTAATCATGGTCGACCAGCCGGTTGACGCAGCGCAACAGGGTGGACTTGCCCGACCCCGATGCGCCGATCAGGCAGACGACCTCGTGCGGGTCCACGCGCAGGCTGACGCGGTCCAACACCAGCTTGTCACCGAAATATTTGGTGACGGTGTCGATGTCGATCATAGGGGTGGTCATCTCGTCATCCGGCGATTTGCAGGCGCCGTTCGCGGTCGCGCCGTGTCAGGTAATCCGCCAGCCGCGCCATCGGGATGGTCGCCAGCAGGAACAGCCCCGCCGCCACGATCAGCGACGAATAATTGAAGGTCGAGGCGGTATAGATTTGCGCCTCGCGCACGGCATCGCGCACGCCGATGACGGACAACAGCGCCACGTCCTTTTGCAAGGCGACGACGATGTTCATCAGCGCGGGCACCACGTTGCGCAGCGCTTGCGGCAGGATCGCATAGCGCAAGGTCTGCCATTCGCTGAGCCCGAGCGACTTTGCCGCTGCGCGCTGGCCTTGGTGGACCGCGTCGATCCCGGATCGGTAGATTTCCGCAACATAGGCCGCATAGCTGAGAACCATGGCGACGCCACCCCAGAACAGCCCGGAATTGGGCAAGCCCGGCAGGTTCAGCGCCGGGATGCCAAAGCCGAACAGCAGCACCAGCAGCAACGCGGGAACGCCCCGAAAAATGTCGATGTAGATCACCACCATCAACCGGAACGGCGCGCACCACGGTGCACGCAAGGACCGCACGACCGCAAGCACCAGCGCCCAGACCAGCACACAGGCCAGCACCGTCAGCCAGACCTGCATGTTCACCCAGAACCCTTGAAGCACGCGCGGAAAGGCCGCGACCATGGCGTCGAGATTGAAGAATTGCAGTTTGATCCGTGGCCATTGTTCAGCCGAGGTGACGGTCCAGCCGATCAGGCCGAACACCACGACAAAGCTGAACAGCCCGATCGCTGTCGGGGCTGCCGCTGCCTTCCAGTCGAAACCGCGCCGTGGCGGCGGCGGGGGTGGTCCCCGCCGCGTCGGATCATTGGCCGCACCATGTGGCGCGGCGACAGGTCTGTTGGTCATTCCGAGATGATCGGCAGATCCGGATCGGCGACCAGATAGGTCGCGATCAGTTCATCGACGACACCGCGTGCGATGATCGCGCTCAGCGCTTCATCGACCCAAGGCACAAGCGGGCTGCCGAATTCGAACAGCAGGCCATGGCCGTTGTCGTTTTCGTCGGCGGGCACGAGTGCGACGATGCCTGCCTCGGGCACCTGCACGGCGGTCATGAACAGCGCCGTCGGCAAGGCAGCCAGCGTTGCGTCGATCTGACCTGCCTGCAACGCCTGGAACACGTCGACCTGTTCGTTGTAGATAGCGGCATCAGTCACGCCGAGGATGTTCACAAGGTAATCGTTATCGGTCGTTCCGATCACGGCCCCCCAGCGCAGCCCGCGCAGGTCTTCGAAACTGGTAGCGGTTTCAGCGGCACTGCCGGGCAGGGCGATGACCGCCTTGTCGGGTTGGAAATAAACCTGGCTGAAGCTGACGATCTCGGACCGTGCCTCGGTCACGGAAATCTGCTGGATGCCGAAATCATAGGGCTTGGCACCGGGCGCGATTGCCTGATCAAAAGTCTGGGCAACCCAGACGACCTGTTCGGGCGCAAAGCCCATTTCAGCGGCCAGTGCATAGACCAACCCATTCTCGAATCCCTCGCCGCCGGCGGGATCGTTGTTCAGCATCCATGGTGGATAGACCGGATCACCCGTGCCGACCGTCAGAAAGCCCGGCGTCGTCAGGCGCGGGTCCATCGGTGTGTTTTCCTGTGCGTTGGACATCAGCGGCAGCGCGGCCACAAGCGCGCCCGCGAACAACGCAAGCGCGCCGCGCCGCGCCGCGTTGATCATGTAGTCTGTCATAAATGATCCTTTCATCTGTGCCGACATTCCCCAAGTGGCGTGCGGTTCCGGCAAAATCGCCTGCTTGCACGTCTTGGTCAAGCGCGATGCAAGGCGCTGGCGGCATTCAGGGGTCCGCCAGCGCACATCATGCAGCCGAATGCCTAGAATCGCGGCACGGTATGATCAGATCTTGCAGTCTGTCACCCTTCGGACGGCACCAGCCGAAGAAGCGGCACATCGTTGCCATCCGTCAGCACATAGACATACCCGTCGTTCGGTCCGACCGCGACATCGCGGATGCGATGGCCCTCGCCTTCCAGAACGCGCTCTGGCTCGGACACGTTTGCGCCGTCGACCGGAAAGACGCCCAGATATTGCTGCAACAGGTTTCCGACCAAAAGATGGCCCTGCCAATCGGGGAAGGCATCGCCATCATAGAATGTCATGCCCGAGGGTGGAAAGTGATCATCCCGGCCTGGCCCCCAGTGATAGGCGGGCGCGACAAAACCATCGCCTGCCTCGTGCGTCGGGGCGAATTGTTCGCCTGTCCGGTAATCTACGCCAAACGCCGCAAGCGGCCAGCCATAGTTTTCGCCGCGCGCCACGATGTTGATCTCGTCGCCGCCTGCTTCACCATGTTCAGCCAGCCAGATGTCGCCGGTGTCGGGATGCACGGTCATCGCCTGAATATTGCGGTGCCCGTAAGACCAGATCGCAGGGGCCGCGTTGTCTGTGTCGACGAAGGGATTGTCCTGTGGCACCTCTCCGTCCAGCGTCAGGCGGATGACGCTGCCGTTCTCGCTCGACAGGTCCTGCGCGATGTGGTCGGGACCGAATGCCTTGGACTCGCGGTCGCCGGTGCTCATGTAGATGTGGTCGTCATGGAAAACGATCCGCGATCCATAATGCGCATCGCTGTCGATGCCGGGGCTGACCTGAAACAGGGTCTCGATGTCGGTGACGGTGCCCGCCACCTGATCAAGCGTGCCGCGCCCCAGATGGGTCGTGGTGCCGCCGTCGACGGCGCCGGACCACGTCATGTAGATCGTGTTGCTGTCGGTGAAGTCAGGCGCAAGCGCCACGTCGAGCAATCCGCCCTGACCGGCGGTGTCGACATCGGGCGCGCCGTCCAGCTCGTTCACATCGCCGGTTGCGGCGTCGTATAGAAGGAACGTGCCGCCGCGCCCCGTCATCAATATGTCCTCTCCGTCGGGAAGAAACGTCATGGCCCATGGGCGGTCCAGACCCGTGGCGAGGGTTTCGACCGAATAGGATTGCGCAAACACCGGCGCGCCTGCCACAAGCGCGATCACGGCCGAAAGCGTGGTTGTCGTGTGCATGGTGATACCTCTTTGTCTGTTGCGTTCATCAGGGCAACGTGAGGCCGGACGCCGTGTTCCATCACAAACCTGCCAACTGCCGACCGAAGGAAACCAGGGAAAGTACCTTCGCGCGGTCCCGTCGGATCGTTTCGATTTGGCGATGGGTGGACGCGCGGGCATCATCGCGTTGACGGGCGTGACCCGTCGCCAGCTTTCGGTTTGTGCGGTTGACCGACGACGGGATCGATCGCGGCACCCGGTTTGCCGGTGCGGATATCGACGCGGTTGCCGCAATCGGCTCTAGCCTGCGGTTCGTGCTTGACGGTGCGGTCCTGTTTGCGGTCGACAGCACCGACCTGCGCCCCGAAGCACAAGAAGCACTGAACGCGTCGGCGCAGGACATCGCTGCGGCGGACCTTTCCCGGTTTCGCGTGGTCGGGCACACGGATTCGACAGGCAGGGACGATTACAACCTGACCCTGTCGCAGGGACGGGCACTGTCGGTTCGGGATTATCTTGCTGCGCAACCGGCCCTGTCAGGGGTCGCCATTGTCGCCGAAGGGCGGGGCGAAGCAGAGCCGATTGCCGACAATGAGACCGAAGAAGGCCGAACCCGGAACCGCCGGGTCGAGATCATCGGGAACTGAATGGATGGTATTGGTTGCGTCTGCATGCAGACCAAAGGCATGATCGGATCGCACTTTACTTGACGCGGCCCATGGTTTCAAAATCGGCGATGAAAGTTCTTTTGGTTGAAGATAATCACGATGTCGGCGAAGCCGTCGAACGCCGTTTGCGCATGGCGGGTCATATCGTGACGTGGAACAGGGACGGGCAGGATGTCGTCGCCGGGCTGGAGGATGATCCTGTCGACGCCGTCATTCTTGACCTGACCCTGCCGGCTGCGGACGGGATCGTGATCTTGCGCCAGATCAGGCGGCAGCAGCGCGACCTGCCGGTGCTCGTTATCACGGCGAGGGCCGAAATCGACGACAAGGTCAGCCTGCTTGATCTTGGAGCCGACGATTACCTCGTCAAGCCGTTCGACATGCGCGAGATGGAGGCGCGGCTGCGCGCGCTGGTGCGGCGGCCCGCAGGCCAATTCACATCGCTTGTGCAACTGGGTGACCTGCAGCTTGATCCGGGTGGCCGGATCGTGACGCTGGCCGGTCAGGTGATTGATCTGGGACGTCGCGAATTCGGCCTGCTCGAAGCGCTGATGGCACAGGCTGGCCGCGTCGTGACCCGTGAAAGGCTGATGTCTCGGCTTTCGCATCTTGAAGACGGGGGATCGGAAAATGCGCTGGAATTGTTGGTGTCGCGTTTGCGGCGCAAGATCGCGGGCAGCACGGTGGATGTCGTGACAGTGCGCGGTGTCGGATACATGGCGCGCGTGGTGCAGGATGCGCAGACCTAGCCCGCCGTCCCTGCGCCGCCGCGTCCTGATCCTTGCGGCGACGATGCTGCTGGTCGCCGCTGCGTTGCTTGTGGTCTTTATCCGGGACTATGCGAACCGCGCCGCCGATCAGGCGCTGGACCGGCTGCTATCCGCGGCGGCGCTGTCAATTGCGGGGGCGGTTCTGGTCGAAGACGGCGCGGTGGTCGTCGAAATGCCGTTTGCCGCCTTCGCGATGGTGTCGGGCGAGGAACGCATTTTCTATGCTGTTCTCGGCCCGCAGGGCGAACATGTGACGGGCTATCCCGACCTTGCCCCCGAGACGCCCTTGGCCACGTCGGTCGATCCCGTCTTTTCCGACATTCGCCACAACGACGAGCCAGTCCGCATGGTCAGGTTGGGGCGATTGATCTCGACCGCGCAAGGCACGGGCTGGGTCACCATCAGGGTTGCCGAGACGCGGGGCGCACGTGTGGCACTCGCAGGCGAGATCGTCGGCGCGGCGTTGGTGCCGGTCAGCGTGCTGACTTTGCTGGCCCTGGCGCTGGTGTGGATCGTCATCGGCCGCGCCTTCGCGCCGCTTGCGGTGATCGACCGGGCCCTGCGGCGGCGGCGGCCCGACGATCTTTCGGCGCTTGACGTGCCTGTCCCGATCGAGGTGCAGCGTCTGGTCGGCGGGTTGAACAACTTCATGGGCCGGCTCGAGCAATCGACCGCGCGCATGGGTGACCTCGTCGCAGAGGCGGCGCATCAGGTGCGCAATCCGCTGGCATCGCTGCGGGCCCAATCGGAAATGGCGATCGACGAAACCAACGCCACGCAACTGCGCACCCGCGTCGCCCGGATTCACACATCCGCCGTGGAGGCAAGCCATCTTGTCACGCAGCTGTTGATGGACGCCACGATTTCGCACCGGATGGAGACCGAGAAGATGCGCCCAATCTCGATCACCGCGCTGGTTGAAGAGGTCGTCGGCAGGCTCGATCCCGATCTGCGCCCGCGTGTCAGGACGGATGTCGGCGCTGGCACCGACACGCTCGTTGTGGTGGGCGATCGCGTCGGGCTGAGGGAAATGCTGCGCAATCTGATCGACAACGCGCTGGCCTATTCATCGGAGGTCATCGACGTCGTCGTGGTCCAGCAGGCCGATGCCCAGGTGTGTGTGGCTGTTCTTGACCGGGGACCGGGGATACCCGATGCCGACAAGACACGCGTGCTGCAACGCTTCGTGCGCGGGACGGATGCGGGCGGCACAGTCGGGTCGGGGCTCGGACTGGCGATTGCGCAGCGGGTGGTGGCCGGACATGGCGGTACGCTTGTTCTGGGTGATCGCCCGGGCGGCGGGCTTGAGGTTATCGTGGCCTTGCCGGTCGATGTCGATGTCGATGCGCGCGGCGCTGGTCCGCGAAAGCGGCTGGTCACCGGCGCCGGGGCAATATTGCTGGCATGTGTTGCGTCGGTGCTGGGCTGGTCCAGTCCGGTTTCAGCACAGCCGATCCTTTTCGCGTCCGATGCCCCTGAAACACGGCGGTTTGCTATTGCGGGTACGACCGACACCGCGCTTTTCGCGCCTTACATCGCCGCGTTTCAGGCGGAAAATCCCGGCGTTGCAATCACCTATCTCGAAACCGACAGTCTGGCGCTTTATGACGGTTTTCTGGCCGGTACGCTGGACCCCGCACCGGATGTGCTGATCTCTTCGGCGTCCGACCTGCAACTCAAACTGGCGAATGACGGCCATGCGATGGCCTATCAATCCCCCTGGCTCGACGTGTTGCCAAGCTGGGCGCAATGGCGGGCCGAGGTAATCGGTTTCACCTATGAACCGGCCGTCATCATCTACAACCCGCGCCTGATGCCGCCCGGAACACAGCCGCGCACGCATCTTGACCTCGCGGTGATGCTGGAGGAACAGCCCGCCTGCTTTGCAGGGCGCGTCGCCACCTATGACATCGCGCGCAGCGGGGTGGGCTATCTGTTGGCGTCGCAGGATCAGCAGATTTCGTCGCAGTTCTGGCGTCTTGCTGCGGCCTTCGGAAGGGTCGGCGCAAGGCTCAGTGATTCAAGCCCCGAGATATTGGACAGCGTTGCAAGCGGCGATCTGATCCTCGGCTACAACGTCCTTGGGTCCTATGCCTTTGCGCGGCAGGCGGCGGGTGCACCCATCGGAATCATCGTGCCGGATGATTATGTACTGGTCCTGACGCGGACCATGCTGATCCCCCGCCAGACGACCAGCCCCGATCTGGCGCGGGCCTTTGTCGATTTCGCACTTTCGCCCGCCGGGCAGCGCGTGGGTACGGGGCCATCTGCGTTGGGTGCGATCATGCCCGGTGTCTCCGGCACATGGACGCCCGAACGGATTTCGACGATGGGGTTGGGTGTGATCCAGCCGATCGCGCTTGCGCCCGTGCTTCTGGTGGCGCTCGATCCGCAGCGGCGTAGCCGGTTTTTGACCACATGGCAGGAAATCGTGGCACCGGGCCGCCCGTGATGACAGGACGGTGACAGGAACCGCTGCTAGTCTTTCCCGCAGTCGGGCATGGGAGGTGCCGGGACTGGGGGGAAACGGCAACGGCAAGCCTTTGGGCGATGGTTGCGCACCTGTTCCAGACATCTCCTCTCTCCGCTCCGCGCTTGCGCGGTCAATTGGACCTTTTGGTAGGAAAACATGAAGAATTTTGGAATCGCAGCCTTTGTGGCCGCATCGGTCATGGCGTCTGCCGCCGTGGCACAGGTATCGGAACTGCGCATCATGGCACCGGCAGGCCCGGGCGGCGGTTGGGACCAGACCGCACGCACGATCCAGTCCACGCTGCAAAGCGAAGGGCTTGTGCCGAACATCCAGGTTGAAAACGTGGCCGGTGCCGGTGGCACCATCGGGTTGCAGCAATTCGTCAACCGTTCGACCGGGGATGCATCCGCAACGATCGTCGGCGGCTATGTCATGGTCGGCGCGATCATCGCCAACGAAAGCAACGTGACGCTGAGCGACATCACCCCGCTGGCACGTCTGACGGGTGAATATGTCGTCGTCGTCGCGTCTGCCGACAGCCCGATCAGCACCGCCGAAGACCTTGCCAACGCATTGCGCGCCGACATCGGTGGCGTGACATGGGCAGGCGGTTCTGCCGGTGGCGTCGATCATATCGCTGCGGGCAAATTCGCGCAGGCCGCCGGTGTGGCGCCAGAGCAGATTAACTACATCCCCTATTCGGGCGGTGGTGAAGCGTTGGCCGCGATCCTGGGTGGTCAGGTCAGCGTCGGTGTGTCGGGTTTCAGCGAGTTTTCCAGCCAGATCGAGGCCGGTGCGCTGAAGGTCATCGGGATCACCGCGCCGGAACGTCAGGCCTATCTGGACGCGCCGACCTTTGTCGAACAGGGCTTTGACGTCGATGTGCAGAACTGGCGCATGATCGCTGCCGCCCCCGGCATCAGCGACGAAGAGCGTGCGGCGCTGCTCGACGTGATCGGCACGATGGCGGCCTCCGATACATGGAACGCCGAACTGGAAACCAAGGGCTGGGTGAACACCTATCTCGCCGGTGACGAATTCGCGGCCTATCTGGACGCGCAGATCACCGCGACGACCGCGATCCTCGCCGATCTGGGAATCACCGAGTAATGTCGGGCGATCCGAAAAACCAAGCAGCCGAAGAGGACCTTCGGCTGCCTTTCGACGACGAGGCCGGGCAAGGCACGGGCAAACGCGATCTGGCCGGACTGGTGATTGCGGTGGCGCTGTTCGGGCTGGCCATGGTCATCGTCAATGATGCGTCAGGCTATCCGATCCGCCGGTCCTATGCCCAGTTCGGGCCAGAGATCGTGCCCTATCTGGTCGCTGCCGGCATTTCGGTCATGGCCGTGATCACCGCCATCATGGCCTGGCGCGGTGCGTTCGAGGCGCGCGATCCGCTGAACTTAGGCGCGCTGTCTTGGCTGGTCGGTGGCATCGTCATCGAGATTTTCATGCTGTATGGCGGCACCGGCTTTATCGCGGGGTCGGCAGTGCTGTTCGCCTTTGCCGCGCGTGCCTTTGGTCAGGCGACACTGCTCTTGAACCTTGCCATCGGGGCTGTGCTGTCGACGCTGCTGTATCTGCTGTTCCGTTACGGGTTGGGGCTGTCGCTGCCGGCCGGTCCGGTCGAGCGGGCCATCGATCTTTTGCTGAGGTAAGCTGATGGATACCTTCATTCTGCTGTTCGAGGGTCTTGCGACCGCGACTCAACCGTCGAACCTGATGTTCGCGTTGCTGGGCGTGATGCTGGGGACCGCCGTGGGCGTCATGCCCGGCATCGGGCCTGCGCTGACCGTCGCCTTGCTGCTGCCGGTCAGCCTGTCCTTTGGCGCGACGGGGTCGATGATCATGTTCGCGGGCATCTATTACGGGGGCATGTACGGGGGGGCGATATCGTCGATCCTGCTGAATACCCCCGGCGAAACCGCGTCGATTATGACCGCGCTCGAAGGCAACCGCATGGCCAAGCGTGGCCGGGGCGGCAAGGCCTTGGGCGCTGCGGCCTTCGGGTCGTTCTTTGGCGGGATGTTCGCAACCTTGGGTCTGGCGGTTGTCGCGCCCTTTATGGTGATGGTCGCGCTGTCATTCGGCACGGCGGAATATTTCGCGCTGATGGTCTTGTCCTTCATGACCGTCTCGGCGGCGTTCGGCGGGTCGATGTCGCGCGGGCTGACCGCGCTGTTCATCGGCCTGACCATCGGCATCGTCGGCACGGACAAACTGACGGGACAAGTTCGCCTTGCCTTCGGCATCCCCGAGATGAGCGACAATATCTCGATCGCAATCGTGGCTGTCGGTCTTTTTGCCATCGGCGAGACGATGTATCTGGCGTCGCAATATGTGAACCACAAGGAAAAGGCGCAGGCCGTGTCCGGGTCTGTCTGGCTGAACTGGGGCGATTTCAAGCGCTGCATCCGGCCTTACATCCGCGGCACCGGCCTTGGGTTCCTGTTCGGGCCGCTGCCCACGGGGGGCGCTGAAATTCCGACCTTCCTGTCCTACACGACTGAAAAGCGTCTGGCGAAAGGCGAGGCCCGCCGCGAATTCGACGAAGGTCTGGGCGCCATCGAAGGTGTGGCCGGACCAGAGGCCGCCAACAACGCCTCGGCCGCGGGCACGCTGATCCCGCTTCTGACGCTGGGCCTGCCCACGTCGGCGACAGCGGCGATGATGCTGGCGGGGTTCCAGCAATACGGTCTGCAACCCGGCCCGCTGTTGTTCACCAACAACGCCGAACTGGTCTGGGGTCTGGTGGCAAGCCTTTTCATCGCCAACCTGATGCTCTTGGTGCTGAACGTGCCGTTCATCGGCATCTGGGTGAAACTGCTGATGATTCCGCGCCCTTGGCTTTATGCGGGTATTCTGTGTTTCGCCACATTGGGGATCGTCGGCGCGCAAGGCTCGCCGTTCGCGCTGATCCTACTGCTGGGCTTCGGGCTGATCGGGTTCGTGATGCGCCGCTTCGGCTATCCTTTGGCCCCCGCGCTGGTGGGTGCGATCCTTGGGCCCTTGGCCGAGGAACAGTTGCGGCGCGGTCTGATGATCAATCAGGGTGACTGGATGTTCCTGATCGAATCGCGGATTTCGCTCGCGATCTATACCATCGCGCTGCTGTCGGTGTTCGGCCCCCGTCTGTGGGCGCTGTTGCGCAACGCCACGCGGCGGGCCGGTCGGACAGCCTAAACGGGGTCATAGCCTTTGGGATTGGCGGATTGCCACGCCCATGTGCTGGCGGTCATCGCATCCAGATCATGCGAGGCCCGCCAGCCCAATTCGGACTGCGCGCGCGCGGGGTTCGCCTGCATCGCCGCAATGTCGCCTGCGCGGCGGGGGGCCGGCACCGTCGGGATCGGCTGTCCGCAGGCGCGTTCAAAGGCGCGGACCATGTCGATCACGCTGTAACTTTGGCCGGTGCCGATGTTGAAAGGCCGCGCGCCGGGTGTCTTGGCGGCGTAGTCAATCGCCGCGACATGCGCGCGGGCCAGATCGACCACGTGAACATAGTCGCGCAGGCCGGTGCCGTCGGGTGTGTCGTAATCATCCCCGAACACCGTCAGCGCAGGGCGCAGACCCACGGCCACCTGTGCGATATAGGGCATCAGGTTGTTGGGGACGTCCTTGGGATCCTCGCCGATGTGGGCAGAGCCATGCGCCCCCACCGGGTTGAAATAACGCAACAAAATCGCGCTGCGGCTGGCATCCGCTGCGGCCCAATCGGTCAGCACCTGTTCGGCCATCAGTTTCGTGCGGCCATAGACCGAGGTCGGACGGGTCGGATGCGCCTCGTCATAGGGCAGGTAGTCGGGTTCGCCGTAGACCGTGGCAGAGGAGGAAAAGATAATCCGGCGACACCCCGCGCGGTCCATCGCATGCAGCAGCGCCAAGGTGCCGCCCACATTCACGTCGTAATAGTCGAGGGGTTTTTGCTGGCTTTCGCCCACGGCCTTTAGCCCCGCAAAATGCACGACAGCCTCGGGCGCGAAATCCTGCATCACGCGATCGAGCGTTGCGGCATCACGCACATCGCCGCGCACATCGGTCATCTTGCCGTTGGTCAGGCTGCGCACGCGGGTCAGCACCTCGGGCGTGGCATTGGTGTAATTGTCCAGCACGCAGACCTCGTGGCCCTGCGCCATCAGTTCGATCAGCGTGTGGCTGCCGATATATCCGGCCCCGCCAGTGACAAGTACGCGCATGCTTGGTCTTTCGTCAGGCCGCTAGTCGCGGGCATAGACATCTTCATAACGGATGATGTCGTCCTCGCCCAGATAGCTGCCGGTCTGCACCTCGATCAGGACGACCGGCAGCTTGCCGGGGTTTTCCAGACGGTGCGTCGCCCCCAGCGGGATGTAGACGGATTCATTCTCGGTCAGCAGTTTCACGGTGCCGTCGCAGGTGACACGCGCGGTCCCCTGGACGACGATCCAGTGTTCCGCGCGGTGGTGATGCGATTGCAGCGACAGCGCGCCGCCAGCATGCACGACGATCCGCTTGACCTGAAAACGCTCGCCCATGGCGAGGCTTTCGAACCAGCCCCACGGGCGGTGATCCTTGGGAAAGCTTTCGGCCTGATCGGCACCGTGCGATTTCAACAACGCCACGGCCCGCTTGACGTCCTGCGTGCGGTTTTTGTGGCTGATCAGGACGGCGTCGGGCATCGCGACCGCGATGATGTCGTCCAGCCCGATCCCTACGATGACCTGCCCGTCGTTTTCCGACCGCAGCAGGGTATTGGTGCAATCAATCGCATGGGCGGGGCCGGACAGCGCGAGCCCGTCGGTTTCAGTTTCGCGCCAGACCGCCGCCCAATCGCCGAGATCGGACCAGCGCCCGGTAAATGGGACCACGCTGAGATTGTCGGCCTGTTCCATCACCGCGTAGTCGATCGAGATCGCAGGCGCGCGGTCCCACGGTTCCGCCGCGAGCCGCAGGAACCCAAGATCATGGCGGGCGTCATCCACCGCCGTCTGCACCGCCTCGACCATGTCAGGCGCGTACAACGCATAGGCGGCCAGAATGTCCTTGACCGTGAACAGAAATAGGCCCGCGTTCCACAGATAGCGGCCTTCGGCCAGCATTTCGGCGGCGCGGGTGGCATCCGGTTTCTCGACGAAACCGACAAGTGGCGTAACGCCGTTGCAATCCTGCAATGGCCGGGCGAGTTCAAGATAGCCGTATCCGGTTTCCGCCCGCTCGGGCGTGATCCCGAAGGCCACTATCTGCCCGGCTTGTGCCGCAGAAACCGCCGCCGCCACGGTCTGCGCAAAGAGCGCCGCGTCGGGGATCACGTGATCGGACGGGGCCACCAGCATCAGCGCATCAGGATCGCTTTGCGCGAGGTGCAGTGCGGCGGCAAGGACGGCAGGGCCGGTATCACGCCCCGAAGGTTCGATCAACACAGCCTGTGGTGTGATCCCCGCGGCATGCATCTGCTGCACCGCGATGAACCTGAACTGATCCGCCGTCACGACCACGGGGGCAACGAAAGCATCGCCTTTCAAACGACGCAAGCCAGCTTGGAACAGGCTGTCCGACCCCGTCAACGCCGAGAACTGCTTGGGATAGCTTTTGCGCGACAGCGGCCAGAGCCGCGTGCCCGCGCCGCCGCACAAAATGATCGGGACAATCCGTGACATGACCTGCCTATGACGAACGCAGGGCATGACCTGCTTGCTGTTGCAACAAAAACCAATCGTAAGTTGCGCGCAATCCCAGTTGCAAGCTGATCTTTGGCGTCCAGCCCAGCCGTTGCATCCGCCCGGTGTCCAGAACTTTGCGCGGCGTGCCGTCAGGTTTGGTCCGGTCGCAGATGATCTGCCCTTCAAAGCCGGTGATGTCCGCGATCATCCGCGCAAGGTCGAGGATACTGATATCCGTTCCCCATCCGATGTTCAGATGGCTTTGCATCGGTTTTGTTGCGGCGTTATAGGCGGCGCTCTCCAGTCCCATCACGAAGACTGCGGCGGCGGCAAGGTCATCGACGTGCAGGAATTCGCGCCGTGGCGTCCCGCTTCCCCAGATCGTTACCGTGTTGGCACCGCTGCGCGCAGCCGCATGAAACCGCGCCAGCAGGCCGGGCAGCACATGTGCGTTCTCTGGGTGAAAGTTATCGCCGGGACCATAGAGATTGGTCGGCATGACGGATCGGTAATCGGTGCCGTGTTGCCTGTTATAGCTTTCGCAAAGCTTGATCGCGGCGATCTTGGCGATCGCATAGGGTTCATTCGAGGGTTCCAGAGGGCCGGTCAGCAAGGCGTCTTCGTTGATCGGCTGCGCGGCATCGCGCGGATAGATGCAGGATGATCCCAATTGGAGCAGGCGCCGTACACCCGTTGCGTGGGCCGCGTGGATCACGTTGGCCGCGATCATCAGGTTGTCGTGGATGAAATCCGCAGGATAGGTTGAATTCGCCAGAATCCCGCCAACACGGGCGGCGGCCAGCACGACAGCATCAGGGCGCCGGGCGTACATGAAATCAAGCACCGCGCGCGGATCTGTCAGGTCGAGCTGCTGGCGGCCCGCTGTGATCAGTTCGTGCCTGCCCATGGTTGACAGGTGACGCAGGATCGCGCTGCCGACCATGCCGTTATGACCTGCGATGAAAATCCGCATCTAGCCCTGCATCGCCATCGGCAGGTCAAGACCGCAGTCGCGCAGGACCGCATGGCGGCGCGCGGCGCGGTAATCTTCGGCGACCATTTCGGCGCACATCTGGCGGGCGGTGATTTGCGGGGTCCAGCCAAGCTGCGCCTTGGCCTTGGACGGATCACCCAACAGCGTCTCGACCTCGGCGGGCCGGTAATAGCGCGGGTCGATCCGCATGATCGAATCGCCGACCTTGACGTTGGGGGCCAGATCGCTGCGCACGGCGGTCACGACAGCGGTTTCGGCATCCCCCTTGCCGGTGAAATCCAGATCGAGACCCAGTTCAGCAGCAGACCACCGGATGAAATCGCGCACCGAATGCTGCACGCCTGTGGCGATGACGAAATCCTCGGGCTGGTCCTGTTGCAGCATCATCCACTGCATCCGGACATAATCCTTCGCATGCCCCCAGTCGCGTAGGGCGTCGATGTTGCCCATGTAAAGGCAGCTTTCGAGCCCCAGCGCGATATTGGTCAGCCCGCGCGTGATCTTGCGGGTGACGAAGGTTTCGCCACGTCTTGGGCTTTCGTGATTGAACAGGATTCCGTTGCAGGCATAGAGACCATAGGCCTCGCGGTAGTTTACACAGATCCAATAGGCATAGAGTTTCGCCACGCCATAAGGGCTGCGTGGATGAAAAGGCGTCGTTTCCGTTTGCGGCGATTGTGCGACCTGTCCGTATAATTCGGATGTGGACGCCTGATAGAACCGCGTCTTGCCTTCCAGCCCCAGAAAGCGGATCGCCTCAAGCAGGCGCAGGGTGCCCATCGCATCGACATCGGCGGTGTATTCGGGGGCTTCGAAACTGACGGCGACATGGGATTGCGCGCCAAGGTTATAAATCTCGTCCGGCTGCACCTGCGCGATGATCCGCGTCAGGTTGGACGCATCGGTCAGGTCGCCATAATGCAGCACAAAACGGGCGTCGTCGGTCTGCGGGTCCTGATAGATGTGATCGACACGGGCGGTATTGAACATCGACGCACGGCGTTTGATCCCGTGGACCTCATAGCCTTTGTCGAGCAGGAACTCCGCAAGATACGACCCGTCCTGCCCAGTGACGCCGGTGATCAGCGCGCGCTTTGTCATGAATCAGTCCGATCACGATGCTCTGTTAACCACGTTTTGGCGTAGCAGGCTTAAGGATTGATTAACACCCGTAACATGCGCGAACGGTGCCGCAGGCGGGCCTTAAGGTTTCAGGCGCAGATTGCGGTATCCCCGATCATGAAAGGTGCCGTTCCCGATGTCCGACCAATCCCCGAGACTGTCCCTGCCGTTCATCCTGCCGGCGCAGGCGCAAAAGCATGTGACCCATAACGAGGCGATCGAATTGTTGGACCTGATCGTGCAGCTGACGCTGGTATCCGTGTCGCAGACCACACCGCCAGCCGCGCCCGCGGAAGGACAGGCATGGGGCGTG
The DNA here is from genome assembly GCF_000382265.1 of Yoonia vestfoldensis DSM 16212. GTDB lineage: Bacteria > Pseudomonadota > Alphaproteobacteria > Rhodobacterales > Rhodobacteraceae > Yoonia > Yoonia vestfoldensis. The sequence goes on from NZ_KB907984.1 coordinate 103,075, forward strand.
CCGTCGGGTGCGACAGGCGATTGGGCAGGTCAGGACAGCATGATCGCGACATGGCGGGGCGGGGGGTGGCTGTTTGTCGCACCGCAGGACGGCTGGGTTGCCTGGGTCACCGATGCTGCGGCGCTTTCCGTACGGGCGGATGGCATCTGGACCCCCGAGGGTGATTTACAGAACCTGCCCGGCGTGGGGATCAACACGACCGCCGACCCGGTCAACCGGCTGAGCTTGCGCGCGCCCGCGACGCTGTTCGACAACGAAGGGGCCGGACATCAGATCAAGATCAACAAGGCGGCGGCGGCCGACACCGGGGCGGTTCTTTTCCAGACAGGCTATGGCGGACGGGCCGAAATGGGGCTGGCCGGTGAGGACGATTTCAGCATCAAGGTATCGGCCGATGGCACGACATGGCGGCCTGCGGTCAGTATCGCCGCCGCGACGGGGCGCATGCGATTGGCCGAAGGTCTTCGGCTGCCGCCCGGTACTGCCCCCACAACGGCGGAGCCGGGGGACATCTATTTTGATTCTGCAACTGCAAAGCTGCGCTGTTTCGACGGGACGATCTGGCAAGACCTTTTCTAGCAAAGTCACATTCCGGCAGGCAAAGACGCAGGACCAGCAACGGTCCTGCGTTTTGCGTTTCTGGGCAGAATTTAACGGAAAAATGACAGAAATCCGGGCAAAACGCCGTTCGGCTGCGTCATGCGGTCCATATCGGGCCTTCGGGATCGATTCTTGTCGCATGGCGCTTGCGACACCATAGGACGTCTGCTACATCGCGCAGGATTTTGACGCTTTCGTGTAAACGAAGGCCTAATGAGCTGCCCCTTTGCTGCCCTCTTGTCGGGCGTCGTGAAGCTGGGCCCAAGACATCGGAAGGGTGGACGTGTCCGAAACTGCTGGTATCTCCACAGGCATCGCCGCGCGCTATGCGACGGCCGTGTTTGACCTCGCCAAGGAAGGCAAGGACATCAAGGCACTGGAAACAGACGTCGCGGCTTTGCAGGCCGCGATAAACGACAGTGCAGATTTCAGGACGCTGCTGACATCGCCATTGTACAACCGCGACGAACAGGGCGCGGCTGTTTTGGCCATCGCGAAAAAGATGGGCCTGTCCACGACGGTCAGCAACGTGCTGTCCCTGCTGGCGGCCAAGCGGCGGTTGTTCGTGCTGCCGCATATGCTGGCCGTCCTGCAGGACCGCCTCGCCGAAGAGCGTGGCGAAATCACCGCCGAGGTCACAGCCGCAAAATCCCTGACCAAGGCGCAGACAGAAAAGCTTGCCAAAACGCTTTCGGGCCAGGTTGGCAAGACCGTCACCATCAAGCAAACCGTCGATGAAAGCATCATCGGCGGTCTTATCGTAAAAGTGGGCTCCCGGATGATCGACACGTCGATCGCCTCCAAGCTCAATGCACTCCAGAACACCATGAAAGAGGTCGGATAATGGCGATCCAAGCGTCGGAAATCTCTGCGATCCTGAAGGACCAGATCAAGAACTTCGGTCAAGAAGCCGAAGTGGCCGAAGTCGGCCGTGTGCTGAGCGTCGGCGACGGGATTGCCCGCGTCTACGGGCTGGACAACGTGCAGGCCGGTGAAATGGTCGAATTCCCGGGCGGTATCCGCGGGATGGCATTGAACCTTGAAACCGACAACGTCGGCGTCGTGATCTTCGGGTCCGACCGCGAGATCAAGGAAGGCGACGTCGTCAAGCGCACCAAATCCATCGTGGACGTGCCGATTGGTGACGAATTGCTGGGCCGCGTCGTGGACGGTCTGGGCAACCCGCTTGATGGCAAAGGGCCGATCAAGACGACCAAGCGCGCCGTTGCAGACAGCAAGGCCCCCGGTATCATCCCGCGCAAATCGGTGCATGAACCGATGGCGACTGGCCTGAAATCGGTCGATGCGATGATCCCGATTGGCCGTGGCCAGCGCGAATTGATCATCGGTGACCGCCAGACGGGTAAAACCGCTGTGGCGCTCGATACGATCCTGAACCAGAAATCGTATAACGACGCCGCGACCAACGAATATGACAAGCTCTATTGCGTCTATGTCGCGATCGGCCAGAAGCGGTCCACCGTGGCACAGCTGGTGAAAAAGCTCGAAGAATCCGGCGCGATTGAATACACGATCGTCGTGGCTGCCACCGCGTCCGACCCGGCGCCGATGCAGTTCCTTGCACCTTATGCCGCCACCGCAATGGCAGAACATTTCCGCGACAATGGCCGCCATGCGCTGATCATCTATGACGATCTGTCCAAGCAGGCCGTGGCCTATCGCCAGATGTCGCTGCTGCTGCGCCGTCCACCAGGACGCGAAGCCTATCCGGGCGACGTTTTCTACCTCCACTCACGCCTGCTGGAGCGGTCTGCCAAGCTGAACGAAGACAACGGTGCCGGGTCGCTGACCGCGCTGCCGATCATCGAAACCCAAGGTGGTGACGTGTCCGCGTTCATTCCGACGAACGTGATTTCGATCACCGACGGCCAGATCTTCCTTGAGACCGAATTGTTCTATCAGGGCATCCGCCCTGCTGTGAACACGGGTCTGTCGGTGTCGCGCGTCGGCTCCTCCGCGCAAACCAATGCGATGAAATCCGTCGCCGGTCCTGTAAAGCTGGAATTGGCACAGTACCGCGAAATGGCGGCCTTTGCGCAGTTCGGGTCCGATCTGGACGCCGCCACCCAGCAATTGCTGAACCGTGGCGCGCGCCTGACCGAATTGATGAAGCAGCCGCAATATGCGCCGCTGACCAACGCGGAAATCGTCTGCGTGATCTATGCTGGCACCAAGGGCTATCTCGACAAGATTTCCGTCAAGGATGTCGGTCGGTTCGAGGCTGGTCTGCTGAAATACCTGCGGACCACCGGCAAGGACGTGCTGGACATGATCACCAAGGAAGATCCGAAGATCAAAGGTGACGCCGAAGCCAAGATCAAGGCCGCTCTGGACGCATTCGCCGCCGACTTCGCGTAATCCTAAGATAAGGAGACGAAAACGTGCCTAATCTTAAGGATCTTAAAAACCGGATCGCGTCGGTCAAGTCGACCCGCAAGATCACCAAGGCCATGCAGATGGTCGCGGCCGCAAAATTGCGCCGCGCCCAAGATGCGGCCGAGGCGTCGCGTCCCTATACCGAACGGTTCAATGCCGTGATGGCGGGGCTAGCGGCGTCGGTGGGCGGGTCGGATACCGCGCCGAAACTGCTGTCGGGCACCGGCAGCGATCAGGTGCATCTGCTGATCGTGATGACCGCCGAGCGTGGTCTTTGCGGCGGTTTCAACGGTAACATCACCAAGCTGGCGAAAATCCATGCGCAAAAACTGCTGGGCCAAGGCAAGACCGTCAAGATCCTGACGGTCGGCAAGAAAGGCCGCGATGCGCTCAAGCGGGATTTCGGCAGCTATTCAGTGGGCCACATCGACCTGTCAGCGGTCAAGCGTGTGGGCTATGTCAACGCGCAAGACATCGCGCGCGATGTGCTGGCACGGTTTGACGGCGGCGAATTCGACGTTGCGACGATCTTTTTTGCGCGGTTTGAAAACGTCGTGTCGCAGCACCCGACCGCACAGCAGATCATCCCCGCCAAGTTCGAGCAGGACGCCGATGCGGATGTGACCTTGTACGAATACGAACCCGGTGAAGAGGAAATCCTTGCCGATCTGTTGCCGCGCGGCGTGGCCACGGCGATTTTCAGCGCGCTGCTGGAAAATGCCGCGTCCGAGCAGGGCGCGCGGATGTCCGCCATGGACAACGCGACCCGCAACGCGGGCGAGATGATCGACAAGCTGACCATCCAGTACAACCGTTCACGTCAGGCCGTCATCACGAACGAGCTGATTGAAATCATTTCGGGCGCTGAAGCGCTCTAGACCCCGGAGAAAACCACTATGGCAAATGCAAAAGGCAAGATCACGCAGGTCATCGGCGCTGTCGTTGACGTGCAGTTCACCGATCACCTGCCCGAGATTCTGAACGCCCTGATCACCGACAACAACGGCAAGGAACTGGTGTTGGAAGTCGCGCAGCACCTGGGTGAAAACACCGTCCGCGCCATCGCGATGGACAGCACAGAAGGTCTGGTGCGCGGTCAGGAAGTGATCGATCAGGACAACACGATCACCGTGCCCGTGGGCGACGCCACCCTTGGCCGCATCATGAACGTGGTCGGCGCGCCGATCGACGAAAAAGGCCCCATCGGCGAGACCGAGCGCCGCTCGATCCACGCCGAAGCGCCGCCCTTCGAAGCGCAATCGACAGCGTCCGAAGTGCTGATCACCGGCATCAAGGTCATCGACCTGCTGGCGCCTTACGCCAAGGGCGGCAAGATCGGCCTGTTCGGCGGTGCCGGCGTGGGCAAGACGGTGCTGATTCAGGAACTGATCAACAACATCGCCAAGGTGCACTCGGGTTATTCCGTGTTCGCGGGCGTGGGTGAGCGGACCCGTGAAGGCAACGACCTTTACTACGAATTCATCGAATCCGGGGTCATCAACATCGACGACCTGACCAAATCCAAAGTGGCGCTGGTCTACGGTCAGATGAACGAACCACCAGGGGCGCGTATGCGCGTGGCGCTGTCCGGCCTGACCATGGCGGAATCGTTCCGCGACCAGTCCGGCTCCGACGTGTTGTTCTTCGTCGACAACATCTTCCGCTTTACGCAGGCAGGGTCCGAAGTATCCGCGCTGTTGGGCCGTATCCCGTCCGCCGTGGGCTATCAGCCGACGCTGGCCACCGACATGGGCCAGATGCAAGAACGCATCACATCGACAAAATCGGGGTCGATCACATCCGTGCAGGCGATCTACGTCCCTGCCGATGACTTGACCGACCCTGCGCCAGCGACCTCGTTCGCGCACCTTGATGCGACCACCGTTCTGAACCGTGCGATTTCGGAAAAAGGGATTTATCCCGCCGTTGACCCGCTCGATTCCACATCGCGCCTGCTGGACCCTGCCATCGTGGGTGAAGAGCATTACCGCGTGGCGGCCGACGTGCAGAACATGTTGCAGCGTTACAAGTCGCTTCAGGACATCATCGCCATCCTGGGGATGGACGAATTGTCCGAAGAGGACAAGCTGACCGTGGCTCGCGCGCGCAAGATCGAACGCTTCCTGTCGCAGCCTTTCGACGTGGCGCAGGTGTTCACTGGTTCGCCGGGTGTGCAGGTTCCACTGGAAGACACGATCGCATCGTTCAAGGCCGTGGTTGCGGGCGAATACGATCACTTCCCCGAAGGCGCGTTCTACATGGTCGGCGGCATTGAAGACGTGAAAGCCAAAGCCCAGAAAATGGCTGCCGCCGCCGCATAAGGAGCTGCCGATATGGCAAATGTACAATTCGATCTCGTCTCGCCAGAGCGCCGTCTGGCCTCTGTCGCGGCGAGCGAGGTACGCATTCCCGCAACGGAAGGCGACATGACCGCAATGGCCAATCACCTGCCCACGATCACCACCCTGCGCCCCGGCGTTCTGGTGGTCGTGCATGATGGTGGCATGGACGAGTACGTCGTGTCCGGCGGTTTTGCCGAAATCAACGCGGAATCCGTGTCGGTTCTGGCCGAACAGGCGCTGCCCCGGTCCGAAGTCACGCAAGAGGTTTTCGACCGCATGGTCGAGGACGCCCGGAATGCCTTGGACCACGCACGCGACAAGCAAAAGGACGAACCAGACGTGGTGGATGCCGCTGCCAAGCTGCTGTCCGACATGGTCGCCGTGGGCACGCACATCGGTCTGGACTCAAAGCAATCCAGCTTCGGTTGAAAATGCTGAACAAACAAAAAAGGCCCCGCATGGCGGGGCCTTTTTGCGTTTCACCAGCGGTTATTCCGCCGCATAAAGACCCTCATAAATCGGCCCGAGCGTCTTGTGATCGAACAATGACGATACCGATGTGCCGTTTGCCGTGTTCAGGATCGCCTGCGCGAACATGGGTGCCGTCGGCACGATGCGGATATTCGCGCAGGCCCGCACGGCTGCGGTCGGTGCGATCGTATCGGTGATCACCAGCGTTTTCATTACGGATTTCGAAATCCGGTCCACGGCTGGCCCCGACAGTACGCCGTGGGTGATATAGGAATGGACTTCGCGCGCGCCGTTTTCCATCAGCACCTCGGCGGCCTTGCAAAGGGTGCCTGCCGTATCGACGATGTCGTCCACGATGACGCAGACCTTGTCCTTCACCTCGCCGATCACTGTCATTTCGGCGACTTCACCGGGTTTGCCACGGCGTTTGTCGACGATCGACAACGGCGCGTCGATCCGCTGCGCCAGATCGCGGGCACGGGCCACGCCGCCGACATCGGGCGACACCACCATGACGTCATCCAACATGTCGCGGAAATGATGTTTGGCATCCAGCGCGTAAATCGGCGAGGCATAGAGGTTGTCGACAGGAATATCGAAAAAACCCTGAATCTGCGTCGCGTGCAAATCCAGGGTCAGGATACGTTCGATACCGGCTTCGACCAGCATATTGGCCACCAGTTTCGCGGTGATCGGCGTGCGCGCCTTGGACCGGCGATCCTGGCGGGCATATCCGAAATAGGGGATCACAGCGGTGATCCGTGCCGCCGACGACCGGCGCAGCGCATCCGCGATGATCAGCAATTCCATCAGATTGTCGTTGGCGGGGTTAGAGGTGGGCTGAATGATGAACATATCCTCGCCACGGACGTTCTCGAACACTTCGACGAAAATCTCGCCATCGTTGAACCGTTCGACGCGGGCATCGACGAGGCTGACTTCGCGCCCCCGGTGCATCGTCATGCGACGCGCAATCGCAGTGGCAAGCGGCAGGTTGGCATTCCCGCTGATCAACTTGGGTTCCATTATCATCGGCATGGGAAAGGTCCTTTGGCAGCCAGGGACAAGACTCGTCAGTCACAGATTCGGAGCGTTGACACCGACTAGCACAGGCGTACCTTCGCGGATAGATTTCGCTGAGCCAAGGATAGCCAAAATGCCGCATATCGACTGCTACTTTGCGACCATGTCGCCCTACACCTACCTTTGCGGTCTCCGCCCCGGAGAAATTGCGCGCAAACATGGTGCGACGATCACGTACAAACCGCTCGATATTATGGGGTTGTTCGGGCGCACCGGCGGTGTGCCGCCCAAGGACCGGCACCCGAATCGTCAGGCCTACCGCTTGCAGGACCTGGAACGCCGCGCCAAGGTGGCGGGGCTGCCGCTGAACGTGAAACCCGCGTTCTGGCCGACGAATCCTGCGCCGTCGTCCTTCGCGATCATTGCCGCGCAGGCGACCGGAGCCGATGTCGGTGGCCTTGTCTATGCGATCACCCGGGCCTGCTGGGCCGAGGAGCGTGACATCAGCCAGGATGATGTGATCCGCGATTGTTTGCAGGCCGAAGGGTTTGATCCTGCGCTTGTGGACCACGACATGATGACCAGCGCCGATACCTATTCGCAGAACCTTGAACATGCCGTGCTGGCGGGGGCCTTTGGCGCGCCGTTCTTCATCACCGACACCGATGCCCGTTTCTGGGGCGAGGATCGCTTGACCGATCTGGATATGCATCTGTCCGGCAAGATCTGATGCACAAGGTGACTGTCGGCCATGGCGCGCCTGTCGTCATGGTCCATTGCATGCTGGCACGGCATGAAAGCCTGCTGCCGCTGGCGGGGGCTGTCGGCGGGCAGGCCACGCTGTTCGATCTGCCCGGCCACGGGCGCAGCCCAGATTGGGACGGCAGTTGGGATTTTCAGGCGCAGGCGGTGGCATGGGCTGCCGCCTGTTGTGACGGTCCGACCCATCTGATCGGTCATTCCTTCGGGGCGACGGTGGCCTTGCGGCTGGCGGTGGAGCGGCCCGATCTCGTGGGGCGCCTGACCCTGATCGAGCCTGTCTATTTCGCCGCCGCCCGTGGCACGTCAGACCATGCCGATCACGCCGCAGGGTTCCGCCCGTTTCTGGAGGCGATGGCGCAGGATGACCAATCCGATGCTGCTGCGCGTTTCAACGCCGTTTGGGGCGCTGTGCCTTGGGACGCGCTGCCGCCACGGACCCAAGGCTATCTGATGGACCGCATCCATCTTGTCACGGCCAGCGGAACCGCGATCGAGGATGATCCGGCTGGGATCACGACGCCGGAAAGCCTTGCCAAGGTCGCGATCCCTGTCACGCTGATCCGGGGTGCCAACAGCCCGCCTGTCATCGGTGCGATTCATGCCGCACTGACGCAGCGGTTGCCTGATGCGACGGATCACGTGGTCGCGGGGGCAGGGCATATGCTACCCTTGACCCACACAGCTGAGGTCGCAGCCCTTATCCGTGCAGCAGATCGAGGAACCGGCTGACGCCATCGGCCGTCATCGACCAGTCGGTGACCAGACGTGCTGTCAGCATCTCGTCCGCGTCGCCCTGATCGGGATCGCCTGACATGACGTAATAGACAGCACCTGCCGCCAGCATCCGCTGATGGTCGCGGCGGGGCATGTCGAAAAAGATGATATTGGCGGCAGGGTCGAACAGCATCCTTGCCGCGTTGTGCCGCCGCAGCCCTTCGGCCAGTTGCGCACACCGCGCATTCGCCGCGCGCGCCATGTCGAGCCACAGCCCGTCCGCCAGATAGGCCTGCATCTGCGCCGACAGATAGCGGTGCTTGGACAGCAGATGCCCGCCACGCTTGCGGCGCAGTTCGAATTCCCATGCGAGCTTGGGGTCAAAGATCACGCAAGCCTCGACCCCCAAAGCGCCGTTCTTGGTGCCACCGAAACTGACCGCATCGATGCCCGCTTTCCATGTCATTTCAGCAGGGGTGCAGTCGAGGGCCACCAGCGCATTGGCAAAGCGCGCGCCGTCCAGATGCGTGGGCAGGCCGAATGCGCGCGCCACATCGGTCAGCGCCTTGATCTCATCCAAAGAATAAACGGTGCCCTTTTCGGTCACCTGCGTTACCGAAACAGGCCCCCGCTGCGGGCCGTGGACGCCGCGCGTTTCCTCGCCCTTGATCTTGGCGCGCAGTGCGTCGGCGGTCATCTTGCCTGCGGTTGCTTGCACCAGCGACAGCTTGGCCTGCGTGTAGAATTCGGGCGCATTGCATTCATCTTCGTGGATATGGGCGACATCGGTGCAGAAAATCGTCTGCCACGGCTGGCACATGGTGGCCAGCAGCAGAGAATTGGCCGATGTGCCGTTGATGACCAGATAGATCGCCGCGTCGGGCGCTTCGAACACATCGCGGATCTGTTGGCGGACCTCGGCCATGATCGGGTCGGCGCCATAGCCCATGGCATAGCCGGAGTTGGCTTTGACCAAGGCATCCATCACTTTCGGATGCGCGGGGCCTGTGTTGTCAGAGGCGAAAAACATCTAAAGCGGCTCCTCGATGATATGGTCTTCCCAATCGTCTTCATCGACCTCGAATTCGGGGATGGTCATGCCCTGCACCGACACACCCGCGCGATGCACGGACCCTGGATCGCCCGAAATCAGCGGATGCCAGTCGAACAGGTCGCGCCCTTCGGCCACAAGGCGATAAGCGCAGGTCTGCGGCAGCCAGTACATGTTGTCGGCCAAGGTCTTTGGCGTCAGCACGATACATTCCGGCACGAACTGGTGGCGGATCGCGTAATTGGCGCAAAGGCAGCTTTCGTTGTCGAGGAGGCGACAGGCAACGCGGGTCATCGCGACCTCGCCCGTGTCTTCATCCTCAAGCTTGTTCAGGCAGCATTTGCCGCAGCCGTCGCACAAGGCTTCCCATTCCTGCTTGTTCAGCTTGTCCATCGGCTTTTTGGCCCAGAACCGGGGGGCAAGCCCGCTGCGGGGGATATCAGCGGACATGGGTCAGGATGTCCCGCACTTGGGCGCAATCGGCGTCCATCTGGGTGATCAGCGCATCAAGGCTGTCGAATTTGAGTTCTGGCCGCAGGAAATCCACCAGCGCCACCGATAGATGCGTGCCGTAAAGATCGCCCTTGAAATCAAAGATGAAGGTTTCGCAATTCGGCACGTTTTCCCCGAACATCGGCCGCACCCCGATAGACGCCGCACCGGAATAGCTGCCCTTGAACGCCCCTTCCAGCACATCGACCTTGACCGCATAGACCCCGAATTTCGGCGGATGCAGCCCGCTGATCGACATATTGGCCGTGGGATAGCCCAGTTCGCGCCCGCGCTGGTCGCCACGGATGACCGCGCCTTCGATCCGGTGCCAATGGCCCAGCATGGCGGCGGCATCGCGCGGGCGACCATCGGTCAAGGCCGCACGGATCGCGGTGGACGAAATGTTGACGCCATCAATTGCGGCCAAGGGGGCAATCGTCACGCCGAACCCCATTTCCGCGCCAAAGGCTTGCAGGTCCTCGACCGTGCCTTTGCGGTCTTTGCCGAAACAGAAATCGGCACCGACGACGACATGCACCAGACCCAGTTGGTCATGGATAATCTTTTGCGCGAAATCGCGGGGCGTCAGGCTGGCAAGGGCGGCGTTGAACGGCACTTCGTACAGTTTTTCGATGCCGAGTTTCGCCAAACGGTTGGCGCGGGCTTCGGCGTTCATCAGGCGGAACGGGCCGGTGTCGCGGGCGAAATAGCTGCGCGGATGCGGCTCGAACGTCATGATCCCCAGAGGTGCCTGTCCGGCATCGGCGGCCACACGCGCAAGGTCGATCACGGCGCGGTGGCCCAGGTGCACACCGTCGAAATTGCCGATGGCCGCGGCAGCACCGCGGTCGGCAGGATCAATGAAAACGCTGTCGCGGATGATACGCATAAAGCTGCGTATCCCGACGGGCAGAGGCGTGCAAGATCAGTCGAACTTGCGCGACGGGGCAAGCACGGTGGCATCGCCTGTCAGCACCTGCTTGTTGTTGACGATGCAGCGCGTGTTCATCGTCACGCGGCGGCGGGAATGGTCGATATCGGTCACCTCGACCTCTGCCGTGACCAGATCGCCGGGGCGGACGGGGGCAAGGAATTTCAGACTTTGCCCCAGATAGACCGTGCCATGGCCGGGCAGCTGTTCCCCGATCACAGCCGACACCAGCCCTGCGGTCAGCATCCCATGCGCGATGCGCCCGCCAAAGATCGTGTCTTGCGCGTAATCCTCGTCCAGATGCACAGGGTTCCGGTCGGTCGACACCTCGGCGAACAATTCGATATCACGGTCGGTGATGACCTTGGACAGCGACCGGATCATGCCGATTTCGATGTCTTCGATACAGATCGTGCCGCGCGGTGCGTTATCCAACATGTCCGGTCCTTCAAGTAACAAAAAGTCATCTAAAAGATAGATATTGAAACTTTATTACTTTGCGGATGCAGAAAGATCAAGAGGCCTAGCGCAGGAAACCGATGGAATAGGTGGCGGATGTCTGCGCCGTTTCCAGAAAACGCGCCAAAGCGTCGGGTTCGGGCTGCGTTGTCGTGCGGGTTTCTTCTGCTGCTAGCCCGCCGGTGATGAACAGCGAATCGATCTCTTCCTGCATCGCGCCCAGAATGTCGGTGTGCACACCGTCCCCGATGGCGATGATGCGCGGGTCTTCGGGCAGGTCGGGCAGTTTGGCCATCCTGCGCCGCGTCAGATCATAGATCGGCGGATGCGGCTTGCCGAAATACAGGCTCTCGCCGCCCATGTCGGTGTAAAGCGCGGCGAGCGCCCCCGCGCACCATTCGCGCACCTCGCCCCGGTCCACGACGATGTCGGGATTGGCGCAGAGCAGTCTCAGGCCCTTTGTCTTGGCATAGAGGAAATCGGCGCGGTTCACGGCGATATCGGCAAGCGGATCGAACGGGCCGCAGCAGACGATGCCTTCGGCCTGATCCAGCGGCACGCGCTGGATGTCGACGGGGGCGTCGATGATCCGCAGCGGCGTAAAGAAATCGTCGTCGCGCGGGCTTTCGCCCATGAAATAGACCTTCTGCCCGACGATCCCGCGAAACATCGCGGCGCGTGCGCTGTCGCCCGATGTGGCGATGGCGTCCCATGCGTCCTCGGACACGCCCATTGCGGAAATCTGCCGTGCCACGGATTCCCACGGGCGCGGCGAATTGGTGACGAGGACGACCTTACCGCCGCCCTTGCGAAAGGCGCGCATGGCTGCCACGGCATCGGGAAACGCGCTGATCCCGTTGTGCATGCATCCCCAGAGATCGACAAAGGCCACATCATATTGGTCCGCGATTGCGGCGAAACTGTCGATAATCCGGGTCATGGCGGGCCTTTACAGGGTCAGGGCAGGAATGATCTGCAGTTTGCGGCTCATGACGCCGGGCAGGACGACAGTGTCGCCATCCACGGTCGCGCCGAATGATTTTTCCGCGAGCGTCTTGGTCAGGTCGTTGGGGACCAGCAGCGTGGCTTCTTCGTTCAGGATGTCGACGACGAACAGGAGCACCTGATCGACGCCATCGGCAGAGGCCACACCGGGCATCGCAGCCATCAGCGATTCCTTGCGGTCGAGCAGCATGCGGGGCGATGTGGTCTCAAGAACGGAGACACGGAATTTGGTGCCCGACACCTCGTATTCCTTGCTGTCCATGCGCAGCAGTTCTTCGTCGGAAAACGCGGAAACGTCGGATTTCGCGGCGAACATTTCATCCGCGCAGGCATTCAGATCGACGCCCAGATCGGTCGCCAGCTTTTCCGCGAGGTCCTTGTCCACCGGCGTTGTCGTCGGCGACCGGAAGGCGAGCGTATCGGACAGGATGCAGGACAGCATCAGCCCCTTGATGCCTTCGGGCATGTGGCCAGCGTGATCGCCCATCATCTGGTGCAAGATCGTCGCGGTACAGGCCAGCGGGCGGATCGTGATGTTGATCGGGGCTTTGGTTTCCAAGCCCCCGACCAGTTTATGATGGTCGATGATCGCCACGACATCGGCGCCGTTGATGCCTGCGGGCAATTCGGCAGGGTTGTTGGTGTCCACGATCACGCATTTCTGCCCTGTATCCACATCGGCGATGATTTCCGGCAGATCGAAACCCCAGCGTTTGGCGACGAAAGCAGCCTCGGTATTGGGGGTGCCCAGCAGCACGGCTTTGGCGGCAATCCCGGTGTGGTTCAGGAACCAGTCCCAGATCAATGGTGATGCGGTGCTGTCGGTGTCAGGGGATTTGTGGCCGAAAACGAGCGTTGTCATGAACAGGACTTTCATTGGATGCGGATTTGGCCTGTATATAGAAGCGACGGCAAGCAGTGTCACCCCATGCAATCCTTGTTATAGATGCCGTTCATGACACGCGTGCAGGTTTCCCCCATGCCCCCTACCGCCCCGCGAGAAGCCGACCTTTACCCCCCGGTCAAAGCCTATCTTCAGGCGCGCGGCTATGACGTCAAAGGCGAGGTGGGGGCGGCCGACATCGTCGCGCGGCGCGGCGATGATCTGCTGATCGTGGAATTGAAACGGGGCTTTACCTTGGGACTGTTCCATCAGGCGGTCGACAGGCTCGCGCTGACCGATCTGGTCTATGTGGCCGTGCCGGCAGGCGGGCAGGCCAAGGCGCTGGCGGCGAATGTCAAACTGGCGCGGCGGATCGGGTTCGGGGTGATGACGGTCCGCCTGCGCGACGGCTTCGTCGAAGTGCTGGCCGACCCCGGCCCCTATGCCGCGCGGACCTCAAAGCCCAAGCGCGCAAGGTTGCTGCGCGCTTTTGACCGATTGCAGGGCGACCCGAATGCAGGCGGTGCCACGCGGCATGGCATCGTTACAGGATACCGGCAGGATGCCTTGCGCTGTGCGCGGTTTCTGGCGGTGCATGGCCCGTCACAGGGGGCCAAGGTCAAGACCTGGGCCGAGGTGCCGCAGGCGACGCGGATCATGGGCGACAACCATTATGGCTGGTTCGTGCGCGTGGCGCGCGGGGTGTTCGACCTGACCCCCGCAGGGCGCAAGGGGCTCGCGGATTATGGCGATGAACTGGACGATGCGGCAGGGTGATCCGCTCAGTAACGCCGGACCAGATCCCAGCCTTCGTTTTCCAGCAATTGCAGCACACCGTCGTTGCCGATTAGATGCGCCGCCCCAAAGGCCGCGACGACCGTGTCATTTTCGGCCATGGTTTCCGCAATCACGGGAATCCAGTCGCGGTTGCGCTGGACCAGCAACATGTCTTCCATTTCGGCAAAGACAGCGGCCCCCATTTCGGGATCAAGGCCGGGGGTATCTGCGACCGCCATGCGTGACATTTCCCACAGCCGCCCGACATCGTTGCTGAAATAGCTGTCGAGCATGGCAACGAACATCTGTTGCTGCGTATCCGGGCTGACAAGGCTGAGCCGGAGCATGTCGATCTGTTCTTCCATCGACCCCGTCTGGAACATCTCGAACAGGGTGGTGAAGGATTCAAGCGGCCGCATCGGTATGTCGTTCGCAGTCGCAAGATCGCTGATCATCCCGTCCAGCCCTTCGATCCCCATCGCAAGATCCAGCATCGCGCAGGGCGGAATCGCCAGCATCAGCGACAGATACCACGGCTGCATCTGGGCGGCCATGAAGCCGGGCACGCCGCGTTCGCTGGCGGCGCTCGACAGTGCTTGCCATGTTTCGGCGTCAAGAAGGTCGGGGAGCGTTGGTCCATCAGTGATCAAGAACATGTCCGGGTCATCGACCAGCATCGCTTCCAGCGCGCGCTGATCCTCTGGCGTCGCCTCGAGAAGGACGACATCGGCGGCCAGCACGTCATCGGCGACCATGTCGAAGATGGCGTCCAGGCGCGGGTCGTAGATGTGCATCGTGCCGACAAGCGTGATCACCTGCCCATCACGGGTGGCGTCCCAGATCAGACCCTCGCCATAGGGAATGGCGGCGGCGGCTTGTTCAAGCTGCATCCGCTGGTCATCTGTCAGCGTCTCGAAATAACTGGTGCCGGTGCATTGTGCCGCGGCATGGCCAGCGGTCAGCATCAAGGCAGCGGCAGTAAAAGCACGTCGGAGCATCGCATCATTCCTCGGGGTTCATCCGTCCCAGTCTAGGGGCAGGGCGCACGGGGTCAATCACCCTGCGACCACATCCGCGTCATTCGGCGGGACAGGTCCAGGGTGCGGCGACACTGACGGACAGCGTGGGCATGGCATCTAGCTGCGCCGCCAGACCGACATATCCATGATGCGTGATCCCCGGCGCGTGCAACGGGGGCAGATGGTCCAGCAGGGCGTCATACCCCTTTAGCCGCGACCCGCCACAGGCCATGATTCGGTGTGTGATCGTGGCATCGCAGCCGAACATTTCTGGCGTCGACAGATAAAGCGTCAGGGCCGGTGGCTTGCCGTTGGTGCGTGCTGCCAAGCCGAAGCGAAGATCGCGTATCGGCAGGCTTCCGCAGGGACTCGCATCGGCCAGACCATCAATGGCCATCGCCAGACGGTCAGGGCAGACCTGCGCGATATCGGCCAAGAGCGGCAGGTGCCCCCGGTTCGCGCCTTTGATCACGCCGTATAGCGTCAAGGCACCGGACCCGCCGTCAAACGCAAGCTGGGTAAGTCTGACCGCGTTCTTGCCGATGTCTTTCAACGCGCCTGAGATTGCGGGGATCATCAGAACCCCAAGATCCGCCGCCGCCGCCGGCAATTCCACAAGCAGATGGGTCCGCCGCACGTCACCGTCCTGCACGATCCCGAGCCGCGCGCCATAGGTCAACGGGCCGACACTTTACGCTGCTGCCAGAATGTCGCGCAACGTGCTGTCTGGCAGTGTGTCGCCAAGGTCGGTCATGATCCGGCAGGCTTTGTCCATGCGGTCCTGCGGCGGTTTCGCCGGATCGTCGACCTCTGTGGTGATGCGCAGGGCAGGGCTGTCTGCGGTAAAGATCACCTCGGTCGGCGCGCCGGTTCTTGTCATGGCGCTTGGCCGCCAATCGGCCCAGCCGGAATGATCCATGACCCCGATATCGTGCAGAACCCGTTCCACCGCATCGCCCGATCCGCCGAGACGACGCAAAAAAGAACACCAGCCAATATCGCTGCGCGACGGAATGGCGGGAGAGAAACTGACCATGCTACAACCCTGATACTACGATACAAATACGCGACTACCCTATCATATCG
Source organism: Yoonia vestfoldensis DSM 16212 (assembly GCF_000382265.1). Classification (GTDB taxonomy): domain Bacteria; phylum Pseudomonadota; class Alphaproteobacteria; order Rhodobacterales; family Rhodobacteraceae; genus Yoonia; species Yoonia vestfoldensis. Next base: position 119,087 of record NZ_KB907984.1, read on the forward strand.
GGTTTATTGTGCAATTTTGGCGCGAAATGGCGGCCTTTGTAGGGCGACGCTGTTGCGGCGGTCAGATCGGGCAGTGACACAAGGGCGATTGCGTCAACCGAGCGCTGTTTTGTCGCAGCGCCAAACTCGATGCAGGGGGCATCCTGCGCTGCGCTGCGCTTTGCCGGTTTGCAGCGGCTGCCCTGTGATTGCGCGTGCCGGGGTGATGCACGGTCATCGCGGCGCGGCTTCGCCTGCCGATGCTGTTTCCCGCTGATCGGATTGCATGCCCCTTTGCGATCATGGATGATGTGGCATCCACGGCTTGCATGTTCCCGCGACCGCAGGCAAACGCAACAGACCTATCATGAAGTAGACCATGCGCATTCTCCTCGTCGAAGATGAACCGGTACTGGCCCAACAGATCAAGGCAACCCTTGTGACCGAAGGCTATGCTGTCGATATCGCCACGGATGGCATCGAAGGACAGGCGCTTGGTGTGTCGCAGCCCTATGATACGGTCGTGCTCGATATGGGCCTGCCGGGCCGTGACGGGATGAATGTCCTGAAGAACTGGCGTGCGGGCGGCATGCGCGCACCCGTTCTGATCCTGTCGGCGCGCGACGGCTGGACCGACCGTGTCGATGGGCTTGATGCAGGGGCGGACGACTACCTGACCAAGCCTTTCCACATGCCCGAGCTGTGCGCCCGCCTGCGTGCAATGATCCGGCGCAAGTCCGAACAGGCGAACCCCGTCTTTGAACGGGATCAGGTGTCGTTCGATTCGCGGACCAATCAGGTCATGGTGGCGGGACGGACGGTCAACCTGACCGCGCAGGAAATGGCGGTGTTGTCCTATCTTTTCCACAATGCAGGCCGCCTTGTGTCCCGGACCGAGCTGTCGCAGCACATCTATCAGCATGACGGGGAACGCGAATCCAATACGATCGCCGTGTTCATCAACCGGCTGCGCAAGAAACTGGGTGACGGTCTGATCGACACCGTGCGCGGGCGGGGCTATGTGATCAAAGCGACCGAATGACATCGCTGCGTGGACGGGCTGTGATCGGCGGCATACTCTGGGCCGCAGTGACGATCACGCTTGGTTTTGCGGGATTGCAATCATTCATCGATCAGGGCGCGGAACGGCGGTTCGACGAATTGCTTCTGGCCCGGCTGACGCAGGTCGTGACGGCCGTCGAAAATGTTGCGGCGACGCCGGAGGCAATTCAGGCCTCTGTGGGCGATCCGGCCTTTGCGCGCCCTATGTCGGGTCTCTATTGGCAAGTCGAAAACGAATTCGGGCAGGTGTATCGGTCGGCTTCACTGGGCCAGGATACCATGCCACGCCCACAGATGCTGACCAGTGAGATCGTGATCGACGGCTTTTCCGGTCCGATGGGCGAACCTGTCAGGGGCATGTCGCAAACGCTGACCCTCGCGGACGGCAGCATCTGGCATGTCCATGTGGCGACATCGCTGCGCAGCCTGCGGCAGGAACTGGCCCAACTGCGCGAAATCATGTTGGTTGCCTTTACCTTCGTGGTCGTGATCGGCGTCGTCGGGGCGCTGTTGCAGGTTTCGGTCACGCTGCGCCCCATCGAAAAGCTGCGCAGAGACGTGCAACGCCGCTGGATCAGCGAAGGTGGGCTTGACCACGGCAAGTATCCCGAAGAAGTCGCCCCTTTGGTCTATGATATCGACACGTTGCTGAACCGGAACCGCGAGATCGTGCAGCAATCGCGCAAGCAGGCGGCTGACCTTGGCCATGCCATCAAGACGCCAGCCGCGATCATCCGCAACGAATTGGAAACGCTGGCCCGGCAGGGTCAGCCCGTTAGCGACGCGATCGCGGCGCTGGATCGGCTTGATGCGCAGCTCAAACGCGCATTCGGCCGGATGCGGGCACAGACCGGCACCTCCGCCCTGCCGTCCGCGACAGAGATGGATCGGTCGCTCGGGCGGATGGTGCGGGCGTTCTCTGACATGGCCCAACAACGCGGGCTGGTCCTGACAAGTGACTATCCGCCCGGTCTGCGGCTGCGCATGGACCCGACCGATCTGGAAGAAGTGCTCGGCAATCTTTTGGATAACGCGCAGAAGTGGGCGGTCAGTGCGATCCGGCTGACCGCGACCACAGACGCGGGCGACGTCACGATCTTGATCGAAGATGACGGGCCGGGGATCCCACCGGACCAGATTGCGCTTGCCATGAGCAGCGGCCAGCGGCTCGACAATGCCAAGCCGGGCACCGGCCTTGGCCTTTCGATCGCAGCGGACCTGTTGCAGGCTTACGGCAGTGCGCTGATGCTGGATAAATCGGCAGAACTTGGCGGATTGCGCGCACGTTTCCGCCTGCCCGTCGCCCCCGCGCAGGGTTGACATGGCGCCACTTTGGCATTGCATGGAAAGCCGAGCCAACCGGCAAGCTGGAGGCGGGCCATGTCAAGACTGATCGCGATCCTGATCTGGGCGGCACTGCTTTACAGCGGCTATTGGGTCGCTGCATCACAGCTTTTGCAAGCAGGGCCTGACCGGGCGGCGGTACGTCTGGCTGACGACGGTGTCGACTTGCGTTTCGGGTCGGTGGCGACCACCGGCTTTCCTGCACGGTTCGACACCCGGCTGACTGATGTGCGGCTGGCCCATGCTGGGTGGTCGTGGCAGGGCGCGCGGCTGGACGTGCAGGCCGACAGCCTGCGCCCCCTGGCGGTGAATGTCACCTTCCCGCATGACCAGACACTTGTCATCGCGGGCCAGACCCTGCGCGTGACAAGCGAGGATTGGCAGGCCGACGCCTCTGTGCGCCCCACGGCACGACTGGCCTTTGATCGCGGAAGCCTGCGGATGGGTCGCACAGATGTCCTGTCGGACGCCGGGTGGCACCTGGGCCTGGCGCGCTTTGATGCCAGCCTTGCCCTCGTTGGTGACCACAGCGCGCGCTATGACGCCCGGATCGAGGCCGAAGACATCGCGCTGCCAGCGGGCCTGCGCGATCAGATCGACCCGGCGGGACGGTTGGGCGCGCAGGTGGCCGCTATCCGGGGAATCGCGCGCCTGACCCTTGCCCGACCGCTGGACCGCAACCTGCAAGGCCGGTTCCCTGATCTGGACCATCTGATGCTTGACGATCTGCGGATCGACTGGGGGCCGGTCACGGCGGAGATGTCGGGCGAGATCGATGTCGACGCGGCGGGTCTCCCCACAGGGCAGATCATGCTGCGGACACGGCAATGGGAAACCATGGTCGATCTGCTGGTCGCCGGCGACGTCATCGACGCTGGCATCGCCCGGACAGTCACCAGATTGGCGGGCTTCATGGCCAACGCGGACGGTATGCTCGACATTCCTGTCGCGTTTCAGGACGGTGTCACGCTGGTCGGTCTTGTCCCTGTCGGCCCTGCACCGCGCCTGCGCTAGCTAGTCCCGAACAGCCCCGTCAGTGCGCGGCGCACCAAGGCGGTGACCGACGGGCGCGGGCTGGCGTGAAACGGCAGCGGGCGGCAGACCTCAATCGCGGCAACACCGACGCGGGCGGTCAGGGCGCCGTTCACGACGCCTTCGCCAAAACGGCGCGACACCTTCGCAAGGATACCGCCGCCCGCGATGGTCCCTATCAGATCGTCACCGACCGCCAGCGCGCCTGTCGCCACCAGATGCGCCAGCACCCCGCGCGTCAGCCGCCAACTGCCTAGGGTGCCGGACCTGCCGCCATAGATTTCCGCGATCCGCCGGATCATCCGCAGGTTCGCCGTCAGCGCCGTGATCAGATCGGCCAGCGCCAGCGGCACAAAGGCCGTGACCATCGCGACCTGCCGTGCGGCGGCTTCGACCTCGCGCATGGCGCGCTGGTCCAAGGGTTGCAGCACGGTCGTTTCCGCCAGCCCCAGCAGCGCATCGGCATCCAGCATATCGCCCTGCCGCTGTGCCAGTTCCGCCTTGCCCCATGCGGTATCGTCGCGCCCCGCATAGAGCCGGTCCAGCGCGCCGATCACCTGCCGCGCGCCTTTCAGGTCGTTGCTGACCAGCGCATCGCGCGCGCTGATCTGCAGCGCATCCAGTTTGCGCAAGCGGCTGAAGGCCGACAATTCGCGCAGGCCGATGATGACCAGCACCAGCAGCAACAGACAGATCAAGACGGTCGCGATCCAGCCCAGCACAGGCGCGCGCGCCAGCAAGCCGGTGACGTAATCCCACGCCGCCAGCGACACGATAAAGCCCGTCAGCAGGAAGGCCACGCTCCAGAACCACCGCGCGAGCGGGGATGGCGGGTTGCTTGCGACGACGGCAAGGCGTTGCATCGCGGCGCCCTGCACCTCGTCCGGGACGGCGGGGGCAGTGTCGGGGCGGGCAAAATCCTGCCCGTCAAGGTCGATCAGAACGGGTCTGCGCGTCATAGCCTGTCCCCCAGCAGGAACTGCGCCGCCTTGTCGAGCCGGATATGCGGCGGCCCGTCACCGGGGCGGAGCGTCAGGCGGGCAGGCGCGAAATTCATCACGCTGTAATCGGCATCCAGCCATTTGTCCGCACCCTCGCGCGCAGGGGCCAGCAGATGCGCGGGATCGTCGGGCAGTTTGCCCGGATAGAACGCCGCCTGCTTGCCGCCGTCCAGCAATCGCCCGCGCACGACATCCAGCGGGCCACCCGCATGATCGACGGTATCCTCGACCGTGGTGCGCAGGGCGGCAATCGCCATCGCGGCGGTCTGTGCGCCCGCAAAATCGGCGCGGTCGCGCGCATCGCGCAGCAGGGCCTGCGTGATCGCGGTCAGTTGCGGGTGCTGGGAATGGTGCAGGTGATCAGCTTTGGTCGCGGCGAATAGGATTTTTTCCACCCGCCGCCCTTTGAAGATCCGCGTCAGAAAGGCGTTGCGCCCCGGTTTGAACGCCGACAGGACCGCGGCCATCGCGCGGCGCAGATCCTCCAGCGCGGCAGGCCCCGCATGGATCGCGCCCAGCACATCGACCAGCACGATCTGGCGGTCGATCTTGGAGAAATGGTCGCGAAAGAACGGGCGCACGATATTGGCCTTGTAGCTGTCGAACCGCCGCGCCATTTCGCGTCCCAAGGATTTGCGCGCGAACCCGTCGCCCGGCAGCGGCGCAAAGGTCAGCACGGGCGATCCTGCCAGATCACCGGGCAAAAGGAACCGCCCCGGCGTGCAATCGGAAAACCCCGCCTCGCGCGCGGCGTTCAGATGCGCGGTAAAGCTTGCGGCAAGGGCGGTCGCCTCTGGCTCTGACAAAGGCGCATTGGCATCGGTCTGTCCGGCCAGTGCCAGATAGGCATCGCCCCCCGGTCTGCCCTTGGTGCGGTCAAGCGCGGCCTTGGACCACTGCGCATAGGTTAGATCCAGCAGGCCGAGGTCGAGCAGCCATTCGCCCGGATAATCCACGATGTCGATATGCACGACGCGCGGACCCGACAGGCCCGACAGCATGCCGCCGGGCTGGACTCGCAGGGACAGGCGTAATTCGCTGATCTGGCGCGTACCTTCGGGCCAGCTTGGGTCCGGCGCGGTCAGGCGGGCAAGGTGAGTTTCATAGGCAAAGCGCGGCAGGGTATCGTCGGGCTGCGGTTGCAGAAAGGCGGTCTTGATCGCACCGTTGGCTGCAGCGGTCAGTTGCGGCATCCGCCCGCGATCCATCAGATTGGCGACCAACGAGGTGATGAACACCGTCTTGCCCGCCCGTGACAGGCCAGTCACACCCAGCCGGATCACGGGGTCGGTGAAAGGTGCGGCCAGCGTGCTGGTCACACCTTCGACGCCCCGTGTGATCTGATCGGCGATTGCGGCGATAACCAAGAGAGGCCCTTTCCATTCTTCCCAAACAGATAAGCACGGTCAGCGCGGATGTGTAGGGATTGATTTTGCGCGCCTGCCCGCCTAATCGGAGTGTCATGCCGCGTTATGCCCTTCTTGTCGAATATCACGGCGCGCCTTTTGCGGGATGGCAGCGGCAGACCAGCCTGCTGTCCGTACAAGGCGCGATCGAGGCGGCTTTGGCGAAACTCGAACCCGGTGCCCATACCATCGCCGCCGCAGGGCGCACCGACGCGGGGGTCCATGCGACGGGGCAGGTGGCGCATTGCGACCTTGTGCGCGACTGGGACCCGTTTCGTCTGTCCGAGGCGCTGAACTACCATCTCAAGCCCGATCCTGTCGCGATCCTTGATTGCGCGGTCGTCGCGGACGACTGGCATGCGCGGTTCGATGCAGTAGAGCGGCGATATCTCTTTCGCCTGATCGCGCGCCGCGCGCCGCTGACGTCAGAGGCTGGGCAGATGTGGCGGGTCAACCATGCGCTTGATGCAGAGGCGATGCAGGCGGGGGCGGATCATCTGCTGGGCCTGCACGATTTCACGACCTTCCGGTCGTCGATCTGTCAGGCGAAAAGCCCTGTCAAAACGCTGGATGAACTGCGCATCGAGGTTGTGCCGCGCCCTGTCGGCACCGAATACCGGTTCCATGTGCGCGCACGGTCGTTCCTGCACAATCAGGTCCGCAGCTTTGTCGGCACGCTGGAACGGGTCGGCGCGGGGGCATGGCAACCGGATGATGTGGCGCGCGCGCTGGCCGCGCAGGACCGTGCCGCCTGCGGGCCGGTCTGTCCGCCAGAGGGGCTTTATCTTGCGGGGGTCGGCTATCCATCCGATCCGTTCGTGCGGGCCTGAAAGCGGGCCGGAACCAAAGCCTTTGCCGCACGTTTGGTGTTGTGATTGGTCAATCCGGACCTCTTGGGATAGGAATGTGACGAGTGACGACCGAAGGTCCCGGGGGGGTGCGACGTGATAAGAAACCTGTGGATGACGACCGCCTTTGTTTTGGGGGCCGGTGCGGCCACAGCGCAGGACGTGCGGCTTGTCGCAGAGACAGCGCGCGACGCGCTCAGCAGCGCGTCGCTTTTGCGCGCGCTTGACGATACCGCCGCCCCGCAGGATTACGTCGCCGCAGCACGGGCGGATTATCGCCGGTTGCTGACAGCACTTTACGCCGAGGGGTATTACAGCGGCACCGTCTCGATCACGATCGACGGGGCCGAGGCGGCAGGTGTCGCGCCATTGGCGGCACCCTCGACGATCGGCGAAGTCGTCATCACCGTCAACGCCGGACCACGGTTCACCTTTGGCGATGTCGCCATTTCCCCCCTGCCGCCCGACGCGGACGTGCCCTCCGATCTGGGGCCGCGCGAACCGGCGCGTTCGGGGCTGATCAGGACGGCCGCAACGCAAAGCCTGCGGAGCTGGCGCGACCTCGGCTATCCGCTTGCGCGGGTCGATAGCCAGCAGATCATCGCCCGCCACCCCGACGAAAAGCTTGACGTCACTATTGGTCTGAACCCCGGCCCGCAGCTACGGTTCGGCGAACTGGACGTGACCGGCAATCGCCGGGTCCGCACCGAAAGGGTCCGCGCCATCGCTGGGTTGCCGATTGGCGAAATCTATTCGCCCGATGCCATTGCCGCCGCCCAACAGCGCCTGCGGCGGACGGGGACTTTCAACAGCGTCGCGCTGACGACCGCGGATGTGGCCGGTCCCGGCGACACGATCGGGGTACGCGCGCAGTTGGACGAGGCAAAGCGGCGGCGCATCGGCTTTGGGCTGGAGCTTGATTCCATCGAAGGGCTTACGGTGTCGACGTTCTGGCTGCACCGCAATCTGTTCGGCGGGGCGGAACGGTTCCGCGCCGAAGCGGTGGTGTCGAATATCAATGGTGAAACCGGCGGGACCGATTATGCCCTGCGCGGCAGCTTCGGCAGGCCAGCCACCTTTGGCCCGGATACCGATTTCTACGTCAGCGCCGAAATTTCGCGTCAGGACGAAGACGCCTTTCTGGTCGATTCCTTCGAGATCGAAACAGGTCTGATCCGGTATCTGAGCGATGACTTGACCGTGCAGGGCGGCATTGGCGTGCTGACGGCACGGGAAGATACCGCGCTGGGCGAGCGTGACTATACGCTGTTGATCCTGCCGCTGCGCGCCACACTCGACCGGCGCAACGACGCGTCCAACGCAAGCTCTGGCTATTATCTGGACGCACGTGTGACGCCTTTTGTCGGTCTCGATGGCGATCTGACCGGCGCGCGGCTGTACGGGGACGCACGGATCTATCGATCGTTCGGCGAGGCCAAGGGGTTCACCCTTGCCGCCCGGGGTTTGATTGGCAGCCTTGCAGGTGCCGAAATCGGCGAGGCGCCGGCGGATTTCCTTTATTTCTCGGGTGGGGGCGGCACAGTCCGGGGCCAACCCTATCAATCGCTGGGCATTGAAACGATGGTCGGCATGGACACCGTCACGACAGGTGGCACGTCCTTTCTGGGTGCGCAGTTGGAAGCGCGCTATGCGATCCGTGACAATATCTCGGTGGTCGGATTCTATGACACCGGGTTCATCGGCGATACCGCCGTGCCGGGCGAAAGCGCTGAATGGCACGCGGGCGCGGGAATCGGTGTGCGCTACAACACCGGCATCGGCCCGATCCGGCTTGACATCGGCACACCGGCCAGCGGCGATGACGCGGTCGAAAGCGTGCAGGTTTACATCGGAATAGGACAAGCGTTTTGAGAATATTCTGCCTGCTTTTACTGCTGCTTCTGCCCGTTTCGTTGCTTGCGCAGGCGGGGGATGACGACCGTGGCTATCTGACCCGACTGATCGAAGACAATCTGTCCGGCGAGGATCGCACGGTCACGATCACCGGCTTTCAGGGTGCGCTCAGTTCCCAAGCGCGGATCGCGCAGATGACCATTGCAGATGCAGATGGCGTCTGGCTGACGCTCGAGGATATGGTGCTGCAATGGAGCAGGGCCTCGCTTTTGCGCGGTGCGATCAACGTGCAGCAGTTGCGCGCCGGTCGTGTGATCCTGTCGCGCGCCCCCGCGGGCGGTGACACCGGACCGTCCCCGGAAGCGCAGCCGTTTTCCTTGCCGGAATTGCCGGTCAGCGTGTCCATCGGCGTGCTGGAAATCGAACGGATCGAAATCGACGAGTCGTTTCTTGGCGAACCTGTCGTGGCGAGCGTGGACGGGGCCGCCGAACTTTCCGGTGGAGAAGGTGCCGCGAATGTTCTGATCACCCGACTGGACGGCAATCAGGGGTCATTTCAGATAAACGGCAGCTATTCCAACACAACGAACGTGCTGGCGCTGTTGCTTGACCTTGAGGAAGGGCCTGACGGGATCGCCGCGCGCCTCCTTGATCTGCCGGGGCGCCCGGCGGTCAAGCTGACCGTCGCAGGCGATGCGCCGCTTGATGATTTTGCCGCCACGCTTGCGCTGGCCACCGATGGGCAGGATCGTCTGACCGGTGATTTCGCGCTGACCACGGTCGACGAACGGCAACAGGTGCGGCTCGATGTCGGTGGCGATATCTCGGCCCTGTTCGCGGAAGAGTATCAGGACTTTTTCGGAACCGACGCGCGACTGCAGGTCGCGTTCAACCGCGCCGCCGACGGGAGCATCGACATTCCGCAGATCGCCCTGGATGCGGGACGGGCGCGTCTGGACGGCACCATCCGCATCGGGCCGCAAGGCTGGCCTGAGGCGATCAGCATCAACGGCGGGATCACACCTGCCGACGATGCCCCGGTGCTGTTGCCTTTGGCGGGGCCGCGCACCTTCGTCGATGACGTGACGCTCGAGGTGGAATATGACGCCGCCGTTTCCGATGCATGGACGATGGATATGACCGTCAACGGGCTGGACCGTCCCGGACTGGCGATCGACCGGCTGGCCCTGCGCGGTGGCGGCATCCTGCAATCGGGCGAAGGTGATCAGGTCGGGCGTGTGACAGCCAACCTAACCTATGGTGCGCAAGGTATGCGGCTTGACGATACCGGTGCTTCGCAGGCTTTGGGGGATGCCGTGACCGGCACGCTGTTGATCGAGCGCACGGAAGGCACCAACATCGAGATCCGTCGCTTGTCGCTGTCGGGGGCAGGCTTGTCCTTGCTGGCGCGGGCCGACATTGCAGGGGCAAGCGAAGGCTTTCAGACCGATGCCAGCGTCACGCTCGATGTTGTCGGGCTGGAGCGGTTTTCCACCTTGGTGGGCCAGGATCTGGGCGGTGGCGCCATGTTCGACATTGCCGCCGACCTGACCCCGCTGGACGGTCTCTTCGACATTGACCTGACCGGGACAGCGACCGACCTGCGGGTGGGGGTCTCACAGGCGGATGCTGTGCTGGCCGGCGAAGGCAGCATTGCCGCGAACCTTGTCCGTGACACCGCGGGGACACGGCTGGAAAGCCTGCGCCTTGCGACCAACGCGGCCGAAATCACGGCCGCCGCCAACCTGACAAGCGCCGGATCGGTCGCCGACATCGCGGCAAGTCTGCGTGACGTATCGCTGGTTCTGCCCGACCTTGACGGGGCTGCGACGGTGACAGGACAGGTCACGATGTCAACCGCCGGCCAGATCGCGTTCACATTGTCCGGCGATGCGCCTGCCGCGACCTACAGCACCTCGGGCACAATGGTGCCGGTGCCCGAGGATGGGCAGACGATCAACATTGACCTGACCGCCGATGTGACTGATCTGTCCCGCTATGCCGCGTTAGCGGACCGTCCCTTGGCCGGGGCTGCGGCGCTCACACTGCGAGGGGTCTTGCTGAGCGATGGATCACGGTTCACGCTGGATATCGCGGGCGATACACTGGACCTCGTCATCGGCATCGACCAACTTGATCCGCTGCTGGCGGGGCCGGGCGAAATCGCCGCGCAGATCGCGCGCCCCGATCCGGATGCTGTTCAGATATCCGGTCTGTCAGTGCAGACCGATGCGATTGACCTTCAGGGCGATGCAGATCTGCGTCTGGACGGGCCGGTCACCGCCGGGCTTGCGTTGCGGATCACAGATGCGGGCCTGATCGATCCGTCGCTGACCGGACCGCTGAGCCTGACATTGGATGCCTCGCCCACTGCGGAAGGCGACACCGCCGCGCGATTGCGGATCGCCGGACCGGACACCGATCTGGCGCTTGATGCGGTCATTGCGGGGCGTGACGCCGATTATGCCGCCACGGGCGATCTGACCGCGCAGGTGGCCGACCTGTCGACCTATGCGGACCTGATCGGACAGCCGTTGCGGGGCAGCGTTGATGTGACGGCGGCAGGGTCGCTTGTGCCGGACCTCAGCATGTTTGACGTTCAGCTTAACCTGCGCAGCGCGGGTCTTGGCATCGGGAACCCGACGGTGGATGCGCTGCTGGCCGGGACGGGCCGGATCAACGCAGATATCGGGTTGGCCGACGAGGTGCTGGTGGTGCGCACCCTCGAGGTTTCGACGCCGCAGGTGTCGTTCGTCGGGGCGTTGAACAGCAATGGCGGTAACCGGCAGGGGCGGTTCAACGCCAGTCTGCGCGATGTCGGTCTGTTGACCGACCAGATCAGCGGTCCTGTCCGTGCGAACGGCAGCGCGTCCCTTGATGCAATGGGCAATTGGGGTGTCGACGCCACCGGAACCGGGCCTGGCGGACTGACAGCGCAGGTGCGGGGCAGCGTCGCGCAATCGGGTGCGCTTGATCTTGCGATCACCGGGGCGGCGCCCTTGGCGCTGGCCAATACCGCGATCGAGCCGCGCCGCCTGAGCGGCACCGCGAATTTCGACCTGCGCGCCGCTGGTGCGCCGGGACTTGATGCCCTTAGCGGACAGGTGACCTTCGCCAACGGCCGGCTGGCCGCACCGACATTGGGGCAGGCGTTGAGCGGGATCACAGGGGCCGTCCGGCTGGGCAATGGGACGGCGCAGCTTGATCTGCGCGCGGGTGTCGAAGGCGGTGGCAGTCTGGCGGTCAGCGGCCCGATCGCACTTGGCGATGGCAATGCCGCTGATGTGGCGATCCGGCTGAATGAGGTCGTGCTGCAAGACCCCGAACTTTACCGGACTACGGTCGGCGGGACGATCACCTTGGTGGGGCCATTGCAGGGCGGGGCGCGGATCGACGGACAACTTGCCTTGGGTCAGACCGATGTACAGGTGCCATCATCAAGCATCAGCCCCTTGGGGGCTTTGCCCGATGTGGTCCATCTGCGCCCCAGCCGCGAGGTGACGACTACCTTGGCGCGGGCCGGGCTGCTTGCGAACGGGGCAGAGGCCAATGGCGGCGGAGCCGCTGCGCGACGCGCATTTCCGCTCAATATCGTGATCGACGCGCCGTCGCGGATATTCATCCGGGGGCGCGGGCTTGATGCGGAACTGGGCGGGCGGTTGACCATCGGAGGTACAAGCGCCAATGTCATCCCTGTCGGGCGGTTCGATCTGCTGCGCGGGCGCATCGACATTCTCCAACAACGCTTTGATCTGACCGAAGGCAGTGCGTCCCTGCAAGGGGACTTCGAACCCTACATCCGGCTGGTTGCCTCGACGACAAGTGCGACAGGGACGCAGGTCAGCATCGTCGTCGAAGGTCCAGCCAGCGAGCCGGAGGTGACGTTCGAATCGGTGCCTGACCTGCCGCAGGACGAGGTGCTGGCGCAGCTGATCTTTGGCCGCGACCTGCAAAGCATCAGTCCGTTGCAGGCCGTGCAACTGGCGGGCGCGATCAGCACGCTGGCGGGCGGCGGGGGCGGGGCCGTCGACAGGTTGCGCCAGAACCTGGGTCTGGACGATTTCGATGTGACCACCGACGAACAAGGCAACGCCGCCGTGCGCGCAGGGCGCTATCTGTCGGAAAACGTCTATACGGACGTGACCGTCAGCAGCGACGGTGGCACGGAGATCAATCTCAATCTTGATATTACGGATGAAATCGTGGCCAAGGGCGGTGTCGATCAGGACGGCGGGACAAGCGTCGGTGTCTTTTTCGAACGCGATTACTAGGCATCGTGCGCCCCTGTCGGGGTAGCCGTGCGATTGTGAACAACGCCGGGACTGGCCAGTCAGCCGCGCAGGCCTTACGTGTTGGGCATACCAACACTGGATCACCGATGCCTGATGAACTTTCCCTGATCAGCCGTGACAAACTGCCGGATGCCTTGCAGGTGCTTTTGGCTGAATATCCGCGCGACGCGTGGGAAAACGATCCCGGTTTCGACGGGCTGATCCGGTTCTGGCTGGATCGGCACCTGATGTTCCGGCGCCTGATGACCGAAATGGGCAGCGTCACCAACATGCTGCTGGACCGCAAACTGGCGCCAGACCAGTTTGCCGCGAACCTGTCGCGCTATGGTGGCATGTTCGTGAACGGCCTGCACGAGCATCATACGATCGAGGACAGCTATTACTTTCCCAAGCTGATGCAAAAGGACAAGCGGATCAGCAAAGGTTTCGACATCCTCGACGCCGACCATCACGCACTGGATGAATTTCTCGCGTCTTTCGTCAAAAGCGCCAATGGCGTTCTTCGGGCGACGGGGCCGCGCAATGCCTTGCAGGACAGCGCCGGGGCATTCCAGTCAGAACTGACACGGCTGGAGAAACTGCTCAACCGTCATCTGGTGGACGAAGAAGAACTCGTCGTGCCGGTGCTTTTGCGTTACGGCAGCCGCGATCTGGGCTGATCATTGCAACCGGAACGCCGCTGACCTGCCTGCCCCCTGATCCACGGTAAAGCGGATGAGATCGTTGTTGATCTCGACCAACTGGCAATTGTACGGGATCAGATCACCGCCCCAGTACAATTCGCGGCAGAAATACCCCTCCTGCCAGCTCCAGGTGCCTTCGATGCCCCAGCCGATCGCGCTGCCTTTGACCTCACCCGTGTCAAGCACCTCAAGGGTGATGCCGTAGAAGCGATGGCGCAATTCCTTGCCCTCGACCAGTGACAGGAATGTTTCCTCTTCCATCACCGGGACGTAATTCGCAACTGCCGCGCCAGCAGGCAGCGACAGGCCAAGCGCAAGAGCAAAAGTCTTCATGATCAACCTCTGGTTCGTTCGTTGCTTTTACGCACGGATGCTGTCGTCGGTTCACTTTCGTCTCGGCGCGCCGGAACAGTCTCGCGCGGTGGCCGTCGCATGCGGCAGGGCGCGCCTGGCAAAGCCCTGCCCGAAGGTCATCGGCGGTATCCTTTTTGTGCGTACTTGCGGCATGGGCCAGTCGTTCGCACATTGATTTCAACGTCGGACACAGGGACGGTAAGGCCCTGTTTTCCTTCTTCCTGGAGCGGATACTCATGGAACTTCTTTACGGCATGGACCCTTTGTGCGGCTGGTGTTACGGCATCGGCCCCGCGATCCGGCGTGTGGTTGCCGACCAACCCGGATTGACGGTGCGCCCCGTTCTTGCGGGCCCTGTCACCGGCCCGCGCGTCGGCCCCTATGCCGAAATGGAAGGGTATATCCGCGAGGCCAGCCAGCGGTTGCAGGCCGTGACGGGCCGCGCCCCGTCAGAGGCGTTTTTCGACATGATCCGCCGCCCCGGCGTGCAGGGCGATTCCGCGCCGCCCAGCGTGGCGATAAGTGCTGTCCGGCAGGCGCATCCCGACCAAGTGCTTGATTTCGCGTTGCGTGTGACGGATGCCCATTTCAGCATCGGCGCTGATCTCAATGATCCGGCCAGCTATCACGCGATCCTTGGAGAGATGGGGCTGGCGCTGGACCTGCCCGACCTGCAGGACATCCGTGTGGCGCAGGCCGAATGGCAGGCAGGCCGCGCGCTGGGGCTGGCGTCGTTTCCGTCGCTCTGGCTGGTGCAGGACGGCGTGCCTGTGCCGCTGGCTGTCGATTATGATCCTGCGCGGCTGTCGGACGCTGTGGCGCACCGCCTTTGACCGAAGGCGGTCAAAGCCCCAGCACATCCATCATGTCATAACTGCCCGGCGCCTTGGTCTGCCCCCAAAGCGCCGCCTTCAGCGCGCCGCGCGCGAATATTGCGCGGTCGGTCGCCAGATGGCGCAGCACGATCCGTTCACCGGCGGCGGCAAAAATCACGTCATGTTCGCCCACGATGTCACCGCCGCGGATGGCTGAAAACCCGATATCGCCGCGCTGCCTTACGCCGGTCATGCCGTCGCGGCCTGCGTCGCGGACATCGGCCAAAGTCACACCACGCCCTGCGGCAGCGGCTTCGCCCAGCATCAGTGCTGTGCCGGAGGGGGCATCGACCTTTTTGTTGTGATGCGCTTCGACGATCTCGATATCGAAATCGGGGTCGAGGGCTTCGGCAACCTTCTGTGTCAGCTTGACCAGAAGGTTGACGCCGAGCGACATGTTCCCCGCCCGCACTACCACTGCATGCCGTGCGGCGGCGTCGATGGACTTGATGTCATCATCAGACAGGCCCGTTGTGCCGATCACATGCACGGCGCGCGCCTGTGCGGCAAGGGCCGCGAAAGCAACAGTCGCGGCCGGTGCGGTAAAATCGATCACGGCCTGCGCGCGGGCGAAAGCCTCCAACGGGTCATCGGTGACGGCGATACCGACCGGCTGGCCACCCGTCGCACTGCCGATATCCTTCCCGATCCAGTCGTGGCCTTCCCGTTCCAGCACACCGGCGAGATGGCATTTGTCGGACGCGAGCACCGCCTTGACCAGCATCCGGCCCATGCGCCCCGATCCGCCTGTGATCACGATTCCCGGTGTGTCGGTCATGTCCGCCCCTCATTTCTGCGTGCCCCGTCTTAGCGGCGCTTTGCCCCCGACGCAAAGCCTTGCTTGGCATTGCCGCCCACAGTGATTAAATGCAGTGCATGGCAAAGAATACACAACGCGATGGCAAGGCCCCGACGCAGCGCATGTTGCGCGTGGGCGAGATGATCCGGCGGACCCTGTCCGAAATCCTGCAACGCGGCGAGGTGCACGACCCCGACCTTGCGCGCATGTCGATTACCGTGGGCGAGGTGCGGATGTCGCCCGATCTGCGGATCGCGACGGCGTTCATCCTGCCCTTGGGCGGGATCGGCAAGGAAGAGGCGCTCGATGCGCTGCGTCGCAATCGTCACGAGGTCCGGCATCTGGTGGTCAAGGGTGGCACGATGAAATTCGCGCCTGAACTGCGGTTCCAGCTTGATGGGACGTTCGACCAGATGGACGCGACCCGCGCCCTGCTGGCCGACGATCACGTCAGGCAGGATCTGGACGAGTGAGGCTTGCGCTTGCGTTGCTTTTCGCGTGGCTCGCATTGCCTGCGGCAGCCGTGACCTGCGAGAACGTCACATATCAAGGCAAAAGCTACTCGACCTGCACGGTCGATCCTGCGACAGAGCAGTTGCGTCTGTTTCTCAAGGACGGCGACAGCATCCTTGGCAGTTTCAGCGCCATTGAAGGTCTGCCCGGCGTCACTGCCCTGCCTTTCGCGATGAACGCGGGCATGTATCACGCCGACCGCGCGCCCGTGGGACACTACGTCGAAAACGGGGTCGAGGTGATGCGTGTCATTCCCAACGCCGGCCCCGGCAATTTCGGCCTGCTGCCCAATGGTGTGTTCTGCATTACCGACGACAGCGCCCGCGTGATCGAAACGCTGCGTTATGTCGAAGAAGCCCCTGTCTGCCGGGATGCGACGCAATCAGGACCGATGCTGGTGATCGACGGGGAGTTGCATCCGCGCTTTCTACCGGACGGCACCTCGCGTTTCCTGCGCAATGGTGTCGGCACGACCGAAGCGGGGGATCGCGCGGTTTTCGTCATCTCCAACGATGCGGTCAGTTTCCACGAATTCGGCAGCTTTTTCCGCGACTACCTGCAACTGTCCAACGCGCTCTATTTCGATGGCAAGGTGTCACGGCTGCATGCGCCCGCACTCGGCCGGTCGGATTTCGGCGTTCAGATGGGGCCGATCGTGGGTGTGGTCGAATAGGCCAGGGCGATGATCCGGTCTACGTCCGCGCTGGTGGGCAGCGACGGCACATTCGAAACGGCGATCCAGCCTGCATCCGACACGTCATAGGCGGCAATGGGCGTACCACGTACATAGTCGCAGAGCACGGCCGCCAGCAGGAAATGAAACTGTAGTGCCCCGCCCTGATCACGCAGGATGATATCGAGATTGGTCAGATACCGGACAGGCCGCGCCTGCACGCCCGTCTCCTCGAACAGTTCACGCGCGGCGGCGGCAAGCGCCGTTTCGCCCGGCTCCACATGCCCGCCCGGAAAACCCCAAAGACCTGCGTCGGGCGGGTTCTTGCGTTGCACCAGCAGGACCTTGTCCTGATGCAATACAACGGCAATGGCCCCCAGACGGGGCAGGGCGGTGCTGGCGGCTTTTTCCATTCCGACAGCCTAGGCGTGCATCGCGGGATGTGAAAGCGTCATTGCCCCTTGGCGTTGGATGTGTTTGCACACATATATAGCCAAGCCCGTTGAAGGAGACCGCCATGCTGGAACTGAACGCCAAACCCGATACGCCTGTCGATGTGATCAAGGACGGCACGGATGCAAGCTTCCCTCAGGACGTGATCGCGGCCTCGCAGGATGTGCCGGTCATCGTGGATTTCTGGGCGCCATGGTGCGGTCCGTGCAAGACGCTTGGCCCCGCCATCGAAGCGGCGGTGACCAAGGCGGGCGGGCGTGTCAAGCTGGTCAAGATCGACGTCGATCAGAACCCCGGCTATGCGGGCCAGTTGCGCGTGCAGTCGATCCCGACCGTTTACGCGTTTTATCAGGGGCGACCCGTGGACGGGTTTCAGGGTGCCTTGCCTCCGTCCGAGATCAACGCCTTTGTGGACAAGATCGCCGCATTGGCCGGTGAACCCGACAATGGGCTGTCCGACGCGATCGAGGCCGCCGAACAGATGCTGACAGAAGGTGCAGTGCCCGATGCCGCCGAAACCTTTGCCGCGATCCTGCAGGAAGACCCTGCCAACGCCCGTGCCTATGCCGGCCTGGTGCGCTGCTATCTGGCACTTGACGATATCGATCAGGCCGAGGCGATCCTGAACGGTGCGCCCGCCGAAATCTCGACCGATCCGGCGCTGGAAGCCCTGCACGCCCAGATCACCCTGCTGCGCGAGGCGGCGAATGCCGGACCTGTCGGCGATTTGCAGGCGCAGGTCGATGCCGACCCCGCCAACCATCAGGCGCGGTTCGATCTGGCCGTGGCGCTGCATGCGACGGGACAGGTAGAGCAAGCTGTAAACGAACTGCTTGAACTGTTCCGGCGTGACCGCGACTGGAACGACGGTGCCGCAAAAACGCAGTTGTTCAAGATATTCGACGCCCGCGATGCCAAGGACCCGATCGTGCTGACCGGGCGGCGCAAACTGTCGTCGATGATATTTGCCTGATCCAGAAGGCGGGCTATTTCATGCCAATGATATCATCAACTGATCTGCCGGACACCATTCCGGTGTTCCCCCTGCCCGGCGCGCTGCTTTTGCCGCGTTCGCGCTTGCCGCTGCACCTGTTCGAGCCGCGCTATCTGGCGATGCTTGACGACGTGATGAAAACATCCTCGCGGCTGATCGGGATGGTGCAACCCTATGACGCCCCCGGTGAGGCAGGGAAACTGCACAGCATCGGATGCGCGGGCAAGCTGACGGCGTTTTCCGAAACCGAGGACGGGCGCTATATGCTCACCCTGTCGGGCGCGTCGCGTTTCCGCATCGTCGAGGAGGTCGAGGGGTTTACCCCCTACCGTCGCTGCAAGGTGAACTGGAACGGGTTTTCGCGCGATCTGGGACCGGTGGAAAAAGACCCAGATTTCAACCGCGACAGCTTCATGAAGGCGCTGAACCGCTTTCTGGTGGACCGCGGCCTGTCGACCGACTGGGACTCGCTCAGCGAGGCCGAGGATGAACTGCTCATCAACTCGCTGTCGATGCTCTGTCCCTTCACGCCCGAGGATAAACAGGCCCTGCTGGAAGCCCCGTCGCTGTCCACACGTCGCGAAACCCTGCTGACGCTGATGGAATATTCCCTGCGCGGCGGCAACGGAGAAGGTGTCATGCAATGACTGAGGCCGGTTTCGACCCCAAGATGCTCGAGGCGCTCGTCTGCCCCATCACCCACGCGACCCTGCGCTACGACGCCGAGCGGCAGGAACTGGTCAGCGAGAATGCACATCTGGCCTTCCCGATCAGGAACGGGATTCCGGTGATGCTGGTGGACGAGGCGCGTCAGGTGGAGTGAGGGGCTGGGGGGTGGGTTTTTTACCTATTCACCACCTAAAGTAGAACACCCGAAGGCCGCTTAAGTCTCGCTTGCGACATGTTGCCTAGCCAACGAAGTCTTAGGGCCGGACAAATCCCGCAGGATTGCGTGCAATGATATCTTCAAAGATATGCCGGACAATTTCCGGGGCGCTTTCGCAAATCTGATTGCCAATGATGCCGACACGGACAACGACTGCTTGATTGACGAGCGCCTCGACGCCCGTTCCGTCCACCCGCTCCAATCCTATAACGCGTTCTGTGTTGATGGCGATAAAGGCACCCCAGACTGTGCCGTTTTCTCGATTTGGCTCGGCAAAGCTTAAACCTGCATTTTTTGCTTCGTCGATAACGCTTGGCGACGAAGAAATTTCGACGTACAGTTTACAGCCATCAACGTTCAAGTTTGCGGCTGCGCTAGGGCTTGCTATCATCAGCTCGAGGGCTGTCTGGCCCAGCACTTCTGGCGAGGAGGGTAGCCAAATCTCTCGTGTTGCACCTTGCGGCGCTGGGATAAAATCAGCAAGCAGGCGCGACTGCGATTCAAGGAGCTCAATGAGATGGGTTATAGCTGCTGCATAGGATGAAGCTTTGGTCGCCACAGGATTAGGATCAGAGTTCAATATGCTTTCCACGAAGGCGTCGATAACAGCGTAACCATTAGCGTTGGCCGCCTCGGAACGATTTCCATCAGCGTGCAGCGCTACCACTCCAGCGGCGCATCCCGTTAGATCCCCAGAACTCCTGACGATTTTCCAGCCGCCGTCCTCGAAGAAGCGGAACCGGTCAGGTCCAAGAGTGCCGTCCTCAATACGTTGCCGATCGCTGTCAATAGAATGGCAGAATACTTCAGCCGCCGACGAATCCAGCATAAGTGTGAGGCTCATGGACTGCTCGTCATGCGCGCAGTTGAAGTGTACGACTGCAATTGAGTCGACCGCGTTGACCCTTTGATGCATTTCCTCTTGATGGCAGTTCCAGTCAGGCACAAAAGGCACCAGAGCAACTAGGCCAATCTCTAGCTCGCGTGCTTTCGCCGCGGCCTCGGTTTGAGGTGCTCCCCATTCCCTGGACAGGATCTGACGCTTTTTAAGCTCTGATTTGCTCCTGCTGATCGGGTTGCGTTGCTTCGATTTGCAGTGAGTAGACCACTGCTGGTGGTCGGCCGCCAAGGGCTTTGTGCGGGCGGCGGTGATTGTAGAACTCCATCCAATTGCGGACACCGGCGCGTGCCTGCGATCCGGTGTCCCAGGCGTGCAGATAGACGCACTCGTATTTCAAAGTGCGCCACAGACGTTCGATGAAGATGTTGTCCAAATA
>NZ_KB907985.1 GCF_000382265.1 Yoonia vestfoldensis DSM 16212
ACCACCAACCTGAGCTTCAGCGAATGGGCCAGCGTCTTTGGCGATGCCAAAATGACCACGGCACTGCTCGACCGTCTCACCCATCGCTGCCACATCCTCGAAACCGGCAATGACAGCTACCGCTTCAAGGCCAGCTCCGAAACAGCCAAGAAAAAGCGAAAGGAGACACCACCATTGACGCCATCATAATACGCAGATCATAACGACTGGGTGGGTCAGATCTCGATGAAAATGCCGGGTCAGTTCTCAGTGACAATCAACAACCGCTGTTCCAATGAAAAGCCGGTTTCTACCCGCTGGTAGAGTTATGACGCATTCCCTGGTATCAGCCAGTCGAAGGTTAAAGTCCGCTCTGGACTGCCAGATCGGCAAGGACGGCGGTGGTTGCATAGGGGCAGCAGTTGATCATCACGAAACTGATTGGTGGCCTTGGAAATCAGATGTTCCAATATGCCGCTGGCCGATCACTTGCCATGCGGCACGGCGTGCCGTTGCTGCTTGATATTACGGAACTGCGGTCTTATCCGAAACACCAAGGCTACCAGTTCGAAGATGTCTTTGCGGGGCGCTTCGAGATCGCCGGGCTGATCCCTCTTATCCGGGTTCTGGGTCGAAAGGCGCGCAAGGTGCCCAAAACCGTGGCCGTGGTCTCGCCGAAATGGCCCCCTATGGGCGACCATGTCTGGGTGCGCCAAAGAACCCATGATTATGATGCCGCCTTTGAGAGCATCGGCGCGGATTGCTACCTGAGCGGTTTTTGGCAGTCGGAGAAATACTTTGCCACCATCGCCCCGCAGATCAGGGAAAGCTTTCGGTTCAAAGAAGCGTTGACTGGCGCAAATGCCGCCATCGCCAGTCGGATGAAGGAAGCACCGTCAGCGGCGATACATATCCGGCGGGGTGACTATGTGACCGACAAAGGGGCCCATGCATTTCATGGACTCTGCGCTTGGGATTATTATGACGCGGCGATCGACCACATCAGCCGCCATGAACCCGATGCGCGATTTTTCGTGTTTTCCGACGACGTCGTCGCAGCGCAAGAGCGGTTTGCCAATCGGCAACGAGCAGAGGTGGTCGCCGTCAATTCTGGGCGACACAGCTATCGCGATATGATGTTGATGGCGCAGTGCAAGCATCAGATTATCGCGAATTCGACCTTTAGCTGGTGGGCTGCATGGCTTAACCAGAACCCGGACAAGATTGTCGTGGCGCCCGGGACGTGGTTCTCGGGCAATGATGGGCAGATCAAGGATATTTACTGCAAAGATTGGATTGTCATTTGACGGGACGCATGCACCGGCAGCGTGTGCGCTATAAAAGAAGAATAACGCGACTTAGGGGCAATTTCAGACTTGCTCTACGCTGGCTGCGCGCTGGCAAAAGCGGACTAGCGCCCGTTGTCGGCACAGCGACAGGTCTAGGGCGATGTGACGTCGTCTACATTAACCTTGCCCACCGTGTTGACCGGCGGGACCACATCGAATCCGAACTGGTACGTATGGGCGTGTCTTCGTTTGAGCGTTTCGACGCGATCGAGAACAACCTCGGGGCGTTGGGCTGCGCCATGTCGCACCGCGCAATCCTGCGTCAGACGCAGCTGGCAGACGGGCGCTTACTGATGGTGTGCGAGGACGACTGCGCGTTCATCCTCGCGAGGCCAGAGATCGACGCGCTAATCGAAGCGTTTTATCAAGACGACCGACTGGATGTCCTTTGCCTCGCCTATAACGCCGCAAATGGGATCAAGGTGTCACGCTGGTTACGAATCACGTCGGACACGCAGACGACGTCGTGTTATATCCTCAAAGCGCACATGATCCCAAGCATGCTCGAAATCGCTGAGATAAGCACTGCAAAACTTTTGCGAGGGGAACCCGTCCCAATTGGGGCCATCGACATCGTCTGGAAGAAGTTACAGAAGACAGTCTTCTTCGCGCTCGCGGTCCCAAGGGCCGCAAAGCAGATCCCGTCCTACTCGGACATCGAAAGAAAGCTGATGGATTACAGGCTCTGACCCAAGCGGCAGGGTCGCCAGAGCTCGCGCGGGCGTGAATGACGCAAGATGCAGGAACGATATTGCCTCCGGCCGGTGATCGGCTTTGTCCCTGTAAAGATTGCGGTTTGGGCATCGCCGATGAAATAGGCACTAACGGGGGGCGGTCTTACAGCCCGGTGACGCCGATGCCCGGCTTGGCAGTCAGGCGTCCTTCGGGCGCGAAGGCGATCGCCAATACCCCGATGTAGGCGATCGCAAACACAAGGACCGCAGCGAGAGGGGGCTTGCGCCTGCTCATCCCCACGCGATTTTGTGGGCGGGGCGGATCAAGATGCGTCATACGATCTTCCTTTGCGCTGTTTCCTGGCGACGGATCACAGCAGGGCGGACCCAAAGCTGCGCACGTTGTGCAAGTCTGTCGCGTAGGTCCAGCCCTTGCGCCCAAGGGCCAAAGCCGCTCGCGACATTGATGTGACCGGCGAAACCCAGATCGACAAGCGTGGCACCCCAAGCGTCGGCAAGGTCGGCGGCATCCTCGAACGGCAGCAATGCGTCGTTCCGGCTGGCAACCACCGTGACCGGGACCGGAAGCTGTGTGCGGGGTGCTTTCTTGAACTGCCGAAGCCGGTCGCTCCGCATCGGGTCGACGGGGGCCACGAGCAAAGCGCCGGCGATGTTCAGGTGGGGCCATGTCGCCAAAAGCCGCGCCACGACGAGACATCCCAGCGAATGAGCGACCACGATCGCGCCCGGATGGTGCAGAACGGCGCCTGCAACCTCGGCCTCCCATGCTTCTGGCGACGGGTTCGTCCAATCGTCCTGATGCACGGTCAGCGCCATGGCGTCGTTTTTCTGCCACCACGCCTGCCAATGCGGGTCAGGCGAGCCGTCGATACCGGGGATAAGCAAGGTGCGTGTCATGCGGAACTTCCTTTCAAATCTTCTAAAACACTAGCATGTTTATCGTGTATCAGGCGTTCGTTTTTGGTCGTTGTCCGAGAATATCGTTCTCTTGGTCAGGCTGTCGTGATGTCGATCGGCAGAACCGTGGTCGCCTTGATCCGTTCCATCGAGAATTTCGACGTGACATTCCGGCAGAAAAGCTTGCTGGTGAGGTCCAGATAGAACGCGTCATATGCGTCCATATCCGGCACCACCACCTTGAGCAGATAATCGACCTCACCGGCCATCCTGTGTATCTCGGTGATCTCGGGATAGCTTGGCACAAGGGCGGCGAACGCCTCTTGCCACTTGTGCGAATGGTCAGCCGCCTCGATCTCGACAAACACGGTCAGGCCAAGGCCGATCCGCCCTGGATCAACGATAGCCACACGTCCTGTGATGACCCCTGCGGCCTCCAGTTTTTGCACGCGTTTCCAGCACGGCGTTTGCGACAGCCCGACGCGTTCAGCCAGTTTCGCCACGGGCAGGGTACTGTCCTGCATCAGCTCATGCAGGATTTTCCGGTCGATCCGGTCAAGGTCGGGGACTGGCGCGCTCATGCTGACAAAAACTCGCGGACGAAATCGGTTTTGGGGCGGGCGCGGATGTCGTCGGGTTTGCCGACTTGTTCGATCCTGCCCATCGACATCACGACGACCAGATCGGCCAGTGCCATCGCTTCTTCCTGATCATGGGTGACAAAGACCGAGGTCAGGCCGGTGGTGTCGTGGATGTCGCGCAATCCTTGGCGCAATTCCTTGCGCACCTTGGCATCCAACGCGCCAAAGGGTTCGTCAAGCAGCAGCATCCGGGGTTCGATCGCCAGCGCGCGGGCAAGCGCCACGCGCTGACGCTGCCCGCCGGACAACTGGCTGGGATAGCGCGCGCCGATATCGGGCAGCTTGATCAGCTCCAGCAATTTCGTCACCCGCCGCGCGATTTCGGCCGCCTGCGGGCGCGTTTTGCGCGGCCGTGCGCGCAGGCCGTAGGCGATATTGTCGAACACGGTCATGTGCCGGAACAACGCATAGGACTGGAACACAAAGCCCGCGCGGCGGTCCTGCACGGTCAGATGCGTGGCGTCCTGCCCGTCGAACAGCACGCGGCCCGCATTGGGACATTCCAGACCGCCCAGAATGCGCAAGAGCGTGGTTTTCCCCGACCCCGACGGGCCGAGCAAGGCGACAAGCGTGCCCGACGGAATCGCCAGCGACACCGGATGCAGCGCGACCGTCTTGCCAAAATCCTTGGAGATGTCTTCGATATCGATATTCATGGCAGGCTCTTTCAATGGCGGTGGGTGGCGGCCAACTGGTCGGCATAGCGCCATTCCAGTGCCGATTTCAGGGCAAGGGTCACAAAGGCCAGCAGCGCGAGCACAGCCGCCATCGTGAAGGCCGCGACCGAGAGGTATTCGTTGTAAAACATCTCGATCATCAGCGGCATGGTGGTGGTCTGGCCCCGGATCTTGCCCGACACGACCGCGACAGCGCCGAATTCGCCCATCGCGCGGGCGTTGCAAAGCAGCACGCCATAAAGCAGCGCCCAGCGGATATTGGGCAGCGTCACGGTCAGAAACGTGCGCCAGCCGCTGGCCCCAAGGGTCAGCGCCGCCTCTTCCTCGGACCGACCCTGTTCAAGCATGATCGGGATCAGTTCGCGCGCGACAAAGGGAAAGGTGATGAACAAGGTCGCGAGCACGATCCCCGGCACGGCAAAGACGATGGGATAACCGTTCGCCACCAGCCAGACCCCCAGCGCGGAATTGGACCCGAACATCAGCACGAACAACAGCCCCGCCACGACCGGCGAGACGGAAAAAGGCAGGTCGATCAGCGTGATCACCCAGGCCTTGCCGCGCCAGTCGAATTTGGTGACAGCCCAAGCGGCGGCAATGCCGAAGGCCGCATTCAGCGGCACGGTCATCGCGGCGACCAGCAAAGTCAGCCTGATCGCCGATTGCGCATCAGGTTCGGACAACGAGGCCAGCGCAAAGGCCGCGCCGCGCCGCAACGCCTCTTCAAAGACCGCGATCAGAGGCGCAAAGAGCAGCACCGTCAGGATCGCCAGCACCAGCGCGATCAGCGCCCATTTCACCAGTACCGGTTCGGTTGTGGCAGGGCGAAACGCACGGGGTTTCGGTAAGGTCAAAGTCTCGGTCATGATGTCCCCTCAGACCGCGCCCATCCGGCGCCGGCTCCATATCTGGATCAGGTTGATGGCAAGCAGCAGGGTGAAGGAAATCGCCAGCATCGCGATGGCGATGGCGACGCCACCGTCATAGTCGAATTCCTCCAGCCGGATCACGATCAGAAGGGGGGCGATTTCGGTCACATTGGGCAGGTTGCCCGCGATGAAGATGACCGATCCGTATTCCCCGACCGACCGCGCCAGCGCCAGCGCAAAACCCGTCAGCGCGGCAGGCGTCAGCATCGGCAAGACCACATGGGTCAGCGTGCGCAGGCGGGATGCGCCCAGCGTGGCGCTGGCTTCTTCGGTTTCGCGGTCGATCTCCTCGATCACCGGCTGCACGGTGCGCACCACAAAGGGCAGCCCGACAAAGATCAGCGCGATCCAGATGCCGAGTTCGGTATAGGCGACGCGCATCCCGAAGGTTTCCATAATCACCGACCCCAGCACGCCATTGGGCGCATAGATCGCCGTCAGCGCGATCCCCGCTACCGCCGTCGGCAAGGCAAAGGGCAGATCGACAGCGGCATCGATCAGCCGCTTGCCCGGAAAGCGGTAGCGCACCAGCACCCAGGCCAGCAGGACGCCGAAAACCAGATTGAACAGTGACGCGACCAGCGCCGCGCGAAAGCTGAGTTCCAGTGCGTTCCAGACACGCGGGCGGTTGATCACCTCCCACATGCCCGTCGCACCGAAACCGACAAACCCACGCCACAACAGCACAGTTATCGGGATCAGCACGACGACGGATAGCATCGTCAGCATGATCCCGAACGATAGCCCCCACCCCGGCATCGGGGTGGGCGACTTGATCGCGAATGATCGCAGGTGCATCTTATTGCACCGTGTAGATCTGGTCGAAGATCCCACCGTCACCGAAATGTTCCGGCTGCGCTTGTTCCCAGCCACCGAAATAGTCGATGCTGAGGCGGTTCACGTCTGGGAAACGGGCCACATCCGCGGGATCGGCGGCGGATGTATCCCAGGCGCGGTAGAAGTTCTTCAGCGCGATCGCCTGTGCTTCGGGGCTGTAAAGCTGTTCCAGATAGGCGGTCGCCAGCGCGTGGGTTGCGTCATCGGGAATATTGCCTTCGACGACCGCCACGGGGGGTTCGGCCAGAACCGAAACCGATGGGACCACGATATCGAACTGATCCTCGCCCAGCTCGGCCAGCGCCAGATACGCTTCATTCTCCCAAGCCAGCAGCACGTCACCCAGGCCCCGCTGCGCAAAAGTCGTGGTCGATCCGCGCGCGGCGGTATCCAGCACCGGCACATTGCGGTAAAGCGCGCCCACGAAGTCTGCCGGGTCCAGCCCGTTTTCCTGCGCATAGCCCCAGGCCGCCAGATAGTTCCAGCGCGCGCCACCCGATGTCTTGGGGTTCGGCGTGATCACCTGAACGCCTTCGGCGATCAGATCATCCCAGTCCTGCAGGTTCTTGGGGTTCCCTTCGCGCACCAGAAACACGATTGTCGATGTGTAGGGCGAGGAATTGTTCGGCAAGCGCGATTGCCAATCTGCGGGGATCTTGCCGGTATTGGTTGCGACCGCGCTGATATCGCCCGCCAGTGCCAGCGTGACGACATGCGCGCCCAAGCCGTCGATCACCGCCCGCGCCTGCGCGCCCGACCCGCCATGTGAGGTCTGGATATGAGGGCGCGGATTGCCCTGTTCTACCCACCAATCGGCGAACCATTCATTGTATTCGCGATAGAGCTCGCGCGTCGGATCATAGCTGACATTCAGTAAGGTCTGCGCCGAGACGGCGGGCGCCAAGAAGCTGACAGCCCCCAGCCCCACGGCTGCGACAGCAACCAGATGAGGCCACGCAAAGCTGGCCCGATAGGTTGATTGCGTGGTCAGCATATCATTCAGATCGGTGTCGTTATTGATCGTTCGCGCGCTTTCCGGCTGACGCGGCTCGCGCGCTTCGGTCGGGATCAGCGCCTTGTCGATCTTGTTTCGCAGGGTATTCAGCAAACGCATTGTTCATCTCTCCGGTAGCAGCCGCAGATGCAGCCTGATACCCACTATCTCGACAGAGTTAGTCGTCAAATACAACGAAATAATCACGTCAAAATCTGTCGTGTAAGAGGATGAATATTCTACGGCATCGCGCTGATGTCAGAACATCGGGTTGTTCAGATGCCGATTTGCTGCGCGATCTCTTGCGCTGACCCAGAGACCGGATCAACGACAAGATCCGCGAGCGTCAGTGAATCGATCAGCACGAGATAGGACCAGAACACCTGTGCAAAGACCCGCCGCAGACGGCAGGCATTCTCGTCCGGGCAATCCTCGCAGCGCTGATAGGCCCGGCGGGACAGGCAGGGCAACGGCGCAATCGGTCCGTCGATCAGGCGCATTAGCTCGCTCAACGACACCTCGCGCGGGTCCTTGATCAGCACGTATCCACCATGCCGCCCACGCACCGACGCGATGAAGCCGGCATTGCGGATTTCCAGCAGGATATGTTCCAGAAACCGCTTGGGCGTGCCGGATTTGGCCGCGATTTCTTCGATCCGCAGCGGCCGCCCGTCGCCCGCCCGCGCAGCGGCAAGTTCCATCAGGGCCTTAAGGGCGTACTTCATCTTTTGCGTGATCATACCTCTGACTACGCTGGCCTGCGCGGCATCTCAACAAAAATCACGGTTGCAGCGGTCGTGTATTGGCGCATGACGGAATTGCGGCCATTCAAGGATGTCATGGTCCTGCGCCGATTGTGATCTGCTTGGCGGTTGAGAGCACGGATTGTAGCTGGATCAGGGTGCGCGGACGGGGGCGACAGTTCATGATCCCTCGCCTGGGATTATTTTGTCGACAGTGAAAATATTATTTGCCGACATAAATGACCTGTGGCATGCTTCTTGTCATGAACCATGCTGCGGACCCCTGTTTTGACGTGATTGTTGTTGGCTCTGGCGCGGCAGGGCTGACCGCCGCATTGACGGCTGCGGACAACGGGCTTTCGGTCGTGGTTCTTGAGGCTGACAATCTGATGGGCGGGGCCACGGCCTTGTCCGAGGGGATGATATGGGTGCCCAACAACGACGAGGCGCGCAATCTGCCGGATGCGCCGGACCCAGACGAAGAGGCCGAAGCCGCCGCCGCCTATCTGCGGGCGAATGCCGGCAATCACGTCGATCAGGCCAGGCTGCGCAGCTATATCGCCGGCGCGCCGGCGGCGCTGAGCTTTGTCGCCCAAGCGGCCGGTCTGCATTTCAAGCTGAACCGCTACTCGCGCGATTATTATCCTGATGCGCCCGGCGCGACTGTCGGCAGGCGCGCTCTCAATCCGTTGCCGGTGACAATGCGGTCGATGGACAGGGCATTGTTCGCCCGAATTCGCCCGCCCCTTGGGACGATGATGCTTTTCGGCGGGCTGAGCATCGCCAGTCAGGACGCGCCCGACTATCTGAGCATCCTGCTCAGCCCAAAGGCGGCGCTGCGGGTCGCCCGCCATGTTGCATATTATGCCCTCGACCGGATCGGCGGTTGGCCGCGCGGCACCAGATTGGCCAACGGCAACGGCATCGTTGCCCGGCTGGCGCAGGCCATCGTCGCGCGGCAGGGGCAAATCAGAACGGGTTGGGCGGTGTCGTCGCTTACCCTGCACAATGGAAAAGTCATCGGTGTAGCCGGTCCGCAGGGTCGTCTGCTCGCCCGCGTCGGCGTGATCCTTGCCACCGGCGGGCTGAACGCGAGCAGGGCCGCGCGAACCGACCTTTTGGGCGCGGCGCCCCATGTCGCCATCCCGGCCGCGGTGAACGTCATGACGCTCGCTCATCTGGTCGGTCCCGCGGGTGCCGAGATCGTTACCTCAGTCTCTCAGCCGGTGCTGTGGGCACCCGCGTCTGTCGTGCCGCCGTCACTGGCACGGTCGGGGCCATGGCCGCATTTCGGGGATCGGGCAAAGCCCGGCGTGATCTGCGTGGCGCCGGATGGCAAGCGTTTTGCAAATGAGGCGCAGGTTTATCATGATTTCGTTCCTGCCATGATGGCGGCGACAGCCGATGCCGCAAACGGCCCGCATTGCTGGATCATCGCGGATCACAGATCGTTGCGGCGGTACGGGTTGGGGCCGATTGGTCCGGTGCCGGTGCGCCTTGGACCCTACATCCGATGCGGCTATCTCAAATGCGGGCGAACCCCGGAAGACCTCGCCAGGGCGATTGATGTCCCGGCCGATGTGCTCGCGCAGACCGTCGCCCGCTTCAACGCATTGGCGCAGGCTGGCAAGGATACCGATTTCGGACGAGGCGACAGTCCTTATGACCGCAGCAACGGCGATCCGGGGGATGGGCCCAATCCGACATTGGGGCCACTGCAATCAGGGCCATTCTATGCAATCCGCATGGTTCCCGGCGACATAGGCGGCTTTGTCGGGGTTGCGACGGACGACAGAGCGCGTGTGCTGACGTCCGCTGGCGTACCCGTCGGCGGCCTTTGGGCTGCCGGGTCAGCGGCAACGCCGCTGACGGGCGGCACGTATCCCGCTGCCGGGCTGACAATCGGCCAAGCCATGACGTTCGGCTATCTTGCGGCGCTTGACGCGGTCGACAGAACGACGCAAAGGCAGGCCGCCGAATGGTACCTGTCGCGGGGTTCAGTCACGATCTGTTCGCGGGGCGCCGCGTTGTCATCAGCGGTGCGGCCGGGGGAATAGGCCGTGATGTCGTCGCCGCTTTCGAAGCCTGTGGCGCAACCGTGGAGCAAATCGACCTTGCCGATGCTTTCGCCGCGGTTTCGCCGCAGCACCGCCAATACAATTGCGATCTGACGGACAGAGCGGCGCTTGCCGATCTCGCAGACCATCTTGTCGCACAAGGTCCGATTGCCGCGTTGGTCAATTGTGCGGGTGTTTTCGTCAGAAAAGCGATGGACGACCCCGCCGCGATGTTAACTTGGGATCGCACGATCGCGATCAATCTGACCGCGCCTTTCATGTTGACCCGCGCTTTGCTGCCCAGCCTGACAGGCGGGGCGATCGTGAACATCACGTCGGTGCGGGCCGATACATCCGCCGAACTGGCGGCGGCATATACCGCGTCCAAAGGCGGGCTTGCCGCATTGACCCTTGCGATGGCCGACGAACTGGCGGCTCTTGGTATCCGCGCGAATGCGATCGCACTAGGAGAGGTCGGCACCGCGATGGGCCGGACCGATCCCGCGATTTCGCAAAAGCTGTTCGCACGTACCCCGATCAAGCGCATGGCGCGGCCCGCCGAAGTCGCCGCCGCCTGCGTCTTTCTTGCTTCCCCACTCGCCAGCTTCATCACCGGCGCGACGCTTCGTGTCGATGGAGGTTTTCTGGCTGTCTGAACGACCCCTGAAAAGCCGCCGGATCAAAAAAGGCGGCACAAACCTGAAACAACGGAGGACATCATGAACAGACGCTTTTTCGGACTAGCCCTGGCAACCGTCGTCGGGCTGAGTGCAATGACACAGGCCGCCATCGCCAGATCACTCGAGGACATCCTGTCCAGCGGTGTCTTGCGCGTGGGCACCTATGCCGACCAACCCCCGATGGCAGCGCTCAATGACGCGGGAGAGTATGAAGGCTTTGACATCGATGTGGCGAACCACATCGCCGAGATCATGCAGGTCGAGCTCGAGATCGTGCCGCTGACAACGGCGCAGCGCATACCGTTCCTGCAATCAGGCCAGATTGACATATCGCTGGGCGCGCTGACCCGCACACCCGCCCGCGCCTTGCTGGTGGACTACACGATCCCGCTGCATTCGGAATCCGTGCTGGTGCTGACCACAGAGGAGAATGCGATCGAGACATGGCGCGATCTGGATGCTGCGGACCAAACGCTGGCATCGGGCCGCGGCTATTGGACGACGGATATGGTCAGGGCCGAACTGCCCAATGCGCAACAGGATCTTTATGATGGCCCCGCCGATCAGGTCCGCGCCGTCGCACAGGGCCGCGCGACGGCCATCGTCGACATCATCGACACGATGATGGTCTTTACCGAACAATACCCGGACGTGAATTGGCGTGTCATTGAATCAGAGATCTATTCCGCATGGTGTGCCATCGGCGTTCCGCGCGGCGAAGAAGGCTTGAAGAATTTTCTCAACGTCGTGATCCATGATATGCATACTTCTGGCAAGACGCAGGAATTCTGGACGACTTGGTATGGTGCCCCCAATCCCAAGCCGGTCCCGCTTGACCCCGTGTTCTGATGCCAGAGGGCGGGGCACCCGTTGCCCCGTCCACCCTGATCGAAAGCACCCTCGATGACCTACAGTCTGCAGTTCGGCCAGATCATGCGCGACATCCCCTATATTCTGGGCGGGGCATGGCCGACCCTCTGGCTGACGTTCGTCATCTTCTTCGCCGCCGCCGCCCTTGGGCTGTTTATTGCGCTGGTGCGGTTGCGCGGGGGGCCTGTCACATCACGGCTTGCGGGCCTTTGGGTGACGCTGACCACAAATTCACCGCTGTTCGTGATCCTGTTCTTTCTTTTCAACGGTTTGCCCAACTGCGGCATCCTCCTGAGCCCGATTGCCGCGACATTGATCGCGTTTATCGCGATTTCCTCTGGCTATCTTGCCGAAATCCAGCGCGGTGGTATCCAGTCGGTGCGCCAGTCCGAACTTGATGCCGCCGAAACGCTGGGCATGTCGCGCTGGCAAACCGTCCGCCATGTCATCGCACGGCATGTGATCAAGACGGTCTCTCCGGCGCTGTCGAACTTTTTCATCTTTACGATGCTGGGGACATCCATGGCGTCACTGGTCGGTGTCAATGAACTGACAGGCCGCGCGATCGAGGTGACATCGCGCACCTTCAGGTCGATTGAGGTCTTCAGCATTGTCGCAATCGCTTATGTCGTCCTGTCACTTGCGGCGAGCATGGCGCTGGCGCTTGTGGGGCGGATGTTGTTTCGCGTCAGGATGCGGGTGGTGTGATGATCGATGGTCTCGAAGCTTTGGTGAAGCCCAGCACGCTGATGTTCCTGCTGCGTGGTGCCGGGATGACCCTGTTGCTGACGGCTATCGGCTGTTCTGTGGGCCTGCTGGCGGGGTTCGTCCTCGCCTATGTCCGCACCGGGTCCGGCTGGGTTTTCGCACCTTTGCGATGGGCGGCCACGCTGTTTGTCGAGGTTTTCCGCCGCATTCCGTTTCTTGTGACGCTGTTTCTTGTGCTCTATGCCGCGCAGATGGTTGTGCCACGCGCATCGCTGTTCTGGGTCGCGGTCACCGCGATCTGCCTGATGTCCAGCGCCTACATGGCCGAGATCATGCGCGCCGGATTGCAAAGCGTGCCGCGCGCGCAACTGGACGCGGCCATCGTGTTGAACTTTTCGCGCTGGCAACTGACGCGCATGGTCGTGCTGCCGCAGGCCTGGAAGGTCATCCTGCCATCGGCCATCGCCTATATCGTGATGTTCGTGAAGGACACCGCGCTGGCCAGTCAGGCCGGCGTATTTGAACTGATGTTCGCAGGCAAGGCGCTGGCAAATCGCGGGATCGACCCGTTCGTTGTCTTTGGCGCCGTATTGTTGGCCTATTTCGCCATCTCCTGGCCCTTGGCCCGGTTCGGCCGCTACCTGGAGGTGCGGTTGTCGCGCCCCGTCACTGGAGGAAAATGATGATCAAGGTCATGTGGTTTCTGAAACGCGCCCCGCATCTGACGCAGGCCGAATTTGCCGATTGGTGGCTGAACAGGCACGCGCCCGACATTATCGCCGACCAGTCGCCGCATCTGAAACGCTATGTCGTCGACATCCGCGCTGATGATGACAGCGCTTTGGCGGGCAAGCCTGCGACAGAACCCGACTGGGACGGGATCGCCGAACAATGGTTCGAGGATGAGGCCGGCTATAACGCTGTCTATGGTCGCAGCGACCGTCCGACACGCGCCGATACGCTAGCCAATACGTCGGCGTTTCAGCGCATGGTCGTGCATGAATACGAACAGGAACTGTAAAGGATGGCACATCTCGAGATCACCGCGCTTGGCGCGTGTTATGGCAAGGTCGCGGTGCTCGACGATGTCAGCCTGTCGGTCGAACGGGGTGAGCTGGTGGGGATCGTTGGCCCGTCTGGGTCGGGCAAATCAACTCTGCTGCGCGCGCTCGTCGGGCTGGTTCCGCCAACCGCAGGCACGGTTGTGCTGGACGGCCATGCGGTCGACTACGCCAATGCGCTGTCCCTGCGGGCCATGCGTGACCAGACCGCGATCGTCTTTCAGCAATACAACTTTTTCCAGAACATGAACGTGCTTGAAAACCTGACCGTTGCCCCGGTCAAGATCAGAGGTCGCAACCGCAGCGAGACCGAAAAGGAAGCGCGTGCGCTGCTGGCCCGCGTCGGTCTTGCGGATAAGGAAAAGGCGTATCCCGACGAATTGTCCGGCGGTCAGCAACAGCGCGTGGCCATCGCGCGGGCGCTTGTCCTCAAGCCCGCGGTTGTGCTGCTCGATGAGGTGACGGCGGCGCTGGACCCCGAATTGGTGCGCGATGTGATGGATGTGGTGCAGGACCTCGCGCGTGATGGGATCACCATGTTGCTGGTCAGCCATGAGATGGGTTTCATCCGCGAAGCGGCGCACCGCGTCGTCATGATGGACGCAGGTCGGGTGGTCGAGGTCGGCCCACCCGCACAGATTTTCGGTGACGCGCAGCAGGAACGCACACGCGCGTTCATGTCGCGCATCATCCGGCACTAGGGGGTCGCGATGCGTTTTTCGGGTAAGACAGTACTGATCGTCGGCGCGGCGTCGGGTCTGGGCGCGGCGGTGGCAGAGGCATTCTCGGCGGAAGGCGCCACGCTCGTTCTGGTTGATCGCAACGCCGATATTGTCGATATCGCCGCCGCGCTGCCCGCAGCCTCTGGCATCATCGGAGATGCGACACAGCCTGCGACCGCCAGTGCCGCCATTGCCGGTGCTGCCCCCGATATTCTGTTTCACGCCGCTGGCATCGACCCGCTGTCCGCAAGCGATGTGCCGGGCACCAGCCTCGCGGATTGGAACACCATCCTTGCCGTCAATCTGACGTCGGCTTTCGTCTTTGCGCATACGGTCCTGCCGGGGATGATAGCGCGCCGCGCGGGCACGATCCTGTTCACCGCGTCGACCGCCGGGATCAAGCCAACCCCGCGCGAAGTGGCCTATGCCGTGTCAAAGGCCGGTCTGATCCAGTTGGCCCGTGCCATCGCGCTGGATCATGCGCGCGACGGGATTCGCGCCAATGCTCTCTGCCCCGGTTTTCTGGAATCGGTCATGGCCGATCGCAAGGCCGCCATGACCGCACACGACCGGGCAGAGCGGTCCATGAACGCCGCCGCCATCGTGCCGTTGCAACGTGAAGGCCGCTATGCCGAAATGGCGGCGCTGGCATTGACGCTTTGCGACGATGCGGTTTCAGGCTATGTGACCGGACAGGCGATCGTCGCGGACGGTGGGCTTCTTCTGACATGATGGGGGACGGTGTGGCGAAAGATCAGACATCGGGACGTAAACCGCGGGGGGGCAACGTCGACCTTGTCTATTCGGCACTGCGCGACGACATTCTCGAATTGCGCCGGGCGCCGGGCGAAGTTCTCGACGAGGCCGAAATAGCCAGCACGTTCGGCCTGTCCCGCTCGCCTGTCCGCGAGGCGATTGTCCGCCTGACCGCCGAAGGATTGGCGCAGGCGCTGAAAAACCGGGGCGCCGTCGTGTCGCGGCTCGATATCGAAGCGCTGCCAGCCTATTTCGACGCGCAGACGCTGTTGTTTCGCATGACCGCACGGCTGGCCGCGCAGAACGGCGGGCCGGTCGCGGCGGCGCGGTTGAAGAAAATTCAGGACCGTCACGAGGCCATCGTCGCCGCACGCGATGCGAATGGCGTCATTCAGAACAATCGCCTGTTCCACCTGGAAATCGCCCTGATCGGCGGCAACCGCTGGTATCATGACTGGCTGGCCAGCATTCTGGATCAGGGGCAGCGGGTCATGCGGCTTTATGTGCGGCTTCATGCCGAGAATGTTCCGATGGATCAGTTGTCCTATCACCACGCGTTGATCGAGGCTGTGGTGAACCGGGATATCGACGCCGCCGACCAGGCAGCACTGGCCGATGCGCAGATCGTGCGCGATGAAATCTCGCGGCAGGTGTCGACGGGTTCAGGTGTCGGGCTGCCTGACTAGGCAGACCTACCGCCCCCCGCAGGTCAGGCGTCGGGTTCGCGCGCCCCTGTCATGAAGGCCACGGCATCCGACATCGTGTAATCGCCCGGCTTGATCACGCAAAGCCGCTTGCCCAGCCGGTGTATGTGAATACGGTCGGCCACTTCGAACACATGCGGCATGTTGTGGCTGATCAGGATGATCGGAATCCCGCGCGACCGCACGTCCAGGATCAGTTCCAGCACCTTGCGCGATTCCTTTACCCCCAGCGCGGCGGTCGGTTCGTCCAGAATGATCACCTTTGACCCAAAGGCCGCGGCCCGCGCCACAGCCACGCCTTGCCGCTGGCCACCCGACAGCGTTTCCACCGCCTGATTGATGTTCTGGATCGTCATCAGCCCCAGTTCGCTCAGCTTTTCGCGGGCGAGCTTTTCCATGCGTGACCGGTCAAGCTGGCGGAACACTTTGCCCATGATCCCCGGTTTGCGCAATTCGCGGCCCATGAACATGTTGTCCGCGATCGACAGGGCAGGGGACATGGCCAGCGTCTGATACACCGTCTCGATCCCTTCGCGGCGGGCATCGGTGGGCGAGGTGAACTGGACCTTGCGCCCCTCGAGCAGCACCTCGCCTTCGTCGGGTATGATGGCGCCGGACATCGCCTTGATCAGCGACGATTTGCCTGCGCCATTGTCGCCGATCACGGCCAGAATCTCGCCCGGATAAAGATCGAAATCGCAATGGTCCAGCGCGGTGACGCGGCCATAGCGTTTGACGAGCCCGCGCCCTTGCAAAATGGGTTCCATCAGCCTGATACCTTTCTGATCCATTGGTCCACAGCGACCGCCGCGATGATCAGCACGCCGATCAGCAGGAAGGTCCATTGCGCATCCGCGCCCGCCAGCCGCAGGCCCAGCGTGAAAACACCCACAATCAGCGCGCCAAAGAACGTGCCAAGGATCGACCCGCGCCCGCCGAACAGGCTGATGCCGCCGATCACCACAGCGGTGATGCTTTCGATATTCAACAATTGCCCCGATGTGGGGCTGACGCTGCCGATCCGCCCGATCAGCGCCCAGCCTGCGATGGCGCAGATAAAGCCGGTCAGCGCATAAACCGAAATGATCGTGGCGCGCACATTGACGCCCGACAGTTGCGCCGCATCGGGGTCGTCGCCCACGGCATAGATATGCCGCCCCCAGGCCGTGTGGCGCAGCATATAGGCAAGGATGAGAAAGATCAGCACCATGACGATCACGCCATAGGTAAAGGTCGCGCCACCGCCGCCGGATTCATCCGCTCCGACCTTGAAGGTCGTGCCAAGAAACTGGAGCAGCGACGCCTCTGACTCGATATCCTGCGCGCGGATGGTTTCGTTGCGGGAATAAAGGAAATTGGCCGCCAGCACGATCTGCCACATGCCCAGCGTGACGATGAACGGCGGCAGCTTCATCACCGCGACCAGCCATCCGTTCAGCGCACCGATGGCCGTGCCAAAGGCCAGACCGCACAGCACGGCGATCTCGACTGGCAGGCCGTAGCGGAAGGTGAATTGCCCCATGATGACACTGGACAGCACCGCGATCGCGCCCACGCTCAGGTCGATGCCTGCCGTCAGGATCACAAGGCTTTGCGCGGCAGCGACGATGCCGACGATCTGCACCTGTTGCAGGATCAGCGTCAGCGCGAAGGGCGAAAAGAACTTGGTGCCCAAGAGCAGCCCGAAGGTCACGATCGACATCGCCAGCACGAAGAGCGGCACAAGTGCTGGTTGCAGATGCAGCATGTGCTGGATCTGTGCCAGTGCGCCTTTGCGTGCGGGCGCAAAGGCCGCAACGGTGCCTTGATTGCCGGTTTTGACGACGGCCTCGTAATCATCATTCTTGGTGGACATGGTGCGCCTCCCTGCGGTCGTGCCACACCCGCAGTCTAGCGCGGGGTTGGAAAAAGGGGCGGATTTTCTCCGCCCCTCTTGTGTCGGTGTGCGTCAGACGATCAGCCCCAGCACAGGTCCTGACCTGCAGCGACGTCGATGCTGTCGACGCCATCGACTGGCGCGCCGGTCACAAGCGCGACACCCGTGTCAAAGAAATCCTTGCCCGGTGTGTTTTCAGGCAGCGTGCCATCGGCGGCGAAGGCCGCAATCGCCTCGATGCCAAGAGAGGCCATGCGCAACGGGTATTGCTGCGATGTCGCACCGATCACACCGTCGGCCACGTTCTGCACACCGGGGCAGCCACCGTCGACCGAGACGATGAGCACGTCGTTTTCACGGCCGATGGACCGCAGCGCCTCGTAAGCACCGGCAGCGGCGGGTTCGTTGATCGTGTAGACCACGTTGATCATCGGATCGATGGCCAACAGGTTTTCCATCGCGCGGCGACCGCCTTCTTCGTTGCCTGCGGTCACGTCATTGCCGACGATACGCGGGTCGGTTTCATCACCGATCCGGTTCGCATCGCCCAGATCAATGCCGAACCCTTGCAGGAAGCCTTGGTTGCGCAACACATCCACCGATGGCTGGCTGACGGCCAGATCGAGCATCGCAATACGCGCATCGGCAGCGGCGTCGCCAAGCGAGGCTGCCGCCCACTGGCCGATCAGCTCGCCCGCCAGAAAGTTGTCGGTCGCAAAGGTGGCGTTGGCGGCATCAATGGGTTCCAGCGGCGTATCCAGCGCGATCACCAGCAGACCGGCGTCACGGGCCTGTGTTACCGCACCCACGATGGACGACGTGTCCGATGCGGTGATCAGGATACCCGAGGCGCCATCGGCGATACAGGTTTCGATTGCAGCGACTTGGGTTTCATGGTCGCCGTCAACGCGCCCGGCATAGGACCGCAGCGTGATCCCGGCTTCGGCGGCGGCGGCCTCTGCACCTTCACGCATCTTCACGAAGAACGGGTTGGTGTCGGTCTTTGTGATCAGGCACGCGGACACGTCTTGCGCTTGGGCCGTTGTGGCTGCGACGCCGGTGATGGCGACAAGCGCTGTCGAGATAAGCAGTTTCTTCATGGTTTCCTCCCAGGAACGTTATGGGCGAAACGTTGCATGCCATGCAGGCAGACCTTTCGCCAACTGATGGTAAAAGAGGCGATTCGCAAAGGCCTGTCAATTTATTAATTAACTTTATTAATTTACGATAAGCCGTTAAGCAGACAATAATCAGTGGTTTCAAGGTGTCACATATGGACGATGCATTGGTCAGATCGCTCAGTACGGGGCTGAGCCAGAAAGGTGTCCGCGATCACAACGAACGGCTGCTGCTTTCATTGTTGCAGCGCCACGGATCATTGCCGGCACCGGACCTTGCGCGTCTTTCGAGCCTGTCACCGCCGACGATCTCCGCGATCCTGCGCAAGCTTGAATCCGATGGGCTGTTACAGCGCGGCAAGCCGTTGCGCGGCAAGGTGGGCAAGCCGTCCGTGCCGATGATGCTGGCCCCGGACGGTGTCTTTGCCATCGGGATCAAGATCGGACGGCGGTCGGCGGATTTCCTGCTGACCGACTTTACCGGCGGCATCCGGCTGCATCGCCAACTGACCTATGCCCATCCTCTTCCGCGAGAGGTGTTCGCTTTCGTGCAGGACGGCCTTGCCGCAGCCGCGGCTGAATTGCCTGAGCGTGATCTTGCGCGGATCTGCGGAATCGGAATCGCGGCCCCTTTCGATCTGTGGAACTGGCACGATCTGACGGGTCCGCCTGCGGCAGAATTCCAGTCGTGGAAGGACGTGGACTTTGCGCGCGAACTGGCACGGTTCACCGATCTGCCTGTCTCGGTCATCAATGACGCGACGGCGGCCTGTCAGGCGGAACATCTTTACGGGCGCGGCAAGCAGTTTCGTGACTATGCCTATTTCTTCGTCGGTGCCTTTGTCGGGGGGGGAATCGTGCTGAACAATTCCGTCTATGAAGGGCGGCAGGGGAACGCGGGCGCTCTGGGGTCGCTACGCAGCATCGGACCCAATGGAGAAAGCCGCCAGCTTGTCGATCGCGCGTCGATCCACACGCTGGAAACGCGGTTGCGGAATGCGGGTCACAACCCCATCGTGCTGTGGCAGGACCCCGCAAGCTGGGCCGACCTTGCCGATCTGGTCGCCCCATGGCTGGACCAGACAGGGCAGGAATTGGCCAAGGCCAGCCTATCGACCTGCGCGGTCATCGACTTTGAGGCGATCGTGATCGACGGTGCGTTCCCGCCCTTTATCCGCAGCAGCCTTGTCGACAAGGTCCGTAGCGCGATCCAGTGCGAAGACACGCGCGGTCTGATCCTGCCGGTGATCGAAAGCGGAAGCATCGGCAATGACGCGCGCGCGCTTGGTGCCGCCTGTAGCCCGATTTTGGCGCAATTCCTGCTCAACAGCAATTGAGCGGTGCATCGGCGATTTGTCCGGGCAATCGGATCACGGCGATATCGTCTTTTGATCCTTGGCAAAAAGGCCGGTTTCAGCGCGCTGCAAGGTCATATCTTGGCCCGACGCGGCGACTGATCAGGCGCTCGGCAAAAAATGGGGGTGCGCGAAGGGACGCACCCCCATAGGTTCAGATTTCAAACCGCAGCGGTTTGACCTGCTTGAACTTGCCGGTTGCCTCCAGCTCTGCAATCGCCTTGGTGGGCAGCGGTTCGTCGAGATAGAGCAGGGCAATCGCCTCGCCTTTCGCGTCGGACCGGCCGAGGGTAAAGTTGGCGATGTTCACGTCATTTGCACCAAGGATGCTGCCCAGCACGCCGATGATGCCCGGCACGTCGTTGTTGGTGGTATAGACCATGTTTTCACCAACCTCAGCGTCTATGTTGATGCCCTTGATCTGGATAAACCGTGGCTTGCCGTCGTTGAATACGGTGCCCGCGATGGACCGCTCGCGGCTCTCAGTCACGACGGTGACCTTGATATAGCCTTCGAATGCGCCGGACTGGTCCTGCTTGGTCGTCGAGATCTTCACGCCGCGTTCCTTGGCGATTACGGGGGCGGAGACCATATTCACATCGGGGTTCGTGGCCTTCATGATGCCCGCGACTGTCGAGGCGGTCAGTGCCTTGAGGTTCATTTCCGATGCGGTGCCGTCGAACAGGATGTTGATCGCAAGGATCGGTTCATCCGTCATCTGGCCGATGAAATTGCCCAGATGGCCGGACAGTTTGATCCATGGTCCCATGATCTTGGCTTCTTCTGCCGTGACCGACGGCATGTTCAGCGCGTTGCTGACGGCCCCTGTCAGCAGGTAATCCGACATCTGTTCGGCGACCTGCAAGGCCACGTTTTCCTGCGCCTCGGTGGTCGCGGCGCCCAGATGCGGGGTCACGACGACGTTGGGCAGGTTGAACAGCGGGCTGTCGGTGGCCGGTTCAACGGCGAACACGTCGAACGCGGCACCGGCGACATGACCCGCCTTGAGCGCATCGGCCAAGGCCTCTTCATCCACCAGACCACCACGGGCGCAGTTGACGATGCGCACGCCTTTTTTCAGCTTGGCGATGTTTTCGCGCGACAGGATGTTGCGGGTCTGATCGGTCAAGGGCACATGCATGGTGATGAAATCGGCGCGCGCCAGCAGATCGTCGAGTTCGACCTTTTCGACACCGATTTCGGTTGCGCGATCCTCGGACAGGAAGGGGTCATAGGCCACAACCTTCATCCGCAGACCCAGCGCGCGGTCGATCACGATGGACCCGATATTGCCCGCGCCGATGACGCCCAGCGTCTTGGCGGTCAGTTCCACCCCCATGAAACGGGACTTTTCCCATTTTCCGGCATGGGTCGATGCGTTCGCCTCGGGGATCTGGCGGGCGACGGCCATCATCAAGGAAATCGCATGTTCGGCGGTCGTGATCGAATTGCCGAAAGGGGTGTTCATCACGATGATGCCCTTTTTCGACGCGGCAGGGATATCGACGTTATCGACACCGATCCCTGCACGGCCGATCACCTTGAGGTTGGTGGCGGCGGCGATGATCTTTTCAGTCGCCTTGGTTGCTGACCGGATCGCGAGACCGTCGTAATTGCCGATGATTTCCAGCAGCTTTTCCTTGTCCTTGCCAAGGTTCGGCTGGAAATCCACGTCAACGCCGCGGTCGCGGAAAATCTGCACGGCGGCTTCGGAAAGTTCGTCGGAGATGAGTACTTTGGGTGCCATCTTGGCGCTCCTTGAAAATGGGGGTATCCGAGCCCCGGACCTGATCCGGGGCCACTGGTAAAGGTCCCGGGTCAAACCCGGGACGGGGTCATTGGTGTGAAATCTCGGTCTCGAAGGCCCAGACAAGCCAAGGCAGCATCGCCTCGATATCCGAGGTTTCCACCGTTGCGCCGCACCAGATCCGCAGACCGGCAGGCGCATCACGATAGGCCCCGATATCCAGCGCGATGTTCTCCGCTTCCAGCCG
Organism: Yoonia vestfoldensis DSM 16212; assembly: GCF_000382265.1. Lineage (GTDB taxonomy): Bacteria > Pseudomonadota > Alphaproteobacteria > Rhodobacterales > Rhodobacteraceae > Yoonia > Yoonia vestfoldensis. The sequence goes on from NZ_KB907985.1 coordinate 21,643, forward strand.
CTTGGCCACAGCCTTGGCAAAGGCTTCGCCGTCGGTGATGCGCGGATCGGTGAATTTCAGGCAGACGGACGTGTTCGACCGTGTCGCCGGATCAACGGCAAGATTGTCGATCCAAGGATGATCGGCGCAGAAATTCCAGATCGCGCGGGCATTGGCATTGGCGCGGTGGATCAGCGCATCCAGCCCGCCGATGGACCGGCCCCATTTCAGCGCGACAAGGTAATCCTCGACCGCGAGCATCGAGGGCGTGTTGATCGTCTCGCCTTTGAAGATGCCTTCGATCAGCTTGCCTTTGGAGGTGAGGCGGAAAATCTTGGGCAGCGGCCACGCGGGACTGTAGCTTTCCAGCCGTTCCACAGCGCGCGGGCTGAGGATCAGCATGCCATGCGCGCCTTCGCCGCCCATCACCTTTTGCCAGCTGAAGGTGGTGACATCGAGCTTGTCCCACGGCAGTTCCTGCGCAAAGGCGGCAGAGGTCGCATCACAGAGCGTCAGGCCCGCACGATCACCGGGGATCATGTCGCCATGCGGCATCCGCACACCCGATGTGGTGCCGTTCCAAGTAAAGCACACATCGTGGTCATAATTCAGCGCCGCCATATCGACGATTTCACCATAAGGCGCTTCATGCACGGTGGCGGCGATTTTCAGCTGCTTGACCACATCGGTGACCCAGCCTGCGCCGAAACTTTCCCAAGCGACCATTTCCACATGGCGTTCACCCAGCAGCGACCACATCGCCATTTCATAAGCGCCCGTGTCGGAGGCAGGCACGATCCCGATGCGGTAATCGGCAGGCACGCCAAGGATGTCACGGGTCAGGTCGATGGCTTCGGCCAGTTTGGCCTTGCCGATGCTGGCACGGTGCGACCGACCCAGGGGGGCGTCACGCAGGGCATCCAGTTTCCAGACGGGGGGTTTGGCACAGGGGCCGGAAGAAAACCGCGGATTGACCGGCCGCGATGCCGGTTTGGTCGTAACCATTTCTGGTATCCTCTCAGATAATCGCCCTTCGTTGGGGAAGGGTGTCCCACCGCCGCAGATAGAGGGCGCGGCACGCTTTCACAATCCGGAAAATGCAGCTAGACCGCCGCTTGGCACGCTTTTTGCGACATCGCTGCCGCCGATCGGAAACCGGGCCTGAAAGGATGCTGGAAATGTTCATGGTGACCTTGCTTTCGAACCCCGTCCGGCGCGGGCTGGACGCGGCCCTTGTCGACAGTCTGCGCAATGCGCTGGGCGGTGGTGACGCGGTCTGGCTGGCCCCCGACGAGGCCGCCGAATTCGCCGTGCCCGTCATGCCCGGCAACCGTTGGGACATCTGGGCCGACCTGCAGGCGCAGGGTGTCGATATGGTGATCCAGCCCGCCCGGAATCGCCGCAAGAAGATGCTGCTGGCCGATATGGACAGCACCATGATCCAGCAGGAATGTATCGACGAACTGGCTGATGCGGCGGGCGTGGGCGCGCATGTGGCAGGCATTACTGCGCGCGCGATGAACGGCGAGCTGGGTTTCGAAGCCGCGCTGCTGGAACGTGTCGGCCTGCTGCGCGATCTGCCGGAGGCGGTGATCACGCAGGTGCTGGCCAGCCGGATCACCTATATGCCGGGCGGTGCGGTGTTGGTCGCCACAATGAAGGCGCAGGGCGCCTATGCGGCGCTGGTGTCGGGCGGCTTCACGGCCTTTACTGCGCAGGTCGCGGGCACGCTGGGCTTTGACGAGAACCGCGCCAATACGCTGCTGGTGGCGGATGGCAGGCTGACCGGCGATGTCGCCCGCCCCATTCTGGGCAAGGCCGCAAAGGTCGCGGCGCTGGAAGAGATCACCGCGCGGCTTGGCATCGCAGAGGCCGATGTGCTGGCCGTGGGCGATGGCGCCAACGATCTGGGCATGCTGGGGCGCGCGGGGGCGGGTGTGGCCTTGCATGCAAAACCGGCCGTGCAGGCGGAATGCGACATTCGCATCAACCACGGCGATCTGACGGCGCTGCTGTTCATACAAGGCTATGCCAGCGCAGATTTTACCGTCTGACGCAGGACCGACCCGGCGACGCGCGCAGGTGTGCCGCGTCATTTTTACTATATTTTTACCATTCTTCTGCCGCCATGTCGCCTAAGTGCTTTGTGGAGCGAATCAACCGTGGTAACTCTAGGTCAATGTTTGTTTAAAGGAGCCTTATTATGGCTATTTTCAAAGCGATGCATGTGGCGGTTTTGGCTGCTGCGGCAAGTCTCGGCAGCATGGCGACGGCGCAGGATTTTCAGCAGGATTGGGAAGGTTTCTATGCCGGTCTGCACCTTGACGCCAATGTTTATGACATCGTGATCACCGACCTGAACAATACCTTCCTGAGCCAGTCGCCGAACCCGTCGGTGCTGATCGCGACAGGCGGCCTGATGGGCGGCTACAACTACGCGTTGCAAGGCAACCTGCTGATTGGTGCCGAACTCGATTTCACTTCGGAAATGGTCTACGATGAGTTTTTCGCGTCCAACCTCGCGGAAACGACCGGGACACAATATTCCCTGAACCTCGACAGTGTGATTGCGATCAAGGCCCGTGCTGCCTTTGTCCAAGGCAACGCGCTTAGCTTTCTGTCGATCGGGGTCGCCAGCGCGGCGGCCAATATGGAGTCGTACTCCGTTGACACCGGAGACGGCATTAACTCGTGCGAAGACAGCATCTGTGCGCGGACCACCGATGATATTCTGGGTCTGACACTGGGTGCCGGTGCAGAATGGGCGTTTCGCGAAAACTGGATCGGGCGGGTCGAATTGCAGCATTATGCGTTTGAAAGCGTCCAGGCACCTGTCCAGAACTCGTTGGGGAACGCCCTCTGCGGGTCGGGTGACACCGATCAATGCACCGTGGGCTACACCCCCAGCGCGTCGTCGATCAAGTTCGGCATTTCCTATATGTTCTGATCCTGCCGACAGGCAGACAAGAAAAAGCCCGCGTCCAGCGCGGGCTTTTTGCTTGAATGGGGGCCGGATCAGGCTGCGTCGCTGGTTTTCGTGCGTGCCGCGATGCGCTGGGTCATCGGCGTCAGGTTGTTCAGCGATTGCAGGTGCAGATAGCACAATTCCAGCTCGTCGGTTTTCGCCATTTCCGCCAGCTTTTCCGCAGGCAGGTTGCGCAGCTTTTCGCGATTGATCGTCTTGAAGCCGGACAGTTGCATCCGCTCTCCGCCTGCCATGCTGAACTGCGCCTGCGCGGGTTCTAGAAGGTCGAGGTCGTGCAAGCGTTTGGCAAAGGCCTGCGTGCGGGTGAACTGCGCCTGATATTCGGTCGAGAAGGCGAGCACGTTCTCAAGGTACTGCGTGCGCTTGCCGTCGCCGTCGAACAGGCGTTCGCCCTTGTCCTTCTTGTTCAGGCCCTCGTATTCCTCGTCGATGCACAGGGTAAAGGTCTGCTGATCCTCGGATGCGGCAAAGACGAAAGGATAGCGGCGGAAGAAGGCAGGCACATAGCGCCCGTCCCAGGTGCCGTCGTCCTTTACATGCGCGTTCTGGCCTTCCTTCATACCCAGGATGACGGACGGGAACACGACATCGCCGTCGCCTGCGAAAATGATCGTGTATTCCATCGCGGCGGGGGCGAATTCGGCCGCCAGCACCGGAACGGAATTGACCCCGCGCGCAAAGCCGAAGGTGTTGTCAGTTTTCACCGACCACCCTTTGTGGGCTTCGACGGAAACGGGCACGGCGCGTTCGTAGATCATCAGTTGTTTGGCCATCAGGCAGGGTCCTCTTTCTTTGTATTTGCATCGCTGACGAAGGTGTCAGGGATGAGGTCTAGCGGGTGAAATGGGCGAATTTGGGGCTGTTATGGTGTCTGACGATTGCCCGCGAAGATGCCGAAGATGTTGTTGATGTCGTTTTCGCCGATGACGGTGAACACACCCCCGACTTCTGTTGGACCGCTAGGGTCGCCACCGAAGAAGGCGCCGCTGGCGGATGGTCGAGGATCGTTCCGGATGGGTTGTACGACTTCAGTGCCATTCCGAAAAGTGATTGTGCCGCCGCTGAAAGTCGCGTTGCCGTTTGTATTCGTAACGTTCAGGCCGTTCAGCCGGACCTCATCAAACGACAGGCCGCCATCAAGCCCGCTGATCGTGACGTCCACGAGATCGGTTTGAAAGTTCGACGTCAGAGTCATGTTGCCCGTGCGATCTGCACGACCTTCCTGACCCTCCAGAAGCGCAGAGACCTGTGCCCTTCCGGCAAAAATGAAGGTGCCGCCTGCTGGCAGGTCTTGTGTCCGTGACACCACACCGATGATGTAGGGGGCATCAGAACCACCATTAATTCCAGACACCTGCACCGGTATCATGAATTGAAAGTTATCCGACGCGAACAAGCGCGACTCGCTGACGAAAGTCGTGCCATCTGTCCAGGTTCTCTGATTTTCGTCGAAAACGCCATCGATCACGACATCACCAATCGTCAACTGTCGGCTCTGGCGGTCAAGCGTCCCGATTTCGATCACGGTGTTGGTCGCGACACCACCTTCACCTTGGACAATTCCGACCCCGGCAAGGGTGCTTTCGCCCGCCACGGCACTATTGCCAAACGTCTGATACGTGAACACCGTCTGCGGTCCGCCACCGCCACCGCCACCGCAGGCCGACAAAAGCGCGATTGCGGCGCAGGCTCCGAATGTCTTGGTTGGAAAAGTCATGGTCGAACCCTCGATCCGGTCAATTGCGGCTTTAGAAAATGAAGCTGTCGGCGGTGAGCTGGTCGGCGGTCAGACCGACGAAGGTCAGCGAATTATCGTTGTCGTCGATGAATCTCAGTACGGCACCGTTGTCGCTGTCGGTCACCGTGAAGTCGTTGAAATCAGATCCTGCAAAGGCGCGAAGGTCGACCTTGTCCAGCCCGACGGTGAAGTCGCGCGTCGGGGTGCCGACGATCTGGAACGTTCCGCCGACGAAATCGGCATCGAAATCGGCAATCCTGTCATTCCCGTAATCCGGGCCGAACACGAACACATCCGCCCCCAGACCGCCGCGCAGGTAATCGTCGCCCGCGCCACCGTCGAGCCTGTCACCCGCGCCGATCAGGCTGGACGCGTAATCGCCGTCGAGGAAATCGTTCCCCGCCCCGCCGGTGATCGTGTCGCGTCCGACGCCGCCCTTGAAATAGTTGCTGTCGCCGGGCAGGCCGTTTGCGTCGTCGATCTCGTTCGACCCGCTCAGCGCGGTGATGTTGTCATTGCCCGCGCCACCGGACAGCTTGTCATTGCCGAACGGGTCGGTGATGACGTCATTGCCCGCGCCACCCTGCACCGTATCATTTCCCGCCCCAGTGTCGATCCTGTCTCCCGCGCTGCTGCCGGTGATAAATTCGTTGCCGCGCCCGAAAAAGGCGGCGGGTCCGTCAGCGACCAGCGTATAGGCCGCGCCGGTGTCCGCGACGTTATCCTCGGTGCGCGCCTCGATGGTGAAGGAGAAACTGTTGCTGGCGCCTTCGGGCAGGATCGTTTCGGTCCGGTCTTCGGTTGAATCCGCCAGACCGGGGTTCAGGATATAGGTAAAGGTCGTCCCGTTATCGCTGATGATGAACGTGCCGAACTCGCCCACAATCGTCTGCCCCGAGAAGTCGGGGTTTTGCCCGTTGTCGGGGTCGTTGGTCGCAAAACTGCCAGTGATTGAGGCAAAATCCTCGGTCAGGAGCACGTCACCCAGCAGCAGGCCCGCCACAGTCGGGTTTGGAGTGAGGGTGTACACAATCGGATCATCCTCGCCGATGATCGTGATGTTGATCGCGCGCTGGCTGCCGTTGGAGGCGGTCAGGATGATCCGGTCGGTGATGGTTTCGCCGTCCGCCAGAGCGCGGAGCGTGTCGATGCCAGCCCCGTTGAGCGTATAAATCCAGCGGTCGAGGTCGTTGTTTATCTCGTCGTCCTCAACGACCAACGTGCCATATTGGCCGAGGCCTTCAGGTTCATCCTCTTCAAGTTGATCAAATGTTGCATCCGGATCGCCGACCACGGAAATCGAAATGGTGCCTGTGGCAGTTGTCTGGTTTTCGCCAAGGTCGATCATACCAATCGTCGTGCCGCCGAACATCACGTTGTTGTTTGTGATGATGAACGGGACTTCTGGCGCAATGTTACCTAAGAACGTGCTGACGTCGATTTCGCCTTCTGCGGTTTCCAGCGCCTCGATGTTGGCACGTCCGCCAAGAACGCCAAAGACTTGGCCAGCGCCGAAACCGGCGTCACTCGCGCCAAATGCGAGGTCGTTGATCCCGTCGTTGTTCACGTCGCCGATGGAGCCACCTGCCAAGGCCTCTCCGAAAAAACCGAGGTCGATATTGCTAAAGATGAACCCGTTCGTGCCGTCCAGAGTTTCGACGTCAAGGCTGGCAAGGTCCACCCCGCCGAATACCAGATAGGCCCGACCTTTTTCATCTACCACGCCGCCGATCAGCAGATCGTCAACCCCATCGCCACTTACATCACCGACATTGGTGGCAAAGAAACTGCCTGGGTTGTTGCCGATTGGACCCGTAATGACCGCACCGTCCATCGCGCTCAGTGACCCAAGGTTATAGCTGTCATCGAAGCCGCCAGCCGTACCAAACAGAACATAGGTTTCGCCGGCATTGGGCGCCACAATGATCAGGTCGTCGATGCCGTCATTGTTCAGATCGCCCGATGAAAGCGTCGTGCCTGCACCGCCGCCAAGGTCGGCACCTGTCAGGGTAAAGGTCTGGCCCCCATTGATTGAAACAGTCACCGTCCCTGCGCCGGATGCCGCGTCGGGGGACCCGATGGCCAGATCGGCGGTGCCGTCGCCGTTCAGGTCGAGGTCTGCGACGATCGCGCTGCCGAACTTGCCGCCCTCGGCCACGACTTCCAGATCGTATTCGGTAAGATCGATGTTCTCGGTTTCATCCGAAAGATCAACGATAGCCACTGAACCCGCAGATGCATTGGCAAGCGAGTCGCCAATATAAAGCGTCGCACCACCCGGCCCCTGCACCGCCGCCAGACTGCTGCCAAAGCCGCCTGTGCCCGCAAAGCCGTTGATGATGATCCCTTTGGTGCCGTCAAGGTCCGCGACTGTCAGATCACCCGACAACGGGACCGCGCTACCGAACAGGATATAGACCGCTCCGTTGTCGCTGTTTGCCAGCGGTGCGGCGATGGCGACATCGTCGAACCCGTCGCCGTTGAAATCGTAGCCGCCAAGAAGGACGACACCCGCCCCGCTGCCTGCCTCGACCGAGAAGGTCAGCTGCGCAAGGCTGCTCGCATCGGATGGAAACCCAGGCTCGGTCTCGGACGCGACGCCCGTGTATATGATCGCGCCGACTGTGCCCGTGTTGGCTGTCCCGACAATGAATTCACGGTTGACGCCCGATGTGTCGAAATTCCCCGCCGCAGCGATCGACCTGCCAAGGCCGTCAGCATCAGTGCCCTCCAGGATGAAAAATGCTGAGCCGGCCATGTGAATTCCTTTGAAATCGTTATGCTGTCGTCACAAATATACTAATCGGCTCGCGCCCTCGAATGTGGAAACTTAAACACCGTCGCAGGCTGTGCCGCAATTGATTTGTTAAGAAAATGCAAACTTCCGAACAGATTGGCGCGAAAAATCCGGCAAGGCCATCGGTTTCGCGGCACGACGACAACCATGGTCGCTGGCCAAGAGATCGCTTTCCAATCCGGCTGCGCCCATGGCAGGTTGCCGCGGGGGCGCATCAGCCGCCCGGTGGCGCCGGCACTGGCGCAAAGCGGAGCCCGAGACATGTCCGACTTTCCATGGCTTGAGACCTTGCAGGGGGCGGCGGCCGTCGATGTGGCGGCACGCTCCGATCTGCTGGCGCGCCTTGCGGAGGGGGCGGGAACCGTTGCCTGCCCGCCAGTGCTGGAAAGTTTGCTGATCGGGGCCGGCGTGCTGCATCAGACCGGCGAAGGGCCGGTCCTGACCGCTGGTTTCGCGCAGGCATGGCGGCGTGATGCTGCGGGGATCATGGCGCGCGCATCCTTTATCCGCCGGGCTGCGGCGGACGTGGCGACGGGCCTCGACGACCTCGTGTCGGACGTGCCAGCCTTCATGGCGAAATCAGCGACCTTCCGGCTGTTCCGTTACGACATGGCCGAAGGGATCAGCGCGCAACATCTGGCGGCGACGCGGCCGTGGGTCGACTATGTCGAATCACTTTCGCAAAGTGAAATTCCGCTTCTTCTGCCGCTCATTGATGTGCGCCCCGGCGACCGTGTGCTGGAAATCGGCGGCAATACGGGCCTGCTGTCGGCCGCGCTGGTTGCAGCCCATCACGGTGTTACGGCGCAGGTGCTGGACCTGCCTGCCGTCTGCGTGTTGGGGGACGAGCGGCGCGGCAGCGACACGCTGCGATTCGTGCCGGGGGATGCGCGCAAGGCGGAAACGATCAAGGGTTTTGCGGGTGCGGTGGATGTGGTCGTGTTCAAGTCCGTCCTGCATGACTGGCCCGAGGCGGATGCCGCCGCGATGATCGCACGCTCTGCCGCGATATTGCCTGCGGGTGGGCGGTTGGTGATTTGCGAACGGGGGGCGTTCGGGGCCAGCGATGCGGCAGGCAAAGACATGATGGCGCTGGCAAATCTTGTTTTTTCACCGTTCTACCGAGACCCTGCGTTTTATGAGGGACTGATGACGGACCTTGGCTTGCGCGTGGCACGGGCGCAGGTCGATTGCGACATGATATTTCATGTCACCACGGGGCAACGCCCATGACGCGCAGGATCATCGCGATCTCTGGGCCGCCTGGTGCAGGGAAGTCGACACTGGCCGATGCCTTGGGTGCGCGCCTTGGAGGTGTGGTTGTCCGCTATGACGACCACGAGGTGATCACTTCATGGCCGCCCGAGCGGGTGATCGGCTGGCTTGATGCCGGGGCACCGCTGGAACAAGCTGTCGCGCCAGGCTTGCACGCCGCGTTGCTGGCGCAGACCGGGCTGGTCCTGTTTGAGACCCCCTTCGGTCGTGCCTGTCCCGACACCGGCGGGCTGATCGACTTTGCGATCTGGCTGGAATGTCCCGATGATATCGCGCTGACGCGCAAGCTTGGGGCGCTGGCACGGATGAACCACCGCAACCCCGCATTTGCGCAGTGGCTGACCGGGTGGCTGGATTCCTACACGGTCTTCACACGAAGGGCGCTTGCCGTTCAGCGCCTGCGCGTCATGCCGACAGCCGATGTCGCCATCATGGCCGATGCGGACCCCGCTACGGTCGTGTCAAGAAGTTTAATCCACCTAGTGGCATAAATTTAACCACAAATTCGCCCAATTCTCTTGAAAAAGTAAACGGATAGCGCAAGAGTGGCCGCGTGTAGGTGGGTCAATTTCTGGCCTTCGTCCAAATATTTTGCAGGCGCTCCCAATAAAAGCCTGTGGTTCTGGTTTTAATTTTTGCTTGGGGTGCGGGAACTCCAAGGCTTTGGAAGGATTGGCTCATGTCAATGCCATTTGATCGTCAAGCTGCTGGCGTGCTTCCTAAAATTCCATTGAACCGTCGAAATCGCGCGCGTCTGCGGCACAACGACCGGGCCCGCTTTGAGCGGATCAGGGACGCGGCATGGCGTCTTCTTCTCGACCCGATGGAACAGCGCGTGCTGCTGAGCGCGGACCCGTTGACGGTGAATCTGAACACCACAGCCGGTAGTACTGAGGCCGTGACGGTCCGCTTCTTCCAAGAAAGCAGTGCTGCTGACAACACGATCATCGTCCAGAAGGTGTCTATCAACTGGAGTGGTGCGGCGAGCGGTGTTCAGGACATCTATGAAATCGGCGTGGACAACAATGGCTTCACCATCAACACCGGCGCTGGCAACGAAGACGTCAGCATCGTTGTCGATACGATCACCGGCACGCTTGATCCCGCGTTTTCGATTGTCGTGAACACCGAGGGCGGTGACGACAGTATAACCGTCACCAGTTTTGCCGAAGGCTATTCGGGCGATCTGAACCTGTCGGCCGAACAGATCACCATCAACAGTGATGTGTCGCTGGGCACCGATACCGCCAAGATCGGCGCGGTAAACCTTGTCGCCGCGGATAGCGGAACAGCCGCCTTGGTTGGCAGTACGTCAGTTCAGGCCAGCGTCACCATCGAAGGCTCTATCGTTTCGGATGACGTGGTCACGGTATCGGCAACAGCTGCCGTCACAGCCGACCAAACCTTTAGCGTCAGCGGTTTCAGCGGGTTTGACCTTGATGCGACGGCGACTGTTTCTGTTGGTGAAGATGCGCGCATCGAAGGCAGTGCTGTCTCGTTGACGGCAACGACAAACGCGAATGTCGATATCGACGGCAATGCCTTGCTGGCATTGGTTGCGCTGACCGACCTTGAAACCACCACGACCGTGTCCATCGCGGAAGGTGCGATCATCACCGCAGGCGCGGGCGATCTGGATGCAGCCACCGCAGGCAACCAGTCGCTCATCATCGCCGCTATGACCGACACTGATGTTGATGTCGCGCTGCAATCTGCCGCTGACTTCTTCACCGGGGTGACGCTTGGCGGTTTTGACCTTCTGGTCTCCACCCTCGATGTCGCACGCAATACCAGCGTGGAGATCAACGGGGCGGCAGGTCCGGGCAATGGCGCGACGATCAACGCGGGCGGTCTGGCTGTTATTTCGGCCACCAGCAGCGGCGACATCAGCAACATCATCGAGGCCGATTTCGTCGGCGTGGCGCTGACCAATTTCAGCAACGACGTGACCGAGATCATCGGCAGCCATCTGTCCAGCACCACGCTGGGCCTGTCGCTGCAGGCGACCGCGCTGACCCAGACCGTCACCGAAGGCAAGGTCGCCACGAACACTTCGGGCGATGCGGGCGCGAATACTGCTGCCTCTGTTGCGGCGACGCGGGTGTCGTTCTCGGATTCCGTGCTGAACGTGACAGGCGGCGGTATCGCCGTCGGTGCGACCGACAGTGCGCGTTTTTACGCGACATCGACATCGGCCAAGCTGAACCCGACGGTTTTTGCCAAGGTCGATCTTGATTACGCCGCCGCGCTGAACCTGCTGAACCGTGACACGACGGTTGCCCTGACCAACACCACGCTGGATTCGGATGGCGCGACGGTGGTGCAGGCGAACAGCGCGGTCTGGTCGATCGTTCTGGCCGAAAAGATGCAGGCCATCGGCAATACCGCGACACCGTTCAACAATGCCAATGCCGGTGACCAAGGCTTTATCTTTGGCGGCACCTTGGCCGTGAACGAGATGAACGGCGATGTCAGCGTCACGACGACCGGCGGCCAGATCGACGGCGCGACCGTCACCGTGGCTGCGGCGAACGACGCGATCTTCAATTCACGGGCTGAAGCGGGCCAATCACTGAGTGGAAGAAGCGGCGGTGCCGTCGGTGTTTCCGTCGCGATGAACGTGCTTGGCTTCAGCGTCGACAATTACCTTTTGTTCGGGATCGACGCGCTGATCGGCATCGGCATGGGGACCACACTGGACGGCTACGGCGCTGTCGTCACGATGAACGGCACTGCCGTCAACGCGACAGGCAATGCGGCGATGACCGCAAACAACCAGTTGAAGGCCAATGCCTTCATGTCGAACGCTGCCGAAAGCGTGGCGGATAGTGCGTTCAAGAACAATTCCGGCGGGGCTGTGGCTCTCGCCATGGCGACGAACAAGATTGCGACACGGGCGCGGGTCGATATTTCTGGTGCGGCGGGCGACATTGTCGCTGCCAAGCTTGATGTGCTGGCCAATGATGATGCACAGATCACGGCCGAAACCCTGATTGTCGCCTCAAGCGTGTCGTCGTCGAACTTCGGTCTGGCGCTTGCCGATACGCTGATTGCCACGTTTGCCGATGCGAAGTACCGCACCGACGGCACCAAGGTCTATGAGGACGACATTCGCGGTTTGGCGCTGGATGAAGTTATCGGCACGGTCAGTCTCCAGTTCGGCGACCGCGTCATGCTCTTGCCATCGTTCGAGGCGTCAGGAGATGGCGACGGCGTCGAAAGCACGACCTATACCTTTATGGGTGCCGCCGCGACGGACGTTGATCTGACGAACACCGATTTCACCGACAAATCGCTTTGGCAGGCGACGCCGGAAACCAATATCGTACCCACCGGCATCAACTTTGCCGAAAGCGAAAGCACCGCGCTGGGTGGTATGCTGGTCCGCAACGAAGTGAACACAGAAGCCCTGGCAACCGTGTCGCAAGTCACCCTGACGATCGGTGGTGATACCACCATTTCGGCGATCGAAAACACGCTGGTCACAGCGTTGGGCGATCTCGGCATCTCGTCGTCGGGTGGCAGCAGCATCACAGGCGAAGGGTCCAGCCTTGCCGCAGGTGGCGCGCTTGTGATCAACACGGTGCAGGGGCAGGCGACGGCGACGTTGATAGATGCGGATGGGTCCGTCATTGCGGGCCAACTGGCCGTAAATGCCACCAGCACGATCACGCTGGATGCAACCCTGAACGCCCTGGTCACGTCCGAGGATGAAACCGGCTTTTTGTTGGTCGCGTTCAACACGCTGGGCTATAACCCCGGTAACATCCTTCTGCAGACGCTGGATGCCCTGATCGGGCTGGAACTGGGCGATAAGAACGCCGCGACGACCACCGCCGGAATTGATAGTGACGGCATCACCGCGGCTGGCATCAGCGTGACGGCGACCAATGCCGCGACCCTGTCGTCCGATCGCACGTCCAACGCGGAATCGGCTGGCGCGGCGCTTGCAGGTGCCGGAGGCGAGGTGATGGCCGGCACGCTGGTGTCGAACGCGCTTGTCGGCGGGGCAGAGGCCTATATCCGCAACGCCGGCACGACTGCCATCACCACGACAGGCGGCGCCATCACGGTGACGGCAGATGACGCGGCGACCTTGTCGGCAACCAGCGCTTCGGTTGCATCACAATCGGCGGCCAGCGATGTGCTGGGCACCGTGATCAACGAAATCGGGCAGGCGTTGCTGGATGCCTATACCTATACCGACAAGTCCGGCACGCGGGACCTGAAATTCGGTGACACCGTCTATGTCGATGATGTCGTTTACAAATTCATGGGCAAGAGCGCGACAGGTGTGGACCTTGCTGACGCGACCTATACCGATATCAACCTGTGGAAAGTCATGTCCGCGACGACCATCGTACCGTCGCAGCTTTCCAAGGGCCTGGCCAAGCTGGCCGGGCTGAAGGCGGGGGATTCCAAGTCCAGCTTTGCGATGATCACCCGCAACGAGGTCGAAGGCGGCGCAAAAGCCTTCGTCATGAACGCCACTCTGACGGCGAACGGGTCGATCGAGGTGACGGCGACTGAGCGGTCCCGTCTGACGGCATTGGAAACCAGCCAGATCACTGCGAAGGTCACGAAAGCGGGCGTTCTCGCCACCAATGCGGTGCTGTCGCAGGCGCAGGCCTTTGTCGAAGGATCGAGGCTGACCGCCAACGGTGCAGACAGCGAGATCAACGTCAAGGCGCTGAACCTCGTCGTGGCCGATGCGACCGTGACACTGGCGGCGAGCGCCAAAGGCGATGCTCTCGGCCTCGTTTTCGCGTTCAACACGGTCGGGTACGACAATCACAACGTATTTTTTCAGGCTGTAGAGGCGCTTTTGGGCGCCGACTACCTGACGCCGCTGGTCACGGAATCCCGGACCTATGGCGCAGAGGCCTATGTCAACGCGTCCAACCTGACTGCTGCCGGTGACATCAGTGTCACCGCCGAAAGCCGCGAACTTGTCGGCACAACCGATGGCTCGGTGACCGCGCAAATGCTGGACGACATGGGTGTCGAAAGCGGTGATGACGTCGATGCCGAAGGCGATGCCGCATTCGCCGATGCGCTGCGCGCGCAGCTGATCGCGATGGGCGCTCTGGAAACAGGGTCTGAAACCGCGCTGAAGGTCGAAACGCTGGCCGTTGGTCGCCAGTGGTATGTCATGGATGACGCAGGCACGATCTGGCAGGTGCTGGCGGAACGCAACGCCGCCGATACGGCCACCCTCATCAACGTCTATCTGGTCAACCTGCTGAATGCGCGTGTGGGCAACGACCAATCGGTCAAGGCCAAGAACGACGCCGTGCTGGTCGACCGTTTCATCGCGCAAGACAAGCTCGACAAGGACAAGGCCGCTGCCGACAAGAAAGGCGAGGAATTCAAGGGCAAGCTGAAATACGGCACAAGCGGCGCGGCTGCCGGTGGTATCCTTGCGTCCAACAAGGTCCTGAGCGAGACGAAAGCCTGGATCAAGGGCGATATCGCCAAGTTCAAATCGACTGAGACCGTCACGGAATTGTACACCGGCGATGTCGTGCGCGCGGGTGATGCGTTCTATGAATACACCGGCGCCGATCAGGTCCGTGTGACGGATTACGACCATCTGAGCATCGCGGAACCCGTGACGCTGGACGATGGGGACACGATCAAACTGTCCGCGGATATCCGTCAACCCGGCACCATGGGTGTCGGCGAGATCATCATCCCTGGCGCGCTGGTCTTCAAGGCAGGCGATATTGTGCGCTATTCCGGTGCTCCACAGACAGACACCGACGGCATCGACCTCGAAGCGTTGATCCGCGCCAACGCGGCAGCCTTTGCGGTGATCAATCCGGTGGTGTCCATCGATCTGTCCACGATCGATTATGCGACGAGTGCAGACTGGACCGCCGTCGTCGCGACTGCGACCTACACCGTCAATTCCACCGGCGGCACCGTCAGTGTTTTCGCTGCCGACACTGCCAACCTGCGCGTCGATACCTCGCTGTCCGTGCTGGCCGAAGTGTCCAACAACATCGACGGTTTCAAGAAGCTGGCGAACATTTTCACGCAGGACGACTATAGCTATACGACGGCATCAGGCGCGCAGAAGCTCTTCAAGGAAGACGTCGTGCGGATCACCACCGCCAATGCTCCCGCAGGTCAGGAAGGCAAATACTACCGCTTTATCGGCAATGACATGGCGTCCGAACCCGGCGACCTGATCCCGCTGACCGTCGTGGTCAATCTGGGCGCGCTGATCGCGGATGCGAGCCAAGGCGCTGTCATGGGTGCGCAGAACCTGCTTGATACAAGCTATTGGGAAGAACTCACCCAGACTTCGGACCTGTCAGATATCCTGTTCCCCGATGTGGGGAACCTTGCCGATTCCGACAGCAAGGCGTTGGGCGGCGTGATTGTTCTCAACGATGTGCAGGGCGGGGTGTCCGCCAGCATCGACGGCATGGCGATCATCGCCAGCACGGGCGTCGATGTGACCGCGATCGCGAATGCATCGCTGCTTGCCAATCTGATTTCTTCGGTCAAAAGCTCGGGCGGGTCCGCCTGGGGTTCGGGCAGTTCCATCGCAAAGCAGGGTGCCATCGCGACCAACGTGGCAAGAAACTCTGCCTTGGCTGAGATCAACAAATCCGACGTGTCCACAACGACCGGCGATGTCGCCGTAACTGCCTTGCAGCAAACCGTGATGGATTCGACCGTCAATACCTCAGGCGAGAGTGGCGACGAAGCCAAGTCCGTCACGCTTGCCTTCAACTCATTGGGCTATAACGCGTCCAACGTCCTGTTCAACACGATCGAGGCGGTGACGGCAGATCCGACGTTCCACCGGCTGATCGACCCGTCGAACCCAGCCTCCGCGACCGCGCGGATTACTGCAAGCGATGTGACCGCTGGCGGCGACGTGATCGTCGATGCACAATCAGCCGAATTGCTGAACGCGACGGTCTCGAACACCACCGATTCCGCCGCTGGCGCGTTGACAGGTGCGAACGGGAGCGCTTTTGGTCTGATCATTGCGTCGAACAAGGTGCTGGGCGAAGCCTCGGCGCTGATCGACAACGCAGGTGCCGCGGCAGCGGCCACCATCGACGCGGGCGGCGATATCGACGTGACCGCGCTGGACCGCCAGCGCCATTTTGCGAATGTCAAACTGGTCGCGGCGAGCGCGACGACCAATGACGGCGGTGCAGCGGTCTTGCAGGAAACCCTCAACGACGTGACCCCCGTTGATTGGGTGACGACAGGCAGCACGCAACCTGTTGCGCTGCGTTTCGGCGATCTGGTCCGCGTGGCGGACGGGGTCGAGGATTTCGGCGGCAAGGTCATGCAATACATGGGCCCCAGCGATCCGTTGCAAGGCGCCAATGTGTTTGACGGCGCAGGCCGCACGACTTTTGTCGAGGCTGGCGATTACGTCCGCGTCGTGGATGGCTCTGGTGTGCCAAGCTATTATCGCTATAGCGGTCTCACTCTCCAGACCCTCAGCGGCGATGTGCCGGTGACAAATGGCGTCGACCTTTCCGGCATCACATTTGCGAACAAACCGGCTTGGACGCTGGTCACCGCAACGGCGGCAGGCCTGCCGCCAAGCGGGATCGTCGACCTCAATACGGTCGATTTCGGTGATACCGATTACTGGAAAGAATCGCTGAGCTCCAAGCTGATCCCGCAGGGTCTGAACATCCCCAACGCGGGCGAAGGTGGTGCGGACAGCAACAGCACCGCGACCGGCGCGATGTTCGTCTATAACGAACTGGGCGGCGAAGCCCGGGCCGAGGTCCGCAACGCGATCCTGCGCGCGGACGACAACATCACGATCCGCGCAACGCTGGACAGTGAAATGAATGCAACGACCGATGCGGCGACCTCGTCCTCGGGCGGCACCGTCGCTGGCACCGGCGTGAGCCGCGCGATCAGCGGCGTCGTGGCGACCAACCTGATGACCGGAAGCGCAACCGCTTCGGCCCAGGATGCGAGCCTGACAGCGCGCGAAAACGCAAGCGACACAACCGGCACCGTCACGGTCGAGGCGTTGAACACCGTGACAATGACCGCCCTGACATCGGCTGTCGTGGCGACGGGCGATACCGGCTATAACGTCCTTCTTGCCTTCAACTCCATGGGCTATGCGCCCACCAATATCCTGTTCAATTCCTTCGACGCGCTTGCAGGCGATGCCAACCTCGCCAATGATCTGGCCGAGCTGAACACCCGCCGCACGGTCGAGGCGGTCGCCTTCATGACCGGCGTGACCGTCGATGCAGCGGATGCGATCATCGTCAACGCCGTGAACGAGGCGACGATGAACGCCGAGGTCAACAACGAGACGACGAGTGCTGCCAGTGCCTTTGTCGATGCGTCGGGCAAGGCTGTCAGCGTCGTGTTGTCGCTGAACAAGATGTTGTCTGGTGCGCGTGCCGAAGTTGACGGGGCAGAGTATCTTGCCGCAACGGCGGGACAGGTCGACATCAAGACAGGCGACCGCGTGCTTGCAGCTGACGGCACTGTCTATGAGCGCACAGGCGCGGATGAGACCGTCACGCTAAGCGCCGCTTTCGCAGGCGGTGATGACTGGGTTTTCGTCGACAAGACGGACCTCGACGCAGGACGCGCCGTGATCGTCACGGCCAGCGACGATTCCCAATTGAACGCCGACAACCGGATGGAAACCACGACCACCGTCATCAACGACGGCGGCACAAGCATTCTGACCGGATTCCTTGAAAACCTGATCGCGGATTACACGTTCACCACCCTGTCGGGGCTGCAATTGCTACGCACCGGCCAGCAGGTGCTGGTCGGATCCAATGGACCTCCAGCCCAGCAGGACAAGCGGTTCATGTATACCGGTAACGCGACTGCGGCACGGGTCGATCTGGGCGCAATCAACTTTGGTGCGATCGATCCCGATCTGGTGATCCGCAACGGCAATTCCAATGTCACCAGTGTCACCGCCGGGCATATCGTCCGCGTCGTCGAGGCAGGGGTTGATGTCTATTACCGCTATGCTGGGGCGTCGCCATTGCAGGCTCTGGACGGCAACAGCGATGTGACCCCTGACGGGGTCAACCTGCGCAACGTCGATTACACAACAACCGACTGGCTGCGCGTCACAGACGGTGCTGAACTCGCCACGATCATCGCGAGCCAGTGGGTCGAGGTCACGATCGACGATATCGAAAGCCTGATCCCTGCGGGGATCAACCTGAACGTCACGAAATCCGATGCGACGGCTGTCGGCTTCCTCGCCTCGGTCAACGATCTGCAGTCGAGCGTGATTGCGCGGATCGCGGGTGCCGAAGTCGATGTGGTCGACGGCTATGTTTTCGTCTCGGCGGTTGAAAACGCGCTGATGGACGCCAAGAATGCTGGCAGCGTCAAAGCCGACGGCGGGTCGTTCTTTGCCGCAGGCAGCAAGGTTCTTGCCGTCAACGTCAACATCGCCACCAATAACGTGACATCGGGCGCCTTGGCCGAGGTCACGGACTCCGCTGTCACTGTCGGCAATGCCAACGCCACCAACGAATCGACACGCGAACTCAAGATCGGCGGCCGCGAGGCTGTGCTGGACGATGAGGGCGCAATCGTCACGCCAAGCACGGTCCAGACCGTGACACCGCAGGACGGCGATCTGGTCGTCATGACCAACAATACCGCGGGCATCCATGCCACGCTCGACACCACCACAATCGCCGAAGGTGGCGGTGGCAACACGGTGGCCGTCGGCGCCTCTGTCGCGTTCAACTCTGTCGGCATCGACGGGCAGAACATCCTGTTCAACCTTGCCGATACGTTCATTGGCACGACCGTGGCGACCCCGAACCCCAGCAGCGCCACTGCGCGCGTGGCGCGGTCCACCGTAGATGTGGCCGACGACGTGCTGGTCACCGCCGACAACCAGACGACGATCACCTCGGAAATCGTGAACGCCGCTGTCGCGACGGGTGTGTCCGTGGCCGACAAGTCCAATGCCGTCTCGGTGGGCGCTGTCATCGCGATGAACCGCACGGCTGCCGATACCGTTGCCGAAATCGTGGCATCGCCCACTGTCACCGCGACACGCGGCTCTGTCACTGTGACAGCCGATGATGTCTCTGCGGTGGATGCGACCGTTTCTGCCGCCAGCGTTTCCGCTGCCGTGGGTACAGGCGGGTCGAAATCCGTCTCTGTCGCGGCAAGTTTCGCCCGCAACGAGGTGACATCGAATGCCCGTGCGGAAATCAGCGGCGCGACTGTTGCGGCAGGCACCGACCTGACGATCGCCGCGAAACGTGATGCGCAGATCATGGCCAAAGGCCTGTCTGCCGCCGTGGCTGTCGGCCTGACCGCCGGTGGCGACAGTGGCGATGTCAGTTTCTCTGGCGGTGGGGCTGTCGCCTTCAACTCCATCCGGGGTCAGGCCGCGGCGAAAGCGACCAACAGCACGTTCAATGCTCTGGGCGACATCAAGGTCGATGCAACAAGCACCAGCCGGATTGATGCGACAGTGCTGGCGGCCAGCGTGTCGGGGATGATCAACATCGGCGGGTCGGGGACCAAGGCTGTCGGGATCGGCGTCGTCTATGTCGACAACATGATCGGCTATGGCCAGACTGCCCTCGATCTGACCGGCACTGTGCTGACGACATCGCAGCAGGTGACGACCGTTACCAATGGCACCTATGTGCGCGGGGCCGACGGCACGCCGATGACGGGCCATGTCTATCGCTATATCGGCAATGCCCCGCGTCAGGTGCAGGCCCCCGGCGACAACGAGGGCGATGCGCCAATTGCTCTGGAAAACGGCGTCGATCTGGCGCTCGAAGATTATTCCGACACCAACCTGTGGGAACGCGTCGATCTGCAACGTCTGGGGCAGGCAACCGCGCTCGCTTCGGTCGATAATGTGGATATCGCCAACCAAAGTGGCGATATCGCCCCTGAATCCCTGTCCGTGACCGCGTTGGCCGGTCAGACGATCAACGCGACGGCGGCGGCGGCGGCTGTGGCCTTGGCAGGGTCGAATGCGGCAGCGACAGCCGTTGCCGGTGGCGGTGCCGCCGCGCGCAACCGTATCGCCGGTGGTGCCATCGCCGAAATCACCGGGTCCGGCAGCGACATCACGGCCGGGTCCGTAGAGGTGCTTGCCCGCGATGCCAGCACGATCAACGCGCTGGTCGGGGCTGCCTCTGTCAGCGCTGCTGTGTCGGGTAAGAACGCGGTCTCGGTGTCGGTCGGCATCGCGCTGGCGTTCAACGAGGTTGTCAACGAAACGACTGCCCGCATCGTCGGCGCGGATCTGACCGCGACGGATGTGGATGGCGTGACGGTTCACGCCGAAACTGCGCCACCGCAAAGCTTCGACATCACGAGCGGTATCACTGCGGCCCAGCTTGACGATCTGGCCACCGAAGAGATCGACGAAAACGACGAACTGGTCGAGGAAGACGTGACCGGAGACGCCAGCGTGCTGGGCACGCTGGTCGGTCTGATCGATGCGGAGCTGGCAGGCGACAGCGTTGCAGGCACAGTCGCAAACCTGAGCGATCTGGTCTTTGCAGCCTCTGAGGACGGCAACGGCTGGTTCCTGATCGACGGGCTTGGGCGCAAGTTTTCGTTTATCCCCGGCGCGGACGGTGCGTTCACCGTCGAAGTCGCGACGATCAACGCGGTGTCCGGTGCGGCGTCCTTTGCGCTCGGGGCAGGCAAGGCCGGTGTCGCCATCGCTGGGGCAGGTGCCTATAGCGAAAACGTCATCCAGTCCAACACATCGGCCTATATCGACGTGGCCACCGTCGCCGCGACGACAGGCAATGTCGCTGTGACTGCAGCAAACAAAAGCGCGATCAACGCGATCACCGTTGCCGCCGCCATGTCGGTCGGTCTGGGCAAGACAGGTGTGGGCGTGTCCATCGGGGCCGCGATTTCGCAAAACCTGATCGGCCGCGAAGCGCGCGGCGAAGGCGATGCCATCGGCACCTTCGCCTTTATCCGCAACAGCGATGTCAGCGCCGATGGCGATGTGATCGTCGAGGCTGTGTCCGAACAGGATATCAATGCGCTGAACGTGGCCGGATCGGTCGCGCTCGCGGGGGGGAAGGTCGGTGTCGCGATTTCAGGATCGGGCGTCTATGTGCGCAACGTCATCGACACCGAGACCTCGGCCCGCATCATCGGCGATGTCGGCGGGACAACGGCGGCGGTCGACGGCGAGAACGTGACCGTCACTGCCGAAAACAGATCCACGATCAACGTCATCGCGGCAACGGTGTCGGCCTCCTTTGCCTTTGGCAAAGCGGCCGTGGCCGTGGCCATGGGGGCGACCGTTGCGCAGAACGAGATTTTTGGCCTGACCTCGGCACAGATCATCGAAGTCAATGACGGCGGTGTTCTGGCCCGCACTGGCGACCTGACCGTCGAGGCGCGCGACATGGCGCGGATCAACGCGATCGCCGCCGCCGGTGCGCTGGCAATCACCGGGGGTGCCGTCGGCATCAGCGTTGCCCTGGCCGGTGCCTTGGCCTTCAACCGGATCGGCGCCAAGGTGTCGGCCACGGTCGAAAACTCCTCTGTCACCGCGACACTGGGCAATGTGGATATCCTTGCCACCGCCGACGGGCGGATCGACGCGCTGAACGGCGCGGTCTCTGCGGCACTTGCCGCTGGCGGGACCGGCGTCGGCGTGGCGATCGGTGCGGCCTTCATCAGCAACCAGATCGGCTATGGCTACGGATCGCTTGTCGCTGATTTCACCAGCGGCCAGACCGTCGCGCCCGGCGAAATCGTCAATGGCACGACAGTGCGGATCACCAGCGGCATCAATGAAGGCCGTACATTCCAGTACATCGGTCAAAACCGGCTGGAACCGAACGTCGATACGAATGGCGTGGACGGAATAACCTCGGCGGATCAAATCCCGCTGAGCGCTGTGGATTACAACAACCCCGAACAATGGGTTGAAGTGAACCTTGCCAAGGATGCCGCGCTGATCACTGCCGGGTCCATCGGCAGTGACATCACCGCTGGTGGCGATGTGCTGATCGACGCGCAAAGCAACCAGAAAATCAACGCGGCCTCGCTTGCGATTGCAGCAGCTGTCGCGTTGGGCGGCACGGGTGTGGGTGTCTCGGCATCTGGCGCTGCGGTGCTCAACCGGATCGCGACCAGCCCAACGGCCACGATCAGCGGCAAGTTGCTGAATGGCGTGACGGCGGGCACCGTGACGGTGCAGGCCGACGACGAAAGCACGATCAACGCGGTCAGCATCGCGGGTGCGTTGTCTGTGGCGGCCGGATCTAACGGCGTGGCCGTTTCGCTGGGCGTTTCGCTGGCGTTCAACGCGGTCGAAAATGCCGTTACCGCCAAGATCGACAATAATGCGACGGTTGTGGCAACGCAGCTTGTCGACGGAAACAGCGTGCTGGTGCGCGCGGGGTCCGCGACGCAGAACGCTGAAAACCCGCTGGATCTTGATAGCCTCGGGTCTGCGGATGCCACGGCCGCGCTGCTTGACGACGCCGCAGGAACCGAGCTCGTCGAAGTCAACGGCGCGGAGCAAGCGGTGCAGTCTGATGTGACCAACGACCGCGCTGTTCTGAATACGCTGAAATCCGCGCTCGAGACGAATTACACCGTCGAAGGCGATTTGCGCATCAGCGTCGTGCTGGAAGGCCAGCGCTGGGTCGTCGTGGACGAATCCGGGACCGCTTGGAACCTGACACGCATGGGTACGGCATTTGTTGCGGAACGTGTGACCATCAATACGCTGGTCGGCGCGGTGTCTTTGGCCGCCGGATTCGGCGCGACAGGGATCGCTGTCGCGGGTGCCGGCGCCTTTGGGCAGAACGTCGTTCTGTCCAACGTCGATGCACATATCGCCGGATCGACCGTCACCGCAGGGGCGGGGACCGTGAAGGTACTGGCTGACAGCGCATCGCTGATCAACGCGGCTGTTCTTTCCACATCGCTGGCGCTGGCCGCCGGGTCCACAGGTGTGGGCATCGCGATCGGCGTGTCCGTGGCGCAGAACTATATCGGGAAATCCGTGGGCCGGGCGACGCTGGCCGATACCGCCAAGACGCAAGCCTATATTTCCAACAGCAATGTCACCGCCTCCAATGACCTGATCGTCAAGGCGACATCGTCCAAGACGATCAACGCGCTGGTGTTTGCTGGTGCGGGTGCCGTCAGTGTCGGTGCGACAGGCGTTTCCGTCTCCGGATCCGGCGTATATGCCGAAAACATCATCGGAGGATCGACCGAGGCTAACATCACGCTTGGCAACCAGAACGTCAGCGGCGGCAAGATCACCGTTCAGGCGCAGGATACTTCGCGGATCGAGGCCATCGCCGCCGCTGTCTCGCTTGCCCTGTCATTGGGCAATGTCGGAGTATCCGTGGCACTCGGAGCCTCCGTCGCGGAAAACGCCATCGGCACTGTCATCCGTGCATCTGTCACCGAAGTCAGCACCGCCAGCACGGGCCAGCTGATCGCGACGGGCGGCAACGTCCTGATCGACGCCCGCGATGATGCCACGATCCGGGTCATTTCCGCTGCGGCTGCCATTTCGCTGGCGGGCGGCATTTCCGGCGGTGTGGCTGTGTCGGGGGCCGGCGCGCTGGCCTTCAACCGCATCACCAACCGTGTCGCGGCCGAAGTGATCGGTGCGACGATCAGCGCCGCATCCGCAACCGCACTTGTGCCTTCGGGCAACCTGATCGCTGCGACCGCCGGCGTCGGCAGCCAGATTTTCAACAGCGATGGCACGCTGAAGCCCGCCTTTGCGGAGGCTTACACGATTGCGCGCAACCCTGCGACGGGGGCGATCATTACCAACGGGAACCAGATTGCCTATGTGCCGGTGACCGGCCCGACGGCCGCCAATGATCAGGCTGTCTTGCCGAACCCGGCAGCGAATGCCCGTCCGTTGAAGGAATTTAAAGTTGCGTCGGCCCAGCAAACCCGCACGATCCCAAGCGCCTCCCGCGAGCAGGTCACCGAAACGATTACGGTCCTGACCTTCTACGAACTGGGCGACGCGAATGCGACGTCCGACATGCTGAGCGTCTGGCTGCCCGACGCAACCTTTGACGAGTTCGATCCGGCCAATCCCGTCCCGGCTGTCGTCACCGCACTGGTGCCGGAACTCGTGCCGGGTGCCGTTATTCCGCAGAATGTGTCCGTCACAGCGACCGGCAACGCCAAGATCGAAGCCGCGATCATTTCCGCTGCGGCATCGCTGGGTGTCGGTGGCGGCGCGGGCGTTGGTGTTGGCGTCGGCACATCCTATGCCAAGAACGATGTCGGCGCGGGGGCGCAGACGGGTGTCTTTGCCAAGGTGGAAAATGCCACGATCAGCGCCAGCCGCAACATCACCGTCAGCGCGCAGATGACGTCTTCCATCGACGCGGTGGTCGGCAGTTTTGCCGTGGCCCTTGCGGGCGGATATGTCGGCGTTGCCGGTGCCGGTGCCGGTGCCTTTGCGGTCAACACAATTGATTACAACGTGATTGCCGACGTGACAGGGTCGACCCTGACGGCTGGCAACACGGTTTCCGTGACAGCGACCGATATGGCGACGATCGATGCCGATGTGGCGTCTGCCGCCCTGTCTGTGGCGGGTGGTGTTGTGGCCTTTGCAGGGTCGGTCGCCGTGTCCACTGCTGAAAACACCGTGGACAACACGATCGCCGCAACGGTCAACACTTCGCGCGTGACCACGACGAACCTGACCGTCAGAGCGACTGATGACACAGAGGTGGACGTCCAGTCGCGCGCGGCTGCCCTGTCCGCATCCATCGGGCTTGGCGGGGCTCTGTCGGGCGGCGGTGCCCTTGCGGAAATCAATGCAACCAGCACTGTTCTTGCCGAAATCACAGGCACGGGTAGCGCCAATCACCGCATCAACGCCACCGGCACTGTGACAGTATCGGCGCTGAACCAGTCTGACCTTGACGCGCGGGTTGAAGTCCTCAGCGTCGCTGCCGGTCTTGTCGGTCTTGCCGCCAGCGGGTCGGTCGCCAAGATCAACACCCGCCAGTCAGGTTCCGGCAACAGTGTTGCGGCGAATGTCGGCGGCGTCACGCTGACGGGTGGCGCGCTGAACGTGAACGCGCAATCCCTGATCCGCGCTGTCGCAAATGTCGAAGGCATCACCGTCGCGTCCACCGCCGCCGTTGGCGTCAGCGAAGCGACGATCCTGACAGGTGCGCGCGTGGGTATGCAGATCGGCAACAGCCAGGGCAGCATCACCGTCGGCACGCTGACCGCGAATGCGGCGTCCGACGGCAACCCGGTCAACACCCGGATCGCGACCGCGACGGCAAAAGCGTCTGGCGGCGGTCTGCTGGTCGGTATCAACTCGACCAGTGTCACCGTGTCCAACAATGACGTGGTCGCGGCGCGTGTCGGCGACGGTGCCACGATCAATGCCACCAATTTCACGATGAACGCCTATTCCAACGTGTCGCAACTGGCCGTGTCCAAGGCCGCAAGCGTCGGGTTGGTCGGTGTCGGTGCGGCAGCATCGCGTGCGGAAAGCAACACGAATGTCTCCGCGCTTGTCGGCGCCGGGGCGACCGTCACGGGGGGCAACGTAACGATCGGTGCGAATGGCCAGTCGGTCAACGATGCCGAGACTGAAACAGGGGCCTATGGCCTTGTCGGCGGTGCCGCTGCCAGCCCCGAAACCGATACCCGTGCCACGATCCTGGCTGGTCTGGCGGATGCGACATCGACTGCAAACCGTGCCGAAATCGACGCCACAGGTCTGTTGCGGATCACTGCATCGCAGCTCAGCACGCTGGATACCGAGGTGGTGACAGCCGCCTATGGTGCCATTGCCGGGGCCGGTGCCGTTGCCAACAACAGGCTGCTATCCACGGTGGATGTGCTTTTGGGTGATTTTGCCAAGGCGCAGGCCGGCGAAATGGATCTGCAAGCGACCAACAAGCTGGTCCGTGTCGTCGGGGGCAATGATATCGACGGCAAGACGGGCGGTATCGCATCCGGTGCCAGCGCAAAAAGCGACACGCGTGCCGAAATGCACACGACCGTGACCTTTGGCGATAATTCCGACATCGACACCCTGAATCCGCAAGGCGACCTGCTGGCCAAGGCCTTCAACGAGATCGCCTATGCCGACAAGGTCCGCCTTGAAACGGCGGGTGCGATTTCGGGGGCGGGTGCCTATGTCACCTTCAACGAACGCGACGAGGACGGCGACTCTGTGCCGATCCGTGCCGATATCGTTGTCGGCACCAAGGCCGATATCGAAGCGCGCGGCGAGCTGGAATTCGAAGCCTCGGGCAAGTTCAACGTCTATCTGCAATCCTATTCGGAAACCTATGGTGCGGCGACAGTGGCCCTTGGGTCCGCGCTGATCGATATCCAGCCCTATAACACGATCACCATCAAATCAGGTGCCGACGTCCTGAGCCATCGCGACATGTTCATGTCCACAGGTACGGACCGCAACCTGACGATCGAAGACAGCAACCTCGAGGCGCGGGTCGATAACTTTGCGGGGTCGGTGATCCCGATCGACGATCTCAAGACGCAGGCGATCTATATCGCGCGCAACGTAATCCATGTACAAAGCAGCGCCTTGGTCGAAAGTTTCCTGAACATCGACCTGAACGCCGATGAACTGGGCCTTGCGTCGGTCATCGGGATGGCCAAAGGGACCAACTGGACCTCTGCCGTGACCGATGGGATCAACAGCCTGACCGGCGGGTCGGACAATTCGACCGGCCCCGGCGAAGGCCTGTCGGACGCAAGGTCCGAGATCATCAACGACGGTCTGATCAAGACCGGCGCGCGGCGTAATCTGACACTGACGATCGGTGATAATGCCAACCCCAGCCCCAATGGCTCTCGCTTTACCTACGAAGGAACAATCGATCCTGACTTCGAAGGCGACCGCGCCGCAGGCTCTGCGGAAGGGTTGCTGATCAAGACCACTGAAAAAGTGACGGTTATCCCCTCGGCTGGCCAGCTTGCCCTGACCAACGCGGAACGGAATCTCCAGACATATGGCGTATTCATCAATGGCCAGCCCGACCAGCCCGATCTGAACAATCCTTTCACCCGTTCGTATGTTGAGGCAATCCAGCGCATCCAGGGCCAGATGCTGGCATCTGGCGAAGCTGTCTTGGTGAATGGTGCTTTTGTCACAATCGACCGTGAAGCCACCGTTATTGTCATCGACGATATCGTCGCGGCTGCGGGTCGCATTCGGATCCTCACCGACCAATTGCATGGAACCGGCACGTTCGACTCACCGCAAAACGTGAATGTCCAGATCATCAGCGACACATCGGCGTCCATCGAGTTCGGCGAAATCTTCATCCCTGAACGCAATGGCGGGATCGATTTCAACGGCATCACGGTGACGGCGGAATCGCCGATTGCCGATGTTCGCGCGGCGATCCTCGAAGAGAACCGTGTTTCGGTAAACAAGGACAACCGGCCACTCGACGTTGTGCCCGCGCTGCAATTCCTCGGCTTCGTCACTGAAAAATCACCCAATGGGTTGAACTTTACCTCGCAAAGCTTTGGCCAGGGAGTGGGGGCAGCACCGACTATCAATGTGCAGGTGGACAAGAACGTCCGCACTGTGCTGTTCGGTGACGTCAACCTGCCAACGAACGACCAGGTGATCACATTCGCAGGACGCGTTTTTGCCCCGACAGCGAATGTCGGCATCTTCGGCCCGGCGGGCCCGAACCAAGTCAGCGTCGTCTTCCTTGCCGACGTGACCGTCAAGTCGCAGACCGTGATCGTTGGTGGTACGATCGCGGTCGACATCAAAGGCGACATCCACACCAACGGCGACCCTTATGGCAAATACATCGGCAGCGGTGTGATCGGGGACACCGCGACGACCGCGGGTACCGAGAACGCAAAAAGCCAGCCCAATGGTCAGGCGATCATCACGGCGCTCGGCGGCCCGCAGGCAGGCAGCACAGCGACCTTTATCGATGAGCGGACAGGTCAGGTTGTCCAGCAGGGGCTGAAGGCGAACACGATCCTGCTGCGCGGTGGCTATGTGAACGTGAATGGCCTGATCCAGGCTGGTCAGTCCGAGTTCGAACTCGTGCTGGACAACACCATCCGCCAGCAATTGCTGACTACGAATGGTGTCCGGTTCATCAACCTCGGCAACCCGGATTTCCTGGCCAAATACGACAGTGGTCTGAAGCAGTTGACGATCATCAGCATGAGCCCGAAGGGCGGCGAGATCGACATCGAAGGTCGTATCGTGGCGACAAGCCAGGGCAAGATCGTCAGCCATGCCGGCTATCCAAAGATCAGCATCATCAACCAGATGGATCTGGCCGGCATTGCTGCCTTGGCCGGTCTGGATATCGTCATCGAGTCGATGGACGTGTCCCAGAAAGGCGTGGGCAAGGTCACGCTCAAGGACAAGACCCGCGGTGTGCGCAGCGATGGTTCGGATCTTGCGCTCTATTCCACGATCTACGAATCAGACGCAAATGGTGTCGTGACCACGCTCGATGGCCTGATCGACCCGACTGGTTGGAACCCGGCCAGTTATACCCCGGAACAACTGGCGCGTTTCGGCGGCAAGGGCACGGTCATGATTGCCGACACCCATTCGTCCGGTAGCAACATCATCGCGTCGACTGGCGCTGAAATCACCTCGCGTCTGGGTTATGGCACCGCCGACGGGTTCCGCTACGGCTGGGTCGTAGGCCAGGGTGACAGAACAGAGATCATCCGCGAAAAGACCTACAACTCGCTTTGGGGGCTGGATTTCCTGTTGGCCGACGTGACGGCGATGCCGGTTATCGACACCACGATCCTCAGCACTGAACTGATCCCGAATTCCAATTATTTCTACTACGACGATAACCCCGCAACCAATCAGGCCGACTATACCTACAGCTCGAGCCGGCAGGTCACTGGGTCCGAAACCAAGCAGACGGCCTACAAGACCACGACAAGCTGGTACGGCAAGTCGTCGACCTTCATCCAATTGACCACGATCGAGACCAGCTTTACCAAGCACAACCACACGATCGCCGCGAACAAGACCATCGACATCGAATTCACCGGCTTCAACCGCAGTGAGCTTTATGTCGATGCGGGTCAGGCCAATCTGATCGTTGCCGGTCCGGTCACCAACCTGAACGGCACCACGACGTTGATATCGCAAGGCACCGTGACCACACAGAAAGTTGCGGCGCAAGGGATCGCACCATCGGTCGGCGGCACGACGATCAACATCACAGGTCTTGCTGGTGTCGGCGTGCGCGACTTCGGCCTGATCCGGCCAGTAGATGCGCAACCCTATACCGCCGGCGACAGCCGGGCGTTGAACGCGCTGCAATTGCGCCAGAACGCAGGCGGCGTGCTGAATGTCACGTCGAATGGCGATATTCTGTTGCAGCAGCGCACGGGCGATCTGTCACTCGGCACGATCCGGTCCAATGGTGACGGCCTTGTGGAAATTCTCGCGGGTGACCGTGACGAAGGGGCCATTGGGGCCGCAGGTGGGTCTATTCTGTCGTCCGCCGGTGGAAGCCTTGTCAAGGGCGGGTCGATCCGTCTGGACGCCGATGGCGCGATCGGCGGGGCGACCGCCATCGTCGTCGATACCGGCACGCGCAGCAATGATGTGCTGACCGCCTATGCCGCGGACGACATCACCCTGTTCCAGAACACAAATGACCTGCGTGTGTTCAAGATCGCATCTTCTTCTGGCGATGTGACGCTGACACTGGAAGGCGAAGGCAACGACCTGCTCGACGGCAACCAGATCCAGGAAGCCGACACCCGCTCGCGCGAAGCGCTTTTGGGCGGTGTCTGGGGTGACATGCAGCTGTTGGGCGACGTGACTGTTCTTGACGCGAACGGCATCGCGTCCGGCCCTGCAGGCGACAAGATCCGCGACGCCATCGCGCGCCTGAACAACGCCCGCGTCGATGATTACCGCACCTACTGGGAGTGGCGGAACAGAATGACCGCAGAAGAGCTCGCGGCGGTTGTTGACGACGGTGTCTGGCTCAAACTGGGCGAAAACGTCGACGATGATACCAGAGCGAGCATCCTTGCGGACTTGTTGGCCGCCGGCGTGGACTCTGTCGAGGCCGAGACACAGGCTGATGCGGAATTGGACCGACTCCGGCCGACTGGTGATATCAGGGGGCTGGAAGCGAACATCCGCGCCCAGCTGATCGCCCTTGGCCAGACCCCGGAAGATGCAGCGGCAAACACTGCATCGCAGATAGTGACGCTGCAAATTGCACGCACCGCGCAGTTCTTGGAGCAGCACCAGCGCTATCGCCTGGAACTTGTCGAAAACACAAATCCGAACCTCGACCTGACCAGCGCCGCCGAGAAGGAAGAGCTGAAGAGCCGTTTCAAGGTCTGGACACCGGACGAGCTTCTGAATGCCATCGGCTCTGGCCTTCTCAAGCCCGTGGTCGATACGACGATCAACATCGAGGACCCCAATGTCGTCGGCGCAAGCGTCACGATCACGGTCGATGGCAAGGTCGGCCGCACCGAAGGCGATGTCACTATCCTTGTCACCGATGGCCGCACCCTGACGCAGGACGAGCAGTTGATCATTGCCTCTGCCGAACGCAGCGACCTGTTCTTCCTTGTCACCGAAATTGAAACCGTCAACGTGACCTTCAACGCAGCGACCAATTCCATGTCGCGCAGCGCGGGTGCTTGGAACGATGCCGCAGCGACCGGCCAGCCGCAGTTCCGTGTGGGGCAGACAATTCAGGTGCAGGGCGGCGATCCGGTCAACGCGACCGAGAACGAACGCTATTACGTCATCGAAAGCTTCTCGGGCGATGGCCAGACGATCTTTTTCGAAGATACCGGCACGACATTTGCCAAGGACGTTCTGACCGTCAGCATCACCGACCCGATCGCCAAGCAGGTGCAGGTTTCGGCGATCGTGAACGATCCGTCCGGTGCCGCCATCCCCGTGACGGCCAACATTTCCGGCAATACGATCACGCGCACGGATGGGAATTTCAATTTCCTTGGCCAAGCTACCACTGGCGATCACATCCAAGGATTCATGGTTGGCGACCTGATCCTGTTGTCGACGACCCGTGCTTATACTCCGGCAGATGCTGCCGCCCTAAGACCGACCCAGAACGCGAATACCAGCACAAATCTGTACCGCGTTTTGGCGGTCACCGCAGATACGATCACCCTGACCAACCGCGACGGCAGCCCTGTGACGCTGATCGCGGAAACGGGTGTGACGATCACGGTCGACGAATTCGTCGAACTGGTCGGCGTACAGGTCCAGCAGCGCGAAGATTTCAACATCGAAGCCAGCGCCGACGTGAACATCGCGTCGGTGGGTGAAACCTTCATCGGATCGGAAAAACAGATCCTGCTGGGCACGATCACCGTGGCTGGCGAAGAAGGGGATGAAGGACAACTGCGCCTGAAGGCCGGCAACGGCATCATCAACAACATCGGCAACACCGCGACCAACATCACGGCGGACTCCGTGGTGCTGGAAGGCGGGCAGGGCACAATCGGCCGCCTTGCCGCCCCGGGCGTTGTGGAAAACCGCGTGTACATGGACCTCTCGGCGGGCAGTATCGTGATCGCCCGCGCGCAGGGTGCTGTCGTGCTGGCCGAACGGGCTGGCGATTTCCTTGTCGGGACGATCTATTCCGCCAGCAGCGACGTCGATTTGCAGGCGCTGGATGGGAGCATACTTGACGGATACGGCAACGGGCTCGTCAACATCGAAGCCGACAACATCATCCTGGCCGCAAGCGGCAGTATCGGTGCTATCGACAACGATCTCGATCTTGAGGCGCGCGATGCCGACAACGGTCGCCTGACCCTTTTGGCCGGTGGGGACATCTACGTGTCCGAAGACGGCGATATGAACATCCTCGACGTGACCTCGACGGGACTTGAGGGGACTTTTGTCCGCCTGACGTCGGAATCGAACATGTTCGATGGGGACGCCAGCCAGACGACCGGCAATGCCGTCATCACCGGCTACAACATCGAGACAATTGCCGAGGCTGGCCTGATCGGCAGCCTGTCGCAGAACCTGCGGATCAACACCACGGGTGGCGTGCTGAACGCCTCTGCCCTGTTGGGCAACATCCGCATCATCGAAGTTTCCACCGCCGCCGGTGGCGCGGGCGATGACCTGATCGTCAACCAGATCGGCACGGGTGCCGATTTCACCGCCTTCCTGACATCTGCCGCCGGGCGCATCCTGAACGGTGCCGCCTTGGGGCTGTCCAACGTCACGGGTGGCCGTGCCTTCCTTGTGGCGAACAAGGATATCGGCCAGGCCGACAAGCGCCTGTTCACCCGGATCGGGTCTATTCAGGGGGTCTCGACGACGGGATCGTCCTATATCTTCAACGACGGTGCCATTCGCACCGAAACCGAAGACGGCAGTGGTGTCGCCTTCCGTGTGGCTAACGACTTCTTCATGACGGCGACCAGCCCGATCAACGTGCGCCAGAACATCGTGGCCACCAGCGGCAATATCAACATCATCGCCAATGAAAGCGTCTTTGCGACACAGCAAGACTATGACGACGCTTTTGCCGCGCTCGAAGATGCCTATTACGGGCCACGCACCACGCCCGAAGAGATCGAGGCAGCCGATGCTGCGAAAGAGGCAGCGCTGTTGGCCTTCCCGCAGAACCTCGATGAATACAACAACGACTATGACACCGTCACGATCCATGCAGGCGTGCTGGTGCAGGCGTTGGCAGGCAACGTCAACATCTGGGCTGGCGATCATGTGGTCGTCCAAGGTGCTGATGGGGACGATGATGCGGCACAAGTCATCGCGGCTGGCAACATCAACATCTACAGCGATGTGACGACCAATGCCGAAAACGCGGACGGGTCGGTGAACCTCGGGTCCGATCCGCAGATCGTGTTCGATGCGGCGCGCTATGACAATGCCGGTGGCGATGTGACCATCGACGGGGTGCTGCGGGCGACAGGCAATGTGCTGATCAACACGCGGGCCGCTGGCACGGCCAGCCCTGCCAACGTCGAACAGCGCGACATCGTCCATGTCACCGGGACCATCACCGCCACCAACGGCGGCATCCAGATCCTGAACCGTGGCGACATCACGCTGGATGGCGCGCTGTCGGCGGGTGCGTCTGTCCTGCTGAACACCGTGGCTAATCCGGCCGACGGGCAGTCCGGACCAGAGCAACAGGACGTCGTGACGATCAATGCCGCGATCACCGCGGGCAACCGGATCGACGTGCAGACGCGCGGTGACGTGACCGTCAATGCAACGGTGACAGCGACGACCGGCGACGTGACCATCACGACGATTGCCAGCACGCCCGATGCCACGCTGGCCACCCATCAGGCCGACACCGTGATCTTCACGGCGGACTCGACCGTCAACGCAGGCGCGCGGATCGACGTGCGCACAGGTGGCGATGTGACCGTTGCGGGCGATCTGAACGCGGGCAGCGCGGTCGAGATCAACACCGTGCCGGATCTGGCCACCAGCCTGACACCCGCGCAGGTACGCGACAGCGTGATCGTGACGGACACCGGCACGATTGACGCCGTGACCAGCATCACCGTTCTGACCAGTGGCGACATCACGGTTGGTGGTGCGCTTGGCGCGGGCACGTTCATCCTGCTCAACACCGTCGATCCGACGGTGACCGACCAGCCATTGCTGGAACAGCAGGATTTCATCACCGTGAACGCCGCGATGACGGCAGGCACGCGGATCGACCTGCTGACCGGTGGCGATATCACCATCAACGCGGCTGTCGTTGCCGGTGGCACGATCTTTGCCAACACCCGCCAGAACGGCCAGAGCGCCACGCCGCCTGAATTCCTGCGCGACCGCTTCGAGGTCACGCGCCTTGGCGTGCTGGAATCGACAGGGGCCGAGATCAGCATCCTGACCGGCGGCGATGTCATCATCACCGGCGAGATGGACGCAGAGACCACGATCCTGATCAACACGGGGTCCGCGGATGCGAACCCGATCGTCGAATTGCGCGACAACGTCACCGTGACCGGCAGCATGACGGCTGGCTCGCGGATCGACGTCACGACAGGTGGCGACAAGGACAGCATTGTCCTGACGCAAATGACGATGGTCGCGCCCGTGATCCGCATCGACGGACAGGACGGCGACGACTTTATCCAGATCAAGGACAATGTGGTCGCGACCGGTGCCATGACATTGGCCGGTGGCACGGGGTCCGACCGGATAGAGGTGATCCGCCTTGCGTCCCATGCGACGGGCGACAGCCTGACGCTGGACGGCGGCGATCATGCCGATGACATGATGATCCAGACCTGGGGGTCCCAGACCGGGGCTGCCGCAGGCATCGACTACCGGATCACCATCGCCAGCGCTTCGGCGATCAGCGTTGAAAACGGTGTGGATACGCTTGAGGTGCTGGGCACCGACGGCGATGACGACATCTTCCTCAGCCGCGCCAATTTCGTGGCGCTCCTGCATGGCACCGAAGGTCAGGCTGTCGGCACGGAATCCGGCCGGCCGACGACGGTCGAGCGGATCGACTATGACCGCAGCCTGAACGGCCGCCTGAGCCTGATCGGCCTTGACGGTGACGACGTGTTCATCTCTGACGACAACAGCACGATCATGACGATGGACGGCGGGCTTGGAAACGACCGCTTCCAGTTCGGCCAGATCTTTGGATCGCGGCCTGTCGCCGGTGGCACCTATCAGACCGATAGCGGGGTCGTGTCGAACGGCATCGCTGTGGGCGATGACATCGCCACAGTGGCAACGACGCGCGGCTTCCTGTCGAACGGTCTGTCCTATGCCGTCACCGCCTTTGGTGGCGAAGGCGCGGATTCCTTTACCGTCTATGCCAATCGTGGCGAATTGCGTCTTGAAGGCGAGGATGGCAACGACCAGTTCATCGTCCGCGCCTTCCTGCTCGATGCCGAGCTTGAAAGCGAATCCGCCAGTGGCGATATCAAACTGCTGGCCGGTGCAGGCGACGACAGCATCGAATACAACATCAACGCGCCGGTCGATATCGACGGCGGGGCCGGTTTCGACCGTGTCATCGCCATCGGGACCGAAGGCGACGATGTGTTCGTCATCACCGAGGACGGCGTCTTTGGGGCCGGTCTGAACGTGCGGATCAGCAATGCCGAAGAGGCGATCGAGGTCGATGGTCTGGAAGGTGACGATACCTTCTACATCCAGTCCACAAGCGCTGGTACGGTCACGAACGTGATCGGTGGCCTTGGGTCCGATACGTTCAACATCACAGGCGATGTGAACGATCAGGTCTTTGCCGCCGATCTGGCGGGCCGGTCGAGCGGGATCAACCACCGCGCCGACACAACCGATACCGAATACGCGACCACCCTGCTGAACGGTCTGACCGCCACTGTGGCCGACGCCGAACAGGGTGCGATTGTGATCGCACAGACCGGCAGCGGCACCACCGTCGCCGAAGGTGGCGTGCTTGATACCTATACCGTATCGATGGCCGCGACGCAGCCGCCGGCCGATGGCCGCAGCGTGTTCATCACAATCTCTGCGGGGATCGCATCGCGGCAGGATCGCCGCCTTGATGTGCCGACCATGGCGGATGGCACCGAACTGACGCTGAACGGCAACACGATCACCCGCACGACGGGGTCGTGGACGACGGATGGCTTTGGCGATTGGCAGGGCATCACCCTGACCGGCGCGGGCGACAATTCCGGTCACTACAATGTGGTGTCCGTGTCCGACAATGGGCGGACGCTGACCATCGACGGCACCTTTGCGGCCAATGCCAATGCGCCGACTGGCGTCGTGGTTGGCGCAAGCGTGTCCGGCCGGATCGCCAGCACCGTCGAAATGCGGGCCGGTGGCACCGGTGCCTTTACCGATGGGATCGTGCTGGAATTCAACGCGGCGAACTGGAACACCGCGCAGGTTGTCGAACTGCGCGCCATCGACGATGCCGCAGAAGAAGGCCAGCGGATCGTCCAGATCAGCCATGCCGTCGACAGCGAAGACCCTGCCTATCAAGGGACGAAAGTCACCAACCTTGTCGTAGTGGTCGATGATAACGACCTGCCCGAGGTCCGTCTGACACAGACCGGCGCCGATACCTTCGTGCACGAAGGCACCTCTGGCACCGAGATCAACGACAGCTATGACGTCGTGCTGACCCGTCAGCCCGCTGTGGGCGAAACCGTGACCGTCGCGCTGACCGATGACACGAACTCGGCGGATCTGACCTATCGGGTCAACGGATCGCCCGTGTCGCAGATCGTGTTCGACAGCACCAACTGGAACACGCCGGTCACCGTCACCATCGTCGCCAACGCCGATGCCGTGGTCGAGAACCGCGAACGTGCCGTGGTGTCCCATACCGTGACGTCGAATGTCACGGATGGCGTCTATGC
This sequence comes from Yoonia vestfoldensis DSM 16212, assembly GCF_000382265.1. Taxonomy (GTDB): domain Bacteria; phylum Pseudomonadota; class Alphaproteobacteria; order Rhodobacterales; family Rhodobacteraceae; genus Yoonia; species Yoonia vestfoldensis. Next base: position 57,802 of record NZ_KB907985.1, read on the forward strand.
ATCGGCTGCCATGGCCGAACTTGACGTCACCATCTCGGACGGGGACAGCGCGGGCATCATCATTCGCGAAAGCGATGGCCAGACCGTCATCGTGGATGCACCGGGTGAAACCGACAGCTATACGATCCGCCTGACCAAGGCACCGACCGCGCCTGTCACCATCAATATCGTGGATGACGGCCAGAACCGCGTCGTGAAGGGCGGTCGCGTGACCGAAGCGGTGCTGGTCGATGGCGTCGCCATTCCGCTGACGTTCGTGTCGAACCCGGACGGGCCAGACACCATCCTGCGCACCGATGGTGGAAATTTCCGCACCGACGGTTTCCTGTCGGGCACCGTGATGGACATCACCGGCACCACGCTGAACAACGCGCCTTTCGGCATCGGCGAGATTTCCGAGGATGGATCGACCATCACCCTGTCTGGTGGACAGACGGTATTCGCTGAAACCGCCACCGCGACGGTCACGGTCATCGTGGCACAGGTCACGTTCACGGCGGACAACTGGTCCGAAGCGGTCACGATCACGCTGGAAGCGGATGCAGGCTTTACGCCCACAGCCATCGACCGCGTGACCAAATCCTTCCCGATCGAGCCGCATACGACATCGCGCATCAACGGGCCGCTGATCATCGACGGCGGGCCGACGACATCGCGCGAAATCCGCGCGGCAATCATGCTGGCGACCGAACGCGACCCGGGCCCCATCGGCCTGACTGTCGTGACAGACGAACCGTCGCAGAATGACCGCGTGAACGTGTTCAACGACAGTTCCGTGATCGACGACACGGGCCGGATGTTCAACACCGCCGATGGCCGGACCCAGATCGACGGGCTTGGCATGGGCAGTGGCACTGTCACGATCCCGCAGGGCGAAGGTCTGGATGATCTGGTATTCAACCGCGGCATCTCGATCTCGACCGTGGAAATCATCGAGGTGATGCTGGGCCGCGGTGACGATACGTTCACCATCGACGGCACCAACATCAGTTCCGACTACAACGTCGGTGGCGGTCAGGTGAACCTGCCGATCACGCTGATCCATGGTGGCGGCGGGGCCGACCGGATTACGGTCAACCAACTGACCACCGGCGAAGGTGGCAAGCGGACATTGCTCGCGCTCTTTGGCGACACCGATGCCGACGGACGGCGCTACAACTTTGAAGGCGGCGCGCCGAACGGCAATGCGTTCAACTTCAACGCGGTCGGCGCACCACAGGATCACGCGGACATCATCGACGCCTCGGGCGCGGAGCTGTCGGCGGATGACATCGGTGTCGTGATCTATGGCGGCATGGGCAACGACACGCTGATCGGGTCCGGCGGACGCGATCATATTGCAGGTGGCGGCGGCGACGACACGATCACCGGTAACGCTGGCGACGACATCCTGTATGGCGACAACGGCTTCAGCATCGACCTTGTCACGCGCGGCCTGATCCAGATCAGCGCCTCCAACCTGACCCCGCAATACCTGAGCGCGGATACCCGCGCCGGTGGCCGCGACACGATCGACGGCAACGATGGCCGCGACATCATCTTTGGCGATCATGGCCGGGTGTGGCAGCTTGCGGGCACCAACTTCATCACCTCGACCGGCGATTATGCGCGGATCGAAAGCAGTGATTTCGCGGCTGGTGCCGATGACATCATCGACGGCGGCAATGGCGACGATATCGTCTTTGGCGGCGCTGGCGCAGACCAGATCACGCTGGGCAGTGGCAACAACATCGGCTTTGGCGACAACGGTCTCGTGGATTGGACAATCTACGACGACAACAACCGGTCTATCGACCTGATCCAGACGCTTGCGGCCTCGATCGGCGGCAACGACACGATCACCGGCGGCAACGGCAACGACGTGGCGCTGGGCGGGCAAGGTGCCGATACGATCAACCTTGGCGACGGCACCAATGTCATCATCGGTGACGCGGGCCGGATCACCGGCTACAGCACCGGCGCGGGCCTTGGCTCGCTTGAGCTGACGCTGGATACGCTGGTCAGCACCGATGCGGCAACGGGCGCGGGCGATACCATCACGATCGGGACGGGCACGGATTACGTGGTTGGCGGGTCGGGTGGCGACAGCATCCTGTCGGTCGGCAGCAGCCTGCTGTCCGATGTGATCTTCGGCGACCACGCGCAGTTGAAGTTCCGCGTTGCGGTCGGCGACGAAGTGACGCCTGTCATTCTGGCGGCGCGGTCGATCTTTACCGCGAACGGCGGTGACGATCTGATCTCGACCACGGGTGGCGGCGATATCGTCGTGGGCGGCGTCGGTACGGATACGGTCACGGGAACCGGTGGCGCCGACATCATCTTTGGCGACAACGGCTATCTGGCCGGCTACGAGACCGACCCTGTCGGCGGAGCGCTGATCAGCCTTGCGCTGGCGCAGACGCTGGCGGCAACCATCGGTGGCCGCGACGAGATTCGGATCGGCACAGGCGCTGCCATCGTCTTTGGCGGCGCGGGCGACGACCTGATCGACACAGCTGTCGGCGGCGGGCTTGACGCAGCGGACATCCTGTTCGGCGATCATGGCCGCGCACGCTTTGATGTGCCGACCGAAACAACACCGCAGCCGATTGCCGTCTTGATCGAAAGCACGGACGCAACACGGGGTGGCGATGATACGATCACATCCGGCTCTGGCGCGGACATCGTCATCGGCGGATTTGGCGCGGATACGCTGACGGCAGGCAACGGCGACAATATCGTGCTGGGCGACAATGCCCGCCTGATCGGCACCGCCGATACGGACCTGGCTCTGGATGGTCGTCCGATCAGCCTTGCCAGCATCGTCACCATCAATCCGACCATCGGCGGCGATGACATCATCGCGACCGGTCTTGGTGCCGATATCGTCATCGGCGGCGCAGGCAACGACCGGATCAACGCGAATACGGGCGAAGGTCCGGCGGTCTTTGACAAGTCGAACATCCTTGTGGGCGACCATGCAGAGATGCTGTTCCACAACCCTGTCACGGGGACGAACTTTGCATCACTGTTACGGTCGCTGGATGCCACGATTGGCGGCAACGACACGATCCAGTCCGGTGCAGGCCACGACCTGATCATCGGCGGAACAGGCAGCGACGTGATCTTCGGCGCAGGCGGGAGCGACGTGGTCGCAGGCGACCACCTGCGCGCGCAAGGCACGATCGACCTGTCGACGCTGCCCTTGTTCAACCCTGAGAATGCGTCCTTTACTGCGACCTCCATCGCGACCGGGATCACAGATGGCGGCGCTGCCGACACGATCTATGGCGGTGCCGGTGCCGACTTCATCATGGGCCAGCAAGGGGCGGACACGATCTTTGGCGGGGCGGGCGACGACGATATCATCGGCGGTCACAACGTCTCGGGCGGTGTCGATACGGGCGATGCCATCGACGGTGGCGCAGGCGATGACGTGATCCTCGGCGACAACGGGACGATCTATCGCAAGATGACGCAGGAAGATGCACGGATGCGGGCGCTGCAAGGCACAGTCATGTATGGCACCAACGTCCATGCAGCCGCGGGCGTCGTGGATGACGGCCAATTGCTCGTGACCGAGACGGCGCAGATCAACGTCGACGGCACGGCACAGCGCGAGGTCGTGGTTTTGGATCACGCTCCGGGCACCAGCGCGACTTTGTTCGGCAGCGACTATATCGCTGGCGGGGCAGAGGATGACATGATCTTTGGCCAGCTCGGCAATGACATCATCCAGGGTGACGGGTCCATCGACTTTGACCAGAACGGCATTGCGGATGTCTTCGAAGGCAAGGGTGTCCACGCCTCTCGTGATGCGGATCGGTTCCTTGTGATCAATGCTTCGATCGACGATTACAACGGGGTGGGCCGTGACGGCGACGACTATATCGAAGGCAACGGCGGCAACGACACTGTCTTTGGCAACCTTGGCCGCGACGATATCATCGGCGGATCGTCGAGCCTGTTCGGGCTGACCACGCGCACCCAGCGGATCGACGGCAGCGACATGCTGTTCGGCGGTTCTGGCACGCAGACCGAACGCAACGAACTGGGCGATCCATCCGCCGAAGGTCATGCACGCGACAACGACACCATCGTGGGCGACAACGCGAATATCTACCGCATCGTCGGGATCAACGGCGAAAGTTCGGGTGCCTATCTGACCTTTGCCTACGACACCTACAGCGATACGATGCGGATCGTGCCGCGCGGTGTCGACCTGCTCGACTACACCGAAGGCGGCTTTGACGTCGATCCGGGCTCTGCCGCGCTTGACCGGGGCGCTGCGGATGAAATCCACGGCGAAGACGGCGATGACACCATCTATGGCATGGTCGGCAATGATATCCTGTTCGGGGATGCCCATAACGACGACATCATCGGCGGCACCGGCAACGACTGGATTTCCGGTGGCACCGGCAGCGACGGGGTGATCGGCGACGACGGCCGTATCATGACAAGCCGCAATTCCACGGAATCCGGTGAATCGCTGTATGGGATCGCAGCGCTTGACGCGGTTGACGTGCTAGTGATCGCGCAGGATCAGGATGCGTTGCGGACGGTCATCAACAGAGACGGTCTGCTGGTCAAGTCGGTCAACCTGACACCCTATTCGACCAACCCCAACAATCCCAACGACCAATACTGGAACGCGTCGAACGCATCTGACATCATCTTTGGTGGCTGGGGGTCGGACTTCTTGCACGGTGGTGTGGGCAACGACGCGATTTCGGGCGCAGAAGCGCTGCCCTACGAGGCGCGTCCACAAGACCACAACGGCAACATCGTCAGCTTCGATACGCCGTTCAACCCCGGCAATACCGCTGTGGTGAATGAGACGACGTTCGCCGGTTCGCCATTCCCGGCGGTCCATGTCGTCTATCTTCCGCTTCTTCTGGCTGGCCAGCCGCGCGGTGTGATTTCGTTCAACGCCAACAATCAGGTCACGCTGGAAGCAGGCAACAACCCGTTCTTCCTGAACTTCGATCACACCGAAGGTCAGGCCGACAGCCGGTCCGAAAACGGGCTGTTGTCAGACGGCGATGACCGCATCTTTGGTGGTATCGGAAATGACATCATGTTCGGGGGTACCGGGCGCGATTCGATGTATGGCGGCTATGGCAACGATCTGATCAACGGCGATGACAAGCTGGATACCGGCGGCATCGACAACGCGACAACACCAACGGTCGATGAATCCTTGCCGGGCTACAACAACCTGCCCGACGAAGACATCAGCTATGAAGACTTCATCTTCGGCGGGGCCGGGCGCGATTTCATGATCGCCAACACCTCGGGTGATCGCCTTGTGGACTGGAACGGCGAATTCAACGAATTCTTTGTGCCATATCGCAACGCGGGTGCGCCGACCGTTATCACCAGCTTCAGCGCTGCACTGGAAGCCTATATCGTCCTGGTTGGTCGCGCCGATGGTGCCGACCCGACGCGGGCTGGCGATGTCGATCCGATCCTGGCCGTGAACGGCGCACCGCTGTCCTTGGCAGGAGAGCCGTTCGGCGAGCTTGGCCTCGTCAACGACAACCTTGGCAATGCGTTCAACCTCGCCGAGTTCCAAAAGCAGACCGGGCCGGGCATCCTGACAGGGCGCGGCACCGTCGATGACGGCAACGTGCTGTTCCCAGATCCGATCCCCGTGGGCGCGCGGCTTGCCGACAGCCCGCTGGACGACTACGGCTTTGGGCCGGGACTGGCGGGCACGACCGGGATTTATGCAGGTGACGCCAGCACGGTGAACGGACCGATCACGGCGGATACCGGCGCGGACCGGCCTGCCGCGGACTTGATCACGACATTCTCGCAAAGCGTGGGGATCATCGTCGGTGACAACGGAATGGCGACGGTGAACGACCTGAACATCGGTGGCCAAGCACTGAGCTATGTCTACAACGAGGATACCGGCGAATTCGAACAGATGGCGACAGGCCCCGCGCAGGTCACCGGCACCAATTCCGTGCTGGAACTATTCGACACCAACGGCGAACTCTTTGCCTACGTGGACCAGTACGGCGGGGTCTGGATCATCGACGATGTCGTGGACAATCCCGCCGGTCAGCGTGACCGCGTCGATCCCGACGACGGTGTCGACCTGATCGAGGATGACTGGCTTCTGGAAGCGACTGTCGTTACCAATGGTGCTGCTGCCGCTGCCATGCCTTTCCGCACGACACGGACAGAACAATAACCAGGTGGACCAAGGCGCATGGCCGATGACAAGACGCAGATGGGCGGGATGAACCCCGCCCTCGAACCCGGGCAGCATCGGTCGGCGATCGCTTGGGATGACACCAACATGGCGACCAGTTTCGCCAATGTCGTGAACATTCAGGGCACGCGCGAACAGATCGAATTGTTCTTCGGCACGCATCGGTCATGGAATCTGGCCAGTCACGGCGACGTGAAAGTTGATTTGACCAACAGGGTCATTCTGACGCCTTATGCGGCCAAGCGCCTGAATACGATCCTGACCAAGGTCCTGTCGGAATACGAGGCGCGACACGGTGTGTTGCGAACGGACGACCAGAAATGACAGCTGAAAATCAGGAAGCCCTGATTATCAAGCAGACCCCATCCGACCCCGAGGAAACCGTCGTTGCGGCGGTCCCGTCCGGGCAGTCCGCGTTGTGGCGCGACCTGTCCGACCGCGAGGATTTCCGCAAACAGGCGCAAAGCTGGACGGAACTGCTGTTTGCGCAACTGGCCGAAAACCCCGATGTGACGCCGGTGGCTGTCTTTGCCTTTCGCTATGACGCCCCGTCGCGGCAACTGACGCCGATCGGATCGCATCCGCGCAACCGCGTGGGCTCCACCTTGACGGTCGAGGCGGCGCAATCGGCGGTCGACAATGGCCGCCCCGTCGCGCGCGGCGACATGCCGGGCAATGACGGGCTGGCCAAGTCCGCACCGATGGCCGCCGCAGCACCGCTGATGGTCAAGGACGCAGCCCTTGGCGTTGTCGTGGTCGAGATGCGCCCCGCCGGCCAGACCCAGATGCGCTGGGCCATGCGCCGCCTGCAATGGGGGGCGGCATGGCTGCGTGACGCCTTGCGCGAAGAAGAAAGCCAGCGCGAAGAGGTCCGCTACACCGCCGCCGTCGAAGCGCTGAACACGATCATCGCCGCCGCCGAGCGTGAGGATTTCATCACCGCAGCCGGTGCGACTGTCACCGATCTAGCAACGCGGTTCGGTTGCGACCGCGTTTCTTTGGGGATGCGCAGCCTGCGCCGCACCAAGATCAGGGCGATTTCCCATTCCGCGCAGTTTTCCAAACGGATGGAACTGGTCGCCCGTCTGTCGGCGGCGATGGACGAAGCCATCGACCAGCGCGCCGCCGTGCTTTGGCCGGATGATGGCACCGACGACATCCTTGCCACCCATGCCGCCGCGGCATTGGCGCGCGAACACGGGGCAGGGCATGTCTATTCCGTCCCGCTTTACGTCAACGGCAAATTCACCGGCGCACTGACATTCGAACGACCAGCGGACAAGCCTTTTGATGCGCGCGAACTGGAGGTGCTGGAGGCCGTGACCACCGTCCTTGCCCCGATCCTGGACGAAAAGCGCCGCAATGACCGCTGGCTGATCACCAAGATCGCCGACAGCGGGCTGTTGCAACTGCGCCGCCTGCTGGGGCCTGCCCATCTGTTGCGCAAGCTGTTCATCGCCTGCATGATCGGGCTTGTCGTTTTCTTCTGGTTCGCGCGCACCACCTATGAAGTCAGCGCCGAGGCGCGGGTGATCGGAACCATCGAACGGTCCATCGTGCCCGGTTTCGACGGGTTCATCGCCGCCGCCCCTGTGCGTGCAGGCGACCGCGTGGCAGAGGGCGATCTTCTGGTGCAGCTTGACGACCGCGACCTGTCGCTGGAACGGCTGCGGCTGGTCACGCAGCGCCAGCGTCAGCAGATCGAATACGACCGCGCCGTGGCGATCAGGGACCGGGCGGAAATGAATATCCGCCAGACGCTGATCGATCAGGCCGACGCCGAAATCGCCTTGCTTGACGAACAGATCGCGCGGACGCGGCTTGTCGCGCCCTTCGACGGGCTTGTCGTTTCGGGCGATCTGAGCCAGTCCATCGGCTCTTCTGTGTCGCGCGGCGAAACCTTGCTGACGATTGCGCCCGCCGATGCCTACCGCGTGATCCTGCAGGTGGATGAACGCCAGATCGCGGACCTGCAACAAGGTCAGACCGGCGCCCTGCGGGTGACAGCCCTGCCCGACCAGACCTTCGAGGTCGCCATTTCCAAGATCACGCCCGTCGCGACCTATGCCGAAGGTGCGACGACCTTCGAGGTCGAGGCGCTGTTTTCCGGCGATGCCATCGCCTTGCGCCCCGGCATGCAGGGGATCGCCCGTGTCGGCGTGGATGAACGCCGCTTGATTGCGGTCTGGACGAAACCTCTGCTGGACTGGGCCCGCATCGCGTTGTGGCGCTGGACCCCGGCATAGGGGCGGGGAATGGTGCGTGCCCTTCTCTCATCCGACTGGTATCGCGTCGCGCCGCTGAAGCCGCGCCTGCGCGGGCATCTCGAGGTGCATCGCCAGCAATATCGCGGCGATACGTGGTTCGTCTTGCAGGACCTGCACAGCGGCAAATATCACCGCATCACGCCGGCCGCCAATTACATCATCGCGCTGATGAACGGCCGTCGCACGATGCACCAGATCTGGGAAGCCGCCTGCCTGCGGTTCGATGACGACCCGCCGACGCAATCCGAAACGATCAAGCTGATGGCGCAATTGCATCGGTCCGACCTGATCGCAAGCGACCTGCCCCCCGATATGGAAGAGATCGGGCGCCGCCACGCCAAACAGGAACGCCAGACGATGATGGCGCGGATCAAGAACCCGATGGCCCTGCGGCTGCCCTTGCTTGACCCTGACAGGTTTCTGGGGGCCACCGTCGGGCTGGTCCGGCCTTTGTTCACGCCTGTCGGTTTCGTGCTTTGGCTGGCGCTGGTCCTGTCGGGTGTGGTTCTGGCGGTGCTGAACTGGGACGTGCTGACGCAGGGGTTCACCGATCAGGTGCTGGCGGCGGAAAACCTGCTGCTGATCGCGCTCGCCTATCCGTTCGTCAAGGCGGTCCACGAACTGGGGCATGGCTATGCCACCAAGGTCTGGGGCGGCGAGGTGCATGAAATCGGGCTGATGTTTCTTGTGTTCATCCCTGTGCCTTATGTGGATGCTTCGGCGTCCTCTGCGTTCGACAGCAAATGGCGGCGCGCGGTTGTGGGGGGCGCGGGGATCATGGTGGAAACGGCGCTGGCCACAATCGCGCTGATCGTCTGGCTGAACGCCGAACCGGGGCTGGTGCGGGCCTTTGCCTTTAACGTCATGCTGATCGGCGGGGTGTCGACGCTGCTGTTCAACGGCAATCCGCTGTTGCGCTTTGACGGCTATTTCGTCTTTTCCGACCTGATCGAGATCCCGAACCTCGGGCAAAGGTCGAATGCCTATGTCTTCTATCTGATCCGCACCTACCTGTTCCGGGTCAAGGATGTGCCCGACGGCGTGACCGCCAAGGGCGAACGCAAATGGCTGTTTACATATGCGATCGCGGCGTTCGTTTACCGCGTGTTCATCAGCTTTGCGATCGCGCTGTTCGTGGCGTCCAAGTTCTTTTTCATCGGCATCCTGCTGGCGCTTTGGGCCTTGTTCAATACCTTCGTGCAGCCTTTGCTGAAGGGCATCAAATACATGCTGACCAGCCCCGAGCTGCGCCAGAAGCGCGGCAAGGCGATGGGGCTGGTCGCGGGCGCGCTTGCGGGGGTGGCGGCGCTGTTGTTCAGCTTGCCTGCGCCTTATGCCACCGTGGCGCATGGGGTCGTCTGGCTGGATCAGGATGCGATCCTGCGCGCGCGCACCGATGGTTTCGTGGCCGATGTCGCCGCCGACGGAACTGCACCTGTCATGCAAGGCGCGCCTGTGGTCACGCTCGACGATCCGATCCTTGAAAACCGGATCACCATTCTGGAAAGCCAGCTGCGCGAGGCCCAGTTGCGCCTCCGGGCGATCCTGCTGGTGGATCAGGTGCAGGCCCAGTTGCTGCGCGACCGTGTGCTGCTGCTTGAGGATCAGCTACGCGGCCTTGAACAGCGCCGCACCGATCTGGTCGTGCAGGCCAGTGCGGATGGCACCGTCGTCGTGCCGTCAGCGGAAAACCTCAACGGGATGCTGATCCGGCAGGGCGAGGTTTTGGGCTATGTCATCGGCAACGACGACATGCGCCTGCGCGTGGCGATCCCGCAGGGGCTGGCCGAAATCGTGCGCAACCGGACGCAGGACGTGCAGATCATGTTTCAGGACGCGATCGGGACGTCGGTTCCGGGTCGGCTTGTGGTCGAGGTGCCGCAATCGCAGGACACGATCCCGTCGCTTGCGCTTTCGACCGAGGCGGGCGGCGACATTGTGCTGAACCCGAGCGGTGCAACCGAATTGTCGACCCTCCAAAGCGTGTTCCAATTCGAGGTCGCGACCCGCGACCCGATGCCTGTCACGCGGGTGGGCGCGCGAGCTTTGGTCAAGTTCGACCACGGGCGTGAACCCATCGGGTTCCGCATCTATCGCAGCCTGCGGCAATTGTTCCTGCGGCAGTTCCGTGTCTGATTTCACCGCATATCCCCCCACACGCCGCATCCGCCTGCCCCGGATCGTCAATTATGCCGAGGCACCGGACCGCGAGGAAACCGAGGTGGACCGCGCCTGGGCCTGGGTGCAGGGGGCGTTCGTCGCGCAGGGTGCGCGCTGGCGGGCGTTGCAGCTGCGCCCGATCCTCTGGGCGGTGCGATGGCACCAGAAACGCTATGCCGCGATGTCGGACGAAGATCTACGCGCCGCTGTGCGCGATCTGCGCATCCTGCTGCGCCAGCGGTTGCGCGACCAGGACCTGCCCGTGATGGTGGCAGGACAGGCCTTTGCCCTGATCCGCGAGGCGTCAGGGCGCGTGCTGGGCAAACGGCACTATGATGTGCAGATCCTCGGCGCATGGGCCATGCTGCGCGGCCAGATCGCGGAAATGCGCACCGGCGAGGGCAAGACGCTTTGCGCGACCCTTGCCGTGGCGACCGTGGCGCTGTCGGGGCGGCAGGTGCATGTGATGACGGTCAACGATTACCTTGCCGCCCGCGACGCCGAAGAGACAGGGCCGCTTTACGACTTTCTTGGCCTGACCCGCGCCACCGTGCTCGAAGGGCAGTCCGGACCCGTCCGGCAGGCCGCCTATCTGCAGGACATCGTCTATGGCACCAACAAGGAAATGGCGTTTGATTATCTGCGCGATCGCGCCATCCTGCGCCGTGCCCCCGGCAACCTGCAACGCAAGGTCGACAAACTGGTCCCCGGCGGCGGGCCGACCGAGCCCCTGCGGATGCGGGGCCTGCCCTTTGCCATCATCGACGAGGCTGACAGCGTCCTGATCGACGAGGCGCGCACGCCGCTCATCATCTCGGGCGCAGGCGCGTTGCAGGGCGGGATGCCTGACGGCGTTTTCATCGCGGGGATGGACGCCGCCAAAGGCATGGTCGAAGGCCGTCATTTCACGCTGCCGCGCGGGGTCAAGCGGGTCGAGATCCTGGATGCGGGCTATGATTACCTTGAAGATCTGACGATTGACCGTGACGACAGCTTTGCCATTCCTGTGATCCGCGATCACGCGGTCCAGCAGGCGCTGAACGCGCTTTACCTGTTCCATCTGGGCGACGCCTATATCGTCAAGGACGGCAAGGTGCAGATCGTCGATGAAAACACCGGCCGCACGATGCCGGACCGGACATGGTCGGACGGGTTGCACCAGATGATCGAACTCAAAGAAGGGCTAGAGATTTCGCCCACCAACGAAACCCTGTCGCGCATGACCTACCAGCGGTTTTTCCGCCGCTATACCCGGATCGGCGGGATGACCGGCACCGCGCAGGATGCGGCTTGGGAGCTGTGGACGGTCTACAAGCTCGCTGTGGCGAAAATCCCGACCAACAAGCCCGACATCCGCACCCGCGCGCCGGACCGTGTGTTCCGCACGGCGGATGCAAAATGGCGGGCGATCACGCGCCGCGTCGCTAAACTGCATGCCAACGGCCAGCCGGTGCTGATCGGGACGCGGTCAATCCTCGCCTCTCAGGAAGCCAGCGCGCGCCTGACCGAGGCGGGGCTGCCGCATCAGGTCTTGTCTGCCGATCAGGACGCGGACGAAGCCGCCATCGTCGCGCAGGCGGGACTGCCGGGCCAGATCACGGTGGCCACCAACATGGCCGGACGCGGTACCGACATCAAGCTTGGTCCCGGTGTCGCGGAAAACGGCGGGTTGGTCGTGATCCTGACCGAACGGCACGACAGCCGCCGTGTTGACCGCCAGTTGGAAGGGCGCTGCGGACGGCAGGGCGAACCGGGCCGCAACGAGGCCTATCTGAGCCTTGAGGATGACCTGATGCTTGGCCCCGATGCCGCCCGTGCGCGGCGGCTGGCCTATGCGGTGTCGCTGGTGCTGGGCACACGCGCGATTGGCCGCTTTATCCGTGACCGGCAGCGCCGGACGGAAACGCTGCACGCGCAATCCCGCCGCGACCTCATGAAGCAGGACCGTCAGCTTGGGGACATCATGGCGTTCTCGGGTCAACTTGAATAGGATAGCGACAAGAGCGCAATGTTGGAGATTTCGATGAAAAGCACGATCACCCTTGCTGCCCTGTTCTGCATGTCGGCGTCGCTGGTGCAGGCGCAGGGGCTGGCGGACGAATCCTTTGACTGCGTGATGGACCCCGCCGATATCATCGACGTCGGCGCCCCCGTCGCGGGTGTGCTGGAAGATGTCACCGTCCGGCGCGGCAACACAGTTGCGGCAGGGCAGGTGATCGCCAATCTGGAAAGCAGCGTGGAGCGCGCCACCATCGGCCTGCTGGAAACCCGCGCCGACAACAATGTCGCGATCGAGGCCCAGACCGCGCGGCGCGACCTGATCATGGTGCAGCGCGAACGGACCCAGACTCTGGTGGACCGCAATGTCGCCTCTGCTGACCAGTTGCAGGAAATCGAGGCTGAACTGGTCACCGCCGAAGCCTTGCTCGCGCAGGCGGTGCTCGACAAAGAAATCGCCGTGCAGGAACTGGCCCGCGCGCGCCAGCAACTTGCCCAGCGCACGATCACCAGCCCCACCGAAGGGGTCGTCTTGATCCGCAATAAATCCGCCGGGGAATTTGTCGCCACGAACGAGGCGATCGTGTCCATCGTCCGGCTGGACCCCCTGCTGATCGAGGCGTTCCTGCCGGTGGAACTTTACCCCGCAATCTCGAACGGGATGCTCGCGACCGTCGCGCCCGCCGCCCCCATCACCGACAGCTTTCAGGCGCGTGTGATCGCCTTTGATCAGGTGTTCGATGCGGCCTCCGGCACCTTCGGCGTCGAGCTGGAACTGCCCAATCCGGGGGCGCTTTTGCCTGCGGGGCATCGCTGCATCCTGACCTTTCCTACCGCAGGCTGACATGGGTGTGGCGGATCTGCTGGCTGTGACAGCGACGCTGGATGCGCCCCGGATCTTCGAGCGGTCGGTCAAGCTGTCGCAAGGCAGGTTGTCGGATGATCGCGGACTGGTCAGCATGGGCCGCCGTGCGCTGTATCCCGCCCCGCGCACGACATTGGCCGAGCTTTGCGCCGCACTGGGTTGCAACGATTGCACGGCGCTGCTGCCGCATCTAGCGGCGGCACATGCGGTGCATTTCGGCGCGGATGACGGGATCGGGAAATGCTATCTGGAATTCGCACCCGACACCGCACCCGCCCCGGACCTCGTGTTTCTGGCTTTGAAATGGGCGGGCACTGACAAGCGGTTGAACCGCTATACCAGCGTCACCCACCAGAGCCACGACGCCAAAGCCGCGCTGGTCGCGGGGCTGGTACCCGCAGGCCCGGTGCGCGACGCGATGCTTGCCTGCCTTGATCTAGCCCGTGACGGCGACCCCGACCGCACGGCGGTCGTGCTGCATGTGACCGAGACGGGCAGCCCGCGTGCGTCGGTCGATATATCTGTCGCCGATGCACGGTTGACGCTAGCGGATGCGGCGGGACTGATCGCGCCGGTGTTCGCAGGCTTTGGCCTTGATCCAGCCCCGTTTCTGGACGCGCATGGGGCAGCGCGGTTTGGTCATATCGCGGCTGGCATGGACAGCACGGGCGCGGCTTTTGCCACGCTCTATTTCGGGGCGCGGCAGCTATGATGGATTGGGACGCAAAGGCGCGCGCGCAACTCAGCAGGCCGGGCGATCTGGCGCAGGATTTCTGTCTGTGGCCCTATGATCCGCCGCGCGCGCCCAGCGATGACGCGCTGCGGTCCGTGGCGCTGCTTTACAAATCCTTTGATGGGGCAGGGTTGGGGCCGGAAATGGCGGCGCTGACCGATGCGATCCGTGACACTTGGGGGCGGTTCGCCACGGTCTGGGGGATGAAATGGTCGGCGGCTGGCCCGTCGTGGGAATTCTATTTCTACGACTATGCCCGCGCACACAGGCGTCTGGGGATCGGTGATTTCCTGAAAGCGACAGCCCCTTGGCTGAATTGCGCGCTGACACCTGACGATAGCCTGCCCTATTTCATGTTCTCGGTGGAAATCGCGTCGCAGCATCTGGCGGGCGCCCCGCTCGACCAGATCGACATCTATATGGGCAATCCGGGGTCGAATGTGTCATCGGGCATCTGTTACGGGCTGACGCAGGCGGGATACGAGATGCGCAATTTCTATTTCTTCTTCGATGCGCAGCGCGAGGCGCAGCAGATCCACGACAAGCTGACCGAATCCATCTACTTGCCGCTGGCCAAGGTCAACGTGACCGATCTGCTTTGGCCTGAAATGGCAGGGGTGCAGACCGTGGTGGTCGCCAACAAGCAGCGCCGCGACGGGCTGTATTTCTCGCGTATCCGCGCGGCGCAGCTGGCGCATTTTCTGCAAAAGCAGGATTTTCCTGCCGCACTTCAGGGCTTTCTTGCAGAAAACCATGACGCGCTGGACCATCACCTTTATGATGTGGGTTGGGATTTCGCCTGCGATGCGGACGGGCGGGTCCATCCGGTGAAAGGCAGTTTCTATGGCCTCCTCTGATCATGACCCCATCCGCGCCTTGGACGTGGTGCAGGCGCCGGGCGCACGGGTCGGACTGACGACGCCGGTTGACCGCTTGGGCCGGCTGCGCGGGCTGAGCCTGCGAGACCATGAAAAGTATGTTTCCTTGACGATGGAGTTTCGCTGTAACCTGAAATGTGTGCATTGTATGATCGAAGGCACGATGGACCGGCTTGCGCCCACATCGGACGAGACGCTGGACAGGATCTGCCGCGATCAGGCCGAAACCGGACGCTGGGAAGGGCTGGTCCTGACGGGGTCGGAAATAACGCTGCGCCGTGACCTGCCCGACATCGCCCGCAAGGCGCGCAGCGCAGGGTTCGCCCATGTGCGCATCCAGACGCACGGGATGCATCTGGGCCGCACCGATTACGCCGACCGGCTGGTGGATGCGGGCGTGGATGAATACTTTGTCTCGGTCGCGGGGTCTGACGCTGAAAGCCACGACCGCATCACGCAGGTGGCGGGCGCGTGGGACAAGATGATGCAGGGCATGGCGCATCTGGACAGCTACGACCATGTCCGGCTGATCACAAATTCGGTCATCACGACGCAAAGTTACGCTCTGCTGCCCGGCATGGTCGACGCGCTGGCGCATCTGAAGCGGCTGGTCCAGATGGAATTCTGGAACTTCTTTCCGATGGCCGAAGATGACCCCAAGGACCTTGCAGCAAAGCACACGGACATCCTGCCCTATCTGCGGGAAGCGATCGGCAAATGCCGCGCGCAGGGCCGCTATGTCGAGGTCAAGAATTTCCCCGAATGCCTGCTGGGTGATTACGGCGATGCGGTGGTCAATGCCCAACCGCTGCTGGTCATCGACCCCGAATTCTGGACCGAATTCGACCGCAACGGGTTTTATCAATGCCCGCATCAGGCCAGTTGTGGATCGACCGAATGTCTGGGCCTGACGACAGCCTATATCGGCAAGTTCGGCGATGAACGCGACCTGCTGGCGCCATTGCCGAAAACCTGAGTAAGGCCCCTTGCATCGGCTAGCGGACATGCCACAGATAGCGGCATGAAAAAGCCATTGCACCCCGCCACCATCGCCGCCCATGCCGCAGGCGCGCTTGACCCGCAATCAGGGGGGGTCGTGCCTGCGCTGCAGCCGTCCACCACGTTCCTGCGCGATGAAAACTACGCGCTGGTGCGGCCGGACAATATCTATTCCCGCGACAATTCCGACAATATGCGTCAGGCCGAGGCGGTCATCCGCGCGCTGGAAAACGCGCAGGATACGCTGCTGTTCCCCTCGGGCATGGCCGCCATTGCCGCCGTGTTCCGCGCGCTGCCGAACCGTGCGACGGCGATTGTCCAGTCGGGCATCTATTGGGGCACGACTGCATGGGTGCGCGAATTCTGCGCGCGGCGCGAAATCACGCTGATCGAGGTGCCTGCCGCCGATCTGGTCATGACCTGCCAGACGCGCCCCGCCGATCTGGTGCTGATCGAAACACCGTCGAACCCGTGGCTGCTGACGGTCGATATCGCTGCCGTCAAGGCCGCGACCCAAGGTGTCCTGCTGGTCGATGGCACCGCTGCCACGCCGATCCTGACGCGCGCGCTGGATCATGGGGCCGATATCGTCATGCATTCCGCGACCAAAGGGATCAACGGCCATTCCGATGTGCTGGCGGGGGTGCTCTCCACCGCCGCCCCCGATGCGGGCGTCTGGCAGGCGATCAAGGCCGACCGCAAGATGGCGGGCGCGATCCTTGGCCCGTTCGAGGCGTGGCTTCTGACCCGCGCCATGCGCACCCTGCCTTTGCGGGTGGAACGCATGTCGCAGAACGCGCTGGCGCTGGCACAGCACCTGATGGCGCATGATGCGGTCGCGGATGCGTTCTATCCCGGTCTGCCGCACCATCAGGGCCATGACATCGCCCTGCGCCAGATGCAGGGCGGTTTCGGCAGTCTGTTGTCGGTGCTGGTGAAAGGCGGGCGCGATGATGCGCTGCGTGTGACAGGCAAGCTGGCGCTGTTCCTGCGTGCCACGTCACTGGGCGGTGTCGAAAGTCTGGTGGAACACCGGTACACGATCGAGCCGCATACCGGTATTCCGGAAAACCTGATCCGCGTCAGCGCGGGGATCGAACATATCGACGATCTGATTGCCGACTGGGATCAGGCGCTGGCTTAGTCCTCGACGGGGCCGCCTGCGTCCTTCCAATCGCCGATGCCGCCTACGTTGATGACATTGGGATAACCCATGTCCTTCAGCGTCTTGCCCGCAAGGGCCGCCTGTCCGCCCAGACCGCAGACAAGGTAATAGGTCTTGTCCTTGTCAAAGAAGGGTTTGTGAAACTTTGACGTCGGATCGGCGGCGAATTCGATAAAGCCGCGCGCCACGCGTTCCGCGCCTTTGATCGTGCCCGAATGGGCGATGTCGCTGCTGTCACGCACGTCGATAAAGACCCCGGCCCCTTCGGCATGCTTCGCGATAGCATCCTTGCTGTCGATGCGGGTGACGACGGCATTCGCTTCGTCAAGATAATCCTGCGCTGTTTTCATGATGATATCCTAGCTGTTTGTGACGTTGAAAAAACGCCCGGGCACAAGGCCCGGGCAAGTCCAACAGGGAGGGTGGTGATATAACCCGATCACCGGCAGGGTTCTTATGAAACGAGCCTGTAGCCGCCTTGTTCCGTCACAAGCAAACGCGCGTTGGACGGATCGGGTTCGATTTTCTGGCGCAGACGGTAGATATGGGTTTCCAGCGTGTGCGTTGTGACACCCGCATTATAGCCCCAGACCTCGTGCAGCAGCACATCACGGGCGACCACGCCGTCTGTGGCGCGGTACAGGTATTTGAGGATATTCGTCTCTTTCTCGGTCAGGCGGACCTTTTTGTCATCTTCGGTGATCAGCATCTTTTGTGCGGGCTTGAACGTATAGGGTCCAAGCTGGAAGATCGCGTCTTCGGATTGTTCATGCGTGCGCAGCTGGCTGCGGATCCGCGCCAGAAGCACCGGAAACTTGAACGGTTTGCTGACGTAATCATTGGCACCCGCGTCAAGGCCAAGGATGGTGTCGGCATCGCTGTCCTGCGCGGTCAGCATGATGATCGGGCATTTGACGCCTTGCTTGCGCAAGCGGCGGCATAATTCGCGGCCATCGGTGTCGGGCAGACCGACATCGAGGATCATCAGATCGTACAAGCTTTCCTTTGCTTTCACGATGGCGCTTGCCCCATCATCGGCCTCGAACACGTCGAAATCCTCGGTCATCAACAACTGCTCGCCCAGCGCTTCGCGCAGGTCGTCGTCGTCGTCCACAAGCAAAATCTTTTTGAGTTGCCCCATGACAGCCTCCATCATTACATCATCGATCTGTGAACAAGATACGGATCAGACAAGATTTCCGGTGCGTGGTTCACACGGACGTGTGATCAGGCGGGGTTTTGTTTCACTTTGCGACGAAAACGGCTATCAGGTGAAACAATTGACAGGTGCCCGATGACTGGATTTTCCCCCGACATTACCGAACGGCTTGCGCGCGCACGTGCGGACCTGCGCATGGGCGTGCCCGTGGTGCTGGACGGCGGGGCTGTCATCCTCGCCGCCGAGACGCTGGACGCCGACAGGCTGGCGCATCTGCGCACCTTGGGCGGTGCGGCGGTGCTTGCGATCACCGGACGGCGGGCGGCGACGCTCAAAGCGCATGTCTATGACGGCGATCTGGCGCGGATCGCCTTGCCGCCGGATGTAAGCCTGGCATGGGTCCGGTCCGTCGCCGACCCTGCCGACGATCTGCGTGCCCCCATGAAAGGCCCGCTGCGCAGCCTGCGGGATGGCAACGCCGATCTGCACCGCGCCGCCATCGCGCTGACCAAGGCCGCGCGCCTGTTGCCCGCCGCGCTGGTGTTGCCGGTCGATGATGCCGCCGGTTTCGCGCAGGCGCACAACCTGACGCTGGTGCCTGCGACGGCGGCGGTGGATACAGCCCTCAGCCCGCTGCGCCCTGTCATCAGCGCGCGCCTGCCGCTGGAGGTGTCCGAGGCTGGCCGCCTGCACATCTTCCGCCCCGATGACGGCGCCGAGGAACATTACGCCGTCGAGATCGGCCAGCCCGACCGGTCGCAGCCCGTGTTGTCGCGCCTGCATTCGGCCTGTTTCACCGGCGATCTGCTGGGGTCGCTGAAATGCGACTGCGGCCCGCAATTGCGCGGTGCGCTGGCGCAGATGGGGGCCGAAGGGGCAGGGGTCCTGCTTTACCTCAATCAAGAAGGGCGCGGGATCGGGCTGGCCAACAAGATGCGCGCCTATTCGTTGCAGGATCAGGGGTTCGACACCGTCGAGGCGAACCACCGTCTGGGATTCGAGGATGACGAACGCGATTTCCGCATCGGGGCGGAGATCCTGAAAAAGATGGGTTTCAGCGCCGTGCGGTTGCTGACAAACAACCCCGCCAAGGTCGCGCGGATGGAAAGCTGCGGGATCAAGGTGGTGGAACGCGTTCCGCTGAAAGTGGGTGAGAATCGGCACAACACCGGCTATCTGGCCACGAAGGCCGCGAAGTCGGGGCATTTGTTGTAGGGGTTGGCATGTCCGCTTTGCGGACCTTACGGCCCTTGGTTTAGTGCGCTCTAAGGTCCGCTTAGGTACACCGTCCAACAACCGGCGGTTTTTAGAGTTTCAAATTCAACCGAGAGGGTGCGAAATTTTTACGGCGAATGGCTGTTGCTATGGTCAGTCATGAATCCTGACGTGGCGCTCCTCGCGATTGCACCTCGGTCATATCCAGGACCTGGACAATGTGCAGTGTGCGTCTGGCGCGGAGCGTGCGCTTT
Organism: Yoonia vestfoldensis DSM 16212; assembly: GCF_000382265.1. Taxonomy (GTDB): domain Bacteria; phylum Pseudomonadota; class Alphaproteobacteria; order Rhodobacterales; family Rhodobacteraceae; genus Yoonia; species Yoonia vestfoldensis. Next base: position 77,700 of record NZ_KB907985.1, read on the forward strand.
TTTGTAACGCCTACGTGCTATCGTCAGGACCACGGTGATCGCTAAAATCACAAAAACCAAAGTAATGATGATTTGACTAGCTGTCATACAAAAGGCCCCATGCTGTAAGTTCCCTCTTGGACATGTGTAAATCAAGGTTTCAACTGACCTCAAGTTTGGCTTGTCGGTTAGTAATCTTTTTCACAGAAACGCTTCTGATTGTATGTCCGCTAAACGACTTAACTTATGTTGCCACATAGTTCGCTCAAAACCCAAACAGTTATTGAAGGTCTTTGCATCGACGGCGATAGCGGACGTCGATGCATCATGCAGCATACGTAAAAGAGGGCTAAAGCAGCCTCACTTCAACAGCATATTTCTACTGACACCCCCGCCGCCGCCCGTTATCCCTCACCCCATGAAACCCACCGACCTTGTCCTGACCCCGACCCATCTGCGCTTTCTCAACCGTCGCTTCCCCTGCACCATCGGGCGCGGGGGCTTGAGCAAACGCAAGAAAGAAGGCGATGGCGCGACCCCTATCGGCACGCACCGGCTTGTCGGCATGCTCTACCGCCCCGACCGGATGGCGCGGCCTGCGGATTGGGCGCTGCCGATCAAGCCCGGTGATTTGTGGTCCGACGATATCCGCGACCCCGATTACAACATGATGGTGCGCGCGCCGCACCCCTTTGGCCACGAACGCCTGCGCCGCGCCGATCCGATGTATGACCTCATCATCCTGACCGACTGGAACTGGCCCTATCCGGTCAAGGGGCGGGGGTCGGCGATTTTCATCCACCAATGGCGCGGCAAAGGGCGGCCCACGGCGGGCTGCATCGGGCTTGACCGCGGCCATCTGCGCTGGATCGCCGCCCGTATCCGGCACGAAACACGGCTTGTTATCGCATAACCGCTGGACCTTGTGGCTATCTCTGGTCAAAGAAACAGGAGCAGCCCATGAAACACCAAGGCCCTTTCATGACCACCGACGAAATCGCCAATCTTCCCTATCGGCCCTGCGTCGGCGTCATGCTGATCAATCCGCGCGGCCATGTCTTCGTGGGCCAGCGCCTTGATCGCGACACCGACGCCTGGCAAATGCCCCAAGGCGGCGTCGATCCGGGCGAAAGCACCCGCACCGCCGCCTTGCGCGAACTGGAAGAAGAAACCGGCATCACCCCGAACCTTGTCAGCGTAGAGGCTGAAACGGCAGGGCTGATCCCCTATGATCTGCCCGTCGAACTGGTGCCCCATATCTGGAAAGGCCGCTATCGCGGTCAGGAACAGAAATGGTTCCTGATGCGTTTTCACGGGCGCGACAGCCAGATCAATCTACAAACCGAACACCCGGAGTTTTCCGCCTGGAAATGGGTACCACCCGCCGATCTGGTCGCGGGGATCGTGCCGTTCAAACGCGCCGTCTATGAACGCGTGCTGGCGGAATTCGCAGGCAAGCTGTGATGCGCGGCCTTGTTTGGATTGCAACGCTGCTTGCTCTTGCGGGACAGGCGCAGGCGCTCAGCTGCATGCGCACCGATGCGATCAGCACGTTTGAGGACCTGGCAGCAGCGCCAGAGGCGTATTTCGTCCTGCATGGCGTGCTGACCTTCGACGAAAGCGGCCTGCCACCCTTCGTCCAGCAAGACCCCGTTTCGGATCCGGCGCCGCTGCAAGCGCAGTTCACGGGCAAGGGACTGACGGCACAGGGCTTCAGCAAAGATTACACCGGGCCGGTCACCTTGCAGATCACCTGTGCCGGCCCCTGGTGTGGCCGCGTGCAAAGCGGACAGGACGCCATCGTTTTCGTCCCGGCGGATGATCCCGCATTGACGGTGACCGCCGGTCCTTGTGGCGGGCGGCTGTTCTATGATCCAACGCCCGAAACACTCGCGATGCTGACCGCCTGCATGCAGGGCGGAGTCTGCTCAGCGGAGTAGTTGCAACAACGGAAGCGACGGATGCCCATCAGGCACCAGACCCCGGCTGCGCTGGAACCCCATGATCGCGCCGCGCGTATTCGGCCCGATCCGGCCATCCACGCCGCCGGTGTTGAACCCCGCGCGTGTCAGCCGTTCCTGCAATTCGCGCCGCTCTGCGCTCCGCAAAGGCTGGTCGTCGGCGGGCCAGGGGCGGGTGAACGGGCCAGCGCCGCGCAACCTGTCCGCCAGATGACCGACGCCAAAGATATAGGCCTCGGCGTTGTTATAGCGCCCGATCACGCTGTAGTTTGAAAACAGCAGGAACGCCGGGCCATTCGCCCCCGTCGGCGTGGTCAGCGTCGCTTCGCCGTGGTCAGGCACGGCCCGCCCGTCGGCCCCGACGACACCGATCCGCGCCCAATCGGCAGTGCGCTGGCTGACGCGCCGCCCGGTCTGGGTATAGTCGAACCCTTGCGGCAGGCGCACCTCAGCACCCCAAGGCTGACCACCTGTCCAGTCAAAGGCGCGCAGATAGGCCGCCGTGCTGGCCAGCGCGTCGCTGGGGTCATCGCTCCATATATCCCGCCGCCCGTCGCCGGTAAAATCGACGGCATAGGCCTGATAGGAGGTCGGGATGAACTGCGTATGGCCCATCGCCCCCGCCCATGATCCGGTCATGCGGTCGGGTGTGGTGTCGCCGCGTTGCACGATCAGTAGGGCGGCAATCAGCTGTTCTTCGAAAAACGCCCCCCGCCGGCCGTCATGGGCCAGCGTCGCCAGCGTCGAAATCAACGGGACAGTGCCACGGTTCGCGCCGAAATTGCTTTCCATGCCCCAGATCGCCGCCACCACATGCGGTTCCACACCGAAACGGGCCTCGATCGCGGCAAGAACCGGCGCAAGTTCGCTTAGCTTCGCTTGCCCCGTGCTGATCCGCGTGTCGGACACGGCCGAGGCCATGTAATCGCCAAAAGGCCGCACGAATTCGGCCTGATTGCGGTCCCGCTCGATACTGTCGGTCAAGTATTGGACCTGCGCGAATGCCGCCGAAAACGTCGCGTCGCTCACTCCCGCAGCCGCCGCGCGCCTCCGAAAGCCCGCCACCCAGTTCGGGAACGTGGCCGCGTCAGCGCGTGCCGTTTGTCCTGTGATCAAGGCGCTGCCTGCCAGCGCAAAAAAATGCCTGCGATTCATCGCTGCCCTCTTTGTTTTTTCCAAAGATACACGATTTGCCGAAAGGCGATACGATGCCTCTGGTCGCAGGGCAGCTTTCTGCTGCCGCGCTTCTTTTTTCCACAAATACTCCCGCCGGAGGTATAAAAGTTCTTACTTGCGGCTGCGCTTGACCTTGCGGGCGATCTTGACCGCTTTTGCCTTGGCACTGGCTTGTTTGCGGCGGGCAGGCTTGCCACGGGTCACGCCGGGCCCGCGCGGCATGGTCCGTTCATCCAGCGTCAGTAGTTCCACGATCAGCCCGCCGGTCACGGGGGCCGCCTCGATCAGTTTGACGGTCACACGCTGGCCCAGCCGGATCAGCGTACCGGTGTCGGACCCCATCAGCGTCTGGCTGTCGGGATCGTAATGGAAATATTCGCGCCCCAGCGTGCGGATCGGGATCATCCCGTCGGCGCCGGTCTCGTCCAGTTTCACAAAGACCCCGAATTTCGCGATCCCGCTGATCCGCCCGCCCATTTCGACCCCGATCCGGTCGGACAGAAAGGCCGCCAGATAGCGGTCGGTCGTGTCGCGTTCTGCGGCCATTGACCGGCGTTCGGTGTCGGAAATCTTTTGCGCGGTATCGCCAAGATTCTCGACATCCCAAGGCGACAGCCCGTCCTTGCCCCAGCCATGGGCGGCGATCAGCGCACGGTGCACGATCAGGTCGGAATAACGCCGGATGGGTGATGTGAAATGCGCATAAGACCGCAACGCCAGCCCGAAATGCCCGAAATTGTCGGGACTGTAATAGGCCTGCGTCATCGACCGCAGCGTCGCCATGTTGATGAGTTCGGATTGTTCCGTCTCGCGCGCGGCCAGCAGAAGGCGGTTCAGATGCGCCGTTTTCAGCACCTGCCCTTTGGCCAGCACAAGGCCAGACGCCTGCACCACCTCGCGCAGAGCATCCAGCTTGTCGGGGTTCGGTTCTTCATGCACGCGGAACAGCAGGGGTGATTTCTTGGCGATCAGCGTTTCGGCGGCGGCGACATTGGCCAGCACCATGAATTCCTCGATCAGCCGGTGCGCATCCAGCCGTTCCTTGAATTGCACCGACGTGACCTTGCCCGCGTCATCCAGCACGATCTGGCGTTCGGGCAGGTCCAGTTCCAAGGGCTGGCGCTGGACGCGGGCTTTGACCAGCGCGGCATAGGCGGCATAGATCGGGCGCAGGATATCCTCTACCAGGGGTGCCGTCTTGTCATTCGGCTGCCCGTCGATCGCGTCCTGCACTTCTTCGTAGTTGAGCGAGGCGACCGATTTCATCAGACCGCGATGGAATTCGTGTCCGATCTTCTGCCCATGGGCATCGACCCGCATGGCGACGGCGATACAGGCGCGGTCAACGCCTTCGTGCAGGGAACACAGATCGCCTGACAGACGGTCCGGCAGCATCGGCACCACGCGGTCGGGGAAATAGGTGGAATTGCCGCGCTTGCGCGCCTCATGGTCCAGCGCGGTATTGGGGCGGACGTAGGCCGCGACATCGGCGATGGCGACCCAGATGATGAAACCGCCGTCGTTCTTCGGGTCTGTGTCCACCTCGACATAGCAGGCGTCGTCGTGGTCACGCGCATCCCACGGGTCGATCGTGATCAGCGGCAGGTCCCGCAGGTCCTTACGGCCTTTGACGCCGACGGGCTTGGCGGCATCGGCTTCGGCGACGGCATCGTCGGGGAAATGGTCGGGAATGCCGTGCTGGTGGATCGCGATCAGCGACACCGCACGCGGCGCTGTCGGATCACCTAGTCGCGCGACGATCCGGGCCTTTGGCAAACCGAGGCGGCCCTTCGGCCCCGCCTGTTCGGCCTCGACCAGTTCGCCGTCCTTGGCGCCGCCCGTGGCACCGGCGGCGACGACCCATTGCTTGTCCGCACCCTTGTCGATGGGCAGGACGCGCCCGCCTTCGGACCCGGCACGGAACACGCCCAATATCCGCATCGGATTGGTCCCGATCCGGCGGATCATGCGCGCGGTATGGGTGTGATCTTCGGTCTTGTCCAAGGTCAGACGCCCCAGAATCCGGTCGCCCGCGCCCAGAGCCGGATCGCTGGAGCGCAACAGCATCAGGACACGCGGTTCCGGCCCTTGGCCGGTCCATTCCAGCGGTCGCGCGAACAGGTCCCCATCCGCATCGGGGGCCATGATTTCCAGAACGGCGACGGGCGGCAGATCCTCCACATCACGATAGGACGACCGGCGCTTGGTCAGCTTGCCCGCTTCTTCCAGCTCCTTGAGTATGCGTTTGAGGTCAATCCGCGCAGCACCCTTGATCCCGAACGCCTTGGCGATGTCGCGCTTTGCGGTTTTGGTCGGATTGTCGGATATCCATGCGAGGATTTCGGATTTGGAAGGGATCTGTGTCATGCCGCTGCCTAGCATGGCGCGTGCAAGGCGTCATCCACTATCATCGGGGGGCGATTCCAGCAGCTTTCTTGTGGCGTCGTCCGCCGGGAAATAGAGCTCGATCCGCAGGTCATGCAGGGTAAGGTCCGCCGCGGTGCCAAACTGGGCGATCGTTGCAAAAAGCGACAAGCACAGGTCACCAAGCATGATCTTCATCGGCACGAATGGTTCCTGTACCTCGGCTGACTGCCCCTGTACCCGGCCCAGACAAGCGGCGGCGCGGTCGAGTTCGGGAACCCCGCCTTGCGCAAGGCTTTCCAGCCGCAGGCGTTGTGCCGCGTGATGTGCGACGTCCGGCCAGTTGGCGATGGCCTGCGGCAGATGGGCCCCGGTCATCGCGTCCAGCAGGCTGTCACCTGTCACAAGCCCAAGTCCACCGAACAGGCGCGCTGCGGGGGCGTTCATCTGTACGATCCGCCACAGCTGGTCGATGGCGATGCCGGGAAAGGGTGCGTGCCGCTGCAACGTATGCGCGACCGCCGTCCGGACGGGTGCCATCGCCGCATCGTCCCATGGACGCGCCGGATAAAGCGGGGCGAACCCGGCCTGCAACAGCATCGTGTTGCGCGGGGCGAGCGGCATTTGCAACGCGTCACCCAGACGGGCGATCATGGCGCGGCTGGGGCGCGCGCGGCCTGTCTCCAGAAACGAGATGTGGCGCGACGACACCTCCGCCGTCAGTGCCAGGTCAAGCTGGCTCATCCGGCGGGTCTGGCGCCAATTCTTGAGGGTACGGGCAAAGCTGTCCATGCGGCCATCATAGCATGGCGCGTTGTCCCGCGTCAGTTACCTGTGAGGTAATTGTCCGGCAGCCCTATGGCCGGTTAGGTGCCTTCAGCGCAAAAGAGGCATTCCGCATGACACATGACTTTCATCAATTCTGGCTCCGGGTCACCGCGATTGTCGTGGGTGTTTTCGGGCCGGTGTTCTTTCTTGGCACCATGCTGCCCACAGCCGGACCCGCCGCGCTGACGCTAGACCTTCTGGGTTGGCCGCTCGACGGCGCACAGACCTTTGCCGACCCGACAACGCGCTTTCTGTCGGCGCTGACGGGCGGGTTCCTGCTGGGATGGGGTGTCATGATCTGGATGCTTGCGACGCGGGTCCACCATCACGCGCCAGAGGCGGTGCGCCGCAGCGTGCTGGTGGGCCTGCTTGCGTGGTTCGTGCTGGACAGCCTTGGATCGGCCTTGTCAGGTAACCCGTCCAATGTCCTGTTCAACATCCTGGTCCTGCTGGTGGCGGTCGGGCCTCTCTGGTGGCCTGCGAGGCCGCTGGATCAGCCGAAATAGTCGGACAGGATGCGGCCGTAAATCGCCTTTAACTGCGTGATCTGGTCCACCGCGACCCGTTCATCGACCTGATGCATGGTTTTGCCCACAAGTCCGAATTCGACGACGGGGCAATGGTGCTGCACAAAGCGCGCATCCGATGTGCCGCCCGAGGTGGACAGCACAGGATCGCGGCCTGTTTCGGCCTTCACGGCGCGGCCCACCAGATCAGACAAAGGGCCGGGCGGGGTGATGAAACTTTCGCCCGACACCTTGACCTGCATCGCGATCCGCACACCGAAATCGGCGGCGATCTGATCGGCGATGTCCTGCATCCATGCGGTCAGGCTTGCGCCCGAATGCAGGTCGTTGAAACGGATGTTCACGCCTGCGCGGGTCTGCGCGGGGATCACATTGGTGGCCGCATTGCCCGTGTCGATGGTCACCACCGCAAGTGTCGAGGGATCAAAATGCGCGGTGCCTTGGTCCAGCTCGTGACTGGCCAGAACATCCACCAGCCGCGCGACCGCGGGCAGCGGGTTCTTTGCGCGGTGCGGATAGGCGGAATGGCCCTGCACGCCGGTCACGGTAAAGGTGGCGTTCAGCGACCCGCGCCGCCCGATCTTCATCGCCTCGCCCATCACGTCGGGGCAGGTGGGTTCGCCGACCAGACAGACCGACATCGCCTCGCGATTCGCGGCCATCCAGTCGAGAAGGGCAGTCGTACCGTCCAGCGCATCGCCTTCCTCGTCCCCCGTGATCGCCAGAATGATCGCGCCATCGGGTGGCGTGGCTGCCACGAAATCAATCGCGGCGGCGGCAAAGGCCGCGACGCCGGATTTCATATCCGTGGACCCGCGCCCGTAAAGATAGCCATCCTTGATGACCGCACCGAAGGGCGGCATCGTCCATGCGGCCTCGTCCCCCAAAGGCACGACATCGGTGTGGCCGTTGAAGCCGAAGGTCCGGTTCGCCCCCTGCCGTCCCCAGCGGGCGAAAAGGTTGGACACGCCGCCACGGTCCACGCGGGTGCAGGTGAACCCGCCTTTGGTCAGCAGATCCTCCAGCAGGACCAGCGCGCCGCCTTCCGTTGGCGTGACGGATGGGCAGCGGACCAGATCGGCGGTCAGGGCGACGGGATCAATCATGGGATTTTCTGAACGCCTCTTGTGCGGCGGGGCTTGCCTCGATCTGGTGCTGGGCGCGCCAGTCGTCATAGGACATGCCATAGAACGCCTCGCGGCCTTCGTCCTTGGTCATGGGAATGCCGCGTGCGTTCGCGGCTTCCTGATACCAGCGTGACAGGCAGTTCCGGCAAAAGCCCGCTAGGTTCATCAGGTCGATGTTCTGCACATCGGTCCGGTCGTCCTGCAGATGCTGGCGCAGGCGGCGAAAGGCCGCTGCCTCCAGCTCCATCCGTGTCTGGTCGTCCATGTCGTGCTCCTTCATAGCTGGCTGTCTTTCAGGACATTCTGCAGGATGGGCGCAAGCCTGTCGGCCCAGGCCATCTGCCCTGCCGTATCCGCGATCAGGTCTTGGCGCAGTTCGATCAAGACATTGGGGCGGCCATGTTGCAAGGCGTGCCGGTCGATTGCATCCCCGGGCAGGTGGCCTGCATAGGGCTCGTTTTCGCCCGTGCACCAGCCCTGCGCGCGGCAGGCGGCGATGAAAGGCTTGGCCAGCCGGTCGTCATGGGCGAACAGCACGCCAACCTCCCAGGGGCGGGGCGCGCGGGATCGCAGGCGGGGGGTGAAGCTGTGGATCGCGCAGATCACCGGGCGCTGCATCTTTGCGGCCAGATCGGCATAGGCATCGTGATAGGGGCGGTACAGACGGTCGAGCCGTTCGGTCAGGTCCTGCGGCCCCGCATGGCGGTTTGCGGGAATGATCGTGCCGTCGTAAAGGCGCATCAGCAGGGTCGGGTCATCCTCGCCCCGGTTGGGGTCGATCACCAGCCGCGAAAAGCATGACAGGATCGCGGGGCTGTCGAGCAGTGCTGCCAGATGCCGCGTTACGCCTGCCGCTCCGATGTCATAGGCGATGTGGCGGCCCATGTCGGCGGCGGGCAGGCCCAGATCGCCGCCCTGCACCCAATCGGGCACATGGTTGGTCGCATGGTCGCAGGTTACAAGCCAGCGGCCGGGCCTGTCCGCGCCTTCGATACTATAGGCAGGGTCTGTCATTCTCATGTCACTGCATTTAGGCTAGTTGTCGCGGGAATGGAATTGCGCAATAAGGGCGGAAAGCCGACCGTTACCGCTAACGGGCATTACCAAAGGGATTGAGTATGAAACGCCACCGCAACGTCAAGATCGTCGCCACGCTTGGCCCAGCTTCCAACGACTACGCGATGATCCGCGCCTTGCATGAAGCAGGTGCAGACGTGTTCCGTCTGAACATGTCGCATGGCGATCATTCCGAAATCCGCGCGCGGCATGAAATCATCCGGCAGGTGGAAAAAGACCTCGACAGCCCGATCGCGATCCTTGCGGATTTGCAGGGACCGAAGCTGCGGGTCGGCGTCTTTGCCAATGGCGAAGAGGAACTGGTGCCCGGAGCCGCTTTCCGTCTTGATCTGGACAAGACCGATGGCGATGCGACGCGCGTCTGCCTGCCACACAAGGAAATCTTTGACGCCCTCGAACCCGGCGCGCATCTGCTGGTCAACGATGGCAAGATCAAGCTGCGGGTCAAGGACTGCGGCGCGACCTTCGCAGACTGCGAAGTGATCGTCGGCGGCACCATTTCCAACCGCAAGGGCGTGAACGTGCCTGACGTTGTGCTGCCGCTGGCGGCGCTGTCGGACAAGGACCGCAAGGATCTGGAATTCGTCTGCGAACTGGGTGTCGACTGGCTGGCGCTGTCCTTCGTGCAGCGCCCCGCCGATGTGGACGAGGCGCGTGTGCTGGCCAAGGGTCGCGCCGCGATCCTGTCCAAGATCGAAAAGCCCGCTGCCGTGAAGAACTTCGACGAGATCCTCGCCGTCAGCGACGGGATCATGGTCGCGCGTGGCGATCTAGGCGTAGAACTGCCGGTGCAGAACGTGCCGCCGATCCAGAAGCAACTGGTGCGCAAATGCCGTGCGGCGGCCAAGCCGGTGATCGTGGCGACGCAGATGCTCGAATCCATGATCGAAAGCCCGATGCCGACCCGAGCTGAAGTGTCCGACGTGGCCACAGCGATCTATGAAGGCGCCGATGCGATCATGCTATCGGCGGAATCCGCTGCCGGTTCCTATCCGATCGAGGCCGTCCAGACGATGGACAATGTCGCGGTCGAGGTAGAGGCCGACCCCACCTATACCGAGATCATCGAAGCGTCGCGCCGTGCCGTGCGCACCAGTGTCGCCGACGGGATCGTATCCGCCGCCCGCGAGATCGCGGAGACCACCAACATCAAGGCGATCTGCTGCTTTTCGCAATCGGGCACGACCGCGCTTCTGGTGGCGCGGGAACGTCCGCGTGTGCCGATCATCGCGCTGACCAGCCATATCCGCACCGCGCGGCGGCTGTGTCTGTCATGGGGCACGAACTGCGTGATGACGGGCGAAGTCAACCGCTTCAAGGATGCCGTTGTCGCGGCGGTGCGCGCGGCACTGGCGCAGGGCATGGCCACGAAAGAGGACATGGTCGTCGTGACGGCGGGTGTGCCGTTCAACACGCCGGGGTCCACCAATATCCTGCGCGTCGCCCCCTGCGAGGAACGTTTGATTTACGCCTCCGAAACGGAATAAGGTCCGGCAGAGGCGACAGGGACAGCTTTCGTGGACTTAGATCTGATTTTCGTGGCCGGACTGGTCGTCGTGGTGTTCGGGATACCGATGCTTGTCAGCGCCTATGCCGACAGGCGCTGGCCACGCAACGCGGTGCTGATGTTCCTGCTTGGCGGCGGAGCGATTTTCTACGCTATTCAGGAAAACCCCGGCGTCTATACGGCCGGGACGGTGGACGAGGTGATCGTCGCTGTCATCGGCCGTTATATCAACTGATCAGGCTTGCGCCTTGGGCCGTTGCGTCCTATAGGGCAGCCTTCACCCGCGCGTCCGGCCAGTATGGCATGCCGAGTCGCGCGTAAGACCGACCTTTGAAGGAGACGGAAATGCCGAAGATGAAAACGAAATCGAGCTGCAAAAAGCGGTTCAAGGTGACGGCCACGGGCCGCATTCTGGCTGGTCAGGCCGGAAAGCGCCATGGCATGATCAAGCGCACCAACAAATTCCTCCGTAACGCTCGTGGCACGTCCACATTGAGCAAAGCTGACGAAGGTATCATCAAGCCGATGATGCCTTACGCACGTTGATTAGAGGGATTTGAGATATGCGCGTTAAAGGCGGAACCGTTACCCATCGTCGTCACAAGAAAGTTCTTGATGCGGCAAAAGGCTATTATGATCGCCGGTCCAAGACCTTCAAGGTCGCCAAGCAGGCCGTCGACAAAGCCAACCAATATGCCACCCGCGACCGGCACAACCGCAAGCGCAACTTCCGCGCTTTGTGGATCCAGCGGATCAACGCCGGTGTGCGTTCGGTGGATGAGACCCTGAACTACTCCAAGTTCATCAACGGTCTGGCATTGGCCGGCATCGAAGTCGACCGCAAGGTTCTGGCCGATCTGGCCGTGAACGAACCCGAAGCGTTTGCGACGATTGTTGGTCAGGCGAAAGCGGCGATGGCGTAAGCCGAGGCTGCTGAGTGATACGAAGGGCCGCTCCGAAAGGGGCGGTCTTTTGCATTTTGGGAACAAGAGTTGACAAGATCTCGGATCACTTTCAAAACAGCGCCATGACCAACGGCAACACCACGACCTCGACTTATTTCAGCCGCCTCGATTGAGCGCGGTGCATGTTTATGTTGCCGCCGTATGGTGGCACATGATCTGGCTCCTACGGCGGGAAGGAGCCCTGAATAGAAAACACCGTGCTACCCCTGAAAACCGACTTTGGCCTGATCCGGGAGGCGCAGCCATCGGATGCCGATTGCTTGCTGCACTTGATCGGGCAATTGGCGGCACATCATGCCGACACACAGACGCTGTCGCGTGACGATCTTTTGCGCGATGCTTTCAGCGAAGCGCCATGGATCCACGTCATGGTCGCGGAAACCGACGGCCGCCTTGTCGGATACGCCGCACTTTGTGGCCTGATACAGTTGCAGTTCGGCGCGCGTGGCATGGACATGCACCACCTTTTCACCGAAGCCGCTTTTTGTGGGCGTGGCGTGGGGCGCGGTCTGATCCAAGCCAGCAGGATCAAGGCGGTTTCGTTATCATGCCGTTACCTTGCTGTCGGCACTCACCCGGACAATCTGGACGCGCAGGGTTTCTATGTCGCTGCTGGCTTCGTGCGCAAGGATGCGTTCCCGCCACGCTTTTCCATGCTGCTGGATGCCTGACCACATCACCCCCAGCACCTTGCGCGAACCCCGCCCTTTCGCTAACCCCTGCACAACCAGATCAAGAGGCGCGACATGGACGACCTGAAAGCCAAATACCTTTCCCTGATTGCCGCAGCCGGTGACGAGGCGCAGATCGAGGACCTGCGGGTCAGTGCCCTTGGCAAGAAGGGCGAGATCAGCCTGCAGATGCGCGAACTGGGCAAGATGTCGCCCGAAGAACGCCAGACCGCCGGCCCCGCGCTGAATGCGCTGAAGGACGAGATCAACAGCGCCTTGGCCGCGAAAAAGGCAGCCCTCGGTGATGCCGCCCTTGATGCGCGGCTGCGCGGCGAATGGCTCGACGTGACCCTGCCATCGCGCCCCCGCCGTCAGGGGACGATCCACCCGATCAGCCAAGTCACCGAAGAGGTCACCGCCATCTTCGCCGATATGGGCTTTGCTGTCGCCGAAGGGCCGCAGATCGAATCAGATTGGTATAATTTCGACGCGCTGAACATCCCCGGCCACCACCCCGCGCGGGCGGAAATGGACACGTTCTACACGCACCGCCGCGAGGGCGATAACCGCCCGCCGCATGTGTTGCGCACCCACACCAGCCCCGTGCAGATCCGCAGCATGGAGGCGTCAGGCGCCCCCACCCGCATCATCTGCCCGGGCCGCGTCTATCGCGCCGATTACGACCAGACGCACACGCCGATGTTCCATCAGGTCGAAGGGCTGGCGATCGACAAGGACATCTCCATGGCCAACCTGAAATGGGTGCTGGAGGAATTCGTGAAATCCTATTTCGAGGTGGACCACGTCGACATCCGCTTCCGCGCGTCGCATTTCCCCTTCACCGAACCTTCGGCCGAGGTGGATATCCGCTGTTCATGGGAAGGCGGCACGCTGAAAGTGGGCGAAGGCGACGACTGGCTGGAAATCCTCGGCTCCGGCATGGTGCATCCCAAGGTGCTGCAGGCCGCAGGCGTGGACCCGACCCAGTGGCAGGGCTTTGCCTTTGGCATGGGCATCGACCGCATCGCGATGCTGAAATACGGCATCCCCGATCTGCGGGCCTTCTTTGATTCCGACCTGCGCTGGCTGCGGCATTACGGGTTTGCGGCGCTCGATGTGCCGACGCTGCATGGCGGGTTGTCGCGCTAGGTTCGATCTTTCCCGCCCGGCATCGCCGGGCAGCCCCCGACCCTCCCCCCGGGGAGGGGGGCTTCACTCCCACCCCAGGCTCGGGGCCTGCCCTCTTTTGTGATGGTCCCTACCGCCCCAGCGCCGCCGCTCTGACCGCGCTCAGTGTGGCGCCTGTGCTCAGCGCCTCTTCATCCACCTTGCAGGCGATGATCGCAAAGGTGCCTGCGGCCTGCGCGCGGCCAAACGCCGCGACGAAATCGGCGGAGGTCGTGACCGTCTCGCCATAGCCGCCATAGGCGCGGGCGAGAGCGGCGAAATCGGGGTTGGCCAGCATCGTGCCAGACACCCGCCCCGGATAATGCTTTTCCTGATGCATTCGGATCGTGCCGTAGCGGCCGTTGTCCATCACCACGACGATCGGTGTCGCCCCGTGCTGGGCGGCGGTCGAGAGTTCGTTGCAGGTCATCTGGAAACAGCCGTCGCCCGCCAAACAGACCACCGTCCGGTCGGGATATTCGAGTGACGCCGAAATCGCCGCCGGAAAGCCGTATCCCATCGACCCCGATGTGGGTGCCAGCTGGGTGCCGTGTGTCTTGTAGACGAAATAGCGGTGCAGCCATGCCGCGTAATTGCCCGCGCCGTTGGTCAGGATCGCATCGTCGGGCAGATGGTCGGACAGCCATTTGATGACCTGTTCCTGTTTCAGCGCGCCGGGGCTTTCCTGCGGGCTGATCCATGCGTCGTAATCGGCGCGTGCGGCGGCGGTCCAGTTGGTCCAGTCACCGACAGGGCTTGCCGCGACGAGCGCGCGCAGGGCGGCAGGGGCGGTCGCCACCACGCCGATGTCGGGGGCATAGACGCGCCCGATCTCGTCCGCGTCGGCATGGATGTGGATGATGGTTTTCTGCGGGGCTGCGGGATCGACGAGCGTGTAGCCCTGCGTTTCGATATCGCCGAAGCGCGTGCCGATCAGGAGCAGCAAATCCGCCTCGCGCACACGCGCGGCAAGGCGCGGGTTGATCCCGACGTTCAGATCGCCCGCATAGCAGCCGTGGTGGTTGTCGATATAATCCTGCCTGCGGAAACCGACCGCGACAGGCAGGTGTTGCTGTTCGGCAAAGGCTTGCAGGTTGGTCTGCGCCTGGGCCGACCAATGCGGCCCACCTACCACGACCAGCGGGCGTTCGGCCTGTCCCAGCGCGTGCAGGATGGCGTGGGTCGCCTCGCTGGACATCTGGGCCTCATGCATCTCTCCCAGCCGGATATCGGGCACATCGGCGACATCGCTCAGCATGTTTTCGGGCAGGGCGAGCACGACAGGGCCGGGGCGGCCCGACATGGCCACGCGGAACGCGCGCCCGATATATTCGGGCAGCCGGTCGGTGTCGTCAATCTGGGCGACCCATTTGGCGATGGGGCCGAACATGGCCTTGTAGTCCACCTCCTGAAAGGTCTCGCGGTCGGTGTGGCGGTTGTCGATCTGGCCCACGAACAGCACCATCGGCGTGCTGTCCTGCATCGCGATATGGATGCCCGCGCTGGCATTGGTGGCCCCCGGTCCGCGCGTGACGAAACACACGCCGGGCTGGCCTGTCATCTTGCCATAGGCTTCGGCCATCATCGCGGCGCCACCTTCCTGTCGGCAGACGATATTGGCGATGCCGCTGTCATAAAGCCCGTCGAGGGCGGCCAGAAAGCTTTCGCCCGGCACCGAAAACACGCGCCGCACCCCCAGTTTCACCAGTTGATAGCTGAGTATCTTGCCGCCGTGCCGTTCCATGACCTGTATCCTTGCCGTTTTGGCCGGATCATCTGTGAAAGCTGTGCCTTGCGCAATCGCGCAATCGGGTTAGGTCTAGGCGCGAACAAGAAAAGACGGACAGATGACGACACTTCTGGGAATATCGGGGTCGCTGCGCAAGGCGTCGACCAACACCATGCTGATGCGCAACGCGGCCGAAATCTTTGGCCCCGACACCTTTGTCGAAGGGAACATCCGCTTTCCGCTTTATGACGGTGATCTGGAAGATGCCGAGGGTATCCCCGCCGCAGTCCAGACCCTTGCCGAC
Organism: Yoonia vestfoldensis DSM 16212; assembly: GCF_000382265.1. Classification (GTDB taxonomy): domain Bacteria; phylum Pseudomonadota; class Alphaproteobacteria; order Rhodobacterales; family Rhodobacteraceae; genus Yoonia; species Yoonia vestfoldensis. Next base: position 93,082 of record NZ_KB907985.1, read on the forward strand.
CAGATCGCCGCCGCCGATGCGGTGATCATCGCGACACCCGAGTATAACAAGGCGATATCAGGGGCGCTGAAAAACGCGCTTGATTGGGTCAGCCGGACCAAGGGTGGCGTTTGGAAGAACAAGCCGCTCGCGATCATGTCTGCCACTGGCGGGCGTGCAGGGGGCGAGAGGTCGCAGTTTTCGCTGCGTCTGGCGATGATGCCGTTCCGCCCGCATATCCTGCAGGGGCCTGAGGTGCTGGTCGCCAGTTCGTCGAAGGAATTCGACGAGAACGGCAAACTGACCGGCGAGATGTATATCAAGCTTTTGACCGAACTGATGGGCGATCTGCGCGCGCTGACGTAAGTTGCGCGAAAATACTGGCAATTTTGGCCCGCGCCACCTACATCGGCCAGAACCGCAACAAGGGGTGCAAGGGTGATGGGTGCAGGTGGCAGCGACGGGGGAACCGGCCAGTTCCTGATCGGTCTGATCATGATGATCGGCGGCGGCTATCTGCTGCTGAACGGAATCATCGTGCGCCCCAATTTCGGATTCGGCGCGCGGGTCTTCGGGATCGGCGGCGTGCCGATTACCTCGGGCATGATCCTGATCCCGATGATGTTCGGCATCGGGTTGATCTTTTACAATTCCCGCAACTGGCTGGGCTGGATACTGGCGGGCGGATCGCTGATCGCGCTGATCTTCGGTGTGATCGCCAGCACCACCCTGCAATTCGCGCAGATGAGCGTGTTTGACCTGATCGTCATCCTGATCCTGCTGGTGGGCGGTCTGGGCCTGTTCCTGCGTTCCTTGCGCAAGTCAGGCTGACCGCCCCGCCATCAGTATCCCTGCGCGCAACCATCCTTGCGCGGGTCGCTGCCCCCTTCGAGCACGCCATCCGCATGAATCAGGATCGCCTGTGATCCGCCGATCGCCGTGTCGGGCGTCTGGACATTGTGGCCCATCGCACCGAGTTCCGCCTTGACCGCATCGCTATAGCCGTTCTCGACGTTCAGCACATCGCCTTCGGCAAAACAGCGCGGTGCATCCATCGCGGCCTGCGGGGACAGACCGAAATCGGTGACGTTTGACACGAACCGCGCATGACCCGTGGATTGATACTGCCCGCCCATGACACCAAAGGGCATCATGACCTTGCCATCCTTTTTCAGCATCGCCGGAATGATCGTATGCATCGGGCGCTTGCCGCCGCCGACCTCGTTCGGATGGCCCTGTTCGAGGGTAAAGCCCGCGCCGCGGTTCTGAAACAGGATGCCGAACTTGTCCGACGCGATGCCCGACCCGAAGGAATGGAATACAGAATAGATCAGCGATACGGCCATCCGGTCCTTGTCGACGACGGTGATATAGATCGTGTCCTTGTGGACCGCCTCTGCCCCCGGCAATCCGGCAGGCATGGCGCGTTTGGGGTCGATCAGCGCCGCCAGCTTTGCCGCCGTGTCGGGCGACGTCATGTGATCCAGCCGCGTCATGTAATCGGGATCGGCCATGAAGCGGTTGCGCGTGTCATAGGCAAGCTTGGTCGCCTCGGCCTCGATATGCGCGCGCTCGGCCCCCCAGGGGTCCATCGCGGCGATGTCGAACTGTTTGAGGATATTGAGCAGCAGGATCGCGGTGGCGCCTTGCCCGTTCGGCGGATGCTCGCACAGGTCCAGCCCGCCATAGCCGCCCGTGATCGGATCGGTATAATCGCAGGCAGCGGCGGCGAAATCCTCCAGCGTATGGGTGCCACCCTGCGCGCGCAGGGCGGCGACCATATCCTCGGCCACCTCGCCTTCATAGAAACCGGCGCGGCCTTCCAGCGCGACGCGGCGCAAGGCCTCGGCCTGACGGGGTGCGGCAAAGACCTGACCGGGGCGCGGCGGTTTGCCGTCCAGCAGGAACAGATCGCGCGCCGTGCCCGACAGGTTGCCATCGGCCTTTGCCCAGTCAGAGGCGACACGTTCCGCCACAGGCACACCCGTTTCGGCGTAATGGATCGCGGGGGCGAGCACGGCTTTCAGCCCCAGCTTGCCCCAGTCCTTGGACAGGCGACAAAAGGCATCGACCGCCCCCGGCACGCTGACGGCATCGGCACTATAGGGCGCGATCACCGGCCCCTTGGCGCGCAGGGCCTCCGCGTCGATACCCGCAGGCGCGCGGCCCGACCCGTTCAGCGCAAGGACGCGGTTTTCACCGGGCGGTGTAAAGAGCACAAAGCAATCACCGCCGATGCCGGTCATCTGCGGCTCGCAAATTCCCAGCAGCACCGCACCTGCGATGGCCGCGTCCATGGCGTTACCGCCTGATTCCAGCATCTGCACGGCGACTTTGGCCGCCAGCGGATGCGACGTGGCGCACATGCCGTTCGTGGCATAAACGGCCGACCGGCCCGGTTTGTGAAAATCGCGCATCTGTCTCTCTCCCCCTCGATACGGTGGCGACCCTACGACAATCGCGGGCGGCTGCAACGGCAAACTGGGGGGTTTTCCTTTGCGCGGCACAGGCATAGTTTCGGCGCAATCAAGGAAGGGTTCAGCAATGCAGGATGTGGTGATCACCGGGGCCGCGCGGACAGCGATGGGCGGCTTTCAAGGCGTTTTTGCCGATGTGGATGCGCCGACACTGGGCGGTGCCGCGATCCGGGCGGCGCTGGAGAACGCAGGCGTGGCCACGGTGGACGAGGTCCTGATGGGCTGCGTCCTGCCTGCCGGGTTGGGGCAAGCCCCGGCACGACAGGCCGCTTTCCTCGGCGGATTGGGCGAAGAGGTGCCCGCCACCACACTGAACAAAATGTGCGGGTCCGGCATGAAGGCCGCGATGATGGCTTTTGACCAGATCGCGGCAGGCGGTGCTGACGTGATGATCGCGGGGGGCATGGAAAGCATGACCAACGCCCCCTACCTGATGCCCAAGATGCGCGGCGGCGCGCGGATCGGGCATGCACAGGTGATCGACAGCATGTTCCTTGACGGGCTGGAGGACGCCTATGACAAAGGCCGCCTGATGGGCACCTTCGCCGAGGATTGCGCCACGACCTATCAATTCACCCGCGCCGCACAGGACGAGTATGCGCTGCGATCGCTCGCGAACGCGCTGGCGGCGCAGGACAGCGGGGCCTTTGATCGCGAAATCACCCCTGTCGCGCTGAAAATCCGCGCGGGCGAGGTCACGATCAGCGCCGATGAACAACCCGCCAAGGCGCGGCCTGAAAAAATCCCTACGCTCAAACCCGCCTTTCGTGACGGTGGCACGGTGACGGCGGCCAATGCGTCCAGTATCTCGGACGGAGCGGCGGCGCTTGTGCTGGCGCGCGGTGAAACCGCCAGCAACATCCGCGCGCGGATCATGGGCCACGCCAGCCATGCGCAAGCGCCCGGTCTGTTCACGACCGCTCCGGTGCCTGCCGCGCAAAAACTGCTGGCACGCCTTGGCTGGTCCGCAGATGACGTCGATCTGTGGGAGGTGAACGAAGCCTTCGCGGTGGTCCCGATGGCCTTCATGCGCGAGATGAACCTCCCGCGCGACCGCGTGAACGTGAACGGCGGGGCCTGTGCACTTGGCCATCCCATCGGGGCGTCGGGTGCGCGGATCATCGTGACCCTGCTCAACGCGCTTGAAACCCGCGGCTTGCAGCGCGGGATCGCCGCAATCTGCATCGGCGGCGGCGAAGGCACGGCCATTGCCATCGAACGCCCCTGACATCATCAGAGTATAAATATCCTCCGGGGGACATGCCGCAGGCATGGGGGGGTGGAAAACCCCCTCCAACATCAAATCAGGACATAAAATGCCCGTCGATTACCCAACCTTGCACAAAACCATTGCGGCCCTGACCGAAGGCGAGACCGACAGCGTGGCCTTGATGGCCACCGTCGCCTGCGAGGTCCACCACAGCGACGACCGGTTCGACTGGACGGGTTTTTACCGCGTGGTCGCACCTGAACTGCTCAAGATCGGGCCCTATCAGGGCGGGCACGGCTGCCTTGTCATCCCCTTCGCGCGGGGCGTCTGCGGTGCGGCCGCGCGCACGGGTAAGGTGCAACTGGTGCCCGATGTCGATGCCTTTCCCGGCCATATCGCCTGCGCCAGCAGCACAATGTCGGAAATCGTGTTGCCGGTGTTCGATGCCAGCGGCGCGCTGATCGGGGTGTTCGATATCGACAGCGACCAGCCCGATGCCTTTACCCATGCCGATGCCGATGCCCTGACCGACATCCTGCACAGCGTTTTTGCGCGCTGAGGTATTTGCCGCGGCCAAGGCCGCGCCAAGCCTCCGGCGGGGATATTTCGGCTCGGAAGATGTCGGGGACCGGCGCTTTTCTGGCGCAAAAGGCGTTTGCAGATCGGCGCGAACCCCCTAGCGTGAAAATTGATGGAAGATTTTCACGCCTCTGACTCGTTTGACCTGCAAGGGGCCGATCTGCGCGCCCTGCGCAAGGCGCGCGGGCTGACGCTGACCGCCTTGGCGGAGCGTGTCGGCAGGTCGGTCGGCTGGCTGAGCCAGGTCGAACGGGACCTGTCCAGCGCCAGCGTCGATGATATCGCAGCCCTTGCGCGGGTGCTCGATGTCGCGACATCAAGCCTGTTGGCGTTGGGTGGCGGGCAAGAGGCGGGCAGGATCGTGCGCGGGGACAATCGCCGCCCGATCGGCAACCGCAACCCCGGCCTGACGGAAGGCTTGCTGTCGCCCGATCTGACCGATGATTTCGAGGTCATCCATTCCCGCTTTGCCCCCGGTGCGCGGCTGGACCATGCCGTCAGCCGCCCGACCCAAGAGGTGGGCTATGTCGTCGCGGGTCATTTCGATCTTTGGATCGAGGAAACACTGTTCCATCTGCACCCTGGCGACAGTTTCCGGCTGCGCGGCGACCTGTTCCGCTGGGCCAACCCCTATCCCGAAACCTGCGAGATCATCTGGGTGATCTCGCCTCCGATCTATTGAGGTCCGTGATGTATCAAGGAAGTTGTCTTTGCGGGTCCGTCACATTTACCGCCCGTGGTGCCGCGCGCGACCCGGCGGCCTGTCATTGCAGCCAGTGCCGCAAGCAATCGGGTCATTACTGGGCCGCGATGCAGGTTCCGGATGCCGATCTCAGCGTCACGGGCGAGGTGCGCTGGTACGCCGCGACCCCGGCCGCACGGCGCGGCTTTTGCCCGACCTGCGGGTCGTTCCTGTTCTGGAAGGGGCGTGATGATCCCGATACCGGCATTGCATTGGGCGCGCTGGATGGGCCGACGGGACTAACACTGGCGCGGCATATCTTCGTCGCGGACAAGGGCGATTACTACGAAATCTACGACGGCATCCTGCAAGAGGAGCAAGAGACATGAGCGATTTTCCCACGTCGGCCCGCGTGGTCATCATCGGTGGTGGCGTGGTGGGGGTTTCGACGCTCTATCATTTGGCCAAGAAGGGCTGGACCGATTGCGTGCTGCTGGAAAAGAACGAATTGACCGCCGGGTCCACATGGCACGCGGCAGGCAATTGCCCGTCCTTCAGCACGTCTTGGGCGGTGATGAACATGCAGCGGTATTCGCTGTCGCTCTATAAACGGCTGGCGGCCGAGGTCGATTATCCGATGAATTACCACGTCACCGGATCAATCCGGCTGGCGCATTCCAAGGAGCGGATGCAGGAATTCGCCCGCGCCCGTGCGATGGGGAATTACCAGGGGCTGAACCTTGCGCTGATGACGCCCGAGGAGGCGCAGGCGGCCTATCCGTTCCTTGAAACGCATGATCTGGCGGGGGCGTTATATGATCCCGACGATGGCGATATCGATCCCGCGCAGCTGACGCAGGCGCTGGCCAAGGGCGCGCGGCAGATGGGCGCGCGGATCGAACGGTTCTGTCCTGCGACAGGGGTGACGCAGACGCCGGGTGGCTGGATCGTGCATACCGACAAGGGCGATATCGCCTGCGAAAAGGTGGTGAATGCCGCGGGCTATTATGCCCAGCGCGTCGGTGAATGGTTCAAGCCATACGGCGGGCGCACGGTGCCGATGGTGACCATGTCGCACCAGTATTTCCTGACCGATGAAATCCCCGCGCTGGCCGAATGGACCGCCGCTAATGGCCGCAAGGTGCCTTTGCTGCGCGACGTGGACAGCAGCTATTACCTGCGGCAGGACAAGAACGGCCTCAACCTCGGCCCTTACGAGCGCAATTGCCGCGCGCATTGGGTGACACCCGATGACCCGCAGCCCGATGATTTCAGTTTCCAGCTTTACCCCGACGATCTGGACCGTCTGGAATGGTACATCGAGGATGCGATGGCACGGGTGCCGATCCTTGGGACCGCAGGCGTGGGGCGTGTCATCAACGGCCCGATCCCCTATGCGCCGGACGGTCTGCCGCTGCTTGGCCCGATGCCCGGCGTCAAGAATGCCTATGAGGCTTGCGTGTTCACCTTCGGCATCACCCAAGGCGGCGGCGCGGGCAAGGTCGCGGCGGAATGGATCGTCGATGGCCAGCCCGAATGGGATATGTGGGCATGCGATCCGCGCCGGTATACGGGCTACACAGATCAGGCCTATTGCCACGCCAAGGCGGTCGAAACCTATGGCCATGAATATGCGATGCATTTCCCCTATCACGCCTGGCCTGCGGGGCGCGACAAGCGCCTGTCGCCCTTGCACGACCGGATCAAGGCGCTGGGCGGGGTGATGGGGGCCTATAACGGGTGGGAACGGGCCAATTGGTTCGCGAAATCCGGCGATGATCTGTCCGAGGACGCGACCCAGACATGGGGCCGCGCTGGTCCTTGGCAGCCGCGCATCGCCGCCGAATGTGCCGCCGTGCGCGACCATGCCGGTGTGATTGCGATTTCCGGGTTCACCCGTCTGGCGGTGGAAGGTCCACGCGCGCGCGCGCATGTGGACAGGCTGACCGCCTCGACCCTGCCCAAACCGGGGCGCGTGGGGCTGGCCTATTTCCCCGATGATCGCGGCCGCATCTTGACGGAAATGTCGGTGATCCCGCAAAGCGATGATGAGATCTGGCTGATCACCGCGTCAGTCGCTGAATGGCATGACCGCGATGTGCTGCTGCGCGATCTGCCCGAAGGCGTCACCGTCCACGACCGCAGCGCCAGATATGAATGTCTGCTGGTCACGGGGCCAAAGGCGCGCGACATCTTGGTGCCGCTGACCGATGCCGACCTGACCCGGCCTTGGCTGTCGTTCCAGAACGCGGATGTTTGCGGCAAACCTTGCAACCTGCTGCGCGTGTCCTTCGCGGGCGAGTTGGGCTGGGAGGTGCATTGCGCCAACGCCGACGCGCCTGCGATCTATGACGCGATCCTTGCGGGCGGGGCTGTGCCTTTTGGCATGTTCGCGCTGAACGCCTTGCGGATTGAAAAGGGTTATCGCGCGTGGAAGGGCGATTTGTCGACGGATTATTCCCTGCTTGAAGGCGGGCTGGACCGTTTCATCGCTTTCGACAAACCCGATTTCGTCGGCAAACCCGCCTTGCTTGCGGAAAAACAGCGTGGCGTGGCCAAGCGGTTCGCCACATTGGTGCTGGACGAGGCAGGCGATCACGACGCGCCTTACATGTCGACGATCTGGGCGGATGGTCAGGTTGTGGGTGAAACCACCTCCGGCGCCTTCGGCTATCGCGTGGGCAAATCCATCGCGCTGGGCATGTTGCGCGCCGATCTGGCGGTGGCAGGCACCAAGGTCGAGATCGACATCTACGGCGCGCGTGTCGCGGCGACGGTGCAGGCGGACCAGCCGCTCTGGGATGCTGCTAACGCAAGGATCAGGGCGTGATGCTGGACCAGCCGATGCAGGACCTGATCGCCGCCTTCCCCCTTGGGTTCGTGGCCAGCGTCACGCCGGATGGCGCGCCTGCCGTGTCGCCCAAGGGGACCTTTGTGGTGCTGGACCCCGTCACTATCGCCTTTGCCGATATCCGCTCGCCCGGGACACGGCGCAATCTGGCGGCCGATCCGCGGGTCGAGGTGAATTTCATCGACCCCTTCGCGCGCAAGGCCGTGCGCGTGACAGGGCAGGCGGTGATCCATCCCAAGGGCAGCGACAGGTTCGCCGCGCTGCTGCCGCGCTGGATCGATCAGTTCGGCGATCTGGCCCGCCGCATCGGTGCGCTGGTCGAGATCAGGGTGACGAAAGCCGCGCTGATCTGGACCCCGCCCTATGACGATGGCGCGACCGAGGACGCGATGATCGCCCACTACAAAACCCGCTTTGCAAAGGTATATCCATGACGAAAATCACGCTTCTTGACGGTGGGATGGGGCAGGAATTGATCCGCCGGTCGGGCGAGGCGCCGACGCCTCTCTGGTCCACGCAGGTCATGATCGACCATCCGGGGCTGGTGGCGCAGGTGCATGCCGATTACCGCGCGGCGGGGGCCACTGTGCATACCACGAACAGCTATGCCGTGCACCGCGACCGGCTGGAAGGAACCGGATACGAGGATCAGTTCGAAGCCCTGATCGCCGCCGCCTTGGAAGAGGCGCAGGGCGCGGGCCGGATCGCGGGGTCGATCGGGCCTTTGATCGCGAGCTATCGCCCCGACATTCACCCCGCGCATGATGTCGCTGTACCGCTTTATGCCGAAGTGGCGGCGCTGCTTGCGCCCGCTGTCGACCTGTTGCTTTGCGAAACCGTGGCCTCTGTCGCCCATGCCCGTGCGGTGCTGGCGGCAACCCTGCCCACTGGCAAACCGGTCTGGTTGTCGGTGACCATCGATGACGAGGACGGCAGCCGCCTGCGCTCGGGCCAGCCTGTGGCCGATGTGCTGGAGGCGGCGCAGGGCGCAAGCGCGCTGCTGGCGAACTGTTCCGCGCCAGAGGCGATGGCCGCCGCCATGGCCGCATTTGCCAAAGGCGATCTGCCGTTCGGGGCCTATGCCAACGGGTTCACGCAGATCACCAAGGATTTCCTGAAAAGCAAACCCACGGTGGATTCCCTGTCCGCCCGCCGCGATCTGGGACCCGAGGCCTATGCCCATTTCGCGCTGGGCTGGATCGACCAAGGGGCCACCATCGTCGGTGGCTGCTGCGAGGTCGGCCCCGCCCATATCGCGCGACTGGCGCAGGCGATCGCTGACGCCGGACATGAGGTGATTTGATGCTGCCCCAACACGCGCGTGTGGTGATTGTCGGTGGCGGGGTGATCGGCTGTTCGGTCGCGTATCATCTGACCAAACTGGGCTGGCAAGATGTCGTCCTGCTGGAACGCAAGCAGCTGACATCCGGGACCACTTGGCACGCCGCCGGCCTGATCGGACAGTTGCGGGCGACCGCCAACATGACGCGGCTCGCCAATTACAGCCAGCAGCTTTACGGCGGGCTGGAGGCGGAGACGGGCATCGCTACGGGGTTCCGGCGCGTCGGGTCGATCACCGTCGCACTCACGGACGAGCGGCGCGAGGAGCTTTTCCGCTCTGCCGGGATGGCGCGTGCCTTTGGCGTCGAGATCGAGGAGATTTCCCCGTCCGAGGTCAAAAAAAGATACGAACATCTGAACATCGACGGGGTGACGGCGGGGGTGTTCCTGCCCAAGGATGGGCAGGGCGATCCGGCCAATATCGCGCTGGCGCTGGCCAAAGGCGCGCGGATGCGTGGCGCTGTGGTCGCGGAACAGACCAAGGTCACGGCGATCAACCGCACGGGCCGCCATGTTATCTCGGTTGATTGGCAACGCGGCGAAGAGACCGGCCAGATCACCTGCGACATGATCGTAAACTGCGCAGGCATGTGGGGCCATCAGGTGGGCCGCATGGCGGGCGTCAACGTCCCGCTGCATGCCTGCGAACATTTCTACATCGTGTCCGAGCCGATCCCCGGCCTGACGCAAATGCCCGTTCTGCGGGTGCCCGACGAATGTGCCTACTATAAGGAAGACGCAGGCAAGATGATGCTGGGCGCGTTCGAGCCCAACGCGAAACCCTGGGGCATGGCCGGCATTTCCGAGGATTTCGAATTCGACCAGCTGCCCGAGGATTTCGACCATTTCGAACCGATGCTCGAGATGGCCGTGCACCGGATGCCGATGCTGGCCAGCGCGGGCATCCACACGTTCTTCAACGGGCCGGAAAGTTTCACGCCCGACGATGCCTACCATCTGGGCCTTGCGCCAGAGATGGACAATGTCTGGGTCGCCGCTGGTTTCAATTCCATCGGGATCCAGTCGGCGGGTGGTGCTGGCATGGCACTGTCGCAATGGATGGATGCGGGCGAAAAGCCCTTTGATCTGGGCGATGTCGATATTTCCCGCATGCAGCCGTTTCAGGGCAACAAGACCTATCTGTATGAGAGGTCCAAGGAAACGCTGGGCCTGCTTTATGCAGACCATTTCCCTTACCGTCAAAAAGCCACCGCGCGCGGGATCAGGCGGACGCCGTTTCACGCCCAACTTCTGCAACATGGCGCTGTCATGGGCGAACTGGCGGGCTGGGAAAGGGCGAATTGGTACGCCACGCCGGGGCAAGCCCCGGCCTACGCCTATTCCTGGCAGCGGCAGAATTTCTTTGGCAATGTCGGTGCAGAACTGGCCGCCGTGCGCGGCAATGTCGGCATGTATGACATGTCGTCCTTTGGCAAGATCAGGGTCGAAGGGCGCGATGCCTGCGCTTTCCTTAACCATATCTGCGGCGCGCAGATGGATGTGGCTGTCGGGCGCATTGTCTATACCCAATTCCTGAACGCCAAGGCGGGGATCGAGGCGGATGTCACCGTGACCCGCCTGTCGGAAACCGCCTATCTGGTCGTGACCCCTGCCGCGACGCGGCTGGCCGACCAGACATGGATGCTGCGCAATCTGGGCGAATTCAATGCGGCCATCACCGATGTGACTGCGGGCGAAGGCGTGCTGGCCGTCATGGGGCCGAACAGCCGCGCCTTGCTGCAAAAGGTGTCGCCAAACGATTTTTCCAACGATCACAACCCCTTCGGCACAGCACAAGAGATCGAGATCGGCATGGCGCTCGCCCGTGTGCATCGCGTGTCCTATGTGGGCGAGCTTGGCTGGGAGGTTTACGTCAGCGCGGATATGTGCGGCCATGTGTTCGAAGTGCTGCACGCCGCAGGGCAGGAGATCGGGCTGAAGCTGTGCGGGATGCATATGATGGATGCGGCACGGATGGAAAAGGGTTTCCGCCATTTCGGCCATGACATCACCTGCGAGGATCATGTGCTGGAAGCGGGACTAGGCTTTGCGGTCAAAACCGACAAGCCCGCGTTCATCGGGCGCGACGCGGTGCTGCGCAAGCGCGACGCAGGGCTGGCGCGGCGGCTGGTACAGTTCAAACTGATCGATCCCGCGCCGCTGCTTTATCACAACGAACCTGTCCTGCGCGATGGCAAGGTCGTCGGGCACCTTTGTTCCGGCGGCTATGGCCACCATGTCGGTGCCGCGTTGGGGATGGGCTATGTGCCCTGCGAAGGCGAAAGCGTGGACGACCTGCTGGCCAGCCGGTATGAGATCGACGTGATGGGCACCCGTGTGCTGGCCGAAGCGCTGATGAAGCCGTTTTACGATCCATCGGGTGCGCGGGTAAGGATGTGATATCACCAGCCGAGCCCCGCCTTTGGCCGTGACCTACTGCAGCACGAACCCGCTGGGCCAGCGCAGCGTCGTTTCCATGACAACCTCCTGCTCGGTCCCCGCAGGCACGCTGAGGTCCCATTCCACGATGCCGCGCGCACCGTCTGGATCGCGACGTGTGACCTCTGGTGCAGCGGTCAGGCCGACCTGCAGATCGTCCTGTTCGGAATAGGGGACAGCATCGCGCAGCAGCACGTCCCAATCCTGTCCTGTCAGGTTTTCCACCGTCAGGACCGTGCGTTCGACCAATTGATTGGACGATGAAAAGACGCCCCTGTCGCCTGTCGACCGGTTGGGCGTGATCCGCGTCAGGCGCAAGCCATCCAGCGGGCCAAAGCCCACGTCCAGATCGGCCCCCGCCGCCAGCAGAGGCAGGTTGCTGAACCCGATCATCGTGCCGTCGGCATGCAGCATCGCGCGACCGGGCAGCAGCATTTCGTCGGTCGCGTTGGTGAATTCAGCCATGCGATAGGCATTCGCATCGGTCATCGGTGTTGCCTCGGCCCAGACATCGGCGTCAAAGGTCAGCTGATCCAGCGGCAGGCGCAGATCCTCGACCCCGTTGCGGATATCGACGCGGTTTGGATAGACATATGTCACCGCGGCACCGCTGAAATCAGCCTGTGCGGTGACGGGGGCGGCCTCCATCATCGGGGCGGGCATGACGGCGCTGTTGCGCTGCAATGTCATCGTATCGGCGGCCATGCCCGCCGCTGCCTCGCGGTCGCGCTCTTCTTCGGAAATGATGCGCCGCAGTTCCGCCCAGGCCCCGCCGGGGGCAATCTGTTCGCCGGGGCGGGCCGTGGACAGGACGAGTTGCACGTCAAGCCAGTCCTGCCCCGTGGCCTGACTGATGACGACCGCGCGGTCGATGTCCAGTTGCGGATCATCGCCGGTGGTCAAGCGCAGGTCATAGACCGGCGACCAGTTGGCAAAACCTTCGGTGGTGGCGATCTCCAGCGTGACCTCGCCCGCCTCGGCGGCATCAAGCGTGAAGGTCAGCACAGAGCCTTGATCCTCGGGGGCCAGCAGGGCGGCCAAAGCGCGGCGGGCATCCTCCAACGCGTCGACGTCATCTGCGCGTGCGCGGATGGCGGCCTGTGCCTCTTGCTCGGCGGCAAAGGCGGCCATCCGCAAGGCCAGCGTTTCCGACCCGACCATCTGCGCCAAGGCCTGCACGTCGGCGATGGTGGTCAACGTTCCGCCCGCGCTGGACTGACCAAGGCTTTGCAGAAAGGCGATCTGATCCTCGGCGGCCTGTACGGGCAGGCGGATCGCGGCAATCGCGACATCGCGTTCGCGCAGGACCTCTTCCAGACGCTCGACCTCTGCGCGGGCGGCGACGATGGCAGGGCTGGACTGGTCGGGCGTCACGGGCAGGCGGTCAAAGGCAAGGTTGACCGCACCCAGCCGAACCCTCCCCGGCACGGCGATACGCAGACCATCGGCGGACAGGGTCTGCGGCAGGCCGGGAATGATGATGTCATGCTGGCCAGCGGGCAGATCGAGCGTGACCAACCGCGTGACGGTCGCCAGACCGGGATAGATCGTGACGGTATCGACGCGCGCCTGCCCGGTGATGGTATCGGCAAAGGCGGGTGCGGCGAGGGCAAGCAGGCTGGTGGTCAAGAAAAGGCGGATCATCGCAAATCTCCAAGGTGTTTGTGCGCAGCTTACAGGCTGCGGCGGCCTGTCGCATGCATTGAAATGCACCATCGGCAGAATTCACCGCACAAAAAAAGAGGCGCCGGATTGGCGCCTCTTTCATTCAGAAATCTCAGGCGATCAGCCTTTTTTCAGGCATTCGCGGCCCAGCACTTCGGCGATCTGCACGGCGTTCAGGGCGGCACCCTTGCGCAGGTTGTCGGACACGCACCACAGGTTCAGCCCGTTGTCGATCGTGCTGTCCTGCCGGATGCGGCTGATGAAGGTCGCGTAATCGCCCACGCATTCGATCGGGGTGACGTAGCCGCCGTCCTCGCGCTTGTCGATCACCATGATGCCGGGACTTTCGCGCAGGATGTCGCGGGCTTCATGTTCGTCGAGGAAATCCTCGAATTCGATATTGATCGATTCCGAATGGCCGACGAACACCGGCACGCGCACGCAGGTCGCCGTGACCTTGATCTTGGGATCGAGGATTTTCTTGGTCTCGGCGACCATCTTCCATTCTTCCTTGGTCGATCCATCGTCAAGGAACACGTCGATATGCGGGATCACGTTGAAAGCGATCTGCTTGGTGAATTTCTTGGGCGGCTTGCTGTCGGTAGGGTTGTAGATGCTTTTGGTCTGGTCCCACAATTCGTCGATGCCTTCCTTGCCGGCACCCGACACGGATTGATAGGTGCTGACCACGACCCGCTTGATCCGCGCGCGGTCATGCAGCGGCTTGAGCGCCACGACCATTTGCGCGGTCGAACAATTTGGGTTCGCGATGATGTTCTTCTTGGAATAGCCGTGGATCGCCTGCGCGTTCACTTCGGGCACGATCAGCGGCACATCGGCGTCATAGCGATACAGCGAGGAGTTATCGATCACGACGCAACCGGCCTTGGCGGCCTTGGGCGCATAGGTCTTGGTCGCCTCGGAGCCCACGGCAAACAGCGCGATGTCCCAGCCGGTGAAATCGAAGGTCTCAAGATCCTTGGTCTTGAGGGTGGTATCGCCAAAGCTGACTTCGGTTCCCAGCGATCTGCGGCTGGCAAGTGCGACGATTTCATCCACCGGAAAGGTCCGTTCGTGGAGGATGTTCAGCATTTCGCGGCCCACGTTGCCCGTGGCGCCGACAACGGCGATTCGATAGCCCATCTGGCTGGCTCCTTGTTTGCAAGTGGTGCCTCTTAGCGCGTCAGGCCCATAAGGAAAAGGGCCGTTGCAAAGTGTAAATCCAACTGGACACTTTGCCTTTGCGCGGTAAGGTCGCGCCATGACAATCACGACGCCTGACTTTGCCGATCCGGCCCCGCGCGGCCTGTGTACCGATTGCGGTGTGTCGCGGATGTTGGACGCCAGCGCCTGCGGCAAGGCATGTCAGTTCATCAAGCCCGATTATCCGGCGATGGAGGCCCGCGTGCATGGCCGCAGTGCTGGCACCGCCGGCGACGAGGCGTTTTTTGGCGTCACGGGGGCGATGTATCGCGCGGCGTTGCAGCCCGCCCGCCAAGGCGCGCAATGGACCGGCCTGACGACGCGGTTGGCCGAACGCCTTCTGGAAACCCGTGCTGTCGATGCGGTTCTGACGATGGTGCCCGACCCCGATGACCGCTGGCGTCCACGCCCCGCGATCATCACCGTTGCCGCCGACATGGCCGAGGCGCGGGGGATGCGCATGGGTTATGCGCCCTTGCTCGCCCTGCTCGAACCGGCGCGCGCCGCAGGGCACAGGCGCATCGCCGTGATCGGGATTCCTTGCCAGATCTACGCGCTCCGGGCCCTCGAGGCGCAGTTGGGGTTCGCGCGGATCTATGTCATCGGCACGCCCTGTTCGGACAACACCACGACCGAGAATTTCCATGGCTTTCTGGCCCGTTTGACGGACGCCCCCGACACCGTGACCTATCTGGAATTCCGCGCGGATTATCATGTCGAATTGCGCTTTACCGATGGCAGCCGCCGCCTGATCCCGTTCCTGAAACTGCCGATCTCGGACCTGCCGCGCGATTTTTTCCCCACGACCTGCCGGACCTGCGTGGATTACACCAACCGGCTGGCCGATATCACCGTGGGCTATATGGCGGGCGAGGGGGACCAATGGTTGATCATCCGCAATGCGCGCGGGCAGGAGATGCTGGACAGTCTGGGCGCAGAGGTGACGCTGGCCGCACCCGGATCACGCGGCAAGCGGGTGGGAGCTGTGAAAGGCTTTGTCGAAAACACGCGGCTGGCGGCAGGGGGGCTACCCCTGCGCCGGATGCCCGATTTCATGCGCGGGATCATGGGCTGGCTGATGCCCAAGATCGGCCCGCGCGGGCTGGAATTCGCCCGTGCGCGGGTCGAGATGAAGGCGGCGGAAACCATCCTGCATCTGCGCCGCGAAGAGCCGGCAAAGATGAAGAACATGGTCCCTGCACACGTCTGGAACCTAGCGGCACCTTACGGGCTGACGCCGGAACCGGACGAAGT
The DNA here is from genome assembly GCF_000382265.1 of Yoonia vestfoldensis DSM 16212. Classification (GTDB taxonomy): domain Bacteria; phylum Pseudomonadota; class Alphaproteobacteria; order Rhodobacterales; family Rhodobacteraceae; genus Yoonia; species Yoonia vestfoldensis. The sequence continues at coordinate 108,762 of NZ_KB907985.1, forward strand.
CTTAACCAACCCCAAGCACGATGATCATCAGCAGCGAATAAAGCGCGATGCCGCCGCCGATCAGCAGATAATGAAAATTACCCGCGAATGACGCCTTCGCCATGGTGGTCATCTGGCCGATCAGATCGGGCCAAGTGTAGCTGACGAAATCGCCCTGCGTGAACACCGCCTTGATCCGGCCTTCGTCATCGACGACGGGCAGTCGACGGAACCGTTCGTTGCTCATGATGCGCAGCCAGTCCAGCATGTCGTCAGTTTCCTTGGCCATGCGCGGATTGCGGGTCATGATGTCGGACAGTTTCGTCGCCTTGGGGTCCATCCCCTTGGCCACAAGCTTGTTCATGATGTCGCGTTCGGTCACGACTCCGATGACCTTTTCGTCCGCGTCAATGATGATGACGCAGCCATAGTTCTTGTCGGACATCTGGGCCACGGCCTCTGCCACGGTCGAGTCAGGACCGCTTGTCAGAGGCTTTGGCTTGCCAGGATATTCGCGGCGGTCCATCAAGCGGCCGCCGGGGCGTTTGTCATCGGCCATGAGCTGATCCTTTCAACTTTAAAGTTTCTATCTTCTGATGATAGGACGAAACGCCGCTGCGTCAAAATCGCCTAAACCGGCAATGCCGTGGTTTGCCGCACGTTGCGCAGCGCAAAGGACGATTGCATCTGCGCCACGCCGGGCAAGGTCGCCAGATGCTTGCGGTGGATGCGGGCGAAATCCTCGGTGTCGCCGGCCACGACCTTGAGCAGGTAATCCGCCGACCCCGCCATCAGGTGACATTCCAGCACGTCGGGGACCTTGGCCACCGCCTTTTCAAACGCGTCCAGCACCTCGTCCGCCTGCCCGCTGAGCGTGATTTCGACAAAGACGGTCGTGGGCCGCCCCATCTTGCGCGGGTCCAGCAGGGCGACATATTCGCGGATGTACCCGTCCTTTTCCAGCCGTTGCACCCGCCTGTGGCAGGCCGAGGGCGACAGGTTCGCCACCTCTGACAGGTCCGCGTTTGAAATGCGGCCCGATTTTTGCAGAACCGCGAGGATTCGGCGGTCGATACTGTCGATGTCCATAGCTTGCAAGATCCTTTCGTGAAGTGACTGTCTGACGCGCGATCCTAGCGTGAAACGAGGCCTGACCCAAGACAGGATTCCAAGACATTGCATCCTGACGCGCGCAGGATGGTGCCACAACGCGGGAGGTTCGCAATGCTGATCGGCTGTCCGAAAGAAATCAAACCACAGGAATTCCGTGTCGGGGTCACACCCGATGCGGCACAAGAAGCTGTCGCCCACGGCCACAACGTTATGGTCGAAACCGGCGCAGGCATTGGCGCGGGGTTCAGCGATGACGATTACATCGCCGCCGGTGCACAGATCGCGGGAACGGCGGCGGATATATTCGCCAACGCCGACATGATCGTGAAGGTCAAGGAACCGCAGGCGGTGGAACGCAAGATGCTGCGCGAAGGGCAGGTCCTGTTCACCTATCTGCATCTGGCCCCCGACCCTGACCAGACGCGCGACCTGATGGCTTCGGGGGCGACCTGCATCGCCTATGAAACCGTGACTGATGATCGTGGCGGTCTGCCGTTGCTGGCGCCCATGTCAGAGGTCGCGGGCCGGCTTGCCCCGCAGGTGGGCGCATGGACGCTGCAAAAGGCCAATGGCGGGCGCGGTGTGCTGATGGGCGGTGTGCCGGGCGTCGCACCTGCGCGGGTCGTCGTGATCGGTGGCGGTGTCGTGGGTACCCACGCTGCACGGATCGCGGCAGGCATGGGTGCGGATGTGACCGTGCTGGATCGTTCGTTGCCGCGCTTGCGGTATCTTGACGACACGCACGGGGGCCAGTTCAAGACCAGCTATGCCAGCAAGGCCAACACCATCACCCTTGCCCGCGAGGCGGACATGATCATCGGTGCAGTGCTGATCCCCGGCGCGGCTGCACCCAAGCTGATTTCACGCGCGCAGCTGGCGGACCTGAAACCGGGGGCGGTGCTGGTCGACGTGGCGATCGACCAAGGCGGCTGTTTCGAAACCTCCCGCGCGACGACGCATCAGGACCCGATCTATGACGTGGACGGAATCATGCATTATTGCGTGGCGAACATGCCGGGGGCCGTCGCGCGCACATCGACCATCGCGCTGGGCAATGCGACGATGCCCTTCATGCTGGCCTTGGCCGACAAGGGGTGGCGTCAGGCCTGCGAGGATGATCCGCATCTGCTGGCGGGGCTCAATGTCCATGCCGGGCATCTGACCTATTACGCCGTCGGCAAGGCCCTGGGGATCGACGTGCTGTCGCCTGCGCTGGCGTTGAAAGCGTAAACGAAAAGGCCCGCTGCTAGGCGGGCCTTTCCTCGATTATGGCCGCTTGGCCAGTGCGTCGCGGATTTCGATCAGGATATCCAGCTCCGACGGGCCGGTATGGACCTCTGGCGCGACGTCATCGGGTTTTTCGGCAATGGATTTGACGCGGTTGACTGCCTTGACCAACATGAACACCACAAAAGCGATGATCAGAAAGTTGATCGCCGCCGTGATGAAATTGCCGTACATTAACTGCGCATCACCAACCCCGAAGCTGAGCCCGCTGAAATCGATCCCGCCGATGATCAGGCCAATCAACGGCTGGATCAGATCATCGACCAAGCTGCTGACGATGGCTGTGAAGGCTGCACCGATGATGATACCCACGGCAAGGTCCATGACGCTGCCCTTGGCGATGAAGTCCTTGAATTCCTGAAGCATAACAGTTTCCCACTTGATGTTCCCTGCGGCCCGGTGCTGTTCCGGTTGCGCGACTACGCACAACATTATCGTCATTAACAAACATGAACACTGGTTTTTTTCGGTTTGGCCGGTGCTTAGGTCAGACACAGACGCATTGGAAAAGGAACCTCAACCATGCCCGACCTGTCCTCGTTCCCCATCACCGGACGCTGGCCCGCCAAGGACCCTTCCGTCATTCAGCTTTATTCCTACCCCACGCCCAATGGCGTGAAAGTGTCGATCGCGCTGGAGGAAATGGGACTGGCTTATGAACCCCACCTTGTGACGCTCAAGGATGTCGACGTCAAAAGCCCCGAATTCCTGTCACTGAACCCCAACAACAAGATCCCCGCGATCATCGACCCGAACGGCCCCGAAGGCCCGCTCGCCCTGTTCGAAAGCGGCGCGATCCTTCTGTATCTGGCGGAAAAGACAGGAAAGTTCATCGGCAAGACCACCGCCGACAAGCACAGGATCACGCAATGGCTGATGTTCCAGATGGGCGGCGTCGGGCCGATGTTCGGGCAGATGGGCTTTTTCTTCAAATTCGCCGGCGCGCAGATCGAGGATGACCGCCCCCGCGACCGTTACAGGGACGAGGCGATCCGCCTGCTCTCGGTGATCGAGAACGAACTGGAAGGGCAGGACTGGATCGCCGGGGATTATTCCATCGCCGACATGGCGATTGCGCCGTGGATCAACGCGCTGGAATTCTACGGCACCAAGGATGTCGTCGGCTATCACGACCTGAAAAACGTGCCTGCCTATGTGGAAAGGTTCTATGCCCGCCCCGCAGTCGCCAAAGGCAAATCGATCCCGGCAACATCCTAGGCCGGGTTAACCCTGACCGGCTGGCAACGAGCCGTTGAGAACATAGGCCAGCACATCGACGACCTGTTGGGGCGTTTGCACAACCGCGAGCGCCGCAGCATCCACCTCTTTCAGCGCATGCTGATGATCCGGCCCGTGCATCACGATCAGCGACTTGCCCAGTGCGGCTGCATAGCCCGCATCGAACGCGGCATTCCATTGCTTGTACTGATCGCCAAAGCGCACGACGACGATATCGGCAGTTTCGATCCCGTGGCGCGTGCGGATCGCATTCAGCTTGGCGCCTTTGTGGTCGTGCCAGAATTTGTCCGGCTCTTGCCCCAGGATTGCCACGCCGCAATCGTCCGACGCGGCATGGTCAGTCACAGGCCCGGTGAACGCCACGTCAAGATCAGTGGCTCCTTTCACGATCTGGTCGCGCCAGTCGGTGTGGATTTCGCCGGACAGGTAGATGTGCAGTGTCATTGTCCTTGCTCCTTTGCTTGGCCCCAACACTAGCGCCTTATGCGGGGCTGGCCACCCCCGGTTTGCGCGCAACGATATAACGGGCGGGCGCGGCGAAATCCCCGCTCTCGACAATCTCGAACCCGGCATTGCGCACGGCCTGTTCCAGGTCTGCAGCGCTGAATTTGCGCAGATAGGGTGCTTTGCCCAGCATCTGCGCAATCGGGATCACCGCGCCGATCAGCGCCCATTTCAGACCACGCCCTTTCAACGTCGCGGTCTTGGAAATGAAATAGCCCTCGGGCGTCAGCAGATCGTAAATCCCCGCCATGCGCCGTTCCATGTCGGGGACAAGGTGAAAGAAAGAATGTGCGAGGATCGCATCGAATTGCCCGGTTTCCGGCAGATCGGACGCCACATCAAAGCGCAGGTCGGCCCCCGCGACAGGCAGCTTGCCCTGCGCGATCCGGATCATCTCGGGCGAAATGTCGGTAGCTAGATAGCTTGCGACATCGGGGGCCAGCAGAACAGCGGTCGATCCGGTGCCACAGGCGATTTCCAGCACACGATCCGTCGGGCGCAGATAGTTGCGTGTGCGGCCCAGCGTATATGCATAGGCCGCAGGGTTGCCGATTTTTGATGCCGCGTATTTTTCAGCGGCACGGTTCCAGAACGTGGCGGTGTCGGTCATTGGTATCTCCTGTTTGCGAAACCTTACGTCCATACGGTTTGGTATGATATTGACAAATATCGTCCAATAGATATGCCTTTATGCATGGATAATGGCTTTGACTGGAACCGGATGCGCGGCTTTCTCGCCGTGGCGGAAACGGGGTCCTATTCCGCCGCAGCGCGTCAGTTGGGGCTGACGCAACCGACATTGGGGCGCCAGATCGCAGCGCTCGAGGATGCGCTTGGTCTGTCGCTGTTTCTGCGCGAAGGGCGCGGTCAGCGCTTGACGGAACAAGGCGCTAGTCTGTTGATCCATGCCCGCGCGATGGGCGAGGCAGCAGACCGTGTCGCGCTGGCCGCCAGTGGCCAGACGCAGGGTCTGACCGGCCGCGTCCGCATCACCGCCAGTGATCTGATGTCGGCGGTGCGCGTGCCTGCCGTGCTGCGCCGTATCCGCGACCTTGCGCCCCAGCTAGAGGTGGAAGTGGTCGCCGCCAATGATATCCGCAACCTGAACCGGCGCGAGGCCGATATCGCTGTGCGCCATCAGCGGCCCGACCAGCCCAACCTGATCGCCCGCCGCCTGCCCGATGGCGAAGCGCGGCTTTTTGCAAGCCCCGACTATCTGGCGCGCTATCCAGCGATCACGACTGCGGACGACCTCAAATCGCATGATTTCATCAGCTATGGCTGTTGATTGTCACTGAGAACTGACCCGGCAGCAGCAGAAATTGTCATCGAGAATTGACCCATGTGCAACCTTACCCCGGCTTGAATCAGCTGGGAGCACTTGGAGTGATAGACATGGGATTTTTAAAAGTTATCCGGAAATGGGCGCTGCGTGACAAGATGCCCATTCGCGAGATCGCGCGGCGGACGGGCGTGTCTCGCAACACGATCAAGAAGTATTTGCGGGAGGGGATTGTTGAACCTGCGTTTCACGCGCCAGATCGTCCCAGCAAGCTGGACCCTT
>NZ_KB907986.1 GCF_000382265.1 Yoonia vestfoldensis DSM 16212
TAAGGGTCCAGCTTGCTGGGACGATCTGGCGCGTGAAACGCAGGTTCAACAATCCCCTCCCGCAAATACTTCTTGATCGTGTTGCGAGACACGCCCGTCCGCCGCGCGATCTCGCGAATGGGCATCTTGTCACGCAGCGCCCATTTCCGGATAACTTTTAAAAATCCCATGTCTATCACTCCAAGTGCTCCCAGCTGATTCAAGCCGGGGTAAGGTTGCACATGGGTCAATTCTCGATGACAATTTCTGCTGCTGCCGGGTCAGTTCTCAGTGACAATCAACAAAGATGGCTCAGACTCACCGTCCGCTCGGTTTGCAAATCGAAAAACCTGGGTTGCGGACTCCAGCGTCCGATTTCGTCAGGTTGCCCAATTTAGTTTGCGGGCACAGCTAAGGTCGGCTCGCCGCCGATGTCGATCGCCGACCATCAACCCTGGACGCCATACAACTCCCGCAACTGCTGTGGTACCGGCTCGGCAAGGTCGCACTGCACCGTTATCGGAGCTTTGCCCTCCCAGCCTGCGAATTGCACCGGCCCAGCATAACGGAACGGGGCTGCGCGCCCATCGCGCAGTTTCGATTTTCGAAGGAACAAGTGAACCGTCCAGCCGGGCTCCACGCCAGAAATTACGCGACCGCGCATGTCGTCGCGGCGGGTACTGGTCTGGGTCTGCCAGACAAAGCGCGTAGGGCTGGCGAACTGGTCGGCGTAATGGCTGCCGACTGACATGCTACCTTTGTCCATTGTTACCAGCAGGATCATGCTCGCACGCCCTTGAGAACTACGATACCGGCGTTCCATGACCCTGTGTTGAACACCGCTCCGAAATGCGGCGCGATCTGGTCGCGCTGGTATTCCTGCCATAGGGTCAGGCCATGGGTGGGGGCGACCGGTGCGGGGGCTGCATCTTCGGCGGCTTCCGCCAGGCTGGTGCCCTCGGGCATGTCATAGGTCACATCGCGCGCTTGGAGATATCGCAGCAGCCGCCAGTCCACGAGTTCCGAGGCGAGCGCGGCAAGGGCCGCGTTCTCGCCCTCCGCAAACGTGGTTTCGAACGTGCCTGGGCCCAACTGGAACCAGACCGTCTCGGCCAGGATCTTCAGCGGTTGCTGCATTAGGACCGCGCGCAGCCGGGGCGCGTCGTCCGGATCGACGCTCAGGTCCGCCTTGATCTGCGGGTTTCGCCGGGCGAGACGGGAAACGCGCTCCACCAGGTCGCTCAGGGCGATCCGGCCTGGGAAGGCGTCGGCCTCGATCATCGCGCGCAACACCAACATCTTGTAGCTGCGGGTCATGCGGGTTGTCTCGATCTCGTCCAGAAGCGCGCGATGCGCAGTCCAGGCGGTGCGTTGCGCCTCTGAAAGGTCGCCCATGTCGGCCACGAACCCCAGCCAGCCCGCATGCCCCGTGCGGCCGGGGTTGAAGCCCGCGTGCTGCACCTCGGACGCTGTAGGCCGTGTGCCGTGGCGTTCTCGGAAGTCGCGGTAGAAGGCGGCCAGTTCCTCGCCGTCGCGCGGCTGGCGGATCAGGGACCGCAGGATGTCGAGCGCCTGCAGATCATACTGCACCTCGCAACCGACTGGGAACTGGATCAGCTTGTCGGTCAGCCGCTCTAGCGCCAGCCGCAGCGCACCGTCGCCTGCTCCTAGTTTGAGAAGCGTGCGGAACTTCGTCAGGAAAATCCGGTGGTTGCCGATATAGTCGATGACAGCCAGATGTGTTTTCTCTGCCGACTTACGAAGGCCGCGCCCCAGTTGCTGCAGCCAGATCACCGGGCTCTCAGTCGGGCGCAGCATCAGCACTGTGTCGATCGAAGGTACGTCCACGCCTTCGTTGAACATGTCGACGGCGAAGACGATGTCGAGATCACCGTCTTCCAGCGCCTTCAGCGCGCTGGCGCGTGGGGCGGAGGTGTCCCCGGAATGGACCGCCACGGCCCGCAGGCCGCGCGCTTGCGCGAAATCGGCCATGAAATCGGCATGGCGGCGGGAAACGCAGAAGCCGATTGTCTTCTTGCCGCCGCGTTTCGCGAGCTGTTCAAGGGCATTCTCGGCGCGGGCCTGAGTGGCGACGGCTTCGGTAAGCGCAGCCTCGTCGAACCGCCCGCTGCGCCAAGGGATCTGGGAATACTCGACCGGGTCGGGCACGCCGAAATAGTGGAAAGGGGCCAGAAGCCCCCGGTCGATACCCGACCAGAGATCGCATTCGTAGACAAGGTTTTCCTCGCAAAGCCCCAGCAGATCACCACCATCGCTGCGGTCGGGCGTGGCGGTCAGGCCCAGCAGGAAGCCGGGCTGGAAATGGTCGATGATCCGCCGATAGGTGGCAGCGGCCGCGTGGTGGAATTCGTCGACGACGATGTAATCAAAGGCCCGGGGGTCGAACCGGGTCAGGTGCGCATTGCGCGCGAGAGTCTGGACCGAGGCGAAGACAATGTCGGCCTCTGCGTCCTTCTCCTCGCCGTTGTAGCGTCCAAGTCGGGCGCGGGGCCGGACCGCGCGGAAGGCGGCCATGGCTTGGGTCAGGATTTCCTCTCGATGCGCGACGAACAGGACGCGGGCTGCATCCGCGCTGTCGAAGGCCGCAAGGAAGGTTTTGCCCAGCCCCGTGGCCAGCACGACCAGCCCCGCACCATAGCCTTTCGCCCGGGTTGCGCGCAGGCCCGCCAGCGCCTCGTCCTGAACCTCGTGCGGGGTGGGGGCGGTTTCCTGGGCTTCGTTAGGTGCGCCGCTGGCCGTGGGCTGGGGTGCGATGCGGCGCGCCTCGTAGGCGTCGATCCAGGCGGGCGTCAACTCGATCACCTCGGGCCGGGCAAGCAGCGCCTCGAATGCCGCGCGGGCGGCCAGAAGCGGGGCAGGATCGACCGGATCGACATGGCGCAGGTTCCACTCAACGCCATCGGTCAGCGCTGAGCGCGACAGGTTCGACGACCCGACGATCAGCGCCCCGCCGTCACCCGTGAAGGTGAACATCCAGGCCTTGGGGTGAAACGGGATCTGTGCGGCCTGGAACACATGCAGCCTGCGCGCGCCCTCAAGGTCGGAAATCAGCCGAAGCGCCGCCGGTTCCGTCACGCCCAGATAATCGCCGGTCAAGAGCCGCAGCACGCCGCCACGGTCTAGCAGATCGCGCAGATGCGGCAGCACCAGCCTGACGCCGGAGGTCATCAGGAAGGACACCGACAGATCGACGGCGCGCGCCCGGTCGATCATGGGACGCAGATGGGCATGCAGCGCATCTTCGCCGCCCGAGATCAGCGGGCGATCATGGGGCATGCCCGGCAAGGGACCGGGTGCCGCCAATGGCGGATCGAGGCTCAGGTGGACATGGTCGCCAGTCTCGACCAGCGTTACTCGCGCGTTCGTCCCCTCGGTCTCGAGGAGGGCTTGCGCGGGTCCGATCCTAGCGGCAAGGGCCGCTTGCTCTCCGGCGGAAAGCTCCCCCCAGCGGGCCACATGACGGCGGGGCGCGAGAGCAAGGCCTGCGCCGTGGCGGATCAGGATAACATGGGCGTCACATTCCACGATATCGCTGGCGGCGGCATCGCATACAGAGCAGGCAGGGTTGCTTGACCCCTCAGCAGGAACACTCGATCCGCCGGTCACGTCTTATTCACCACTGCATTTACCCACACCTCCGACGTCCGATCCGGGCGACAATCGCGGCTCTCCCAGAGGTCAGGTTCGTTGAACGCGCCACATCCGTCGAGCAACGCCGCCAGACCTTCCGCCGTCATGTCGGTAAACCGGCGTCCGTCCTTCACCCGCGCGCCGGTGCCGCGCTTGAAGGACAGGTAGAGCGCGCCACCAGGAACTAGATGGGCGGCAAGGCGGTCGACGACCCCAGACAGGTCCGCATCGGACACATGCAGTAAAGACGCGCAGGCCCAGATGCCTTCGAACGAATGCTCCCAGGCGAAATCCTCGAAACACATCAGTCGGGTCTCGACTGCCGCATGCGCTTGCGTGGCAGCAACCATGGCAGGCGAGGCATCGAAGGCCTTCACATCGTAGCCCAAGACGCGTAAAGCCAGCGCATCGCGCCCCGACCCTGATCCGGCATCGAGAATACGTGCTGGACCATTCGCCCGCGCAGGTACAGCTGCCAGAAACCGCTCCCTTGCGTCTGACATGTCGACGTCGCGCGTGGTCGCGATGAAAATGGTAGCGTGGCGGTCGTAGTAGTCGGCCAAAATGGCGCTCCAATCGGTCTGATCTCATATCTTCGCTAGAAATCAGAGATTTGACCAGGTGTGGTGCAGCGGTTTTCTTATCAAAGCCGATGCAAGGCCGAGTGCCATGCGATTAGGGGCGCAAATGGGCAAATATGCTCTGCGGTTTATAATCCAGACGACATGGGTGCGTCTTGCTTAGCCTAGCCTATCCGTGCTGATCACTCAGACCGATGATGCGCACCCTCGCATCTTCGAAACAGGCCCTTAGCGATTCTTTCCGGCTACCAAGGCCCTGCACGCAATAAGTATTTAAAAACTGCCGCCCGGCAAAAAGCTTGGCATCCACGGGGCTCAGTGCCGCCTCGTCGCACAAGGCTGCCCAGTTTTCAGAAATGGTCTCGATCTGTCGTGCGATGATCGCGGCAGCATCGTCTTCGCTCAGGTGGTAATCGGTCGCCGCCGACAGGCAGGCGGCAAGCGTGCTCATCCGCGACCCGCCCTTGATCAGCATCGCTTGGGTCGCCTCGTTGCCTGCGCGGCCCTGCGGGCAAATGTCATAGGCTGGCGTCAGAGTCAGCATCTTGCCGTCCCAGAAGGCGGCATGGTTGCGCGCGTGATCGTCGATGTTCCCGCAGAGCACGTTGAAGCAGATCCGCCCGTAAAGCTCGCGCAGCGTTTCCTTGGGATCGGCGAAGCGGTGGCGGATTAACTCGGCAAGGTCCTCGTAGGACGCATAGCGCGCTTCCATCTCGCCCAGACCCAGAATGGTCAGCGCCGAGACCATGGCGCGGCGGTGCCATCCGGCCTCCGCTTTGATCCGGTCGAAACGTTCGATCAGTAGCACGTCCTTGCCCGCCGTCTCGAAAATCGCGACACGGGCCACATTCAGCCCTGACAGCGCCGCCAGACGCATAGCTATGAACTCTGCCTTCACGACGCTGTAGACGTCCTTGCTGGACGAGAATTTGGCGATCAGCTTGCGGTCGTCATCGTCGATCAGTGCTTTGGGTCGGGCGCCACCGATCGAGGTGCCATGATGGATCGCCTGGTCCAGCGTCGGCGTCAGGGGCAGGCCCTTTTCCACGCGGTCCGCGGCCTCAATCAGCTCCTGATAGCTCGCCTGCGTCGACAGACGTGGGACGTATTCGCTGGCTGAGTGCTGGAAATCCAATGCGCCGATCCTGTCCGAGCCGGATTCGAGCAGGTAGGTCAGTTCGTTCAACTCGCCCGCGCCTTGATCCGCGGCTTTTGGGCCGACGAGCCGGTTGATGATCACGCGGCGGCCCCAGGCGTCTGGCGATCCGTCGCGCAGGCAGCTGGCCATTTCCATGTTCGGCGGCGGATCGAGCCGGCCACGTCGGAGGGGCAGCTCGGGCGTGTAAAGAGGGATGGCGTTTGCCCGGTCCAGATAGCTTGCACCATAGTTGAAGGCGTAGCGGCCGCCCTCAGACGTGATGCGACCGGCCACGACTGGCTCGGTCTCGCCCGGCAACCAGACCCAGACGAAGGCGCTGTCAGGTGTCCTGCGGTCAGAAGTCATCATCGACCTCCGTACGGGAAGGGCGGACACTCTTGGGCAGAAGGGTCAACTTTTCGGCAAGCCGGGCGTTTTCCGTGCGCAGGGCCGCGTCGTCCTGGTCGAACAGGCGAACGCCTGACAATGCCGCGGCCTCGAACACGGTGCCGATCTCGGGCCCCGGCGCGCCCTTCTCGATGTTGTAAAGCGTTGTGCGGCTGATGCCGACGCGGTCTGCGAGTTCTTGCGCCGTCATCCCGCGCTCCATGCGCCCGATCCGGATCAACTTGCCTAGAACCGACAGGGCTTCACGCGTCTGGCGCGCGTAGGTTCTTTTGCGCTTCATGGTGGGCTCCAGACGTGTCATTCAGTTTGATGGACGTGAGCTTTCCTTGCGTCCGCTTAGTTGAACATCGTTGGCGTGACTTGATACCATTGTCAATGCATTCGTTCGGTTAAATGAACATTTGGCATCGTTGTGTTTACTTAAATGGACGCTATCAGTCCCTTCTGGTCGATAGAGGGCGTTGCGCGACTTCAAATTTCGACGAGGCCGCCCGAAGCGAGACATGTTCCTCGATGACCAAGGCCGGTCGGCATTCGGTGACCTGCCTCGCCGACGCGACTGATCTCTGCTTGCAGTCCGTGGACTATATAGCTCGAGCACTGTATTCTTGTAATATAGCTCATGAACTATAGGTGTCGGCCGATGGACTTGTCCTTGTTTCCGATCCGAAGCCTGCGCTAGGCAGGTGTTGCGCTCCGCGCCCGGCGGATCGCGCGAAAGCTCAGCCAGAAGGCGTTGGGCAAGATGACCGGCACCGCCCAGTCCACCATTTCGGACGTCGATAATAGCGTCGTGTCCGTGAGCCTTGATGTCTATTTGCGCCTTCTCGAGGCTCTTGGTGCCGAGCTGTCAGCCAAAGACCGTCAGGTTGACGGGGCGAGCACTGATCGCGTAAATCGTCTTGATTTGCTGCCATAGCTCAACAATCTTGGGTCCCGACCCCGGCGATCAATAGGACGCCGGCCCTTTCGATTGCACCCCCTCCAGCGCCTTGTCGACCTTGCGCGTCTTTGCGGCCAACTGTGCCTCCCACAGGATGCGAAACGCCTCGGCGAATTCGACCAGCCCCCCGGCGAAGGTGCGGATCGTGGTCATGTCATCGTCGGTAAACGGGATCGGGCGGCCGCGCAATTTGGCCTCGTTCAGCTTGCGGGCGATGTGGTTGACAGCGGTGCCTTCGGTCGCGACCTGCGCGCACTAGGCTTGCAGATGGTCCAGCACGACCGGATCGACCGGACACAGCAGGATGTCGGCCGCCCCCATAAGGCGGCGCAGCGCGGCAGGTTGGTCGGTGATGCCGCGGCGCTCAAGCGCGCCCTGGAACCCCTTCAGCTGGCGTGCGCTCAGGCGGGTGCTGATCGTCGTGGTGGGGCCAGGGCGCGTGCCTTTGGCCCGGCTCAGCGTGTTGTAGATCGTCCGGATCGAGACGCCGAAGCGGCGGGCCAGCACGGCGGCAGGCGTGCCCCCGGCGCGTGCCTCGATGATCTGGCGGCGTTCGTCGTCGGTCAGTTTGCGATGGTGGCGCATGTGAAGTTTACGTTCCTATTTCTTGCCAACTTCCTCCAAGCCTCCCGCCTCCCAGCGTCAGCGGAGGCGGGTCAGCGGCTTGGAGTCCGTTTCGGTGGGTTCTCTCGGCGGGACGGGCTGCGGGATGCGCGATGCGGGAAACGCGATACGCGCAACACAGTACAGTACACCGGACGCGGCGCAAAGGACGCGATGCGAACGACACGGCGCAGGGGACGCAGGACAGGGCGCACGCTTCGGAAAGCGCGATGCACAACACGCGATACGCGGCGCATTTTGCAGAGGACGCGCCGTTCATCCCGCCAAGCCCGCGGCGCGCAACTGGCCGTCGGTCACCAGCCCCGCCGCCACCAGCGCGGTCACCTGCGGGGCGGTGATGTGTTTGCACATCGGGCTGCGGTCGCGCACCCAAGCGGCCAGCCGTGGATGATGATCGGCGGCCAGCGTTGTTCGGGCCTCTCGTTCATCGGCCGCCACTTCGAGGAAGCGCTGCCAGCGGCGGCCAGCGAACCAGTTGTCGGCGAAACAGACCTTCGCACGTGTGAAACCCGCGCTCTCGGTCGCGTAGGCCTGCACGGCGCGCAGCAGGTCGTCCGGGTTGATCCCCTCGGCCAGCGCTTCGACAATCGCGCTCAGACTCGCCGCCTTCCCGCGCTGCCAGTCCTTCGGGTAGGCAGCCCAGATCTTCTCAACCCTGTCATCTACCGCCGCCTCCGCGCGCTTGCGCGTAGGTGGTTTATGGACGGTTTTAGGGTGGTTTGGGGTCCACGCTGGACGGGGTCCACTGTGGACCCCGTCCCTTCGTCAGGTTCGGCAGAGCTTTCCAGCGCCATCACCCGGTCCAGCGCGATCCGGTAGATCACGGTGAATCCGTTCTTGCAGGGCCGCCGCCCGGTCTCGACCAGGATGCCCTCGCGCAGGAAATCGGTGATGGTCCGCTTGACCGTGCTTTCGCCCAGCTCGGTGTGGCGCTGGATCGTGCCCTTGGAGCACCAGATGCCGGAGCCGTCGTCGCTCGCCTTATCGGCCAAGAACATGATGATCTGTTTGCGCGAGGCGCTGCCGAAGATCCGGTCGGCGCAGAGATTGGCGACCTTCCAACTCATGCGCGGGCCCCCGGGAAGGAGGCGCGGCGCCCCCTTGACCGTGATGGATCAAACCGCTTGACAGAACGGAAAACGCCTCCGCACCATCCGCCCAAAGCCCCTTTCCGGGCCCACAAATGGTTTGACAATCGGCCCGTAAGTGCCTGATTTTCCATGGTGGGTTTGACAGAAATTTCGCGCCTAACCGACTGATCTTCCATCCACAATTTGGGATTGAAAATCCTCGTGTCGGTGGTTCGATTCCGCCCCCGGGCACCACTTTCAGGCACATGGCGCTGCGTGCCGCGGCTGCCGGACGTCCGTGACTCAGAAACTGAATTGCATACCGACAAATCCGGATATCGCGCTTTGCCCGGTGATGTTGCCGTCGTTTCGGCTGTGCATGAGGCCGACGCTCAGATTGCCCGCTCGGGACACGGGAACCTGATATGCGAGGCCCAGATCAAGCTGACGTGCGACTGGCGCAAGGCTGATATCGTGGCTGGCAAAACGAACCTGGCCATTCGTCAATTGCACCGGCAAATCCATGCGCGCCGACCCCCGCGTTATGCCGATCGGCTGGCGGACGAAAATCGAGAGGACATCCCCCGCTTTGCGGACATCCGCCTGCGCAACAGCCAGCCCGACCCGGTCATAGCTGAGCGCGCCGAGATTGCTGAGCAGTCCCGCGCCGTCCCCTGTCGCGATGCCGATCTCTGCGGTCATGCGCAGGGCTGTGACCGGCGACAGGCCAGCTGCCACATCGATATGCAGCGCATTGGTGACAGAGCTGATGTCATCCGCATTGCCGGGCTGGCCGATGCCAAGGATCGTGCCATCCGTGCGCATCGTCGTCAGCCCGACTTGCGCCTGCCCCCAAGCCAGATCAAACCTGCGATGCAGCGAGAGCCCGGTCGTTGCGTTGCCTGTGACGAGCGCGGCACCAAGATCGCCCTGCGGCGCCGTGAGCGGAACAATTTCGCCGCCCAAAAGCTCGGCGCCGGATTGATCGCGCCAGGCATTCCGATAGCCGGCAAGATCACCGCCGCCGCGGATTGCAGCGTTCATCGCGTGACGGTTGCCCCCCATATCGGTCCGCAACACCGCCATCAACGCCGCGGCCGCGGGGTCTTCGCGGCGGTCAGTGCCCGCCAACACGGCTCCGGACACCGAAAAACTGCCGTAAAGCTGGTCCGTGGTCAGAATATCCACAGCGGCCAAGGCCTGCGACAACCCGTCCCCGACAGCTGCGCCAGCCGTGATCGCCGCCGTGCCCAGATCAACAAAGCCACCATCGGCCATCGGCACGATTGCCTGCCCGATCGGCAGCAAGGCCGACCGGAGATCCAGAAAGCCGTGCCCGAATTCCGCGTTGTATCCATGCGTGATGCCCGGCGCGAATTCGTGCACGAAGTCATGCGTGAAAAATCCATTGTCCGCCGTCGCAAGCAGCCTGTCGCGCAATTGCGCAGCGCTCAGTTCGGGGAACGCCTCGGCCAAAAGCGCGATGGAGCCTGCGACCTGCGGCGCAGCAAAGGAGGCACCGACGCCGATCTGATAGCTGCTGTCGCTGCTTTGCGCGGCAACCTTGATCTGCCCGTTCGCCGCCATGCAGAATCGCGCGGTTTCAAGACAGGCCGTGGACACGCGTATTGCGTCCCTGATGCCGGTATCGTCGAATTCGGGGATCACGTTGATCACGCTGATCCAGTTGGCTTCCAGGTCAGGGGCGCCCAGGGGCAGCGCCGCCATCAGGCTTGCACTCGTGGCATTGTAATCGTTTTGCAGCGCGAACACGATCACACCGTCTTTTGCAAAGGTGCGCAGGCCGCTGACATAGGGGCGCGTCGCCCACAGGAAACTGCCCATGTCGCTGTTCTGGACGGTCTTGTCGGCCAGACCCCAGGAATTGTTGGATACAATCGCGCCGATCTGGGCTGCGTCGCGCATGTGGTTGCCAAGCGTCGACCAGCTGACCGAGGTTGCATAATTCAGATAGCCTTGATGAAGGTCGGCCCCCGGCGCAAAGCCAAGAGTGCCGCCGTTCGTCCCGTTTCCCGCCAACACAGACGCGACGGCGGTGCCATGAAAATCGCCCGATGCAGGTGCGCCCCCGGACGTATGGATCGTCTTGCCGCTGAATTGGTCGTGCGACAGCCGGATACCATCGTCGATCATCGACACTGTCTGCCCCGCCCCGGTCAGCCCCGTTGACAGCGCGTAATCAAGCCGTGCCGCAACAAGCGGGTGCGATCTGACGATCCGGCCACCACCACGAAAGACCGGGTGGGCGGTGACGCGCAGGTTGAAACCAAAGCTGTTCGCGACAAAGCCCGACAGGCTGCGTATCCGTTGCACGTCTGCCGGATCGAATTCCGTAACGAAGTACCGGTTCCAAGGAAAAGGGTTGTCGCCCGACGTCGTGCCGATGATCGCCGGGGGCCCATCATCGGGCGGCGCGGTGACGACGCCTCCGGCTGTCCCCGACCCTGCGTCATCCAGATTGCAGGCTGCAAGCGAAAACAGCAGAACAAGAGAGAGCGATCTTTTCACGTCGTCTGGTCCTTTGTCAGATGCCTGTCGGATCAAAGGCCCCGAGTGTTAAAAAACCCCTTCAGTCGCTGGACTGATCGCTTAAAACACTATGAAAAATTGGGGCTTTTCAGTCCGCCAAGGCGCAAGCACAGGCAAGACCGCCTGCGCGCAATCGGTGACTTTCGCGTCCCGACGCCCTGGGCGATCGCAGGTCTGCGATGTCAAAAACCTGTGTCAGATGCGGCGTGATCGGTGCTGCCTTTCGGCACGGGGCTGCATCATCGCGCCAAGGTCAGGCGGCCTCTGTCGGTAATCGTCAAATGCAGTTGCAAACGCTTCTCATTTGCATACATATTGCGAACACCACGTCACGATTCGAAGGAAACCCGCATGTTGGCCAAAAGGTTGAACCCCACACTTGTCGCGACGGCTGCCGCCATCGCAATCACAACGCCTGCCCTGTCGCAGGACCAGCCGCTGAACGTATTGACCACCGTTACGATGATTGCGGATGTTGCGGCCAATGTGGCGGGCACATGCGCCGAGGTCACTTCGCTGCTGGGTGCTGGCAGCGATCCGCATCTTTACCGGCCGACCGCAGCGGATGTCCAAAAGCTCGCCAGTGCTGATCTGATCCTCTACGTCGATCCCGCACTCGAGGCGCGACTGGCCGAGGTGCTGGCGGGCTTCACCGACAGAACCGCGACAGTCGGCCTTGCGCGCGCGGCCTTTGACGACAGCATATTGATGGGCGATGCCGAAGACGCGGATCAGATCGACCCGCATCTGTGGATGGATGTCAGCCTCTGGGCACGGATTGCCCCCGTGATCGCCGATGCCATCGCCGCCCAGCGCCCCGATTGCGCCAGTGATCTGGCCGCGAATGTCGCGGATTACACGGCCCAACTGGACGCCCTGCATGGGTGGGTGACAGCCGCGATCGGTTCGATCCCCGAGGACCAGCGCCTGTTGGTCACCGCACATGACGCGTTCGAATATTTCGCTGCGGGCTATGATATGCAAGCCTCGGAAGCCATCGAAGGCATCAGCACTGAATCCGAGGCGAGCATCGCAGATATCCGCGGTGTCGCGGCCTTTGTCGCTGACAGCGGCGTGCCTGCGGTTTTTGTCGAAACCACCATCAACCCCCGCACGATCGAGGCATTGGTCGCAGAGGTACAAAGCCAAGGCCATGATGTCGTCATCGGCGGCGCGTTGTTTTCGGACGCGATGGGTGATGACGGCACCCCCGAGGCGACCTATATCGGAATGATCCGCGCCAATACGGTCACTCTCACCGAAGCGCTTGGCGGAGAGCTGCCGGACTGGCCTGCGGCGTTGCAGGACTGGGCGCAGGATTGGAACTTGGACTGACGCCACCGCGCTAGCGGCGCATGGCTTGCCCTGCGCCGCCCGCACTGGAGAGATGATGATGCGTGACGACACCCTGCACGAGCCTGATCAGGCGCTGCATGTCGAGGACCTGACCGTCACCTACGGCGCCAATCCGGTGCTATGGGACATCGACCTTGATGTCCCGCCCGGTGTGATGTGCGCCATCGTCGGCCCCAATGGAGCGGGCAAATCGACGCTGATCAAGGCGGCGCTCGGACTGGTGCGCCCGGTGGCAGGTCATGTCCGTTTTCTGGGTCGTCCCATCGGGCAGATGCGCGGGCAGATCGGCTATGTCCCGCAGCGCCACAGTGTTGACTGGGATTTCCCCACAACCGCGCGCGATGTGGTGGAAATGGGGCTTTACCGGCATCTGGGCTGGCTGCGTCGTCCGGGCAAGGCCGAACATGCCCGCGCGCTGGCGGCCTTGGCCGAGGTCGGGATGCAGGATTATGCCGACCGCCAGATCAGCCAGTTGTCGGGCGGCCAGCAGCAGCGCGTCTTTATCGCCCGCGCCCTTGTGCAGGACGCACCTATCCTGATCCTTGACGAACCGATGGCGGGCGTCGATGCCAGCACCGAGGCGATCATCATCGCCCTGCTGAAAAAACTGCGCGACGCCGGGCGCACAATCATCGTCGTGCATCACGACCTGACAACCGTGCAAAGCTATTTCGACTGGCTGGTCATGCTGAACGTCCGCATCATCGCGCAAGGCCCAGTCAGTGAGACCTATTCGGCGGATAACCTGCGCGCGGCTTATGGCCGTCATCTGGCGATGATCGCGGTGCCCGCAGAGGAACCTGCGCCGTGACCGCAATCGCCGCTCTGCTGTCCAGCAGTATCGTTCAGACCGTTCTGGTCGGTGCGGCGATCCTTGGGGCGATTTCAGGGATGCTCGGGGCTTTTGCCGTTCTGCGGCGGCAGAGCCTTCTGGGCGACGCGCTGAGCCATGCCGCCCTGCCCGGCGTCTGTCTGGGTTTCCTGATCGCGGGCGGGCGCGATCTGGGCAGCGTGATGGCCGGAGCCTTTGCCACAGGCGCGCTTGCCGCGCTGATCATGATGCTGATCGTGCGGCGCACCACGCTCAAGACCGACGCCGCACTTGGCATCGTGCTGAGCGTGTTTTTCGCGGTCGGGATTGTCCTGCTGACGGTGATCCAGTCAGAGGGCGGATCCGGCAGCCTTGGGTTGATGACTTTCCTCTTCGGGCAGGCCGCCGCGATCCTGCGGAGCGATCTTTGGATCATGGGCGGGATCGGCCTTGCCGCCTTGATGCTGGTGCTGGCCTTGTGGAAGGAATTCAAACTGGTCAGCTTCGACGCCGATTTCGCGCGTGCGCAGGGCTTTCCGGTCACCGTGCTGGAGGCCGGGCTGACCGTGATGGTGGCCCTCGCCATCGTTGTGGGCTTGCAGCTTGTCGGCGTGGTTCTGATGGTGGCGCTGCTGATCGCACCGGCGGCAGCCGCGCGGCAATGGACCAATTCGCTGGGCGGCATGGTGCTGTTGTCAGCCTTGATCGGGGCTGCGTCCGGTGCGGGAGGCGCATTGGTCAGCGCCACGACACGGGGGCTGGCCACCGGCCCGGTCGTGGTGCTGATCGCCACGGGCATCGTTGTCGTGTCCTTGCTGGTCGCCCCCGGGCGGGGGCTTTTGTGGCAGGCAGCCGCGACGCGTCAGGCGCGCGCACGGATCAGCGACGGGCGGGTGCTGGCCACCTTGCAAGGCTTTGCGCGGATGCATGACGACGCGGGCTATCCGTCCGAGCGCGGCATGTTGCAGGTCGCCTTGGGCGCCAAGCCGCCCGCAGCACGGCTGGCATCGCTAGAAAGCCGCGGGTTGATCCGGTCGGTCATGCATCCGCCCGAAACCACCCCGCATTGGGAACTGACGACCGCGGGCCATACCGAGGCGGCCGCTTTATCAGGCCAGCCGGGCGACACCGCGAAGGGGGGCACGGAATGATCGCCGCCTTCTTCAACTCAATCCCGATGATGATCGTGCTGACCGGCGTGCTGACAGGGATTTCGGCGGCGCTGCTGGGATCGTTCCTGATCCTGCGCGGCAATGCGATGCTGACCGATGCGATCAGCCATTCCATCGTCTTCGGGATCATCGTGGTCTGGCTGCTGACAGGCCAGACGTCGGGCCCGGTACAAGTGTTGGGCGCGGCCATCACGGGCGTGCTGACGGTAGTGTTGTCCGAGCTTCTGGCACGATCACGGCTGGTCAAGATGGACGCCGCGATCGGGCTGGTCTTTCCCGCCCTTTTTGCCGCCGGTGTGATCCTGATTTCGATCAACGCGCGCAACGTGCATCTGGACGTCGACAGCGTCCTGCTGGGCGAGATCGGGTTTGTCTGGCTCAATACTGTGCCGCTGTTCGGCGTCAATGTCCCTGTTGCCGTGGCCACGCTTGGCGTGGTGACGGTCGCGAACCTTGCCTTCGTGCTGGTGTTCTGGAAAGAGCTGAAGCTTGCGACATTCGACGCAGGACTTGCTGCCGCGCTGGGGTTCCTGCCGGGCATCTTGCATTATGCGATCCTGACGCTGACCAGCGTGACGGCAGTCGCGGCTTTTGACGCGGTCGGCGCGATCCTGTTCATCGCGTTTGTGATCGTCCCGCCTGCAACCGCCTATCTGTTGACCCGCCGCCTATGGCTGATGGTCGTGCTGGCAGTGGTTTTTTCGGTCGCAGCCTGTGTCAGCGGCTATTTTCTGGCCCTGCGCTGGAATGTGTCGATTGGCGGCATGATGGCCAGCATGACCGGCGTCTGGTTCGCGCTGGCCTTGCTGTTCGCGCCGGCGCAGGGGTTGATCGCACAGGCGCTGCGCTGGCGGACCGAGCGGTTGGACCATGATTGCCGGGCGCTGGTGGCGCATCTTTTCACCCATCAGGACACCCCCGCCATGGCCGAGGAAAACACGCTGCGCGCCTTGGTGGATCACCTGCGCTGGACCGAGCCGCGTGCCCGCGCCGCCGTGCTGCGCGCACATGACCGCGATCTGATCGAACGCCGCGCGGGGCTTTTGGCCCTGCGCCCGAAAGGCAAGGCCGAGGTGGAGGCGATCTTTGGCCGCTAAGCGGCGCAACACGCGTCCTTTCAGCAGCTGCGCTCCTGACGCTCTGGCCGCCGCCGGCACGGGGGGAAGGGGCCGGCGGCGTCACCTCGCCGGGTGAGACGGCGGAACGACAAGCGGCGTCAGAGGCTGCGCCGCGCTGTGATCCGAATATGTAAATGGTACTCACTTGCGTCAAGCGGAAAGTGAGAGAGACTTACTTTTGGTACGGCAAACCGTCGGAATCAGCCTTGAGAGACGACTTTCTGCGTCTGCACGCCCAACCCGTCGATGCCGAGCCGGACGGTTTCGCCCCCGGCAAGATAGCGTTGCGGCTTTTGGCCCATTCCCACGCCCGGCGGTGTCCCGGTCGAAATGATGTCGCCCGGTTGCAGGCTCATGAATCGCGAACAATAGGCGATCAGATGCGGCACCTTGTAGACCATCGTTGCGGTGGTCCCATCCTGGTAACGTTTGCCGTCCACATCGAGCCAAAGCCGCAGGTTGTCGTGGTCGGCCACTTCATCAGGCGTGACCAGCCAAGGCCCCGTTGGCCCGAAGGTATCGCAGCCTTTGCCTTTGTCCCATGTACCGGCGCGTTCCATCTGGTATTCGCGCTCCGAAACGTCGTTGATCACGCAAAAGCCCGCGACATGGGCCATGGCATCCGCCTCGTCGATATGGACGCCGCCCTGCCCGATCACCACGCCCAGTTCCACCTCCCAGTCGGTCTTGACCGATCCGGGCGGAATCATGATGTCGTCGTCGGGCCCGATGATCGCCGAAGTCCATTTGCCGAAGATCACCGGTTCGGGCGGTACGGCAAGACCGCTTTCGGCGGCGTGATCCGCATAGTTCAGCCCGATACAGATGAATTTTCCGACCTGCCCGACGCAAGGACCAAGGCGCAGATCATCCTGCGGCGTGCCGTCGACGATGGGCAGGCTGTCGATCTCAAGCGCCCTCAACCGGGCGATTTCATCCGGCAGCAGCGCTGCGCCGGCGATATCCGCGACATGGGCAGACAAATCGCGCACACGCCCCTGCGCATCCAGACATCCGGGTTTTTCCTGACCGCGCGCGCCGTATCGCAATAGTTTCATCTGCTCTTCGTCTTTCCAGTTTTGGGCATTGGCGAACCCGGACGACATCAGGGGCCGCGTCTGTTTGCAGGGCCGGTCACAATGGACGGCATGGGTTTCACCGTCATCGATAGTCGACCGATCACAAAAGTAAAAGCCGGTGTTGATGCTTGCGGAACCTTCTGCGCCGCTTATCGCGGCGATCGCGGCTTGGCCCTTTGCATGACCCCAGCCGACAAGGTGCTGCATGATTCTCCCGGTCCGGGCAGTGCCGCCAGTATGCTTGCGCCAGCGTGAAAAGGTCTGCGGCATCCACCCAGATGCAGGTTTACCCCGGCCTTGATTTGGGCAAATATGCCGGAATACGGGAAAACGTGCCAGAAGAGGCGCAGGAGTCACGCCACGACCTGCTGAGTTCAATGACACATTTCTTTCATGACAAAGCGTTTTTCGAGACCCTTCGCGACGAGGTGCTGCAACCCCTGTTCGCCAACGTCCCCGATGATGGTATTCGTGCATGGACGGCCGGCGTCGCAGCCGCCACAGACGCTTACAGCCTTGCGATCCTTTTGCTGGAAGACACCGCGCGTCGCAACGTCTCCGTCCCGATCCACATAGTTGCCAGCGATGAGGACGAAAGCGTGCGCGCCGGACGCTTTCCCCGCACCATCGAAGCCGATGTGTCGCAAGAACGGCTCAGCCGCTTTTTCATCGACAAAGGCACGCATTACCGCGCCTGCAAAGACTTGCGCGCGCTGGTGCTGTTTTCCGACAACAACCCGTTGCAAGACCCGCCTTTCACCCAGCTTGACCTGATCATCTGTCGTGACCTGCTGATCAATCTTGAACGTCCCGTCCGGGACCGGGTGCTGCGCCAGTTTCACGACGGGCTGCGGCCCGGCGGTGCGCTATTGCTGGGCGCGGCCGATCCTCCGCCATCGCTCTCGGACCTGTTCAAGATGCGCAATCCGACAGCGCAGCTTTACAGCGCGCTTGCGGGTGCCGGACAACGCAATCGGGCGATGCCCCTCGCATCAAGAGACCAGACAGCGCCGGATCGGGTGTCCGAAGTGCCCCCCGCCACGATGCCCGGGCTGACACAGGCCGCGGCGGCGGACCAGCTTGCCCCGCCCGGCATATTGGTCGACGCAGCGGGCAAGATCATTCAGATGTCGCCGGGCGCTGGCCGCTTCATCCTGCCGTCCGGCGATGTCTTGACGATGCCGCTGGTCAAAGTGCTACGGCCCGAATTGCGCGCAGGTTTTGGTCCGGCCTTGGACAAGGCCCGGGAGAGCGGACTGCCGATACTCAGCCAGCCCGAAAACGTGGCCCTTGAAGGCCACACGCACGGTATCGCGCTGCATATCCTGCCGGACATCAGCGATGACGCGACAGGCGGTCAGGCGATGGTCATCTTCATCGACGCAGGTCCCAGCCCCGACGACAGGCGCAATGACTTGGCAGAACTGATGGCGGCAGCCGGGATCGGCATGCTTTCACTGGATACGCACATGCGTATCCGCGTGTTCACGCCGCCCGCGGCGGACCTGTTCGCCATCACCGAAACGGACACCGGGCGCCTGATCACGGATGTCACAAGCAGGCTGGTCTATGACACGCTGGACAAGGACGCACGCCAGGTCTTGCGTGATCTGATCCCCGTCGAGACCGAGGTCCAATGTCAACTTGGCAGATCGTACCTCCTCCGCATCCACCCCGACCGGCGGACCGACGGCAGCATCGCAGGTGTCGTTCTGAGCTTCGTCGATATCTCGCCCGCGCGGCGGATCGAAAGCGACTTGCGCGAAAGCCAGCAGAATTACCAGACGCTGTTCGATTCCATCGATGAAGGTTTCGCCATCATCAAGGTGCTGTTCCAGAACGACATTCCCGTCAATTACCGCTTTATCAAGGTCAACAGCGCCTTTGAGCGGCAAACAGGCCTTGCCAATGCCCAAGGCAAGACAGCCCGGGATATGGTGCCGCACCTCGAAAGGTATTGGCCACAAAGATACGGCAAAGTCGCCATCTCGGGCGAACCGGAAAGGTTCGAGGCCCCGTCCGACGTGATGGGCCGCTATTTCGACGTCTACGCCTTTCCCGTCGGGCAGAAGGGCGCGCACATGGTCGGCATCCTGTTTCGCGATGTCAGCGCACGCAAGGAGGCCGAACAACAGCGCCAATTGCTGACCGATGAGTTGAGCCACCGGGTCAAGAACACGCTGGCCGTCGTGCAGGCACTTGCCCGGCAACCGGGATCACCGCAGATGACGGTCGAACAATACCGCGACCGTTTCATCGGGCGCATTCAGGCGCTGGGCCATGCACATGACCAATTGCTGCAAACGCATTGGAAGTCCGCCGATCTTGCGACGCTGGCACGCAAGGCGCTGGCACCCTATCGTGTCGAGGGACGGCGCGACGTGGACATCAGCGGCCCAGAGGTCGTGCTGACCCCCAAGCAGGGGCTTGGGCTGGCGCTGATCCTGCATGAGCTGGCGACGAATGCCTCGACATATGGCGCGCTGTCGGTGGAAGGCGGGACGCTTGGCATGACATGGGAACTGACCTCGGTCGGGACGGCGCAGATGGTCCATCTGATCTGGCACGAAAACGGGGGGCCACCTGTCGAACCTGCCCACGATCCCGGCTTTGGGATGCGACTGATCAAGCAAGCCTGCACCTACGAGCTTGACGGAAACGTGGAACTTTTGCCGCTGGCGACGGGTTATCACGCAGAGATTTCTTTTCCCATGGATAGGACAGGGCATGGATGACCAGATACCGCCCGCAACCGCGCTGGCCGGGAAAAAGATCCTGATCGTCGAAGACGAGATGCTTTTGGCGCTCGATTTGCAGTTGCTTCTCGAAGATGAGGGCTGCGAGGTTCTGGGGCCCGTTCAAGACGCAAAACGCGCACTTGAAATGCTGGCGGACAACCGCCCTGACGCCGCGACGCTGGACATGAACCTGAACGGGCGGTCGTCGGCACCGATTGCGGTCGCCTTGCGTGAAAAAGGAATTCCCTATGTCGTGATCAGCGGATACAGCGCCCCGCCAGACGCTGAACCCGCGCTGCGGGATGTACAGCTGTTGGCGAAACCGATCTCGAACGCCCTGCTGCTGCGGGAATTGGCGGCACTTCTGGATGGGTCCGCGCGCGCCTGACGTGCCATGGCCAAGCGGTCAACGGGCAGATCCGTCAACAAGGCATCGACGACGTGGCAGTCCGCTCAGCGCCGGGACGCACCGACAGAGCGCGCATCCGGTTGCTCGCGTTCGAGATACCGGGCGACATAGGTTTCGCGCACAAGCGTAAGCCCGACCGCCGCCAGCGGGGTCGCCAGCGCCAAGCCCAGAATGCCGAACAGCGTGCCCATCAACAGCTGCGCCGAGATGATCAGCGCGGGCGGCAATGACACCTGTTCCTGCTGGATCAACGGGGTGATCACATAGCTTTCCAGCGACTGCACCGCGACATAGACGCCGACGGCCAGCAAGGCGATTGTCGGCCCCTGCGAAAACCCCAGCAGAACCCCCGGCACAGCCGCAAGAATGGGGCCGATATTCGGAATAAAGGCCAGTAGCGCGGCGATCAGCCCGAGAACCGGCGCAAGCGGCACACCGATCGCCCAAAGCCCCAGCCATGTCAGCACCCCGACGATCGCCATCGCAAAAAGCTGTGCCAGCAACCAGCGTTTCAACGTATTCACGATTTCCATCAGAACGTCCTTGCCTTGGGACCGCAGGGATGGTGCAAGCATGGCGATCACGCCCTTGCGGTAGATGGTTGGTGCCAACGCGACATAAAGGCCGATGAACAGCATGATGATCATGTTGCCCAGCGCGCCGAAAGTAGACGTGACCGCACCCGCCGCCGATGCGCCACCTTCTGCCGACAGCAAGGCGCTTGGGGTTGCCCGCGCCAGCAACGCGTCGCCCCAGGAATATTGGGCGATCCGGTCACGCAGATCGCTGATCGCCTCGGGGACGCGCTGCAGCAATTGTTCGAACTGGTCGGCGACAACAGGCGCAAAGCCGACACCGAACATCACAAGGGCCGCGATGATCCCTGCGATCACAACAAACACACCGAAAATCCGGTTCAACCCCAAACGCCGGGCCAGCCAATCCGCGCTACCGCCGAAAAACACGCCGACCAGCAACCCGGTGAAGACGACAAGCAACACGTCGGGTGCAAAGATCAGGACAAGGATCAGGACCGCTGCCAGTACCGCCAGCGACACCGGGCGCGGTGCCCATCCGGGTGATGTTTCATCGTGATGCGTCAGATCGTCGGTCAAGATAGTGCCCCGTGCTAAACGCCTTGCAGCCTTGGCCGCGCGTCATTGCCTATGCGCGCCCAACGCGCCGCTGCACAAAACAGTTCCCGTCAGGATCGCGCGCGCGCCCGCTCGCCCCGGTCTTACCTGCGCCGATACAGCCAGAGCACGACCGGGGCGAGCGTGATCGTCAGCACGACCGGCGCGATCAATGCAAGGCAGACCTGTGTCAGCGTCGCCGTTCCCGCCATCAGCCCACGCAAAGCCGTCGTCATCAGGGACACCGGATTGACCGCGACGAAACTGCGCAACCAATCGGGCATGGTGGCCGGATCGACAAGAATGTTGGACGCAAAGGTCAACGGAAACAGGATCGTGAAGCCCAGCGTCATGACCGTCATCGGCGTGCGCACCAGCAGGCCCAGCACGATGAACACCCAGCCCATCCCGAATCCGATGGTCAGCAGCAGCGCAAAGGCCAACGCCGTGCCGACAAAACCCGCCTCGGGGCGATACCCAAGGATCAGCCCGATCCCGAGGATGATCCCGCCCGCGATCAGGTGGCGCATCACATCACCGACCATCAGCCCGGCAAAGGGGGCCAGCGACCAGATCGGCAATGTCCTGAACCGGTCGAACAGCCCCTTCTGGAAATCCGTCGACAGGCCCATCCCCGAATAGACCGAGTTGAATACAACCGTCTGGACCAGAATCCCCGGCAGAAAGAATTGCAGGTAGTCCCCGGTCGACCCTGCCAAGGCGCCGCCGAAAACGAACGTAAAGAGAAGGGTGAACATCAGCGGCGTCATGACCAGATCGAACAACTGCTCGGGGACATGCCGAAACTTCAGGATGGCGCGCCAGCCGAACACGAGCGCATTCGACACCGGCCCCGGAGCGCGCGGCGGCGCGACTTGGCGCAAGGCCGCGATCGTCACATCATTTTGCGCCGTGTCAGCCGGCGACATTCGGGCGGTTTGCGCGGCTGCATCCGTCATGTCATAGCCTCCGTTGTATTGCGCTTGCCGTCTTTCGCCCTGTCGGGTCCGCCGGTCAGCGCAAAGAACACCTCGTCCAGACTGGGCGCGCCCATGCGGAAATCCGTCAGATCAAAGCCCGCTTCGATCAGCGCGGCCAATGCGGCATTCGCCGCCGTCGCGCTGCCTGCCAGAACCGACAATTCGGCACCTTCGGGGCTGCGCTGCACACTGCCGCCAAGATGCTGCATCAACAAGGCGGCTGCCGCGTCGCACTGCCCCGGATCTGCAAGCGACACATGCAGGAACCCCGATCCGGTCGCGGCCTTCAGTTCGCGGCTGGTGCCTTCGGCGATCTTGCGGCCGTGGTCGATGACCGCGATCCGTTCGGCAAGCTGATCGGCTTCTTCCAGATATTGCGTGGTCAGCAGGATCGTGACGCCTGCACCGGCGAGTTGCCGGATCAGATGCCAAACGCCCTGCCGCGCAGATGGATCAAGGCCCGTCGTCGGTTCATCCAGAAACAGCACGCCCGGTGTCACGATCAACGATGCCGCGATATCCAGCCTGCGGCGCATCCCGCCGGAATAATTCTTGACCTGTTTGCGGGCCGCCGCCGACAGATCGAAGGCCGCCAAAAGCTCGTCCGCCCGCGCCCGCGCGGCACCGGACCGAAACCCCCACAAGCGCGCCAGCATCACCAGATTGTCGCGCCCCGTCAGATCCTCGTCCAATGATGCGAATTGGCCGGTCATAGCGATCGAGGCGCGTACCTTGTGCGGCGCGGTGGTGATATCGTGTCCCATCACTGTGGCCGTGCCCGCATCGGCCGCCGTCAGCGTCGCCAGCATCCGCAGCAAAGTGGTCTTGCCGGCCCCATTCGGCCCAAGCACGGCAAAGATCGTGCCGCGCCGCACATCAAGGTCGATCCCGGCAACCGCTGTCAGGTCGCCGAACCGTCGCACGAGACCGCGAGCCCTGATCGCCAGATCCTGTTGGTCCGTCATCCGGTCACCTCTCGCGGGTATGCCCTTGGCCAAGGCGGGCCTGTCGGGGTCAGATTAACCGCGGTGCCGGGTGATGGGAACCGTGTTTTGGGCTCAGACCGTCCGCTCGCCGGTGATGGCAGCGTCCAGTTCGCGGATCAGACGGCTTTCCTCTTGCGCCTTGGGCTGCGAGAACCGCGCCAGCAAAAGATAGGCGACCGGCGTCAGATACAGCGTCGATACCGTCGCAAGCCCCAGCCCGCCCACGATGACCCAACCCAGCGCCTCGCGCGCTTCGGCCCCTGCGCCAAACGACAGGATCAGCGGCACACCACCCAGCACGGTCGAAATCATCGTCATCATGACCGGGCGCAGGCGGATCGTGCTCGCATGTTCGATGGCATCGCGGATCGGTTCGCCCCGGTCGCGCAACTGATTGGCGAATTCGACGATCAGGATACCGTTCTTGGCCATGATCCCGATCAGCATCACCAGTCCGATCTGGCTGTAAAGGTTCAGGCTTAGCCCGGTCAGCACCAGCGCGACCATGGCACAGGCAATCCCGAAAGGCACCGTCGCCATCACGACGATCGCCGAGATGAAACTCTCGAATTGCGCCGATAGCACAAGGAACACCACCAGCAGTGCAAAACCGAAGGTCAGCAGCAGCCCGGCAGAGGTTTCATCCAGCGTCGCGGCCTCGGCCAGCGGCACAAGGTTGTTCTGCGGTGCCAGCACATCGTCCGCGATCGCCTGCACCTGCGCCAGCGCTGCCCCCAGCGGCAGGTCAGGCGTAAGCCCTGCCGAAATCTCGACCGACCGGTTCTGCCCCTCGCGTTCGAGTTCGGGCGCGACTGCGCGTTCCTCAAGCCGGACGAAAGTCGACAGCGGCACCATCTGCCCATCCCCGGATTGCACAAAGACATTCTCCAGATCTCCGGGATCATTCACCGGGTTTGTCGTCGCCAGCAACTGGATGTCATAGCTTGTATCATCAAGGAACACCGTCCCGACGCTGCGCCCGTCAAGTACCGCGCGCAGGGCATCGCCCAATCCCGTGATGTCGATACCCAGATCGGACGCGCGGGTGCGGTCTATCTCGATGAACAATTGCGGCTGGGTGGTTTCATATTCCAGCCGAACCTGTCCGAACGCGGGGTTTTCCTGCATCCGCGCCACCAATTGTTCGGCCACGGTTGCAAGTTGGTCATAATCGTTGCCGGTGACCGCAAAGGTCAGACCGCGCCCTGCCCCGCGAATACCCAGCGAATTGGGCTGGATTGCAAAGGCACGCACCCCGATCACATTGCGCAAGGCCGCGTTGATGTCGCCCACGATCTCTTGCTGGCTGCGGGCGCGGTCGTCCCAATGCGCCAGCGTCATCACCATGAAGCCGCGTGCATTGGACCCCGTGCCGCTGATCGAAAACAGGTTCGTGATCTCGCCGCTGTCGCGCAAAGGCTGCATCAGGTCCTCGATTTCGCGCATCTTGGTGGCGGTATAATCGAGCGACACACCCTGCGGCGCCGACACGCTGAGCAACGCGACCGCCCGGTCCTCGGGCGGGGTCAGTTCCTGCCGGATACCTGTGGCCATCATCGCCGCGGTCAGGGCAAACAGAACGGCCACGATGATGACGACCGCCGGATTGGCCAGCGCGCTGCGCAGGGTCGCGGCATAGAATGCCGCAAGCCTGTCGCCAAGCCATCCGAAAAACCCGCCCGAGGACGGCGCACTGGCATCCGCACGCAACAGGCGGCTGGCCAGCACCGGGCACAGGCTCAATGCCACGACCGAGGACAGCCCCACCGCAAAGGCCAGCGTAAAGCCGAATTCGCGGAACAAGCCGCCCGCCTGCCCCGGCAGGAACGACAGCGGGATGAACACCGCGGCCAGCGTCGCCGTTGTTGTGACGACGGCAAAGAACACCTCTTGCGTGCCCAGAACGGCGGCGGCGCGCGGCCCCATACCTTCGGCGCGGCGGCGCACGATGTTTTCCAGCACGACGATCGCATCGTCCACGACCATCCCCGTCGCCAGCACCAATGCCAGCAACGTCAGAATATTGACCGAAAACCCGACCAGATAGATCGCCGCAACCGTGCCGATCAGGGCGACCGGGATGGTCAGCACCGGGATCAGCGTGGCGCGTAGATCGCGCAGGAAAATGAAGATCACGACGACCACGATCGCGACGGCCAGCATCAGCGTCTTGAGCACCTCGGAAATCGATCCGCTGATAAACACCGCATCGTCGGAGGTGATGAAAATGTTGACGTCCTCGGGCAGCGTCCGCCGCAGGGTCTCGACCGCCTCGTGCACGCCTGCGGAAATCGCCAAAGTATTGCTGGTCGCCTGGCGCACGACACCAAGGCCAAGGCCGGTTTCCCCATTCGCCCGCAAGATCGTTTCGTTCGGCGCCGGGCCAAGCGTCACGCGCGCCACGTCACCAACACGCACGTTATCGCGGATCACCAGATCCTCGAACGCTCCGGGCGTGGCCACGGCGGCGGTCGTGCGCACATTGATTGACTGGCGATCACCCGCCAGATCGCCCGCAGGCGCATCATAGGCGACATCCGCGAGGGTGTTGCGCAGATCGGCGAGCGTCAGCCCCCGGCTGGCCAGTTCCATCAGGTTGATGTCGATCCTGAAAATCGGGGTACGGTCGCCGTAGACCTGCAAATCGGCGACACCGTCGATGGAAATCAGCCGGTCCTCGATATTGTCGCTGACCAGGCGGGTCAGGTCCTGGGCGCTGCGTGTCGCCGACGTCACAGCGATCCGCACCACCGGCTGTGCATCTGCATCGGCTTTGACGATGCGCGGGGCCTCTGCGCCATCGGGCAGGCTGTTGATGATCCGCGCCACCGCATCGCGCGCATCGGTTGCGGCGACGTCGATATCGGCATCGCTTGCGAATTCCAGTGTCACGCGGCTGCTGCCGAAACGCGACGTCGACGAAATCGAGCGCACGCCGGCGACGCGCCCCACGGCGCCTTCGATCCGTCCGGTGACTTCCTGATCGACTGTTTCGGGGGACGCGCCGGGAAAATCGGTCGAGATCGAGATGACCGGACGGTCGACATTAGGCAATTCGCGGACTTCGACCCCAAAGAGGCTTGCGACACCTGCGATGATGATCAACGCGCTCAGCACGAAGGCAAGTATCGGCCTGCGCACGAACAGCGCGGTACCCGAACGTCCGGCATCCTCGGCTGTGCGTTGTTTCATCGTCCGTTTCCTTTCAATGTCTCATGATTTTCGGCTCATGCCATACCGCAGTGCGGAACCGGCGTTCGCCGCATCGTCGGTGGCGATATCCACCGATGCACCGGGGCGCAGGGTCTGGACGCCCTCGATGATCACCAGATCGCCGGGCGCAAGATCGCCTTCGACGATCACGCTGTCGCTTGTGCGCTGTCGGATCATGACGGGCACGCGCTGGGCCGCGTTGTCTCTGACCACCCAGACAAACGATCCGTCGCCGGTCCATTGGATCGCCAGCGGATCGACGACGGGCAGCGTGTCACCCGGAAAGGACAGCGTCACCGAAAACGCCTGACCCGCACGCAGGTTGTCGTCGGTATTCTCGACCTCACCCTGCACGCGCAACGTCCGGCTGGCACGGTCCACAACGTTGTCGAGCGCGGTGATCCGCCCTGCAATCACTTGGTCGGGCCGCGACAGCGGGGTCACATCCATCGACATCCCGATGGACAATTCGTTGATATAGCGTTCCGGAACGCGGAATTCGATCTGCAGGCTGGATCTGTCGGTGATCACGGCGATCGGTTCCTGCGCGCCGACGCGGTCACCCAATGCGGCCTCCAGCAGGCCGACCCAGCCGCTGATCGGCGCGGTGATGCGCCGCTGCTGAAGATCAAATTCCGCCTGCTCGACCTCAAGCTCGGCCGTGCGCAGCGCCAGTTCAGCCGCACGTATGCTTGCGCCGGCCACGGTGCCCGACGACCCCAACTGGCGCAGACGATCAACCTCGTCCATGGCATCGGCCACGACAAGGCGGGCGCGTTCCAGCGCGATCCGTTCGGCGGCATCATCGAATTGCGCGACAAGCGCGCCCGCTTCGACATAGCTGCCGGGGGCGACGGGCATATCGCGGATGATCCCGGTCGTGACGGACCGGATCGTCACCGTCTGCGCGGCACGGCCGTCACCGATGGCCGATATCCGGGCATTGACCTGCCCTCTCGTCACCTCGGACACGATGACCCTGCTTGCCCCGCCACCGAACCCGCCGCGACGTTCCTCTTCGGGCGCGGGTGGTGCAAGGCCGATCAGATCGTAGAAACCGGCCCTTTCCAGATAGGGCGCGGCCGCAGGGACGAAAGCGACCCAGATCGCGATGGTCGCGACAATCGCGACGATGCCTAGAACAAACTGCTTCATCGGGTTCACGCGGCTCCTGCCGTTCATCATTGGTACACTTGCTAGCCTGCGACGGGATATAGCGCCGCGCGCCCTTGACCCAAGAAATAATTTCAAACGCCAGATCAAACCGGGTCGTCATCGGCACCCGATCCACGATTGGCCAGCGACAAATCAACCGGCCCGGTCACCGCAGACGCGGGGCTGGTGACATGCGCCATCCTCTTTATCTGCGGCGCGTGTTTGGCTCTCGGTTCATTCGACAAGGACCGCGGCAAGCACAGCGTTCAAACACAGTGCGAAGAGGTCAAATATTTTGTGTATGATGCGCCCCATAACGGCAGGTTTTCTCAAATTTGTGAGAGAGACGCATGAAATTTCAGCGCAAACGCATGACTGCCTGCGGCACTAAGGCAAAAGCAACTGAGCCGGATCCTGCACCAACCCGACCGGGCGCGAATGCGCGTCGCCTGGAAACGACGCAGCCTGCCGGGCGGCCTCGATGCTTTGCGCAACCAACCCTGAAAGGGCTGACATCGCGGCGGCGTCGGTGCATCTTGCCGCGCGCAGCCCCTGGCATTGGGTGCCGACCCGCCACAGGCCCAATGTCATCGCCGCCCCTTTCAGCGTGTGCAAAGCGTCGTCAAGCCTATCGCCGGTGGAATAATCACCGTCCGGCGTGGCGATCAACGCAAGCGCATCGGCATCATGACGCAGCTGATCAAGCAGGTCACAGAACAGGTCCGACCCCAATTCATCCCGCACCGCATGCAATTGCGCCAGATCAAGCAGCGTGTCAGGGTCGGCGCGCGCGGTGGCGGCGTTGTCAGGCGGAACAGACGCAAAGCCGCGCAGCACCGATCCAAGCTTGTCTCGGGTCACCGGCTTGGCCACGAAATCCGTCATTCCCGCCTCAAGGCAGCGCTGGCGATCCTCGGCAAAGGCATTGGCGGTCAGGCCGATGATGGGCAGGTCGATGCCAAGCGCACGGATCGCGCGGGTCGCGGACAGACCGTCCATGACGGGCATCTGCAAATCCATCAGGACAAGGTCGAACACATCCTGCTGCACCCGGGCCAGCGCGATCTGCCCGTCCGCAGCTGTGACGACGCGCGCTCCGAAACTGTGCAGCAATGCTGCCGCCACCTCGCGGTTGACGGGGTTGTCCTCGACAAGCAGGACCCGCATGTCACGCGGCACGGCCGGCACGACAGGTGTTTCGCTGGCGGTGGGTGCCGCCGCCGGGGCAAGAACCGCAACAGGCAATTCCAGACAGAACGTGCTGCCCTTGCCGATCGCGCTGTCCACGCCGATCCGGCCTCCCATCCCCGTGACGATCCGTTTGCAGATCGCAAGGCCAAGGCCGGTGCCGCCGAAGCGGCGTGATGCCGAGCCTTCGATCTGGCTGAAATCGCGGAACAGCTTGTCGTGATCTGCCGGTGCGATCCCGATACCGCTGTCCTGCACGGCGATCCGCAAGCCCCCCTGCGGCAAAAGCAGGCCGCGGACGTTGACAGAACCTTCGGGCGTGAACTTGATCGCGTTGGCGACAAGGTTCAGCAACACTTGCCGCAGCCGTGTCTGATCGGTCACAACGGTGACGGCCGGCAAGTCGACATCGAACGACAAACCGGCATCCGCGACCCGCGTCTGGAACACGTCGCGCAAGACCACCGCGATTTCCGGCAGCGACACAGGCGCGTTGTTGAAAGTGACGCCGTTCGCGTCGAGGTTGGAATAGTCGAGAATATCGTTGATGATCTCCAGCAGCACGTGGCCGGACCGCCAGATCGTCAACGCGCGGCGGGCTTGCTCCGGATCAAGATTTGTCGTCCGCAACAGATCAGCGGATCCGATGATGCCGTTCAGCGGCGTTCTGATTTCGTGGCTCATCGTCGCAAGGAACATCGACTTTGCGGCGCTCGCCGCCTCGACTGCGGCGGCGCTGCGGGAATTGCGCACAGACAGGTCGCGCAATTGCTGCTGCGTCTGGGAAATGATGCGCAGATCCATGAACTGCAAGGTGATCGTCCCGACAAATGCCAGCGCGGCGATAGCCACAATCGTGGCCAGACGCTGGTACGCGACGAAGGTCTGTTGTCTGCCGTCGACCCGCGCGATGTTCAGCTGTTCGTTGGTGGCGATGACCAGATCGTTGCTCTTGGTCTGGATCAGACGGGCCTGATCCCGGATCAGCGGCAAGGCCTGTTCCAGCGCCGCCCTGTCGCTCGTACGCGCGTCTATGACTTTTGAAAGTGCGACGATCTCGTTCAGGACATCGCGGCCGATAGCCTGCAACGCATCAGAACCGCGAAAACTCTCGGCGAACACGCCCTTATGCAGCAACGTGATCCGGCTATAGACAAGGTCGAAACTGAGAACGACAGCGTCGATTGCCGCTGGGGCCGGGGCGTTCTTGGCCTCGAGCACCGTTTCGACCAGGCGGGATGCTTCGCGGTGGGTCTGGAACACCGCCCACATGGCGTCTTCACGGACGCTTTCCACCACGACTTGCTGACGGTCCTGCAAATTGGTGAAGAGATAGGCCGTGGTCGCGATCAGCACCACACCCAGGGCCGTCAGGACAAGCGTTGCCCATCCAACGGGCACCGACCAGCCCAGGGCCTTGGGCTGGTCCATATCAATCCTGCACTTCAATCCGGGCGATCTGCCAGACAGACCGCCCGAAATAGACTTCGTCGAACAGATCGGGGTTATCGTCGAACGGATAGATCAGGAACAACGGCCCCTTGTCGCGCACGGACATCATCTGCCCGTCGAGATGGGTTGCAAGCACCGCACCGAGATCGCGCAGGTCGGCAGCGGGCACGGTGGCGGCATAATCATTCAGCGCGACAACACGCAAGGTGCCACCTTGCGCGCCGACAGCTTCCAGCACGGCCAGTCCCAAAGGTCCGCTGAAATCATGCGTCGCGTCGAACCAGGGCGTTGCCGCGGTGATGGTGGCCTGTTGCAGGTCTTGCAGCATGGCGCGGTCGAACCGCGCGACGCCATCCCCGTTGGTATGCGTGATATTGCCGGAAACCGTCAGGACCACGTCACCCTCCGGGGAGCGCAATCCATCGGCCTGCGCCACCGATGCGATCAGCAGAACAACAAAAGTCATATTGTGTTTCATCTTGGGCATCTTTCCTTGTGGCATGTCAGGCTACATGTGTGGCCACAGAGTGATCGGGGTAATATCTTGCGATTTCGTTCAGTCCCGCGGTGAAAGCGGTGACGCATTGCGGGTCAAAATGGCGGCCGGACTGACGCAGGATTTCTGCATAGGCCTCATCGAACGACCAGGCCCTCTTGTAGGGCCGATCCGAACACAATGCGTCAAAGACGTCGGCAACGGCGGTGATCCGGGCCGCCAGCGGAATATCGGTGCCAGCCATGCCTTGCCCGTAACCCGTGCCGTCCCATTTTTCGTGGTGATGCAGCGCGATCTGGTGGGCCATGCGGATCAGGTCGCTTTCGCCGTCCTGCAGGATATCGGCCCCAATATCGGTGTGGCGCTGGATTTCGGTGCGTTCCGCGGGCGTCAGCGCGGCAGGCTTGTTCAGCAATGCATCGCTGATCCCGATCTTGCCGGTATCGTGTAGCGGCGCCGCCAGATAGATCGTCCGGCAATAGGTTTTGCTTTGCCCAAGCGTGCGGGCGATGATTTCGGCCACTGCGGCAACACGCGAAATATGCTGCATGGTCGTGCCATCGCGTCGTTCGATAGCACACGCGAGCCGCCAGATCAGTTCTTCCTCACGTTCGACCAGCTTGCGTGTCGCCTCCCGCACCTCGGCGTCGAGGTGACGTGCGCGATCCATCAGCGCAAGCTGCGCCTCGCGCAGCGCCAAAAGGTTGTGCGTCCGTACCCGCAGTTCTTCGGGGTCAAAGGGCTTGTTCAGGAAATCAGTGGCCCCTGCCCGCACCGCCGCAAGGCGCAGGTCCCTGTCATGATCAGCCGTCAACATGATGATCGGCACGAATTGGTAATCGGGTAACGTGCGCAGATGGGTGATGCAGGTGATCCCGTCCATATCCGCCATGCGGTAATCGACGAGCACCATGTCAAAGACGATATCCCGGCATCTGGCCAGCGCCGATATCCCGTCGGAAAAGCATTCGACGTCGTAGGTGTCGGTGCGGGATAAAACCGCCCGGTTGACACTGCGGCTGATCCGTTCGTCATCGACGATACATATGCGCATTGTCTGTCCTTCCTGTTGGTCTTCGTCCGGATTTGCCAGGCCCACTTATCCCAACGTCTGCCGGTTCGTTAAGCCTCTAAGAATAGACAATTCTAAGCGAATTCAACGTATCGGTGTTCCCCGACAGCAGCCAACCCGCGGGCGGCATCACGGTGCCAGCCGCGCCTTTCGGGCTGCCAGAAATACCCGTGCCGCCGGATCATGGCTCAGTGCGATCGCGCGGTCATAGGCCAGATCGGCGGCCTGCGCCTGTCCGGTCGCGGCCAGCAGATGGGCCCGGACGGCCCACCAGGGTTGGTACAGCGCCGCGCACGCGGGCGCGACCTCGTCCAGCACGGTCAGTCCCGCCGCAGGCGCGCCGGCGGCTGCCGTTGCAGCGGCAAGACCGGTCAGCGCGCCGGTCGTCGGATGGAGCGCGACCAGACCACGGTAAAGATCGACGATGGCCCCCCAGTCTGTCGGTCGCCCACTGCGCCGGTCGGCATGCGCAGCCGCGATGGCCGCCTCGATCTGGTAACGGCCAAGCGACGGACGGCGCGCGGCCAAGCACAGCGCCGCGTCTGCATCGTCCATCATGCGCGCGTCCCAAAGATCGGTGTCCTGGTCATCAAGTGGGACAAGGCACCCCGCCGCATCCACCCTTGCAGCCCGGCGCGCCCGCGTGAACAGCATCAGCGCAAAAAGCGCCTGCGCCTCGGATTCCTCGGGCATCTGTGCCGCAACAACGCTGCCCAGCCAGAGCGCCTCTTGCGCGAGAGAGTTGGATTTCGCGTCGCCCGCACCGCCGCCGTCGATCCCGACGGTAAAGGCCGCATAGATCGCATCAAGCACATGACCAAGGCGCGCAGCGCGTTCGGCCCCATCGGGCAGCGCAAAGCCGATCCCAACCGCCGCAATCTTTGACCGCGCGCGTGTCAACCGCTGGCCAAGCGTACCGGGCGCAATCAGAAAGGCCGCCGCCATCCGCCGCGCATCCAGCCCCAGCACGAGTTGCAGCATGAGCGGTGTGCGCATCCGGGCGTCGATTGCCGGATGGGCGCAGACGAACATCAGGTTGAGCGTCCGGTCCGGGGTCGCGTTTGTTCCCGCCGCGCGGCGTTCGTCGTCCAGCAGCGCAAGAGTATCGGCGGCGCGCGCGGCACGCGCTGACCGGCGCCCCGCATCGGCTGCGCTGTTGCGCGCCGTTGCAATCAACCATGCCTCTGGATTGGCCGGGATACCACGGTCAGGCCATGTTTCAAGCGCACGCACCACCGCCTCGGACAAGGCGTCCATGGCGTCTGTCATGCCAGTGCTGGCGGCCAGAATGGCGACGAGCCTGCCATGCGACAGGCGCGCCACCCTTTCGATCTCGTCAAATGCGCTCATGCCGTCGCGCGCATGACGACCGGTCGGACCTCGACCGCACCGGCCGCC
Organism: Yoonia vestfoldensis DSM 16212; assembly: GCF_000382265.1. Lineage (GTDB taxonomy): Bacteria > Pseudomonadota > Alphaproteobacteria > Rhodobacterales > Rhodobacteraceae > Yoonia > Yoonia vestfoldensis. The sequence goes on from NZ_KB907986.1 coordinate 32,701, forward strand.
GCCGCGGGGTTGAGCGCGGCCCAGTGCAATGCGGTATCCAGATCGGCCACGTCGATGATATAATATCCGCCGAATTGTTCCTTGCTCGCGGCATAGGGACCGTCCTGGATGTCGCGTTCCCCTGCACGCAGACGCAGCGTGGTCGCGGTATGCGACGGGTGCAAGGCGTTGCCGCTGACGAACACGCCCGCATCAATGAGGGCGCGTGTATACCGCTCCCAGACGGCACCGTCAGCGGCGGCGGCAATGGCCGCGGCATCGGCATTTTCGGACGCAAGCGTATAGTTGAGGATCATGTATTGCATGGCATCGGTCTCCTTTTCAGCGGGCGACGACGGCGGGCAGCAGCGCGGTCGGAGTCTTGTCGGCAGAGCACATGTCGTTGTCGGCGGGTCGGACGCCAAAATGCAGTCCATCGTCCGAAAATGCCAGAAGATCGTGATCCTGCCCGCAATCAGCCACCGGACGCCAGGCGGCGCAGCCCGTTTCGGAAATGTCGGCTTCGAGGTTAACGGTCAGTCCGCAGTCGGCCATCCCCATCGCAGCGGCAATTTCGGGGACCGGCGTCAACAGCGTCAGATGCTTCCAATCCTCATCAAAGACAGTGTGAAACGCGCCCGGCAGCTGGGTTGAAGCCGCCTGGACGTCATACCCGCCGCCGGTGCGGAACTGAAACGTGCGCTGGGTCATGCCGGGATCGAGCGCGTGGATGAATGTCAGGCTCCACTGGCCATCCGAAAAGACGAACTCTCGGGTGCCAAAGCCGCCATACCATTCCTCGACATGGGGACTGTGAAAGGTCCCGTGCAGGCCAAGAAGGGCCGCGCGGCCAGCATCTTGTGCAAACGCAGGTGTGGTCAGGGCCGTTGCGACTGCAAGGGCTGCATAAAGTGATTTCATGGGATCGTGCCTCCTTGGTTGGCGGCGCCCCCGATGGGCACCGATACCCCATGACGTTCGACCTACTCCCGTTTTCTACAAAGGCTGCGATTTTTTTCTCGACGACCACCGCGCATCTGCCCCGCGGGGGCAGGATCTGCGACACGGACGGGTCCGCCAGATTTGGTCCCAGTGCAGGCCTGCTGCCCGTGCGCTGATGGCGCAGGTTCCGCGCGCATGCCGGACCTTTCGGCACCCAATCACCGGACGGTCGAGATTGCCAAGGCATCGGGGCGCGCGGCCCCCACTGTTGATCATGGATGAGCCGACCGCCGTCCTGACGACGACGTGGTTATCGGTGCGCTGGAAGCCATCGCGCAGAACGCAGCGCAGTTTTGTTTGCCCGACAGCCCGTTCTGATCCTTTACCGTATCGGCGGATACCCGTCGGTCTGGGCCCCGTGATCGGCAAGATCGACGTTCGGCAGTCTTTTTTGCGACCCGTGCTTTCGCCCCCAGATTTGCGCGCAACCGGGCTTGCATTCTTGTAGCCTGCGGAAACCTTCCCATATCTCTCGGTGACGGCAACGGACGAGTTTGCGGAGACGACGATGGGCTATCTGAAAACAGGGATCCTGATGGCGGCGATGACCGCGCTTTTCATGGGCATCGGCTATCTGATGGGCGGTGTCGGGGGCGCTGTTATCGCGCTGGCGGTCGCAGCGGCGATGAACGCCTACACCTGGTGGAATTCCGACAAGCTGGTCCTGCGGATGCACGGTGCCCAGCCCGTGATGCCTGGTGATCGCATGGGCCTGCATGCCCTGACAGCCGACCTCGCGCGGCAGGCAAGCCTGTCCGAACCAAAGGTCTATCTGATCGACACGCCCCAGCCCAATGCCTTTGCGACCGGGCGCAATCCCGCGCATGCGGCGGTCGCCGTGACGACGGGCCTGATGCGCAGCCTGAACCGCGAGGAACTGGCCGGGGTGATCGCGCATGAACTGGCCCATATCCGCAACCACGACACCGCGATCATGACGGTGACCGCGACCTTTGCCGGTGCGATTTCAATGCTGGCCAATTTCGCGCTGTTCTTCGGCGGCACCCGGGAACGGCTTGGGCTGATCGGTACGTTGTTGCTGATGGTCCTCGCGCCCTTCGCGGCGGCGCTGGTGCAGATGGCGATCAGCCGGACGCGCGAATATGCCGCCGACAAGGCCGGGGCAGAGATTTGCGGCAACCCGCTCTGGCTCGCCTCGGCGCTGGAAAAGATCGCCGTGGGCGCAGCGCGGATCGACAACACCGCTGCGGAACGGAACCCCGCAACCGCGCATATGTTCATCATCAATCCACTGCATGCGCACAAGCACGATAATCTTTTCGCGACCCATCCCGCGACCCAGAACCGCGTGGCCGCGCTGCGTGCCATGGCGGGACAGGCCCGCCCCGAGGCCGCACGACAGCCCGCCCGCACGGGCGTCCCGTCGACACGCAGGCGCAGCGGACCCTGGTCCTGACGCGCGGGGCGGCGGCCGGGGCGCCCCCGGTCAGGCGCCTGTCGCGTTGCGCTGTGCTGCGATCGTCACGGCGGTATTCCAGCCACGGCACTCAGCGTCGAGTCTTCTGGGCAAGGCCGCGTCCGTATAGAACCCGTCAATCTGCGCAATCGACCCGATCCGCGCAGGCGCGCGCCGTGCGAATTTCGACTGGTCGGCCACCAGAAAACTGCGCCGTGCCTGCCGCAGGATCGCCTGGCTGACGCCCACTTCGTGAATGTCATAATCGAGCATGTCGCCGTCTTCATCCAGCGCCGAACAACTGATGACGGCCAGATCGAACTTGAACTGGCCGATGGCCTGTGTCGTCACGGTGCCCACAAGCCCCGCATCGGTGCGCCGCAGCAATCCACCGACGACGATGATCTCGCAATGCGGATTATCGACCAGAATGTTCGCGACATTCAGATTGTTGGTCAGCACCATGATATCGCGATGCCGCAGCAGCGCGCGGGCCACAGCCTCGGTCGTGGTACCGATGTTCAGGAACAGGGAACAGCCATTCGGAATATCGCGTGCGCAGGCCTGCGCGATGGCGGCCTTGCCTGCCTCGTTCAGGTCGCGGCGGTCCTGATAGCCGATATTGGCCACCGTCGAGGGCAGGATCGCGCCACCATGCACGCGCTGCAACTTGCCCTGATCGGACAATTCGGACAGATCGCGCCGGATCGTCTGCATCGTGACGGCAAATTTCGCGGCAAGATCTTCGACGCTGACCCGCCCGTCGCGGCGGGCGATGATCTGGATATCGCGCAAGCGTTCAGCCTGTGACATGGCAAAGACCCTTTCCGGGGCGGAGTGTATCAATTTTTGCCGACGATCCGAATCGCGGGTTTCGGACGGAATGTTCGTTTTCACGATATGCTGCGCCGCCGCGATCATGCAACAAGGAACATAATGGCAACAAACCGCTTTTAATTTTTCGTTTTTACGAAAACGAACAAATAATGCGGCGAAAACGAAAAAACTTGCGCATCGAACGGGGCCGCGTCTAGGTTTGCGGTGGTCGTCCCGACGACCCACGCGAGGGGAGAGCGTATGGCACAATCTGCGCAAAACAGCGCTGACATCCACGACCTGCTGGTCATCGGAGGCGGCATCAACGGCTGCGGCATTGCGCGTGATGCGGCCGGGCGCGGGCTGTCGGTGGTGCTGGCCGAAAAAGGCGATCTGGCGGGAGCCACATCCTCGGCTTCGACCAAGCTGTTTCATGGCGGGCTGCGGTATCTGGAATATTTCGAATTCCGGCTGGTCCGCGAGGCGCTGATCGAACGCGAGACCCTGTTGCGCGCGATGCCGCATATTTCATGGCCGATGCGTTTCGTGCTGCCGTATCACAAGGACATGCGGTTCGACAGCGACACGCCGACATCGCGGCTTTTGGGCGTCGTCATGCCGTGGATGAAAGGGCGCAGGCCCGCATGGCTGATCCGGCTGGGTCTGTTTCTTTATGACAATCTTGGTGGGCGGAAAATCCTGCCGGGGACGACGACAATCAGCCTGACGGACACACCCGAAGGCAAGCCGCTCCAGGACCGCTTTACCCAAGCCTATGAATATTCCGACGCCTGGGTCGAGGATTCACGCCTTGTCGTGCTGAACGCCCGCGACGCCGAGGCGCGCGGCGCCACGATCATGACACGGACAGAGGTTGTGTCGGCGGAAGCCACGAACGGCATCTGGCGCGCCACGGTCCGCGACGACGACGGTGATCGCATCATCGCAGCGCGGATGCTGGTCAATGCATCGGGGCCATGGGCCGGAGAGATCATCCACGAAACGCTGCGTCTGAACAGCCCCGAGAACGTGCGCCTTGTGCGCGGCAGCCATATCGTCACGCGCAAGCTTTACGATCATGACAAATGCTATTTCTTTCAGGGCACGGACGGGCGGATCATTTTTGCGATCCCCTATGAGCAGGATTTCACGCTGATCGGCACAACCGATGCCGAACATGATGATCCATCGCGCAACCCCGTCTGCACGGACGAGGAACGCGATTACCTGTGCGCTTTCGCGACCCAGTATTTCAAACGCCCGGTGAACGAGGACGATATCGTCTGGACCTATTCCGGGGTTCGCCCGCTTTATGATGACGGTGCAAGCTCGGCCACCGCCGCGACCCGCGACTACACGCTCAAGGTCGACACATCGGCGGGCGCGCCCGTGCTGAACATCTTTGGCGGCAAGATCACGACATACCGGCGGCTGGCGGAATCCGCACTGGACAAGATCGGGGCCGTGCTGCCCTTGTCGCAGGACAAATGGACGGCGGGTGTGGCTTTGCCAGGGGGCGATTTTCCGCATGACGGCGTGGCCGATCTGGTCGCGGGATTGCGCCGTGACTACCCGTTCCTGACCGATTTCTGGGCGCGGCGGCTGGTACGGGCCTATGGCACCGAAGCCCGCGATCTGCTGGGCCAGGCCAAGGACGCCGCCGGTCTCGGCCGCGATTTCGGCGCGACCCTGACCGAGGCAGAGGTCCGCTGGCTTCTGACCCGGGAATATGCCCGCAACGCCGAGGATGTCCTTTGGCGACGGTCGAAACTGGGCCTGCGGCTGAACCAACACCAAGTGGCGGCGCTGGAGGAGTGGATCGCCAGCCATGCAAGGAAAATCATGCGCGCCGCAGAGTAACGACGGCGCATCGGGGGAGGAGAGAACATGTCGCTTGAACTGGATGGCGTCAGCAAGGTGGTTGACGGGCAGAGCCATATCTACCCGACGGACCTGACGCTGGAACGCGGGACGATGAACGTGCTGTTGGGGCCGACATTGTCGGGCAAGACCACGCTGATGCGCCTGATGGCGGGGCTGGATGTCCCCGCGACCGGGCGCGTCATCTGGGAAGGCCGTGACGTGACCGGGATGCGCGTGCAGGACCGCAAGGTCGCGATGGTCTATCAGCAATTCATCAACTACCCGTCGATGACGGTTTACGACAACATCGCCTCGCCGTTGAAGCTGATGGGGCTGAACCGCGCCGAGATTGACCGCAAGGTGCGCGAGGCTGCCGACCTGATGCAACTGGCCCCCATGCTGGACCGCAAACCATTGGAATTGTCGGGCGGGCAGCAACAGCGCTGCGCGCTGGCCCGCGCGCTGGTCAAGGGCGCGGGGCTGGTGTTGCTGGACGAACCGCTCGCCAACCTCGATTACAAGCTGCGCGAGGAGTTGCGCGCCGAAATCCCCCGCATCTTTGAAGAATCCGGCGCGATCTTTGTCTATGCCACCACCGAACCCGAAGAGGCGCTATTGCTGGGCGGCAATGTCGCCACAATGTGGCAGGGCCGGATCACGCAGTTCGGACCGACGCCCGCAGTTTACCGCCAGCCCAAGGATGCCACGACCGCGCGGGTCTTTTCGGATCCGCCGATGAATTTCACCGGCTTCGTCAAGACTGGCGACAAGATCGACTTTGGCAAGGGCCCGATGCCTGCAAGAGGCGCCTTGGCGCATCTTGCCGAGGGCCGCTATGTGGCCGGGTTCCGTCCTGATCATCTGCATCTGAAGGCGCAGGGCAGCGACGGTCTGGATTTTGACTGCACGTTGCGGGTGACGGAAATCACCGGGTCCGAAACCTTTGTGCATCTGGACCATACCGGCGACCGTTGGGTCGGGCTGATCCACGGCGTGCATCACCTGCAATTCGGTGCGCCGATCAATGTCTGGCTTGATGTCGCCCATGTCTATGTCTTCACCGAAGCGGGCGATCTGGTCGCGCCGGCATCTTATGCGGCGGCGGCCTGAGGGGAACGGCATGGTACAAATCACACTCGACAATCTGGCACATTCCTATCTGCCCAACCCGCAGGGCGAGGATGATTTCGCGCTCAAGCAACTTGATCATGTCTGGAAGGACGGCGAGGCTTATGCCCTGCTGGGGGCCTCGGGCTGCGGGAAATCGACGCTGCTGAATATCATCTCAGGCCTGCTGGTCCCGTCACGCGGGCGCATCCTGTTCGGTGACCGCGACGTGACGCATCAGGACACCGTGGCACGCAATATCGCGCAGGTGTTCCAGTTTCCCGTGGTCTACGACACGATGACCGTGGGCGACAATCTGGCCTTTCCGTTGCGCAACCGCGGGATGGCCCCGGCCGCAATCGCCGAACAGGTGCAAAAGATCGCTGCCATGATCGGGATGGAAGATCAGCTCAAGCGCAAGGCGCGCGGCCTGACGGCGGATGCCAAGCAAAAGATCAGCCTTGGCCGCGGCATGGTGCGCGAGGATGTGAACGCGATCCTGTTCGATGAACCGCTGACCGTGATCGACCCGCATATGAAATGGGAATTGCGCACGCAATTGAAGGCGCTGCACAATGAATTCGGTCATACGATGATCTATGTGACCCACGACCAGACCGAGGCGCTGACCTTTGCCGACAAGGTCGTGGTCATGCATGACGGCCGCGTCGTCCAGCTTGGCACGCCGGAGGAATTGTTCGACACGCCGGAACATACCTTTGTCGGCTATTTCATCGGATCACCCGGCATGAACCTGATCGACGCAGAGGTCGCGGGCGACACCGCCCAGTGCGGCGGTCATGCGATTGATCTGGGCGGCCATTACCGCACGCCCAAGGGCCGTGTGCAAATCGGTATCCGCCCTGAATTCGTCACACTGACGGCGGGCGATCGTGGCCTGCCCGTCACGATCAAACGGATCGAGGATGTGGGCCGTCACCAGATCCTGCGCGCCGAATTCGCAGGCAAGCCGATCAACGCGATCCTGCCCGAAGGCTTTGCCGTCCCCGCAGGCGCGAACCGTCTGCATTTCGCGCCTGACCGGATCAACGTCTATGCCGATGACTGGCGCGTGGCACCGCTCCATGCTGTCGCAAACCCCGTGAAAGAGGCTGTCTGATGGATAAGGTACAAAACAACAAGGCATGGTTTCTGGTGTTGCCAGTGCTGGTGCTGGTGGCGTTTTCCGCCGTCATCCCGCTGATGACCGTAGTGAATTATTCGGTGCAGGACACGTTCGGCAACAACGTCTTTTTCTGGGAAGGTCTGGGCTGGTTCGAACAGGTCCTGACCGACAGCCGCGTGCATGGGGCCTTGGGCCGGCAGCTTGCGTTTTCGGGGATCATTCTGGCGATCCAGATTCCGCTCGGCATCGCGATTGCGGTCTGCATGCCGAAAAAGGGGTTCTGGGCCTCGGTCTGTCTGGTGCTGATGGCACTGCCCTTGCTGATCCCGTGGAACGTGGTCGGCACGATCTGGCAGATCATGGGGCGCGGCGATATCGGGCTGGTGGGCTACAGCCTGTCAGCGCTCGGCATCGACTGGAACTATGCCCGCGACCCGCTGCATGCCTGGATCACCGTCATCGTGATGGATGTCTGGCACTGGACATCGCTGGTGGCCCTGCTGGCCTATGCCGGTCTGCAATCCATCCCGCAGGCCTATTATCAGGCGGCGAAAATCGATCAGGCGAGCCGCTGGTCGGTGTTCCGCTATATCGAATTGCCCAAGATGCAGGGCGTGCTGCTGATCGCGATCCTGCTGCGCTTCATGGACAGTTTCATGATCTATACCGAACCTTTCGTCGTCACTGGCGGCGGGCCGGGATCGGCGACATCGTTCCTGTCGATCGATCTGGTGAAAATGGCGCTGGGACAGTTCGATCTTGGCCCTGCGGCGGCATTTTCGCTGATGTATTTCCTTGTGATCCTGCTGGTGTCCTGGGTGTTCTACACCGTCATGACCAACCTTGATAAAGCGGAGGGCCGGTAGAATGGTTGCCACAACAGAAACCTTCACCGCCACCGCCCGCAGGTCGGCATTTCCCAAGGTGCGCGCCCGGCATGTCGTGATGGTCGCCTACCTGCTGTTCATGCTGATCCCGATCTACTGGCTGACCAAGATGAGCCTGCAGACCAATCAGGAGATCCTGGGTGGTTTCACGCTCTGGCCGCAGAACCCGACGCTGGACAATTACCGCGTCATCCTGACCGATCCGTCGTGGTACATGGGCTATGTCAATTCGATCACTTACGTCGTGATGAACACCGTGCTGTCGCTGGCGGTGGCGCTGCCTGCGGCCTATGCCTTTAGCCGTTACCGGTTTCTGGGCGACAAGCATCTGTTCTTCTGGCTGCTGACAAACCGCATGGCGCCACCGGCCGTTTTCGCGCTGCCATTCTTCCAGCTTTATTCCAGCGTGGGCCTGTTCGACACGCATATCGCGGTCGCGCTTGCGCATACGCTATTCAACGTGCCGCTGGCCGTCTGGATCCTTGAAGGGTTCATGCGCGGCGTGCCCAAGGAAATCGACGAGACCGCCTATATCGACGGCTATTCGTTCCCGCGCTTTTTCATCAAGATCTTCATGCCGCTGATCGCCAGTGGCATCGGGGTCGCCGCGTTCTTCTGCTTCATGTTCTCGTGGGTCGAATTGTTATTGTCACGCACGCTGACGGCGGTGAACGCGCAGCCCATCGCGTCGATCATGACGCGGACGGTGTCGGCCTCGGGGCTGGACTGGGGCGTGCTTTGTGCGGCGGGGGTCCTGACCATCGTGCCGGGTGCCTTGGTGATCTATTTTGTCCGCAATTACATCGCCAAGGGCTTTGCCCTGGGCCGCGTCTGAAGGGGGGGAAACCGATGTCATTTGCATGGATGGCCTGGACCGGCCCGACCGCGATCTTCTTTGGTGTGATCGCCTGCGTGCTGCTGCTGTTCACGTTTCTGGGCATAAAGTACCCCGAAACACCCCGGCGCGGCATTCTGATGATTGAAACGACGCGGGGTGACCGGTTGTTCATCACGCTGCTGGGATCAGCCTTTATCAACGCAGGCTGGCTCGCGACAACTGGGCTGCCGCAATACTGGGCTTTGGGAATTTGCGCGTTCTATGCCGCAGCGGTGTTCCGCTGGGTGTAGGTGCGCGCAAGTAAAGGCATGACCGGACCGGAGGGATGAGGCCCGATGACGTCCCGGTCATGCAAGACTGAAAAGAAGGTTCAATCCATGGGAGGATTTACACAATGAACCACATGTTTAAGACGTCCACAGCGCTGGCTTTAGCGCTGACAGTGACGGGGGTTCCGGCATTCGCCGATATGGACGCCGCCCGCGCTTTCCTTGACGAACATATCGGCGACATGTCCGCGCTGACCCGCGAGGAGCAGGAAGCCGAACTGCAATGGTTCATCGACGCCGCCGAACCGTTCCGCGGCATGACGATCAACGTCGTGTCCGAGACGATCACGACGCATGAATGGGAATCCAGCGTGCTGGCCCCCGCCTTCAGCGAGATCACCGGCATCAATTTCACCCACACCCTGATCGGTGAAGGCGATGTGGTCGAACGGCTGCAAACGCAGATGCAGACCGGCGAGAACGTGTTTGATCTGTACATCAACGACGCCGACCTGATCGGCACGCACTGGCGCTATCAGCAGGCGCGCAACCTGACCGACTGGATGGCCGGCGACGGTGCTTCCGTGACCAACCCCGGTCTTGATCTGGACGATTTCATCGGTCTGTCCTCGGCCACCGGCCCGGACGGCAAGCTCTACCAATTGCCGGTCCAGCAATTCGCCAACCTCTACTGGTTCCGCCACGATTGGTTCACTGACCCTGAAATCATGGCCGCCTTCGAAGAAGCATATGGCTATCCGCTGGGCGTGCCGGTGAACTGGTCGGCCTATGAAGATATCGCCGCCTTCTTTACAGGCCGCGAGATTGACGGGCAGACGGTCTATGGTCACATGGATTACGGTCGCCGCGACCCGTCCCTTGGCTGGCGTTTCACCGATGCGTGGCTGTCGATGGCCGGTGCATCCGATCTTGGCCTGCCGAACGGTGTGCCTGTCGATGAATGGGGTCTGCGCGTCAACGAGAACTTTCAGACTGTCGGGTCCTGCATGGAACGCGGTGGTGCCACCAACAGCCCCGCCGCCGTCTATTCGATCGAGAAATATGTCGACTGGCTGCAGAACTACGCACCGCCAGAAGCCAACGGCATGAACTTCTCGGAATCGGGGCCTGTGCCTGCGCAGGGCGCGATCGCGCAGCAGATCTTCTGGTACACGGCCTTTACCGCCGACATGGTCGCCCCCGGTCTGCCCGTGATGAACGAGGACGGCACACCGAAATGGCGCATGGCCCCCAGCCCGCATGGCACCTACTGGCAGGACGGCATGAAGGTCGGCTATCAGGATGTGGGTTCCGCCACCATTCTGGAATCGACCCCCGTGGACCGCGCACAGGCCGCATGGCTTTACGCGCAGTTCATCGCGTCCAAAACGGTGGATGTGGCCAAGTCGCACTACGGCCTGACCTTCATCCGCGAATCCACAATCAACCACGACAGCTTTACCGAGCGTGCGCCACAATTGGGCGGTCTGGTGGAATTCTACCGGTCGCCAGAGCGTGATCTGTGGACCGACACAGGCTTCAACGTGCCCGACTATCCACGTCTGGCGCAATTGTGGTGGCAGAACATCGGTGACGCCTCATCCGGCGCACGCACCGCACAGGAAGCCATGGACGCGCTTTGCGCCGAACAGGAAGCCGTGATGGAACGTCTCCAGCGTGCGGGCGTGCAAGGGGAATTCGGCCCGTTGCTGAACGAACCGCAGGATGCGTCCTTCTGGCTGGAACAGCCCGGCGCACCATGGCCCAAGCTCGACGATGAAAAAGGCGCACCGCAGACCATCGCCTATGAAGAGCTGATCCGCCGCTGGACGGAATAACGATCATCGGGGGCGACCTCCACGCCCCCGATCCCGTGGCGAAGCGGCCCGCTGGCTGCTTCGCCACATTCATGACAGGCTGCCAAGAAAATACACAGGAGCGAGCACATGGGATATATTCTGGCACTGGACCAGGGCACGACATCCAGCCGGGCAATCGTCTTTGGCCCCGACATGAAGATCGCCGCCACCGCACAGGAAGAATTCCCGCAGCATTACCCTGCATCCGGCTGGGTCGAACATGACCCCTCCGATCTGTGGGCCTCGACGGCGGCGACGGCGCGGGCCGCCATCGAAAAGGCGGGCCTGAACGCGCGCGACATCGCCGCGATCGGCATCACCAACCAGCGCGAAACGACGATCGTCTGGGACCGCAAGACCGGCAAACCGATCCATAACGCCATCGTCTGGCAGGACCGTCGCACCGCAGATTTCTGCGCCAAGCTGCGCAAGGACGGTCACGAGGACATGATCACGCGCCGCACCGGGCTGCTGGTCGATCCGTATTTCTCGGCCACCAAGGTGAAATACATCCTCGACAAGGTGGACGGTGCCCGTGACCGCGCGCGCAAGGGCGAACTGGCCTTCGGCACCGTGGACAGCTGGCTGATCTGGAACCTGACCGGCGGGCGCAGCCATGTGACCGACGCGACCAACGCCGCGCGCACGATGCTCTACGACATCCACAAGGGCCGGTGGAGCCGGACAATCTGCGACCTTTTCGATATTCCGCTGGACATGCTGCCGGACGTGCAGGATTGCGCCGCAGACTTCGGTATGACCCGCGCCGACCTGTTTGGTCATGAAATCCCGATCCTTGGTGTCGCGGGTGACCAGCAGGCCGCGACCATCGGGCAGGCCTGTTTCCAGCCCGGCATGGTCAAATCCACCTATGGAACCGGTTGTTTCGTGGTGCTGAACACGGGCGATACGGCGGTGACATCAACCAGCAAGCTGCTGACCACCATCGCCTATCAGCTGGACGGCAAACCGACCTATGCGCTGGAAGGGTCGATCTTCATCGCGGGCGCCGTCGTGCAATGGCTGCGCGACGGGATCAAGGTGATCCGCGCCGCACCCGAAACCCAGGGGCTTGCCGAAACGGCCGATCCTTCGCAAGACCTGATCCTTGTGCCTGCCTTCGTCGGGCTTGGCGCGCCTTATTGGGCGCCAGAGGCGCGCGGCGCGATCTTCGGCATGACTCGCAATTCCGGGCCTGCCGAATTCGCGCGCGCGGCTCTCGAATCCGTCGGCTACCAGACCCGCGACCTGCTGGAGGCAATGCAGGCCGACTGGGCCCGCGATGCCGCCCAGCCATCCTTGCGCGTCGATGGCGGGATGGCCGCGAACGATTATGCGATGCAGTTCCTGTCCGACATCATCGGTGCGCCGGTAGACCGCCCGCAGGTGCTTGAAACCACCGCGCTGGGTGCGGCATGGCTGGCGGGGATGCGCGCGGGCGTCTGGCCGGACATGGCCGAATTTGCCAAAGGCTGGGCCATCGACCGCCAGTTCACCGCTGAAATGGGCGCAGATGCACGCGACGCCCGCTATGCCCGCTGGGGGCGCGCGGTCAACGCCGTGCTGGCCGTGTGATGATCGCACCTTTCGGTTTCGCCACGGCCGGGACGCTCCGGTTTGGCCGTGGTGTCCTGTCAGAGGCGGCCCCCTTTGCCGCAAGGTTCGCGCGGGTGCTGCTGGTGCGGTCCGCATCGGTCACGGCGGCGGACAGGCTGGCACATGACCTGCGCCAGACAGGCGAGGTGCTGGATCTGGTCGTGAAAGGCGAACCAGACCTGCCAACCATCACTCGGCATCTGGCGCGCGTGCGGCCCTTCGCCCCCGATTGCGTGATCGCGGTCGGCGGTGGTGCTGTCATCGACCATGGCAAGGCGCTCGCCGCGCTGATCCCCGCCCCGCATGACGCGCTGCGCTATCTGGAGGTCGTGGGCGAGGGCAGGCCGCTGGACAAGGCCCCCCTGCCCCTGGTCGCGGTCCCGACCACGGCAGGAACCGGCACCGAAGTCACCCGCAACGCCGTGATCGGCGTGCCTGAGGCGGGCCGCAAAGTATCCTTGCGCGATCCACGGTTGTATCCGACGCTTGCGCTGGTCGATCCCGACCTGTGCCTGTCCTGTCCCAAGGGCGTAACGCTGGCATCAGGGCTTGACGCGATCACGCAGGTGATCGAACCCTTCATCAGCGCACGTGCCAATCCCGTGACCGATGCTTTGTGCCGCGATGCGATCCCGCGCGGTCTGGCCGCGCTGCACCAGATTCTCGATGACGCTGACACCAGCGCATGGGATGACATGGCCCTGACGAGTGTTTGCGGCGGACTAGCCCTGGCGAATGCCGGTCTGGGTGCCGTGCATGGATTTGCGGGGGTGATCGGCGGCCGGACAGGCGCGGCGCATGGCGCGATCTGCGGCACATTGCTGGTGCCGGTCCTGGAGGCCAATCTTGCCGCCTCTGACCATGACGGCGCTGCGCGCATCACTTGGGTGATCACGCGCATCGCGGATGAATTCGGCAGCCTGTCCGACTTTGAAAAATGGACCCGCAGTCACGGCCTGCCACGGCTGGAGACGCTGGGCCTCACGACTGCAAACCACGATCAGATCGCACGCGAAACCACGGCGTCGTCATCCTACAAGGCAAATCCGGCCGATCTGGACATGGCGGCCCTGCTGGGCATCCTCGCGCGCGGCTAGGTTTTCCCACCAACGCTTGCGTTTTCCGGCCCTGTGGGCGGTGACACGCTGCGCGGTTGGCCAGTGAGGCCGTGGCCATCTTTGCCTGATAAGCCGCCACTCCCGGACTTTGAATTGTGTGCGAATGACCACGCCCGCAGCCGGGCAATGTGGGCCTGCCGCCTTTCAACTGCCCCTGTAGGTCGAAAAACCGAAGGGCGAGACCAGAAGCGGCACATGATAATGCGACGCAGGGTCGTTGATGCCGAACCGGATCGGGATGTCGTCCAGAAAGCGCGGGTCGTCGCTGCGCGCGAAATACGCGCCAGCCTGAAACACCAGTTCATAGCGACCGACAGTGAAATCCGCGGCTGGCAGGATCGGGCCATCGGTGCGCCCGTCGGCATTCGTGACCTTCGTCGCCAGATGCACCCGCGCACCGCCGTCCAGACGGTAGAGATCGACATTCATGCCTGCGGCAGGGACGCCGTTTGCGGTATCAAGCACATGGGTCGTCAGAAATCCGGTCATCGTCGTCCTCGGGTTGCCTAAAATTGCGCGCGACAGGGGGCTGACATGCGATTCATGTCGGCGCGAAATCAACCGCTTGACGGCTCCGCGCCTTGCTGTCGCACCCCACTGACACGGTGGCTATACCTGCTATATGAGGGTCAACGATAGCGTAAAGGCGAAATAAAATGATGGAAACACTCCTTTTGTCCCGCATCCAGTTTGCGGCGAACATTTCATTCCACATCCTGTTTCCGACGATCACCATTGCGCTGGGCTGGCTGCTGCTGTTCTTCAAAATCCGTTACAACCAGACCGGTCAGGATCGTTGGATGGAAGCGTATCGCTTCTGGGTCAAGATCTTTGCGCTGTCCTTCGCAATGGGGGTGGTATCCGGCATCACCATGTCGTTCCAGTTCGGGACAAACTGGCCGGGCTTCATGGAAAAGGTCGGCAATATCGCGGGCCCCTTGCTGGCCTATGAGATCATGACCGCCTTCTTCCTTGAGGCGGTGTTCCTCGGCATCATGCTGTTCGGCTTCAGCCGCGTGCCCAACTGGGTGCATACAGGGGCGACGTTCCTTGTGGCCTTCGGCACGCTGATGTCGACTTTCTGGATCATCGTGCTGAATTCGTGGATGCACACGCCCCAGGGCTTCGAGATGCGTGACGGTGTCGCCCATGGGACCGACTGGTTCGCGATCATCTTCAACCCTTCGATGCCCTATCGCTTTACCCATATGGTGCTGGCCAGCTTCCTGACCGTCAGCTTTCTGGTCGCCGGTGTCAGCGCGTTCCGCTGGCTGATCGGCGGGCGGACCGAAGGTGTGCGTGTCGCGCTGAAAACCGCCGTCTTCACCGCTGCCCTGTTGATGCCGGTGCAGATCCTTGTCGGCGACATGCACGGGCTGAACACCAAGGAATTCCAGCCCGCCAAGGTCGCGGCGATGGAAGGGCATTGGGAAACCGGCGGCAACGTGCCCCTGATCCTGTTCGCCCTGCCCGACGAGGAAGCGCGCGAGAACCGGTTCGAAATCGGTATCCCGAACCTCGCGTCCTTCATCCTGACCCACACATGGGACGGTGAAGTGCAGGGCCTGAACGATTTTGTCGCCGAGGATGGCACCGTTCTGCACCCGCGCGTGGCACCCGTGTTCTGGTCGTTCCGCGTGATGATCGGCACCGGCATCGCGATGCTGCTGCTCAGCTGGACCGCCGCTGTGATGATGCTGCGGCGCAAGCGCGGGGTCGAAGGCCTGCCCAAGCCGATGCTTTACGCCTTTGTCGGGATGAGCTTCAGCGGCTGGATCGCGACACTTGCGGGCTGGTACACGACCGAGATCGGCCGCCAGCCGTGGCTGGTGCAGGGCGTAATGTCGACGGCAGAGGCCGTGGCGGATGTGCCCGCGCCGATGGTTCTGTCAACGCTGATCGCGTATCTCGTGGTCTATGCCCTTTTGTTGGTGGCCTACATCTATGTCATCTTCTATCTGGCGCGCAAAATGTCGCGCGGCGAAGAGATCGGCACACGGATCGCACCGGCCCCTGCGGCGGTGCCCAAAGCCATGCCGGCGGAGTAACTGATATGAATACCTTTGGTGATCCCACGATCTGGCTACCATTCGTCTTTGCGGGGCTCATGGGCCTGTCGATCGTGATCTACGTGGTGCTGGACGGTTTCGACCTTGGCGTGGGCGTCCTTTTCCCGTTCGCCACCGAGGACGAAAAAGACCGCATGATCGCGTCGATCGGCCCGTTCTGGGACGCGAACGAGACGTGGCTGGTGCTGGCGGTCGGGCTGTTGCTGGTGGCCTTTCCGGCAGCACATGGCGCGATCCTGACCGCGCTTTACCTGCCGGTCGCGATCATGCTGGTGGGGTTGATCCTGCGCGGCGTCGCCTTCGAGTTCCGCGCCAAGGCCCCCGCGCCGCACAAACGGCTCTGGAACAACGCGTTCTTTGCAGGCTCGCTGATGACGTCACTGTCGCAGGGGTTCATGCTTGGCATGTATATCATGGGGCTGGAATGGACGCTGCCACATGCGGCCTTTGGGATGCTGACGGCGGTGTTCCTGACCGTGGGCTACAGTTTTATCGGGGCGACATGGGTGATCCACAAGACCGACGGGGACTTGCAGGCCAAATCCGTGGACTGGGCCAAGGGCGGTATCTGGGGGCTGATGCTGGGCATCGGGCTTGTGTCGATGGCGACGCCGCTGGTCAGCACGCGGATCTTTGACAAATGGTTCAGCTGGCCCGAGGCGCTGTTGCTATCGCCATTGCCGATCGTCTCGGCGCTGCTGGTATTCGGCCTGTGGTGGATGCTGCGCCGGATGCCGTTCACCAATGACCGGCTGTCGTGGTTGCCATTCGCGGCCGCCTCCTCGCTCTGGGTGATGGCGTTCATCGGGATGGCCTACAGCTTTTATCCCTATGTGGTCCCCGAACGGTTGACGATCTACGAGGCCGCCAGCGCGCCCGAAAGCCTGTTCATCATCCTGATCGGCACGCTCTTCGTGCTGCCCACGATCCTGGCGTATACGGTGCTGGCCTATACGGTGTTCCGCGGCAAGGCGACGGAACTGCGCTACGACTGATGCAGAGCGGATCATGATCCACCTGACGGGGGGTGAAATCGGGCAGAATCGGTTTGACACCCCCCCGCCCTTTGCGTAATCGGACGCACAAGGTTCGGCGCGGTAGCTCAGTTGGTTAGAGCGATCGACTCATAATCGATAGGTCGGGAGTTCAAGTCTCCCCCACGCCACCACAACCCTTTCCACTGCCTCAAAACCCCATTAGCTTGCGGCCAAGACTGCACGAAAGGCCGCCCCATGTCCGTCATCGACCAGATCGCCGCAGCCATCGGCGCGGATCGCATCCTGACCGGCAAGGACGCCGCCCCCTACGGCGCGGACTGGACAGGGGCCTATACATCCACCCCTCTCGCCGTGCTGCGGCCCATGTCCACCACCGAAGTCGCGGCCATCATGCGCATCGCCCATGCGACGCGCACGCCGGTTGTGCCCTGTTCCGGCAGGACAGGGCTGACGGGGGCCACGATGGCCGATCGCGCGCTGATGCTGTCGGTCGAACGGCTGAACAAGATCACCGAGATCAATGCCACCGGCCGCACCGCCACTGTCGGCGCTGGCGTGATCCTGTCGAACCTGCACGATGCGGCGGCCAAGCATGACCTGATCTTTCCGCTCACCTTGGGCGCGCGCGGGTCCGCGATGATCGGCGGCTTGCTGTCCACCAATGCGGGCGGGTCCAATGTCGTGCGCTACGGCAGCACACGCGGCCTGTGTCTGGGACTGGAGGTCGTGATGGCCGACGGGCGCGTGATGAATCTGATGAGCGCGCTGCACAAGGACAATTCCGGCCTTGATCTGCGCAATCTGATGATCGGGGCCGAAGGCACGCTGGGTGTCATCACCGCCGCCGTTTTGAAACTGCTGCCGAAGCCGCAGGCCTATGCGACGGCGATGGTCGCGCTGCCGTCGCTGGCCGATGCACTGGCGCTGCTGCACCGCTTGCAGGACGAAACCGGCGGCGGGGTCGAGGCATTCGAATACATGCCGCGCAGCTATATGGCCAAGCACCGGCAGATGTTCCCCGACATGCCACCGCCTTTCGCGCAGGACCACGATGTCAACATCATGATCGAGGTGGCCGCCACGACGGCCCGCGACGCGCAAACAGGCGCCGATGGCCAATTGCCCGTTGTCACCCTGCTGGAGGATGTGCTGTCCCAGATGCTCGACGACGGCACGTTGCTCGACGCCGTGATCGCACAGAACGAAACGCAGCGCCGCGACATCTGGAAACGCCGCGAAGACGCGGGCCATGTCGCGTTCTTCGGCGGCCATTTCGTGAATACTGACATCGCCTTGCCTCTGGACAAGGTGGCGGCATTCGAGACGGCGCTGACACCCCGCCTGCGCGCCATCGACCCCGATGTGGAAGAGGTCATGGTCGCCCATCTGGGCGATGGCAACATCCACCATACCAGCTATGTCAGCCGCAACGATCCCGACGCGATGGCCGCCTTGGTCGAAGCGGTCGAGGATGTCGTGCAGGAACTGGGCGGGTCGTTCAGCGCCGAACACGGGATCGGCGTGTCAAAGCTGGACACGATGAAGCGGCGCAAGGACCCCGTGGCGCTGGACGCGATGCGCGCGATCAAGGTGGCACTTGACCCGCACAATATCCTGAACCCCGGCAAGGTGATCCCGCCCGCCTGAACCCCATGAAGGGCGACCGATGATCAAGCTTTTGTTCGCTAGACTCTTGCAGGTGCGTCAGAACTACTGGTTCTGGCCCAGCATGATGACCTGCGTCGCGGTCGTCCTGGGGATATTGATGCCGATCCTTGACAGGCGTCTGGGCGCTGTCTGGCTGCAAGATGTGGCCTTTGCTCCCATCGCCGATGTCGATGGCGCACGGGCGGTCCTGACCACGCTTGCCGCGTCCTCGCTCGGGGTGGCGGGTGTCGCGTTTTCGGTGACGATGGTCGCCGTGTCCTTTGCCAGCGCCAATTACGGGCCACGGCTGATTAGCAATTTCATGGCCAATCGCCAGAATCAGGTCGTGCTGGGCGTGTTCGTCGCGACCTTCGCCTATAGCATGGTCGTGCTCAGCACGGTGAACGACGACACCTCCCTGCCCGATCTGACGCTGGACGCCTTCGTGCCGCAGATCGCGATCCTGTTCGCGCTGGTGCTGACGCTGGCCGCCGTGGGTGCGCTGATTTTCTACATCCACCACATCCCCGAATCGATCAACATCATGAACCTGCTGTCCGAGATCGGCGGCAAACTGGAACGCGCCGTCATCGCGATGCTGGACGCCGAACAACGCTCCATTCACAAAAAGCCCATCGATCTGGTACCGGTGCCCGAAGGCCCGGATGCGCCCGGCAGTCACGTCACCGCCGATTGCGCCGGGTTCCTGCAGCATGTGAATTACAAAGGCCTGGTCGAGATTGCCGAGACCAACGACATTCAGGTCACGCTGCACCGCGCGCCGGGGGATTTTCTGGTGCCGGGCGATCTGGTCCTGTCAGCGCGTCCATCGGGGCGCTGCGGCGACCGGGCGGTCGGCCAGATGCGCAATTGCTACACCAGCGGGGCGAACCGGACGGAACATCAGGACATATTGTTCCTGTCCGACCAGTTGGTCGAGGTTTGCGGGCGCGCGCTGTCTCCCGGCGTGAACGATCCGATGACAGCGATGCTGTGCCTGAACTGGCTCAAACCGGGCCTTGTTGCCTTTGCACAGCGACCGGCAGCCCAACAGGCGGACCCGTCGGACCCCGTGATCTATCGGCGGATGACGTTCAAGGACATGCTGGACCAATCTTTCGACGGGATGCGCCAATATGTGGCGACCGACCACAGCGTAACTTTGCGCGGATTGGAGATGCTGGCCGATATCGCCGTGGCTGCTGGCAAAGACGATGTCACCGCCGACTGCAAGCGACAGGCGCAACTTTTGGGGGCGTCGGCGATCGCTGTGCAGCACGACCCCAGCGCGCGGGCCGACATCGCGCGCGCCCTCGGTGCAACGTTGCAGCGCATGGCAGGCTGATCCGCCCTTGGCCGCAGCTTCGGGGCTTAAACCTCGCGCGCGGTCGGGTCTGGAATGGCACTTGGGACGTTGTCGAGCTTGGTCTCGTCCCAGCCTTTGTCCTGCCGCTTGATCCGGCGTGAAATCGCATAGCTGATCGGCCAAGCGATCACGAACCCGATCGCGGTAGCCACACCGATCGCCAGCCAAGAATACCAGCCCAGCGTCATCACGGCGACAACCAGCGCGCCCGTCGTGACGCTGCCGACCATGAATGTCAGGTAGATGCTCAGGCGATCCATAACGTATCCTTTCACGTTGAAAAGATAACGTCCGAACGCGTCGCAGGTTCCATAGCCCTATTTGTGGTCGAAGAACCCCGGGCCTGCCTGTTCCAGCAGCTTGACCGCCATTTCGCGCCCCATAGCTACGCCATCCGCAATCGCGCCGGTCATGTCGTCGATCAGAACCTGCGACCCGTCCGTGCGCAGGATTTCCCCGCGCAGGCGCAGGCTATCGCCATCAAGGTCGGCAAGGCCGCCGATCGGCGTTTCGCAAGACCCGTCCAGATGCGCCAGAAAGCTGCGTTCAGCCGCAAGGCGCTGGCCGGTGGGGCCGTGGTGGATCGCCTCCAGCATCGCGGCGGCGCGGGTGTCATCGGCGCGCCGTTCGATCCCGATGGCCCCTTGGGCGATGGCGGGCAGCATGTCCTCTGGCGCGATCGGGGTGCGCGGCACATCGGTCATGTTCAGCCGGTTCAAGCCTGCCATGGCCAGAAACGTGGCCCCGGCCACGCCATTGCCCAGCTTCATCAGGCGGGTCTGTACGTTGCCACGGAATTCCACGATGTTCAGGTCGGGCCGCCGCACCAGCAGTTGCGACCGCCGCCGCAAGGACGATGTGCCGACCGTGGCCCCCTGTTCGAGATCGTCGAATCCCTTGGCCGTCAGCGACACAAACGCATCGCGCACATCCTCGCGTGGCAGATAGGTATCCAGCAGCAGACCGCCCGGTTGTTCGACCGGCATGTCCTTCATCGAATGGACAGCGATGTCGATGGACCCGTCCAGCAGCGCCTCTTCGATTTCGCGGGTGAACAGGCCCTTGCCGCCGATATCCTTCAAGGCGCGGTCCTGAATCGCATCGCCCATGACCTTGATCACGACGATGGCAAAAGCGTCTTCGGGCAGATCGAAGGCCGCCATCAGCCTTGCGCGCGTCTCATGCGCCTGCGCAAGCGCAAGCGGCGATCCACGGGTTCCGATGTTGAAAGGCGAGGCGGGTGTGGGCAAAGCAATGTTCATGGCGCGATTGTTAGACGTGTCAATCTGGCCTGACAACTGCCTTGACAACATGTTCCGCAATTGGGACGACAGACGGGTTAAAAAAGGACAGACCATGGCGCAGCAAAAGACCATCCTGAGGGCCCTTGCGGGCGAAACGCTTTCCACGCCGCCCATCTGGATGATGCGGCAGGCGGGGCGTTACCTGCCCGAATATCGCGCGACGCGCGAACAGGCGGGGGATTTCCTGTCGCTGTGCTACAACCCTGAACTGGCGGCGGAAGTCACGCTGCAACCGATCCGCCGCTACGGGTTCGACGCGGCGATTCTGTTTGCCGATATCCTGCTGTTGCCGCAGGCTTTGGGGGCGGATCTGTGGTTCGTCACCGGCGAAGGCCCGCGCCTGTCCACCATCACCACGCCCGATGAACTGGGCCGGCTGAAGCCGGTCGAAGAAATCCACGACACGCTGAACCCCGTCTATGAGACAGTGAAGATCCTGTCGCAAGAGCTGCCCAAGGAGACCACGCTGATCGGTTTCGCAGGTGCGCCTTGGACGGTCGCCACCTATATGATCGCGGGCAAAGGCACGCCGGACCAGGGACCCGCCCATGCGCTCAAGGCTGAAAACCGGCCCGTTTTCGAAGGAATCATGCACCGTTTGACCGAAGGCACCATCGCCTATCTGTCCAAACAGATCGAATCGGGGGCGGAATGCGTCAAGCTGTTCGACAGCTGGGCCGGGTCGCTTGAAGGCGACGATTTCACCGAGTTTTCGATCAAACCGATGCAGCGGATCACCGCAGCCCTCAAGCAAATGCACCCCGGCATCCCCGTCATTGCCTTTCCGCGCGGGGCGGGCACGAAATACGCAGGCGTGCATGCCGCGACGGGGGCCGATTGCGTTGCCGTCGACGATGGTGTCGATGCCGCATGGGTCGCAGAGCATGTCCAGAAAGACGGTTGCGTGCAGGGCAATCTGGCGTCCTCACATATGGTGACGGGCGGTCAAGGGCTGGTCGATGAAACCCGCCGCATCTGCGACGCCTTGTCGGGTGGCGCGCATATCTTCAACCTTGGCCACGGCATCACGCCAGAGGCGGACCCCGCCAATGTGCAACTGATGATCGACACAGTACGCGGGGCCTGAAAGGACAACCATCATGCGCCTGCCGCTGACCCTTCGCCTGATCTTTCACGGTCTGCGTGGGGTCATGCTGGCGCTGACCATCACGCTTTTGGGATGGGTCACGCTGGTGCCTGCAACCGCCGCAGAGCGCGCCGCGCTGAACGCACCGCTCGGGGCCACGTCACCCGATGGGCTGCTGGAATTGCGGATCGCGCGGGCGATGATCCATTTCGCACCCGAACGATCCGCACAGATGCTGAGCCGCGCCAGCAACGGCGAAATCTCGCCAGAGCTGGCTGAAATGATCCTGCGCGACATCGCATTTGGCACGCAGGACGTCCCCAGTAGCGCTACCCCGCCAGAACGGCAAACCGGCGGGGCACGTTTCGTTACTGTCGACTAGACCCATTTCGCAAGCGGCGGCAGGCTCATCAGCACGGCATTGGCGTCATGGCCCGTGGTCAGTCCGAACTTGGTGCCCCGGTCATAGACAAGGTTGTATTCCGCATAAAGCCCGCGGTGAATCAGCTGGATATCCTTGTCAGCGTCGTTCCACGGCGTATCGCGGCGCTTTTCGACCAATGGCACATAGGCAGGCAGGAAGGCGCGGCCGATATCCTGCGTCACGGTGAAATCAGCCTCCCAATCGCCGGTGCAGTAATCATCCATGAAGATACCCCCCACACCCCGCGCGCGGTTGCGGTGGGGGATGTAGAAATACTCGTCCGCCCATGCCTTCAACTTTGGGTAGTGATCCAGCCCGTGCGGGTCGAGATGCGCCTTTTGCGCGGCGTGGAAATGGGCGGTATCCTCGGCATATTCGATGCAGGGATTCAGGTCGGACCCGCCGCCGAACCACCAGGCATGCGGGGTCCAGAACATGCGCGTGTTCATATGGACCGCGGGCGCATGGGGGTTCTGCATATGCGCCACCAGCGAAATGCCGGAGGCCCAGAACCGCGGATCATCGGCCATGCCGGGCACACCGCGTGCGGCCATCGCGCGCTGCGCGGCATCGCCCAACTGGCCATAGACGGTCGAGATATTGACCCCCACCTTTTCGAACACCCGCCCCCCGCGCATCACCGACATCAGCCCGCCGCCTGCATCGGACCCGTCATCGGAATGACGCGCTGTCTCGGTCACCTCGAACCGGCCTGTGGGGGTGTCGCCTCGATGGCTGTCCTCCAGCGCCTCGAACGCTGCGACGATGTCGTCGCGCAAGGTGCGGAACCATGCCGATGCCTTGGCTTTTTGTGCTGCGAATTCTTCTGCCATGTGACGACTTAGCCCCTGATATTGTATAGCGATGCGTGATACTGTGACGGTACCATACCGAACACGATCCGATGTTCCAGATCAAAACCGGAGAAGATGATGCGCCCTGCCCTGATGATCCTGCCGCTTCTGGCACTGGCGGCCTGCGCGACGCCGCGCGAACAATGTATCGGGCAGGCGACGCGTGATCTGCGCGTGCTCAACAGCCTGATCACTGAGACGCAAGGCAACCTTGCGCGCGGGTATGCGATCGAGCAACAGCAGGAAGTCCGCACCGTGCGCCAGACCTGTCGCGGCGAAAACAGCGACGGCACGACCTTTCGCTATCGGTGCGATGACACGCAGACGTATACGACGAACCGCCCTGTCGCGATTGATCTGAACGTCGAACGCGCCAAGCTCAATTCTCTGATCGAACGGCGCAATCAGCAGCAGGCGACGGCGGATCAGGCGGTGCTGCAATGCATTGCCACACACCCTGAATGATCAATGCGCCGACACGCAGGCCGGGTCGATCAGGGTCCGGCCGCCGTCCACGGTGATGATCTGGCCGGTCACGAAACCGGCCGCGTCCGACGCCAGATATTGCACGGCATCCGACACCTCGCCCGGGCTTGCGATGCGGTGCAACGGCGTGTTTTCGAGAATCGCATCGCGCATGTCGTCGTCGTCTTTCAGCGAACCTTTCAGGCTCGCGCTCATCACGCTGCCAAATGCAACGGCATTGACCCGGATGCCATGGGGCGCAAAAGCCACCGCAAGCGACCGCGTCAACTGGTCCAATGCGGCAGAACTGACCGAATAGGCCAAAAGATCCGCATGGGTGCGGCGTGATGCGATCGACGAGATATTCACGATTGACCCGATCGCCGCACCGCCGCCCTTGCCCGCCTGCTTGATCATCCGCCGCGCCACAGCCTGAGAAACGCGCATCGCGGTCAGCATGTTCTGCTGCAACAATTCATCCATCGACGTATCGTCAGGATCAAGCGGATCGGTCGTCATCACTTGGCGCGACGCATTCACCAGAATGTCGACCCGCTCGAACGCGTCGATGGTCGTTGACAGCAGGTTGGTGATCGTCAGCTTCTTGCGCAGGTCGCCCGCGAAAAGCCGGATGTTCGGTTCCTTGTCGGCTTCTTCACCCATCTGGGCGCGCAATGTCTTTTCGTCCATGTCGGCAAAGACGACATTGGCCCCGCCCTCGGCGAAATGCCGCGCGATGGCGAGACCGACACCATTTGCCGCCCCCGTGACGATCGCGGTCTTGCCGCTGATGGAAAAGGACATGCGGTGGCTCCCCTGCGCGGTCAGCGTATCGGTTTGGTGGCGTGGAACAGTTTGAACGCGTTGTTGCCGCCGATTATGTCGACATTGCGGAAACTTTCCGACATCGCCTGTTCATAAGGCAAGTGCCGGTTTGCGACCATCCAGAGCTTGCCATGCGGCGCAAGCAGGCGGGACGCCGCTTGGATAAAAGCGCGGCCCAGCCCCGCATCGGCGGCGCGCCCGGTGTGAAACGGCGGGTTCATGACGATCCCGTCATAGGCTTTTTCAGGGTTGAACCGCAGCGCATCGGCCCAATGGAAACGCGCGCGCGGGTCGGTCACGTTCAACCGCGCGCAATCCAGCGACAGCGCCTCGGCCTCGATCAGATCGAGCGATGCAACCGTGTCCCGCGCCAGCACCGCCTGCGCCAGATAACCCCAACCCGCGCCCAAATCGGCCATGCGTGCGGGCAGTTTCGGCGGCAACGCATCGGCCAGCAGCGCAGAGCCTGCATCGACCGCGCCATCGGAAAACACGCCAGCAGTGGTGAAAAATCCGTGCGGCCCTTGCACCGGCCCGGTGGTGGCCCAATCGGCCAAGGCCGTCGTCGCAGGAAACCAGAACAACCGCCCATGTCCTTTGGTGATCGAGGGCAGATCGCCAAGACGGGCGCGACAAGCCTTGAACAGGCTGTCCACGCCATCCGTGCGCTGGCCATCGACGACGACCAGATCGGCTTTGGCGCAGGCTTCGGCAATCATCGCCTGCGCCAGCGCCTTGGCGCGCGGCACAACGACGATGGCGGTTCCGCAGGGCGGCAGGTCTTGGGTGACGGTATGGCCCGCAATCTGCCAGTCGGCCACATCGGGGAAATAGCCATGCGTGATCCGCAGCGCATCGCGCGGCAGGTCCGACAGGTCATAGGTGGCGGATGGGCGCATCAGGCCGATATCGCCCGCGCGCAAAACCAGAAGGCCGTCTTGGATGGCCGTGCTGAGGCGTGACTGTGGCATATCTGTTACGAATAACGCGGGCGCGCTATTCTTTCTCCATCGTGCATTGCAGAGGATGCTGGTGGCGCTGTGCAAAATCCATGACCTGCGCGACCTTCGTCTCGGCGATCTCGTGGCTGAAGACGCCGACGACAGCGACGCCTTTCTTGTGAACCGTCAGCATCAGCTCGAACGCTTGGGCATGCGACAGGCCAAAGAACCGTTCCAGCACATGCACGACGAATTCCATCGGGGTGAAGTCGTCGTTCAGGATCAACACCTTGTACATCGGCGGGCGCTTGGTCTTTGGCTTTGTCTCCAGCGTGACGCCAAGATCGCCGTCGTCACGGTCGGTCTTGTCGGCCATCATGTGGAACGGTTTATGCATAAAAGGTCCTGTCATCCTGTGCCTACATATAAACCATGCCCGCCCAGAGAAAAGGGGTCGCGTCAGAAAGAGGAAACCCGCCAATCGCCGATCTAGCGGCTTGGCCGCGCCGATCTACCACATGTTTGAAATTCGCCTGATGATCACCCGCAAAGTGTTTGAAATTAGGGTGTTTTCGGCAAAGCAAAGTTGTGCTAGCGTTTCCCGATAATAATAAGGTCACCGGAAAAATCCGGGGCCAGAGGCAGCAAGAGGCAAACGACATGGCACGTCGTCCGGGACAGTTGGCCCATTACGGGCTTTATATCTGCGTTCTGATTTTCGTTCTGGTATCCGCACCGATCCGCGGAATGGCTGCGCCTTATGCGGCGCTGGTGATGGACGCGCGTACGGGCGAGGTGCTGCATGCGCAGAATGCCGATACAAGGCTGCACCCGGCCTCGCTGACCAAGATGATGACGCTTTACGTCGCGTTTCAGGCGATCGAGCGGGGCGAAATCTCGCTCGATACCGAGGTGACGATCACCGCGCAGGCCGCCAACGAGCCGCCATCGAAACTGGGGCTGCGCGCTGGTCAGCGCATCCGCCTGCGATATCTGATCCGCGCGGCGGCCGTGCGGTCGGCCAATGACGCGGCCACTGCCATCGGCATCGCGATTTCGGGGTCCGAAGAGGCTTTTGCCACGCGCATGAACCGGACCGCCGCCGCGATGGGCATGTCCAACACCACATTTCGCAATGCCCATGGGTTGACCCAGTCGGGACATATGTCGACGGCGCGTGACATGTCGGTGCTTGGCCGCCATGTGATCTATGACTTTCCGCAGTATTATAACCTCTTTTCGCGCCGCACCGCCGATGCCGGCGTCGCCACCGTGCAGCATACCAACCGCCGCTGGCTTGACAGCTATCCGGGCGGTGACGGGATCAAGACCGGCTTTACCAATGCCGCCGGTTTCACGCTTGTCGCTTCGGCGCAGCGTGGTGATCAGCGCATCATCGCGACCGTCTTTGGCGGCACCTCCACGGCGGGCCGCAATGCACGGATCACCGAATTGATGGATATGGGCTTCAGCATGGCACCGAGCCGCGCCAACGTGAACCGTCCGACACCGCCCGGCGCGATGGCAGAGGCGCCGGTGGCACCTGGTGCAAACCAGACCGTCGCGGCCGCCGACAGCGTGCGCGGCACGGCCGGCAAGACAATTCGCGTCAATGGCCTGGTGACCCGCAGCTATCGCCCCGTCAGCCGCCCCGCGCCAGAGGCGCCGGCACCCGATCTGCTGCTGTCCGCCGCACCCGAGGCGGATACGGCGGTCGTGGTTGCGGCTGCGCCCGAACCTGCCGTCGAGGTCGACGTCGCAACGCTCGTCGATCAGGACGTGATCAATGCCGTGCTGGCAGATGCGGTCAACGCCGCGCTGATGGATGTGCTGGCCGAGGAAACGGCGGCACCCGTACAGGTTGCCGAAGCCGCACCTGCCGTCACACCGCAACCCCGCCCAAAGCCCCCTGCGCAGGTGCAGATGGCGGCGATCGCGGCGGCCCCGATTGCGCCTCCGGTCGAGGATTTCGCGCCTGCCGAACCAGAGGTCGTGACCCGCGTGTCCACCTCGGGCGGGCGGCATTGGGGCGTCAATGTGGGCCGCTATCCCAGCCGGTTCGACGCCGAACGTGTCCTGTTGCAGGTCGCCCTGAACGAGATGAGCACGCTTGACGGGTCGCTCCGCCGCGTCGTGCAACGGTCAGGCGGGTTCGATGCCAATTTCATGGGGCTGACCCGCGAAGGCGCCGATCTGGCCTGTCGCCGGTTGCAGGCGCGCGGCACGACCTGTTTCATGATCGGGGCGGACGGGTAGATATCGACGCCACAAAAAGAACTTTCTGGCCTCCGGCGGGAGTATTTCTGGAAAAAAGAAGTGGGGGTCAGGCCGAAATGGCGCGCCCTTCAAAGGCGGCGGCCATCAACTGGCGGGTATAGGGGTCTTGCGGGGCGTCGAAGATCGCATCCGCGTCGCCCGCTTCGACCACGTCGCCCTGTTTCATAACCATGACCTTGTGCGACAGCGCGCGTACGACCTTCAGGTCGTGGCTGATGAACAGATAGGCGAGCCGGTTCTTCTGCTGCAATTCGCGCAGCAAATGCACGATCTGCACCTGCACCGTCATGTCCAGCGCGGATGTCGGTTCGTCCAGCACCAGCAAACGCGGCCGCAGGATCATCGCGCGCGCGATCGCGATCCGCTGGCGTTGTCCGCCCGAGAATTCATGCGGGTAGCGGTCCATCATCGCGGGGTCGAGCCCGACCTCGGCCATGATTTCCGCCACCATGTCGCGCCGGTTGCGCCCCGGATCGACACCGTGGATGCCCAGACCTTCGGCGATGATCTGTTCCACCGTCATGCGCGGGCTGAGTGATCCGTAAGGGTCCTGAAAGACGATCTGCATGTCGCTGCGCAGCGGCCGCATCTGCCGCTGGGTCAGTTTGTGAATGTCCTGCCCGACAAAGCTGATCCGCCCTTCGGACCGGATCAGCCGCATCACGGCAAGTGCGAGCGTCGTCTTGCCTGACCCGCTTTCGCCTACGATGCCCAGCGTTTCGCCTTCGCGCAGGGTCAGCGTGGCGCTGTTGACGGCCTTGATATAGCCGACAGTGCGTTTCAGCAGCCCCGCCTGAATTGGAAACCAGATGCGGGTTGCATCGGTTTCAAGCACGGTGACTGCGTCTGCGGGCACGGGTACCGGCACGCCGGTGGATTCTGCCGCCAGCAGGGTTTGCGTATAGGGATGCTGCGGATTCGCAAAAAGGTCGGCTGTTGGCCCTTCCTCCACTATCTCGCCGTTTTTCATCACGCAGACGCGGTCTGCGATCTTGCGCACGATCGTCAGGTCATGGGTGATGAACAGCATCGACATGCCGTCGCGCTGTTTGAGATCGGCCAGCAGATCGAGGATCTGCGCCTGAATGGTCACGTCAAGCGCGGTCGTCGGTTCATCCGCGATCAGCAGGTCCGGTCCGTTCGCCAGCGCCATCGCGATCATGACACGCTGTCGCTGCCCGCCCGAGAGCTGGTGCGGATAGGCACCAAGCCGGCTTTCGGGGTCGCGGATGCCGACGCGGTTCAGCAATTCGATGATCCGCACACGCACCGCCGGGCCGCGCAGCCCTTGATGCAGTTCGATGCTTTCGGCCAATTGCTTTTCCAGCGTATGCAGCGGGTTCAGCGACGTCATCGGTTCCTGAAAGATGAAACTGATGTCGTTGCCGCGCACCTTGCGCAGCGCAGCCTCGGTGGCGCCGACCATCTCGACGCCGTTATAGGTGATCGACCCCGCCATCACCGCACTGTCGCCCAGCAGCTGGACGGTGGACAAGGCTGTGACCGATTTGCCCGACCCGCTTTCGCCGACGATGGCCAAAGTCTCGCCGCGGGCGATCTGGAACGACACGCCGCGCACCGCGTGGGTGGTGGCCCCATCCTGCCGGAAGGCAACCCGCAGGTCGCGCACATCAAGAAGAGGCCTGGTCATTTCGCGGTGGCCTTTTGCGCGACGCCGAGGTCTTGCGCGGTTACCACGGGCACCGACCCGTCGGCGATGAAGGTCTTGCGTGGATCGAATGCATCACGCACCCCTTCGAAGATGAACACGAGCAGCGACAGCATGATCGCGAAGGTAAAGAAAGCCGTGAAGCCAAGCCAGGGCGCTTGCAGGTTCTGTTTGGCCTGCAATGTCAGCTCGCCCAGCGACGGGGCCGAGGACGGCAAGCCAAAGCCCAGGAAATCCAGCGAAGCCAGCGTGCCGATGGCGCCTGTCACAAGGAACGGCAACATGGTCACCGTCGCGACCATCGCGTTGGGCAGCATGTGGCGGAACATGATCGTGCGGTCGGGCACGCCCAGCGCCTTGGCGGCGCGGACATATTCGAGGTTACGCGCGCGCAGGAATTCCGCGCGCACCACGCCCACCAGCGCCGGCCAGCCAAAGAGCACCGTCAGGAAGACGAGCAGCCAGAAACTTCGCCCCAGAATGGCAAAGACAATCATGATCACGTAAAGCGACGGCGTGCCTGTCCAGATTTCGATGAATCGCTGGAACGCAAGATCGGTCCAACCGCCAAAATAGCCCTGCACCGCCCCCGCCGTGATCCCGATGATCGACGCCGAGATCGTGACGATCAGCGCGAAAACGATGGAAAGACGAAAGCCGTAGATGACCCGCGCCGTGACATCGCGTTTGGTGTCGTCGGTGCCCAGCCAGTTCAGCGCAGATGGCGGTGCGGGCGCGACACCCGGCACATCGACGATAGTGTCATAGGAATAGGGAATGATCGGCCAGATCATCCAGCCACGCTGGAACCCTTGGCCCAAATCCTCGCCCGCGTCCACGGCGGCGACCAGCCCTTCGGGACCATCGAAGCAGGATTCCATGCCGCCGGTCATGATCAGGCATTGCACTTCGACATCCTGATAGCGTGCCTCGGTCGGGAAATCGCCACCAAAGTCCCGTTCGGAATAGAAGGTCGCAATCGGCATCCGCCATTCGCCCTGATAGCTGACCAGAATCGGTTTGTCGTTGGCGATGACTTCGGCCATCAGCGACAGGCCAAAGAGGACACCGAAGATCATCAGCGACCAGACCGCACGGCGGTTACGTTTGAAATTGCGCCAGCGGCGCTGGTTCAGCGGGGACAGGCGCATCATGTGTTGCGCGCCTCGAAATCGATGCGGGGGTCGATGAAGACATAGGTGATGTCGGTCAGGATACCCACAACAAGACCAATCAGGGTAAACGCGAACAATGTCCCGAACACGACAGGGTAGTCGCGTGCCACGACAGCCTCGAACCCCAGTCGCCCCAGACCGTCGAGCGAGAACAGTGTTTCGATGATCAGCGATCCGCCGAAGAAGACGCCGATGAACAGCGCCGGAAAGCCCGAGATCACGATCAGCATCGCGTTGCGGAACACATGGCCGTAAAGCACGCGGGATTCCGACAATCCCTTGGCCTTGGCGGTGATGACATATTGCTTCTTGATCTCGTCGAGAAAGCTGTTCTTGGTCAACAGCGTCAACGTGGCAAAGGCCGAAATGGTGGATGCCAGCACCGGCAGCGTGATGTGCCAGAGGTAATCGAGCACCTTGCCGATCAGGCTCAGATCCTCGAAATTCGCAGATGTCAGGCCGCGCAGCGGGAAGATGCGGAAGTACGACCCCCCTGCAAACAGCACGATCAGCAGGATCGCGAACAAAAAGCCGGGGATTGCATAACCCACGATGATGGCGCCACTGGTCCATGTGTCGAAAGGCGTACCATCGCGCACGGCTTTCTTGATGCCCAAGGGGATCGAGATCAGATAAGCGATCAGCGTGGACCACAGGCCCAGTGTGATCGACACCGGCATCTTTTCCAGCACCAGATCGACAACGCTGATCGACCGGAAATAGCTGTCGCCGAAATCGAACCGGATGTAGTTCCACATCATGTTGAGGAACCGTTCCAACGGCGGCTTGTCGAAACCGAATTCGCGTTCAAGTTGTGCGATGAATTCAGGCGGCAGGCCCCGCGCACCGACATAATCGCTGCCGCTGTCATTGCCGAAATCAGCGTCGCCACCCCCGCCGGAAAAGGATTCGAACACATCGCCGCGCCCTTCCAGATTGGCGAGGATCTGTTCGATCGGGCCGCCCGGCACGAATTGCACCAGCGCAAAGTTAATAATCATGATCCCGAGCAATGTCGGAATGACCAGCAACAGCCGTCGAAGGATATAGGCGCCCATGAACCTGCCTTACCGCAAAGCGCCGGCGGCGATCAAGGCATCGGCCTTGTCCTGATTGAACCACCAGTAATCCAGATACCCAAGGCCGAATTCCGGCAGGTTTTCGGGATATTCGTACATGTCGAAATAGGCGACCCAATTCGCGCCAAGGTACCACGTCGGCACCATGTAATATTCATGCCGCATGACGCGATCGATAGCACGGACCCCTGCCGCCATTTCATCGTAATCGTCAGCCCCCGTCACAAACTGCGCCAATACGTCCACGGCGGGAGAACAGAAACCCGCCGGGTTGAACACGTCGTCACGGTCTTCGCAGCCGTATTTCTGTTCGATCCCGGTGCCCTCCTGCAATCCGCTGCTATAGGCGCCAAAGATCATGTCGAAATCGTTGGACTGCGTGCGCGCCTGATACTGGGGCGGGTCCACGCGGGAATAGGTGGCGTTCACGCCAAGGCGTTGCAGGTTTTCGATATAGGGCGTGATGATCCGGTCGAAGGCCTGCCGCGTTTCCAGAAACTCCACATCAAGCGTCCGGCCATTGGCATCGCGCAGAAGCCCGTCGCTGCCCGGCGTAAAGCCCGCCTGTTCCATCAGGTCGAGTGCGCGGCGCAGATTGTCGCGGTCCAGCGGACGGTCGCCGCTGGTATGCGGCAGCAAGGCCTCTTCGGTGAAAATCGCCTCTGGCACCATCCCGCGCACAGTATCGAGCATTTCAGCCTCACGCCCTTCGGGCAAACCCGCCGCGCGCAGCCGGTCGTTTTCCCAGAAACTGGTGCGTTGCTGGAACAGCCCGTATTGCAGGTTGTCATTGGTCCATGTGAAATTATACATCAGCCCCAGCGCCAGCCGGACATTGCGGTCCTGAAACTTTTCGCGGCGCAGGTTGAACACGAACCCGGACGCGGCGGGCAAGGTGCCATCAGCCAGCGTTTCGCGCACGACCCAACCTTCGCGGATCGCGGGAAAATCATAAGACGTCGCCCAGTTGATTGACGAATTTTCGCGCCGGAACGTGAATTCACCCGCCTTGAACGCCTCGAACGCGGCGGAACTGTCGGCGAAATACTCGATACGGATCGCGTCGAAATTGCTGCGGCCGATGTTGATCGGGTGGGTCAGCCCCCAGTAATCAGGGTTGCGGCGATAGATGATCTGACGGCCCGGATCGACATTGCCGACCATATAGGGGCCCGTGCCGGGGGCTGTTTCCAGCCGGCTTTCATCCAGCCGCGCGCCGGTTTGCTCGAACCAGGCTTTCGGCATGACGATGGCGTTTGCCATCTGGCTGACACGGCCACGGCGGGGCGATTCCGGGTTGAAGGTGAATTTGACGGTGTGATCGTCAAGCGCCTCGGCACCCGTGACAAGTTGGGTGATGCCCGCGCGGAACGACGGTGTGCCCTGTTCGGCAAACAGCTGGTGGGTGAAAACCACATCCTCGGCGGTCATCGGCGTGCCATCCGAAAAGGTCACATCGTCGCGCAGGTTGAAGATGACCCACGCCTGATCGGCGGGATATTCCAGCGTCGTGCACAGCAGGCAGTAATAGGACCCGACCTCGTCATCCGTGGTCTCCATCATCCGCTCGTACATCACCGAGGACAGCGCCCCCGGCGAGCCGGACAGCGTGGCAAAGGGGTTCATGCTGTCGAAAGACCCATCAGCGGAAATACTGATCTCGCCGCCTTTGGGCGCGTCGGGGTTCACATAGTCCAGATGCGGGAAATCGGGGCCGTATTTCAGATCGCCATATTCGTTGAACCCGTGCGAGACGATGACGTCGGGTTCCGTCTGCGCGCGCGCGTCATGCGCGGCCAGCATCGCCATCGCTACGATCGATCCCACGGCCCATAGTCGCATGCGGTGCGTCGCGTTGTCGTGTTGCTGTGCTATGGCGCGGACCTTGGGGCGGTGGGACATCGTGAACTCCGGTTGCGACAAAATCTTTAAGTGAAATAAGGCTACGGCGCGCGAGGGCAAACATTCAAGTTGAGAATGCGTGATCACGCGGTGTTCATGTGCAATCGCCAATAAAAAGGCCGCCTTGGGACAAGGCGGCCAATTGTTGCAGTCTTCGGTCCGATCAGCCGTCGATAGAGTCGAGATAGGCGATCAGGTTGGCGCGGTCGGTGATCGAGCGCATGCCATTATACCCCATAGATGTGCCGGGGGCGTAGCCGCGGGGGTTTTCCAGAAAGCCGTTCAGCGCCTCGGGAGTCCAGACATCCGCCGCCTCGATCAATGCCCCGGAATAGGCAAAGTCGTCATAGAACTGCACCGGACGTCCCACGACACCGTACAACGCAGGCCCCGTGCCGTGTACGCCGGGTTCCAGCACGTGGCAGGCGCGGCAGTTGCGCCACAGCGTTTCACCATCCGCGGCACTGGCGGATGCCATCACCACGGCAAAGTCGACTTCTTCGACGACGTCATCCTCGGCGACATCCGCGCCTTCGACTTCGATGATATAGGCCTGTTCGGAATGACCGTGCCCACCACCAAAATAGATCGAGGACGCAAGCCATGCCCCGAGCAGATAAACAAGGAAAGTCGCGCAAAGCGCGCCCATGGCTTTGGTGATTGTCATTGTGTCGAACATGTCGCGGTCCATCCAGAGTTCAAAGTTGGCGCACACCTATCCGCTTCCCCCCCGCGGTTGCAAGGTATAGTGGCGCGACGAAATGCCCATTTTTCGTCGTTGCCGTCAGGAGAACACAGTCATGTCGCGCAAAATCGCTTTCCAGGGGGAACTGGGTGCCTACGGCCACGAAGCCTGCGCCACCGCCCGCCCCGATCACGGCCCCCTGCCCTGCGCCACGTTCGAGGATGCGATCGAGGCCGTACGGAACGGCGATGCCGATCTGGGGATGATCGCTGTCGAAAACTCGACCTATGGCCGCGTGGCGGATGTGCATTCGCTGTTGCCCGAAAGCGGGCTGCATATCGTCGATGAAACCTTCGTGCGGGTGCATATCAACCTGCTGGCAAGGACCGAGGCAAAGCTTTCCGATATCAAGATCGCGGTGGGTCATCCGGTGATCCTGCCGCAATGCGCGGGCTTTCTGCGCCAGAACGGGATCATGGGCCGCACCAGCACCGATAACGCCCGCGCCGCGCGCGAAGTGGCGCAGGGGTCGGATGTGACCACCGCCGCACTCGCGTCCGAACTTGCGGCGAAAATCTATGGCTTGCAGGTGCTTGCCCGGCATATCGAGGACCACGACCGCAACACCACGCGGTTCCTGATCATGGCGCGCGATCCCGATCATTCGCGGCGCGGCGACTATGGCATGGTGACCAGTTTCGTGTTCCGTGTACGCAACATTCCGGCCGCGCTGTACAAGGCGATGGGCGGTTTCGCGACCAATGGCGTCAACATGACCAAGCTGGAAAGCTACATGGTCGGCGGCCAGTTCACCGCCACCCAATTCTATGCCGAGATCGAAGGCCACCCCGAAGACCGCAACGTGCAGCTTGCGCTGGAAGAATTGCGCTATTTCACCGATCATCTGCTGGTGATGGGCACCTATCCCGCCGCTGCACGGCGACACGAAACGGCAAACGACTAGCGGCTTTTGCGGTAATCCTCAGCGATGCGGTGTGCGTAATCCTGCACACGGGCGCTGATCCGCGCGGTCAGCCGCGCCTTGGCGAGCTTCAGTGATTGGACCAGCAACCGTGCTGTCATCGTGCGGGCCACAAGGTCGACCGCCACCGTCACCCGCGTATGACTGCGCGACAGCGCGACCAGATCGACATGGGTGATCACAATCAGCCCGTCCGACTGGGTGGTGACCACATAGCTGTCCGGTGCGGTCATCGCTGTCAGCGCAGCGGCAAAGCGGCGGTCCCTCCCGCGCACAGCCACGGTGATATCCCACGCAGAGCCCACCTGAACCTGCCCGGCATCCTGGCGCAGGACACTGACGCCCTCTCGCAAGGCGCGCCGTTCGAAGGTCGCGAAATCGCTGACACCGGCGAACACGTGGTCGATCGGGGCGTCGATATCGGTGTGGGTGCTAATGCGCATCCGGCTGTTCCTCGTAGTGGCGGTCAGCCAGCCAGTTCTCGATCAGGAAATGCGCGATGGCGCCTTTGCGGGCGGGCTTGACCGTCGGATGCAAGTCGGCGAAGGACAGCGCCATATCCTCGCGGCTGACCCAAAGCGCATCCTCGATTTCGGTCCGGTCGATGGCCAGATCGGTGCCCAGCGCATCGCCTGCACAGCCGAACATCAGCGATGCCGGAAACGGCCAGGGCTGGCTGGCCAGATAGCGGACGGCGCCCACGCGGATGCCCGCCTCTTCCAGCACTTCACGGCGCACGGCGGCTTCGATCGTCTCGCCGGGTTCGACGAAACCGGCCAGCAGGGAATACAGCCCCTCGGGCCAGCCCGGTGACCGGCCCACCAGCACGGCATTGCCATGCGTGATCAACATGATGACGACAGGGTCGGTGCGCGGGAAATGATGCGCGCCGCAGGCGGGGCAGTTGCGCTGCCAGCCCGACATCGCAACGACGCTTTGCGCGCCGCAGCGCGCGCAGAACCCATGCGTCTGGTGCCAGCCCAGGACGGCCTTGGCGGTCGCGGCCAGTTCTGCATCGCGCGGGGTCAGCCGGGTCATGATCGCGCGCAATTCAGCAAAGCTCGCGCCCGCAGGCATGGCGGGATGCTTTTGCTCGGAGGGATCAAGAAACGTGTCCAGATGCGTGATATCAAGATCCGGCGGCGTCCAGCGCGACAGATCAGCGGCAAAGATTGGTCCCGCATCGTCGCGGCCCAGCAGGATCAGGTCGGACGCACTGTCAGCCATCACCGGATGGTCCAGCGCTACCTGCACCAGCGCATCCTCCATCACCAAGGGCTTGCCGCGCCACGACAGAATCGCGCGCGCGCCCGGCAAAGCCGTCACCGCCGCATTGCCACGCAATTCCGCTGCCCGGTCCAGCGCCGAGCCACCAAAAGTCACTGTCTCACTCAACATCATCCGGTCGAAATGACACGGCCTTGGGTGAAGTTCAAACTTTTCCGACCTTGCGCTGTGGCCAGTCCGAATTTTCCCGCTATTGTTGTCCCATGGTCGGAGGTTCAACACGTTCAAGATGTGCGCTGGAGGCTTGCCACGGCAGCCTGCGCATTCTGGAGACCACCGACCTGCACATGCAGATCCTGCCTTACGATTATTTCGCTGACCGGCCCGACCCGTCGGCGGGACTTGTCCAGCTTGCCGATCAGATCGCAGACTTGCGGGCGGACCCGTCAGCATTGACGCTGCTTTTCGACAATGGCGATTTTCTGCAAGGCAATCCGCTGGCCGATACGGTAGCGCAGGCAAGCCTGCCGGATACGATACATCCGATGATCGCCGCCTTTTCGGCGTTGCATTATGACGCGGTGGCGCTGGGAAATCACGAATTCAACTATGGGCTGCCCTTTCTACGCCACGCCATGAAAGACGCCCCTTTTCCGGTCCTTTGCGCCAATATCGACTGGCGCGCCCAACCGGCCATTGCCCAGCCTTTCGCCGTGCTCGACCGTGTCATCCGCTGCGACAACGGCTGCGATCATGCGGTCAGGATCGGCGTGGTCGGTTTCGTGCCGCCGCAGATCACGCAATGGGACAAGGTCACCTTGGCAGGCACGATCGCTGCGCGCGATATCGTCGAGACCGCCCGCGCAATCATGCCCCGGATCAAGGCCGCGGGTGCTGATATCGTCATCGCCCTGTGCCATGCGGGCATCGGAGACGCAGACCACGCGCAGGGCATGGAAAACGCCGCTGCTCCACTTGCGGCAGTGCCGGGGATCGACGTGATCCTGACCGGCCACACGCATGACATCTTTCCCGACCCCGCGCGCCTGCCCACCCCAAGCATCGACCCGGTCGCCGGGCGGCTGCATGGCAAACCCGCGGTCGGGGCGGGGTTTCACGGCAATGCGCTGGGGATGATCCTGCTTTCTCTGCGGCATGATGCAGAGGGCTGGCATATCGCGGGCCACGAAAGCCGGGTCATCCCGGCCCGTCAGACACCTGCGAACAGCAAGGTGGGCGCACGGATCAGCGCGGCCGTGCAGCCTGCCCATGACGCCACCTTGCGGCGGATCAGACAGCCGGTCGCCAGCACGTTGGTCCCGATCCACAGCTATTTCGCCTGCGTCAGCCCGGACCTGCCGGGCCAGCTTCTCGGAGCGGCATTGATCGACCATGCGGCATCCCGGCTGCCGGATCACAATCTGCCGATCTTGGCTGTCGTGTCACCTTTCCGCGCCGGCGGCTTGGGCGGCCCTGGGCATTATGTCGCCATACCCCCCGGTCCGGTCACGTTGCGCGATGTCTGCGCGATCTATCCCTACGCCGATACGCCGGTCATCGCCCAACGGACCGGGGCACAGCTGCGTGACTGGCTGGAACAGGCGGTTTCGGGCTATCACCAGATGACACCGGGCGTAGCGCGCCAGCCGCTGCTGAACCCTGCATTCGCCGCCTATCTCTTTGATGCGTTCTGCGGACTGACCTATGTGATCGATCTGACCCAACCGCCGCGACATGACGCGGCGGGTCGGATCATCTCGGCCGGGGCCTGCCGGATCACGGATCTGCGGTACAATGGCAAAGCGGTGCGGCCCGACGACCGTTTCGCGGTCATCGCCAACAGCTACCGCGCCTTTGGCGGCGGTGGATTTCCCCCGCTCGCGATGCATGATGTGCTGTCACTGCCGCAAGAGCCGATCCGCGATATTCTGGCCGCGCGCCTGCAGGCCCGGCAAATCATCGACGAAACCGTGCAGGATAACTGGCGTTTCGCGCCAATCGCGGGGACGAGTGCCTGTTTCAGCTCTGCCCCGCAGGGCAAACACCATCTGACAGACCGGATCAGCCATGCAGCTTCGGGGATGGGCGGGTTCGACACCTATCTTTTGACGTTCTGAGACCTTGCGCTCGGCCCGCTCCTGTCTTAGGTAGCGATTGAGGGGTTGGCGCGGGCGAGTGCCTCGCCAACCTGGTCAGGTCCGGAAGGAAGCAGCCATAACGAGCCCCACTTGGGTCGTTGTCCAACCTCTCACCTTATCTTCCCGAATGGCCGAACGATACGTAGGACTGGCAATTTTTGATCTGTTCCGGGTCAATGCCGCCCAAGAAAATGCGTTTTCAGTCACTCTGATCAGAGCAAAAGACACGAAACGTCGGTCACGGTTGTCGCGCGCTGTCATCCTCGTCTGAGGACCGCGCTTTCAAACTCTGCCTCTTGTGTGGCCCCCCATGCCTTTACAGAGAAACGTTTGACCATGCGACGCAGCGCGCCCATACGTTCGTGTCGTTCCTCGGCGGGCATGTCCAGTGCCTGAAGGATCGCCTGGTCCATCGATCGGCTCGAAAAGGGGTTGGTGATGATGGCTGAGCTCAGCTCGACCGCGGCACCCGCGAATTCCGACAACACCAGCACCCCGTCATTGTCGGTCCGCGCCGCGACATATTCCTTGCAGACAAGGTTCATGCCATCCGCCAGCGGCGTGATCCAGGCGACATCCGCCGCGAGGTAATACTTGATCAGGTCATCAAACGGGATTGCCCGCGAAATCAAGGCGATGGGCTGCCATTCGAGCGTGCCGAAACGGCCGTTGATCCTGCCTGCCGCCTCTTCGATCCCGGATTGAATGGCCTGATAGCTCGTCATGTTGCGGTTGGCGCTGACCGACACATGCATCAGCCGGACCTTGCCGATCAGCCGTGGGTTTGCTTCCAGTACCCGCTCGAGGCTTTCGAGCTGCTCCATGCCACCTTTGGTGTAATCCGTGCGCCCGACCGAGACGATCAGCTTGCCATCGCCCATGCTGTCCTTGATGGCTTGCGCGTCTTGCTTGACCTCGGGGTCATTGGCGCGTTCTTCGATGAAATCGACCGCAACGCCCACAGCCGAAGAACTGATCGAAATGGTCCGGTCCTGATACGAGATCAGCTTTGGTGCGCTGCGTTCGCTGAGCGCTGTGCCTTCGAAAATCAGGTCAGGATCGACAGGTTGGCGTTCCACGACGCTGACGTCCAGCAGACTGCGCGCCACCGACAAAAAATTCGCCGCATAGCGGGGAATGTGAAATCCGATCACGTCGCAGGCCAGAAGGCTTTCCACGATTTCCTTGCGCCACGGCAGGACGTTGAACATATCGGCCGAAGGAAACGGCGTGTGGTGGAAGAAAGAAATCACAACGTCCGGACGCAGCTGGCGCAAATAGCCGGGGACCAGCCACAGATTGTAGTCGTGGACCCAGACCCGCGCGCCCTTGCTCGCCTCGCGGGCGGCAGCCTCTGCGAAGGCCCAGTTCACCTCTCGGAAAGTCGGCCAATCGACGGGGTCGTAATTGTAGCGATCCTTGAAGCTGTGCAGGATCGGCCAGAACGCTTCTTTCGAGGAAACATGGTAGAAGCTGCTGACCTGTTGTTTGGTCAGCGGTAAGCGCGACACGGTATAGCTGCCATAAGCGTCGTCAATCTCGACGATCCGTTCGAAATCCGGATTGGCGGGGTCGTCTGCCAGTTTCCAGGCAACCCATGCCCCATGGTCGGCATTGCCGAAAAAGCTTTTGAGGGTTGGGACAATGCCGTTGGGGCTCGCATTTTCACGGAAGGTGGTTTTCCCGTCTTCGATGACCTCTTCATAAGGTTGCCGATGATAGACGATGACAAAATCTGACGCCATTTCTAGGTCTCCGTCCTGCTCGGTTCTGCGATGGGATGCAGGTCGAACACCCTGATCGCCTCCATGATGCCGGCGGCGCCGATGGCGGTTGCGCGGTGGATGCGCCCGTCGTCGGGTAACGCGCGCAGCAGCGCGTCTTCCGCGCCACCGACCGCGACAGCAGGGGTGCCTGCCACCAGCATCGACAAATCGTTCAACGTGTCGCCCGCGGCCAGCACCCGCGATCTTTCAACACCAAGATGGTCGATCAATCGCAACAAGGATGGCCCCTTGCTGATCCCGCGCGGCAAGACGTCGAAAAAGCGATTGTCAGAAATCAATGCGTCCGCCCCTAGGTGTTTCACAACGTCAACCGCCGACGGATCAAAAAGATCCGGGTCCATGTCATAGCTGACCCTGTAGCGGAAAGATGTGTCTTGCACCGTCAAACCCGGATGCCCGGCCAGCCGCTGGCGCACTGTTGCGCCGCGATCGCCCCAGACCGCCGCGATATCGGACTCTAGCGCAGGCAAAGGCGTTATGCCGCGCACCCGGTCCACATGCGCAATCGTCGTCCCGACATCGCCGACCACGTAATCCGGCCATGGCACCCGCCCCGACGCGCAAAGACTTGCGATGAATTCCGGGTCGCGCCCCGTTACAAAGACCAGGCCGACAGTGTCACGGCGCTTTTGCACCCAATCATACAGGTGATCTCGGTCGTCATCGCTGCCACCCAGAAACGTGCCGTCAAGATCCGTCGCCAGAACCATGCGGTGCCCGGCCAGATGCGTCAT
Organism: Yoonia vestfoldensis DSM 16212; assembly: GCF_000382265.1. Taxonomy (GTDB): domain Bacteria; phylum Pseudomonadota; class Alphaproteobacteria; order Rhodobacterales; family Rhodobacteraceae; genus Yoonia; species Yoonia vestfoldensis. The sequence continues at coordinate 74,213 of NZ_KB907986.1, forward strand.
CGTATTGTTCATATCAGCTTATGTCCGTGTTGATCGCGGCGCTGATCTGCACCGGATTAGCCAGCGAAATATCCAGCGCCCGCGGTTCGCCCTCGATCGGCCGGGTCCAAAGCGCCTGAAAGGCCTCGCGCAGGTCGGCCTTGTCGGTCAGGATGCTGTGGACGGTTTCGCAAATGGGCATCGACACGCCGACCCGGCGGGCCAGATCGACGACAGAGGTCGCGTTTGCGTCGCCTTCGACCACCACGCTGCGGCCGCCAAAGCAATCGGCCCGCGCGATGCCTTGGCCAAGCTGCACACCCAGCGACATGTTCCGCGAGGTGGTGCTGGAGCAGGTCAACATCAGATCACCCGCACCGGACAGGCCGGTCACGGTTTCACGTTGGCCGCCCAGAGCGCTGGCGAGGGACTTCATTTCATCCATGCCGCGCGTGATCAGCGCCGCACGCGTGTTTTCTGCAAACCCGGCGCCGGTCATCATCCCGCAGGCGATCGCAATCACGTTCTTGACCGCACCACCGATCTCTACCCCGACCAGATCGTCAGAGATATAGGCACGGAATGACGCGGTGCTCAGCGAAAGCGCAAAGCGCGCAGCGGGGCTTTCATGCGGGGCCAGACGGTCCTGATGGCTGAACGTATAGGCGACTGTCGCGGCCGTCGGATGGCCAAGCGCGGTTTCCCGGGCGAATGTCGGCCCCGAAATTGCGCCAATGCGGGTGCCGGGCAGCTCTTGCGCGACCAGTTGGCTCATCAAGAGACCTGTATCAGGCTCGATCCCCTTGCTGCACACGGCAATCGGCAGCCCCATGGGGATAAACGGCGCGATCTGCGCGGCGACCGACCGCAGCGCCCGCGATGGCACCACCAGCATGACAGCGTCGACGTCCCTCAGCGCTTGGGCAAGGTCGGATGTCGCGCGCAGTTCAGCGGGAAGCGGCACATCCGGCAGATAGGCGGGGTTGCGATGATCTTCGTTGATCGCTTTCGCAACCTCTGGCTGGCGGGTGTAAAGGCACACATCCCGCTTGGCAGAGGCAGCAATGGCGGCCAATGCCGTGCCCCAAGCGCCGCCGCCGATGACAGCGATCCGGTGATAAGGGCGGCTTTGCAGCCCGATCCTGGGTGGTGGCGTGGTCATATTCATCGTTTGTTTGTCCGTTCTGTTGCCGCCCATCGCGCTGAAAAGCGCGGGCGCACCCGCGGTGGCAGCCCCACCCCGGTCAAATGATTTGTCTTTTGAACATGCATCTTACCTATGCGATCTGGGCGACAGTGCAACCTGAATAGTCTGAAAACGACATATTTGCCAGCGGAGCATCTTTCGATCGCCCGGAATTCAGGCAATATGAACGAAAGAATGGCAGCCCCGAATACACAAGCAGCCGACCCCGCAAGGGTGGTTCGCGCTGTCGGGTGATCTGACGATCCATGTTATTTTGCTGTTTTTTATACAATTTCTCAAAATCGCAGAGGGCGTAGCCCGTGTCGGCCAGGGCGCATTTTCGCTTTGTCACCCGTTCATTTTGCGTCACCCGCGCGATACCGCCTGATGTCGTTTTTTGACTTCTCTCGCGTCATGCGTCACTAGTCGGGTATTGCTGCGCTGCGGCGTCAATCAACAACAAGGAGAAATCACAATGTCAAAGGGCCCTGTCAGAACTGCTATCTTTCCGGTCGCAGGTCTGGGAACACGATTTCTGCCTGCCACCAAAGCGACCCCCAAGGAATTGTTGCCCGTGCTGGACACACCCCTGATCCAGTTTGCCATCGACGAGGCGCGCGATGCCGGTGTCGAGCGGATGGTGTTCGTCAGCCACCCGTCCAAATCGGCGATCGAACGCTATGTCATGGATGATGCAGAGCTTCGCGCCACCTTGCGCGACCGCGGCAAGGCGAAACTGGCGCGCGATCTGCACAAGGCTGCGATTGACGAAGACGACCACGAGGTGACATTCGTGATGCAGCATGACCCGCTTGGCCTTGGCCATGCCGTCTTGTGCGCGCGCGACGCCGTTCTGCCCGGCCCGGTCGCTGTCATACTGCCCGACGATCTGATCGTGGGACAGAAAGGCTGCCTGTCAGAGATGATCGCCGCCTATCAGGATATCGCGGCAGGCCATCTTGTGGCGACCATAAACGTGCCACGGCAAGAGGTGTCCAAATACGGCATTCTGTCGGTCGTTGGACAAACCGGACCATTCACCAAGGCAGATGGCATGGTCGAAAAACCGGACCCCAAGGATACGCCATCGACGACAGCCGTTGTCGGCCGCTATGTGCTGGACCCCTGCATCTTCGATGCACTCGCCCGTCAAACGCCCGGCGCGGGCGGCGAGGTGCAGTTGACCGATGCCATCGCCAAGGACATCCTGACAACCGGCCTTGCCGGTTTTCAGTTTTCCGGCCAGCGTTTCGACTGCGGAACCAAGCAGGGAATGCTGTCCGCAATGCTGCACCTTGCCCGGCATGACCCGGCGTTCGACGACGTGCTGGGCGTGTTCCTGAATCAGAACCCGACACCGAACGCGGCCTGATCAGGCTTCTATCCGACAAAGCGTCACATCACCCGCGACAAAATCGTATCGCGCCGCGTGACGGACGAGCGGTTGTCCCGGTCGCCCGTCTTGCGGCGCGGTGTTGGATCAGCGCAAATGATCCTGCGCCGCCGGGCTATTCGGCCGCGCCGAGCAGAGCGAGGATCTGATGCGCTGCCGCCTCGGACGATGCGGGGTTCTGGCCGGTGACCAGCTTGCCGTCAGTGACCGCGAAAGACCCCCAGTCGGCACCTTTCTGATACGTGCCGCCGTTCGCTTTCAACATGTCCTCGACCAGGAAAGGCACAATATCGGTGAGGCCGACACCTTCTTCTTCGGTGTTGGTGAACCCGGTCACGGTTTTGCCGGAAACCACAGGTTTGCCATCTGCGCCCTTGGGGTGTCTGAACACCGCAGGGGCATGGCAGACTGCGCCGATGGGCCGGTCGCTCGACGCGAACGTTTCGATCAGCTTGATGCTGTCGGCATCTTCGGCCAAGTCCCAAAGTGGACCGTGACCGCCGGGATAGAAGATCGCATCGAACCCATCGGCAGAGACGGTGGACAACACGGCGGTCTTGGCAAGATCGTCTTGTGCCGCCTTGTCAGTCTTGAACCGCTCTGTCGCCTCGGTCTGGGCGTCATCTGCGTCGCTGGCGGGGTCCAGCGGCGGTTGGCCACCCTTTGGCGACGCGATCGTGATCTCTGCGCCCGCGTCCTTGAACACGTAATAGGGGGCCGCGAATTCTTCGAGCCAGAAACCCGTGCTTTTGCCGGTGTCGCCCAGTTTGTCATGCGATGTCAGCACCATGAGAATTTTCATAAGAGTGAAGCCTTTCGGTTTGTTTGTTTGTTTGTCAGGCGGGCATACGGTCCTTGCCGTGGCCCGTTCTGGTTGGGTGAAAGCAATTCGGTGGCTTTCCATAGCCCGTTCATGTTGTCACGGTGATCCGCGTGCGCCGACCCGTGGCTGGGGGTAGATGCGGCAGGGACACCGTTAAGCGTCCCCGCCCCGAGATCATGCAGACTGCATATCCTGCGCCATGCCATCATATCGGCCGGTTGTGGCGGCTTCGGCAAGGACATGGGCGACATCCGCGCGTGCGGCGGTCGCGGATTTGTCCACCTTGTCGCCAAGGATCACATCAGCGCCGCGCCCGTCATCGGTCAACGCCACCGGACGCAGAATCGAGAATGTCAGTCCTGACGCCTTGAGATGTTCGTCCGCCGCGTGTTTGGCCCTGAGATAATGCGCCATTTCGCCTGTGGGGCCGGATTGGTCCGCCCCGACCGAGCTGAGCATCACGAACCGGTCGACACCTGCGTCACGGGCAAGATCGATCAGGCGCTTCGCCCCTTCGCGGTCGACCTTGTCGGTCATCTCTGGCCCGGTCGCGCCGCCGGAGCCCGCGGCAAAAATAACGGCCTGCATTCCATCGCAGACGCCGTCCTGCAGGTCGGTCAGATCACCCTGCCGGTGTTCCACGCCTTCGGGCAGCGCAGTCGTGTCAGAGCTTGCGCGCACCAGTGCTGTCGGGTTGTGGCCTTGGTCCACCAGTTCCTGAACAAGATGCAGGCCGGTTTTGCCGGTGGCACCGGCGACAAGAATATTCATGGTCATGTTTTCATTCCTTTATAGGTCAGAGTCCGGGTGAAACCCCGCGTTTCTGCGAAGTCAGGGCAGGAAGATCGCCTTCACATTGACGAATTCCTTCATGCCGAAACCGCCATGCTCGCGCCCGTAGCCGGAATCCTTGACGCCGCCGAACGGCATGTTCGGATCAGCCGCCCCGAACGAATTGATGCGGATCATACCGGTGTCGAAATGGTCACGAGCCAGCTTGATCGCGCGGTCTTCGTCCTCGGAAAATATGCCGCCACCCAGCCCATAGCGGCTTTCATTGGCAAGACGCATCGCATTCTCGTCATCCTTGGCACGGATCACCGATGCCACAGGGCCGAAGATTTCATCGTCATAGGCGGGCATTCCGGGTGCCAGATCGGCCAGAACGGTGGCCGGGTAATAGGCCCCCTTGCGGTCCGGCACATCACCGCCGCACAGGATCGTGGCCCCTTTGGCAACGCTTGATTCGACCTGGTCCTTGACCTTGTCGCGCTGTTCCTTGCTGGACAGCGGGCCAAGCTGGCTGTCGTCATCCGTCGGATCGCCCATGACGATCGCCTGCATCTGCGCCACATAGGCATCGACGAAAGCGTCATAGACCTTGTCCGTGACGATGAACCGTTTGGCGGAAACACAGGTCTGGCCGTTGTTGTAAAGCCGCCCCATGACAGAGAATTTCACTGCCGTTTCGATGTCAGCGTCTTCCAGCACCAGATAGGCGTCGTTCGACCCCAGTTCGAGCACCGTCTTCTTGAGCGCTTTCGCCGCCGCCGCGCCAACGTGCCGCCCCGCACCATCGCTGCCGGTCAGCGTGACACCGCGCACCTTGGGATGCGTGATCAGCTTGTCGCTGGTGTCGTGGTCGATGATGACGACCTGAAACAGATCCTCGGGCAGCCCCGCTTCGATGCAGAGCGCGCGCAGCCGCAGGCCGGACCCTGTGCAGACGCTGGCATGTTTGAGAACACAGCCGTTGCCCGCCATCAGATTTGCCGCAAGCACGCGGATCGGCTGATAGAGCGGGAAATTCCACGGCTGGATCGAATAGATCACGCCCAGCGGCTGATAGCTGACGAGGCCGCGTTTCTGGTCGGGACCATAGGTGCGGTCTTCGTCCGCCAGCGCGTCGGGTCCGTGCTGGGCGGTATAATCACAGATCGCCGCGCAGATTTCGACCTCTGTCAGTCCGTCCTTGAGCAATTTGCCGGTCTCGCGTGTCATCAGGGCGGCCAGTTCATCGGCATGCGCGCGCAGCTTTTCAGCTATCTTCGTCAGATAGGGTGCCCGTTCTGCGTGGCTTCGTTTGCGCCAGTCCAGAAACGCGGCGTGACACGCCTCGATCCGGTCGGTCGCCTGCTGTTCGGTCATGATGTCGTAGGTTTGGACGTCTTCTTCCGTCGCGGGGTTGATGGTCGTAAAAGTCGACATGTGAACTCCTTATCGGTCTGCTACGGCAACGCAGGGGTCCACCATTCGTTCCTTGTCTGCGAAAGCCTCACGGCAGCGGCTTGCGCAGACATCCCCCGAACCAGCAATGGCGATCGCGGCGCAAAGGCGTGGTTCAAACGCCGGCCCTGTCTGTGCCGGACGCATGCGCCAGCAGGCCGGTCATGGCCAGAGAGCGCGCGCGACATGTCGCGGCTTGCGTCACTTTGCGCGGGTCACATGTGACGTGGCGGCAGGCTTGGCGCACTGCAGGCTCGGGCTGGTCACTGGTTTGCGCCACCGCTTACAGCGGCTCAAGCACCAATGTCCCTGAAAAGACCTCGCGCGCGGCGCTCTGGATCAGGCGCGCAATCCGCGGCGCGGCATCGTCTATGCTGCCACTGCGGCACACGAGGCCCACCGATCGCAGGGTGCGGGGTCCGTCGATCGGCACGACGGCGACGTCCGCATCGTTTGGCCCGATTTCAGACCGGACATAGAGCGCCGGCAAAAGCGCGATCCCCATGCCCATACCCGCCATCAGCCGGATGGCGTCAAGGCTGTTGCCTTCGTAATCCGCCCGCAGCCGTGCGCCCAGCGTCTCGCATAGGTCGGCGACCTGCTGGCGCAGGGCAAAGGCAGGGCCCAGCGCCAGCACCGTTTCGCCGCGCAGATCCTCGCGCGTAATGCGGCCGCGCGCGACGAACGGATGGTCGCGCGCCACGACCAATTCCAGCGGTTCGCGGAACAGCCGGATCGGGGTGATGTCGCCACGCACGGGCAATTGCACAAGGATCATGTCGAAATCCCCCCGCGCCAGCCCGGTCGCCAGCGTCTCGGGCGGGCCTTCGCGGATGAACAGTTGCAGATCGGGGTGGCGCGCATGCAGCCGCGCGATCACATGTGGCAAAAGGTAAGGCCCAAGCGTGCCCGACGCGCCGAAACGGATGACCCCCGACAGGCCGGACCGGGGCGCGTCAAAGCGGTTGACCAGCGTTTGCGCCGCATCAAGGATGGCGCGGGCGCTGTCATAAACCTCGCGGCCGGCGAGCGTCGGGATCACCCCTGCCCGCCCGCGTTCGACCAACCGCTGCCCCAGCCGTTTTTCCAGCGTCGCAAGTTGCACCGACAAGGACGGCTGGCTGATCCGGCAATGTTCGGCCGCCGCCTTGAAGCTGCCGGTCTCGACCAGAGCCACAAAGTATTCAAGCTGGCGCAGGCTGGGCAGATCTCGCATGGCGGCCTCAGAGGAAATCGTCTTCGCCGCCGCCTGCGTCAAAGGCGGGGGGTGGCGGTGGTGCGCCTTCACCGCCGGGCGCATCCGCGCGGAACAGCACATCGGGCAGCCATGTTGCGAGTTCGGGGAAAATCCACAGCACCGTCAGCGCGATCAGCTGGATCGCGATGAACGGCAGCGCCCCGCGATAGATCATCGGCGTCGTGATCGTGCGTGGGGCCACGCCACGCAGGTAAAACAGCGAAAAACCGAAAGGCGGGGTCAGGAACGAGGTTTGCAACAGCATCCCGATCATGACGCCCAGCCAGATCGGTTCGACGCCCATCACCAGCAGCACGGGTGCCGTGATGGGAATGACGATGAAGATGATCTCGAATGTATCCAGAAAGAAGCCGAGCACGAAAATGATCACGAACACCACCAGAAGTGCGCCGAACTGCCCGCCCGGCATGCCTTCCAGAAAGCCGCGCACCATGGCGGTGCCGCCGAGCTGGGTAAAGACCAGCGCAAAGGCGGTCGCGCCCAGCAGGATGATGAACACCATCGAGGTGATCGACATGGTCGACAGCGACGACTGAAACAGCGTGCGCGCATAGCTGCGCCGCAGATCACCGCGCAGCGCGATCCCCAAAAGCGCCAGAACCAGCAGGACCAGCATCGTGTTGAGCAGACCGACCGCACCAAAGGCCCAGGCGGTCGTCGCAAGACCCAAAAGCGCGATGATCCAGAACCAGAACAGCCGGATATCGCGGCGCGGGTCGCCTTCTTCGCCGAAATAGGCATCGGCGAACAGTTTCACCGCCGCCAGAAACAGCGCGCCGACCGCGCCGACGCTGGCGCTTTCGGTGGGCGTCGCAACACCGGTCACGATCGAGCCCAGCACAGAGACGATCAGCAACAGCGGCGGGATCAGCGCGCCAACGATCCGCAGCCCCAGACCGGCCTTTTCGGCCTCGGTCATGATGACGGGCGGGCAGCTTTTGGGATCGAAGATCGCCTTCCAGATGATGAACGCCGAAAACATCGCGACCAGCGCCAGACGCCGTTGTTGCGCAACTCCGGCCCGAGGCGTGACTGCCCCTTTCCCCACTGACGTCATGCCACGCGGATGATCTCAGCGGTGCCGAGGGCGTTGAAGCGGTTCATGAGGGCGATGCGGATGTGGATTTCGGCGGTTTGTCGGTCGGGGTCTCTTGCCATGATGCGCTCGCCGAAGGATTTCAAGCAGACCATCCTCGCTTCGATGCGGCTGCGGGCGTGGTATCCCGTCCAGCGTTTCCAGAATGCCCGACCGTAGTGCCGTGTGACCCGCAATGTCTCGTTTCTGACGCGTGCGGCCGGGCAGTCGTCTTTCCACAGGCGGCCGTTCCTGCGGATCGGGATGATCGCAGTGCCCTGCCGGTCGACGATGGCCTTGTGGCAGCGGCGCGTGTCATAGGCGCCGTCGGCTGTGACGGTGCCGATCTGCTCGTCCGCCGGGATCTGCCCGAGCAGATCGGGCAGCACGGGGCTGTCGCCGTCGCGGCTTGGGGTGAATTCCACGGCGCGGATGTCGGATGTGGCCGGGTCCATGGCAAGATGGACCTTGCGCCACTAGCGGCGGCCCTGCACCCCGTGCTTGCGCGCCTGCCATTCGCCATCACCGAGGCATTTGATACCGGTGCTGTCGACGAGCAGGTTCAGCGGCCCGTCGGCGCGGCGATAGGGAATCTGCACGGCTAAGGTCTTCTGCCTGCGGCACAGGGTAGAAAAGTCGGGCACCGGCCAGTCCAGCCCCGCCAGTTTCAGCAGGCTCGCCACCATCCCCGCGGTCTGTCTGAGCGGCAGCTTGAACAGTATCTTGATCGACAAACAGAACTGTATGGCCGCATCGGAAAAGACCGGCGGACGTCCAGGCCGCCCGTCATGCGGCGCGCGCCAGGTCATGTCCTTATCGATCCAGATCAGCAGGGACCCCCGCTTGCGCAGCGACGCGTTGTAGCTGGACCAATTTGTCGTGCGGTAGCAGGCAGGTGATGGCTTGCTCATGCGGCACGTCTAACGGCATGGATTCACAAAGTGAATCCTCCGTCGTCAGACTTTTGCAACAACGCCCTTTGCCATCCCCAACAGGGCATTACCGCAGAATTTCAAAAAGCACCTGGCCGGGATTGGAAAGCGGCACCCGCCGCAGCCAATTCGCGGTCCCGCCTTGTGCAAGATCGGTCGCGAATGCACTGTCGTATGTGCCTCCGGCGCATAAGAGCAGATAGGTCGCTCCGGTCGCCAAAAGGTAGGATTCCATGTCGTCTTCTTCCAGGGTGAACGGGGTATAGCTGTTCGCAAATGCCGCTGCGCTGCGATGAAACGCAGCCGACAGGGTATCATGATGCGTCGCCCAGATAATCTGCGCGCCGAAATGGGGCGAAACGATAATCTTTCCAGGAGGGGCTTCGTTGAGCGTGACCAACGATGCGTAGCTCCGGCAACTGGTAAAGGTCGTCCTTGCCTCAGACGCGCTTGCTGCCTTGTTCTGTTCGAGTATCGGACGCAAGTTTATCGCGATTGCGGTCGGCGTGATCATCACAACCGTCATCAACGTCGCATAGACAACCTGCACGACATCACGACCCGCATGATACGCGATCAGACGGCGCGCGATGACATAGCCCGCAATCATTGGGACGACGGCAGCCGGAAGGTTGACCATGCGCATCTGCAAACAAACAAGACCCGCTCCGGCAAGACACAAGAGCAGCAGCAGACCAAGTGCCCGCGTCCTTTCACGTGAAATATCCGGGTTGCGGCGGTCAAGGAAATGCTGGGTTGCGCCAGCGATCAGTGCGGCAAATACCGGAAGAACAAGGACAATTGCACCGACAGGGTTGCGCGCGATCAATTCCCAAAGCGGTGCCATCTCGATAAAATCATTTTTCATCATCTGCTGTAGATAAAGCGGAAGCTCTGCATATGGCCCAGCGGTACACGGGCCAATCAAGGGCCATGTCAGACCAAGACCGAGGACCGATATGATCGCGGTGCAGGCAAGGTAGACGAGAGGCTGAGAATGGAGACGACGCGACACAAGCGGCAATAGACACGCGGCAGCGGCAACCCCGATCAGCGCAACCACAGGCAAAGCAAGCTGATCACAACGCGGCATCAAAAGCGCGCTTGGCGCCGTCTGACCAACCCAAAACACCACCGACGACATCCCGATTGACAGGCAGAATGCGACAAGCCTGGCGCGCGACGGGCTGGTCAGGGAGGACAGGTAAACCAGCATCCCTACGGTCAAGACAAACAGCAACGCCTCGAGGCCCACGGCCAACGAAAAACCTGCCGCAAGGCCGATTGCGACCCCTGATATTCTAGGACGGTCGGGCCAGACAAGGCCGAATGCCATGGTGAGCATCATCAATATCTGCACATTGTGATGGTCAATCATCCCCGGCCCCATATACAGGTCCGCAAAGACAGGCCAAAACATCAGACAGGCCACCGCGACACAGGCCGCTGCTGTCCCAAAAACGCGGCGCGTGCCAAACCCGACAATCAGAAAGCCAAGGATGACCATCAGCGTCGACCAAACGGTGACGCCGATTTGCTCGGCCGTCTGCATCGGCAGCACAAGCGACAGCGGGTAAATGATCGACGCAATGCCGGCATCGATATAACGCGACCAATGCACCGGCAGCCCCACCGGCGGGTTGATCCGGTATTGGGTCATGTCGAACCAGCCTTGCCCTGCAATCAGGTGGCGCACGGACATCAGCCGCAACACATCGTCGTTGTTGAGGCGCGCGAAACTTTCGGGGCCGCCAATCGCGAATATCACCCCGTTGACAAGAGCAAGTGCCAGCGCACACGACAGGGCGATCAGGAAAGCGTTTTCTTGCAGATAGCGGATCAGCCTTGCCGAATTCATCGGTCTCTTTCCGGCGTTAGGTTCTTTGAACGCATATCACGGAGGGAAACAGCCACACACCTTAAACGCGCAATCGATTCCGCAGAATTATGGCTGTTGCACGAGGGCCGCAAATCTGATCCGCCATGCGGAACAGAAATCGGGATTGCATCCGAATGACGGCAGATCCGCAGCCTGAACACAGAATGACTTATGCAACAGGGGTGAACCAACAATCTTGATGCCCAGTCCGCATCAGACAGAGACGCTTGAAACATCTCTCGTCCAAGCAAGGATGCGTGCCATCAGGCAGGCCTTTGGGTCAGGTCGCGAGATGATCGTGATCGCTCTGCTATGACCGGCGGCCCGCGCGGTTGTTGCGATAGCGGAGGCTTTGATCACCTTGGCGCAACGCAACGGGATGCAACTTTGCAGGCGTTGGCAGTTTGGACGAAGCGCATCACCACGTCCGATGATGCGCGCCATCTTTTCGTCAGGGGTTGATCGCAAGGCGTATGGCGTAGGCGACAACAAAGAGAGCCAGCACACTCAAAAGCCAAATGGCGACGAACCAGCCGAGTTTGCGAAATGTGGCAGCCATCAGTGATATCCCTCTGCTGGGTCAATCTTGCCGCGGAACACCCAATAGGCATAGGCGGTATAGGCAAGGATCATCGGGACCAGCACGACGGTGCCCACCAATGCAAACCGCAAGCTTTTGTCAGGTGCGGCGGCCTCTACGATCGTCAGGCTGGGCGGAACGATATTGGGATAGAAACTGATCCCGATGCCGATGAAGCACAGCACAAAGATGCTGATCGCGGCCAGAAATGGTTGATTGTCCTTGCCCGCCTTCAGCCCGGTAAACAGCGCCCATGCGGCGGCCAGCAGGGCACCCGGCATCAACACACTGAATATGCTGCCCGGCAGGTTGAACCAGCGATGGAAATACACCGGATCCTGGAACGGGGTCATGATGCTGACGATCCCGATAAAGCCAAGTGTCCCCGCCCCGAGCCACCACGCATGGTTTTGCATCTGGCGCTGCAGGTTACCTTCGGTCTTCATGATGATCCATGTCGCGCCCAACAAAGCATAGCCGACGACAACGGCAAACCCCGTCAGGACCGAGAACAGGCTCAGCCAATCCCACCATCCGCCCGCATAGGCCCGGTCCGCCACTTCGATCCCCTGAACCAAAGCACCCAATGCGATCCCCTGCATGAACGCCGCGACAATCGAGCCACCAAAGAAAGCGATATCCCAGACCGGTTTCCATCTTTCGGTGCGCCAACGGTATTCAAATGCGACGCCGCGAAAAATCAGGGCCAACAACATCAAGATGATGGGCATGTACAATGCCGGCATGATGACCGCGTAAGCCAGCGGGAAAACGGCAAACAGCCCTCCACCGCCCAGCACCAACCAAGTCTCGTTGCCATCCCAGATGGGCGCAACAGAGTTCATCATCATCGCCTTTTCCCGCTCTCCCTCGGCGAGAGGGAAAAGAATCCCGACCCCAAGGTCAAACCCGTCAAGGATGACATAGGTCAGGACCGCAAAAGCGATGATGCCAGCCCAGATAAAGGAAAGTTCAAACATGTCGTGCTCCTTACTCGCCTGGAATTGCGTCAGGGTCGGTCTGCATGATGGGCGTGATCCCAGCTGTCCGGATCGGACCATCCTTGAGCCCCAGATGAACGGTTCCGGCTGGCTTGTTCATCATGCGCAGCAAATAGAACGTGCCCGCGCCAAAGACGAAGAAATAGACGACGATAAACGCCAGCAGAGATGCGGCCACTGCGGGTGCGGCAACCGGGGCCAGACTGTCGCTGGTGCGCAGCAGGCCATAGACCGTGAAAGGTTGGCGTCCGACTTCGGTCGTAATCCAGCCTGCCAAAACGGCCACAAATCCCATTGGTCCCATCACCATGGCGGCGCGGTGCAGCATCGGTGTGTCATAGAGCCGCCCGCGATACCGCCGCCAGGCGGCCCATGCACCCAGACCCAGCATGGCAAACCCAAGGCCGACCATCACGCGGAAGCTCCAGAAGACGATCGCCACAGGCGGCTCGTCTTCGTCGGGAATTGTGTCCAGCCCGTCAAGCGGCGCACCCCATTCGTGTTTCAGGATAAGGCTCGAAACCTGGGGAATTTGCACTGCATAGTCGATCCGCTTTTCGTCCGGGTTGGGGATGCCAAACAGGATCAGTGGCGCGCCATCAGGATGGCTGTCATAATGCCCTTCCATGGCCATGACCTTGGCTGGCTGATGTTCCAATGTGTTGATCCCATGAAAGTCGCCCGCAAGGATTTGCAGCGGAGCCACAACGATCAACATCCACATTGCCATCGAAAACATCCGACGGGCGGGCGCATCTTCGCGGTTGCGCAAAAGATGCAGACCTCCGACGCCGCCAACAACAAGGGCCGTCGTCAGATAGGCAGCTAGAACCATGTGAACCAAACGGTACGGGAAAGACGGGTTAAAGACGATCTGCCACCAATCTTCTGGTACGAACTGTCCAAGGTCATTGATGCTGTATCCAGCAGGTGTCTGCATCCAGGAATTGACCGACAAGATCCAGGTGGCGGACATCAGCGTCCCAAAGGCCACCATGGCCGTGGCAAACATGTGTAATTTGTCACCGACGCGTTCCCGCCCGAACAACATGATCCCAAGAAACCCTGCCTCGAGAAAAAACGCCGAGAGGACTTCGTAAGCCATCAACGGCCCTAAGACCGGTCCAGCTTTGTCGGAAAACACCGACCAATTCGTCCCGAACTGGTAGGACATGACAATGCCCGACACGACGCCCATGCCGAAGGCGACCGCAAAGATTTTTTTCCAGTAGTTGAACAAGGTCAGATATGTTTTGTCCCTCGTGCGGAGCCACAAGCCATTCAGCACGGCCAGATAGCTGGCCAGCCCGATAGAAAACGCAGGAAAGATGATGTGAAACGACACTGTGAATGCAAACTGCATTCGGGCGAGTGTTTCTGCGGTCATACCGTCAAACATGGTGTTTGCCTCAGTTGAGTACCCGGCACTTCAGAGCGCCGCTAAGTGCCGTCAATTGCCCTGTGGACCAAAATCGCCACTGGTGATCGCGCCATCGCCATCGCGGTCCACTTGAGCGACCCAAGCGGCAGAATTGGCGATGAATTCGTCCAGAGAGACTGCGCCATCTTGATTGGTGTCATTGAAGGCCAAGGTCAGGCCGACCTGCATCCGGTCGCCCCCTTTGCCGTGGCCGTCCGCATTGTTGTCCATGTCCGCTGCACGGGTTTCGTCGAACATCACATATTCTGCTGCATCCAGCATGCCGTTCTGATCATTGTCGAACATGTTGAAGACCATTTCACGGCGTTCGACGACTTCGGCAACTGTGACCGCGCCGCTTGCGTCGAGATCCCAGTTGGCAATGAAATGCGACCCGGGCGTGTCCTGGGCCAAAGCGGCGAATGGGACAAGTGCAGTTAATGTGGCGATTACGATGAGGTTTTTCATTGTAGTTTCCAATTTTGTCAGAGGGTCAGACTAAAGTTTCACGGTCCGCAGGTAGGATCGGATCGTGTCATAGCCCTGCGGGAAAGCGATCGTTGCATCGGCGTCTGTTACCGACGGCGGGATGATCACCTTTTGGCCCGGTATCCAGTCTGCGGGGGTTGCGATTTTGTATTTATCGCCAGTTTGCAGCGCATCGATCACGCGCAGGATTTCATCGAAATTGCGTCCGACATTCATCGGATAGGTCATGGTCAGGCGAATTTTCTTGTCCGGGTCGATGGTGAACACCGACCGCACGGCAGCCGTCTCGCTCTCGCTGGGGTGGATCATGTCGTACAATTTGGCGATCTTCAGATCTGCGTCGGCGACGATCGGAAAGCGCAACGTGGTTTTTTGCGTGTCGTTGACGTCATCAATCCACTTCAGGTGCTCTGCAACGGTGTCGGTCGATAATCCGATCGGCTTCACGCCACGCGATGCAAACTGCGCGGCCAACTGCGCGGTGCGACCCATCTCTGTCGTACACACAGGGGTGAAATCTGCCGGGTGGCTGAAGAAGAACGCCCAGTCGTTGCCAATCCAATCGTGAAACCGGATGGGACCAGTCGTTGTCTCTGCAGAAAAGTCTGGGGCCGTGTCGCCGATTCTGAGGCTCATGATGCTTATCCTATATTTGAAATAGTAGTTTTCTTTGCCTGCGTAACCGAAGCCATTTACAAAAGCAATACTTTCAATGTAACTTTAAGCTGCGACAACAGGAAGCATCATGAAACTGACCAGCTATACCAACTATGCCTTGCGTTCCTTGCAGCTTGCAGCGCTCAAATCGCCTGATCTTGTCCGCGTTGATGATGTGGCGAAGATCCACAACCTCTCACGCCCCCACATCATGAAGATCGTGCACGAACTGGGAAGGGCCGGTTATCTTGAAACCGTTCGGGGGCGGGGCGGTGGGTTTCGTCTTGCCCGTCCGCCCGAAGACATCATCGTCGGCGATGTGGTCAGGATCACGGAAGGTCCGCTTGATGTCGTCGAGTGCTTCAACCCAGAGAAAAACACTTGTCCGCTGATGGGGATCTGTATCTTGTCCCGGAAAATGCAGGACGCGACGGCGGCTTTTATGGCTGTCCTCGACGATCTGACGATAGCGCAAATTGCGTCAAACCGTGGCCAACTGATGGAACGGATTGCCCCGTTGGAAATGCCTCGGACAGAGACAATGTCCCGATGACAGAGACACAACAACGAGCAGAATGTTTCTTCCAAGCCCGGCAAGCCGCGTTCTGGGAACACCATCCTTTCTGACTTGCGAAAACCAGCCGGCAGAACGCTCGGATTCAAATTCAGACGATCACGTTGCGGCCCGCGCAGGAGTATTTGCGGGCGTTGATCCCTATGCGCCAGACTTGTCGGCCACATGGCATGGACGACCTGCTGACAACGGAAGTGCTGGCAATGCGCGAGGAATGATCGGTTGAGTCACGCTTCGGGGACCGGATGATCGCAACTGGCGAAACCATTTTCGGCAAAACCCACTGGCGATTGTCCGTCCGCCCCTTTAGCATTTTCGCGCAGACGGCGACAAAACAAGGAGCAAAGGCGCGTGAAACGACGGGATGTCCTAAGCCAGACCATCGCGCTCAAGCTGGAGGCCGCCATCATTGCTGGCGAATTGGCGGCCGGAACGCGCCTTGACGAGGTAACGCTGGCCGACCGCTACGATGTGTCCCGAACCCCCGTGCGCGAGGCGTTGCAAATCCTTGTGTCGCGCGCCCTCGTTACGCGCATCCCCTTTCGCGGCACTGTCGTGACCGAGATCACCCACCAACGCATCAATGAATTGTTCGAGGCAATGGGCGAGATCGAGGCGCTCTGCGGGCGTTTTGCCGCCGAACGGATGGGCATGGATGAACGCGCCAAGCTTGAATCGCTACACGACGACATGGCGCAGATCATGCTGGCGCAGGATGTCGGGGCCTATGAACAGGCCAATACCGTCTTTCATCAATTGATCTATCTTGGCGCGCGCAACAGCGAATTTCAGGCCTTGGCCGAAGCGATGCGCCTGAAACTTGCCCCGTTCCGACGGCGGCAACTGGCGGATGAACACCGTATCGCCCGATCACACCGTGAACATGCCCAGATCGTCGAGGCGGTGATGCAACGCAACGGCGCTGCCGCCGACAAGGCCTTGCGTCGGCATCTGACATCGGCGGCGAAAGCGATGTTGCTGCACTGGCCCGAGGATACGCCGTTCAGCCAAAGGCGGACATCAGCATCTTGATCGACGTGACCAGCAGAAACACCGCAAAAGCGCGCTTGATCCAGACCGGTTCCAACGCATGCGCCAGTCGCGCGCCCACCGGCGCACAAGCCACCGACAGCGGCAGGATCAGCGCGACGGCCGCGATATTGACATAGCCCAGCGAAAACGGCGGCCTGCCTTGCACGCCCCACCCCGCCACGATCATCGCGAGCGATGCAGGCACACCGATGACCAGCCCCAGCGCCGCCGCTGTGCCGACTGCACGGTGGACCGGGACGGAAAACGCGGTCAGCAACGGCACACCCAACGTGCCGGACCCGATCCCCATCATGGCGGAGACCAGCCCGACAAAGCCTGCCATCGCCGGTTGCACGCCGTGTGTCGCTGGCAGACCCGCGGCAAGGATGCGCGTCTTGGGCCGCGCCATATTCCACGCCACCAACAGCGCGATGACGCCAAACAGCGCCAGCAAAGCCCGCCCCGACACGATCCCCGCCAAAGCCCCGCCCGCCAAGGCACCCAAGCCCATGAACGGCGCCCAAAGCCGCAGAATATCTGTATCGACCGCGCCGCGCGCATGATGCGCCCGCGCCGACGAAGAGGCCGTTACCGCGACAGCGACCAACGATGTGGCAACGGCCACCTGCATCCCCAGGCCCGCAGGCAGGCCCAGCCAGCCAAAGACCCAGAACAGCACCGGCACGATGACGATCCCGCCACCCACGCCCAGCAATCCTGACAGCACGCCTGCGACGGCCCCGGTCGCCATGATCCCCAAGATCAGCGGGATCAGCTCTGCCCAGTCCAGCGTCACGCTCAGAACCCGAGCGCCGCGCCGTCAGAACGCGGATCGGCCCCCACCTCGATCACCCCATCAGGCCACAGCGCGACACCGCCGGCATGGCCTGCCAGATCACTGAAATCGGGGATCATCTCGACATGATGCCCTGCCGCACGCAGACACGCGATCAATGCGGGGTCAAAGCGGCTTTCCAATTTCAGGCTGGTCGTTGCATCGCCCCATGTCTTGCCCAGCAACCAGCGCGGCGCGGTGATCGCCTGCTGCAAATCCTGCCCGAACAGCGCGTACCGGCTGAACAACGCGGCTTGCGTCTGCGGCTGGCCTTCACCGCCCATCGTCCCATAAGCCAGCACCCGCCCGTCATCCAGATGCGCCAAAGCGGGGTTCAGCGTGTGAAACGGCCGCGCGAAAGGGCGCAACTGGTTGGGCCCCGCAGCAAGGCTGAAGCCCGCACCACGGTTTTGGAAAAACACGCCGGTGTCGGGACAGACCAGACCAGACCCGAATTCCCAGAACACCGACTGGATAAAGCTGACAACGCAGCCGTCCTTGTCCGCCGCCCCCATCCAGATCGTGTCACCGGGTTTGGCCACCTCGGGCCACGGGCGCGCGCGTTCGGTGTCGATCTGTTCAACCAGAACATCCAGTTTGTCAGGGTCCAACCAGTCCTGTGCGGACCCGGCCATGTAATCCGGATCGCCCAGTTCCGCGTTGCGTTGCAAGAACGCCAGTTTGGTCGCCTCGATCAAGCCATGCAGATGCGCGAAACCTTCTGGCTGTGTCACACCCAGCCGGTCAAAAAGGGCGAGGATCATCAACGACGAGATGCCTTGTGTCGGCGGGTTGCTGTTGAACAATCGCCCCGCGCTGATCCGTGTGGTCAGGGGCGGTGCCACCTCTGCGTCAAAGCGGCTGAAGTCATCAACACGCAGCGGGCTGCCTGCCGCTTGCAGAAACCCCGCATGGGTCCGCGCCAGATCGCCGCGATAGTAATCATCAAGCCCCGCTGTCGCCAGTTGCGCCAACGTCCGGCCAAGCGCGGATTGCACCAGCCGGTGCCCCGCCTTGGGCGCCTGACCCTGATGCAGAAAGGCCTGCGCAAAGCCCGGCACATCGCGCAGCCCATCCAGCTTTTCGCGTGTCGTGCGCGCCTGATTTTCCGTCACCGCCACCCCGTCACGCGCCAGCGCAATCGCCGGGGCCAGCAGATCAGCCAGCGGCAGACGGTTGTCTTTTGGACACAGCTGCAACGCCGCGCGCCAGCCCGCAATCGTGCCGGGTACGGTCAGTGCCGCCAGCGGACCGCGGGCAGGCACCGCATCAGCGATACCATGCTCCGCGTACCAGTCCACCGATGCCAGCCCAGCGGCACGTCCGCATCCGGCCACCGCCACAGGCGGCTGGCCCGGCCGATGGATGATCCAGAACCCGTCGCCGCCGATCCCGTTCATATGCGGATAGGCAACCGCAATGGTTGCGGCAGCGGCAACCATCGCCTCGACCGCGCTGCCGCCAGCGGCCAGAATATCGCGCCCGGCCAGCGCCGCCGCACGGTGCGGAGCGGAAAAGCCGCCGTTGAACCCATAGGCTGAACTGATCATCCTACCACCCGATCGCTGCGGGCAGCCATGTCGCGAGACCAGGCATAAAAAAGACCATCGCCAATGCAACAAATTGCAATCCGATGAAAGGGATCGCCCCCTTGTAGATGTCCATCGTGGTCACACCGGGCGGCGCCACACCTTTGAGAAAGAACAGCGACCAGCCGAAAGGCGGCGTCAGGAAACTGGTTTGCAGGTTCAGACAGATCAGAATCCCCAGCCAGACCGGATCCACGCCCGCCTGTATGAAAAACGGAAGGAACAAAGGCAGCGCGATATAGCTGATCTCGATCCATTCCAGAAAAAAGCCCAGGACGAAGATCAACAGCATCAGAAACACCAGCGCACCTGTCACACCGCCGGGCACCCAGTCGAACATACGCTCTACCAGATGTTCGCCGCCCAGCCCGCGAAACGCCAGACCAAAGACCTGCGCGCAGATCAGAATGAAAAACACCATCGCCGAGATCAGCAAGGTTGACCGCGCCACCGCAAACAGCATCGCACCCGTCAGGCGGCCCGATAGCGCGACAAACACCAAAGCACCGACAGCACCCATCGACGCAGCCTCGGTCGGGGCAGCGATACCGCCGATGATGCTGCCCAGCACTGCGATGACAAGCCCAACGGGCGGGCCGACCACCAGCACCACTTTGCGCAACAACGCAAGGCGCGACAGCGCGCGGCGTTCTTCGACGGGGATCGGCGGCATCGCACCGGGCACCCACCAGGCATAGGCCAGAATGGCGACAATATAGACCGCGGCCAGCGTCAGCCCCGGCACCATCGCCGCCGCAAACATCGTGCCGACGGATTGTTGCAGGATATCCGCCAGCAGGATCAGCACCAGCGACGGCGGGATGATCTGCCCCAAGGTGCCCGAGGCTACGATCATCCCTGTGGCGATGGTCTTGGGGTAGCCACGCCGCAGCAACGTTGGCAAGGTCAGCAGGCCCAGGGTTACGATCGTCGCGCCGACGATCCCGGTCGCAGCCCCCAGCAGGACGCCGACAAAGATGATCGCCACCCCCATGCCGCCTTGGACATTGCCGAACAGATGGCCCACGACGTCGATCAGTTCCTCGGCCAGTCGCGACTTTTCAAGCATGACCCCCATAAAGACAAACAAGGGTATCGCCATCAGCGTGTAATTCGTGACCACGCCGTAAACCCGTGAAGGCAACAGATTGAACAGCGACGCCCCGAACCCGAGATACCCGAAAACAAAGGCCGAGGCCGCAAGCGCGATCCCGACGGGGATGCCGATGATCAGCAGCACGAAAAAGGCGACGATCATCGCGATCGCCAAAAGTTCCATAGGTGTCATAGGTATTGACCTTGAATGAGGTTTACGCCGTGTCGCGCATCGGCAGCGCAAAGGCATGACGCAGCACATGCGCCAGACCTTGCAAAGCCAGCAGACCAAACCCGAGCGGGATCAGCGCCTTGAGCGCATAGCGAAACGGCAGCCCACCGGGATTGGGCGATCCTTCACCGCGCACATAGGACATGCCGACCCAGGACCAGGACAGTTTGATCAGCAAAACCCCAAGCGCGATGGTCAGCAGCCCGCCGACCACCTCGATCACTTGCTGCGCGCGGGGCGAAAAGCGTTCATACAGCACATCGACCCTGACCTGTTCGCCTGCATAGAGCGCATAGGACATGCCGAACAGCGCGATGGGCGAAATCAGATGCCACTGCAATTCCTGCGCCCAGACAGCGCCTGTGTTGAAAAGGTAGCGGGTGAACACATCACCCGCCACCAAGAGCACCAGCACCAGACAGAGCCATGCCGCAAGGATACCGAACAGCCTGACTGCCGCCTCCAGCGTCAGAACCAACCGCAAAAGTGCCGGTTTCATCTGGGTCACATCTCCAGAATGTTGTTGAACCACGACACTTCGCTGATCCGCGCCCAACCGTCATGGTCGGCCTTGAAAGCAAAATAGCTGTCATGCACCTTACGCGTGATCTCTGATGCGGCGGCCTCGGTTTCCAGCGTGTCCATCGTGGCTTCGCGCAAGGCAGCGATCACGCTGGCAGGCAGCGGCGCAGCAGTGACGCCGTGATTGGTCACCAGATCTGTCAAAGCGGCACCGTTGACCGATTCCGACCACAGCAGGCTTTCCAGACAGGCGGCTTGGCTGGCCTGACGCACCATCATCTGCAAATCTTCGGGCAGGTTGTCCCATGCGGCCTTGGAGATCAGCAATTCGCCGGTGGTCGCGGGTTCGTGCCAGCCGGAGGTGTGATAGAATTTCGCGGCCTGATGCAGCCCCAACGCGCGGTCCTGATAAGGTCCGACAAATTCCGCTGCATCGATCACGCCCCGTTCCAGCGCGGGGAAAATCTCGCCGCCGGGCAGCAGCCGGGTATCGACACCCAGCGATGCATAGACCCGCCCTGCCAGCCCCGGAATACGCATCCGCAACCCGTTGAACTGCGACAGATCCTCGACCGGTTCACGGAACCAGCCGGTCATCTGTACGCCGGTGGAATTCATTGGAAACGCGACAAGGCCGAAGGGTTCGTAGACTTCCTGCCACAATTCCAGCCCGCCGCCGTGAAACAGCCACGCCATATGGCCCATATAGGACATGCCGAACGGTACGGTCGTGAAATATTGCGCGGCAAAGACATTGCCCGACCAGAAATAGCTGTTCGAAGCGTTCATCTCGACCACGCCTTGCTGTACAGCGTCGAAGCCTTCGAACGCCGGGATCAATTCGCCGGCCGCGTAATGTTCGATGTTCAACCGGCCGCCCGACATGATGCGGATTTTCTCGATCATGTCAGTCGGACTGCCGCGCCCGACAGTATAGAACGGCGCGGTCGGGCCATAGCTGTTGGTCATGCGCCAGTTGAACGTATCCTGCGCGCGGGCGATGGTCGGGGCAGCGAGCCCCACTCCGGCAGCAAGGGCTGTGTTGGAAAGAAACTTGCGTCGGTCCACGATGTTTTCCTTTCAAATGATATCTGGTTTTTTCCACAATCGGTCGTGGTTTCGACGCCTAAGGTCAGCACCGGCCAGAGTCTCACATCGGGATACTGTTTTTCTGCATTGCAGAAATATTGTATACAATTTGGGCATAAATTTTTGCCTTTGAACACATCGTAAGCGCTCATCGAGGCCGGATTTGCGCTGATTTGAAGGCCGGGCATCGTCGGTCAACGCCCGATGGACCCAGACTTTGCGACATCAGCAGATGCGCTGAAATCTCAACCGGTCTGTCGCAGAGCGCAGGTGCCAGCGCTTTGGGGGACGGACGGCCCAATGATCTGCGGTCCATAAAGACGCGCTTTGGCACATGGCGATGCCGGACTTGGGCCGTCCAAGCGGGCAAGGTGGATCAGCGCTGATCCCCGCAGGCGATGATCGCATCACCCAAGTCGTGCGCAGCTAGAGCAATCCCAGCGCGAACCACGGCACCGCGATCACAAGCGCCAACCTGAACAAATCAGCGACCCAGAACGGAAAAACCCCGCGGAACACTGTCGCCAGTTTAATGTCAGGGATCACAGAGCGCATGACAAAGACGTTCATTCCCACCGGCGGCGTGATCAGACTGATCTCGGTCACAACGACCACGACGATCCCGAACCAGATCAGGACATCTTCCGGGTCACTGAGCAATCCGCTGCCGAAATTCAATTGCTGCACCACCGGGTAAAAGACCGGCACCGTCAAGAGGATCATCGACAGGCTTTCGAATACGCAGCCCATCACCAGATAGACCAGCACCATAAATCCGATGACCAGCCATGGCGACAGGTCCATCGCATAGATCAGATCCACCAGTTCAGCCGGTAGCCCTGCGAAATTGATGAAAATAGAAAAGATCTCGGCCCCGATAATGATCGCAAAGATCATCGCAGTCGCAAGCACGGTTTCGCGCACGGCCGTCCGGAATCCAGCCCAGTCAAGTCCGCGAATTGCCAGCGCCAGCGCCAATGCGAACAAAGCACCCATGCCGCCAGCTTCGATCGGCGTAAAGACGCCGCCGTAGATGCCACCCATGATGAAAGCGAACAGCCCGAGCGTTCCGAGAACACCGATCGTATCCCGGCGGGTCATGGGTGTAACCTCGCTCACTTCGGGGGCCTGTGACGGGTCAAGACGAACCGTGACCATGACCGCCAAAAGATAGAACAAAATGCCAAGCGCGCCGGGGATCAGCCCGGCAATGAACAGATCCCCGATATTGGATTCCGTCAGCAGCCCATAGATGATCAGGATGACAGACGGCGGAATGAGAATTCCCAAGGTTCCCCCGGCCGCGATGGCCCCCGAGGCGAGCCGATCATCGTAGCCAAACTTGCGCATTGGGGGCAACGCAACGCGGCTCATGGTGGCGGCGGTCGCCAAAGACGATCCTGACACCGCGGAAAACCCGCCGCAACTCAAGACGGTCGCCAGTGCCAGCCCGCCCCGCATCCGGCCGAACAGGCGATCTGCGCCGGCGAACAGACCCTGGGCGATACCGGATTGCGCAAGCACGTTTCCCATGAAGATGAACAAAGGCACGACCGACAGCGTATAGCTGAGCCCGGTGTCGAAGACAGTCGTCGCGATCATGGCACCCGCCGCACCTGCATCGCGCAGGATGGCAAAACCGACACCCCCGACAAGGGCCATCGCAAAGCCGATCGGAACGCGCAGAAAAACGAGCGTCAGAAGAACGGCGATGCCGATCAGAGCCGCCGTCATTTCCGCGCCGCCCGCACAAAACCGAAGATAGCGGCCACAAAACAGCTGGCCGCTGCGAAAAAGGCGATCGGCGCGAACGGAATTCTCAACGAAATAGAGCGTGTCCCGTCCTCGGCCTGGCGCAGGCCAAGCCCGTATAGCTGCCATGCAAAGAAAAGAAGGGCGACGGCCGTGATTCCCGCCGCAAGCCAAAGCAGATAGACGCCGATGCGTTCTGGCAGCACGGTTGCCAGAAGATCGACCTCGACGTGTCCGCCGGCCTGACTGACCAGCGGAAGCGCAGCGAAAACAAGGGCGCCCAAAAGCAATTCGGTCATCTCGAAAGCCCCTGACAATGGCGTATCGAAAAGATAGCGACCGATCACATCGACGCCGGTAATAAGCATGAGTGCAACGAGAAGCAGGCCCGAGAATATCTCGAGCCCGCCAGACAGGATACGCAGCATCAGTTCATCGCTGCTTGGATACCAGTCATTGACCGCAGGCGTTCCAGCGCGGCCAGTCCATCGCGCTCTGTGCCAAGGCCGACGGCCCATTCCTGTTCGGCCTTGTTCGCGACCTCTTGGATGGCAGACAGAACCTCTTGATTTGCCGGGCTCGTCACAATGCCCGCCTCGGCAATCTCGTCTTCGGCGGCATCGTCTGCGTTGTTCCAGGCGTCTCCAACCCGCTTGGCGAAGGCGAGGCCAGAGATTTCGCTGATGGCCTGTTGGTCCTCCGGGCTGATCTGCTGCCATTTGTCTTCGTTCATGACGAGGAACCAGGTCGTGTTGTAAAGACCGCCCGGAACGGTCATCGAATGTGCGATATCCTCGGTCAGGTTGAAGGCGGTCAATGCCTCTTTGGTGAAGGTCGCTCCGTCAATGACGCCGCGCGAAAGCTGCTCGTAAACCTCTGTGGAGGAGGTGAAGACCGGCGTCGCACCAAGGTCTTCGATAAGCGTCGCCGTATAGCCGCCCGGGACGCGGATCTTCAGGCCACCGAAGTCATCGGGCGTCTCGATCGGACGCTCTGCGTTGTGAAAAACACCGGGGCCGTGCGTAAACAAGCCAAGGATATGCGTCCCCGCGTGATCCTCTGCTGCGCCAAGGTCTTCGGTGTAGACGGTGTAGAACGCCTCGGAGACGCTGACAGCGTCATCCCCCAGAAAAGAGAACTGACCGACTTGGCTGGCGTCGAAGCGGTCGTCCTGGCTGAACGAATGCAAACCGTAGGTAATGTCTGCAACCCCGTCGCGGGCCATGTCGAAATGTGCAGGGGGCGCACCAAGCGGCGAAGCCAGAACCCGGACGCTGACGCGGCCCTCGGTCACGGCCTCTACCTCTTCGGCCCACGGCTTCATCGCATTGACCACAACCGGATGGCGCGGCGGCAGCCAGCTTGACATGACAAGTTCCATGTTCTGCGCAAAAGCGGTGCCGCCCCCCGACAGCAAGCTTGCGGCAACGACGCTAAATCCCAACAATTTTCTCATCTGCTTCTCCCAAAGTTGAGGTCTCCCCCTTTGCCAGCTAAAGATTGCATTTGTAACTATCAATTGTTTTTGGAAATTTCTTTCAGTCGGGCAGATCCTCGAACGCAGCGAGCCGCTGAAGGCAATCAATCAGCAAGGCCTTTTCGCCAACGGAAAAATTTGCCATCAAATCAGCGTTGTGCTGTTTGGCGACGCCGACGAGATCATCAAATGCCCGCTGCCCCCGCGGTAGAAGCGTCAGGATCTCGGCCCTTCTATCCTCGGCAACTTCAAGCCTGGCGACGAATTTCTTCTCAACAAGCGCATGAACAGCCCGGCTGATCTTGGTTTTGTGCAATTTGGAAAGCTGCCCGATTCGGGTCGCGGTCATGTCACCATAGCGCCCAAGGTGGAACAGAACCCGCCATTCCGTCCGGAGCATCCTGTAGCGGTCCTTGTATATCTGCGAAAAACCGATGCTGGTTTTCTCGGCAGCTTGATTGAGAAGGTATGGAAGAAAGTTCCGCAGATCAAAGTCGCTCATGTCGTCATCCTCAAAGTTTGGCCTTGTTGGTTGCAAAAGCAACTACTATCACTCTTCGCAACAGTACGGAGAATTGAATATGAACGTCCAGAAAAGGATTTCTGGCCTGACACAGGCCGCCATCCCCCAAGGCACCACAGCAGGTTACATGCCGGGTTTCGGCAACGATTTCGAGACCGAGGCCCTTCCCGGGGCTCTTCCGCAAGGCATGAACTCGCCACAAAAGGTGAACTACGGCCTTTATGGCGAACAGCTTTCTGGCACTGCCTTTACAGCCCCCAGCCACCAGAACGAACGGACCTGGTGCTATCGCATTCGCCCGTCGGTCAAGCATCAGGGCCGCTATGAGCGTATTGAACTGCCGTACTGGAAAACCGCGCCGCATATACCCGAAAACGTAACGTCTTTGGGACAATACCGCTGGGATGCCGTGCCCCACAGCGATCACAAGCTGACCTGGCTGACCGGAATGCGGACCATGACGACCGCGGGCGATGTGAACACGCAGGTCGGGATGGCCGCACATATCTACCTTGTGACGGAATCGATGGAAGACGCCTATTTTTACTCTGCCGACGGTGAATTGCTTGTCGTCCCGCAAGAGGGAAAACTGCGCTTTGTCACCGAACTCGGAATCATCGACATCGAACCGCAGGAAATTGCCATCATTCCACGCGGACTGGTCTACCGCGTTGAAGTGCTGGACGGACCAGCACGCGGATTCGTTTGCGAAAACTACGGCCAGAAATTCGACCTGCCCGGACGTGGACCGATCGGCGCGAACTGCATGGCCAACCGGCGCGACTTCAAGACGCCTGTTGCCGCATTCGAGGATCGCGAAACGCCCTCCACCATGACCATAAAGTGGTGTGGCCAGTTCCACCGCGCGGATATCAAGTATTCTCCGCTCGACGTGGTTGCATGGCACGGCAACTATGCGCCCTGCAAATACGACCTCAAGACATATTGCCCCGTCGGCGCGATCCTGTTCGACCACCCCGACCCGTCGATCTTTACCGTCCTGACCGCGCCGTCGGGCATCGAGGGCACTGCGAACATCGATTTCGTGTTGTTCCGAGAGCGTTGGATGGTGATGGAGGACACGTTCCGCCCCCCTTGGTTCCACAGAAACGTCATGTCGGAGATGATGGGAAACATCTACGGGCAATACGATGCAAAGCCGCAAGGCTTCGTGCCGGGCGGTCTTTCCCTGCACAATTGCATGCTGCCCCATGGCCCGGACCGCGAGGCCTTTGAAAAGGCATCGAACGCCGACCTTCAGCCCGACAAGCTGGACAACACCATGTCCTTCATGTTCGAGACCCGTTTCCCCCAGCACTTGACCGAGTTCGCCGCAAAAGAAGCACCTTTGCAGGATGATTACGTGGCGTGTTGGGAAGGGCTGGAAAAGCATTTCGACGGAACACCGGGCCGGAAATGACTGCCGCCAAAGACAATCACACGGTTCCGAATGGAATGGGCAAGGATGAAGGGAGATCGGCTTGCTGAAGAAAAGCTGGATCGACAGTGCAAACGACGCTGCAGGAGAGTTCCCCCTCAACAACCTGCCCTACGGCGTGTTTTCGACTGACCGCCTGTCGCCGCGCTGCGGTGTCGCGATCGGCGAGATGATCCTTGACGTCGCGCGCCTCGAACAGGCCGGGAGGACCGGAACGAAAGACCTTTTGCAGAACGCGACGTGGAACAAGCTGATGGCCGCAGGCCCGTCAGTATGGTCGGCGTTGCGTCAGAGCCTGACACACCTTCTGGCCGAAGCCGCGCCTGATCGCGCGATGGTGGAACCGCTTCTGGTCCCGATGAGCGAGGCGACCCTGCACCTGCCGCTGCAAGTCGCCGAGTACACCGATTTTTACGCAGGCAAACAGCATGCCCTGAATGTCGGCACCATGTTCCGCGGACCGGAAAACGCGCTGCCGCCGAACTGGCTGCACATCCCCATCGGCTACAATGGCCGCGCCTCGACAGTGGTGGTGTCCGGCACCGACATTCGACGCCCCGTGGGCCAAACGAAAGCCAGTGACGCCAAGATGCCCAGCTTCGGTCCAAGCAAGCGGCTGGATATCGAACTGGAAATGGGTGCCATCGTCGGCATGCCGTCGCAGATGGGCGAGCCGATCACCACAACCCGCGCGCAGGAGATGATTTTCGGCTACGTCCTGCTGAACGACTGGTCGGCGCGCGATCTGCAGGCGTGGGAATACCAACCGCTGGGCCCGTTTCAGGCCAAGGCGTTTGCGACCTCGATCAGCCCGTGGATCGTCACACGCACGGCGCTTGCCCCGTTCGCGGTGGATACGCCGGAGCGCGAGAAAGAGCTTCTGCCTTACCTCAAGACTGACTTTCCCGCAAATTACGACGTGACACTCTCGGTCGAGATGAATTGCCACTGCATAAGCCGCACCAACATGCGCGAACTGTACTATTCTGCCGCGCAGCAGCTTACGCATCACGCCTCTTCGGGGTGCGCGATGCGGACAGGCGATTTGCTGGGGTCAGGCACGATATCGGGACCTGACCCGTCAAGCTATGGCTCCCTGCTCGAAATGACCTGGGGTGGGGAAAATCCGCTCGATCTTGCGGGTGAAACCCGGACCTTCATCGAAGACGGTGACACGCTGACACTGAAAGGTCACGCCCAAGGCGACGGCTACCGCATCGGCTTCGGCGCCTGTACCGGCACCATCCTTCCCGCCCCGAAGTTCCCATAAAACGACGATAGGAGGTCACATGGCCAAAGCATTCGCATCTGCCGGCGACATGGCGGACAAGAAAATCAGCTTCACCGAAGTCGGTGAGGGCCTGTGGGCCTTTACCGCCGAGGGCGACCCGAATTCAGGTGTCATCATCGGTGACGACAGCGTGATGATAGTAGAGGCGCAGGCCACACCGCGCCTTGCCAACCTCGTGATCGAAAAGGTGCGCGAAGTCACTGACAAGCCGATCACCCATCTTGCACTGACCCATTATCACGCCGTGCGCGTGCTTGGCGCCTCTGCCTACCATGCGCGCGAGATCATCATGTCGGACGTCGCGCATTCCATGGTCGCCGAGCGCGGACAAGAGGATTGGGACAGCGAATTCGATCGCTTTCCGCGCCTGTTCCAAGGGCACGAGAGCATTCCCGGTCTGACGTGGCCGACCACGACATTCAGCGAAAAGATGTCGGTCTATCTGGGCAAACGTCGCGTCGATCTGATGAAAATCGGGCGTGCCCATACCGCTGGCGATATCGTTATTCACGTGCCCGATCAGAACGTGATGTTCACCGGGGATATCGTCGAATATCACTCGGCCTGCTATTGCGGCGACGGTCACTACACGGACTGGCCGCAAACGCTCGAAGCAATCCGTGCATATGATCTCGATGCGATCGCACCGGGTCGCGGCGACGCCTTGGTGGGACGTGACAAGGTAAACGCGGCACTCGACAATACCGCCGATTTCGTGGCCTCGACCTATGACGCGGTAAAACGGGTCGCAGTCAAAGGCGGTTCGCTTCAGGACGCAATGGCCCATGTGCGCGAGGTCTGCGATCCCAAGTTCGGCGACTACGCCATCTACGAGCATTGCCTGCCGTTCAACGTGGCCCGTGCCTATGATGAAGCGCGCGGCATCGACACGCCCCGCGTCTGGACGGCCGAACGCGACAAGGAAATGTGGGCAGCCTTGCAAGGCTGAACGCGGTCCCCTTGTCGACCCGGATGGGCAAACGCCCGTTCCCGATCACTTGAGAGGAAACGTCATGTTAGATGACCGAGACACATTGGCGCACCGCCTTTATCCCTACGCGCGTTCCGTCGATCAGGATGCCAAGGGCACCGCGCATTATCCGGCGGTGGTGATCGGTGGCGGCCCGGTCGGAATGGCGGTGGCACTCGATCTTGCCCAGCAAGGTATCGAAACGCTTGTTCTTGATGACCATGAAGGTGTGGGCGAAGGATCGCGCGCGATCTGCTTTGCCAAACGCACCTTGGAAATCTGCGGCCGTCTTGGCTGTGGCGATGCCATGGTGGACAAAGGTATCGTCTGGAATCTGGGCAAGGTGTTTCACGGCGAAGACAAGGTCTTTGAATTCAACCTTCTGCCCGAGGGCGGCCACCGCCGACCCGCCTTTATCAACCTCCAGCAGCCCTATTTCGAGAAGTTCTTGGTTGAACGGATCCGCCAAGTTCAGGAACAGGGCGTGCCGATCCAGATCCGTGGCAAGAACCGCGTCGAAAGCATCGCGACGCAGGACGACGGCGCACGGATCGAGGTGCTGACGCCCGATGGCCCCTATCACATCACGGCCGACTGGGTGCTGGCCTGCGACGGGGCCGGATCGCCGACCCGAAAGGCGCTAGGTCTTGGCTTCGAGGGCACCGTGTTCAAGGATAGTTTCCTGATTGCGGACGTGCGGATGAAGGCCGATTTTCCGGTCGAACGGCGCTTCTGGTTCGAACCGCCGTTTCGCGGCGCGGGAGACTCGGCACTTCTGCACAAACAGCCGGACGATATCTGGCGGATCGACTTCCAGATCGGCTGGGACGTTGATCGCCAGCAGGAATTGCAAGAGGATCGTATTCGCGCGCGCATCGACGAGATGCTGCCCGATACCGAATACGAGATTGTCTGGACCTCGATCTACACGTTCCAGTGCCGCCGCATGGCATCCTTCCGCCATGGTCGCGTGCTTTTCCTAGGTGACAGTGCGCATCAGGTTTCGCCCTTCGGTGCAAGAGGCGCCAATGGCGGCGTGCAGGATGCCGACAATCTTGCCTGGAAGCTTCGGATGGTGCTGAAAGGCGATGCGCCCGAAACGCTGATTGACAGCTATGATGCGGAACGGTGCTATGCGACCGACGAGAACATCCGAAACTCTACCCGATCGACCGATTTCATCACGCCGAAATCCCGCATCAGCCGTATCTTCCGCAATGCCGTCCTGCACCTGTCCCGCGAACACGACTTCGCACGTCCTTTCGTGAATTCCGGGCGCTTGTCGATGCCTTGCATCTATGACGGATCACCGTTGAACACAGCCGATGAGCTGGCCCAAGGTCCTGACTTGGCCCGGCCCGGCGCCCCCTGCCCTGATGCACCGTTTGAAAACGGCTTTCTTCTGGACCGTCTTGGCACGGAATTCCTGCTTCTTGGCATCGGGCAGGAGGCTGTCACAGTGCGGGGATTACGTAGCCTGTCGATCCCAGATCCGACCGAAGAGATCCGCGCGCGATACCTTGGTTCGGCTGAACGGGCGCTTTACCTGATCCGCCCCGACCAGCATGTCGCTGCACGGTGGGAAACCGCGCCGCCATCCCGGATCATGGCAGCATTGAACCGCGCAACTGGAAAGGACATGGTATGACCGCGCTTGTCACGACCCGCAACATCAACGCCCCCGACGACGCTTATGACCTGCTCCTTGCGGCGCATGAAGGCTTGACCGAGGAGGAAAGCGACGCCCTCAACGCACGGCTGATCCTGACATTGTTCAACCACATCGGCGATTTTGAGGTCATTCGCGAGTCGATCGCGGTCGCCCGGCAGTGACTGCGGTCCTCTATGATTACTGGCGCTCTACCGCAAGCTATCGGGTTCGGATCGCGTTGAACCTTGCCAAGGTTGACTATACGTCGGTGCCGGTCGATCTTGTCGCCGGGAGCCACCGCACCGTCGAACATATGGCCCGCCTGTTGATTGTCACTGAGAACTGACCCGGCAGCAGCAGAAATTGTCATCGAGAATTGACCCATGTGCAACCTTACCCCGGCTTGAATCAGCTGGGAGCACTTGGAGTGATAGACATGGGATTTTTAAAAGTTATCCGGAAATGGGCGCTGCGTGACAAGATGCCCATTCGCGAGATCGCGCGGCGGACGGGCGTGTCTCGCAACACGATCAAGAAGTATTTGCGGGAGGGGATTGTTGAACCTGCGTTTCACGCGCCAGATCGTCCCAGCAAGCTGGACCCTTA
>NZ_KB907987.1 GCF_000382265.1 Yoonia vestfoldensis DSM 16212
GGCCTTCGCGGCGTCCCCAAAAACACCAGTCGCACCCTCAAGCAGCTGGTCCCGCCACTGTTTGATCTGGTTCGGGTGAACGTCGAAATCCTGTGCCAGCTCGATCAGCGTCTTCTCGCCCTTGATCGCGGCCACGGCCACTTTCGCCTTGAATGCCGGGCTGTGATTCCGGCGCGGTCGTTTTGTCATCATCATCTCCTCGCTTGCAGCATCATGCTGCTGTTGCGCGGAAAATCCACTTATCCCAGTTGTTCAAATTTGCGCAGCCACCTCTTGCTGGCCTGGTCGGTCGTTTTCGCCCCGGAGGCTGCTCCCGCTTGACCGGGCAATTACAGGTAGATCGTGCTGGTTTCGGTGGTCACACCAGACGCGAAGGTACATGATCGTTTTGCTGCGGCAGGCCCAGTTCAAGCGCAACGAACCGCTTCAAATGCGCGGCGGCGTCGGCCCGCTCCACCTTGGGCAAGCCCGTCAGCACGAAACCGACCAGTCCGTCGTGGAAGGCGAGGATGCGCAGGGCCGCAGCGTGGGGCACCGGGCAGTGCCACAGATGTCCGGCGGCGCCCTGTTCCAGAATGGCGGCCAGTTCGTTTACCATGCCTTCGGCGCAACCTTCCGCAGCGCGGGCCATATCGGGATCCGACATGGCAAGGTCCGTCACCTCTATCCAGAGCCGCCAGAGCGGATCGGCATCTTCGCCGAAAGCGCGGGACAAGAAGACATCAAGCTGTCGGTCGGGTGCCGGCGCATCGGGCACCACGCGGTCAATTTCGGCCCAGAGCGCCTGAGCCGCGGCAAGTGCCCGCAGTTCGTTCCATTTGAAATAATGATTGAGCAGCCCGATACCGACGCCTGCCCGGGCGGTGACATCGCGTGTCCGCACCGCAGCGACGCCCTTCTCGCGGATCAGGTCGGCAGCGGCGGCAAGAATTGCGGCACGGCGATCAATAGTCATCTTCGTTTCATATCACGGGTTGAGCGGCTGCTCAAGTCGCGCTATGTTGAGCAGATGCTCAATATGGAATCATGACATGACCCGTACTTCTTCTGTTGATGCGCTGCGTGGCTTTGCACTTCTTGGTATCGGAATCGTCAACCTGCCGTATCTGGCGCTGCCGATGGAATCGGCTCTTGTTACGCCAGAAGGTGCTGCGGATCTGCTCGCCAAGGTCATGATAAGCCTGCTCTTCGAGGGCAAATTCTTTGTGCTCTTCTCGTTCCTGTTCGGCTGGGGGTTTGGGGTGCAACTGGCGGCAGCGGCACGGGCCGGGATACCCGCTGGCCCGCAATACGGGGCACGATTGATCGCGCTCGCGTTGTTCGGAATCATGCATGCGATCCTTGTCTTTCACGGCGACATCCTTCTCGCCTACGCGGTGCTTGGGGCCGGGCTCTGGACGCTGCGCGACGGCACGCCGCGTCGGCTTGTGCGGATCGCGCTGGCGATGGTGCCGCTGGCCGCTCTGGCTTTTGCCACACTCGCGCTGCTGGAGGCCGCCACCGCGGACTTGGCGCGCAGCGCCATCGACCTGAGCGGGCAAGGCTATCAAGGCAGCTTTCGTGACGCAGTCGTCCAGCGGTTGGCCGACTGGCCGACCGCGCTGACGGTGGTTGTCCTGTTCAACGGACCGCTTGCCTTCGGCGCCTTCTGCCTGGGCCTTGCCGCGCAGAAAACCGGGTTCTTCGAGCCCACCAGCCCGATACAACATGCGCTTGCCGCACGGGTCCCGGTGCTGCTGGCCGTGGCGCTGCCCGCAAACGCAGCCTATGCGGCGGCGACCCTCGGTCTGCTGCCGCCCGGCTGGCCTACGAACCTTGGCTATGCCGCACTCGCGCTTGGCGCACCAACGTTGGCCGCTGTCTATGTCGTGGCCGTGCTGCGTCTGGCGCCGCGGCTGGACCTGCTCACCGCCGCCGGGTCGATGCCGCTGACGGGGTATGTCGCGCAGGGTCTGGTGGCCGGGGCGCTGTTCCACGGCTGGGGGGATGGGATTGTTCGGCACGCTTGGCAATGCGGCAATTCTGGCGCTAGCCTGCCTGATCTGGGGATTCGTCACGATCGCTGCCATGATCTGGCGGCGGCAATGGGCACGAGGCCCGCTCGACGCTGTACTACGCCTTTTGGTCAAGGCCTTGGGCAGCATCGGATCACGGCGACCTTTCTGACGCCCGCGTCGCAAGGAACGGTGGCGGGCCAATCCACCATTGTCGCTGCGTCCCGTATTCGAGGATCTGTCACAAATCCCGTCGTTTGCCGCTGCGTAACAAGCAGAGACTTGTGCGACCACTCCCGGATCGCACATCGCCCATAGCGGTCACATCGGGCGTGGGCGGTGATCGCTGGCGTTCTCCGCAGGCAGGCATGAGCGCAACTGCCCTGTTGCGCCGGAGCTTGCGTCCGCGCCATCGGAACTTTGCCCTGAACGCGCAACGGCAAGATTGCAATTCACGCCTGAATATCCGAACGTCGGGCCAGGCGTCACCAGAGGCCACGCCTTCAATCAGAGGAGGAAAACAGTGCTTGGCCAATGGACTGAGGATCAACTTTGGTCAGCGCAGCTTCCTGTCACCGACCTGGAGGCACATCGCCTAGATCTATATAGCCATCGGCGCGCCCACATTGTGGATCACATGCGCAGCGCAGGGGCTGCCGCCATGCTGCTGTTGGATTCAAACGACATTACCTATGCGACCGGCGCGCGGAACATGACAATTTTCACGATGCGCACCCCGGCGCGCTATCTTCTGATCCTCGAAACCGGGTATACGGTCCTGTTCGAATATGTTGGCTGCGAACACCTTGCCGAAGCCCTTCCAACCATCGACGAAATCAGGCCTTCGCAAGGGCTGGACAGGATCAGCTCCGGTGGTCGGCTGGCGGAATCCTGCGAGCGGTTTGCCGCGGAAATCAAGGAGATCGTCCATCATCTGGATCCAAGCATCGACCGAATTCACATAGACCGTTTTCCGTGGCAGGCTACGGATGCGCTCAGGCGCAAAGGATTTGCACTGGCTGACGCCAGCGACGTCCTGACCTATGCGCGCACCATCAAGCTGGCCGCTGAAATTCCCTATTTCCGCGAAGCGATGAGCCGCATAAACGCGGCTGTCGGACGCCTTGAAACGCATGCCGACCCAGACAAGACGGAATCCGAGGTCTGGGCAGAATTTCACTATTCGCTGATGGCCAAGGAGGGCCAATATGTCGTGACCCGCTTGTTTCAGAGCGGACAGAACACCTTCCCGTATTTTCAAGAGGCAGGCGGGCGGCGGTTGGAGTCCGGCGATCTTTTGTGTCTTGATACGGATGCGGTCGCTTACGAGAATTACTGCGTGGATTTCTCGCGGACCTTTCTGTGCGGCGACGCGAAGGCGACCGGCGATCAAAAACTGCTTTACGGGCGCGCCCGCGAACAGCTGGAACACAACGCCGATCTACTGAAGCCGCATATGTCGTTTCGCGAATTGGCGGCCAAGGCGTGGAAGGTTCCCGAAGAACATCAGGACAGCCGTTATTATTGTATCGGGCACGGATTGGGCATGTCAGGCGAATGGCCCAACATTCCTTATGAAACGGCGGGGGAACCCTATCCGCTTGAGGGCGTGATTGAGCCGGGGATGATCATTTGCCTCGAAAGCTATGTCGGTTGGGATCGCTCCTGCGAGGGCGTCAAGCTGGAAGATCAGTTCCTCATTCTGGAGGACAGGGTCGAGCGGATGTCGACCTATCACTTTGATGAACGGTTGAGTTGACCGGCGGTTTGACCGGCACGTCATTCGACAGGGCAAGGCATCCCCGCAGCAGTCCAGATCGCCATCTCGTCAAGATGTGCTTGCAGGGTGCCTGCATCGGGCAGCGCTGCCAGGTCCAGGCCGTCGTCTGCTTCGGCCAGCGCGATGGTCGCGACGGCAAGGCAGGCGGTGACGGCGACAGGACGGCGGATAACATTTCTCATGCGAATACCACCGATCTGCCAAGCGGCAGGTCGCGCAGACGTTGGCCCGTCAGTGCAAAGATTGCATTGGCCAACGCGGGGGCTGTGGCGGGCGTGCCGGGTTCGCCGATACCCCTGATATGCGGCTGGTTTTCCAGAATGCGGGTGTGGATGCGGGGTGCCTGATACATCCGCAGGACCGGATAATCGTGATAGTTGGACTGGTCCACCGCGCCATCCGTCAGCGTGATCTCTTCGCCGATCGCGGCACTCAAGCCAAAGCTCACGCCCGAGATCAATTGCGCATCCAGATTCCGGGGGTCAAGGGCCACACCGACATCGGCGGCGACCCAGACATCGCGGACGATGATCCCGCTGGGTGTGTCCTCAATCTCCACGATCTGTGCGGTCGGCACCCCGAAAGCCAGCGCGAAGGCCACGCCCCGTGCGCGCGCGCCGACTGGTGCTGTGCCCCAATCGGCCATGTCCGCCACGGCCGCCAGCACGGCGCGGCTGGGCGCGTCCGTTATCAACGCAAGCCGCATCTCGACCGGGTCGCAGCCTGCGGCGACCGCCAGTTCATCCATCATGCATTCGTGGAAAAAGCTGTTCTGCGACGCGCCGACCGACCGCCAGAAGCTGGCAGGCAATAGCGGGGCGGAGCGATAGCCGGTCACGCGATAGTTCGCGATCCCGTAAGGCT
This sequence comes from Yoonia vestfoldensis DSM 16212, assembly GCF_000382265.1. Taxonomy (GTDB): domain Bacteria; phylum Pseudomonadota; class Alphaproteobacteria; order Rhodobacterales; family Rhodobacteraceae; genus Yoonia; species Yoonia vestfoldensis. The sequence continues at coordinate 4,639 of NZ_KB907987.1, forward strand.
GGTCCCACAGCGCCTGCGACAGCGTGAAATCCGGCAAAAACGCAGGGATCGGCGCTGGCGCACCGCCGCGCGCGTCGATGCCCGCCATGATCGACGGCGAGGCGGTTGCGATATCGACGGCCAGCGGCAAACCGTCGGCGACAACCGCGCGGAACCGGCCGATGGCGGCGGGCCGGTAAGGCCCGCGCGACATGTCTTCTTCGCGCGGATATGTCAGCAGGACCGGCGTGCCCTGCATCTGCGTCGCGACCTTTGCTGCGATCTGAACGAAATCCATCTCGCCGCGCCGCCCGAACCCACCGCCGAGAAGCGTGGTCGTGATCGTCACAGCCTGTTTGTCGATCCCAGCCGCAAGGGCGGCTTCGCGCCGCGCGACGGTCGGCCCCTGCGTGCCAGCCCATATCTGCAACGCGCCGTCCTGCATCAGCGCTGCGGCGCTCATCGGTTCCATCGTGGCATGGGCCAGATACGGTGCACGATATTCGCCTTCTATTGCCTGCGCTCCGGCCAGTGCATCCGCGACATTGCCATCGTCACGTTGCCGGCTGTCCTGCTGTTCAGGGCGGAAGGCGGCGGCGATGACCTCGAAATGTCCCGCACTGTCCAAGGGGTAATCCGGCGGCGCCCAGTCATAGATCACGGCATCCAGCGCCTGCATTGCCGCCCATGTATCGGCGGCCACAACGACCACGCCGTTGCCGATGTCGATCACGGCGTCCACACGGGGCATCGCCAAAGCCGCACTGGCATCGAAACTGCGCAGGCGGCCGCCCAGAAACGGGCTGCGCCGCAGCGCACCAAAACGCATGCCGGGCAGACGGATATCGCTGGCATAGATCGCACGGCCCGTCGATTTATCGACGACATCTAGCCGGTCTTGGGATTTTCCGAGGATGCGCCACGCGCTGCGCGGGCGCAGTTCGGGCGCGTCGGCAAGATCGACTGCCGCAGCCTCTGCCGCAAGTTCGGTATAGGGGATGCGGGTGCCATCCGGCAGGACGACCGCGCCGCCTTCTGTGCTCAGCCGCGCCACCGGGATGCCCGCGCGCGCCGCTGCCGCAGTTTTCAGCGTTTCGCGCGCCACAGCCCCCGCGCGGCGCATTTTGACATAAGCATCATGGGTCGAGGTCGATCCGCCGGTGATCTGGTAGCCCAGAAACACCGCCGGAATGTCACGCTGCGCACGCGCGAATTCCGGCACGGTCCCCAAGTCGGTCGTGGGGAAAGGATAGCCTTCCTCGACCACGCCGCCGTTGAAATAGGCGGATGACGGCGGGCCATGCGCGATGCGGACCTGGTCCAGTTCCACGTCCAGCTCCTCGGCCACCAGCGACGCAAGGGTCGTATGGATGCCTTGTCCCATCTCGGCGCGTGGCGTGATGAGGGTGATGCCATCGCCCGTTATCTTGACATAGGGCGTCAGTGCGGCCTCGCCCTGACCCAGTTCCGCGATCAGCGGGTTTTCGAGCTGCGCGCGGTAGGTGCGGACACCGAAGACCACGCCACCTGCGACCGCCACCGAAGCAACGATGAATCCGCGCCGTGTGTATTTGCCCAACCGGGTCATCCTATGTCTCCCGCAGCGCGGTGGCGGCGCTGTGAATGGCGGCGCGGATCCGCGGATAGGTGCCGCAGCGGCAGAGGTTCCCCGACATCGCGGCGTCGATGTCGTCATCCGATGGCGCGGGATTGCGACCCAACAGGTCCACCGCCTGCATGATCTGGCCGGACTGGCAGTAGCCGCATTGTGCGACCTGATGGGCGATCCAGGCAGTCTGCACCGCGTGCAGCGCCTCGGGTGTGGCCAGACCTTCGATCGTCGTCACCTCGCCCCAGACATCCGCCAGGGCCACTTGGCAGGACCGGACAGCCTCGCCATTGATATGCACCGTACAGGCCCCGCATTGCGCGATGCCGCAGCCGTATTTGACGCCGGTGATGTCTAGCGCGTCACGCAGCACCCAGAGCAGTGGCATGTCGTCGGGCAGGTTCAGGGTGTGGGACGTTCCGTTGATTGTCAGTTCCATTGGGCTCTCCCGGTTGTACGTTTCAAGCATTGGACCCTGAGGGCTTGTGGGCAAGTTGCAGATCGTCCCGATTGCTTGCAGGTCGTTCCAATTTCGTCCCGCTGTCCCTGCCCGCCCGTCCTGTCAGGATGTGTCGTTGCGGATGACAAAGGGATACCTGCCGTAAAGCGACGCATCCTGCACCGCACCGACCGTGAAGGCCCCCAGATCGGCAAAGCTGATGGCGGCAAAGCTGGGTGTGCGACTTGCTACCAACGCCACGCCTCCGGTCTTTTCCACGATTTTGCCGGGGCGCGTGACGATGGAACCGAAGCTGTCGCTCTGGCTTGCTGTGATGAACTTCAGGACGGCTATCTTGCCCCAGAGCGTCTCGGGCGCGCCGGTCAAGAAGGCCATAGGCCGCGCAAGGGGTCTTGGCATGAACGGCGGCGTTTACGACCACTTTTGTTATGACTTCTCCTGTGTCAAACATGGATGGGTTCCTTGTCCGGTTGGTCCAAAAAAGGCCCTGTATCGAACGGTTCTTGGATGTGGCGTCAGACGATAAGGAAAACGAAGGGGACAACGCCGAACAAGGCGTAGAGGCCCGTCTGCGCGGGCGTCGAAAAGGATCGCCCACGGGTGAAGATAAAGACACACAAGACCCCAAGTGCCGCCTCGAACGTCAGCGCGGCTGGCAAGTTCAGATGGTACCAATCGGTTCCCAGTGGGTGGCTGTCGGGACCGAACACATGGTGCCCGTAGCCGGACACGAGATCGCCAAGCCAATGACCCAACGACAAAGCCATAGCGACACCTGCGAACAAGCGATGCCTTGTCACGGCGAAGGCAATCGCACCGGCCAGCAGCGTCCAGCCGATCTGGGGAACCAGGTCGTGACTGAAAGTCATCTCGATCACGTTGGTGGCCAGCGATGGTCCGTCCGCACCGGTAGGTTCCATCGTTTCCACCCCAAGCGCGACGAAGGTGAACATTGCGATGTCGATGAGGAACGCACTGGCAAAAAGGAGCCACCATGGCATTTCAGGTGCAACGCGTCTGCCAACCAATGTCGTCGCCGCGTGACCGAGGATCATTGGGCCGCCTCATCGGTCAAGTGTTGCACCAACTCTGCCGTGGTGACGATGGCTTGCGCGTAGGTCGGGCCGTTGATGTCGTGGGCGGCGTGCATGGCGTCGGGCGACATGGCCGCCGTCGCATCGCGCACCAGCGTGACATGATAGCCAAGTTCGGCAGCATAGCGCGCTGATGTCTCGATACAGGTATTGGCGATCAGGCCGATGAAGATAACATGGGTGATCCCGCGCTGGCGCAGTTGCACATCAAGATCCGTGTTGGCAAAGCTGGACGCCCCCCAATGTTCCTTGACAATGATGTCGCCGGTTTCGGGCCCGAACCCCTCGTACCATTCGCCGCCCCAGCTACCTTGGGCAAACAACTGATATTCGTGCGACATCGCCTGCGACGGTGTCAGGTGTGTCCACCCCTCAAAGTCGGTGGCGTGGTGCCGATGATGGGGCAAGATGAAAATCGGGTGCCCGGCCTCACGCACGGCCGCGCGAACTTTGGCGAGATTTGCATGAAGCCCCACCGAGGTGGCGACCTGGCTGAGAGCGGGCCACATCTTGCCGCCCTCCGCAAGAAAGTCGTTGTACGGGTCGATGCATAGAAGCGCTGGTCGGCCTTTGGGTTCTGTCATCGGTCTGTCCTTTCCAGTGAGGATTTGCAGGTGGGGTCCACCCATCTTGATGCTGATTTTGCATGCGTCTGGCGTGGGGCGCTGGTCATCGGTTCTTTCTCACGGCTTGAGAGCGACAAAGGGATACCTGCCGTAAAGCGACGCATCCTGCACCGCACCGACCGTGAAGGCCCCCAGATCGGCAAAGCTGATGGCGGCAAAGCTGGGTGTGCGACTGGCTACCAACGCCACGCCTCCGGTCTTTTCCACGAGTTTGCCGGGGCGCGTGACGATGGAACCGAAGGTGTCGCTCCGGTTGGCCGCCAGGAACCTCATCACAGCCCCGTTGTCCTTGAGCATCTCGGATGCGCCCGTAAAGAAGGCCGCCGGCGGAGCGAGGAGTTTCAGTATCAAGGGATTGGACCCGTCAGGTTCGGGTGCAAAGAACACCGACTGGAACAGAAAGGCCTTGAGCGACGGTTCCGCGCAGAGCAACGGCCACAGGCGTGCGATGAAGCGTGTCATCATCCCCTTGTCATAGCCTTTTCCATAGCTTCCTCCCGCGCAGCAGATCACGTGGGTGGTTCCCTTGACGGTCTCCCGAAGCGCCGCGACGTTTTCGAAGTCGCCTTGGACGACCGTCAGTCTGTCATGCTGGACGTTCAGCTTGCCGGGATCTCGTGCCAGAACACGGACGGCGTATCCCAGTTGAAGGGCATGATGCAGCGCATGACGGCCAGTCTGGCCGGTGCCGCCGAATATGCCGATGGTCACTTCTGTCGTCGGGTCTGTGGTCATGTGGATGGATTCCTGCGATCGGGTGTCGGTCTGGTGGATAAGGGGTGGCGAACGCTCATCATCTGTGGCCCTTGAATGCGCCGATCACGTCGCTGCGAAACAGCAGTCCGAGCGCGACAAGCTGGAGGCACATGAACAGGCCGATCCCGATATGGACCGTCGCTGCCGAGGCCATTTCGACCGGCATGGGGCTGATGATCTGCGTGATCAGCCCTTGCGAATAATCGAAGGCCCCCACGGCATTGTAGGCGACAAGCACACCCCAGACTGCCACGCTGCGCCGGGTCCAGAAGAGGTAGACCATCACCGGCAACGTAAACCCTATGATTGTGTCGCTCAGCCATGGTCCGAACCAGCCATCGGGTGCGATACCGCCGAACATTTGCACCTGAGGCAGAAACAGGATGGTCTGCGCGCGGAAGATCGTGGCCCCCATCAAGAGGGCGATGGCCCATTTGATCGTCGGTGTCACGTCGTGGACCTTTCGGCTTTTTTGATGATAGCCAGCAGGGCGTAGACCGGAACTGCCAGCGCGATCACGACGCGGATGACATGAAGCCCAAGCCACGTCGCACGCACGGTCGCTGCCTCGGCGGCCGTGTAACTGTCCCAGATCAGCAGGATGTTCTGCGGGATGAAATAGCCCAGCGTGAACAAGGTATTGGCGACGTAAAGCCAGACTGCCCACATCCATATCCGGCGCACCGGGCGATCGTGCCAGTCCAGCCGCACCGAAAGGAACAGCCCGACGAAGGTGACCAGGTTGACCGGGATGATCGTGATGGCGAAGTTCAGGAACTCTGCCCAGAACCCCGCCCGCCAGACCAGCGGGTCTGTCCCCAGCCACCGGATGCCGTAGGAGACCAGGATAAGCATCCCGCCACCTGCAAACGCCGCAGAGGCGACGACGGCCGTGATATTGACGGCCTTTCGATAGGTGTCGGGCGTCATCGGCTTTGTCCTTCCACATCGCCGATGAATGTCAGCACGCGTGCGAGGTAATCTTCGGCCGCATCTTCCCAAGCGTAATGGCCAGCGCCGGGGATCATCGCGAACTGGCTATTGGGCAGAAGATCGGCCAGTCGCCGCGAATTGAATTCCGACACGAAAGTATCGAACTCGCCGTGCAGCACTTGGACAGGTGTCTTGATCTTCAAAGCGTCGTCCTGAAGACGTGGTGTTTCATCTGGATAGCTTGCCAGATATCCAACCTGACCCCTCAGCTTTGCAAATGTCGTAGATCCAGCAAGATAGTCGGCCTTTGCGGCGGCAGATGGGCTGCTGAGCCGATACCCAATCGCATTTGCAGCGGCGCAGTACATACGGCCACCGATGGCGCCGCCTGCGGACAGTACCGCCAGTTGGATCGCACGCGAATAAACCAACCCCCTGAACATCCAGGCGCCTTCGACAACACCGACACAGCCTGCATCGCCCACGGTCGCGGATTTCAATCGACCCGGCGTATCGGCCATATACCGCAGCACCATAGGCGTGCCGATATCAGGGCCAATGAAATGCGGATGATCGAGGCCGAAATGATCAAGGATCTTGCCGAAAAAGCGCGCATGTTGGCTGACCGTTGTCACATGGCGTGCCGCATCCGATCCGCCATGGTTCGGCAGGTCCACGGCAACGACATCGAACTCTTCGGCCAGCCGGTCCCACCAAGCGCTGTAGGTCAGGATGCTCATCGGTTGCGGCGAGGTCAGGATGACCTGCGGTTTGCCCGGGTTTCGCGCAGCGGCGTATCTGATACGCAGACCGTCGATTGTGCAGAATTCAAGCTTCATGATTGATCTGATTGGCGAGCGGCCATCGCGCGAAGGACATAGACAGGGATCGCAAGCGTGATGAGCACGCGGGGGATGTGGCCCAAAAGCCATAGCGCGCGCATGGCGGCGGCGTTGGCCTCTGTCACCGGACCTGACAACGCGATGCGTTTGTAGAAATCCAGCGCATCCCCCAGTGGCGACCCGATCGCTGCCGCAAGCCGCACGTTAAGAGGCATGTGATAAAAGACCGTGATCAGCGAGACGGCAAGATAAAGCCACAGCGCGATCACCCAGTTCCGCCGCGCTGCGGGCACATGCCAATCGCACCGCGCCGACAGGATCAGGCCGACCGGCATCAGCAGGAACAACGGCATGATCGTAAACAGGAAATTGCTGAACTGGGGAAAGAATTGCGCAACAAATTCCGATGGCGCGAGCCGCAGCCAGTAGACCCCCATCGACGCCCCGATGAAAAGATTGGCGCCGAAGAAGGCGGCAGATGAGATGACGGCCAGAGCGTTTGCGCGCCTGCGGTATGGATCTGATGTCATGGCATCGGGTTCCTTCGCAATGAAACTCTGTCTGGCGCCACGCCCCGGCAGAGCGCGCATTTGGATCGACTGCATCGACCTTCCAATGGCAGACTATGCCCGGACGGCCGCCTGATCCTATGCGCCATGACTTGCAGGTCGTTCCAATAACTTGCAGATCGTCTCAGGGTGATTGCCACGACCGCCGCAAGCATTTCTAATCGGCCCTGCGGGGTTCCTCCGCGAAAGGTCCCCGGCATGCCGACGCAAGAACGATCCCCGATCTACACATCCGCTGTCCTGTCCGGCCCGATCAGCGGTATGCTGGGGGTCGACTGGGCACGGGTCCTGACCCGCGCCGGGATCGCGGCGACCGACAGGAACGATTGGGCGTTTCTGGTGTCGGCTGACGAATACCTGCGCCTCTGGACAGCCATGATCGACCTGTCGGGGCACCAGGATGTCGCCCGACTTTTGGGGTTGCGCATGGCGGGAGGTCCCGCGATCCCTGTCCTTTTTGCCTTGTCGACCGCGCCGGATTTCGAAACCGGCATCGCGCGTATGGCAAAATTCAAGAGCCTGTTCGGCCCGATGCAATTCAGCGTGTCGCGTAGCCCGGCGGAATTCACCGTGCGCGTCGCGCCAGACATTCCGACAGTCACCTTGCCCGGATCGTTCAGCAGCCCACAGATCATCTATCTGCACGCACAGGCCAATGCGCTGGCCCAACGCGCGATCCGGCCTTTACGGGTTTGCCTGCCGCTCCCGATAGAGGAGCGCGCCCGTCTGGCCGATGTCTTTGGCCAGACCCCGGACGAGGGTGAGGCGATGGCGACCTATACCCGCGCTGACATGCGTGTGCCGTTCGTTTCGGACAATCCCGCTCTGTGGCAAGCCACCGAAGCAGACCTTGAAGCGCAGGCGCTGATCCAGTCCAAGGGGTTGCCGCTGTCAGAGCGGGTCCGGGCAACGATGCTGGAGGCCTTCTCGATCACCGAACCCACAATCGCGCATGTCTGTAGCCGCCTGAAACTGAGCCGAAGCACGCTCCTGCGGCGGCTGGGAGAGGAGGGAGTCACATTCCAGTCACTGCTTGACGACACGCGCCGGGATCTTGCGATCCGCTATCTGGTCAAAAGCGACCTCAACAATCAGCAGATCGCGCATCTGGTGGGCTAGCGCGACTCGAACGCGTTTCAGCGCGCGTTCCGGAAATGGACCGGCATGACGCTACTGGACCTGCGCGCCGAGACCATGAAATGAAGATACCGGTCCGTCCCCAGCAGGCAAGCCGCGCGTCGACTTTGCACCTGTCACTCTGTCGGGGCCGTGCGAACCGACAGGCTGAAACAGGGCCACGCCGTGCCGCTTTTTGTCGATCCCGACAGGGACTCTTTGTCAAAATGCGGCCTGCCGTCCGCATTGTAGCCCGGTCGGCGGACCTTGATCCCAACGCGGCCCAGGTTCACACGACACTGCAGGAGGCCGGTGTCCCGATCTTCATTCTGCCCGACTACCGCCACGAGCCGACGGATTTCCAAAGCTGGGCGCGCCTGATGCCCTTTCAGCTTGGCGCGCATAAGGCCGCGCTGTCCGCCCGTGATGGCTGGGGCGGCGAACGGGTTGCGGGCTTTGGTCCGGAGACCGGCGATATCATCGACAGGCAAACCTGGAGCGGGTCCAGCTTTGCCAATACCGAATTTCACGTGCAGCTGCGGCAGAACAGGATCATCCATGTGATCCCGATAGGGCTGATCGCCAAGACCTGCATGCAAACGATCAGGCGCCATGCGTCTGAACGGGGCTATCATGTGACGCTGGTGCGCGCTTGCGGGGCGTTGCGGCCTCCTGGGTGTTTTTCCCTTCGCTTTCCTGGTCATCTGACGCAATCTGCACAGGCGGTTCGACGCCCTGTGCCATACCCAAACCAGCGCTATCTGCACCGCCTTGCCCCCCCGGCCAAAGGCTGACCTGACCGACCAGAAACCACACCGGAGGCCCCATGGCCGAAGCACGCGCCGTTTTCCTGGAGGGCAACCTCTTTCGCCATATCACTGTGATGGCGCTGACATCCTCGGTCGGGCTGATGGCGGTCTTCGCGGTCGACTTCATCGACATGGTCTTTATCTCGATGCTGGGTAACGCGGAACTGGCGGCGGCGGTGGGATACGCGGGCGCAATCCTGTTCTTCACCACGTCCTTCGGCATCGGCATGGCCATTGCGGCTGGCGCGCTGGTGGCCCGGGCTCTTGGGCAAGGCCACGCAGAATTGGCCAAGGCGCAGGCCGCGGCGGCGCTGGTCTGGGGCGTGGTCTTTGGTGCGGTCTTCGCGGCGGCGGTCTGGTTCAACCTCGGCTCGCTTGTCGCGCTGATGGGCGCGACGGGCGAGACGCAGGATCTTGCCGTTGGCTATCTCCAGATCATTGTGCCCAGCCTGCCGTTCCTGATGGTCGGCATGGTGGGCGGCGCGATCCTGCGTGCACATGGTGATGCACGCCGCGCAATGATGGCGACGATCTGGGGCGCGCTGGTCAATGCGGTGCTCGATCCGATCCTGATCTTTGGTCTGGGGCTGGATCTGACAGGGGCGGCGCTGGCCAGCGTCGCGGCACGGCTGGTGATCGCAGGCACGGCGCTGATCCCGATCTTTCGCCACCACGGCGGGCTGGTGCGCCCCGGCATCCCGGAACTGTCGGTCGCCCTGCCGCCAATCGTGACAATCGCCGCCCCGGCGATCCTGACGCAACTGGCGACGCCTCTTGGGCAAGCCTTCGTGACGCGCGCCATGGCCAGCTATGGCGAGGCCGCAGTGGCGGGCATGGCCATCGTCGGCCGGATGACCCCGGTGGCCTTTGGCGTGATCTTTGCACTGTCCGGGGCAATCGGGCCGGTGATCGGCCAGAACTTTGGCGCCGGACGGATGGACCGGGTCAGGCAGGCCTATCGCGACGGGCTGCTGTTCTGCGGGATTTTCACCTTAGCGATGACAGGCATCCTCTTTGGCCTGCGCGGACCCATCATCGCGCTTTTCGGGGCCGAGGGGGTGACGCGCGACCTGCTGGTCCTGTTCTGCGGTCCTCTGGCGCTCGCTTTCTTCTTCAACGGGGTGATCTTTGTCGCCAATGCCGCATTCAACAATATGGGCCATCCGTTCCGGTCCACCTGGATCAACTGGGGGCGGCATACCTTGGGAACCGTGCCTTTTGTGCTGGCAGGCGGCGCATTGTTCGGCGCTGCTGGCGTGCTGATCGGGCAGGCGGTCGGCGGCGTGATATTTGCAGGGGTGGCCGCTGTCATGGTGCGGCGTATGATGGACGGTGAAGCCGGTGGCGCCGCGCCGGAAAAGCCCTTTGACCGGCAGGCGCGGCTGATGAGCCTGTTGCACCGTCGCCGGTGAACAATATCCGGCACCGGCAAGACACGCATGCGCGTCTTGCGAAGCGCTTAGGTCCGCGCCACCCGTCGGGATCAACCCATACAGGCCTCGAACAACGCGCGGGTGTTCGTGCGGGTCATTTCCACCGGATTGCCGCCGCAGGACGGGTCGAGCAGCGCCATCTCGGTCAGCTCGTCCAGCTTTGCCGCCTCGACACCCAGCACCGTCAGGTTGGCAGGGATCAAGAGGCTCGCGCGCAGCTCCATCACAAGCGCGTAGAAACCGTCAAACCCACCGGCGATTCCCAGATAGGCGGCGGCGCGGTCGATCCGGTCCTCGATGACGGCACGGTTGAAATCCAGCACCATCGGCATGACCACAGCGTTCGTCGTGCCGTGGTGGGTGTTGTAGACAGCCCCGATCGGGTGGCTGAGGCTGTGGATCGCGCCCAGCCCTTTCTGGAAGGCGACAGCCCCCATCGCCGCCGCTGACATCATGTTGGCGCGTGCGTCCAGATCATCGGGGGTGGCATAGACCCGCGGCAGGTTTTCGACGACCAACCGCATCCCTTCCAGCGCGATCCCCTGACTCATCGGGTGGTAATGCGGGCTGCAATAGGCCTCCAGACAATGAGCCAGCGCATCCATGCCGGTGCCTGCGGTGATAAAGGCGGGCATGCCCACGGTCAGTGCGGGATCGCACAGCGTGACGGTGGGCATCAGCTTGGGGTGAAAGATGATTTTCTTGCGGTGTGTGGCGCTGTCGGTCAGCACACCGGCGCGCCCGACCTCGGACCCTGTGCCGGCAGTCGTCGGCACGGCGATGATCGGGGCGATGGTGGCGGGATTGGCGCGGGTCCACCAGTCGCCGATATCTTCCAGATCCCAGATGCCGACAGGCTGATCCACCATCAGCGCGATCAGCTTGCCAAGGTCGAGTGCAGACCCGCCGCCGAAGGCGACAACCCCGTCATGCCCGCCCGCGCGATAGACGGACAGGCCGGCGTCAAGGTTCGCCTCTGTCGGGTTGGCGTCCACTTCGGAAAATACCGCGCGGCCAAGACCGGCCGCATCCAGCAGGTCCAGCGCCTGCGCCGTGATGGGCAGACTGGCCAGCGCCTTGTCGGTGACAAGCAGGGGCCGCGTGATGCCCGCGCCCTTGCACAGGTCGGGCAGTTCGGCGATCCGGCCGACCCCGAATTTGATCGCGGTCGGATAGCTCCAGTTGGCAGTGAATGTCATGTCTCAGGCCTTTTTGAGGTGGTAGGATTTGGCACGCGTCAGCGCCAGATAGCCCAGCGCGGACAAGGCGGCACCGCGTCCGGTATCCTTGCAGCCGGTCCAGCAGAGGGCGGGGTCCAGATAATCGCAGCGGTTCATCAGCACGGTGCCGGTTGCGATCTGCGCGCCGATCTGGCGTGCAGCGGCGGCGTCGCGGGTCCAGATGGATGCGGTCAGGCCATAGGCGCAATCGTTCATCAGGCCGATCGCCTCGGCATCGTCCTTGACGGGCATGATTCCGACGACGGGGCCGAAACTTTCTTCGCGCATCACGCGCATGTCTTGGGTGACATGGGTCAGGATTTGCGGGGCGAGATAGGCGCCGCCATCATCGGCGGGGAATTCGGCTGGATCAATCAGCGCATGGGCGCCTTGGGCGACAGCCTCGGCCACCTGATCGCGCACGATGGCGGCAAAGCGTTTATGCGCCATCGGCCCCATCGTTGTGTCCTGATCCAGCGGATTGCCAAGGCGCTGGGCGCGCACCCATGCGACGGCCTTTTCGACGAAAGCATCATAGAGGCTTTCATGCACATAAATCCGTTCGATCCCGCAGCAGCATTGCCCCGAATTGAACATCGCCCCGTCCATCAGGCCGTCAACAGCAGCATCCAGATCGGCATCTGCGCGGACATAGCCGGGGTCTTTGCCACCCAGTTCGAGACCCGTCCCGCTGAAAGTGCCAGCGGCTGCTTTTTCAATCGCGCGCCCGCCACCGACAGAGCCGGTGAAGTTGATGAAATCAAAACTGCGATCCGCGATCAGCGCCTCGGTCGTGGCGTGGTCCAGCACGACATTCTGAAACACATCCTGCGGCACGCCTGCGGCATGAAAGGCCTGCGCCAGACGTTCGCCCGCAAGCAGGGTCTGGCTGGCATGTTTCAGCACCACGGCATTGCCCGCGATCAGCGCGGGAACGATGGTGTTGACGGCTGTCAGGAACGGGTAGTTCCATGGCGCGATCACGAAAACCACGCCTTGCGCCTCGCGCGCGATCAGGCGGGTGAATTTGGCGCTGTCCTCGACCACTTCATCGGCCAGCACATCGGCGGCAATGCCGGCCATGTAGTTGGACCTTTCGCGCACGCCGCCGAATTCGCCGCCATAGCGCACAGGGCGGCCCATCTGCCACGCAAGTTCCGGCACGATTTCGGCGGCCATGCCTTCAAGCGCGGTGATCCCCGCCAGCACGATGGCGATCCGCGCGTCAAGCGGCTGTGCGGCCCACGCACCTTGCGCGTTGCGCGCACGGGCGACTGCAGCCTGCGCATCGGCAAGCGGCAATGCGGGGCGTTCGGCATAAACCGACCCGTCCACGGGTGAAATCAGGCTGATCGTTGTCATCAAGGCTCCTGTCTGTGTGGTCCGGGCCTAGACCCGTTCCAGCAACCGCTGTCGTTCAAAATCGGTGACGACGCGGTCATGTTCTTCAATCTCCCACCTTGCGGCGCGGGTGTAATGATCCACCACATCATCGCCGAAGGCTTCGCGCAGCATGGCGGACCCTTCCAGCAGGTCAGCGGATTCGCGCAAGGTTTTCGGTATCTCGCGCGCGGCCGCATTGCCATAGCTGTCACCCTGCATCTCTGGTTCCAAATCCATCCCGCCTTCGATGCCTGCCAGCCCTGCGGCCAGCAAGGCCGCGCAGGCCAGATAGGGGTTCAGGTCCGCCCCACCGATCCGGCATTCGACGCGCACAGCCTTAGTGCCGTCGCCACAGACGCGGAAACCGGCGGTGCGGTTGTCAAGCGACCAGACCGCCTTGGTGGGGGCGAACATGCCGACGCAGAACCGTTTGTAGCTGTTCACATAAGGCGCCAGCAGCGCGGTGATCTCGCGCGCATGGGCCAGCTGGCCTGCCATATACTGCCGCATCAGCGCGGACATGCCGTATTCGGCGTCGCGGTCCAGAAAGGCGGGCGCGCCATCCATCGTCCAGAGCGATTGATGCACATGGCTGGATGATCCCGCGCGGCGGTGGTCGTATTTCGCCATAAAGGTTACGGATTTGCCAAGACCATGCGCGATTTCCTTGGTCGCCTGTTTCGTGATGACATGATAATCCGCCGTCGTGACCATCTCATCATAACGGATGTTGATTTCGGCCTGTCCGGCCTCGGCCTCGCCCTTGGAATTCTCGACCGGAATGCCAGCACCATAGAGCCCGTTGCGCAAGGCCCGCATCAGCGGTTCTTCCTTCGTGGTCTGGAACAGATGGTAATCTTCGTTGTAGGCCGAAATCGGGGTCAGCTGATCGGTGCCACCATCGCGCAGGGCCTCATAGCTTTGCTCGAAAATGTAGAATTCCAGTTCCGTCGCGGCCATCGGCGCATAGCCCAGCGCTTGGGCGCGGGCGACCTGCCGTTTCAGGATCGCGCGGGGGGAAATGGTGATTTCCTTGTGCGTGTGGTGGTCAAGCATGTCGCAGATGACCAGCGCGGTGCCGGGCAGCCACGGCACCCGGCGCAAGGTGCCCAGATCGGGTTTCATGACGTAATCGCCATAGCCCTTCGCCCAAGAGGTGGAATCATAGCCAGCGACCGTCACCATCTCCATATCGGTGGCGAGCAGGTAGTTGCAGCAATGCGTTTCCTGGTAGCCCGAGTCCAGAAAATGCGCGGCGTGGAACCGTTTGCCGACCAAGCGGCCCTGCATGTCGGGCGCGGCGACCAGCACGGTGTCAATCTCGCCCGCGTCAAAAGCGCCGCGCAGTTCATCCAAAGTCATCAGTCCCGGCATGGTCATTGCCCCTTTATTCATGTCGTAGCGTCGGCGTGGGATGGGGGCGCACCCCCATCCCTATTGATCAGGAGTAGCGATAGGGCCGTCCGGCCTGATCCATCGCGGCATTGTAATTGCGGAACACTTCGACCACGCGTGCCTTGGTTTCGGATTCGGCGGCGATCTCTTCCCAGAAATCGCGCGCCGCAGCCTCGACCGTGCCCCATTCGGCGTCGGGGATGGATGTCAGCTCCAGCTTGTCGCCTTCGGTGCGCAACCGTGCCTCGCCTGCCCAGTACCAGTGCTGGCGGTAGTAGTGGGATTGTTCGAAACAGGTGGTCATCAGCGCCTGCAAATGTGGCGGCAATTCGTTCCAGCGGTCCATGTTGGAAAAGAAATGCCCGATCCATGCACCAGAGATGTTGTTCGTCAGGAAATGCGACGTGACATCCGCCCAGCCGACTTCGTAGGCTTCGGTCATGCCGCACCATGCCACACCGTCGATTTCGCGGGTTTGCAGCGCGATTTCCACATCTTCCCAAGGCACCGTCACCGGCACGACACCGAATTGCGACAGGAACCGCCCGGCGGTCGGGAAGGTGAACACACGCTTGCCCTGCATATCAGCCAGTGAGTTGATCGGCGATGACGTGATGAAATGGCACGGGTCCCACGACCCCGCCGAGATGTGCTTCACACCGACATTGGCATATTCTTCGCCCCAGATTTCATTCAAGCCCCAGTTGTTGAACAACGCGGGCACATCCAGCGAATAGCGGCTGGCAAATGGGAAATAGCCGCCGAACACGGTGACTTCGGTGGGCGACGCCATGCTGTCGTCATCCGATTGCACAGCGTCGATGGTGCCGCGCTGCATGGCCTGAAACAGCTCTCCCGTAGGGACCAACTGGTCGGCGTAGAACAGGTCGATCTGCATTTCATCGCCTGCGATGGCGTTGAACATGTCGATCGCGGGTTTGGCCACCTGCGCGCCCAGCGACGCGCCCGCATAGGTTTGCAGCCGCCAGCGGATGGTTGATTGCGCATGAACGGCAGGGGCCGCCAGTGCTGCGGCACCGCCAAGGGCGCCCGTGGTCAGGAACTTCCGTCTTGTCGTGGTCATGATCTTTCCTTCCGGTTGGTTGAAAATCAGGCGGGTTCGCCCGCTCTTGGTGGTAATTCAGGGAAACAATACGCCGGGCAGCCAGAGCGCGATCTGCGGAAAGGCCATGATGATCCCAAGGCCAAGGATCATCACCCCAACAAAAGGCACGATTGATCGATAAATCTCGATCAGGCTGACCTCATTCGGGGCCATCGCGCGCATCAGGAACAGGTTGTAGCCGAACGGCGGCGTCATATAGGCGATCTGGCAGGTGATCGTATAAAGCACGCCGTACCAGATCAGGTTGAATTCCAGCATCTGCACGATCGGCACATAAAGCGGCGCGACAATCACCAGCATCGCGGTGTCGTCCAGAAACATCCCCATCAGCAGGAATGAGACCTGCATCAGGATGAGGATTTCCCAGCGTCCCAGGCCCAGGTTGTCGATGAACAAGGTGCGCACGAAATCGACCGCACGCAGCCCGTCGAACACGGCGCCAAAGGCCAGCGCGGCGAGGATGATCCAGAGAAACATGCACGAAATCGCCAGCGTCTTTTTGGTGCAGGTTTCCAGAATGGCCCATGTCATCCGCCCCTTGGCGATACTGACGAGCAAGGCCGCAATCGCGCCCACGACCGCGCTTTCGACCAGACGGGTATATCCCAGCAGAAACGGCACCATCATCACCGCGAAAATGCCCAGGGGCATCAGCCCCGCCAAAAGCAACCGGTATCTTTCGCGCATGGTGACCTGCGCCAGTTCGTCGGGATCAATCACAGGGCCAAGTGCGGGGTTCATCCGGCAGCGCAGCCAGATATAGATGATGAACATCGTGGCCAGCATCAGGCCCGGCAGCAGACCCGCCGCCCACAGATGCGTTACCGGCTGGCGCGCGATCATCGCATAAAGCACCAACACGACGGATGGCGGCACCAGAATGCCAAGGCTCGACCCCGCCTGAATGACGCCTGTGACCATCAGCTTGTCATAATTCCGCTTGAGCAGTTCCGGCAGCGCGATGGTGGCCCCGATGGCCATACCCGCGACGCTCAGCCCGTTCATGGCCGAAATCAGCACCATCAGCAGGATCGTCCCGATCGCCAGCCCCCCCGGCACCGGGCCGAACCAGACGTGGAACATCCGGTACAGATCATCCGCCAGTTTGCTTTCGGACAACACATAGCCCATGAAAATGAACATCGGCAGCGTCATCAGCGGAAACCAGTTCATCAGCTTTATGGTCTGGGCAAAGGCCAGATCATGGCCCCCGCGATCGCCCCAGAGCCAGACTGCCGCGACCACCGCGACAAAGCCGATCACACCGAACATGCGCTGTCCGGTCAGCATCACGGCCAGCATCGACCCGAACATCAGTGCGGCGATCATTTCATAGGGCATTGGTATCTCGCTCGGCGATCTTGATGCCCCGCAGGGTGGCGATGTCGCGGATCAGAAAGGCTGTGCATTGCAGGATCATCAGCACGATCCCGGTGCACATTATGATCTTGATCGGCGCCATATAAGGTTGCCACAACCCGCGCCGCCGTTCGCCATATTCCAGCGCGAATTGCGTGCTTTCGATGCCGCCCCACAGCAGCACACCCAGATAGATGAAAAGGGTGAAAATGGTGATGCAATCGACGGCGGCCTTGGTGCGGTCGGACCAGCGCGCATAGAGCAGGTCCATCCGCACGGCAGACCCCATTTGCAGCGCATAGGCACCGCCCAGCATGAAATAGCCGACAAGCAGGAACTGCGCCATTTCATCGGTCCATATCTGCGGCGAGAATCCTGCCCGCGCGACAGCCCCCCAGGTCAACACGCCCATGAGGGCGAACAAGCTCCACATCGCCAGTCGCCCGACGCGGTAATTCACCATTTCGACGAAATGCAGATAGGCCATTACAAAGCGGGGCATGGCACCTCCGCGACTTTTGTGATCGCGCGAGACAGCACACGTGCCAGACGCTGCGAGAGGGCAGCCCGGTCGGCAGGCGTCGCGATCAGGTCGTTGCGAAATTCCAGCATGGCATTGTCCAGCCCGTATGGCAGCGCGTGCAGCCGCAGCGTATGGGTCACATGATCTGCCGCCGAATAGGGTGCGTTCAGCTCGGTCTTGAGGGCCAGATCGCCGGCTTCGGCCACGATCTGACGCGCAAGCCGGGGAAGATCGTCATGGATGACTCCGAATTCTACCGTGCGCGGCAAGCCATGCCATGTCGGTGAAAAGGAATGTATCGTCAGCACCACGGGCCGCCGTCCCAAGGCCAGCGCACGGGCGATGCGGGCACGGACAAGGTTGTGGAACGGCAGATACAGGCTTTCCATCCGCGCCAGCCGTTCTGTGACGCCCAGCGCATCGTTCAGCACGATATGGTGCAGTTCGGTCTGTGCCGGACAGGCATCGGGGCGGTCGGGGCTGCGGTTCAGGTCATAGATCAGGCGCGACAGCGGCGCATGGACCAGTTCCGCCCCGCCATGCTGCTGCGCCAGCAGCGGCCCGAGGGCCAGCGCAAGGTCCAAAGCACCCGGATCGCTGGCCGCATGGGATGCCAGCAGGTCGGCATCGTCGATCAACCACGGTTCGACAAAATGATTGGATGCGTGTTCGCAGATCAGGATGACGCCGGGTGCCGCATGACCTGCGATCCCCCAAGACGCCATGCTGCCCGTCCA
Source organism: Yoonia vestfoldensis DSM 16212 (assembly GCF_000382265.1). GTDB lineage: Bacteria > Pseudomonadota > Alphaproteobacteria > Rhodobacterales > Rhodobacteraceae > Yoonia > Yoonia vestfoldensis. Next base: position 22,608 of record NZ_KB907987.1, read on the forward strand.
CTCTGCCGATGCCTTTTGCGGTCTCATGTCGGCCTTTCCGCGGGCTGGATTTCATCATGCAAGAAGGCTGCACCACATCCCGATTTTGTGTCAACTACATTTCGGTTCTATCTTTTCTGAAACGTTTGTAACAAGTTGGGGCGAAAGTTTTTCATACCTCCCGCGAAAGGCAATGCGCCATGACCCAAATGCAAACGCTTGAAGACCGACTGCGTGCCGCGATGCCCGGCATGACCCGCGCCGAACGGCAGTTGACCAGCCATATGCTGGGCAATTTTCCTCTGTCCGTGCTGGGATCGGTCGCAGAGATTGCGCAGGATGCAGGCGTTTCCGCACCCACGCTGGTGCGGCTGGTCCGCAAGATCGGGTTCAGCGGTTACCCGGCATTTCGCGCACAACTGCACGAGGAGATGGGAGAACGCCTCGCCTCGCCTATCGCCAAGCATGAAAAATGGGCGGATATGTCAGAAATTGACCATCCGTTGAACCGCTTTGCCTTGCGGGTGATCGAGAATCTGAACCAGACGCTGAGCCAGCAGGATCTGCGGGTTTTCGACACCGTCAGGGATCTGCTGGCCGATAGATCCCGGTCGGTCTACCTGATCGGCGGGCGGCTGACGCGGTCGGTCGCGGAATATTTCGCCACCGCCCTGCATGTCATGCGCAGCGATGTGACCCTGCTGTCGAGTCTGCCCAACACATGGCCGCCCGCCTTGCTTGAAATGAAAACCGGCGATGTGCTGGTCGTGTTCGACATCCGTCGCTACGAGCCGTCAATGCAGCAATTCGCAGAGCTTGCACATACCCAGGGGGTCGAGGTCGTCCTGCTGACTGATCGCTGGGTATCGCCCACGGCAGCGGTCGCGCAGCATATCCTGACATCCCAGATCGAGGTCCCATCGGCATGGGACACGATCGTGCCGCTGGTCGGGCTCGTCGAGGCGCTGCTATCCGCGATCCAGGACGCGAACTGGCAGGAAACCCGCGAGCGCATGGAACGGATGGAACGGTTTTACGAAGATATGCTTTTGTTCAAGCGGATGCGTTGAACCCGGCTCTGTGACGGCCAGGCCGCATCGCGGCGAAGACTTATCGACAAGACAGGGCGGCGGGGCTAGGGCAATGACAGCCTTCACGCCGCGTGATCCTGTGGGATCGAGGCGGCGCCCCCGAAAAGCACGGCCGGACGTTGCGAGGATCGGGAACTTTTCATGGCCCGGTTTCGTTCCGAGATCACCAAGTCGTGACGAAATGCATCCATCAACGTGTTTTCAACGCGAAAAGTCACCTGCGGACGCATGATCTGTCGGTGTGAGAGAATGGAGCAGGCACCAATGAACGATCTTGATAACGTGCGGACGACGAACAGGCTGCTTGTCATGATCGTCATCCTGATGACGCTTGCGGCGCTCTATTTCGCCAAGGATGTCGTCCTGCCCGTCGTTCTGGGGGTGTTGCTCGCCCTGACGCTTGGGCCATGGGTCCGCTGGCTGTCGCGGCATGGCGTTCCGTCCGCGCTTGGGGCATCGGCCATCATCGTAGGGCTGATCGCGCTGATCGGGTTGGCGGTTGCGGTCCTTGGCGGGTCGGTTGTCAGTTGGTTCGACGATATCCCCCGCATCACGTCAGAACTGCGATCAAAGCTGCGCGGGTTGGGCGAGTCGGTGTCCGCCGTTCAGGACGCGACGAAACAGGTCGGTGATCTGGCCCAGGGCGGTGCCCAAGATGTCGATACCGTCGTGATGCAGCAACCCGGTCTCTTGACCACGGCGGTCAGCAATTTGGCCAGTTTCGTGACGTCGCTGGTGGTTGGCCTGATCCTAGCATTGTTCTTGCTGGCATCGGGCAACATGTTCTACGTCAAGGTCGTCGAGTCGTTTTCGAGGTTCGGCGACAAGAAACGTGCGCTGACGGTGATCTACGAAATCGAGCGCCGCATGTCGCATTATCTCGTCGCCATCACGCTCATCAACGCAGGGCTGGGCGTGGCGGTGGCTTGCGTCCTTTACCTGCTCGAGATGCCTTATCCTTTTGTCTGGGGCGTCGCCGCTTTCTGTCTGAATTACCTGCCTTTTCTTGGGGGTGTGATCGGCACGCTGGGTGTCGGCGCCTTTGCCATCGTGCATTTTGACAACGTCTATTACGCCTTGCTCGCCCCCTTGGCCTATCAGGCGCTGACCGCGATCGAGGGGCAGTTCGTCACCCCGTGGTTTCTGGGCGTTCGGTTGCAGCTCAATATCGTGGCGGTGTTCCTGACAGTGATTTTCTGGACATGGCTTTGGGGCATCCCGGGCGCGCTGCTGGCGGTCCCGATCCTTGTTCTTGTCAAGGTGATCTGCGATCATGTGCCCACGCTCGCGACCTTCGGAAATTTTCTGAGCGGACGAACAATTGACGGGGCAGGAGATGATCTTGCGCCCGAAGAGACCACATTGGCGCATTAGACGGGGCTATCCATGCCGTCAGGATTTCGCGACCAGATTGCAGGGCTGGACGCGGTGGCGCTTGCCCGCCGCCTGATCGGCGCTGGCCTGACGGTTCGTGGCGCTGGCGGCACCATCATCGAGACCGAAGCGTATGTCCGCGACGATCCCGCATCACATAGTTTTCGCGGACGGACGGCACGCAATGCCGCGATGTTCGGCCCGTCAGGCCATGCCTATGTCTACCGATCCTACGGCATCCATCTGTGCCTGAATGTCGTCGCCTTACCCGGCGAGGCTGTGCTGATCCGCGCCATCCTGCCCGAAATCGGGGTCGATGCCATGCGGCAGCGACGCGGCAACACGCAGCTCTGCAATGGTCCCGGCAGGCTGACCGAGGCGCTTGCCATCCAGCCGACGGATGACGGCGCGCCCTTCGACGGGGTGGATCTTGCGATCACCCTGCCAGAGGTCGCGCCGCCGATACTGGTCGGTCAGCGCATCGGGATCAGCAAAGCGCAAGACCTGCCGTGGCGGTTCGGCCTTGTCGGTGCGCGCGGTCTGAGCCGCCCTTTCACGCGACCCGCGCGCTTGCGGGTTCGCGACCGGATGCCGTGACATCGCCGGCCGGCCCACAATCGGCCCAGATCAGGCCTGGGTGATACCGGCCGGCCATGCGGCCCTCCCGCAGCGCAAAAAGATGCATCCAGCCGTTGTCGAACAGCGCACGCACCGGCGGGTGCTTTTCCAGCACGGCGCTGATCGCCTCTTGCGGGGCTTCGATCAGGACCGACAGGCGCAACGGATCATGCGCGAGCTTTTCACCGTCATGGACCGTCTGCCATGGCAGGCCAGGGCGCAAGACACCGCCGTTGCCCTGGACCACGCCAACCCCGCCAACGACGTTGTGGATCAGCTTGTTGCCCCCCCCGAACACATCCGGCGCAACCGTCGACCCGTAGTATTGCAGGCTGATCCAGCTGGCCACGACGACCGGAGCAGTGATGATCAGTTCGAGCGTGGCGAAATCCGCATCCGCGCGCCAGTCATAGCTGTGCAGGAAGGCCCGCCCGCCCAGATCCACGCCCGCCGTGGCGCCCCGGGGTGCCGCAACAAAGGCCGCACAGCCTGCAAGGCCCCATTCGGGGCGCACCTCGGCCCAGTTGAGAGCGCGCGCCATGACCGTTTGCGCCGTTGCTCCGGGCAGGCGGAGGGCGCGTTCTGCCCGCGCGACGCCGCCCGCCGCGTCCAGCCATTTGCGGGCCTGCGCTATATCCGCCACGTGATCTGGTGCGGCGGTATCCGCGTAAAGCGTGATCCTGTCGGTCGTCGTGTCGTGCAAACCCGCGACAAACAGCACGTCATCGGCCAGCGTGATCCCCTGCGCAGGCAAACCAGCCCGCGTTTCGGGATCGTTCAGCAGCCCGGCCAGCAGGCGCGCCGAGATCTCACCGGTCTGGCCCGCGCAAGCACCGCAATGATAGGCGCTTTCATGCGGATTGTTGGCGACCTGTGCCCCGTGACCCAACAGCAGCACGAGCCGCGCGTGACCTTCCGTCAGGCTCATCGCGCGCAGTACGGTCGCCGCAGTCGCGACCTTTTGCGCGGCAGTCAGCGGGACTTCCAGCCGGGGTGCGGGATCTGCTACTGTCTTGCCCGCCCCCAGCGCCAGCGCATCCTTGACCAGCTTCGCGCCATAGGCGGGACCTGCCGCCTCGACAAAGGCAAAGGACGACACCGCCGCCTGCCGGAAGCGGCCCCAGGCGCGTACGGCCCGCGCCGAAATGCGGGTGGCTTGCTCGGTCTGCGCGTCATGACTGCACGACGTCATCGCCGGCTGCAACAGCACCGGCAGATGCGCCTGCGCCAGATCGGTGCCTTGCGGCTTATGCGCCAGCGGCAGACCGAAAAACCCCGCAAACCCGATGGTTTCGATATCGGCGCCCTGCGCCTCGAGCGCCCGGCGGAACACCTCGGAGCGCACGTCGATGCAGAACGCCGCTTGCAGCGCGGGGCGGGGGCCTTTGGCCTTTGCACCCTGCAACGCGATCGCAAGGCCGTGCTGGTGCGCCCGTTCCGCAGCCGTTTGCAACACCGCATCCGTCACCTGTTCCGGCGTCGGCGTGACGGGTGAGGCGTGCATCGTGGCGACGTCCGCCCAGTCTGCGGCGATCTGCGGCGCATGGGCCAGCAGCGCCTCTTCCCAGATCAATCTGATCGCCAGCAGGTCCGTGAGGGTGGCATCTGTTGCACCCGAAAGCTCTGCCTGCCACAGCAGCCAGCGTGCATGTTGCGACCAGCCGCCAAGGTCAACAAGCAGTCTGTGGAACGCTGTTGCCGTCGCCCCATCCGTCAGATCGAGCGCTTCGGTAGCGCGCAGGATCGCCCGTTCAGCCGTGTCGGGTGCTGCAGCGACATGGGCACAAAACCCCGCGAGCCCGGCAATTTCCGGGGACAGGTCGTGGCTTGCCCAGGCACGCCACGCGGCAAAGGCCCCCATCCCCGGTGCGGGTGTCCAAAGCGCCTGCCCCCGGTCGAAATGACCCGCGGCCCACAGGCCGAAACTGCGCGCGATGACGGCAGGCCAGTCGGTGCCGGTGGCAACAGCCGCAAGATCGGCGACGGTGGGCGCGGCTTGCGGCGCGGCGGTCTGGGTCGACAGGTCGGCCTTCAGACGCGCCAGATCAGCCGTCGCATGTGGCAAATCATGTGCAGCAAGCGCATCAGCAAGATTGTCGTCCGTGATCTTGCCTGCGGCGATCAGGGCGGCGTAATCCGCGCGCGCGCGGGTGATCCGCACGCCTGCAACCCGCGCGAGGCGCGCCGCCGCATGGGGCAGGTCTTGACCAGTCTGGCCCAGAAACGGGTTCACAGCGACCGTTGCATCCAAGGGAAAGGCGGGCGGAATGGCACGCGCGGCGGCTTCGGCCTGGTGCAAAAGGGTGGGCATCCGGTCGGGTGACATTTGTGTGGGATGAAGGAACATTGGACTGAACTCCCGTCAATCAGGTTGTTTTGGTGGTTTTCAGGCCACCGATCAGACGGTCGAGGACCGCGTTGAGATAGAAACCGTTGGCGACATGGACGCGCAGGCCGGCCGCGGCAGGGTGATGCGCCCAAAGCGGGAACAGCGCCTGTGCGACAGCGATTAGCCCAAAAGACCCCACCGCCAGCACGATCAGCGCCCATTCCAGCGCCGTGGGCACAGGTGCGGCGGGCAATGACGCCCCCCAGAGCAAACCCGCCAAGGCATGAAACCCGAAATAGGCGACCGCGGCAGCCAGGGACGCCGCCGCCGTGCGCAATGTCAGCGCGCGCGGTGCGGCATCAGCCAGCCCTTGGGCCACGAGATAGGCGACACCGAAGATCAGGATCGCGCCCAGCGCCAATGCCTGTGCCGACTTTGTCCCTGCGATCTGGCCAAAGCACGCGGCGATGCCCGCATAGATCACCAGCGCGATGACAAAGGCCTGCGCCACCGCCCGCATGTGCGGCACCGCGACTAGCCCCGGCTTGCGCGCCTCGCGCACAGCGGCGACAGCACCGCCCGATGCAAGGAAAGCATGCGCCTTGTACAGCGAATGGGCCACGATATGCAGCAGCGCCAAGGCCCAGAGCCCCAGACCGCATTGCAGCAGCAAAAAGCCCATCTGCGCCACGGTTGACCAGGCCAGCGCCGTTTTGACCGCACTTTGCGCCAGCATGACGATCGCACCAAACAGCGCGGTGAACCCGCCGACCATGACCAGTGCCGCCATGGCACCGGGGCTGGCCTGCACCAGTCCCGCCACGGCGATCAGCAGCACGCCGCCCGCGTTGATGATCCCGGCATGCAGCAGGGCCGACACGGGTGTCGGGGCCTCCATCACCTCGGTCAGCCAGCCGTGCAGCGGGAAGGTCGCGGTCTTGATCATCGCCGCCAGCACCAACAGGGCCACCGCACCTTGGGCTGTTGCCGGCAGGCTTGATGCCGCTGCTGCATTCAGCGCGTCGAACGCGAAAGTGCCGTAGGTCTGCCACAGCAGCGCCGCCGCCACGACCAGCACAACGTCACCCAGACCCCAGACCAAAGTGAACTTGGTCGCGGCGCGCTGCGCCTCTGGCCTGTCGGAATAGAACAGCAGCAACTGTCGCAACACCACGCCTGCGGCGATGAAGGCGGCGATCAAGACGAGCATGGTGCCGGCCTGCACCAGGACAAGCACGGCCGCAAGCGCCGCAAGCATCCAGCCATGAAAGGCGCCTTCGCGGGCCTCGCCATCAAGATAGCTGCGCGTGTATCGCAAGATCACCCAGCCCAAAAAAGTCACCAGCAGGGACAATGTGGCGCTGACCGCATCAAGTCGCATGCTGATCAGCCCCGCAACCGCCACGGCCTGAGCAGGACCTGCCAGCACCAATTGCAGCAGACCCCCGATGGCCAGAGCGAACGCCAGAAGCGTTGCCGCTTCGGCCAGACGCGGCAGATTGCCGGGGCGGCGTCCTGGCTGCGTGGCAAAGGCAAGCGCAGCGACCGCCAGAACCAGCGGTGCGATCAAGGCAAGAATGGGTAGCGTCATCGTCAGTCTCCTGTGTCGGATTGCTGCGGCACAGATAGCCCTTGCGTCACGTCAAGAATAATTCATATTTTGTGCTTTATACTTCTATCAAATAGAACAATGGCCCAACTCAACCTTCATCATCTCCGGCTGTTTCGTGCGGTTGCGCGGGACGGCACCTTGACCGGCGCTGCACGCACGCTGAACCTGTCTCAATCGGCGCTGTCGACGCAGTTGCGCACGCTCGAGACAACGTTGGGCCATGACCTCTTTGAACGGCGCGGGCGCGGGCTGGCCCTGACCGAGGCCGGGCGCATCGCGCTTGACCACGCCGAAGCGATCTTTCGCACCGCCGACGATCTGGCGGCCACGCTGGCGCAGGCACCGGGATCGCGGCGGGTCTTGCGGCTGGGGGCATTGTCCACGCTGTCGCGCAACTTTCAGATCGGGTTCGTCGCGTCGCTTGTCGGGCGCGACGATGTCGAACTGGTCCTGCGGTCAGGCACGCAGGCAGACCTTTTGCGCGGTTTGCAGGCGATGGCGCTGGATATCGTGCTGACCAATCTTGTGCCCGCACGCGATGCGGCGAGCCCCTATCTGGTGCAGGCGCTGTCGGAACAACCCGTCAGCCTTGTCGGGCCACCCCGTCCCGATCATGCCGCGCGGTCGCTTGCGGAGATTCTGGCGACCGAGGCATTGATCCTGCCCACCCCGGAATCGGCGCTGCGTGCGGCGTTCGATGCGCTGGTCGACAGGCTTGGCATCGTGCCACGGATCGCGGCCGAAGCGGACGACATGGCCATGCTGCGTCTTCTGGCACGCGCATATGCGGGGTTCGCCGTGCTCCCCCCGGTTGTTGTTAAGGATGAATTGGCTGCGGGCCTGCTGGTCGAGCACGCGCGTCTTGATGGCATCACGGAACGATTCGTCGCCGTCACCCTGCGCCGCCGGTTTCCCAATCCGCTGGTGGCGGAGCTGTTGAACCGGGCGCATATCACTGAACCTCTGGGTTGAAAAAACGCAGGCCGGGTTCGAAAAAACTGTTCTCAACCGATTGCATCCGTTACCCATTTCCCATCCCGGACCCAAACCGGGGCACGCGCGGGCGCATGGCCCGCAAATGGAGGAGACATCATGACGACATATTTTGGTCGCGGGCTCTTGGCCCTCGCAGCACCCGTCGCCGTTGTGGCATTCGGGATCGGTTCGGCCGCACAGGCACAGGAACTGTCCATTGCGACAGGCGGCACGGGCGGCGTATATTATCCCTATGGCGGTGGTCTTGCGGAGGTGATCAACAACCATGTGGACGGCTATTCCGCCAGCGTCGAAGTCACCGGCGCATCGGTCGAGAACATGGCGCTGATCCAGCGCGGCGACAGCGACATCGCGATTGCCTTGGCGGATACGGTTTATCAGGCCTTCACCGGCACCGGCGCATTCGAGGGGCGCCAGATCGGTGAAGCGCGGGCCTTGGCATCGATCTATCCCAACGCCGTCCAACTGGTCACATTGGCCGACAGCGGAATCACCAGCATGGAAGACCTGCGTGGACAGCGTGTGTCGGTCGGCGCGCCGGGATCGGGCACCGAACTCAGCGCACAGATCATCCTGGCCGCCAACGGCATTACCTATGATGATTTCGAACCGCAACGGCTAAACTTCAACGAAACCGCCGATGCGATCCGCGACGGTGACATCGTCGCCGGTTTCTGGAGCGTGGGACCGCCGACATCCTCGATCATGAACCTGGCCGCGACCCGTGACATCAGCGTCATCAGCCTTTCAGAAGAAGAAATCGCCAACGCCCGCGACGCCGAACCGACATTCGCGCCTTTCACGCTGCGCGCGGGACTTTACGACGGCATGGCCGAGGCGGTGCAGACGATCTCGACACCCAACGTGCTGATCGTGCATGCCGATATGGATGATGAACTGGCCTACAACATCACCAAGGCGATGTATGAAAACGTGGCGGAACTGATCGCGATCCATCCGGCGGCGAACGACACGACGATCGACTTCTCGGTCGCCTCGACGCCGATCCCGTTCCACCCCGGCGCGCTGCGCTATCTCGAAGAGGTGGGTGCCGCGGTCCAGGATCACCAGCGCCCATGATGGCAACCATTGCAGGGCGGCGCCTATGTGCCGCCCTTCTTTACACCGCGCTTTGCGCGGGCGGGCCTGCCACGGCGCAGCCTGTGCTCGTCGTGGAAACGGCGGGCCCACCGCTTGGTGAATTGTCGTTTCAGCCGGGCGAGGAAATCTGCCTGACCTGGAACCATTCCGTCACCGGAGGTGCCGTCGCCGATTGTTTCGAGAATATCGCAGGCCAACTGACGCTGACGCGGTCCTATCTGCACGATTTCGCCGCCGGATTGGGCGAGGTCGCAGGACGCGGTCAGATCATGCCAGCAGCGGCGGGCGGCTACTGGATCACGGACATCGCTGAACCGATCCCCGACAATTCACTGGCCCTGCGGGTCGGCCCTGCGCGGGTCGATCACAGGCTGACCGGCACGGGTCACGCGTTGGCGCTCAGCCGATTGGCCCCCGATACCGCTGTGCGCCTGACCCTGCACCCCGACTGACCGCCGCCATCCGCACCGACAGGACAAAGACATGAGCAGCCCGACATCCGACACGTCCCGCGACGATCAAGACCTGACCGACCTGCCACCTGCCCTGCGGTCGGCAGATGCGGTCCAGCCGCGCCCGATCCTGTGGACGATCACGCTGGTCGCGATCACCATGTCGCTGTTCCAGATGTATACCGCAGGGATCGAACCGCTGGGGCTGTTCTATCAGCGTTCGGCGCATCTGGGGTTCGTGCTGTTTCTGGCCTTTCTGATCTTTCCCGTCACGGGCGCGACGCGGCCACGCGGCAGCATCGGCTGGATCATCGACGCCGTCTGCCTGACCGCCGCCTTTCTGAGCGGGTTCTACATCTTCTATTTCCTCGACGACATCATCGAACGCGCGGGTTGGTGGACCGCTACCGACATCACGATGGGGATCATCGCCACAATCGCCGTGCTGGAGGCAAGCCGCCGAGTTGTGGGCCTCGGCATGACCATCATCGGCCTGATCGCCATCGCCTATGCGCTGGCCGGACCGCGCGGCGCGCTGCCCTGGCTGGGCGAATGGATGCCCGGTATCCTGTCGCATCGGGGCGCCAGCGTGGACCGTCTGGTCGGCCAGCTTTATCTGGGACAGGAAGGCATTTTCGGACTGCCGCTTGGGGTTGCCGCGACCTATGTCTTCATGTTCGTCCTGTTCGGGGCATTTCTGGAAGTCACCGGCGCGGGCAAGTTTTTCATCGATCTCGCCTTTGCCGCGACAGGGCGCAAAGCGGGTGGACCCGCCAAGGCCGCGGTGATCGCATCGGCCGGCATGGGGTCTATTTCGGGGTCGGCCATCGCGAATGTCGTGACGACAGGAGCCTTCACGATCCCGCTTATGAAAAAACTGGGCTACAAACCCAAAGAGGCCGGCGGGATCGAGGCCGCGGCCTCTACCGGCGGGCAGATCACGCCGCCCCTGATGGGTGCGGGGGCTTTCCTGATCTCGGAATATACCAATGTGCCCTATATCGACATCGTCATGGTCTCGATCTTTCCGGCGATCCTGTATCTGGGCACGGTCTATCTGTTCGTGCATCTGGTCGCGATGAAGGCAGGCATGACCGGCCTGTCCGCCGCAGACCTGCCCATTGTGCGGCATGTGCTGGCAGCGGGCTGGCAATTCATCGTGCCGCTGGTCGTGCTGATCTATCTGCTAGTCAACAACATCTCGCCCACCCGCGTGGGGTTCTGGGCGATCCTGTCGGTCATTGCCGTCACTGCATTGCGTGCGGGGTTCACGCTGATCGTGCTTGATCCGAAAAACGGCAAGCCGCTGACTGCTGACCGCCTGCGCGACGCAATCTGGCGCGGAGTCCGACTGATCGGTCAGGCGCTGGAACTGGGGGCGCGCAATGCCGTCGCGGTCAGTGTCGCCTGTGCGGTCGCGGGCATCATCGTCGGTGTCGTCGGCCTGACGGGGCTGGGGCTGAAATTCTCGTCCATGATGATCTCTCTGTCGGGGGGCAGCCTGCCGCTTGCGCTGATCTTCGTGCTGATCGCGAGCCTGATACTGGGGATGGGCCTGCCTGTGACCGCCGCCTATATCGTGCTGATCGTGCTGGTCGGACCCGCGCTGCACAACGAATTCGGCGTGCCGCTGTTGATCGCACATCTGGTAGTGTTCTGGTATTCCCAAGACAGCAACGTGACCCCGCCCATCGCCCTTGCGGGGTTCGCGGGGGCGGCGATTGCAGGGTCCAAGCCGATGGAAACCAGCATGCAGGCTTGGAAATACGCCAAGGGCCTCTACCTGATCCCCGCCTTCATGGTTTTCAACCCCGAGATCATCATGGGCGGCGAGACATGGTATGTGATCTGGACCGGCATCATCATCGTGATCGGACTGGTGGGCTTTGCCGCCGCGATCGAGGGGTACCTGTTCACATGGATGGACAATCTGTCCCGCCTTCTGGTGGTGCCCGGCGTGATCGCGATCTTCAACCCCAACGAGGTGATCGAAGCCACCGGCGCGCTCGTGGTCATGGGGCTGCTGGTGTGGAACTGGGCCAAGTCACGCGCCACGGCGAACGTGGCGCGCACTGGTTAGGCGATCAGACCGTCGCCGTCGGTGCAGTGTCAGAGGCGGCCGCCGTCGCGGCGGGTGCCCCGACCCAGGTCGCGGCGCGTGCGCCCATTTTCTGGAATTTCGCCGATGCGCTGTCGAGCTTGCCTTCCCATGCAGGGTCCGGCACCTGCCCTTCGGTCACCTTGAAAAAGGCCTGCATCATGCAGGCGATGGCGAAAGGTTCGATCAGCGCCGCCTTGACCGCCCACGCAAAGATCAGCGCAAAGACCACGCCCCCCGCCGACCAAGCGCCGGGGATGAGGTAGACGACGGCGGCTGCCGGGGCGAGCATGACAACAAACACCACCAGCGACAGCGCCCAGACGATCAGCGTCAGCACGGCGGCATTGCGCATCATCCGGCCAGCGTTCTGCCCGTAAAGGACCAGCGCCGTGCGCGCCGACGCCCAGGGGTTCGTGCTGCGCGTGCGGATCGCATGGGCAAGGATCACCTCGTCCACCAGTCCGACGGCGATGCGAAGAAAGGCCCGCACGATCCCCATGATCTGCTGCAATCCCGGGATCGGCAGGAACGACGCGACACCTTGCAGCAACCCGGTGATCGCGCCCAGCACGCCCTTGACCAGTTGGTCGATGCCAAAGAGCACGCTGGTTTCGACAAAGCGTTCCTTGACCACGGCGGTCGCATGGGCGATCTGGCCGCGCCCTTCGGGGAAGGGGCGGTCGTCGATCATCTCGACCATCACAGCGATATGGCCGGCCTTGACCGTGTAAAGGATGTATTCGCGCAGGAAATACAGAACTCCTGCCGTCAGGCCAAAGCCTGCCGCGCCCCCCCAAAAAGTTGCGCCAGCACGGAATTCCTCGTCTCCGAAACCGCCGATGCCCCACCCGATCCCCGCGCCGGTGCCGGTGACGATGACATAGGCGCAGGCCATGCCAAAATAGACGGCCATGCGGAAAATCAGAAAAGGCGCGGTCCGCGCCATCAGCCCGAACGCGCGGGAAATGCTGAAATCGGTCATCGAAACTCCTGTCTGTTCAGCGCATTGTTTCGTCATGCGGTCGGCAAAAGGAAACTACCAGATGGTAGTGTCGACTGTCACATGTCAGACCACGCCATGGTCCGCCCCTGCAAGGCCCGCGCGCATGCCTGCGGCCATCACATAGCGCAGGATCAGCGACGAATGGCTGAACGGCAGGCTGTGGCCCGCATCCGCGATCAGCCGGAAATGGCCGTCTGGCAGGGTTTGCGTCATCGCCAGAACAGCGTTTTGCGCGACGGTCTGGCTTTTTGCACCATGCAGGGCGATGAAAGGCACCGTAATCCGGGGCAGTTCGTCGCGCCAGTTCTCGTTCGTGATCAGCATGTCCCGGCGGAAGCCCGCACCGCGCTGCTGCCAGACAAGCGAGAACACCTCTTGCAGGGCGATGGCGTGGTCGGGATGCGCCATGACACTGCGATCAAAGGCGCAATCGCCAAAGACGAATTGCGGGATCAGGTCGACACCCTTGCGGGCGATCTGGGTCAGGCCCAGCATCACGATCCGGTCCATCAACGCAGGCAGGTTCTGAGCCGCCCAGGCGTTGACGCGGTGCCGTGTCGGCATATCGGCGGTCTGTGCCCAGTCCAGCATCGGCGGCGTTGCAGGTGCGGCAATCAACGCGGCGACCATATCGGGCCGGTCGTGCGCGAAGCGGGCAGCAAAGCGCGTACCGACATCATGCGCGATCACGACGACCTTTGGAATACCCAGCGCGTCCAGCGTCTGCGCCGCATGCTGCATCGCCAGGGCAAGGGTGTCACCATCGTCGGGCATCGGCGTATGTCCGTATCCAGGCCGTTCGAGCGCGATGACATCCAGCCCCAGGGCATGGGCCGCGGATTGCATTTCCGGCAGTGCCGCAATGCCGAAGATCGCACCGTGAAAAAGCAAAACAGGCATCCCGCCGGGCAGGCCGAGACGGTGGAAGCCCACCTCGCCCGCCGCATTGATCCGCACAGTCGTGCCGGGGGTGCGCCGTGCTGCCGCGCCTTGCGCGCTGGCCGTGCGCCCCGCCGTCAGCGACAAGGCATAGGCCAATGACACCAGTTGTACCTGCGAGCGCACCCCCGCCTTTGCCAGGATTGCCTTGATCTGCTGACGCACGGTGCCTGGCGTCCGGTCCAGTTCAGCCGCGATGGTATCTGCCGTCTTGCCTTCCAAAAGCCTGAAGTAGACCCGCTTTTCCCCCGCAGACAAACCGATGGTCTGAGCCAGCTGCTGCTGCACCCGGTCGTCGAGGCCGCGGCGCACTTCGTAAAGTGTGATCAGGCCACCCTCTTCGTGGGTCACGCCAAGCAGCAGAATCGTGTCGTCGTCGGGCGTGGCGACGACCACAGGCACCGGATCGCCCGAAAAATCCTTGCGTGCAAGAAAAAGGCGCGCGGCATCGGGCGTTTCGATGATTTCGGCAATGCTGCTGCCGGGCTCCAGACCCAGCGCCTGTGCGGCGGCCGCATTCTGGCTGTTCACGATCCCCTGACTGTTGACGACCAGCACGATCGGCGCGTTCGGCACCGGATGGTCGGCGATCAGCGCGGTATCCGTCGGCAGGCTTTCGACCGTCCGTGCGACATCTTCCAGGCTCAGCCCGCCGGTGATGACCCCCTCGAGGTCGTCGACGAGATCATCGAATGCCGCCTCATCTCTGGAATATTTCACTTGGGTGGCTTTCCTGTTGCATCCCGCGTGGCGGATCAAAATGAATGGACATGAATGACTTTCCTCTGTCTGCCGGACGGACGCAAGGTCAACCATGCGTCTGAGACGTTGAAACGCAGCTGCCGTCTTTCGCAGGCTGCGATCTTCTGATAGACGCGGCCTGTCCCTAATGAAGTGATCTCATGACCACCCGCGAAGACGTTGAAAACATGATCCAACGGGTCGGACTTGGTGACAGGGCCGCGTTTTCCGCGCTTTATGATGCGACCTCTGCGAAACTATTCGGCGTATGCCTGCGTATCTTGAATGATCGGGCCGAAGCCGAGGACGCATTGCAGGATGCATTTGTCAGGATCTGGCAAAAAGCGGGCAGCTATGCCGTCAACGGTTACAGCCCGATGACGTGGTTGATCACACTGACGCGCAACCTCGCCATTGACCGACTGCGCGCCCGCAAGGGCGGCGCCGTGGACATCGACGAGGTGCACGACCTGAAAGACACCGGCCCCACGCCCGAAGCGGCGGCGGTGGCGGCATCGGAACGGTCCCGGCTGGATGGCTGCCTGAACGAACTCGACGCGGACCGGGCCGAGGCTGTCCGCGGGGCCTATCTTGAAGGCTACAGCTATGACGAATTGGCGGCACGATTCGCGGTGCCGCTCAACACGATGCGGACATGGTTGCGGCGCAGCCTGATCAAACTGAAAGATTGCCTGAGCGCATGACACAAGCGGACGATCATAACGACGATGTCACCCTTGCCGGTGAATACGCGTTGCATCTGATGGATGCAGCGCAGCGTCGTGCGTTCGAGGCGCGGCTCGATGCCGAACCCGCCTTGCGCCGGCTTGTCGTGGAATGGGACGAACAGCTGGTCCCGCTGGCCGACAATTTCGCGGAACAGACCCCGCCAAAGGCAGTCAAGGCACGGATTGATGCCGTCCTGTTTCCGACCGCGCAAAAACCGTCATGGTCGCTTTGGCGCATCTTGACGGGCTCTGCGGTTGCGGCGGCTCTGGCTGTCGCGGTGCTGGTGACGTTGCCTCTCGATCGCGCGCCGACACCGTTCGCGCCAAGCCTTGTCGCGCAGATCGCGGCCGAGGACCAGTCGCTGGTCGTGCTGGCAAGCTATGCGCCCGACACGGGCATCCTGCGCGTGGACAGGCAGGCCGGTGCCGCGCCATCCGGGCGTGTGCTGGAATTGTGGCTGATTGCCGAAGGCGCTGCGGCGCCCGTATCGCTGGGGGTTCTGCCTGCCGATGCGGTGACCGACATCACCCTGCCCGCCGACCTGATCCCCGCAATTGCTGGCGGCACGCTGGCGATCAGCGAAGAACCTGTGGGCGGGTCGCCGACCGGCACACCGACAGGGGCCGTTCTGGCTGTGGGCGCTGTCACAACGATCTGATCGTCGTTGCGACAGCGGCTTTTCGTCAGCAACGGCATTTTTCGCAAAAAACATCCTCTCGTTGAAACTAATCTGAGCAGCGTGCCGTGGTTCTTTGTATCGCCGGTCAAGAGATCGGTTCACACAAATCGAGGAACCCGTGTCATGTTGAAGATTTCCCTTGCTGCCCTGTCGTTGTCGATCGCTGCCTCCGCTGCTCTTGCCGAAAATCCGATGGTCGGCGGTGCCGCCATGTTCGAAGACAAGAATATCGTTGAAAACGCGGTGAACTCTGCCGATCACACCACGCTTGTCGCCGCTGTCACCGCCGCCGGTCTGGTCGAGACGCTGCAGTCAGAAGGCCCGTTCACCGTTTTTGCCCCAACAAATGACGCATTCGCTGCCCTGCCCGCAGGCACTGTCGACTCTCTGCTGCTGCCCGAGAACAAAGATCTGCTGACCACGATCCTGACCTGTCATGTGGTCGGCGCAGGCGTGATGTCGGATGCGATTGCCGGCATGATCGCCGATGACAACGGCACCCACGCCGTCGAAACGCTGGGCGGTTGCACGCTACAGGCGACGATGACCGACGGCATGATCCAGCTTGAGGACGAGAACGGCACCGTCGCGACCGTGACCATCGCTGACGTGGTCCAGTCCAACGGCGTCATCCACGTGATCGACGCGGTTCTGACACCCGCGATGTAAGTTTCCCGGTTTCTAGCGAGTACCGTTTTTCCGAGTTTTTAACCAGTAGCATGGTAAAAAGTGACGGCTCTTCCGGCGCAAGTCGGGGGGGCCGTTTCATTATGCACCTCGGAAAATCGACATTCCTGAAACTATCCGATGCAGGCCAACGTGGCTTTGACATCGAACACATTCCGCCAACCCCAAGGATCACCCGATGGCCCCTACAAAGGCACACTGCATGATGACCTCCGCGTTTCAGCGGACGCGTCACGCGCCTGCCCCGGTCTGGCCGCGGGTCATGACCGCAGAACCAGAACGCCACCCCGCGCGTCAGCGCCACCCCTATCGCCAGCGCGGGCAGGTACGCGCGGAAAGCCTCGCACTGTGGGGCACGCAAGACTCTGCGATCCCACGCGTCACCATTGCGCCGCCGCAAGCTTCGCCATTCCGGCACAAGCGGGTCATGGCGGGCGGTGTGGCTGCGGCCTTGGTCGGCACCTTCGTGATTGCGTTTCCGGTGACCGGAACGGTCGCGCCCGACACCCCCGCTGCGGTGATCCCATTTCCATCACTGACACCGGCACCTGCCGTTCTCACCATCGCGCCAGGGCTTGATTATTATTCTGACACGATCGCAGACCCAGCGATCCGGATCGCGGCACAGCCATCGCTCCATGCTCCGACCCGTCCGGCAATGCCCACACCCGGCGCTGCGGCGGATGCGTTCATCTGCGCCGATTGCACCAGCCCCGCGCCGCGCCTTGACGGCATCACGATCAGCCTGCAGGGCGGCGGCGCCGCGCTGGGCAATATCACCAGCGCGCTTGGTTCGATGGGCGCATCTGCCGTTTTGACCCGGCAAGGTGCGATCGATGTCGCGACCGCGCAGATACGGTTTTATCGGCCGCAGGATATCGGCACGGCGCAGGCGCTTGCCCGCCGTTTCGGCGCAACGCTTGTCGATGTGACATGGCTTTCTGATGCCGCGCCCGCGCGGATCGACCTGCTGCTCCCCCACGACACGAAAATCGAATGATCCATTCGATACATCCAACAAAAGGAAATTAACCATGACATCCCTTTCCATGACGACATTGATCACCGCTCTGGCGCTGTCCGTCAGCCCCGTCATCGCACAGGAGGCAGCGACGACCGCCACCGAAGAAACCGCAGAATCGCCCTGGTTGAAGGTCTATTTCGACTCTGGCAGCGCCACGATCACGGCTGATCAGGCCGCCACGCTGGACCGTGCCGTGCGTACCTTCCGCGAAGGCGACCCGTTCGTGATGGTCGTCGCGGGTGGTGCCGACAAGGTCGGTGATCCGGCCGTGAACCTGTCGATCTCGTTGCAGCGCGCGACCGCCGTGGCAACGGCCCTGACCGAACGCGGCATCCCGATTGAGCGGTTGCAGGTGCTGGGGCGTGGCAACAGCGAATTGCAGGTGCAGACCCCTGACGGCGTCGCGGAAGAAGAAAACCGCATCGTCGAAATCAGCTGGCGCTGATGCGGCGCGTAGCGATCATCGCGGGCGTGTTGGCGATCCTGCATCCGGCCTCTGGCTGGGCGCAGGACACCGGCGCGCAGGCCTTTGCGCGCAACGATCTGGCGGCGGCGCGTGCGCTGTGGCGGGACGAAGCTGCCGCCGGATCAGCCGAGGCGATGCTGGGCCTTGGCCTGTTGGCCGATCGTGGCACTGGCGGTGCGCGCGACCCTGAGGCGGCGTTCGACTGGTATGCGCAGGCCGCCGCACTGGGCCTTGCCGAGGCGCAGTTCAACCTTGCGATCATCCATGATGCGGGCACCGACAGGCCGCGCGATGTGGATGCCGCGATCCTGTGGTACACCCGTGCGGCACTGCGCGACCATGCCCGCGCGCAGTTCAATCTGGGCCTGCTGTATGAGGCGGGCGACGGCATCGCCGCCAATCCCGCGCTGGCGCAATACTGGTTCGACAAGGCCGCCATGGCGATCCCTGCCGCCGCGGCCAAGGCCCTGCCCCCGCAGCCCGCTATCGGCGTGACTGCGCCGGACCTGCTGTTCGCCCAAGGGGGCGAGGTGGTCTGGACCATCGCCGAGGCATCGTCACCGACGTTTCTGGTCGAAGCCCTGCGCCTGCCCCGGGGCACGGATAACTATGCCGCGCCGGAAATCGCCGTCGTGACGGCGGGTTCGGGGCTGCTGCTGGATGCGGGCGATGACGCGGATGTCCTGTGGCGCGTCAGCAGCCTTGCGCCGAACGGCACGAATTATGCGCCCTCTGCTTGGGCCGGTGCGGATGGCATCGTCCCGCCAGCAGGGCGCGTCACGTTGATCGCCAACCCGTCATCGCCCGCGATGCGCAGCGCGGCAGAGGTGTTCGCCACCGATCTGCGCCACGCAGGCTATTGGGTGCGGCTGGATGCGCGCGCCCCGCAAGAGGGTGAAGCCTATATCAGCTATGGCTTTGCCGCCGACCAGCCCATCGCCGCAAAGCTTGCGGCCTATCTGCCGACGCTGACAGGCATCACGCCGGTCAAGCAAAGCCTGAACAGCACCGCGCCCGGCGAAGTCATCGTCAATCTGGCGGCGTTCCGGTAACGACGGCGACCAGGGCCACGAAATCGCCCATCTTGACCAGCCCCGGTACATGCCGGGCGGTCAGGATGCCGGTGCAGGCGGCGTGGCAGGTCACAGGTGGCACGCCCGTCCGGTCGGCAGGCCAGATACGCGCGATCGGTTGACCCTGTTCCACGGGATCACCCAGATCGACCAGATAGTCGATCAGCCCTGCATGGTACGAAAAGACGAAGCAGTTGTCGTCGGGCATGTCGAGCTGCACCGTTGGGTCCACCTGCAAGTCACCCGCCATGATACCTGCATGGATCAGCAGGTTGCGGATGCCCTTGCGCGCGATGGCGACGCTGCGCGCGGTGGCCGTGCCCGCCCCGCCGAGTTCGGTGGTCACGAAGGTCTTGCCCTGACGTTCGACTTCGGTGTCGAACATGCCGACCGCGTCGATTTCCAGCATCCGCACCGAATAGGGCGCGTTGAAAGCCTGCATCGCTTCCATGCAGGCGGCCTCTTGCGCTTTGTCGGGCAGGATATGGGCGGCGGCGAAAGGCAGGAAATCCAGCGTGCGGCCACCGGAATGGAAATCCAGCACGATATCGGCGAGGGGCACCAGTTCGGTCGCGATATAATGGCAGATTTTCTGCGTCACGCTGCCATCCGGATACCCCGGAAAGGCACGATTCATATTGGCCCCGTCGATGGGCGAACAGCGGGTGCCTGCGGCGAAGGCGGGCAGGTTCATCATCGGCAGGATGATGACACGGCCCGTGATCTGATCTGCCTGCAAGGTCGCGGCCAGTTCCTGCAAGGCGATGGGTCCTTCGTATTCGTCGCCATGGTTGGCACCCGTCAACAGCGCGGTCGGCCCCTCCCCATTGGCGATGACGGTGATCGGGGTCATCACAGACCCCCATGCGCTGTCATCACGGCTATAGGGCAGTTTCAGGAAACCGTGATGCACGCCTTGCGCATCAAGCGGGATGGTCGGGGTGATCATGCCTTGACCACCAGCGCGCGTGGCGTTTTGCAGAAACATTCATAGCCCGTCTCGGTGATCAGGATCGGCTCGGTAATCTCCAACCCGCCGTCATCCAGCCAGAGTGCGGGCATGAAATGGAACGTCATCCCCGGTTCCAGAATGGTCGTGTCGCCCTTGCGGAACGATATCGTGCGTTCGCCCCAGTCAGGCGGATAGCTGATCCCGATGGCATAGCCGCAGCGGCTGTCCTTGACGTAACCCGCCTTGTTCAGCGCGGCGTTGAAGGCATTGGCAATGTCCTGCGCCTGATTGCCGGGCTTGGCCTGTTCCAGCCCCGCCTCGACCGCGTCGAGCACGGCGGCCTCGGCGTCGCGGTATTTGTCGGGCACCTTGCCCAGAAACAACGTCCGCGACTGCGGGCATTGATAGCGCCTATGCGCGCCTGCGATCTCGAAAAATGTGGCCTCGCCGGTTTTCATCGGGCGGTCGTCCCAAGTCAGATGCGGGGCGGTGGCATCCATGCCCGACGGGGCCATCGGCACAATCGCGGGGTAATCGCCCCAATGGCCATCGGCCCCCCTGATCCCGGTGGCATAGATATCAGCGATCAGGTCATTCTTGCGCAGGCCCGGTTCGGCCAGTTCGACGATGCGCGCATGCATGGTTTCCACGATCCGCGCGGCGCGGCGCATGTAATCAATCTCGCGGTCGGATTTGACGGCGCGTTGCCAGTTCACAAGGCCGGTGCAATCGCTGATCCGCGCCTGCGGCAGCCCCGCCAGCAGGGCGGCATGGGCGGCGGCGGAATAGTAGTAATTGTCCATCTCGACCCCGATCCGCGCGCTGGCAAGCCCCAGTTCGGCCAGCAGTTTCGCCAGTTCCTGCATCGGATGCTTTTCGGGGTTCTGCACGAAGGTATCGTCATAGCCCCTGATCTGGTCGTCGCTGTCCATGAACACCGTGCGCCGCGCGCCCAGCGTGTCCATTGCCCGCCCCCACCAGACCGGATCGCCGTCTTGGGTCAGGATCACGCCTTGAAAGACGTAGAACGACCAGCCGTCATAGCCCGTCAGCCAGGACATATTCGACGGATCGGTGACAAAGATCGCGTCCAGCCCGCGCGCCTGCATCGCGGCGCGGGTTTTGCTGATCCGGCGCAGGTATTCGCTGGTCGGGAAATTCGCCTCGAAAGTGGTCATCATCTGGCCTTTGCTTGGGGTGATCCTGCCAAGGCTGGGACGTTTCGCGCCCCCGCTCTATACCCCAACACCGGCAAACCATGTCGCTTTCCGACAAAGAGCGTCCCCCATGGGCTGGAGACTGTAGCCCATCCAGCCTAGACTGCCCCAAACCCGAGGGAGAATGCGATGACCGACCAGTTTGCCAATGATCAGCTGACCCAATGGGATCACGACCACTTCTTTCACCCGTCCACCCATCTGGGCCAGTTCGCGCGGCGTGACATCGGCAACCGGATCATCCAGTCCGCCAAAGGCGTGCATATCACCGATCGCGAAGGGCGGCGGTCGCTGGATGCATTCGCGGGGCTTTACTGCGTCAACGTCGGCTACGGCCATCCCGAAATCGCCGAGGCCATCGCCAAGCAGGCGCATGAACTGGCCTATTACCACGCCTATGTCGGCCATGGCACCGAGGCGTCGATCACCCTGTCGCGGATGATCGCGGACCGCGCGCCCGAGGGGATGAACCACGTCTATTATGGCCTCAGCGGGTCGGATGCGAATGAAACCAATGTCAAACTGGTCTGGTATTACAACAATGTGCTGGGGCGGCCGGAAAAGAAAAAGATCATTTCGCGCTGGCGCGGCTATCACGGGTCGGGGCTTGTCACGGGGTCGCTGACGGGGCTGGAGCTGTTCCACAAGAAGTTCGACCTGCCGCTTGCGCAGGTGCTGCATACCGAAGCGCCCTATTTCTACCGCCGCGCGGATCGTGACATGGACGAGGCCGCGTTCAGCGCCCATTGCGCAGAAAAGCTCGAAGAGATGATCCTGCGCGAAGGCCCCGACACCATCGCCGCCTTTATCGGCGAGCCGATGCTGGGCACCGGCGGGATCGTCCCCCCCCCTGCGGGCTATTGGGACGCGATCCAGACGGTTTTGCGCAAATATGACATCCTGCTGATCGTGGACGAGGTGGTGACAGGCTTTGGCCGTCTGGGCACGATGATGGGGTCGGATCATTACGGGCTGAAACCGGACCTCATCACCATCGCCAAAGGCCTGACATCGGCCTATGCGCCTTTGTCGGGGTCTATCGTGTCGGACAAGATGTGGGAAGTGCTGGAGCGCGGCACCGATGAATTCGGCCCCTTCGGCCATGGCTGGACCTATTCGGCGCATCCGATCTGCGCGGCGGCGGGGGTGGCGAACCTCAAACTGCTGGACGACCAGAACCTTGTCGCCAATGCGGGCAGCGTCGGGGCCTATCTGAACAAGACGATGGCCGCCGCGATGGGCGACCATAAACACGTCGGCGATGTGCGCGGTGAAGGCATGTGGTGCGCTGTCGAACTGGTCAAGGACCGCGATGACCGCGTGTTTTTCGACCCCGCCGACAAGACAGCGCCCCGTGTCGTCGCCGCCATGCTGGATCGTGGCGTGATCGCGCGGGCCATGCCGCAAGGTGACATCATCGGCTTTGCCCCGCCGTTCCCGTTGACGCGCGCACAGGCGGACGAGATCGTGACCGTGACAAAAGACGCCGTGGCGCAGGTCCTGGGATAGATTGACAGCCATGGTGCGGATCGGATTAGGATCAGCACAGCCATGCAGGCAAAGCCCTGCCAGAAAAGGACCACAGCCGTGAACAAGCCCATGCACACCTCGCCCGTCGCGGCCCAGACCAATGCCGACCTGATCGCGCGCCGCGAAGCCGCCGTTGCCCGCGGCGTCGCCTCTGCCGCACCGATCTATGCCAGCCACGCCGAAAACGCCGAATTGTGGGACGTCGAAGGCCGCCGCTACATCGACTTTGCGGGCGGTATCGCGGTGCTGAACACGGGCCACCGGCATCCTGCGGTGATCGCCGCCGCCAAGGCGCAGGAAGACCATTACACCCACACCAGCTTTCAGGTGGTACCTTACGAACCTTATGTCGCGCTGGCCGAAAAGCTGAACGCGCTAGCCCCAGGCGATCATGCGAAGAAATCGCTGCTGGTGACGACAGGTGCCGAGGCGGTGGAAAACGCGGTCAAGATCGCGCGCGCCGCAACGGGCCGTCCCGGTGTGATCGCCTTTACGGGCGGCTATCACGGGCGCACGTTGCTGACCTTGGGCATGACCGGCAAGATCAGCCCCTATAAAAAGGATGTGGGCCCCTTTCCGTCGGACATCTTCCGCGCACCATTCCCGTCCGTGCGTGACGGGATCACCGTGCAGGATGCGCTGACCGGCTTGCAGAACCTGTTCTTGACCGATGCGCAGCCCGACCGGATCGCGGCGATGATCATCGAACCCGTTTTGGGCGAAGGCGGCTATACCCCCGTCCCGTTCGAGATGATGCGCGCCCTGCGCGACATCTGCGACCAGCACGGTATCCTGTTGATTGCCGACGAAATTCAGGCCGGGTTCGGCCGCACCGGCACTTGGTTCGCCATCGAACATTCGGGCGTCGTGCCTGACCTGATCACGGTCGCGAAATCCATGGCGGGCGGCTATCCCATCGCCGGTGTCATCGGACGGGCCGAGGTGATGGACGCCGTGATCCCCGGCGGTCTGGGCGGCACCTATGGCGGCAACCCCGTGGCCTGCGCCGCGGCCTTGGCCGCGATCAAGGCAATCGAGGATGAAGGCCTGCTTGCCCGTTCAACCGCGCTTGGCGATCATTTCCGCGCGCGGTTCGCGGATATCGGCGCGCGTGTCGCTCCCGACCGCATCTGCGACGTGCGTGGCTTGGGCGCGATGCTCGCGGTGGAATTCGTGACCGATCTGGCCAGCAATGCGCCCGATGCAGCGCTGACCAAATCCGTTGTGGCCCATGCGCTGAAACGCGGGCTGATCCTGCTGTCCTGCGGGATGCACGGCAATGCCTTGCGGATCATGGTGCCGCTGACGGCATCCGACGCGATCATCGACGAAGGGCTTGCGATCTTCGAGGATGCGCTGGCCGCCGCCATCGCCGGAGACTAGGTCCGGCGATCACGCGCGTGGCGGTACTCAGCCCGCCACGCAATCCGCGTAATAGCGTTTCACGCCATCTGCGCCGGTTTCGACCACCAGCCCGTGAATGTCATTCTCGAACCCCGGGCAGAGCCGTTCAAACTCGCGGTTGAACTTGAGATATTCCACGATCTTGGTGTTGAACACCTCGCCCGGGATCAAAAGCGGGATGCCCGGCGGATAAGGTGTGACCAGCGACGTCGTGATCCGCCCTTCGAGATCATCAATCGCCACACGCTCCGTCGTGCGCCGCGCGATATGCGCGTAGGCGTCGTTCGGAGCCATCGCGGGTTGCAGATCGCTCAGATACATTTCCGTCGACAGGATCGCGATATCGTATTTCGCATAAAGCTGGTGGACGTGCTGGCACAGGTCGCGCAGGCCCATCTGTTCGTAATCCGGATGCTTGGCGATGAATTCCGGCATCACCCGCCACAAAGGCTGGTTGCGGCCGTAATCGTCCTTGAACTGCTGGAGTGCCGCCAGCAGCGAATTCCACCGCCCTTTGGTGATCCCGATGGTGAACATGATGAAGAAACTGTAAAGGCCGGTCTTTTCCACGACGACGCCGTTTTCGACCAGATATTTGGTCACGATAGAGGCGGGAATCCCCATCTCCTCGAATCGGCCGTCAAGGTTCAGGCCGGGTGTAACGATGGTGGTCTTGATCGGGTCCAGCATGTTGAACCCGCGCGCCATATCGCCGAACCCGTGCCACGAATCCGCCCCGTCCGAGGCTTGCACGCCATCCGCATCGGTTTTCTTGAGAACCCAATCCTTGGGGTCGCCGATGCCTTCCTCGACCAGCGCGTCGGGGCCCCAGACCTGAAACCACCATTCGTCGTCCCCGAATTCGGCATCGACCTTGCGCATGGCACGGCGGAAATCCAGCGCTTCCATGATGCTTTCCTCGACCAGCGCGACACCGCCCGGCGGTTCCATCATCGCCGCCGCAACATCACAGCTGGCGATGATGCTGTATTGCGGGCTGGTGCTGGTGTGCATGAGATAGGCTTCGTTGAAGAGGTGCCGGTCCAGCTTGGTGTCCTGACTGTCCTGCACCAGCACATGGCTCGCCTGCGAAATCCCTGCCAGCAGCTTGTGGATGGATTGCGTGGCATAGGTCACCGCATGGCGCGGGCGTTCGCGCTTGCGGCCCATCGAATGGAAATCGCTGTAAAAGGTGTGGAACGCCGCATGGGGCAGCCACGCCTCGTCGAAATGGAAGTTTTCGACATAGCCGTCCAGCAGGCCCTTGATGGTTTCGGTGTTGTACAGCACCCCGTCATAGGTCGATTGCGTCAGCGTCATGATCCGCGGCTTCACCGTATCGGCGTCGATATGGGACAACAGCGGGTTGGCGCGGATCTTTTCCCTGATCGTGTCGATCTCGAACTCGCTTTGCGGGATCGGGCCGATGATACCGTAATGGTTGCGCGTCGGTTTCAGGAAAACCGGGATCGCCCCCGTCATCATGATGCTGTGCAGGATCGACTTGTGGCAGTTGCGGTCCACGACCACGACATCGCCCGGTGCGACGGTGTGGTGCCAGACCATCTTGTTGCTGGTCGATGTGCCGTTGGTCACGAAGAAACAATGGTCAGCATTGAAAATCCGCGCCGCATTGCGTTCGGACGCGCCGATCGCGCCGTTATGGTCCAGAAGCTGGCCCAATTCCTCGACCGAATTGCACACATCGGCGCGCAGCATGTTTTCACCGTAAAACTGGTGATACATCTGGCCAATCGGGCTTTTGAGGAAGGCCACACCCCCCGAATGGCCGGGACAATGCCAAGAATAGGACCCGTCCTCGGCATAATCCAGAAGCGCCTTGAAGAAAGGCGGCTGGATGCCTTCGAGATATTTCTTCGCCTCATGCACGATATGGCGCGCGACGAATTCAGGCGTATCCTCGAACATATGGATGAACCCATGCAATTCGCGCAGGATGTCGTTGGGCAAATGGCGGCTCGTCTTGGTCTCGCCATGCAGATAGATCGGCACGTCCTCGTTCTTGCGGCGGACTTCCTGAATGAAATGACGCAGGTTCAGCACGGCAGGGTCGAGGTCGGGACCGGGGCTGAATTCCTCATCATCAATCGACAGCACGAAAGCGCTGGCGCGGGACTGCTGCTGTGCAAACTGGGACAGATCGCCATAACTGGTGACGCCGACGACTTCGAAACCTTCGTTCTCGATCGCGTCGGCCATGGCGCGGATGCCAAGACCGGATGAATTCTCCGACCGGAAATCCTCATCGATGATGAAGATGGGGAATCGAAATTTCATTGTAGTCTCCTGTGCAACGCGGGCCGGTTGCGGCCTACATGACAGAGCTATCCCAGCGCGTCAAAGCAAGCTTGCGCGACATCCCGCCATCTTCCGAGCCCAAATATCCCCGCGCGGAGCGCCCGTCCCGGGGCACCGGGACGGACCGGGCCTATCCGTCATGGGCCGCCGCCAGATCCTTGAGAATGGGGCAATCCGGGCGGCTGTCGCCGTGGCACGCATCGACCAGATCTGCGAGCGTGTCGCGCATCGCGCGCAGCCCCGCGATCTTGGCGTCGATCTGTGTCAGATGGTCCTGCGCCAGCGCCTTGACCTGCGCCGAGGCGCGGCTGTCGTCTTCGTAAAGCGCCAGAAGAATCCGGCAATCGTCGATGGAAAATCCCAAGGACCGCGCGCGCGCCACAAACATCAGCTTGTGCAATTGCGTCTGCCGGAACACCCGATAGCCGTTGTCGTGCCGTTCGGGCTGGATCAGGCCGATGTCTTCGTAATAGCGGATCGTCTTGGCGGGCAGACCGGATTTGGCGGCGACTTCACCGATGTTCATGGCGCTCCTCCTATTCTGCGGGTTGCGGCGCGGTGCCGAAATTGACAGGCGGTTCTGGCGGTTTCTCGTCCATGACAGGGCGCAGTCGCCGCAGGCGCAAGGCGTTCGACACTACGGACACCGACGACAGCGCCATCGCGGCGGCGGCAAAGACAGGCGACAACAACAGGCCGAACACCGGGTAAAGCACGCCCGCCGCCACCGGCACCAATGCGACGTTATATCCGAACGCCCAGCCGAGATTTTGGCGGATATTGCGCATCGTCGCCTGTGACACGGCGACGGCGTTGACCACGCCGCGCAGATCACCCGACATCAGCACCACATCCGCCGTCTCAATGGCGACATCGGTGCCGGTGCCGATGGCGATCCCGACATCTGCATGGGCCAGCGCGGGGGCGTCATTGATCCCGTCACCGACAAAGGCAACCCTGCCCTGCGCACGCAGCTGGTCGAGTGCGGCGACCTTGCCATCCGGGAGAACACCAGCGACGACATGGTCGATCCCGATCTCGCGGGCAATCGCCTCGGCGGTCGCGGCCTTGTCGCCGGTGATCATGGCGATTTTCACACCCATGGCTTTCAACGCGGCAATCGCCGCCGCCGTTCCGGGCTTGACCGGATCAGCCACTGCGATGACCGCAGCCGCCTGCCCGTCGATGGCGACAAAGAGCGCGGTGCGTCCGCGTTCCGCGAGCGCCGCCTCGGCCGTGGCAAGCGCGCCTGTGGCGATGCCTTCGCGCGCCAGCAACCGGTCCGCCCCGATCAGCACGCGGCTGCCGTCGACCGTGGCGGTAACACCGTAACCGGTGATGGCGCGGAAATCGCTGACCGCCGCCTCGCCCAGCCCCTCGGCACGGGCGGCGGCGACGATGGCCGCCCCGATGGGATGTTCGGATTTCGCCTCGACAGCTGCGGCAAGGCGCAGGACGCGGGCACGGTCAAACCCGTCTGCCAGCACCAGATCGGTCAGATACGGCTTGCCCGCGGTCAGTGTCCCCGTCTTGTCAAAGGCGATCACAGGCAAATCGGCCAGTTGCTGCAAGGCTGCCCCCTTGCGGAACAACACGCCCATTTCGGCGGCCCGCCCGCTGCCCACCATGATCGAGGTCGGCACGGCCAGCCCCATTGCGCAAGGACAAGCGATGATAAGGACCGACACGCCGGCCACCAGCGCCAGTGTCGGATCAGGTCCAAGGACCAGCCAGACCCCCACCGTCAGCACCGCCAGCAACAATATCGCGGGCACGAACCACAAGGTCACGCGGTCCACGACATCCTGGATGGGCAGTTTCGCACCCTGCGCCTCTGTCACCATGCGGATGATCTGCGCCAAGGTCGTATCCTGGCCCACCCGGGTTGCCGCAAAGGTCAGCCCGCCCTGCCCGTTAACCGTGCCACCGGTCAGCGTGTCACCTATGATCTTGACCACAGGCAGCGGTTCACCCGTCATCATGCTTTCGTCGACCGGGCTGGTCCCTTCGGTCACGGTGCCGTCCACCGGCACCCGTTCGCCGGGGCGCAGGGTAATGACATCGCCCACCGCCAGCGCATCCACATCAACCGCCACCAGCTTGCCGTCGCGCAGCACACGGGCTTGCCTGACCTGCAAGCCAAGCAGCGCCTGTATCGCCGCGCCCGTCCGCCCCTTGGCCCGCGCCTCGAGCAAGCGGCCCAGCAGGATCAGCACGACGATCACCGCCGCCGCCTCGAAATAGACGGCGCGTATATCGGCGCGAATGAGCGTGGGCAAAAAGGTTGCGACGACCGAATAGGTCCATGCCGCCCCCGTGCCCAACGCCACAAGGCTGTTCATGTCCGGCGCGCCCTTGAACAGCGCAGGCAAGCCTTTGGCGAAAAACAACCGGCCCGGCCCGAACAGCACCAGCGTCGTCAGCACGAACTGGATGATCCAGGACGTCTGCATTCCGATCGTGGTGGCAATGACATGGTGGAACGCCGGCACCAGATGCGCGCCCATTTCCAGAATGAAAACTGGCAGCGCGAGGGCCGCCGCAAACAGCGTACTGCGCGCCAGAACATGGGCTTCGTCGGCCTTGCGGGCGGCGTTCAGGCTGGTCTGGTCAGGTTCGGCAGACACCGCAGGATAGCCCGCTTCGGTGCTGACGGCGGCCAGTTGCGCCGCTGTGATGCGACGATCAGCCAGCGTGATCGTCGCCGTTTCCGTTGCAAGGTTGACAGCGACCGATTGCACCCCCGGCACGGCCGCAAGCGCCCGGTCCACGCGGCCCACGCAGGACGCGCAGGACATGCCTTCGATTGCGAGCCGGATTGTCGTAGGCTGTGCCATGAGACGAGACCTTTCCTTGTCTGCCCATCACATAGGCCTTCCAGTCGCTGGAAGCTCAAGCCCCTTGTGTCGAAAAATCCGGATCGGTCCCGTCAGCATACGCACATCGTGTACGCGCCGCATGGCACATAGTCCGGCTTTCCGGGTCTGCGGGTGCAGGTTACACGGCGTCTGCGCACCGGTTTATTGGTTTGTCGCGCGGGCAGCTGCGACCAGCTGTTGCATCTGATCGGCGCGGATCATGCCAGGCGCAAGATTTTCACCGATCACGAATGACGGCGTCCCGGTAAAGCCTAGCGCACGGCCAAGCCCGCTCGACAATTGCAGATGCTCCGCGATCTCGGGGGCATCCATATCGCGCCGCAACTGATCGACATCAAGCCCGACACGTGCCGCGACACGGATAACGCTTTGTTCCTCGGCACGGCCGTCCATCGTCATCAGGGCGTTGTGAAATTCCTCGTATTTCCCCTGCGCGCGCGAAGCGAGCGCTGCGCGGGCAGCAAAAACAGAGCCTTCCCCCAGCACCGGCCATTCCCGCATGACGACGCGCACATTGCCATCGGCGCTGAGCAAACCGTCGAGCTCGAGCTTGGCATTCCGGCAAAACGGGCAGTTGTAATCAAAAAACTCGACCACTGTCACATCACCATCAGGGTTGCCGATGACGGGCGCATTGGGGTCGTTTTCAAGAATCTCACGCTGCTCCGCGAGCACCGCTTTTGCAGCGGCCGCCTGCGCCTCTTGCTGCTCAAGCTCCAGTATCTGCAAGGCTTCGACGATGATGTCGGGATTCTCGCGGATGGTTTCCAGAACAAGCGCCTTGACCTGATCTTCGGTCATGCCTTGTGCGGCGCCGACGATAGGGGCGGCGCAAAGCATTGCAACGCAGAAGAGTCGGGCGAATGTCATGCTTTTCCTTCCAAAGCAGGTCAGCGGGATTGGTTCAGATCAGCCGGACCTTTGTGCCGACCGGCGCACGCTCGTAAACCTCGGCGATCTGTTCGTTGAACAGCCCGATACAGCCATTCGATGACCGCCGACCGATCTTGCGCGTGTCCTGTGTGCCGTGAATCCGGTAGAATTGCCAGGACAGATACAGCGCATGCGACCCCATCGGGTTCATCGGGTCACCGCCCGGAATGAACGCAGGCCATTCGGGGTTGCGCTGGCGCATCGCAGGTGTCGGGGCCCAGCTTGGCGCGACGCGCTTGTCGATCACCTCAGTATAGCCGGT
Organism: Yoonia vestfoldensis DSM 16212; assembly: GCF_000382265.1. GTDB lineage: Bacteria > Pseudomonadota > Alphaproteobacteria > Rhodobacterales > Rhodobacteraceae > Yoonia > Yoonia vestfoldensis. The sequence goes on from NZ_KB907987.1 coordinate 53,098, forward strand.
GCGGGTCAGATCATCGGAAAGCGGCACCGAGGTCGGGTAAATCCGCATATCCCCGTCAGGTGTCCAGTGCTGCAGGAACATCGATTTCGTATCGGCAAGGATGGCGCCCACCCCGATGGACTCAAAATGGTCGCGCCATTCATGGACCCGGAATGCAGCAATATTGCGGTCAACGGGTGCCTGCTGGGTTTGCGCACGCAACACGGATGGTGCGAAAAGGGTCACAGCAGTCGCCCCAAGCAGCACGGCGCGGCGCGACGGTGTCATGTCATTGTTGTTTTTCATTGCTGGCCTCATCTTGGACAATCGTCAGCGAAGATACCGGGTCGTATCAACCGCGCCAACCTTTATGTGCTTCGCGCCGGAAATACCACGAAATCAGCGCGCACGCGCGACGCCACACGCAGATTTGAAGATGCCAGGCAACCGAGGGTCCGCGGGCGATGAAAATCTTGCGCATGTTTACATGATCTTAAGCGGTAGTGGCAGATAAGGACCGTCGATGCGCAACGAAGGATCGTTTCACCATGCCGGCCGACACAGCCATATTTGCCCTGCCTCCCGTCCTGACGTTCGAGGCTTGCGAAGACCTTCATGCCGCTCTGACAAGGGCGCAGGGAAGCGACCTTGTGATCGATGGCCGCGATGTCAGCCGTCTTGGCGGCCTTGCGGCACAGATACTTGCCACGGCCAGCGTTGCGTGGGCTGCGAACGGGCAACATCTGACCCTCGCAAATGCATCGGACGACCTGCGCAACGCCTTGGAAATGCTTGCGCTTTGGCCGCTGCCGGAAAAACAAGGGGCACTTTGATGGTAACACGCATTCTCGCCATCGACGATTCGCGCACAATTCGCAGCCTGCTCACCCAAACCCTGCAAAACGCCGGGTTCGAGGTGTCGACCGCTGTTGACGGGGTGGATGGCATCGAAAAGTTCCGACACGAAGACGCCGATCTCGTGATCACCGACGTCAACATGCCCAACAAGGACGGGTTCGAGGTGATTGCCGACATCCGCGGCGGCACCCGCAACCGCACCGTTCCGGTCCTTGTGCTGACCACGGAAAGCGGCGCCGCCTTGAAAGAACGCGCGCGAAAGGCGGGCGCAACAGGCTGGATCGTCAAACCCTTCGATGACGAAGCTCTGGTGGCCGTTATCCGCCGCCTGACAGGGGCAGCGTGATGACCGGCGATCCGACCATGCGCGATGTTTTTTTCGAAGAATGCGAAGACCTGATCGCCGCGTTGACCGAAGGGCTGACCGCAATGCGCGATGGCCGCACGGATAGCGAGACCGTCAATGCCGTCTTTCGTGCCGTCCATTCGGTCAAGGGCGCGGCAGGGGCCTTTGCCCTTGATGATCTCGTCGGTTTTGCGCACACTTTTGAGACGGTCCTCGATCATGTCCGCTCGCAGCGGCTTGCGCTGGATGACCGCATCCTGCACGTCCTGCAACGATCCGGCGATGTTCTTGCCGACCTGATCGACACCGCGAGAGAGGATTTGCCGACAAACCAGGCCCAGGTGGACCCGGTCATGGCAGACTTGCAGTCATTCCTTGGCGATGCGCCAGCGGATGCCGAAGACTTCGTATTCGAGGCGTTGACCCTAGCGTTCGACGCGCCCGACGATGCGACATCAACCTATGTTGTCACTTTCGCACCCAGTGCGGCCTTTTACACCAGCGGCAATGACCCGGTCCTGATCATCGCGGCCTTGCAGGCATTGGGGCCGACGCGCGTCTCGGTGGATACGTCCCGCCTTCCCACGTCTTTGGAGGAATTGCACTGGCAGGATGGACTGCTGTCCTGGCGGGTGGAAATCGACGGGCTCGGGTCGGATCTGCCGATCCTTGAAGTGTTCGAATTCGTCGACGACCTTTGCGCATTGCAGGTCAGCTTGCGCAGTGCAGACACCGACATACCTGACCCGCCACAGGCAGGTACAACAGCGGCGGCAACGGCAGACGACGTCGTCGACACGCCTTCCGTTGATCCCCAGCCTGACACCGGCGATCAAAAAGCGCGCAGCGCTCAGGACCGGGGCGGCAGTCGCGCGGCAACATCGCTCCGCGTCGATCCTGAACGGATCGACCGCCTGATCAACGCGGTGGGTGAACTCATCATCAACCAGTCGGTCATTTCCCAACGGTTGCAGCAGGCGAACCTGCCCAATGCTGCTGAACTGTTCGCCGATCTTGACGATTACAAACTGCTGGCACGGGAAATCCAGGAAGGCGTGATGGCGATCCGCGCGCAGCCGGTCAAACCCCTGTTCCAGCGCATGCTGCGCATCGCGCGTGAAGCGGCGGATGCAACCGGCAAACTGGTTGAACTCATTACCGAAGGCGACGCGACCGAAGTCGACAAGACAGTCGTCGAACGGCTGGCTGATCCACTCACACATATGATCCGCAATGCGATCGATCACGGGATCGAACCACCTGACAATCGGGCGGCAGCCGGCAAGAACCGACAGGGAAAACTGCGGCTTGCCGCCCGGCAAAGATCCGGCAGTATTGTCATCGAAATCGCCGACGACGGCGCCGGCCTCAACCGTCCCAAGATCAGGGAAATCGCCGTCTCGAAAGGACTGGTCGCCGAGGACGCGCAATTGTCCGAAACGGAAATCGATCACCTGCTTTTTGCTCCCGGATTCTCGACGGCCAAGGAGGTGACCAACCTGTCTGGGCGTGGCGTCGGCATGGACGTGGTCAAGACAGCCATCACGGCCTTGGGTGGCCGTGTCGCGATTACCAGCCAGTTCGGCCAAGGCACGACCTTTTCGATCACCCTGCCGCTGACACTTGCGGTCATGGACGGGATGATCATCAACCTCGGCGGGCAGACGATGGTTGTTCCGATTTCCAGTATTCTGGAAACGGTCAGACCAAAAGCTGCGGACCTTTCGCAAATCGGGCTCAACAACACACTCTTGCGCATCCGCGGGGAATATGTGCCGATCATTGATCTGGCCGAACGCATGGGGCAATCCGCGACGCCGCGCGAAATGACGGACCGGGTTCTTTTGCTGATCCAGACCGACAGTGTTCCTCAATGTGCGCTGGCCGTCGACGATATCTTCGACCAGCGCCAGGTCGTCGTCAAAAGCATGCAAGGCAATTACGGCGAGATATCCGGCATATCAGGCGCAACGATCCTTGGTGACGGCAAGATAGCCCTGATCATCGATCCCGAGGCCGTCGCCCAAGGCAACACGGCCTATGCCGCCACCAACAGCCAAAATGGAAGGGACGTCTCTTATGTCGCAGCTTGCTGAACTTCAAAAATCGGAACGGCTGGAGTTCGTTACACTGGTTGCTGGTGGACAGAATTTCTGTATCGAAATCAAACAGATCAGGGAAATCCGTCGGTGGACCCCGGTCACGGTCCTGCCGCATTCACCCGATCACGTCTTGGGCGTCATCAACCTGCGCGGTGCGGTCATTCCGATTATCGACCTGGCGGCAAAGCTTGGCTTTGCCAAGATCATGCCAACCGAACGGCATGTGATCATCATCATCGCGGTCGAAGACAGGATCATCGGCCTTTTGGTCGAGTCGGTTTCAGAGATTCTGGGGGTCGACGCCCATACCGTGCGCGAAACACCCAGAGGTCCTGAAGATACAACGACCCGTGCCATTCTCGGGATCATCCCGCTTGGCGATGACATGACGAAGATCATCAGCCTGTCAGCATTGCTCGGTCCGACCAATCAGGTGGCCGCATGAACGCGCCTGATCACTTTGCGGGATCGGATCTGACAGCCCGGGAATACCAGTTCACCGACAACGATTTTCGACTGATCGCGGAACTGGCACACAAGCGGTATGGACTGCATTTGCAACCATCCAAGAAACCGCTTGTCTATTCGCGGCTGACGAAAAGATTGCGGGCGCTTGCCCTGCCAGACTTCGAAAGTTACTGCGCTTTGCTGTCGGATCCCCGCAGTCAAGACGAGCAGTCGCATCTCCTTTCTGCCCTCACGACGAATGTGACCCACTTTTTCCGCGAGCGGCACCATTTTACCTTTCTGCGGGAACATATCCTTCCGGAACTCTTCGAAAAAGCAAAAAAAGGCACACCTATCCGGATCTGGTCGTCGGCCTGCTCGGCAGGACAAGAAGCCTATTCCATCGCCGCGATGATCCGTGATGCTTGCCCCGATGCATCGCGGCTGGACATCAAGGTGCTGGCAACCGATGTCGACCCGCAAATGATCCGCAAAGCGCGGCAGGCGGAATATGATCGCGATCAGGCCGATGCAATTCCGACCGAATACAAACGTCTGATGATCGACGATGGCGGCGGTGCGGCGCAATTTCGGATTAGGCCAGATCTGATGTCGCTGGTGACATTTGGCGAATTGAACCTGATCGCAGAATGGCCGATGCGGCGGCGATTCGATGTCATCTTCTGCCGAAATGCGGCGATCTACTTCGACAAGGAAACACAGGTTCGTCTGTGGCAACGCTTTGCGGATGTGTTGCATGATGACGGCCATCTCATGATCGGCCATTCGGAACGCCTGACCGGGCACGCCCAGGTCGATTTCCGCAGCGTCGCCATTACCACCTATCGACGATTGCCCCGCGACGCAGGCCCGATAAGTCCCCAAAGGAAAGACTGAACCATGAGCTTGAAAGACACATTGCGCGTGATGATCGTCGACGACATGGGCGTCAGCCGTGGCCTGCTCGTCCAAGCCATCGAAGAGATGGGCATCTGGAAAAACCAGGCAGAAAACGATGGGCTGGCCGCTCTCAACAAACTGATCGCGGATCCGGTTCACCTGGTGCTTTCCGACTACAACATGCCCGGTATGGACGGGCTCGAACTCTTGCGCGCTCTGCGACAACACAAGGCGACAGCACGGATCGGATTCATTCTTGTTACCGGGAATCCGACCCACGACTTGGTCGCCAAAGGCAAAGCCCTTGGGCTGAACAACATCATCAAAAAACCTTTTTCGACGGCGAGCATGAAGCAATGCATCGAAAGCGTGGTGGGTCGGCTATGATCATGCATTCGGGGGCCTCATCGGCTCGACCTGACCGGACGTTCGACAACATCGGCACCGCCTTGCGCGAGGTTGCGACGATCGTCTCGCGCCTTGAAGAAGCGGCTTTGCAAATGTGTGTATGCGCGACCGATTTACCCCAAAAGACAAAGTCGTTGCAGGATTTCGACCTTGTTTTACAATCGCTTGCTGATCTCGCAACCTTGATGGAAGGACTGGGTGAACACGGCCCCGTCCAAACGGCGTCGCACCGAACGGCGATAATTGCACGAATGCGGCTGGCGTGGCTCCGGGACCTGATCGGTGACGACGCCCCACAAAGCGATCATGACCAGACAAGAATAGCAATCTTCTGATGCAGTGGGAGATCGCCAGCCGGACGATGACATTCGCACGGCCAAGCGGCAGTCTTGGCTGTCGATGGGTGGGGTGCAATGCGTTTCACAGCGTCCTATCTCTGACAGCAACCATGACTGGAGGCAGAACATGCGGATCCTGATCGCGCACAGGTCAGCAATCATGCTGGGCCAGTTGCAGCGACGCCTGGAGCGTCTCGAGATCGAGGTGGTTCGGGCCGCGACCGGACTGACGGAAGTCTACGATTTCGCGGAACATCATGAACCTGATTGTGTCGTGCTGACCACCGACATCGCGGATTGTCCCGAATTCGAACTCCTCGCGACGCTTTTCAGCATCATGGGCATTGGCTGCGTGGTGCTGGGTACGCCGCAGCAGGCGAACGTGACAGATGCCGCCCTGCGGGCCAATCCCGCTATCCGGGTGCTGCCGGGCACGGCTTCCGACAGCGACCTGATAGCTGCGCTTGGGCCCAGCAGGCGCAGGCGCCGCCCCGAAGTGATCGTCGCAGCGCCTGCATCAAACGGGCGGGTCGACCCGCGCAGCACCATCCTGATAGGTTCGTCGACTGGCGGCATTGATGCCCTGATGCAGATCCTGCGCCATTTTCACGCCGCGACCCCGCCGGCCGTGATCGTACAGCACACGGGCGGTAACTTTGCGGGCAGCCTGATCCGCCTGTTGGACGGCGTCACCTCAGCAAAAGTGCTGGCCGCAACGCATGACGCCAGCTTACAGCCCGGTCATATCTATCTGGCTGCGGGCGATACCCATCATGTACGCCTCAGGAATGCGGCACCGGCCCGCATCAAACTGGACGAGGCCCCGCGTCAATCCGGCCACCGACCGTCCGTCGATGCCCTTTTTCATTCGGCGGTCCCATTTGCCCCGCATGTCACCGCGGCCATTCTGACCGGGATGGGCCGGGACGGCGCAGAAGGCATCACCGCGCTTCGCGCAGCTGGGGCCCGCACCTTTGGCCAGGATGAAGCAACATCCGTCGTCTACGGAATGCCCCGCGTTGCGAACGCATTGGGGGGGATCGAAACCGAACTTCCTATTCAGCAGATCGGCCCGAGCTTGCTGCGCGCCGCCCTGCACAGGCAACGCGCATGACGGACGTTAACACCACGCCGTCGAAGATGGTCACGATCGTGCAGGGGGATTTTGCCGTATCGAACGATGTCCATGTCGTGATGTCCACCATTCTGGGTTCCTGCGTTGCAGTCTGCCTGTTTGACCGGCAGGCGAAGGTCGGCGGAATGAACCATTTTCTGCTGGCGACCGGAGGCGATGCCAATACCGCAGATTTAAAATATGGCGTGAACGCGATGGAGTTGCTGATCAACAAGATATTGCGGGCCGGCGGTGACCGGCGCAGGTTACAGGCCAAAATATTCGGCGGTGCCCGCATGACGGTTCACGCCCGCGACATCGGCCAGTCCAACGGCGACTTTGCCCAGTCTTTTCTGGAGAGAGAGGGCATCCCCTGCTTGTCGCAGAGTCTTGGCGGCACGCTGGCCCGCCGTGTCCAATTCACCCCGACGACAGGCGCCGCGCGGCAGATGCAGATCACCGGTTCGCCCCCGCCCGAGACTCAGGTTACGCGCCCGAGACAGGCCGCAGATATCACGCTGTTCTGATGCAGTTTACATGTCATGGCCATCACCGCGGGTTACTTTTTCACGATCTCCCAGGGAATCGTGTAAACGCCAAGCGCTGTGCCGATCTGGTCGGCAAGATGTGGATCGGCGGTGATCTGCGCCACAAGACCACGCCTTTTGTCCTCCATGACGCTATCGACATGGGCCGGAACATCGGCAAGCGCGGCATTGTAGATTCGCGTGATCGCGCGTTTTCTCAGATCAGGCTTGAATATCTTGCCGACGGCGGTTTTTGGAAGCTCGGCCAGCACCTCAAGATGTTTCGGATGCGCCGCGCGTTCGTGAATATGTTCTTTCGCGTAATCAAGCAGCGCCGCGTCGGTCACATCGGCACCGGCAACCAGTTCCACGTAAACGCAAGGGACCTCACCGGCATGCGCATCGGGCTGGCCGATGGCCCCGGCAAAAGCGACCGCAGGGTGACCCGCCATCGCTTCTTCGATCTCGGCGGGGTCGATGTTGTGCCCACCGCGGATGATCAGATCCTTGGCCCGCCCGGTGATCCAAAGATACCCATCCGCATCGATCCGGCCCAGATCGCCGGTACGCAAATGGTCGTTGTAAAACATGTCGCGGTTCTTGTCGGCCTCGGTATAGGTTTGCCCGCTGAACACACCCGGACTGGCGACGCAGATTTCGCCTATTTCATCGACACCGCATTCCATGCCGGTCGCCGCCGAAACGATCTTGACGTCGGTATACGGGAACGGCATGCCGATCGACCCGACGCGTTTTTCCCCGTCTGGCGGGTTGATCGACACAAGACATGTCGCCTCAGTCAGGCCGTAGCCTTCGCAAATGGTAACACCCGCCGCCGCCTCGAATTTCTTGTAAAGTTCGAGCGGCAAGGGCGCGGACCCGCAAAACGCCAGGCGCAGCGACGAGATATCGGCATCGACCTTGCGCTGCATCAGCGCCGACATCGCTGTCGGCACGGTGATCATGAAGGTGACCTTGTGCTTGGCGACCAGTTTCCAGAAATTGTCGAACACACCTTCACCCCGATACCCCTGCGGTGTGGGAAACACGACCTGCGCCCCCGACCCCAGCGATGCGCCCAGCGACACGATCGTCGCAAAAACGTGGAACAGCGGCAGCGGGCAGATCTGCACGTCTTGTTCGGTGAACAACAACCGCGCGCCCAGCCAGGCGTTATAGACGATCCCGGAATAGCGGTGCTGCACGACCTTGGGCATGCCCGTGGTGCCACCGGTGTGGAAATAGGCCGCAACCCGGTCCCTGTCGGAATCCGCAAAGGCCAGCGTTGTGGGCCGCTTGGCCAGTTCTGCGTTGAAATCCAGCACCTTGGCGTTGTGCGCGACAGGGTTCTTGGGCCGGATCAGCGGCACGATCAGCCGTTTGAGCCCGGTCAGGTACCGGTGCAGATCCACTTCGAGCACGGTGGTGACATTGGGCGCAAGGCGCACGGCCTCGGCGGTTTTCTGGGCGACGTCGGTCTTGGGAAAGGCGCGCAGGGTCACGACGACCTTGGCCTTGGTTTCACGCAGGATCGCGCCGATCTGTTCGGCGTCCAGCAGCGGGTTGATAGGGTTGACGATCCCCGCGACCTGCCCGCCCAAGTAGGTCAAGATCGTTTCTGTCGCATTGGGCAGCACGAAGGCCACGACATCTTTTTCCCCGATTCCAAGGTCACGGAACAGGTTGGCCGCCTGGGCGGTCTTGGCCTGCAATTCCGACCAGGTGAGCGTTTCGCAGAATGCGTCGGGGTCGGACAACAGGCTGAAACTGACGGCCTTGCGCGCGCCATGCGCGGCAGCGGTTTGCGACAGAAGCGCAAAGGTCGTCACCGGCAAGCGGCGGTCGGCCCACGGCATTTCGTTATGAATCGCGTCGCGATCCGCCATCGTTGCAAATGCCATGCCGCATTCCTCCCCTTTTGGTTCTTTCCGCAGCCTTGCGGCGCGTCCCTCAGGGCGGCACGTTGGTCAAAGTCGGCCATGGGTGCAAGACTGACGCTACGAAAGTCGTGCTATTCGGCGGCGACGCCTTCGGTAAACTGCAACCGCGCCAGACGGGCATAAAGACCGCCCTGCGCGACCAGCGCGTCATGTGTGCCCTGCGCGACGATCCGGCCCGCGTCGAAAACGACGATCCGGTCGGCCTTTTTCACTGTGGCCAGACGATGCGCGACGATCAGCGTCGTGCGTGTCTTGGCCAGATCCTCGACCGCACGCTGGACCGCATATTCGCTTTCGGCGTCAAGCGCGCTTGTCGCTTCGTCCAGCAACAGGACCGGGGCATCGCGCAAGATGGCGCGGGCGATGGCGATGCGCTGCTTTTGCCCGCCCGACAGCATGACGCCGCGTTCGCCGACATAGCTTTCGTAGCCGTCAGGCAATGCGGTCAGGAAATCATGCGCAGCCGCGGCCTTGGCGGCCGCTTCGACCTCTGCGTCGGTGGCATCGGGGCGACCGAAACGGATATTTTCGCGCGCGGTATCGGCAAAGATCACCGGGTCTTGCGGCACAAGCGCGATATGCTTGCGGAATTCGGCACGGTTCAGGTCGCGCAGGTCGATCCCGTCGAGCTTCACGGCCCCTTCCTGCGGATCATAGAACCGCTGGACCAGCTGGATGATCGTGCTTTTGCCCGCGCCGGACGGGCCGACAAGGGCGACAGTCTCACCCGGTGCGATGTGCAGGTCGATCCCGTCAAGCGCGGAAATCGACATGCGCGACGGATAGCTGAAGCGCAGGTTTTCAAAGTGCAACTCGCCCCGGACAGGTGCCGGAAGCTGGCGAGGCTGCGCGGGGTCGGTCACGCTGTCCTCGATGGTCAGCAATTCGATCAGCCGTTCGGTGGCGCCTGCCGCGCGCTGCAATTCGCCCCAGACCTCGGACAGGGCGGCGACGGCACCGCCGACCATGATCGTGTAGATCATGAACTGCACCAGCCCGCCTTCGGTAATCTCGCCCGCGACGACATCTTCCGACCCCATCTGCAGGAACAGCACGATGGCGGCAAAGACCATGAAGATCACGATGGCCGTCAGAAAGGCGCGCGTCAGGATGCGCCGCCGGGCCGACCGGTAACTTTGCTCGGTCACTTCGTCGAACTTGGCGCGGCTCAGATCCTCGTGGGTAAAGGCCTGCACAGTCTGCGCCGAGGTCAAAAGCTCGGACGCGTCACCGCTTGATTCCGCGATCAGGTCCTGGTTTTCGCGCGACAGGCTGCGCACGCGGCGGCCCAGAAACATGATCGGAAACAGCACGACGGGGATCGGCCAAAGCACCATGATGCTCATCTTGACCGAGGTCAGCAGCATGAGGACAACGCCGCCGATAAAGATCAGGATATTGCGCAGTGCGATCGATGCGGAACTGCCGATCACCGACAGGATCAGCGTGGTATCGGTGGTGATCCGGCTCAAGACCTCGCCCGTCATGATCTTTTCATAGAACGCGGGGCTCATGCTGATCATGCGGTTGAACACGGCTTTGCGGATATCGGCCACGACCCGTTCACCCAGACGCGTGACCAGATAATACCGCAGCGCCGTCCCGAAGGCGAGAAGCACAGCCACGGCCAGAAGCGCCACGAAATAGCGGCTGATCTCGACGCTGTCCAAACCAAAGTTGTCAACGACCAGACGCGCGACCAGCGGCAGGCTCAGCGCGGCCATCGCGGTGAAAACCAGCGCAAATCCTGCGCCGATCAGGTTCCACTTGTAAGGTCTGATAAAAGGCCAGAGCGCCTGCAAGGCACCGATCTTTTTGCCGACGGGCCGGTCTTCTGCTTTGGTCTGCACAGGTTCGGCCATCGGGCGTCCTTTGTCTGTCAGGGCCTGATGTAAAGCTGGGCCATCGTTTGCACAAGGCGGGACCGGTTCATGGTCCGCAATTGTCGCAGGAGTGGAGCGGGCGGCGGGAATCGAACCCGCGTCTCTTGCTTGGAAGGCAAGGGTCTTACCATTACACAACGCCCGCGCAGAAGTTGGATTAAGTCACGCGGCCCGCCCCGTCAAGGAACAGCCCGCATCTTCCGAGCATAAATATCCCCCGCGCGGAGCGCATCTGACATCACATCGCGCGCCGCCGTTTGCAGCGGCGCGCGCCGCCGTTTGCAGCGGCGCGCAACGTGTTCGCATCAGTTCACAGTGATGCGCCCATCGGTATAGGGCGTTACGGGACCATTGGCCGCCATGTATTCGGCCAGCACATCGGCCAGATCGGGGCCGAAGTCATAGGCGTTTGCCGCATCCTCGAACATGGAATAGCCGTCACCGCCGTTGCGGACATAGTTGTTGGACACGACGCCATAAACCGCATCAGGATCAAGCGGCGCATCGCCAACCATCACGTCAGAGATACGTTCGCCTGCCGGGGCCGTGCTGTTGACGACAAAGCTCATGCCAGCGACCTGCGGGAAACGGCCTGCGCCTTCCTCGATCTGGCCTACACCGTTTTCAAGGGCGGCAACGATGTCAGCCCCTGTCACCTCGAAGGTGGACAGCGTGTTCTGGAACGGCAGCACGCTGAGGACTTCGCCCATCGTCACTTCGCCTGCATCGATCGAGGCGCGGATACCGCCCCCGTTCTGGATCGCGATCTGGATGCCCTGATCACGCACGCGGTCCAGCATCGCATCGGCGATCAGCGACCCCATCGGACATTCCACCGCCCGGCAGACCGTGCGGTCGCCTTCGATTGCGTCGGTTGTTTCGGCGACAAGGCGGGTTTTCATCTCTTCGATCGGCCCGGCCAGTTCGGCGATCCGCGCAAGGGCGGCTTCATCCTCGGCGACGCTGGCATCCAGAAGGATCGTGTCACCGGTGGCCGAGGTCACGTTGCCTTCGTCATCGAACACGATCGTCAGGTGGCCGACATATTTGGAATAGGCGTAGGCCTGCACGACCGGCACGTCACCGACCATCTGCGGATAGGCCAGCGCACCTTCTTCGGTATTGGACATCAGCGTGTGCGAATGGCCGCCCACAATCGCGTCGATCCCGTCAACGGCGGCGGCAATGTCCATATCCTTGGGCAGGCCGACATGGGTCAGCGCGATGATCTTGGTGACACCTTCATCCTGCAAGGTCGCGACATCCGCGCTCAGGCTTTCAATCTCGGGGGTGAAGATCACGGCATCCGACGGGCTGGAGGTTTCGACCGTGTCACTCGCCAAGGCCGAGATGATGCCGATCCGTTCGCCGCCGATTTCAAGGACGATGTGGTTTTCGACCTGTCCGGCCAGCACGTTGGAGCTGGACACGTCAATGTTGCCGGAAATGACCGGGAAAGACACCAGATCAGTCAGCTTGCGCAGACCGTCGTCGCCATCGTCGAATTCATGATTGCCCACGGCCATGACGTCATAGCCGATGATATTCATGAATTCGGCTTCGACCTCGCCCTTGTAGGTCGTGTACATCAGGCTGCCCTGATATTGGTCGCCCGCATCGACGACGATCACGTTCTCGCCTGCCAGTTCCTCGCGCAGGGCGTTGATCTGGGTGATGACGCGCGCCACGCCGCCAAAGCACTCACCAGCGGCATTCGCCTCTGCGCCGCAGGTCGAATCGGACCCGCTGATCGATTCGATACGGCTGTGCAGATCGTTGGTGTGGATGATGTGCAGGGTGTAATCGGCATAGGCCGATCCCGCGATCAGCGCCAGCGCGCAGCTTGTCGTCAATAGTCGCATTGTCATGGCAATGTCCTTTCTGGTTTCGCTGCGCAAACTTGGCCGCGACACGGCCCCGGAGTCAAACATAACGACCAGACATTGACAGGTTGCCGCAACGTTAACCAACGCACCCAACAGACTTGACCATTTTTTGCGCAGGCCTCATGACGCGGTGCATGTTGATCTACAAGATTTTCCGCGCGGACGAATGGGCCACCTTGCAACGCGACGGGGCAACTTCGGGTGCGCCCGTCGATCTGGCCGATGGCTATATCCATTTTTCAACGGCCGTGACGGTGGCCGAGACTGTGGCAAAGTATTTCGCCGGCGAAACCGGCCTTGTCGTTGTCGGCGTCGAGGCGGACCATCTCGACCCGCTGAAATGGGAACCGGCGCGCGGTGGCGTGCTGTTTCCACATCTTTACCGTGACTTGACCATCGCTGATGTCGTCTGGGTCCGTGACCTGCCGCTGTCGGATGGCGCGCATGTCATGCCGGACCTCACATGAAGACGCTGGAACAGATCGGTTTGAAGGCGCTCCGCCGGATCGATCCGGAAACCGCGCATGGGCTGGCCATCACGGCCTTGCGCGCAGGCCTTGGCCCAAAGATCGCGCCTTTCACATCGCCCCGTCTGCGCTGCGATCTGGCGGGGCTGGACCTGCCTAACCCGATCGGCCTTGCCGCCGGTTTCGACAAGAACGCGACTGCGCTTGCGCCACTGGCGCGCAGCGGTTTCGGCTTTGTCGAGGTCGGCGCCGCCACACCACGCCCCCAGCCCGGCAACCCCAAGCCGCGCCTCTTCCGGCTGGCACAGGATCGTGCCGCGATCAACCGGTTCGGGTTCAACAATGACGGGATGCAGGTGATCGCGGGCAGGCTCGCGCAGCGCCCTGCGGGTTCGGTGATCGGCCTGAACCTTGGCGCGAACAAGGACAGCACCGACAAGGCCGCAGATTTTGCGACCGTGCTGGCCCATTGCGGCCCGCATGTGGATTTCGCGACGGTCAATGTGTCCTCGCCCAACACCGAAAAACTGCGCGACCTGCAAGGCAAGGCGGCACTCGCGGCCTTGCTCGCCGGTGTGATGGAGACCCGCGCAGGCATGGCGCTTCCCATTCCCATATTCCTCAAGATCGCACCCGATCTGACGGTGGAGGAAATCGCCGAGATTGCCGAGGTCGCGCAGGCGGCGGGGATTGCGGGCATCATCGCCACCAACACCACTCTGGACCGCACCGGATTGCATGGCCCCCATGCGCAGGAAAAAGGCGGGCTGTCCGGCCAGCCTCTGTTCGAGAAATCGACACGCGTGCTGGCGCAGTTGTCGGCCTTGACCGATCTGCCGCTGATCGGGGTCGGCGGTGTCAGCACGGCAGAACAGGCCTATCAAAAGATCCGCGCAGGGGCGTCTGCCGTCCAGCTTTACACCGCGCTGGTCTATGGTGGTTTGTCTCTGGTTGATGAGCTAGCGCGCGGTTTGGATGCGCTGTTGCTGCGTGACGGGTTTGCCACCCTTGCCGCTGCCGTCGGATCAGGCCGCGCGGACTGGACCTGAGGCCGCGGCCTCGAGTGCCGGGTATTTCAGCCCCAACGTCACACCGCGCGCCACAAAGCTGATCAGCATCCCCATCCACAGCCCGTGATTCCCGAATGTCGCCATCAGGGGAATGACGCTCGCGAAATAGACCGCTGCCGACACGATCATCATGTTGCGCATATCCGCCGTGCGGGTCGCGCCGATGAAAATGCCGTCCAGCATCCATGCGGCGACGCCCACCAAGGGGGCCGCGACCATATAGGGCAGATAGATGCGGGCGGCATCGCGCACCTCGGGCGCGGTGGTCATGATGTCGATCACGACCCCGCCGAACAGCGCGAAACAGACCGCCATCAGCGCGCAGGCGCCAAAGCCCCACAGGCTGGTGAGGATCGCCGCACGGCGCAAGGCGGCGCGGGCGCGGGCGCCCATCGCCTTGCCGACCAACGCCTCGGCGGCAAAGGCGAATCCGTCCAGCGCATAGGCGGTCAGGCTCAGGAACTGGATCAGGATCTGGTTGGCGGCCAAAGGCACATCGCCAAAGCCCGCGCCGTAGAACAGGAAACTGACAAAGATCGCTTGCAACAGCACCGACCGGATCATGATGTCGCTGTTCACGATCGCCATGTGTTTCAGACGGATCAGGTCGAACACCCGCGCCGCCGTCCGCCATGCCGCCCCCGCAAAAGCATCGCGGCAATACCACAGCCCCAACGCGAGCCCCGCCCATTCCGCGATGAACGTGGCCCAGGCCACGCCTGCGACGCCCCAGCCGAACGAGAGCACGAACAAAAGGTCCAGCCCGATGTTGAGCCCGTTCATCAACAGCTGGATCGCAAAAACCCCGCCCGTGCGTTCCTGTGCGATCAGCCAGCCGGTGATTCCATAAAGGGCGATGGTTGCAGGGGCCGACCAGATGCGGATCGCCATATAGTCGCGGGCCAGGCTTTCGACCTCGTCACTGGCAGGGGCGATGCGGAACGCGCCGGTGAAAATCAGCCATTGCGCCGCGATCATCACCGCCCCCGCGCCGAAACCGATCAGCAGCGCGCGCGACAACAGGGCCGCAACCTCGTCACTATCGCCAGCACCGCTCGCCTGTGCGGCAAGACCCGTGGTGCCCATCCGCAGAAAGCCGAAAACCCAATAGACCGCGGACAGGATCACAGCGCCAAGGCCGACCGCGCCGATCGGTGCCGCCTCGCCCAGTTGCCCGACGACGCCGGTGTCGACCAAGCCCAGGAGCGGCACCGTCGCATTGGCCAGCACGATCGGCAGCGCGATCCGCAGCACGCGCCGGTGCGACAGTGCGTCAGCCATTGCGCGGGGGCATCAGGAAGTGCCCCGTCGCCTGCGCGAACAGCCGTGCGCGGTTATCCTGCCAAGTCTCCACATGCACCGAGGCATAGCGTCGGCCCGACCGATTGACCCGCGCGCGCGCATATGCGTCGCGCGGCAGGCCGCTGCGCAGGTAATCGACGGTAAAGTCGATGGTCTTGGGCAAGGCGATGGCGGGGGCATCATCGGTGATGCGTCCTGCCTCCATGTCCTCCCAGATCATGGCCCATGTCAGTTCCATGATCGCCGTCACCTCAAGAAACGCCGCCGTCGCACCGCCATGCAGCGCGGGCAGTGCAGGGTTTCCGATCAGCCTGTCGGCATAGGGCAGCACGGCGGTCAGCTCGTCCCCGCGCCGGTCGATCTGAATTCCGAGGAATTGCATGTACGGGACCCGCGCCACCAGTTTCTGCAACATCGCATCGCGGCGTTGCTTGATCACCTGCACGGGTTCGGGACGGCTGTTCATGCCTTTGCCCTTTCGATGGTAAAGGCCCCGGTGGCCGATGCGACGGGCCGGTCAGGGTCGCTGTCCACCGCCGTCGCCCGCACAAAGGCCACTGACCGCGTGACGTGATAACATTCCGCCACAGCCGTGATCCGGTCGCCGGGCGTCGCGGGGCGCATATAATCGATCCGCAGATCAAGCGTCGCCGTGGCGATCGCCGCCGCCGGATGCGACATGACCGCAGCCCCGGCGCAGGTGTCCATCAGCGCGGATACGGCACCACCGTGGATGACACCTGTCTCGGGGTCGCCGATAAAGCGTGCGTCATATTCCATCGCGATGGTCGCCCGCCCGTCGCCCACTTCGGTCAGCATCATGCCCAGCGCCTGCGCATGCGGGATCGACGCAATGAACTTTGCTGCGATCTTTTCGCGGCGGGTGGCCTGATCGTCAGACATGGCGACTCCTTGGCGGATGGAACTCCCCAACCGGAGTAGCGTTACCGGATAGTCATTGCAAACGCGATTGATCCATCTGTTGCCCCGCCATAGCGTTGGCGATAGGTTGGTAACGAGGAGAGACTGATGACCGAAAAGCGCCTGTCGTTCAAAGAGATGTGTGCGAAATTCGACGTCACTCCGCGGACGTTGCGCTATTACGAATATATCGAACTGCTGACACCCGAAAAAGAAGGACGATCGCGGTTCTATGGCCCGCGCGAACTTGCGCGGATGACACTGATCCTGCGCGGGCGGCGGTTTGGGTTTGCGCTGGAAGACATCCGGCAATGGCTGTTGATCTATGAAAAGGAAGGCACCCATGCGCAGATGCGCGAATGGGTGGCGCTGGCCGACCGGCAAATGGAAGAGCTGCGCCAGCAGCGTGCGCAGCTGGATGAAACGATGGCCGAACTGCAACGGCTACGCGACGATACGGCTAAAACGCTGGCCTGACGCCGGCGCGCGGCGCGTCCCGACGCGTTAGAAAATTACACCAAATTCACCGAAAATTTGCTGACCTTTCGTCACCCAGATTGTGACGCCACGTTCCGTTTACGTTAACGTCACCTTTGCTTGTAAGCTGGCATCGTGATCCGCAATTGCGTGGCAACCGCCATCCGCATGAGGAAAAGCCATGACGACCGACACAATGAACATCCGCGATATGTGCGAGGCTTTCGATGTCACGCCGCGCACGTTGCGTTTCTATGAGGCCAAGGAACTGCTGTTCCCGATCCGGCAGGGCCAAAAGCGCCTGTTCACCAAGCGCGACCGCGCCCGGCTCAAGTTGATCCTGCGCGGCAAGCGCTTTGGCTTCTCGCTCGAGGAAATCCGGCAGTTGCTGGACCTGTATCACATGGACGACGGGCAAGAGACCCAGCTGTCCAAGACCTATGAACTGGCCGAACGCCATCTGGCCGACATGGAAGCCCAGAAGGCCGAGCTTGATGAAGCGATCGGCGAATTGAAGGCCCAGATGGCCTGGGGTGCCGAAAAGCTCGCCACCCTCGCCAAAAAGAAATCCGCCGCCTGAGGCGGCACCATCCACGACACGACCCCAGGGAGAGAGACCACATGCCGATTTACAACGCACCCGTCAAAGACATCCAGTTCGTGCTGCACGGCCTGCTGCACGTCAGCGAACAGGACATTCCGGGGTTCGAGGACCTTGACCGCGATTTCACCGGCGCCGTGGTCGAAGAGGCTGGCAAGGTCGCGACCGCCGTGCTGCACCCGCTGAACGCTGTGGGCGACCGTGAAGGCTGTGTGCTGGAAAACGGTGTCGTGCGCACGCCCACCGGGTTCAAGGACGCGTTCGAGCAGATGAAAGACGGCGGCTGGACCGCGATGGATTGTGACCCTGCATACGGCGGTCAGGGCCTTCCTTACGTCATGCACACCGCCGCACAGGAACCTTTCGTGTCCGCCAACATGGCGTTCAATATGTATCAGGGCCTGACCCATGGCGCCTATTCCGCGATCTATGCGCACGGGTCCGAAGAGCAAAAGCAGAAATACTTGCCAAAGTTGACGACCTGCGAATGGACCGGCACGATGAACCTGACGGAACCGCATTGCGGCACCGATCTGGGCCTGATGCGCACCAAGGCCGTCCCGCAGGATGATGGCAGCTACAAGATCAGCGGCCAGAAAATCTTTATCTCGGCAGGCGATCACGATCTGGCCGACAATATCATTCATCTGGTCCTGGCGAAAATCCAGGGCGGGCCCGAAGGCATCAAGGGCGTGTCTTTGTTCATCGTCCCCAAATTCATGGTTAATGACGACGGCAGCCTTGGCGCGCGCAACGGCGTCAGCGTCGGCAAGATCGAAGAAAAGATGGGCATCCACGGCAATTCGACCTGCGTGATGAACTATGACGACGCGACAGGTTTCCTTGTGGGCGAAGCCCACAAAGGCATGCGCGCCATGTTCACCATGATGAACGAGGCCCGTCTGGGTGTCGGCTTGCAAGGTTACGCCCAAGCCGAAAGCGCCTATCAGAACGCTGTCGCCTATGCCAACGACCGCCTGCAAGGGCGCGCTGTCACTGGTGCGGAAAACCCGAACGGCCCCGCCGACCCGCTGATCGTGCATCCCGATATCCGCCGCAACCTGATGGATCAGAAGTCGTTCGTCGAAGGGGCGCGCGCCTTTACCTATTGGGGCGCCTACCTGATCGACCGCGCACATCGCAACAACGACAAGGACGCCGACGGTCTGATCTCGCTGATGACCCCGGTCATCAAGGGGTTCCTGACCGACAAGGGCTTTGAATATGCCACTGCCGCGCAGCAGGTTTACGGCGGGCATGGCTATATCGAAGAATGGGGCATGTCCCAATATGCCCGCGACGCCCGCATCGCGATGATCTACGAAGGGGCCAACGGTATTCAGGCGCTGGACCTCGTGGGTCGCAAGCTCGCGCTCGACGGCGGCAAGCATGTCATGGCGTTTTTCGAGATGATCAAGACCTTCATCAACGAAAACGAAGGGAACGAGGCGCTGAACAAGGATTTCCTTGTGCCGCTGAAAGCCGCCAGCAAGGACCTGCAGGCGGCGGGGATGTATTTCATGCAGAACGGCATGAAGAACCCCAACAATGCTTTGTCCGGTTCGTACGATTTCATGCACATGATGGGCCATGTCTGTCTGGGTCTGATGTGGGCGCGCATGGCCAAAGCCGCGATGGAAGCCCTGGAAAGCGGTGCATCCGACACCGAATTCTACGAAACCAAGATCGCGACTGGTCGCTATTACATGGCGCGCCAACTGCCCGCGACCGCGATGCATCTGGCGCGGATCAACACCGGGGCAGATACGGTCATGGCGCTGAAGGCCGCGAACTTCTAGGGTGCCGGTGGGCACGGCAACCCCGCCGTGCCCCCAGTCGATTCCCTCAAGAATGCGACCCTAGGTTGGGAGGCCTGCACCATGCCCATGAAACTGCACTGCTTCGGCGAAAGCGGAAACGCCTACAAGGCGGCATTGACCTTGACTCTGACCGATCAGGACTGGGACCCCGTCTATGTCGATTTCTTCAACGGCGCGACACGCAGCGCGGAATTCCGCGCGCTCAACGTCATGGGCGAAGTGCCGGTGCTGGAAGACGGCGACCTGATCCTGACCCAATCGGCCGTCATTCAGGACTATATCAGTTCCAAATCAGGCAAGCTGGGCGGCCGGTCCGCCGCCGAGCGCCGCGATGTTTTGCGTTGGATGTTCTTTGACAACCACAAGGTCAGCGGCATTGCCGGGCCTTTGCGGTTCAACATGAATTTCCTGCCCGCCGACAAGCGCAACGCCGATGTGAACGCCTTTCTGGCGATGCGGTTGGCCTCTGCGCTGAAGATCATGGAAACCCACCTGACGGGCCGCAACTGGCTGGCGGGCGAGGATATGACCATCGCCGATATCGCCTGTGCCGGTTACCTGTTCTACACCGAACCCTTTACCTTTGCGCGGGCCGATTACCCGCAGATCGACCGCTGGCTGGACAGGATCGCCGCCCGCCCCGGTTGGAAACACCCTTATGACTTGATGCCGCGCGGCCTGTCCGACGCGGCCTGAACGGAGGAAACGATGACCGAAGCCTATATCTATGACGCGATCCGCACACCGCGCGGCAAGGGCCGCGCCGACGGCAGCCTGCACGAAGTGACATCCGCCCGCCTGTCCGCCGGTGTGCTGAACGCGCTGAAAGAGCGCAACAACCTTGAAGGTCACGCGGTCGAGGATGTGATCTGGGGCAACGTCACCCAGGTCGGCGAACAGGGCGGTTGTCTTGCACGCACGGCGGTGCTGGCGTCCGATCTGGATCAATCCATTCCGGGTCTTGCGATCAACCGTTTCTGCGCATCCGGCATGGAAGCTGTGAACCTTGCCGCCAATCAGGTGCGCGGCGGGGCCGGTCAGGCCTATATCGCGGGCGGTGTGGAAATGATGGGCCGTGTCACGATGGGCTCGGACGGTGCGGCGATTGCCGTTGATCCGTCAATCGCGATGGACAGCTATTTCGTCCCGCAGGGCATTTCCGCAGATATCATCGCCACCGAATACGGGTTCACCCGTGATGATGCCGACCAGTTGGCCGTAGAAAGCCAGAAACGCGCCAAGACCGCATGGGACGAAGGCCGTTTTGCCAAATCCGTCGTCACCGTGCGTGACGTCAACGGCCTGCCGATCCTTGCGCATGACGAATACATGCGGCCAGAGACGAACATGCAGACGCTGGGGTCGCTGAACCCCGCGTTTCAAGCCATGGGCGAGGTGATGCCCGGCTTCGACAAGATCGCGCTGATGAAATATCCCCATCTGGAGCGGATCAACCACATCCACCATGCGGGCAATTCGTCGGGTATCGTCGATGGTGCCGCTGGCGTTCTGGTCGCGTCGAAAGAATGGGGCGAGGCGATGGGCCTGAAACCCCGCGCCGTGATCCGCGCGACCGCGAAAATCGGCACCGATCCAACGATCATGCTGACCGGCCCCGTGCCTGTGACCGAGAAAATCCTGCGCGACAGCGGCATGGCGATCAGCGATATCGACCTGTTTGAGGTGAACGAGGCTTTTGCATCCGTCGTGCTGCGTTTCATGCAAGCGTTCAACGTCGACCATGACAAGGTCAACGTGAACGGCGGGTCTATCGCGATGGGTCATCCGCTGGGTGCCACGGGGGCCATCATCATCGGTACCTTGCTGGACGAGCTGGAACGCACCGGCAAATCCACCGGACTTGCGACGCTGTGCATCGCATCGGGCATGGGTGCCGCGACGATCATCGAACGCGTCTGATACGGGGCTGCGCTGGTGGCGGGTTTCATCTTTCAAAGCTGGCTGGACAAGGTGGGCGATGCGTTCTTTGACGGACGTTTCGACATCTACCAGTCGGCGGTGGCTCTCCCGCTCGAGATTTTCAGCAAAGAAGGGATCAAGCGGATCGAGACCACCGAAGACCTGCGCGCCAAGTTCGATGGCTGGGTCCACTTGCTGCAATCGCAACAGGCGACCCACATGATCCGCACCGCCAGCAATGTCGAATGGATCGACAAGGCGACGATCTGGGGCGACTACTACACCGATATCCTGTCGAACGGGCATCGGGTCATGCCGCGGTTTTCGTCCTCGATGGTCCTGTCGGTCGATGGCGACCATGCGCAGGCCACCCGCGTGATGACCGGCCTGACCCGCGATCAATGGCCCCATATCCTGCCATCCAGTTAACCAAGGGCCCCGCCGCGACTGACCGGCCCTGCACCATATCTGTCAAGGAGACTGACACATGACCGATTTCACGATGACCACGGACAAAGACGGCGTTGCGACCATCGTCTGGGACACGGTCGGCAAATCCATGAACGTGATGAACCAGCAAGGGTTCACCGATCTGGATGCGCTGATCGATCAGGCGCTGGCCGATGAGGCCGTCAAGGGCGTCATCATCACATCCGGCAAGGACGGGTCCTTTGCCGGGGGCATGGACCTGAACATCATCGCCAAGATGAAGGACAGCGCCGGCGACGATCCCGCGCGCGGGTTGTTCGAAGGCGTGATGGCGATGCACGGTGTGCTGCGCAAGATCGAACGCGCGGGCATGGACCCCAAGACCAACAAAGGCGGCAAACCCATCGCCGCCGCCCTGCCCGGCACGGCGCTGGGGATCGGGCTGGAAATCCCGCTCGCCTGTCACCGCATCTTTGCCGCCGATAACCCCAAGGCGAAAATCGGCCTGCCCGAAATCATGGTCGGCATTTTCCCCGGTGCCGGTGGCACCACGCGTCTGGTGCGCAAGCTGGGTGCCATGGCCGCATCGCCGCTGCTGCTGGAAGGCAAGTTGAACGATCCGCAGGCCGCCAAGCGCGCGGGCGTGATCGACGAGGTTGTGGCCGACCCTGTCGCCGCCGCCAAGGACTGGATTCTGTCGAACCCTGCCATCGTCAAACCATGGGACGAAAAAGGCTATAAAATGCCCGGTGGCGCGCCGTATCACCCTGCCGGATTCATGACTTTCGTCGGCGCATCCGCCATGGTCAACGGCAAGACGATGGGCGTCTATCCTGCCGCCAAAGCCTTGCTGTCGGCGGTCTATGAAGGGGCGCTGGTGCCTTTTGATACCGCGCTCAAGATTGAGGCGCGCTGGTTCACCAATGTGCTGATGAACCCCAGCTCCTCGGCCATGATCCGCAGCCTGTTCATCAACAAGGAAGCCTTGGAAAAAGGCGCCAACCGCCCCGACGCGCCTGACCAGAAGGTTAAACAGGTCGGCGTCATCGGCGCGGGCATGATGGGGGCTGGCATCGCGCTGGTGTCCGCGCTTGCAGGCATCAAGGTCGTGCTGATCGACGCGAAACAGGAGGCCGCCGACAAAGGCAAATCCTATACCGCCGATTACATGGACAAAGGCATCGCCCGCAAAAAAGCGACCGAGGACGAGAAAACCGCCGTGCTGGGGCTGATCAACGCCACGACTGATTACGCCGCGTTGAAAGACTGCGACCTGATCGTCGAGGCGGTGTTCGAAGATGTAGGCGTGAAGGCCGAGGTCACCAAGAAGGTGCAGGCCGTGACGGGCCCCGACTGCATCTTTGCCACCAACACATCGACCCTGCCGATCACGGAACTGGCCAAAGCCAGCAACGATCCGGCGAAATTCATCGGCATCCACTTCTTTTCCCCCGTGGACAAGATGATGCTGGTGGAAATCATCAAGGGCGAAAAGACAGGTGATGTCGCCGTGGCCAAAGCGCTCGATTTCGTGCGCCAGATCCGCAAGACGCCGATTGTCGTCAATGACGCTCGGTTCTTCTACGCCAACCGCTGCATCATCCCCTACATCAACGAAGGCATCCGTATGGTGAAGGAAGGGGTCGAACCCGCCCTGATCGAAAATGCCGCCAAGCTGGTCGGCATGCCGCTGGGTCCGCTGCAACTGGTCGATGAGACCAGTA
Source organism: Yoonia vestfoldensis DSM 16212 (assembly GCF_000382265.1). Taxonomy (GTDB): domain Bacteria; phylum Pseudomonadota; class Alphaproteobacteria; order Rhodobacterales; family Rhodobacteraceae; genus Yoonia; species Yoonia vestfoldensis. Next base: position 76,557 of record NZ_KB907987.1, read on the forward strand.
TCGATCTGGGCGTGAAAATCGCCAAGGCCACCCGCGCCGCGATGGGCGAGGCCTATCCCGATGGTGCCGTGGACGAGGTGCTGTTCTGGATGGCCGACCAGAACCGTCTGGGCCGCAAATCCAATTCCGGTTTCTATGCCTACGATGACAAGGGCAAGCGCCTTGGTCTCTGGGACGGTCTGGCCGCGCAATACCCTGCTGCGAACGAACAGCCCGATCTGGTCACCGTCCAGCACCGCCTGCTGTTCGCCCAAGTACTCGAAGCCGTGCGCGCGCTGGAAGACGGCGTGCTGACCGACATCCGCGAAGGCGACGTGGGCGCCATCCTTGGCTGGGGCTTTGCGCCATGGTCGGGCGGGCCGTTCAGCTGGCTCGACATCATCGGGGCGCCCTATGCCGCCGAACGCTGTGACCAGTTGACCGCACAGTTCGGGGACCGGTTCAAAACGCCTGACCTTTTGCGCGACATGGCCGATAAGGGGCAGGAGTTCTACAAACGCTTCGGCACAGGCGCGAAAGCCGCCTGAACCATCCGGCGCATCCCTGCACAGGGGTGCGCCACCCCTACACCCTGCGGCGTGATACGATGATGATGCCCGCAAGCGCGATCAGCGCCATGCCCGCCATCGCCACGGGGCTGACAAGGTCCCCCCACAGATACCACGCCCAGCCGCTGGCGAAGATCAGCAGCGAATATTCATAGACCGCGACCTGACTGGCCTCTCCAATCTGATAGCCGCGAAACAGGCAGAAGATGCCGACGAGCGCCAAGGCGGTCTGCACCGATATCCAGAACATCAGATCAGCGGTCAGCGGCATCCAGCCGCGCTGCGCAAAGCCTTCTGCCCCTGTCGCGGCGGCGGGCAGCAGCAGGCAACCCACGGCGCCACAGACTGCCAGCATCGCAAAGAACCCCGCGCTCAGCGTCAGGGTGGTTTCGCCTTCGCACCACGCGCGGGTGGCGATGGCCCCAATGGCATAAAGCAACCCCGCAAGGATCGGCAGGAACACGACCCAATCCAGCGCCGCCGGATCAGGCCGGATCACCAGCAGCGCACCTGCAAAGCCTGTGACGATGGCAAGACTGCGAAGCCAACCGACACGCTTGCCCTGGAAAATCACGGCGATCAGCAGCACGAAGATCGGCGATGTGAACAACCCTGCCACGACGATCCCGATAGGCAGGATGGCCAAACAGCCGAAATAGATCAGCATCGACGCTGCCTGAAAAAAGCTGCGCCCGAACACTGCCCAGGGGCGTTTCGGCCGCAACGTCCCCCAGCACAGCAGCGCGATCAGGCCCAAAGCACCCAGCGCCAGCGTGCCGCGCAGCAGATGGAACTGCCACAGCGATCCGTCCGGCGCGATATGGGGGATGAAATTGTCGTTCAGCCCCAACGTCGCCATCCCCGCGACGATATAAAGCGCGGCGCGCGGCGACGCGATCTGGCCGGGCAAGGCGATCTGGGATGTCATCGGGCGGCTTTCGTCAGGATTCCGCTTTCAAAGTCACTGATGCACCGCAATACTCTGTCCAGATAGCGACCCAGAAAGCGGGAGGGCGACATGGGCTGGATGCGCGACGAGACGGGCCTTGGCAAACGGGCGGCCAATCATGTGCCGCTGACGCCTTTGTCCCACCTGCAACGCGCGGCGCTGGTCTTTGCCAACCGCGACGCGCTGGTCTATGGCAGCCACCGGCTGACCTATGCCCAATACTACCGCCGTGTCACGCGGCTGGCCTCGGCGCTGGTCAAGGCAGGCGTGCAGCCCGGCGATGTGGTCGCCACGATCCTGCCTAATATCCCCGCCCAATCCGAGGCGGCCTTCGGCGTTCCCGCCTGTGGCGCGGTGCTGAACACGATCAACATCCGGCTCGATGTCGACACCATCGCCTATATCCTCGACCACGGCGAGGCCAGGGTCTTGCTGGTGGACAGCCAGTTCCTGCCGCAGGCGATGGCCGCCATCGACCAGATGCAGGGCGCCGCTCCGCTGGTCATCGAAGTGCCCGACGATCAGGCGGGCGTGCATGCCATCGGCACCCAGCAGAATTACGAGGATTTTCTGGCCACGGGCGATCCCGATTTCGCGTGGATCCTGCCGCTGGATGAATGGGAAAGCCTTGCGCTGAATTATACCTCCGGCACGACCGGGCGGCCCAAAGGCGTGGTCTATCACCATCGTGGATCGTATCTGATCACGTTGGGAAACGCGATCAAGTGGAACATGCCGCTCTTCGCGCGCTATCTGCAGATCGTCCCGCTGTTTCACTGCAACGGCTGGAACCATACATGGATGCTGCCCGCTCTTGGCGGCACCGCGATCTGCTGCCGCGATATCACGGCACGCGCGATCTATGCCGCCATCGCCGATCACGGGGCCACGCATTTCGGCGGTGCGCCCATCGTGTTGAACCTGCTGATCAATGCCAAATCCGAGGACAGGCGCAGCTTTGACCACATCGTGCATGTCTTCACCGCAGGCGCACCCCCTGCCCCTGCCACGCTGTCGGCAATCGGCAAACTGGGCTTTGATGTCAAACAGGTCTATGGCCTGACGGAAACTTATGGCCATGTCACCGAATGCATCTGGGATACGGCATGGGACGACCTGCCCGAAGACCAGCAAGCCGCGATCAAAGCCCGGCAAGGTGTGGGATCGCCGATCATGGAGGACGTGACCGTCGTCAACGAACACATGACCCCCGTACCTTGGGACGGCAAAACGCAGGGCGAGATTGTCATGCGCGGCAATGCGGTGATGAAAGGCTATCTGAAAAACCCCGAGGCCACCGAAAAGGCCTTTGCAGGCGGCTATTTCCATTCCGAGGACCTTGCGATCCAGCATCCGGACGGGGCGATCCAGATTTCGGACCGCGCCAAGGACATCATCATTTCGGGCGGTGAAAACATCAGTTCGGTCGAGGTGGAGGCAGCGCTGATGAACCATCCCGCCGTCAACCTCTGCGCAGTTGTGGCGCAACCGGATGAAAAATGGGGCGAGACGCCTTGCGCCTTTGTGGAATTGAAGGATGGTGCCACCGCAACCGAGGCCGAAATCATCGCCTTTGCGCGCGAACGACTTGCAGGCTTCAAATGCCCCAAGCGCGTGGTGTTTCAGGACCTCCCCAAGACATCGACCGGCAAGATCCAGAAATTCGAATTGCGCCTGATCGCCAGGTCCGTGTGATCGCGGCACCCGCTGTCCTTTCGGGCATGACAACTTCGTCCTGCCAGCGTAGGATATCCGCAAAAAAGGCAGTGGAGGCAGATGACAGCGCTTGACCGATATGTGCGACTGGAAAGTGAGGGGCTCTGGCGGCCCGGACCGGACCAGCAACGTCGGCAGGTCACGATCTCTTTCGGCGATGCGACGCTTGTGATCGCCGATGCGGCTGCCCGGCCGCTTGCGCATTGGTCACTGCCTGCCGTGATGCGGCTGAACCCCGGCGAACGTCCCGCACTTTACAGCCCCGACATGGAGGCCAGCGAAGACCTGGAAATCGCCGACGAGACGATGATCGATGCGATCGAAGAAGTCCGCAAGGCGCTGGCCAAGGCGGGCCCACAGCCCGGCAAGCTGCGCCACTGGATTACGGCGGGGATCGTGGCCGCGACACTGGCGCTGGCCGTATTCTGGTTACCGGGCGCGCTGATGCGCCAGACGCTGGCGGTCGTGCCTTTGGCCAAGCGGGTGGAAATCGGCGCGATCATTCTGGCGCAAGTGCAGACCCGGACCGGGCCGGTTTGCCGCGATGCGACCGCACAAGCCGCGGCCGGCAAGCTCGCCACACGGGTATTCGGGGCCGGAACACCGCTGAATATCGTCGTCGTGCCAGCGCTTGAGCAGGGCGCACTGGCGATGCCCGGCGGTCTGATCGTTCTGGACGCCAGACTGCTGCAGGCGGCGGATGATCCCGTTGCCGTTGCGGGTTTTGTGCTGGCCAGCCGTGTCGCGGTCGCCGGTCACGACACCCTTGAACCCGTACTGCGAGAGGCAGGGCTTGCCGCGACCTTTGGCCTGCTCACCACAGGCGACATCCCGCGCGAGGTTTTGCAGCGCCATGCCGACGACCGGCTGGCCCAACCGGCCCCACAGGCAAACGCAAACGATCTGCGCCGCGCGTTCGAGACCGCAAACCTGCCGCACCGCCCCTATCAGGTGCTGGCGGATGCCCGCACCGGCACGATGCCGGACTTGGGCCGCGATCTGCTGGACGGGCAACCCACGGCGCCTGTGATGACCGACAGCGAGTGGATCGGTCTACAGAACATCTGTAACCGCTAGGGGTTACTTTGTGCCGAACATCCGGTCGCCAGCATCGCCCAGACCGGGCACGATATAGCCGTGATCGTTCAGGTGGCTGTCGATCGCCGCAGTCACGATCGGCACATCTGGATGGGCTTCCTTCATTCGCGCGATGCCTTCGGGGGCCGCCAGCAGGCAGAGAAAGCGAATGTTCGTTGCACCAGCCTTTTTCAGCAGATCAATCGCCGCCACCGATGAATTGCCGGTCGCCAGCATCGGATCGACGGCGATGACCAGCCGGTCCTCAAGCTCAGTCGGGACCTTGAAATAGTATTGCACGGGTTGCAGCGTTTTCTCATCCCGGTAAAGCCCGACAAAGCCCACCCGCGCGGACGGGATCAGTTCCAGCACGCCATCGAGCAACCCGTTGCCTGCGCGCAGGATCGACACCAGCGCCAGTTTCTTGCCGTCGATCACCGGCGCATCCATCGGTTCCAGCGGCGTGTCGATCCGACGGGTCGTCATCGGCAGACCGCGCGTCACCTCATAGGCAAGCAGTTGGCTGATCTCGCGGAGCAACTGGCGGAAGAGGGCTGTGGAGGTCTCCTTTTGCCGCATCAGCGTCAGTTTGTGCTGCACCAGCGGATGGGTGACATGTGTGACGTGGTCATTCATCGGGCAGGCTCCAGTCGTTTGGCCACGCGGGCGCGGGTCGCATCATCGCAGAAAGCGGCGGCAAGGGCGGTCTGGTTCAGCGCCGCGAAATCGGCCTCGTCCCAGCCAAAGGTCTTGTGCAGCATGTCGCATTCGGCGGTCATCGTGGTGTGAAAGAACGGCGGATCATCGGTGGATACCGTGACCTTGACGCCCGCGTCGCGCAGGCGGGCGATGGGGTGGCTGGCCCAGTCGGTCACCGCCTTGAGCACGACGTTGGACCCGGGGCAGACCTCCAGCACGATGTCTTTTTCCACGATCTCGCGCAGCAAGGCGGGATCATCGATGGCCCCGATCCCGTGGCCGATGCGGGACACCTTCAGATCGCGGATGGTTTCGGCCACCATCGCGGCCCCGCCCCATTCACCGGCATGACAGGTCAGCGGAATGCCCGCCTCGCGCGCGATGTCGAAGGAATAGGCATAATCCGCAGGCCGCCCTGCCATCTCGCCCCCTGCCATGCCGTAGCCCACGACAAAGCCGCCAAATGTTTCCGCCGCACAGCGCGCGACGGGTTTACTGGCCTCGGGGCCGAAATGGCGGATGCCGGTCACGATCCCGCGCATGGTGATGCCGAACCGCGCCTCGCCTTCGTCGGCGGCGTCGGACATGGCGGCAAGGTAATCCTTCCACGCCGCCAGATCACCGCCCCCGCAGAAATCGGGCGAGACGAAAGTTTCCATATAGACCACGCCATGCGCGGCGGTTTCTTCCAGCACCGCCAGCGTCAGACGGCGGAAATCATCGGGCGTTTGCAGGGTCGTGCAGGCGGCCTCGTAGACCTTCAGGAAATGGTCGAAATCGCGGAAATCATAGCCGCCTTCGGGCGTGAAGATGCCGCTGATGTCGATCTTTTTCTCGGACGCCAGCATGCGGATGAAATCGGGCGGCGCGCAGCCTTCCAAATGGGTGTGCAGTTCGACCTTGGGAAGTGACCCGAAATTCATAGAAAGCTCTTTCCTGCGCCGCGATAGGGCACTGACAAATGATCCGCGATGCTGGCCGCGACATCCGAAAACGCCAGATGCCCCAAGGGTCCATCCCCGATCCCGTGCACCAGCACCGGCACCCGTTCGCGGGTATGGTCGGTGCCGGGCCATGTCGGGTCATTGCCATGGTCGGCGGTGACGATCAACAGGTCATCGGCGTCCAGACGCGGCAAAAGCGCGCCAAGTGCTGCATCGAACCACGCCAGATGCGCGGCATAGCCAGCGGCATCGCGCCGGTGGCCGTAGTCGCTGTCAAATTCGACAAGGTTCGCAAAGATGAAATCGCCATCCTTGGCCTCGGCCAGCAGGGCGCCGACATGCTCCACCAGCACGGCATCCTTGCCTTTGCGCAGGGTGTCGATGCCTTGCATCGAAAAGATATCCCCGATCTTGCCCACGGCATGCACCCTGCCGCCCGCCGCCTGCACATCGTCGCAGATCGACGGGCCGGGCAGCGGGATCGCGTAATCCTTGCGATTGGCGGTGCGGGTAAAGGCCCCCACCCCGCCCACGAATGGCCGCGCGATGACACGCCCGACCTTCATCGCATGCAGCATGGGCGCAAGATCAGCGCAAAGCTTGTAAAGTCGGTCCAGCCCGAAATGATCCTCATGGGCCGCGATCTGCAAGACGCTGTCGGCAGAGGTATAGCAGATGGGCCAGCCAGAGCGGATATGCGCCGCGCCCTCGCGGTCGATGATTGCGGTGCCCGAGGCGTGGCAATTGCCCAAGATGCCGTCCGTGCCTGCCGCCTTGCAGATGGCAGCGGTCAGATCGGCAGGAAAGGCAGGGGTCGTGTCGGGAAAATGGTGCCAGTCCCACGGCACCGGCACGCCCGCCAGTTCCCAATGGCCGGACGGCGTGTCCTTGCCGCGCGACACTTCGGTCGCGGCCCCCCATGCGCCGGTCGGCACGGCACCCAACCCCGGCGCCTCCAGCCCCGAGGCCAGTTGCACCGCCGCCCCCAGCCCCAGCGCATCCAGATATGGCAGATGTAGCGGCACGGCCTGTGCGATATGGCCCACGGTATTTGCGCCGGTATCGGGCAGATCACCGTTGAAATATTGCGCGGCATCCGGCGCGCCGCCGATACCGACGCTGTCGATCACGATGAGGATTGCGCGCGGCATCAGCCGATCCTTTCCAGAACAAGCGGGCCGGGCACGGCCGCATCGCCAATGGTGATCGCCGCCCGTACGGCGCGCGCGGCCTCGCCCGCGGCTTCTTCGGTTGTGGCATGAAGCGTGCACAGTGGCTGGCCGCGCGTCACGGGCGCACCCAGCCCGATCATGTCGGTCAGCCCGACGGATGGGTCGATCCGGTCGGTTTCAACCCGCCGCCCGCCGCCCAAGCCCACGACGACCAGCCCCAGCGCTTCGCCATCAATGGCGGCGATATGGCCGCTGTCAGCGGCCATGACCTCGCCCACCACGGGGGCTGCGGGCAGATGCGTGCGCCAGTCCTCGGCCATGTCGGGCGGTCCGCCCATCGCGGCGATCATGCTGGCGAAGCGTTCCATCGCTTCGCCCGAGGACAGGGCAAGGGCGACCTGCGCGCTGGCCTCGGGCGCGCTGCGGCCTTGCAAGGTCAGCAGATGCACGCACAGCGCCTTGGACAAATCCGCAAGGCGGGGGGCGGCGGCGCTGTTGCCTTCCAGCACTTCCATGCAGACCGCGACCTCGACCGCGTTGCCCAGCGCGGGGGCAAGAGGCGCGTTCATGTCGGTGATCAGCGCCGCCGTTCGGCACCCTGCCCCATTGGCCGCACTGACCAGCGCCTGTGCCAATGCCCGCGCGTCGTCCTGCGTTTTCATAAATGCGCCCGACCCGCATTTAACGTCGAGCATCAGACCATCCAGCCCCGCCGCCAGTTTCTTGGACAGGATCGACGCGGTAATCAGGTCGATGGATTCGACCGTCGCCGTCACATCGCGGATCGCGTAAAGCCTACAGTCGGCGGGTGCGATCTGGCCTGTCGCGCTGACGATGGCGCAGCCCACCTCGCGCGTGATCTGGCGCAGGCGCGATTCCGTGACTTGCGTGGACAGGCCGGGGATCGCCTCGAGCTTGTCGAGCGTGCCGCCCGTATGCCCCAAGCCCCGCCCCGAGATCATCGGCACATAGGCCCCGCAAGCCGCGAGCACGGGTGCCGCGATCAGCGACACGCAATCGCCCACGCCGCCTGTGGAATGTTTGTCCAAGACCGGCCCCGGCAGGTCCCATGCCAAAACGTCGCCGCTGTCGCGCATCGCCTCGGTCAGCGCGACGCGGCCCTGATCGGACAGACCATTCAGACAGACCGCCATCGCAAAGGCCCCCGCCTGCGCGTCGCTGACGGCACCGCTGGCCAAGCCTTGCGCGAACCATGCAAGCGCCGCCGGATCAGGCGTCTGGCGGTTGCGGATCGCGGCTATGATCGCGCGGGCGTCCAAGGGTCAGACGCGGCTCATGTAATCGGCGTCGAAACTGCCGGGCAGCAGGTCCGCGACCGTGGTGTGCTGCACGATCCCGTCCATCGTGGCGAGCGTCACGGCCACATCGCCATCCGCGAATTCCGCGATCTTCTGGCGGCAGCCGCCGCAGGGGCTGACAGGCTTGGGGCTGTCGGCGATCACAGCGACCTCGGCGATGCGGGTATCCCCGCCCGCGATCATCGCGGCGATGGCCCCTGCCTCGGCGCAGGTGCCTTCGGGATAGGCCACATTTTCGACGTTGCAGCCGGTATAGATCGTGCCGGAGGCGGACCGGATTGCCGCGCCCACCTTGAACTTGGAATAAGGGGCATAGGCGTTTTCGCGCACGGCGCGGGCATCGTCGATCAGCGACATGGAAACCTCCGTTTGGGTCCGGTCAGATTGGTGCGGCCAGCGGCGCAATGCAAGACCCGCAGGCCGGGCGTCAGCCCGGCAGCCGCACCTCGAGCAATTCAAGATCGTCGCTTGGCTTGGTGTAACGTGTCCGCATGCCGGGCGGGATCACAAAGGCATCGCCTGCGGTCAGGATGAACGGCTCTTTGCCCTCGCCTTCAAGCAGCATTTCGCCCGCCATGACAAAGGTGAAGTGGATATCCGCGTCATGCGTGGCCCATTCCGGATCACCCGTCCCGCGCCGGATCACCTGCACACCGGCGACGCCTTTGGTATTGGCGGCAATCGTGGTGTCGCGCGCGATATAGCCGGGCAGACGCGAGGGCTGCCAGTCTGCATCCGCCGCCTTGTTGTAGACGAACCGTTGGCCCTGCCATTCGCGGTCAGGGCGCAGATGCGGTGTGGGCAAGGTCATGTCATGGTCGATCTCGGTCACATGTTCGGCGGGCACGCCAATCTCGATCACCTCGATCCCGTCAGAGGCTTCCAGCACGCGGTGCCGGATTTCAGGCGGCTGGATGAAACAATCGCCTGCTGTCAGGCGGATCGGGCCGCCCTGATCCTCGTACACCACATCGACCCAGCCCTTGATGCAAAAGATCAGCTGGAACCCGACCTTGTGGAAATGCACCATGTCGGGGACCGGCCCGCCGTCGGGGATACGGATGTGGCTGGCGATGATCGACCCGCCCAGCCGTGTCGGGATCAGGTCGCGATACTGCATCCCCGCCCGCCCGATCACCCACGGGGCCTGATCCGCCAGACGGCGCACGACGAAGGCGTGATCGGTCTGCGGCAGCACCAAGGGCGGGTTCAGCGGATGGACGCTGACGGGCGTGCCACCGGGGGATGTCATCGCGGTCTGCCCATCCGCAAAGGCGGGATCATCGGTCAGTATCCGCAGGCCGGGGTTCACCCCGGCACCCTGCTCCAACCGCACCCGCAGCCCGTGGCCGGAATAAACCGCGACACTTGGGTCATCCGCCGGATAGATCATGTCCAGCCGCATCCCCAGCACCTTGCCGAAGAACGCCAGATCGGCGCGCAGGTCCGTTGTCGGCAGGCAGATTTCGGCGCGGATTTCATGTGTCTGTGTCATGGATCGCACATTGTGCCCGGCGCGAAAGATTTGCAAGATTGCGCAAAGCGTGATTAACCGCGCGACAGGCTTTCCCTTGCGGCAGGAAAATGGTTTAACATTAAACCATATTGAGTGGAGACTTCGATGGTCGATGAAACAGCGAATAGCCAGCGTCAGGCTGCCCTTGATTACCACAAGTTTCCCAAGCCCGGAAAACTCGAAATCCGCGCGACCAAGCCGCTGGCCAACGGCCGCGATCTGGCCCTCGCCTATTCGCCGGGCGTGGCCGAAGCCTGTCTCGAGATCAAAGCAGACCCCGACACCGCGCGCGACTACACAGCAAGGGGCAATCTGGTGGCTGTGGTCACCAACGGCACGGCGGTGCTGGGTCTTGGAAATATCGGCGCGCTGGCGTCAAAGCCGGTTATGGAAGGCAAGGCCGTCCTGTTCAAGAAATTCGCCAATATCGACTGTTTCGACATCGAGTTGAACGAGGCCGACCCCTACAAGCTCGCCGATATCGTTTGTGCGCTGGAACCAACATTTGGCGCGATCAACCTCGAAGACATCAAGGCCCCCGATTGTTTTATCGTCGAAAAGCTCTGCCGCGAGCGGATGAATATCCCCGTCTTCCACGACGACCAGCACGGCACGGCGATCGTCGTGGGTGCAGCGGCGGTGAATGCGCTGCACGTCGCGGGCAAACGCTTCGAGGACATCAAGATCATCAGCACCGGCGGCGGTGCTGCAGGCATCGCCTGTCTCAATATGTTGCTGAAGCTGGGCGTAAAGCGCGAAAATGTGTGGCTATGTGATATCGAAGGGCTGGTCCATCACGGCCGCGAAAAGGACATGAGCCCGCAAAAGGCGGAATATGCCCAAGGCAGCACACCCGCGACACTGGCCGATGTGATCGAAGGGGCGGACCTGTTTCTGGGTCTGTCCGGTCCGGGCGTGCTGAAACCCGACATGGTCGCGCGCATGGCGCCGCGCCCGATCATCTTTGCGCTGGCCAATCCCAACCCAGAGATCGACCCCGACGCCGCCCGTGCCGTGACGCCTGATGCGATCATCGCGACAGGGCGCAGCGATTACCCCAATCAGGTCAACAACGTTTTGTGCTTTCCGTTCATCTTTCGCGGTGCGCTGGATGCGGGCGCGACCGAGATCAACGACGAGATGAAGATCGCCTGTATCGAAGGCATCGCCGCCCTTGCCCGCGCGACCACCAGCGCCGAAGCGGCGGCCGCCTATAGCGGGGAGAAACTGACCTTCGGGGCGGATTACCTGATCCCCAAACCATTCGATCCGCGCCTGATGGGTGTCGTGGCCTGCGCCGTGGCCAAGGCCGCGATGGAAACGGGCGTCGCCAAGCGCCCGATTGCGGACCTCAAAGCCTATAAGGAAAAACTCGACGGATCGGTGTTCAAATCCGCGATGATCATGCGCCCGGTGTTCGAGGCGGCGCGGACGGCCTCGCGTCGCGTCGTCTTTGCCGAGGGCGAGGATGAACGCGTGCTGCGCGCGGCACAGGCGATCATGGAGGAAACGACCGAAACCCCGATCCTGATCGGGCGACCCGATGTGATCGAAAGCCGCTGCGAACGCGCGGGCCTGAAAATCCGCCCCGGTGTGGACTTCAACATCGTGAACCCCGAGAACGACCCCCGCTATCGCGATTATTGGGAAACCTATCACGGCCTTATGGCGCGGCGCGGTGTGACCCCCGACCTTGCCAAGGCGATCATGCGCACCAACACGACCGCCATCGGCGCGGTGATGGTCCAGCGCGACGAGGCCGACAGCCTGATCTGCGGTACGTTCGGGCAGTTCCTGTGGCACCTGAAATACGTGACCGAGATTTTGGGGACGCCCGCCTTGCATCCGGTGGGTGCGCTATCACTGATGATCCTCGAGGATGGGCCCTTGTTCATCGCCGACACGCAGGTGCATCCCGAACCCACACCGGAACAGATTGCCGAAACGGTGATCGGGGCCGCGCGCCATGTGCGCCGTTTCGGGCTGGAGCCAAAGATTGCGCTGTGTTCGCACAGCCAGTTCGGCAATCTGGATTGCGACACAGGCCGCCGGATGCGCGGCGCGATGGCGATCCTTGACAGCGCGCCGCGCGATTTCGCCTATGAAGGCGAGATGCATGTCGATGCCGCGCTGGATGTGGACTTGCGCAGCCGGATTTTCCCCGCAGCCCATCTGCCAGGACCGGCCAATACGCTGATCTTTGCCAATACCGATGCGGCATCAGGGGTGCGAAATATCCTCAAGATGAAGGGCGGCGGGCTCGAAGTCGGGCCGGTCCTGATGGGGATGGGCAACCGCTGCCATATCGTCACCCCTTCGATCACCGCGCGCGGATTGCTGAACATGTCGGCCATCGCAGGCACGCCGGTGGCTCATTATGGCTGATGTGACGCCGGTTATCGCATGTCTCAAATGGGGGAAAGGATATCCAACGATCTATACGAATACGCTCTACCGCGCGATTACGGACACAACCTCGGTGGCCGTCAGATTTGTGTGCATTACCGACGATGCATCGGGGCTAGCAGACGGCATCGAAACGCGCGACTTGCCTTTCTTTGCACTAGATCGACCACTATGGACCAGGGGCATGTGGCCGAAATTTGCGATCTGCGCCAAGGACATGTTCCCTGCGGGTACGACCGTGCTTTATATGGACGTTGATGTGCAGGTAACTGGCGATCTGGCGCCGATGCTCCAACACATCACCGATCACGGCGGACTGCACGTACCACAAGACTGGCACGATACCCATGAACGCTGGTTTCCGAAGCTGTTTGCGAACGAGCGCATTACGCATGGCGCTGTTATCGGCTTGATCGCGGGAGAGCAGGATCACCTTTACGACATGGTCAAGAATCGAGGTGCAGACATGATAAAGGAATTCGGCAATGATCAGGTCGTCTTTCACAATCATGGCTACAAGCGTCAGTATCTGCCCAAAGGCTGGGTCCTCAGCTTCAAAAAATCACTCGCATGGCATTTTCCGACGAGTCTGTTCTTGCAACCGTCCCGGCCTCCTAGTGACTGCATGATTGTTTCCTTCCACGGCCAGCCAAATCCGCAGGACCTGATCCAAGCCCCGTTCAAAAAATGGGGATCACCCGAAAAGTTCGGCTATTTTCCTGTGCGCTGGATCAAGGATTACTGGGCACGTTATTCCTGTGATACTGATCGCTGAGGACGGTGCAAAAGACTTTATGCCTCCGGCGGGGATATTTGGGCTCGGAAGATGGATATTTGATGGCCTGTCAATTGATTGACTCGTTGCCGCGCGGGATTGCCTGCCGTGTTGCCTGACAGGTAGCCCACGCGTAACAAGACCGTGTCATCGGTTTTGGGAGGAACACGCGGATGGGCTACGCAGAGGTTTACGCAAGCTGGCAAAACGACCCCGAGGGGTTCTGGCTGGAACAGGCGAAGGCGATCGACTGGGTGGCTCCGCCGCAAAGGGCGCTCGATGGCAGCCGCGCACCGCTTTATAAGTGGTTTGCCGACACACAGGTCAACACCTGCTACAATGCGGTCGACCGCCATGTCGCCGCTGGCCGTGGCGATCAGGCGGCGATCATCTACGACAGCCCCGTCACCGACACCAAGCGCACAATCACCTATGCCGAACTGCTGGACAACGTGGCGCGGCTGGCGGGTGCCTTGCGTGCCAAGGGGATCGCAAAGGGCGACCGTGTCATCATCTATATGCCAATGATCCCCGAAGCCCTGATGGCGATGCTGGCCTGCGCCCGTCTGGGGGCGGTTCATTCTGTCGTCTTCGGCGGGTTCGCCGCGCATGAACTGGCTGTGCGGATCAATGACGCGACACCCAAGGCGATCATCGCTGGGTCTTGCGGGATCGAACCGGGTCGGGTGGTGAAATACAAACCCCTGCTGGATACCGCCATCGCGGAAGCTACGCACAAACCGGATTTCTGTGTCATCCTGCAACGCGACCAAGGCCGCGCCGACATGACGCCGGGCCGTGATTATGATTGGCACGATGTGCAGAAAGACGCGGTTCCCACGGAATGCGTCCCCGTTGCTGGCGATCATCCGGCCTATATCCTTTATACCTCGGGCACCACGGGCGCGCCCAAGGGCGTCGTGCGCGCGACGGCAGGCCATCTGGTGGCGCTGAACTGGACGATGAAGGCAATCTACAATGTCGATCCGGGCGATGTGTTCTGGGCCGCGTCCGATGTCGGCTGGGTCGTGGGCCATTCCTATATCTGCTATGCGCCGCTGATCCACGGCAACACCACCGTCGTGTTCGAAGGCAAGCCCATCGGCACACCCGATGCGGGCACGTTCTGGCGGGTGATCCAGGAACATAACGTCCGGTCGTTCTTTACCGCGCCCACCGCGTTCCGCGCGATCAAACGCGAAGACCCCAAGGGCGAGATGATCAAGACCTATGATATCTCTTGCCTGCGCGCGCTGTATCTCGCGGGCGAACGCGCGGACCCGGATACGATCCTCTGGGCGCAGAACGTGATGAAGGTGCCGGTCTACGACCATTGGTGGCAAACCGAAACCGGCTGGACAATCGCGGGCAATCCCGCCGGGATCGAGGCGCTGCCGGTCAAGATCGGATCGCCCACTGTGCCAATGCCCGGCTATGACGTGCGGGTGCTGGACGAGGCGGGGCATCCTGTCGCCCCAGGCACTCTCGGGGCCATCGCGGTGAAATTGCCCTTGCCGCCCGGCACGTTGCCGACGCTCTGGAACGCCGAGGGCCGGTTCGTGAAGGCCTATCTGACCACCTTCCCCGGTTACTACGAAACGGGTGACGCGGGCATGATCGACGACGACGGCTATCTTTACATCATGGCGCGCACGGATGACGTCATCAACGTGGCGGGGCATCGGTTGTCCACGGGTGCTATGGAGGAAATCCTCGCCAACCATCCCGATGTGGGCGAATGCGCCGTGATCGGCGTGGCGGATGAACTCAAAGGGCAATTGCCGCTGGGGTTCGTTTGCCTGAACAAGGGCTGCGACAAACCCCATGCCGAAATCGTCAGGGAAGTCATTGCTGCAGTGCGCGAAACGATCGGTCCGGTCGCCGCGTTCAAGCTGGTCGCCGTGGTGGACCGCCTGCCGAAAACGCGGTCGGGAAAGATTCTGCGCGCGACGATGTGCAAGATCGCGGACGGGCAGGAGTTCAAGATGCCCGCCACCATCGACGACCCCGCGATCCTCGACGAGATCAGGGCGGCACTGCAACCTTTGGGGTACGCCAAAGCCTGACGCGGCTGCGACGGAACGGACCCTTGCCAATCCGGCGCGGCGCGGCCCATAACGGGGCGCGCCGCCAAACGGTGTGAAACCGGAGCCTGTGATGCCTATCGAAACATTCGCCAACTCGGGCGAGACCAAACACACGACCAGCTATTACGCCGCCAGCGCCAATCCGTCACCGGAACGGCCTAGGCTGAAAGGCGACCACTTGATCGACATCTGCGTGGTCGGCGCGGGCTACAGCGGGCTGTCGGCGGCGCTGCATCTGGCGGAAAAAGGCTTCAAGGTCGCGATCATCGAAGGCGCGCGCGTCGGCTGGGGGGCATCGGGGCGCAATGGCGGCCAGATCGTCAACGGGCTGAACGCCAGCCTGCAGACGATCAAACGCCGCTACGGGCAGGACACGGCGAATTTCGTGGCCGGTCTGGTGCAGGAAGGCGGCGAGATCATCCGCGAACGTGTCGCCACCTATGACATCAAATGCGATCTCAAACATGGCAACATCTTCACCGGCCTGACGGCGGCGCATATGCGCGAGCTGGACGAGCGCCGCGCGCTCTGGGCCAGCTACGGGCTGCACAATCAGGACATGCTGAGCAAATCCGAACTGCGCGACCATATCGGGTCGGACGTCTATGCTGGCGGCATGATCGACCACACCGGCGGGCATATGCACCCGCTGAACCTGTGTCTGGGCGAGGCTGCGGCGTTCGAGAAACTGGGCGGCGTGATCTACGAACAATCCCCCGTCATCAGCGCCGATACCGAAGCTGACAAGCCCGTGGTCCGCACCCGCGAAGGCACGATGACCTGCAACACGCTGCTGCTGTGCGGCAATGCCTATCTGGGCCATGTGGTCCCCGCCCTGACCGCGCGGGTGATGCCGGTGTCGACACAGATGATGGCGACCGTCCCCTTGGGCGACAAGGCGGATGAACTGCTGCCGACCGACAAATGTGTGGAGGATGTCCGCTATATCCTCGACTATTTCCGGCTGTCCGCCGACAAACGGCTGATCTTTGGCGGCGGCACCGTCTATGGCGGCACTGATCCCGCGGATGTGGTCGCCAAACTGCGGCCCGCGATGGAAAAGGTCTATCCGCAGCTCAAAGGCGTGAAGATCGACCACGCATGGAGCGGGAATTTCGCCCTGTCCTTCAGCCGCGTCCCGCAGATGGGGCGGCTGGGCAACAACACCTATTTCGCGCATGGCTATAGCGGGCATGGGGTGACGGGGTCGCACACCTTCGGGCGCATCCTGTCCGAAGCCGTCGCCGGCGACCGCGCCCGTTTCGACGTCTTCGCCAAAGTGCCGTGGTATCCGTTCCCCGGTGGCCGGATGTTCCGCGTGCCCTATTCGATTATGGGATCGTGGTATTATGCGTTGAGGGATCGGTTGGGGGTTTGAAAACCAACATTATTTGAACGATAACAGTACCTATGGAAGCAACTATCGACAGTCCCACTTTTATCCGAAACGACAAAATTCGGTGATGATCCGACAATGAACTATAGACACATTGGTACCGCAGCGATGATCGCTTATCATGGCTTGCATACTGCTCATAACGCTGCAAACCAATTGGGAAAGGGTGAAGATAAGCCAGATATGGCTCGTGCAGCTGAACTACTAAGCATGAGGTTCTTGTTTTTCCGACACATTATGCTTGAGATCGCAAATATTGCAGATTTAGCTGGCATCTCTCGTGCGCTATACAAGGACCATCCCGATCTGGGAAAAATGAACATTGAACTAAAAGAATCCTTCAGCTTTTTTAAGTATATCCGCAATAAGTATATTGGCCACTTAGACTCAGACTTAACGGACAAAACTTTTGAGTGGGAACCGACAGCTAACGTTACTTTTGGGAAGCTTGATGCTGGCAAACAGTTTATGTTGTCTTGGTTCATTCTCGAGACTGTGATAAACACATATAGCGATCCCAAAACTGGTCATAAAATATTTGAAACTGAGACAGCCCTCAGCTATCCACCTGATGAAAAGAGATTTTTTGACTATTTGGGCAATACAGCAGAAAAATCTCTTAAATACTCTAAGCGTTTGATTGAGGTATCTGCAAGCTATGTAGATTTACCTGACATGAAGAATGAGTGGGTGGAGCTTTCTATAAAAGCAGGGCAAACGGAGTTTAGTTATCTAAATAGCAAAAAAAGATAGATATCTTAGGCATCATTTATATCTAACTCGTCATTTTTTTTGATATAGCTTTTATTGTAATAACTATTTTCGTGGTTCCCCTCACGCAAACTGCTCCCTAATCAATCTCTCCTCCAACCCATGCCCCGGATCGAACAGGATCCGGTGCCGGATCCCCGGTTCCGACCGGATCTCCACGCTGACCACATCGCGCACGGACTTCCCGTCGGCATCCGCCATCACGGGTCGTTTCGCGGGGTCGATCACATCGAACCGCACCACCGCCTTTTTCGGCAGCAATGCCCCCCGCCAGCGGCGCGGGCGGAAGGCGGCCATCGCGGTCAGGGTCAGCACGTCGGACCCGATGGGCAGGATCGGGCCGTGGGCGGAATAGTTGTACGCCGTGGACCCCGCCGGTGTCGCCAGCAGCGCGCCGTCGCAGACCAGTTCGGGCATCCGCAGCTTGCCGTCCACGGTGATGCGCAGCTTGGCGGCTTGCGGGCCTGCGCGCAGCAGGCTGACCTCGTTGATCGCCAAAGCCTCGTGCATCTTGCCGTCCACGGTCAGGGCGGTCATGTGCAGGGGGTTGATGACCTCTTCCTCGGCCACGGCCAGACGCGCCAGCAGGTCGGTGTCGTGGTATTCGTTCATCAGGAACCCCACCGTGCCACGGTTCATCCCGTAGACCGGCACGTCAAGGCCTTGGGTCGCGTGCAGCGTCTGCAACATGAACCCGTCACCGCCCAAGGCCACGATCACATCGGCCTTGGCCTGCGGCACATCGCCATAAGCCTGCGCCAGCGCCCGCAAGGCGGATTGCGCGATGGGCACGGAACTGGCGACAAAGGCGATCTTGACGGCTGGCATGGTGAATTCCCCTGCGTTTCCTTAAACTTGTGGGGCGATCACACCCGAAACGCAAGCCGCCGATACGAAACATGCATGACGCGCTCATAAAGATCATGGTCGTTTTGATGCTTCTGATGCTGGGGTTTCTGGGGTAAACGGGGCGCAATCAACCTGTCTGGCGCCTGCAAAGAGGATGCACCCCATGAATATCACGATCCGCGACCAAGGCTTTTTCACCGAACCCCTCGCCACGCGCGACCCTGTGCTGCACGCTGCGATGCAGGCCGAACTCAAGCGCCAGCGCAAGGAGATCGAGCTGATCGCGTCGGAAAACATCGTCTCTGCCGCCGTGATGGAGGCCCAAGGCGGCGTGATGACCAACAAATACGCCGAAGGCTATCCGGGCCGCCGCTATTACGGTGGCTGCGAGCATGTGGATGTGGCCGAGAACCTTGCCATCGAACGCGCCTGCCAGCTGTTCGATTGCGCCTATGCCAACGTGCAGCCCAATTCGGGAAGCCAGGCGAACCAGGGCGTGTTCCAGGCGCTGCTGCAGCCCGGCGATACGATCCTTGGCATGTCGCTGGATGCGGGCGGTCACCTGACCCACGGGGCCAAGCCCAACCAGTCCGGCAAATGGTTCAACGCCATCCAGTATGGCGTGCGCCGTCAGGACAACCTGCTGGATTATGACGAGGTCGCGCGTCTGGCCACCGAACACCAGCCCAAGATGATCATCGCGGGCGGGTCCGCCATCCCCCGCATCATCGACTTCGCCAAGATGCGCGAGATTGCGGATAGCGTCGGGGCCTATCTGCTGGTCGATATGGCGCATTTCGCGGGTCTGGTCGCGGCAGGGCTGTATCCATCCCCCTTCCCCCATGCGCATGTCGCCACGACCACCACACACAAAACCCTGCGCGGTCCGCGCGGTGGCATGATCCTGACCAATGACGAGGATCTGGCGAAGAAATTCAATTCCGCCATTTTCCCCGGCATTCAGGGCGGCCCGCTGATGCATGTGATCGCAGGCAAGGCCGTGGCCTTCGGCGAGGCGCTGCGGCCAGAATTCAAGACCTATCAGGCGCAGGTGATCAAGAACGCACAGGCGCTGGCGGATCAGTTGATGAAAGGCGGTCTGGATATCGTCACCGGCGGCACCGATACCCATGTGATGCTGGTCGACCTGCGCCCCAAGGGCGTCAAGGGCAACGCGACCGAAAAGGCATTGGGCCGCGCCCATATCACCTGCAACAAGAACGGCATCCCCTTCGATCCCGAAAAACCGATGGTCACGTCGGGCATCCGTCTGGGCACGCCCGCAGGCACGACGCGTGGTTTCGGCGAGGCCGAGTTCCGCCAGATCGCGGACTGGATCGTGGAAGTGACCGAAGGTCTGGCCGCCAATGGCGAGGACGGCAATGGCGCGGTCGAGGCGAAGGTCCGCGCCGAGGTCGAGGCGCTTTGCGACCGGTTCCCGATCTACACGAACCTCTAAACCGTCGCGTAGGGTGGGTCATTCTACCCACCTTGCCCGCGTCAGACCAGCCCGCGCTGCACCAGAACGAAGATCACCACGATTGCGGTGACCAGTATGCCGAAGGCGATCGAGGCGACAACATTCAGCGCCGCCGTGCGCCGCTTTTGCTTGACGTCGATCCGGTCCAGATAGGCCAGCGCATTGCGATGCGCCGCGTCCAGCCGGGGCCGGTCGATCATGCGGTGCAGCTTGGGATTATCGGCCAGCGCCTCGGCCTGCGCCAGATAGATCAACTCGCGCCGCAGCGCCCGCGGCAGGAAGCGGCGGGCCTTGCGGACCTGTGCCTCGAACGTGCGCGCGCGCAGGCCAAGCTTCTGATCCAGAAGCGTGCCGATCTCGTCCACCTGCGTGTGTATGTCTGATGCCATGACCGCTGCGGTAAATCGTTAACGCGGCGGCCTCAATCCCTCTGGCCAGCGCGGGCAAGGAAGGTTAGCAACAGATGCATGTTGAACACGGTCCTGCATGACGGCCCCGGTGCCACGCCCCTTCTGATCGCCCACGGGTTGTTCGGGTCTGCCCGCAACTGGGGGGTCATCGCGAAAAAGCTGTCGGAAACGCGCCCCGTGATCACGGTGGACATGCGCAACCACGCCGACAGTCCGTGGTATGACAGCCATACCTATCCCGACATGGCCGCCGATCTGGCGCAGGTGATGGACCGGCCCATGGACGTTCTGGGCCATTCGATGGGGGGCAAGGCCGCGATGGTGCTGGCGGTGCAGCACCCGGAACTGGTCCGCAAGCTGGTCGTCGCGGATATCGCGCCTGTCAGCTACACCCACGACCAGCACGGGCCCATCGCGGCGATGCGGCGTGTCGATCCGGCGGCGGTCGCGACAAGGGCCGAGGCCAAGGCGCAGCTGGGCGACCTTGGGCCGGGGGTTGCGGATTTCCTGCTGCAAAGCCTCGATATGAAGGACAGGTGCTGGCGGCTGAACCTCGATGTCCTTCAGGCGGAGATGGACACGATCATCGGCTTTCCACAGCTTGAAGGGCAGTTCGACGGGTCGGCCTTCTTTCTTTCGGGGGGCAAGTCGGACTACGTCACCGCCGCCCATCGCGCGCCGATCAAGGCGCTGTTTCCCAATGCGGTTTTCGCCAAAATCCCCGATGCGGGGCACTGGCTGCATGCGGAAAAACCGCGCGAATTCGTGGGCGCGGTCGCGGCGTTTCTGGGCTAGGGCGAAATCTTGCGCGGGGCGGAGCGGTCCAGTAGGATCGGGCCATCAACAGCGAAAGAGTTTCCGATGATCCGTCTGCTTGTCCTCGTCGCCATCCTTGGCCTGACCGCCTGCAACACCGTGCAAGGCGTCGGGCGCGATATCACCAGCGCCGGACAAGCCGTCGAAAACGCCTTTTGATCTACCAGAGCTGGGCCGAGGTCCAGATCACGGCCAGACAGGCCCCGCCGAGGAACACCAGAAAGCCGTGGGGCAGGTAATGCATCGTCACCTCCATCAGGTTGATGCATCCTTAACGCGCGAGGGTGACATTTTGATCGCGACGCTCAGCGAATATTTTGCGTGATTGCGCGGGCAACCGCCCAACTGGCGGGAATCCCCAGGATCGCCCCCGCCGCCGCCGCGATGATGATCGGCCCCAGCGTGTCATATCCGGTCGCCAGCGCCGCGATCACGAAACTGCCCGCGAAACTGGTCCCGATGATGCTGTAGAGCATGGCTGCAAGACGAAACATGTCTGACCCCTCTGGAATGCACTGTCGCGCAAGGCGTAGCGGAGGCGGCAGGGGCGTGCCTTGATGTGGGTCAAGTGGGGTGTGGGGTGTGCCGCCTAGGGTGTGCCTTTGGCGCACCTATGTGTGCGGTGCGCAGCGAGTACGCACCTTACGTCCGCGTGCAATGGTTGCATTCTGATTAGTTTAGTGCTGTCATTGACATGACAATTAGAGGTGGTTCGGTTTGATTGAACAGGTTCCTGGCGTTTTCTAAGTGGTTTTCCGCCTTGGTTATGCCGCTACCGCTTCGGGCATCGGCTGGTTGAAGTAGGCCTGATCGGGGGTTCTGCCGTCAAGCGAT
>NZ_KB907988.1:0-13915 GCF_000382265.1 Yoonia vestfoldensis DSM 16212
GCCAGATCCAAAAAGGCCCCCTGCTTTAGGGGGGACTCGTCAAACGTTGACAAGGCGTTGACAAGAACTGCACAAGCAAAAGCCCGACTGATTAGGTCGGGCTTTAAGCGTTTGATTTGGCGCTGTATTTTGGTTGCGGGAGTAGGATTTGAACCTACGACCTTCAGGTTATGAGCCTATGGACCCAGATTTTTACTAATCTTTTCAATTCAGTAGCTTAGCTCGCAAGCCTTTGAATTCACAAAACCTGATGGTCGTCGTTCGAAGGAAGTGGACGGATTTCGAAGGATTGCAGCGGTTTAAAAAGGGACA
Organism: Yoonia vestfoldensis DSM 16212; assembly: GCF_000382265.1. Classification (GTDB taxonomy): domain Bacteria; phylum Pseudomonadota; class Alphaproteobacteria; order Rhodobacterales; family Rhodobacteraceae; genus Yoonia; species Yoonia vestfoldensis. Next base: position 313 of record NZ_KB907988.1, read on the forward strand.
AAACAGCATACGTCGGTTGAGGTGGCGTTGAGGTGAAACCGGGTAAGATTGACAACCTATGTCTCATTCTTGGCCAGCCGTATGCGGGTGTCTATCACTCCTGAAGCCCATTTTTGCGGTGGCGCAGAAGGTAGACGCTTACAGCAGATGCGATTGTTACGACCAGCTCTGCTTCCTCAAACTTCGGTTCCCGTCCCTCTTGAATGTGACGTCCCTGCTCGGACGCAAAGCCCCACAGCTTATGAAGCGCTTGGTCGAGAGGGCGCGGTAAGGTCAACCGATTGATGATCTGGCCCAAAGTATCGCTGCTGCCATCCACTTCTCGTGCTACGCATTCAAGCGCAGCCATCGCATGCTGAATCGCGCCGGTAATGTCTGCATGCGGGCGTCTTGAAATGTCCGATAGCGCCTCATGAATTTCATTTGCTGCAGTTGGTGCGGCGGACTCTCGCATGACGGCAACCGCATCTTGGGTCGTCAATGTAAAGGCTTCGGATCCGCGCGCCATCAGTTGGCCAGCTTCAAGCTGCCAGCCGACTCCAAGTTCCTTAAACGACTGGTTCAAGCTAGCTTCAAACTGCCGCTGTCGATCCCCGGTGAAATCTGCTTTTCCGACTTCAACGTACAGGCGCTCGACGAAGTCATAAATCTTGTACCAAGGTGCACCGTCGGCGAGTTGGTGAACCTCGTTTTCAATATTTCCAGCCGACCAATTTCCTGGGTCTGGCCGTTTTAGCAGTACCTCACATAGAGCATCCCGCATTCTTCCAGGTCCAACCCCATTGCGGTAACCCAACATCACAACCGCATCCCGCACCTCATCAGGCGCACTTTCACGTACCGAAATCTCGGCTGCAGGTGCATGGAATCCGAACCGTTCAGAAAATGGTGAGCTATCCCGAGTCATCTGACATCCATACTACTTTGTCCCTGCAGCGAAGATGACGATGACCAGCAGAGCGGCTGTCGCTATCCGCGCGTTCAAACTAAACGGCTGAACGATCACTGCTAAAGGAACGCAAAAGCAGTTCGTACACCTGTGAACATGACGCAAGTTTCCCATTCTCTCAACCCGCACCGGAACGCCCCACCCCTCCCCAATTCCGGTCTCCGCCTGCATTCCGGTCCTGTCGCCATGCTTTGCTTGATATGGGCGCGAATCTACGCCTCATGTCGGACGAGCGAAGGAGTGCGATCCATGGTCAACAGGCTGAAACTGAATGAGAAAACTGTCCGGGAGGCCGAGAACCTGGGGCGGGATTACCAGATCTTCGACACCGACGTGCGCGGGTTTTCGATTACCATCTACCCCTCGGGCAACCGGGCCTTCACCCTCGACTACAGGGTTGGCGGACGGCAGCGGCGGATGACCATCGGGCGCTGGCCGGAGTGGAACACGGTCGCGGCGCGGGAACGGGCCAAGGAGCTGCGGCGCGACATCGATGAAGGGGTCGACCCCCTCAGCCTGCGGGAGACATCGCGCGAGGCACCGCGGGTCAACGACATGATCGCACGGTATCTGGCGGAACATACACCGCACCTCGCCGCCCGCAATGCAGCCGATCAGCACACGATCATGCACAAGCTGGTGGCGCCTGACTGGGGCAAGAAGCTGGTGACGGAGATCACAAAGGCCGATGTCGAAAAGCTGCTGACCAAGATCGCGGCGGGTCGGGCCCGGCCCTCGAAGGCCAAGCCGAACAACCGCGCCCGCAAGCTGCAGGGGCCAAAGCCCACGCCGGTGCGCGCCAACCGGGTGGGTGAGGTTCTGCGCAAGATGTTCACGCTGGCCATCGACTGGGGCATGCGCGCCGACAATCCCGCCAGCGGGTTCCGCCGCCGGATCGAGAATGAACGTGAGCGGTTCCTGACGCCGGAGGAGATCGGGCGGCTGGCAAAGGCGCTGGATGCGGCCAAAGACCAGCGCGCGGCGGGGATCATCCGGCTTTGCATGCTGACCGGCGCGCGGTCGGGCGAGGTGCGGCAGGCGCGGTTTGAACAGTTCAACCTTGAGCTTGGCAGCTGGTCAAAACCGGCTGCGACCACCAAACAGCGCAAGATCCACCGCATCCCGATCTCGGGCGATGTGGCCGCCATCGTGCGCGAGCGGTCCCTGCTGGTGCCGCGCGGCAATCCGTGGCTGTTCCCCGGCGACACGCCCGCCCAGCCGGTCAAGGAAATCCGCCGGTTCTGGATCGGGATCCAGACCGAGGCCAACTTGCCCGATGTGCGGATTCATGACCTGCGCCACACCTTCGCGTCCTTGCTGGTCAGCGGCGGAGCATCGCTGGAAATGATCGGCAAGCTGCTGGGCCATACGCAATTGCAGACGACCCAGCGCTATGCCCACCTGATGGACTCGCCCCTGCGCGACGGGGTCAATGCCGTCGCCAGCATCTTCCGACCCCGCCCACAGCTGGTGCATGACGCTGATCAGGATCAGAAAAGCGCCTGACCGGGTCGCACGTGTCGCCTCATTCCCTTTCGCGCAGCGCGCGCCAGATCGGCGCGATCTTCTTGCGCGTCGTGCTTTCCTCGGGGATGTCCCCTGTGGGCGAGGTCTGGGCAAACCAGTCTTGCACCTCGGCGATCAGTTCGGCCTGCGTTGCAGGCACGCCTTGGTCATTGATGCGCCGGAACAGCATGATGTTCATGCCCTCCCAATCATAGCGCGGGGCTGAGCCAGGCGACACGAAGGGGCGGCGCTGCAAATCGCGCTCGTCCTCGAACTTCTGCACCTCCCCGGCCAGAAGCATCAGATCAGTGATCTTGATCAATAGGCCATCCGCCGGTTCGGTGATGTATTGCCATTCCGTACTGCCCTGCGGCCGGATCCGGAACACCCGGCATTCGTCGTCGCTCGGACCATGACGGCGGAACATCCGCATCATGTCAGCGGCGGTGACCACCACGATCCCGGCGACAGGCTGTTTGCCGCAGATCACCGACGCGATGCTGGTGACAAGGGTCAGATGGTCGGTCGCGGCCCATCCCGCCAGATCGGCAGCGACACAACCCCAACGGTCGGATATCTCGGTCAAGGAATAGAAGGCTCTCGGTGGCAGGCTCATGGGCAGTGCGTCCTTGCTTTATTCAGCCGACACCCGGGTCAGCACCGGGCATGGCAGGGATCGCGTTCCTGAACTGCGGCTTGCCAACTTGCTCGCCATCCAGAAACACGCCTCAAGATGTCTTCAATCGGGCATGTCTGGAGAACCGGGTGAAATGCACCTCGTTTATCTGAAACACGCACAGATAGAATCGGCTTGAGCTGACCAAGACAGCTATTCTCTTTTAAAGCGAATTGTCGTTAACGTCCCTGTCAGGTTCGGTCAGGGATAAACGATGGATAACAAAAGGCTGGGTAAGGCCCTAAACATCATGCGCCTGGCGGAAGAGGCGGCTGCCCGGCCCGGTGGCATCAGTCTCGTGCAAATCGTGGACACCTTCGGCGTGACCCTTCGCACGGCGCAGCGCATGTCGCGCGCGCTGGAGGAGGCATTTCCGATGGTGCAGACGCGTACCGACAGGGACCGGCGCAAGTGGTGGCAGCTGCCCGACAGCCGCCTTCTGCACCTGCAGGGTATTCGCGACGGCGAGTTGTCGGCGCTGGAAATGGGCATCCGGCGTGCAGAACGCGACGGGGCCACCACAGAGGTCACGGCGCTGACCTCGCTGCGCAACCGCCTGCTGGCGACGATGTCGTCAACCTTTGCGCGGCGCGTAGAGGTGGACGCCGAAACGGTTCTGGAAGCCCGGGGCCATGCCTGCCGCCCGGGCCCTCGCGCGCAGTATTCAGCGCATGTTCTCGGCTTGATCGAAAATGCGCTGAAAGGCCCGTTCACGATGCAGATCGACTATGCCACTGGGCAGGATGCCAAGCCACGGTCGCGGGCGGTCGAGCCATATGGGGTGCTGTTCGGCATGCGCGGCTATCTGATCGCGCGTGAGATCGGCACCGGCAGCAAGTATCGCCATTACCGTCTGGATCGGATTGTAAGCGCCAGCCTGCTGCAGAATTCCTTCCTGCGCGATCCCGATTTTGACCTTGGCACACACGCGGCCCGCGCCTTCGGTTCATTCCATTCAGATAAGGAATATGGACCGGTGGAATGGCGATTTGCGCCTACGGCGGCCGCTGTCGCGCGCGCCTTCGTCTTCCATCCCGACCAGCACATGCAGGATGAGGCTGACGGCAGCCTGACCGTCCGGTTCAGTGCCGGGGGTTGGCTGGAAATGGCTTGGCACCTTTATCAATGGGGCGACGCTATCGAGGTGATCGCACCGCCTGAAGTGCGCAACCTCGTTCATGCCTATCGCCGCAGCGATTTTCCCGCGCTGCCCTGACGCCGGAACGGGTGTTTAGCACCCGCCGTGCAGCCGCTGTCGTACCCTGTCGGTGAAATCCCACCGGCAGGGGTGTTCGCCCCGATCTTCGGGCGTGATCTGTCTCACATGACCGAAATTGGCGGAATGCGCTGGGCGGCGTTTCCGATTCGCATTCCGGCTATGCGCCAAAACCCCAATGAAACAAGGACCGGAATTGCCAGCCGCGCCTCAATTCCGGTCTCTGCCTAGGTTCCGGTCCTTCCCGTCTGCTTCCCTCACCCCATCTCCGGCATCTGCCGGGATCTGGATAGGAGACCGAAATGCAGACCACAGCCCCTGCACCGCAGGACCAACCCCTCAACCTGTTGGCCGACTGGATCAGCCGCGAACAGCTGGCCAGTGAACTCGGCATTGCCTGCGACACGCTGGCCCGCTGGGAGGCCCGCCAGCTTGGCCCGCCCTGCACGCGGATCGGGCGCAAGGTGCTGTACCGACGCTCCACAGTGGAGAACTGGATAAACGCGCAGGAACAGACCCGCCCGACGCGGCCACGGCGGGGGCGGAAATGAACCACCCCCTGTTCCACCCACCCGCCATTCCGACTTCCCCCACCGGCGACTGGATGCACGACCGCCTGACCGAGGCGCGTAGCGTCTTGGCCGACACCACCCAGCATCCGAACTCGCTGATCATCCTCGCAGCGCGGGTTGTCGTCAGCCAGACCGACGATGCCGTTGAGTGTGGCGATGCGCTGGAGCTGCTGCGCCTGTTGGACCGACGGCCGCTGCACGCCATCGCGGCGGCAGCCTTCCCGAAAGGCGGTGCCGCATGAACCGACGCAGCACACCCGAGGCCGATGCCCAGCGCGCCATCGTGCAGGCTCTGCGCTTCGCCTTGCCACGTGACGCCATCGTCCATCACTGCGTCAACGAGGTGACCGAGGCGGGGCCCCGCGGCGCAAAGCGCCAGTCGATCCTTGTCGGCATGGGCGTCCATGCCAGATTTGCCGATCTGATCGTGATCTCCGGTGGCCGCGTGCTGTTCCTTGAGGTCAAAAGCGAAACCGGCCGATTGCGCAAATCGCAGGAGGTCTTTCGCGACACCGTCTGCGCGCAGGGCTTTGGCTGGGCGCTGGTGCGGTCGGTCGACGACGCGCTGGGCGCGCTGGCCGACAACGGCTTCACCACGCGCGTTGCCAGCCCGGTTCGGAGGCCCGCGCCATGAGCCATGACGCCACCAACTGGGCCATCAAGCAGCGCGGGCTGAAACCCACCACCAAGATCGTGCTTTGGCATCTCTGCGACCGGTTCAATCCGGACTACGGCTGCTTTCCCTCGCAGGCGCGGCTGGCGCATGATTGCGAGATCAGCCGCTCGACCCTGAACGATCACCTCCGCCAGTTGGAGGCAGGCGGTCTGCTCCGCCGCGTGCCACGGATTGATCCGGTGACCAAACGCCAGCAGCCCACCCGCTACATCTTGGGGTTCGAGCGCGGCTTCACACCGCCAGATGTGGTGCCGAGTCCGGAAATCGGACACGGAAACGCAGGAGCAGCGGAAATCACTGATTTCACCGGCACATGCGACCTCAATTCGCCTAGCGCGGCTGATCCATGTCCGGATTTCGGACACGGAAATGACCCAAAAGCCGTGTCCGATTTTGACCCCGAGCCGTGTCCGGAAAATGACCAAAGCCGTGTCCGGAATCCGGACACTAACCTTGTAAGGGAACCTTTAAGGGAACCAGTAAAGGAGGAGGAGGACGCGCAGGCGCGAGATTCTGATTTTGATCGGTTCTTCGCAGAGCTGCTCAGCGCGCTGGGCCTCAAAGCCAACACCACGTTGCCCGCCTGGTGGCAGGGCTGGCCCGCCAAGCTGCACGTCCAACGCTGGATCGATGATCTCGGGCTCTCTGAGGACCGGATCATCGAGGTCGCCACCGAGAGCCGGGCCGATCGTCCCAATCCGCCCGATGGGCCCAAAGCCATTGATCGGTTCATGGAACGCGCCGCCCAGCGCGATGCGCATACGGCCATCGCGACTGCGAAGGGCCAAAAGGCCAAGCGGCAGCGCAAAGCAAACGCTGCACCCCCGCCAAGCGAGGATGAACTTGCGGCGTTCTATGCGGCTAGGGTCAACTCTGACGAATATTTGCCCAAGGGCATGATCAGCAATGCCATGTGCGGGGCGATGCTGACGCGGGGGCTGGTGACCACGGATCGGTTGCGCCAGCGGGGGGTGCTGTGAATGGCGTGGTGCTTCCTCCCCGGCACGGATTGTCCCTCTGCGCAGGCGGCGGAGGCCTTGATCTGGGCCTCATGCTCGCCGAGTCCGGATATCACACCCGAGCCTTTGTCGAGTGGGAGGACTGGCCACGATCCGTCCTCATCGCCGCCCAGCGCGCCGGATATTTCGCCCCGGCGCCAATCTGGGATGATCTGCGAAGTTTTGATGCCCGACCCTTTCATGGCGCCTTCGACATCATCCTCGCCGGATATCCCTGCCAGCCCTTCAGTGCAGCGGGCAAACGCGGCGGGGCCGACGATCCCCGACATCTCTGGCCAGATGTCGCCCGCATCATCAGGGAATGCCAGCCAGAATGGGCGTTCCTCGAAAACGTCCCCGGCCACGTCAGCCTCGGCCTTGAGACCGTGCTGCGAGAGCTTTGGGACATGGGCTACACGCCTGCGGCGGGTCTGTTCAGCGCGGCAGAAGTCGGCGCGCCGCACCAACGGCTGCGCATCTTCATCCTGGCCCACGCCGATGAGCCTGCATCCGGGCACGGCCAGCTACAACCCGGCGGGGAACAGCGACTTCACCCGCAAGGCCGAGGCACTGGCGCTGGGCATCACCAACTGGTCGACTCCCAAGGCGACGGACGGTGCGAAGGGTGGTCCGGGTCAGAGCTACGGCTCGGGAGGGATTCCGCCCCTGCCAGCGCAGGCTGCGCAATGGCAGACACCGGTGGCGGACGATCAGGTGGACCGGATCCGTGGCAAGATCAACAGTCGGGGCGAGCCGAAGCTGTCGGCGCAGGCGCTGCAATGGCCGACACCGGCCGCGCAGAACTGGAAGGGCAGCAGCCCGGCCAGCGTGATGCGGGCCGATGGCAAAAGTCGGATGGATATTCTGCATTACCGAGCGGAACAGGGCTTCACCCACCCAGCCCCAGTGATCGCACAAGATGGGCAGCGGTCCTCGCCGCACGCCCCGATCTCGCGCCCGCTCTGGGCTTTCATGATTGCCTCGCATGGGCGCGTCGTCTCGCGGCGGATCCTGAAAGCCCGGGCACGGCGGCGCCTGAACCCGCTCTTCGTCGGATGGCTGATGGGCTGGCCCATCGGGCACGCGCTCTGCGCCTGCTCGGCAACGGAGTTCACCCACTGGCAGCAGCACATGCGTGGCGCTCTCTCGCAGCTGCCCATGGCCTTGGGCCCGTGGATTTGGCGGCCATTGGACGACGCCCAGCGCCCGGCGCAGATGACGCTGTTTGAAGGGTGGCCCGAATGACGATGCAAGGAAAGATCGGACGGCCCGGCGGCCCAAAAACCAAACGCGCGCTGGGCGTGCAAGCGGCACTGGAATGGGCGTTCGGGGTGGAAAAGGCCCAGCTGGAACTGCCACCGCCGACGGATGTGACCGAGGAAGGCTTCGGCTTTGGCCTGGAATACGTCCTGATGCAGCGCGGTGCGCTAGGGTGCAAGATCGACGGAGGCCAGCACAAGATGGGCGGATATGTGCACGAGGACGCCGAGGCCATCGCCGCCACCGTCGCCGGGATCCCCGACAGCCTCGGCGGCATCCGCATGGCGATCCGTGTGACCGAACTGGCCCGCGCCGGACTGACACCCGACTGGATGCCCGGCGTAGTGCCGCGCTGCGTCCCGGTGGAAACGCGACAAAACCAGCATGGAATTCGGGCCGTGACGGAAGTTGTGGGCACCGAACGGGTGTTGACCCGGGGCAAATGGCGCACAGTCGAGGTTCTGGCTTGCCCGGTCACATGGCGGCCGCATCCGGAGCAGATCGCCTCCGCTAGGCGGGGATATGAGGATTGGTGGCAGGCGCTGGATTGGGTGCGGGATGGGTTGGTGGCAGGGCGCATGTTGCGGGATATGGAGGTGACGGCGGTGATGCCGAAGGAGATGCCTTGGAGGCTGTAGATAGGACACGAACGGGCGGTTTCCGGAAAAACGCTACGGGTGCGAACCTCGACAATCCACATTTAGAAAGCGGGCATCTCTGAGACACTTTGACAAGACGAACCATACCGGAAATAAGAAAACGCAGGCCGTAGCCTGCGTTTCAATGTGGTGCAATCGAATGCTTGTTAACGGCTCGACCGCGAATTTTGAACATTTGGATAATTGCCTATCTCCAAGTTCAGGTCAAGCTGCAACTAACACGGCTTTTGCGGGCCAGTCAGGAGCCAAGCAGAGTTGGTGTGGACCCAACCGTTTCCCTGCGCTATGCTTAGTCTGTCAGGATTTCCGTATACGATCCCGGGGTGGACCGGGAGCACGGCGTAACATAGATCAGGTAGCTTGATGCGTGAAGCTTGACATGAGAGGTTGTCATTGTCAATGTTTCCTAACACGGTTTAAGGTTATGAGGTAGCTATGCGTCTTGGTTTTGATATTGGAACGAATTCGATTGGCTGGTGGTTGTATGCGACCGACGGCAACGAGATCACCGGGGTGATCGACGGGGGCGTGCGGATTTTCTCGGACGGGCGCGATCCTAAATCCAAGGCCTCTTTGGCCGTTGATCGCCGCGGCGCCCGCGCTCAACGCCGCCGCCGTGACCGTTACCTGCGGCGCAAGGCGGCGTTGATGAAACGAATGGCCGCCGCCGGTTTGATGCCCGCCGATCCTGTCGCGGCAAAGGCGTTGGAACAGCTTGATCCCTATGCTTTGCGCGCTTCGGGATTGGATCAGGAATTGCCCTTGACCCATCTCGGCCGTGCCTTGTTCCACCTGAACCAGCGGCGCGGCTTTAAGTCCAACCGCAAGACGGACAAGGGCGACAACGAAAGCGGCAAGATCAAGGATGCGACAGCACGTCTTGATCAGGCGATGATAGCCAAGGGTGCGCGTACTTACGGCGAATTTCTACATATGCGGCGCGCTTCAGCCCCGGACCCAAAATGCGTGCCGACTGTACGTACCCGACTGTCCATCGCACCGCGTGATAACGCCGAAAAGGCAGAGGCGGGTTATGACTTCTACCCGGACCGGCGGCATTTGTTCGAAGAATTTACCAAACTCTGGGCGGCGCAGGCCGCAAATTCCCCGGATATTCTTACCGATGAGCTACGCGATGAAATCTCGGTGATCATCTTTCACCAGCGCCCGCTGAAAACACCCGAGGTCGGCCTGTGCCTGTTCTCAGGATCTCATGGCGTTCCGCAGAATGATAAGCGCATCCCGAGCGCGCATCCGCAGAACCAGCGCCGTATTCTTTTTGAGACAGTGAACAACCTGAAGGTGGCTGCACGGGGCGAACTGGCACGCGGGCTGACGCGCGATGAGCGGGACACAATTGCTCATGCGTTAGATAACAAGGCGCATACCAAGTCGCTGTCCGGCATGTCGATGAAGCTCAAGGCGCTTGGCAAGCTGATCAAGCTGCGTCCCGAACAATCATTCACACTGGAAACTGCCAACCGCGATTCCATCGTCTGCGATCCGGTGCGGGCCAGCCTGTCGCATCCCGACCGGTTCGGGTCGCGTTGGTCCACACTGGACGCCGAAGCACAATGGGATTTGGTGCAGCGCATCCGCGCCGTGCAGAGCGATGCAGAACATAACGCGTTGGTCGCATGGCTGATCGCGACGCACGGACTTGACCGCGTGCACGCCGAGAACGTGGCAAATGCCCCACTGCCCGAAGGCCACGGCCGTCTGGGAATGACGGCGACAAAGCGGATATTGGCGGCGCTGGAAGCCGAAGTGATCCCCTATAGCGCGGCGGTGGCGGCTTGTGGGTGGCACCATTCGGATGGGCGTACCGGCGAGGTTCTGACTGAACTGCCCTATTACGGCCAGATCCTCGACCGTCACGTGATCCCCGGCACATACGACGAGAACGACGACGAAGTGACGCGCTATGGCCGCATCACCAACCCGACGGTTCATATCGGCCTGAACCAGCTGCGGCGTTTGGTGAACAAAATTGTCACCGTTTACGGCAAGCCTGATGAAATCGTCGTTGAGCTAGCGCGCGATCTGAAGCTGTCCGAAGATCAGAAGCGCGACGTGCAGCGCGATATCAAGAAGAACACCGAAGCTGCGATTACCAGAGGTCAAAAGATCGAAGAATTGGGCTATGCAAACACAGGTGCCAATCGGGTGATGTATCGCCTTTGGGAGGAACTCGGCCCGGCAATCGGCCCGCGCTGTTGCCCATATTCCGGCAAGCCGATCAGTGCCTCGATGATCTTTGACGGCTCCTGTGATGTCGATCATATCCTTCCCTATTCGCGCACGCTGGAGGACGGATTTTCCAACCGTACTCTGTGCCTGAAGGAGTTCAATCGCCAGAAAACCAACAAGACTCCATGGGAGGCATGGGGCAATACCCCGGCCTGGGATGCCATCGAAGCCAACCTCAAAAATCTGCCCGCGAACAAGGCTTGGCGTTTTGCCCCCGATGCGATGGAGCGTTTCGAGGGCGAGAACGATTTCTCTGCCCGCGCTCTGAAAGACACTCAATACCTGTCGCGCATCGCCCGCAGCTATCTCGATGCGCTTTACGATGGGGCGGACGGCAAGAGCCATGTCTGGGTTGTGCCTGGCCGCCTGACCGAAATGCTGCGCCGCCATTGGGGGCTGAACAGCCTGCTTCCTGATAAGGATGGCGCGGTCAAAGCCAAAAACCGCAGCGACCACCGTCACCACGCGATAGATGCTGCCGTTGTCGCGGCTACCGACCGGTCCTTGGTCCAGCGGATCAGTAAAATGGCGCAAAGGGACGAAGTGAATGGGGCCGAAGAGGTTGCCCGCTCCGTCCCTCCTCCTTGGGACGACTTTCGAACCGATATCAAATCGCAACTAGACCGTATCATCGTCAGCCACCGCGCCGATCACGGCCGAATTGACTTTGCCGCACGGCAAACGGGCAACGACAGCACCAGCGGCGCGTTGCACGAGGCGACGGCACTCTCAATTATTGACGACCAGAACGTCGCAGTCCGCATTCCGCTCTTGTCTTTGTCCGCAGCACAGTTTGAGGAAGGCGGGCGGTCAGGCTGGGTTCGTGACCCGCAGCTACGCGGCGCTTTGCATTTGGCAACCAAGGGCAAGGACAAAAAAGACTTCGAGGCGGCGCTCCTATCATTCGCTGCCAAGCCCGGGCCATATCACGGAATATCAAGGGTACGTATCGAAAAACCTTTGCAAGATACTGCCCGGGTCTACGTGCCCGCCGATGCGCCGATTAAGGCTTACCAAGGCGGTAGCAATCATCGCTACGAAGTTTGGAAGCTTCCCGATGGTAAAGTCCTCCATCACGTTGTTTCAATGTTTGTTGCCCATCAGGGAAACCTGACACGCCCCCATCCTGCCGCAAAACGAATTTATCAATTCATGAAGGGTGATCTGGTGAGACTTGAGGACAGCAAGTTTGGACCAGTGATCGCAACGGTGGAGAAGTTCAACGGAAAGGGGATGATTGAGCTGGTTCCGCATAACGAAGCTAATGCCTCGGACCGATATCGCAAAACCAAGGAAGATCTCTATATCCGCCTCGGCGCAACAACCCTTCTCAGGGCCAAAGCCCGCCGTGTCCATGTCGATGAAATGGGGCGTCTGCGCGATCCTGGCCCACCGCAATAGCCACAAATTTGGTGAATTCAGAGAGTTGCAATACAATCAAAACCTTATTGATTCGCGTGGGGGCGTGAGGCGTAGCGTTTGGACCAAATCATCGACATTGCAACCGACGGTCGCCACTTGTCACGGCATCGCGGCTTCCTGAAGGTTTCGCAGGACGGGAAGGAAATAGGCCGAACTCCGTTGGATCAGATCGCTGCCGTGATCGTTCATGCTCACGGCACCACTTGGTCCACATCCCTCTTGTGCGAACTGGCCGAGCGGGGCGCGCCCGTCGTGCTGTGTGCTAGCAATCACGCACCAAAATCGGTCCTAATGCCAATTGAGGGTCATCATGCACAAGGTGCGCGAATGCGAGCGCAGTGGTACGCCAAGGCGCCACTGATGAAACAAGCTTGGAAACAGATCGTCGTCGCAAAAGTCCAAATGCAGGCGGCAGCCCTTTCGGCAATCGGCGAAGCCCCCGCGCCGCTGCTCATGATGCTGCGCAAGATTACCTCTGGCGATAGCACGAATATCGAGGCACAGGCCGCGCGCCACTACTGGCCCCGTATGATGGGTTCCGACTTTCGGCGTGACACAGATGGTGAGGATGCAAACGCCCTTCTGAACTACGGCTACACCGTAATGCGCGCCGCCACCGCCCGCGCTGTCGTGGCGGCGGGTCTTAATCCGACAATCGGCCTGTTTCATTCCAACCGCAGAAATGCCTTTGCGCTTGCCGATGATTTGATGGAACCCTTTCGCCCTCTCGTGGACAGTGCGGTCAGAACGATAGCCGCAGCGTATGGTCCGGCAGTTGACAGCGAAGCAAAACAATCGCTCGCCCGACTGATAGCAATAGACCTGCCCCTCGGGGATGGCTTCACCCCGGGTTCGGTCGCATTGATGAAACTTGCCACTTCGCTCGGGCAAAGCTTCGAGGCAGGAAAGCTCAACCTTGCCTTGCCGACGCCACCTGACCCTCTGACATTCTCGGGGTTGGGCCAATGAGCTCTAATGTTACCTATTTGTCAGGATACCGGCTGATGTGGATACTTGTGATGTTCGATCTGCCCACAGACACCAAACCACAACGCAAAGCTGCGACAGCGTTTCGCAACTTTCTCCTCGATGAAGGCTTCGAGCGCAGTCAGTTTTCCGTCTATGCCCGCTTTGTGAATGGCAAAGAGGCCTTTGCCACCCGCGTCAACCGAATCGAACGCCACCTTCCGGATGCAGGCGACATTCAAATCCTGAACTTCACTGACCGGCAGTATCGTGATATCGTACATTTCTCGGATCAGGGCCGCCGAAAGGCCCGCGAAAATCCGCAGCAACTGGTGATGTTCTGATGCGATTCGCGCTTAAAAATTTGGATGACCTTCCGATTAAATCTTGTTTTCACAAGAGCTTAACCGAAGATCTATTATAGCTGTTCAAAATTCGCGGTCCAGCCGCAAC
>NZ_KB907988.1:14143-14447 GCF_000382265.1 Yoonia vestfoldensis DSM 16212
GATTATAGCTGTTCAAAATTCGCGGTCCAGCCGCAACAATGCACGCGTTGACAACTTCGCAATAAAGATTATAGCTGTTCAAAATTCGCGGTCCAGCCGCAACCGAAACGGCGAGTCTTGCGGATGCGCCAGATTATAGCTGTTCAAAATTCGCGGTCCAGCCGCAACTTAACAGGCAACGACCCCTCGAGATTGACGATTATAGCTGTTCAAAATTCGCGGTCCAGCCGCAACACGTGGCGTGTTCCGCTATGCCAACTCCGCATTATAGCTGTTCAAAATTCGCGGTCCAGCCGCAACCGCG
>NZ_KB907988.1:16404-16912 GCF_000382265.1 Yoonia vestfoldensis DSM 16212
AACATGTTATAGCTGTTCAAAATTCGCGGTCCAGCCGCAACGGCACGACAAGGCGTTGCGTGTCTTTGTCAATTATAGCTGTTCAAAATTCGCGGTCCAGCCGCAACCCCAAGGGCGGCATCTGGGACGGATACGAGATTATAGCTGTTCAAAATTCGCGGTCCAGCCGCAACCAAGGAAACCCGGTTTCCTTATCTTACGCCATTATAGCTGTTCAAAATTCGCGGTCCAGCCGCAACTCCAAAAGAGACGCGGCCTTGCCCTGCCCCATTATAGCTGTTCAAAATTCGCGGTCCAGCCGCAACTATGCCGGTGGATTTTGGACGGGACAAAAAATTATAGCTGTTCAAAATTCGCGGTCCAGCCGCAACGTGAACATCGGCGTGTAGATGCCCAGATTGATTATAGCTGTTCAAAATTCGCGGTCCAGCCGCAACTCCAGTGGGCGGCGTTGGCGTAGCTGGGTTATTATAGCTGTTCAAAATTCGCGGTCCAGCCGCAACGAGGC
>NZ_KB907988.1:18141-85987 GCF_000382265.1 Yoonia vestfoldensis DSM 16212
CAATGCATTATAGCTGTTCAAAATTCGCGGTCCAGCCGCAACTTCAGGCGCTGACGGTGCTGGCCACCGATGTATTATAGCTGTTCAAAATTCGCGGTCCAGCCGCGACCTTTCTTGCCCCCCTGCCATGATTGAAGACGATTTCACAATTGCAGCGAAAGGCTTGAATGACGTTCCGCTCTGCAACATCATAGACCACCGGTGGAAGTCAGCTTCACGGCCCCCCCTCACATGGTTCCTCCCGGTCCCAAACGTATGCGGGGGGGCGCAGCGCGGCATTTCGCTAGCGACAGGCACTTTCACCGGGGAATCCAGGCGGAATCCACCTGCCGCTTGATTTTGGAAAAAGCGACTCATTATCAAAGGCTTGCGGAATCACGATCTTGGCGTGCTGGATTCTTTTCGGAATCCAGGGAATCCAGTTTGTGGAAGCCACCGTGCCGGAAGCCAGCCAGCGGAAGCCACCCTGTAAGAAGCCATTGAATCCAAGTCATTTTTTCATTTGACAAAGCTGCCCCCCTTGACCTACCTATTGATCATCGAAGAATTGCGCCCGCAGGTATCCCGTCGCGGGCGTTTTCGTTTCCCCCACATCGCGGACCCCGATCCTGTCGCTGGCCATGTTGCCCGCACGCATCGGCACGTCCGCCCTGCCGCAAATGAGAACTGCCCCTATGGACCTCGTCTTCGCGCCGCGCCAGATTGAGACGTGGCCGATTGACCGGCTGCGCCCTTATGCCCGCAATGCCAAAATCCACGGCACAGACCAGGTCGCCAAGATCGCCGCGAGCATGGCCAAGTTCGGCTGGACCGTTCCCTGCATGGTGGCCGACGACGGCGAGCTGATCGCTGGGCATGGCCGGGTGCTGGCGGCCATCATGCTGGGGCTGAAGGATGTGCCGGTGATCCGGCTCAGCCACCTCGACGAGGATGATCGCCGGGCTTACCGGATCGCCGACAATAAATTGACCGAGCTGAGCGAATGGGATGATCCAATACTGCGCGACGAGATCGCGCTGCTTCTGGCCGTGGATTATGACCTCGGGCTTCTGGGGATCGTTGATGAGGATCTGGAAGCCCTGCTGCGCGATCCGGATCAGGTGGAAGGCGGTGCGGTCGAGGGTGAGGATGATATCCCCGAACCGCCGGTCACGCCGGTGTCGGTCGCGGGCGACCTTTGGCAGCTGGGATCACATCGGCTGATCTGTGGTGACAGCACGGCCGCCGATGTGGTCGGGCGTCTCTTGGGCAATGTGAAACCGCAGCTGATGGTGACGGACCCACCTTACGGCGTGGAATACGATCCCAGCTGGCGCAACCAGGCAGGTGCTGCCAAAACCAAACGCACCGGCAAAGTGCTGAATGATGACCGCGCTGACTGGCGCGAGGCCTGGCTGCTGTTCCCGGGCGATGTTGGCTACGTTTGGCACGGCGCGCTGCATGCGGCAGAGGTGGCCGAGAGCCTCATGGCGGCTGGCTTCAACGTACGGTCGCAAATTATTTGGGCCAAGGACCGGCTGGTGCTCAGTCGGGGCGACTACCATTGGCAGCATGAACCCTGCTGGTATGCAGTCAGAAAGACCGGCAAGGGGCATTGGGCGGGCGACCGCAAGCAGACTACGCTGTGGCACATTTCAGGCAAAGACCAAGACGCCGCCACAGTGCACGGTACCCAGAAGCCGGTTGAGTGCATGCGCCGCCCAATCCTGAACAACTCAAGCCCCGGTCAGGCCGTGTACGAGCCCTTCATGGGATCAGGCACCACGCTGATCGCGGCGGAAACCACGGGCCGGGTCTGCTACGGGATTGAATTGAAACCGGCATATGTCGATGTAGCCATTGAGCGCTGGCAGCGATTCACCGGTGCCAACGCCGTGCTGGCCGAGAGTGGCGAGACCTTCGCCGACCTGAAGGCCAAGAGGCTGGCGGCATGAATGCGCCTCTGCTGCCGAGTCAGATAGAGATATGGCCGTGCGGCGATGGGAGATGCCGATGGAGAAAGTGGCAACGGTCGTCCCAAATTGACGCATCTGTAGAAGACCGCCGATGTCTACTGTGCGGACCAAGCTGCCTTTCCCTCGCGCAGCATTGAGTAACAAAACCGAGCAAACAAACGGAAGATCGGGCGTTGCAGACTCTGGCTCTGTTAGGCGTTAATCAAGAAATATCGAAATATCCCGTACACATAGAGAGCCGAGAAGATTACATTGATATGTTTCAGCTGTGGCTCTGTCCGGAGCCAGCCGCAGAATACCCAGATCAAACAGAATGGTAAGCCGAGCATCATAGCCGCCAATTGCCAATCTTGAACAATGGAAACTGTGCTACACAGACCCAGAAATAGGGCTGTCCACTTGAGCGGCTGCTCATATGCAGCCAACTTCAAAAGTGTCATATGTAAAACTTTCAGATAAGCAGCGCCGTTGACCCGGCGTTCTGGTATACCATTTCATATCAGTTGACATACTACACGACAGTAGGGTGGTTTAGGGGTCCAGGTCATGATTTACAGACGGACTCTTATCGCTAAACAAGGTCCAGCTGATGTTCACCGAAGCCCTGACGACCCTCAAGGCGAGGTTATCCCCGCACTTACCCTTGAGCAACAGCCGCCTTGAAACGATGTGTTTTTTGATTTTGGGAATGGTGAATGCCCGAACAGTCAATTTGAGCCATCTCGCCTGTGAATTCCCTACCTATGCCAAGGTTGGAAGCACATATCGCCGCCTGCAACGTTTTTTCCAGCATGTCGAGCTTGGCTCAGATTGGGCGGCGCCCTTAATTGTCAAAATGATAGGAGCTGGCCCCTCGTGGCATTTATGCTTGGATCGCACAAACTGGAAGATCGGGCAGCGCCATATCAATTTTTTGGTATTGGCTCTTGTTACACGTCGCCACCGCATTCCGTTGATGTGGAGCGTTTTAGGGCGTGCTGGCAACAGCGACACTGCTCAGCGCATTGCCCTGATGCAACGCTATTTATCCGTATTTGAGGTATCCACCATCAAGTTTTTGCTCGCAGATCGGGAATTTATTGGCGTGCACTGGCTAGATTTTCTCCATAAAAACCACATCCCTTTTGTCATCCGTGTCAAAGCAAACCAGATTGTGACCGCACGGGATGGAAAAACGCAAAGTCTGATTACTTTGCTGCGCACCTGTCGCGGTAAGCGCAATTTTGATGCCTGCTTTGGCGGCAATAAAACAGGTGATGCTATGTGGTTTTCCTTTGCTGGAAAGCGCATCAAAGGTGGCGAACTTTTGATCGTAGTCTCCAACCGGCCCGCGCATCACGCCCTCACCACCTACAAAAAAAGATGGGCTATCGAGAACCTTTTTGGCGACACCAAAACACGCGGCTTCAATATTGAAGACACCAGACTGACCATCTCTAAAAAACTTGAGCTACTTTTAGGCCTTGTCGCACTTGCCGTTGCCTGGGCATCAAAAACAGCCACAAAGCTTATTGGGATTGGAAAAATGAAGCGTAAAAACCACGGATATTTCGCAAAGTCATTCTTTCGAATTGGCTTCGATCAGATCCGAAAACTGCTCAAATCAGACCCAATTGCTGCAGTCTCTCCTTGGTTGCTAATTCCAACCAAAATCAAGAGAGTCGTGTAGTATGATCAGTTGAATGACATAACGACAACACAGACACATTGAGCTCACCGCGACACTAGCTGCTCCGATACACCAATCCCCTAACGTCGACCTTCGTCGTGGTGATCGCCAACCCCAGTTTTTTCTTCAACACCCCAGAGATCACGCCCCTCGCAGTGTGAGCAAGCCAGCCTGTTGCACCGACGATTTCGGCAATGGTGGCCCCGTCGGGCGACTGAAGCATCTCGATCAGCATGGCCTGCTTCGTCCCAGCGCGCTGGGTCGTTTGCTTCGCTTCCGGTGGCACCGAAGCTTGTTTCAGGATAGCCATCGCTGTTGTGACCACGACCGGCTTAACCCCGATGGCCAGCAGACCCGCGTCGGTCACCACCAGCGTGGTGCCGTGACCATCGCCGGTCTCGCGCCAAAGCAGTTCACACTGGCGCAGGTTGGCGTCGACCTCTTGCAGCCAACCGTGTGCAATCATCTTGGTGACAGCCATCTTCGCCGCCGCGCCATGCAGCCCCTTGGGCAGCGGCAGGGCGATGTTGTTGGGGCGCTGGGCACCGGCACTGAGGATGATGGTCTGGGTTTCAGTGAGTTTCGGCATGGCGGGGTCCTGTTCGGTCTGGTGGCGTTGGGCGGGATCAAGCGGCATGTTCGCCCTCCTTGAAGGCGCTGTCGGTGATCTGGCGCAGCAGGCTGGCGTAGTGGTTCAGGGAGCCAACGTCGCCCCAGTTGATCTCGTCGGGGTGCGCTTCAAAATGGTCGTCGCTGAGGGCCGTCAAGCGCGCCAGCATTGCGTCGATCTGGAACTTGGTGGTCATGAAGGCGTCGAGGGCTTTGGTATTGTCGGTGGCGCAGCGGGTGGTCATGGCTTGGTCTCCGGGGATGAGTTGCTTCGTTTTGGTGTAATCACCATCGCTCTGGCGGGGTGGTTAGTGTAGGTAAATCCAAGCAATATCAGTGCTTTCTGATTACACTCTTGCCGCATCTGCCTTCGGCACCACGTTCACCCACTGGCAGTCGATCCACATGTAAAGATGGGCAAACTCCTGCATCGGACGCGGCAGCATGCGCGGATCGCGCGGCGGGCTGAAGCAGTCCAGCGCCTCGGCCGTGACCTGCCGGATCTCGCGCGCGGCAAGGATGTCCTCGGGCTTCCAGCGCGCCAGCGCGGGCAGCATATGGGCGGGGTAGCCGTCGAAGTGGACGTAGACGTGCGTCCATTCGTCGGGGCCGGTCTGGATGGCGATCTGGGCGCGCGTGCTCATCTGCCCGCCTCAGATCAGCTGAAGCTCAGCCAGCACAGCGCTGGCGGCGGCGAGCTGGGTAGTGGGCAGTTCGATCTTCAAGTGCGAGAACAAGTCCGAGCAGTCCGCCCGGATACCGGCCTCGGTCATCGCTGCTTCAATGCTGGCGGCGACGCTGTTCAGGCGGCTGCGATTGAGATGGTCGGGCAGCGTGTCGATATCGATGCGGATGGTGGTTGTGGCCATGGTCATGTCCCTGTGCTCCTTCAGCGCTTGGCTGCGGCGGCAAGGCCTGCGTCATAGGCCTCGTTCAGCGCGGCGCGCATGGTCCAGACCGCGACATCGTGGAAATCCAGCCGGTCGCGGTTTCGGGTGTCCAGCGTCTCGACGAAGAAGTGCCTGGTGGCGATGTCGAGGATCAGCGCCTCTGGCGCGGCTGGTGCGGGTTTGGTTTTGGTCGCTTGGGTCATGATCTGGTCTCCGATCCGGGGGTGATTTCCTGATCAGAGAATCGCTCTATCGCGGAGTATAATCAACTGAATAAGATAATTATTTCCATTTAATTACAATATCTTGAGGTTAATGCAATCGCCATGGAAGGTATGTCAGAACGCGAGTATTCCGCCCATACCGGCCTGTCGCGCGGGGCGATCCAGAAGGCACGCAAGGCCAGTCGGCTGGTGGTTTACAGCGACGGGTCGATCAACGCCGCCGCGTCTGATGTGCGCCGAGCCGACATGACCGACCCGGACCAGCAGCGCCGCAGCACCGGCAGCGGCGATAGCAGTTTCAGCGGCCCCGCCGACAGTTCTTCGTACCTGAAGGCCCGCACCGCGCTGACCGTCTATCAGGCGCAGGACAAGCAACTTGGCATCCAGAAGAAGAAGGGCACGTTGGTCGACCGCGCCCGGGCCGAGGCACTGGTCTTTCGCCTTGCGCGGCAGGAACGCGACACATGGGTGACGTGGCCCAGCAGGGTGGCGGCATTGATGGCGGCCGAAGTGGCGGCGGAAGTGGAAAAGCAATCCGGAACACCGGTGATCATCGAGGCCGCGATCCTGCAGAGGGTGCTGGAAACCCATGTCAGACAGCACCTCGAAGCCCTCGCCGATCTCCGGGTCAGCCTCGGATAACGACAGCACGGCCAGCGATGATCTGACCGCAGACCTCGATCTGGGGTTTGATGGGGCCGAAGACATTCTGCGCAACTGGCGACGTGGAATGCGGCCTGATCCGGACCTGACGGTGTCGGAGTGGGCGGATGCGCACCGCAAACTGTCATCGCGGGCCAGCGCGGAACCTGGACAATACCGCACGTCGCGGACCCCGTATCTGCGCGAAATCATGGATGCCCTGTCGCCCCGCCACCCGGCGCAGCGCATCTCGTTCATGAAAGCGGCGCAGGTTGGGGCTACAGAGGCTGGCAACAACTGGATCGGCTTCGTAATCCACCATGCGCCGGGTCCGATGTTGGCAGTATTGCCGACGGTGGAAATGGCCAAACGCACATCGCGCGGGCGGCTCGACCCCTTGATCTCGGAAAGTCCGGTACTGCGTGCGCTGGTCAATCCGGCCCGGTCGCGCGACGCGGGCAATTCGATGCTGTCCAAGGAATTCCCCGGCGGCATCCTGGTGCTGACTGGGGCGAACTCGGCAACTGGCCTGCGGTCGATGCCCGCACGCTATATTTTTCTGGACGAGGTTGACGCCTATCCAGCCTCGGCGGACGAAGAAGGCGATCCGGTCACGCTGGCCGAAGCGCGGACCACCACCTTCTCGCATCCTCGCAAGGTGTTCATGGTTTCCACCCCGACGATCCGGGGCATCAGCCGGATCGAGCGCGAATACGAGGCCAGCGATCAGCGCCGCTTCTTCGTGCCCTGCCCGCATTGTGGCCATATGCAATGGCTGCAGTTTGAGCGCCTGCGCTGGGACAAAGGGCAGCCTGACACCGCCGCATACCATTGCGAGGGGTGCGAAAAACCCATTGCCGAGCATCACAAGACGCAGATGTTGGAAAAGGGCGAATGGCGCGCGACGGCTGTGTCGGCTGATCCGCATTCCATCGGCTTTCACATCTCGGCGCTCTATTCACCGCTGGGCTGGAAAAGCTGGCAGCAGATCGGGCGCGACTGGCTGGCGGCGCAAGGCTCAGAGGAAATGCTGCGTGCGGCGCGCAACACCCTTCTTGGCGAGACTTGGGTCGAGAGCGGCGATGCACCGGAATGGCAGCGGCTGGCGGAGCGGCGCGAAGCCTATGGTGGGGCGCAGATTCCCGTCGGTGGCCTGTTCCTGACGGCTGGTGTCGATGTCCAAAAGGACCGGATTGAAGTCGATGTCTGGGCTTGGGGCCGGGACAGGACAAGCTGGCTGGTCGATCACATCGTCATCTCCGGTGGTCCGGAAGATCCCGCGTGCTGGGACAAACTGACCGCCCTGCTGGGTCGGACGTGGGCTTGCACCAATGGTGCTGTGATGGTGATCGGCAAACTGGCCATCGACACCGGGTATGAAGCTCCAGCCGTTTACGCTTGGGCGCGGAAACAGGGCTTCGATCAGGTGGCCACGATCAAGGGCCTCGAAGGCTTCAACCGCGCCACGCCAGTGTCAGGCCCGACCTTCGTCGACGCCACCATCGGCGGCAAACGTCTGCGCCGCGGTGCGCGGTTGTGGTCGGTGGCCACAGCCACCTTCAAAACTGAGACCTATCGCTTCCTACGGTTAGAACGGCCCTCGGACGAAGATCGGGCGCTGGGCGTGCTGGATGCGCCCGGCACCGTCCATCTGCCCAACTGGCTTGACACTGAATGGCTGAAACAGCTGGTGGCCGAACAACTGGTCACCGTGCGCAACAAGCGCGGTTACATCCCGCCGAGGAATTCGCTGCGGCGAAAGACGATCTCGTCGATCTCACCCGCCGTGGTGATCGCAGGGTCGACCGCAAGGTCTGTCACCATATGCGGCAGCAGGCGGGCGGCCTCGGCGTTGAAGTAATGGGTGATGGTCATGGGCGTGTCTCGGATCCGGGGTGATTTCCTGATCGAAGAGTCGCTCGACGGGCGAGTGTAATCAACTGAATAAGACCCCTATTCTATTTTAATTCCAATATCTTGAGGTCACGGCCAATTGCCATGGAGGGGATGAGAGAGCGCGAGTATTCCGCCCATTCCAGTCTCTCGCGCGGGGCCATTCAGAAGGCGCGCAAAGCCAGGAGGCTGGTAGTTTACGGCGAAGGCTCTATCAACGTGGCCGCGTCCGATGTGCGACGCGCCGAGATGATCGATCCGGACCAGCAACGGCGCAGCACCGGTAGCGACGCCGGGTTCAGCGGTCCAGGCTGACAACTCGTCCTATCTGAAGGCCCTTACCGCGCTGACCGTCTACCAAGCGCAGGAACGTCAGCTGGCGATCCAGCAGAAGAAGGGCACGCTGGTTGATCGGGCGTGCGCCGAGACATTGGTTTTTTGCCTGGCGCGGCAAGAGCGCGACGTCTGGGTGACCTTGTAAACGCCATTCAGAAATGTCATTGGCTGCGCAAACCAGAAATGTCATCAAAGGCGCTGACGGTAGCAAGGCTTAGCAGCCCGGAGACTTCATATATCGTAGGGTTGGTAAGCCTTGCGGATTGATCAGATGGGTCGCTTTGGTTAGCGTCTGTTCATGGATCCGACCCTCAAACTTCACGCCGATGTCGATGTCATGGAGCATTCGCCACTTTTGCGCGGGATGGTTTTGACGCTGCGCTATGCCGATGAACATGGCGGGATCGGCAGATGTTCCGACAGTGACATGGCCCTAGCTGTGGTTCCGGTCATGACAAACCCTTATTCCTTGAGGTCTACTGTTCACTTCGTCCAAACTCTTCGGGAATAGCTTGTCCGCTTCGGGGGTCTTGATCGACGGCGGGATCATGACCTTGTCACCCGGCGTCCAGTCCGCAGGCGTGGCAATATGCTTTGCGTCACCCGTGTAAAGCGCGTCGATTACCCGCAGGATTTCATCTAGATTGCGCCCCACATCTAACGGACAGGCCATAGACAGACGGATATTCTTATCCGGGTCGATGATGAAGACCGACCGCATCGCCGCCGTCGAGCTTTCGTGTACGTAGATCATGTCATAAAGCCGCGCCACCGTGGCTGTCCGGGTCGCTGACAATCGGGAATTTGACAGTCGTGACGTTCGTCAAGACTACCAAATATGCAGCTTCGGGCCGGCTAGGTCTTGTTCGGGGTTGAGTTGCGAATGGGTTATTGTGTGGATGTGCGCACGCTGCCTGCGATGCTGAGTACGGCAAAGATGACGGCGGCAACACAGACAATGGACGGTCCTGCTGGCGTGTCAAATATGTAGGCGGCCCGCAGCCCGACCAAAGCCGAGACAGAACCGATGCCTGCCGCCACCAAAGCCATGCTTTCTGGCGTGCGGCTCAGGGGTCTTGCGGCGGCGGCGGGGATGATCAGCATCGCGGCGATCAAAAGCACGCCCACGACCTTGATCGCGACGGCGACGGTAATAGCCAATGCCAGCGTCAGAACGAGTTGTTCACGTTTTGGATTGATGCCGCTGGCATGGGCCAAATCCTCGTTCAGCGTTGCAGTCAGAAGGGGCGACCAGCGCCAGCTGATTAGTCCCACCACAAGGGCAGCACCCCCCCAAATCACCGCGAGGTCCATGCGCGACACGGCAAGTATGTCGCCAAAGAGATAAGCCATCAGATCGATCCGGATACCGGACAGGAACGACACCGCCACCAGCCCGAAGGCCAATGCGGAATGGGCGAGAACCCCCAGCAGCGTGTCCATCGCATAGCCCCGCCCCGTGAGCAGGTTCACTGTCAGCGCCATCAGAAGCGCAATCACCATGGCCCCGGCAAAGACCGAGATCGACAGGGCCAGCGACAGGGCAACGCCTAGGATCGCGGCATGGGCCGTCGCATCGCCGAAATAGGCCATGCGACGCCAGACGACGAAACAGCCCAGAGGAGCCGCTGCAAGGGCGACACCGACCCCGGCAAGCGTGGCGCGCATCATGAAATCATCGAGCATTATTCGGCGGCCTCTGTATGGTCATAGTGATGATCATGATCGTGCGCGTGGTCATGATCATGGCGATACAGCGCCAGCGCCCCCATCGTGCCCGACCCGAACAGCGCACGGTATTCCGGGGCCGAGGCGACCACTTCCGGCGTGCCTTCACAGCAGACATGGCCGTTGAGGCAGATCACCCTGTCCGACGCGCTCATCACCACGTGCAGCTCGTGGCTGATCATCAGCACGGCGCAGCCGGTGTCACGCCGCACCGTCTCGATCTGGCGGTAAAAGGCGGCGGACCCCGGCTGATCCAGCCCCTGCGTCGCCTCGTCAAGCAGCAGGAGTTGGGGCTTCCCGATCAACGCGCGCGCCAGCAGCACCCGCTGGAACTGCCCGCCGGACAACCGCGACATCTGCGCGCCGGACAGGTCCGGCACACCGGCTTGGGCCAGTGCTTCGCCAAGGTGAGGTGCAGAAACCCCTCCCGGCAGCGCCAAAAAGCGCGCCACGGTCATCGGCAATGTTGGGTCGATGTGCAAACGCTGCGGCACATAGCCCACTCGCAGGTCGGAACTCTGCGTCACCCGACCGCGCGACGGCTTCACCGCGCCGATGATGGACCGCAGAAGGCTGGTCTTGCCCGACCCATTTGGCCCAACGATGGTAACGATCTCGCCGTGTTCAACCGTAAGCGAGACGTGCGACAACACCGTCTTCGCGCCATAGCGAACGCTCAGGTTCTCGACTTGCACAAGGCTCATACGGATACTTTCTCGGGGGCTTTTTCAGCGCAGTTCGGACAGACCCCTTCCGCTTCGACCACGGTGCGCTCGATCCGAAATCCGATTGCGCGGGCGGCGGTGCCCAATGCACCCTTGGCCACAACCGAGTGCGCCTCGGCTACGGAATCGCATAAGCGACAAATCATGAAAGCAGGCGCGTGGTTTTCGCCGGGATGGGCGCAAGCGATGAAGGCATTCAGCCGTTCGATCTTGTGGGCCAGTCCATGAGCCACAAGAAAATCAAGCGCACGGTAGGCGACGGGTGGTTGTGATCCAAAACCTTCGTCGCGCAGGCGATCCAGAATCGTGTATGCGCCGAGCGCCCGGTGTTCCTGCAAAAGGATCTCCAGAACCTTGCGGCGCACTGGCGTGAACCGCAGATTTTTCTTTTCACAGCGCGTCTCGGCAGCCGCCAGCCCATCCGCCACACAGGTGCCGTGGTCGTGGTGCGCGAACCCCACCGGAGTTGCAGTGCCTTCCAGGCCTTTCGAGGAGCCACTTGTCATGTTATCACGTTTCCAATATGAGGAATGTAACGTTATACAATCACATGGAGGACATGATGTCCAGAATGCTGCTTCCCCTTTCGATCACCGCCGCCCTGATGGGAGGGACCGCCTTTGCGGAAGTGCCCCGTGTTGCCGTTGACATCGCACCGGTCCATTCGCTGGTCGCGCGTGTCATGGATGGCGTCGGGACACCCGACCTGATCGTCCAGTCCGGTGCCAGCCCACATGAATATTCGCTCCGCCCCTCCGAGGCCACCGCGTTACAGGAGGCGGATCTTGTCTTCTGGGTCAGCCCCGATCTGACCCCGTGGCTCGGTGACGCGATAGAGACACTGGCGACAAACGCGACCGTGACGGAACTACTGGAAGCGGACGGCACGATCGAGCTTGAGTTCCGGGAAGGCGCGCTGTTCGAGGCGCACGAGGAGCACGCCGAAGGCGAACACGAGGGCGAGGAGCATGCCGAGGGTGAGCATGACGACCACGAAGGCGAAGAGCACGCCGAAGGAGAGCATCACGACCACGAAGGCGAGGAACACGCCGGGGAAGAGGCTGGCCATGAGGGCCACGACCACGGCGAACATGACCCCCACGCGTGGCTGTCACCGCAGAATGCTGCGACCTGGCTGAATGTGATCGCGGGTCAGCTTTCCGCAACCGATCCGGACAATGCCGGTGCTTATTTCGCAAATGCAGCCGCAGGTCGGGCCGAGATCGACACCCTGACCGCCGAAGTCAATGCAATGTTGGAGCCGGTGCGTGGCGCACGGTTCATCGTCTTTCACGACGCCTATCAATATTTTGAATCCGCCTTCGATTTCCCCGCTTCGGGTGCCATTTCAGTGAGCGACGCCTCCGACCCAAGCCCGGCCCGGATTGCCGAAATCCGTGCAAGGATTGCTGATGAAGGCATCGATTGCGTGCTGGCTGAGCCACAGTTCAACGCAGGTCTTGTGGCAACAGTTCTTGACGGAACGGAGGCCGGAACCGGTATCCTCGACCCTCTTGGCTCCGATCTGGAGCCCGGCCCGGCGCTTTATCCCCAACTTATCCGCAATCTCGCAACAAACCTCGCGGAGTGCCTCTGAACAGAGCTGAATCGATGGGGCTGTTGGCGTATATCGCGTTGGCGGCCCGACTCCCACCTGCCTGTGACACGACGACCGGATTTGTCTGCGTGGGTAAGACCTCGCTTCTGAATGCCATTTTGCGCGACGGATTCAACGGGAGGATTGCTGCAATCGTGAACGAGTTCGGCTATACAGGTTTCGATTACGATCTGGTCAAGGCCGTTAGCGAAGAGGTGATCCTGATGCAGTCAGACTGTTAATACGCTCAAGCGCCAATTAGCCGCTTTTCAGTAAGGTGGTTTGCCATTTTAAAAGCTGCCGCTTATTAACTTTGCGATATTACAAAGGAACTGAGACGCCTGAAACGCCCATTTGGCTCAACCATTGGCCTGACGCTTGGCATCGGCCTTGCGGTCCCGGCTGAAGCGCATCCGCATGTCTTTGTCGACGGCGGGGTTAATTTTGTCATGTCGGGGCCGGAGACGCTCGATGCTTTGTCGGTCACGTGGCTCTATGATGATTTCGAAACGCTCTATGATCTCTCGTCCCGTGGGATAGAGCCGGAGGCGAACGGCAGCCTTTCTGAAGCCGACCGGGAGACGATCCGCGCAGCGTATAGTGACTGGCCGGACGATTTTGACGGCTCGGCGCACCTGTCGATCGACGGTCAGGCGATTGAATTGGCATGGCCCAGCGATCTAGCGGTCGATCTGGTCGACGGACGCCTGCAACTCACCTTTCTACGCAAGTTGGAAGAACCGGCAGATCTGGTGGGCAAGGCCGTCGAGGTCGCATTCTACGAAGCTACGTATTTCTTTGCCTTCAAGATCACCAACCAACCTGTCTTTGATGGCAGCGAGGCCTGTGAGGCGACCGTTGTGCCGTACACACCTGGCGAACAGTCCGACGAGTTGCAGCAAAAGCTCGCGATGCTGGGCCGCGAAGAGACCCCGGACATCGCCAATGTCGGTCAGCTATTTGCAGACAGGATTATCATAGAATGCGCATAGCAGTTTCGATCACGTTGATCTTGCCGGCGATCCTGCTGTTCGCCATCGGAAAAATTTGCAATCTCTTTCGGGCACATGCGAAGCCGAAGTCGCTCCGTTCGAACCGGACGCCGCTGCCGCCGCGTTGCAGGCGCAACTTGCTGCCTTGTTCCGGAAGGAAACGCCGGAGCAAGACAATGTCGGACGCTTGTTCTCCGATGAGGTCAGCCTGACATGTCGATGAGACTGTTTTTGATTTTTTCTGCCTTGATCGTGGCGCTTGCGGGCCTCTGGGTGCTGCTGCCTTGGACCGCAATCCTGCATTGGGCTATCGCCGAACAGCGAACGTTCCAGAACTCAATGGCACGCGCCCTGCGCGGTATTCAGGCCGGAGAGCCTCTGGCAGTCTGGACACTCTGTGCAGCGACTGCTGCCTATGGGTTTGTCCATGCGCTTGGCCCAGGGCATGGCAAGGTCCTGATCGGTGGGGCGGCCTTGGCAAGTTCTGTGAGTATGCGTCGCCTTGGCGTTCTCACACTTCTTTCGAGTCTTGCGCAGGCTGGCACTGCGATCCTGCTCGTCGGTGGCCTCGTCTTCCTTTTTCGACTGGGATCGAGAGATCTGGTGAGCTTCACCGAAACGTGGCTTGCCCCGGCCAGCTACGCCGCCATTGCAGCAATCGGAGGGATTCTGATCTTTCGTGGTGCGCGGTCGTGGCACCAGATAGGCCAGCGAGATCATCATGACGAAAACTGCGGTTGTGGTCACGCTCATGGGCCAAGCATCGAGGAAGTCCGCACGCTGGGTTCAAGGCGGGATGCCTTGGCCCTCATTGCCAGCATCGCAATCAGACCCTGCACGGGCGCGCTGTTTGTTCTGGTCATCGCTGCCCGCTTCGACGCCTTCTGGATCGGGGCTCTTGCGGTCATCACGATGGGACTGGGGACAGCGGCATTCAACCTTTTGGTTGCCGGATCAGGTGTTGTGACCCGCAGCCTGGCCGGATTAGGCGCAGGCGACGGTGAAGGGGTTCTGACGCTGTCAGCGGCTCTTCATGTCATCGGTGGTCTGCTGATCGTGACCCTCAGCATCGGCATGCTACTGCCATGGTTGGGTGTATGACTGCATGCCGCAGATCAAAATTCGAGACCTGTGACATCCACCTCGCTAACCTCCAGCACCGGTGCTGGAAAACGCAGCACGAACCGGCGCTTATCCTGTTTCATAACAGTGACGACCGTCTCGAAATCAGGACAGCCGGGTTCGTGGCAGGCAAGCTCAGCCACCGAGACATGATCGTCGTCCTCCAGCGTCATATGTGCGGCCACCCAGCCCTTGATCCGGGCGACCTGTTCGGGATCGGGTGGCGGTCGGCGCTTGAACAGGTTGAACATCACGCGCCCTCCCCACCAAGGGGTGCCCAGAGCACACGGCCATCCTCCGCAGCGGCAAAGAGCCATCCCGTCTCCGGGGTGACCGCAAGGCAGGTAATTGCCTCTCCTCCGCGCCGACTGATCAGCAGCCGTTCTGCGGAAACGTCAAGCTCACTGTAGAGGATCGTGCCGTCCTTGTATCCTGCGACGACGGCGTCGTGCCCCGGCAGTCCGGCCACCGCCGTCGCGAGCACCTTGCTTTGACCTGCAACCATCAGCGGGTCGCGCCCCATCGGGCCTTCCTTGCCGTCGAACGGCCAGCAGATCGCGGCATCCGCGCCGCTGGTGACCAGATGCGGTGCGGCCCCCACCCAATCCAGGCTCTTAACCTTGACGGGGTAGCCCGACATCCGCATGTCGGCCTTGTCCCGCAGACGCCAGCCATGCAGGGCGTTCTCCTGCATGACCGAGACGACATATTTGCCGTTCGGGCTGAACCGGACACCCAGATGCGAGCCGGCCCATTTCAGGGCGGTTGATTTCCAGCCGCGTCGGGCCTTTGTCCAGAGTGTCACACCACCATAGTGTCCTACCGCGAGACGCTCGCCCTTGGAATCGAAGGAAAGGCCTCCGACGGTGCTTGGGTGATCAAGGCTGTGACGGTGGCCGCCGCTGTCCCAAAGATGGACGGTCTTGCCAACCGAACAGGCCATGCCACCATCCGCCGCCACAGCGACAGCATCGACCCATTTCGAGCCGAAGCCTTCGATCTCCTCCATCTCGCCCGCGGCATCCGTCCGCACCAGCCGCCCGTCATCGCCGCCGGTCAGCACGAAGGCCCCTTTCGGATCGGCTGCAAGCGACAGGATAGCGCCCAGATGCGCGCGCCGCGCCAGCGGGTCGAAACCGGGCTGGAACAAGCGCAGCACACCATCGCCAAAGCCCGCCGCGACGGCATCGCCAAGCACAACCGCGCCTGAAGGCACGGCAGCGCAATCATACGCCGTCCCCGCCTTCTCGATCGCCGTCGGTTCCAGCGGATCGGCAAAACGCTCTCCCGGACTCATGCGGCTTTGCACGCTTCGAAACCTTCCTTCAGCGCCATGCCGTCCAGATTACGCCCGATGAACACCAGCCGTGAGCCGCGCGGCTTTCCTGCTGGCCAAGGGCCGAGAAAGTTGCCGTCCATCAGCATGTGTACACCCTGAATAACATAGCGCTCTGTCTCGCCCGCCATATCGAGGATGCCCTTGGAGCGCAGGATATCCTGCCCGCGGGTTTGCAGGAGCCGCCCGAACCACGCCTGGAACCTGTCGGGATCAAGGGGTACGTCGGAGGTCAGCGAGATACTCTTGATATTGTCGTCATGCTCATGCTCGTGACCTGAGTCGAGAAAATCCGGTTCGAACTCCAGCACGCGGTTGAGGTCAAAGGCGTTCAGGCCCAGCACCTCGTCCAGGGGGACCGCGCATTTTTCGGTGCGGATGATCTTTGCATAAGGGTTCATCGCCTTGATGCGCGCCTCGACTTTTTCCAAGCCTGCCGCATCCACCAGGTCGATCTTGTTCAGCAGCACGATGTCGGCAAACGCAATCTGCTCTTCCGCTTCGTGGCTTTCGGACAGCTGCCCCTCCAGATGCCGCGCGTCCGCCACAGTGACGATGGCATCGAGCCGGGTGAGGTCGGCTACGTCCTGATCCACATAAAAGGTCTGCGCCACGGGAGCCGGATCGGCGAGGCCGGTCGTTTCGATCAGGATCGCGTCGAACTGGCCTTTGCGCTTCATCAATCCGGCGAGGATGCGGATCAGGTCTCCGCGGACGGTGCAGCAGATACAGCCGTTGTTCATCTCGAACACTTCTTCATCGGCATCCACCACGAGCTCGTTGTCGATGCCTTCCTCGCCGAACTCATTGACGATTACAGCGTATTTCTTGCCATGCTCCTCGGTCAGGATGCGGTTCAAAAGCGTGGTCTTGCCTGCGCCAAGAAAGCCGGTGAGGACGGTAACGGGGATTTGGTTTCTCATCGAGATATCTCCTTGATGTCTGGTTCGGAAAACCAGAACTAGTTATGAAATAACATATCTTATTCTAATGAATCTGTCCATCGCCGTTCTCACGTCGTCCGACATCAAGCACGCCTGATCATGAGCCACAGAAAGAACAGTCCACCCGTCACCCCGGTGACGATACCAATTGGCAGATCTTCAGGTGCCATGACCACCCGTGCCCCTGCATCCGCCCAGATCAGAAACACGGCACCCGCAAGGGCGGACCCCGGCAGAACACGCGCGTTATCGCCGCCCGCCACCATGCGTACAAGATGCGGCATCATCAGCCCCACGAACCCGATAATCCCAGAAAATGCTACCATCACCCCTGTGATCAACGCCGCGACGGTGAAAACCGCCAGCCGGAACCGCCCGACCGCAATCCCCAATGTGGCGGCAGTCTCATCGCCAAGGCACATTGCGTTAAGCGCGCCCCGGCGCGACCAGAGCCAAAGCGAACAGGGCACAAGCACCGCGACCGGAAAGAGAAGATGCGACCATTGCGCCAGGCCAAGGCCGCCCAGCATCCAGAACACGACTGTGTGGGTCGCGCGTGGATCGCCCAGAAAGATCAGGATGTTCGCTCCGGCCATCACGACAAAGCTGACCGCGACCCCCGCCAAGACAAGACGATCAGCACTGGTCGCACGGGCCAGATGCGCAACGCCAAGCACCAAAGCGGTTGCCGCCAGCGCACCGCCGAATGCCATCAGCGGAACAGTGAGCAAGCCAATGAACATACCGGTATGCAACAAAGCCGCAATCGCCCCGAAAGCACCACCCGACGAGATGCCGAGCAGATGCGGGTCCGCCAGCATGTTGCGCGTAACAGCTTGAAGAGCTGCACCACAAAGGCCCAGCCCCGCCCCGACGAGCCCCGCAAGGATCACACGTGGCAGCCGTATATCCCAGATGATGCTTTCGCGCCCGGCGCTCCAGTCAGGTGTAACGATACCGGGCAGGACACGGTCAAGTGCCACGCCCCAAACCGTGCCAAGCGGGACGGCCACCGCGCCCACCGATACCGCGACCATCACCGACACTCCAATCAGCGCAAGCGCGGACCCCACAGCCCCAAGTCGCCACACAATCCGGCGCGGCGTGTCGGACGCTGTGACAAGGCTCATTCGCCTGCTCTCGCAAAGCCCGCAACCAGCGTTTCAACGGCTGCGATATTGCGGGGTCCGGGTGTTGCCTCAACGTATTCCAGCACGACGAAGCGGTTGTTTCTGACCGCATCAATCTCGGCAAAGGCCGCGTTTTCGCGCATGAAGGCGATCTTTTGTTCTGCCGTCACATCACCATAGTTCACGATCACCACCACTTCCGGGTTGCGCTCCACGACAGCTTCCCAACCCACGACGGCCCAGCTTTTCTCCAAATCACCCATGATGTTCACGCCGCCTGCGGCTTCGATAAGGGCGGTTGGCATGGCGTAGCGACCTGCCGTAAATGGTGCATCTTCGCCGCTGTCATAGACGAAAACTCGCATGGGATCGGCCAGGTCGACAGCCGACGTCACTTCGGCCAATCGTGCGCGATACCCCTCCACAAGGGCCTCAGCCCGGTCGCTGACGCCAAAGATCGTGCCAAGGTTCAGGATGTCCTGATACATCGTATCCATGCTGGCCTCGGGCATGGACATGATGTGAGTGCAGCTTTCGGTCAACTCATAGACCGCGATGCCGAAAGGGGCGATTGTATCCGGCGTCACTTCGCCCCCGACTTTCATGCCATAATTCCAACCTGCAAAGAAGAAGTCGGGCTCAGCACCGACCAGCACTTCCTTGGAGGGGTATTTCTCGGACAGCTCCAGAAGCTCTGCGATACCCTCGCGCATCTCTGCGTCCAGCGTCTTCCAGCCGGAAATGCCGGTATATCCGACCATCCGGTCGCGAAGACCCAGAACGAGCATCATCTCGGTCAGGTTAACATCGTTGGAAATCGCGCGTTCGGGTGGTGCATCGAAAGTCACCTCCCGATCACAGCTTTGCACCGTAACGGGGAAAGCGGCGGCGGCAGTTGCAGAAAACAGCAGGGCGGCAATGCTCAATCGTATCATGTTGGTCCTCGTTCAGGGGTTCAGGTGGAAAGCGAAGCGCGGAGCGGGACCGGAGCGGTCTACCTCGGCGCGGATATCGAAAGCGGTGGCCAGATAGGCCTCGGTCAGCGCCTCAGCGGGCGGGCCGTCACACAGAATGCGTCCGTCGTGCAGCACGATCACCCGGTCGGCGAATTGTGCGGCAAGGGTCAGATCATGGAGCGTGGCGATCACGGTCAGACCAAGGCCGCGCAGAAGGGCCAGCAGTTCAAGCTGATGGCGGATATCGAGATGGTTTGTCGGCTCATCCAGCACAATGACGCGCGGTTCCTGTACGAGGGCGCGCGCCACCATGACCCGCTGCCGCTCGCCCCCCGACAGGGTGCCAAAGGGGCGGTCCGCCATTGCGATCAGGTCCATCCGAGCCAGTGCCTGCGCGACGATCTCGCCATCGCGTGCGCCGGGGCCAGCGCCCCAGCCCTGCCTGTGCGGCAGCCGTCCCAGCGAAGCGATCTGGCGCGGGGTCAATGCGAAATCCGTCGGCTGCTCCTGCAATACTGTCGCGACGATCCGTGCAACCTCGGGCGGGCGCATCTGCCAGATGTCCCGTCCAGCCAGCATGACCTTGCCCTGTCGCGGTGCCTGAAACCGGTAGATGAGACGCAGAAGCGATGATTTCCCCGCCCCGTTCGCGCCGCAGATCGCAAGGACCTGCCCGGTCGGAACGGAAATCGAGATGTCACGCAGGATATCGTACCCTCCGCGTGGACCCCAATGAACCGATGTCAGTTCCACATCCGGCGTCGCGATCATGCGCTGACCTCCGGTTCAACGGGTCTTGCTGCCGGTATCCGCGCCAAAGTGTAATCCGCCAGCTTTCCCGGGCGGTCGCCCGACCGGCACCAGCCGTCGTCGAGCGACACGTACAGTTCCGCGAACGTCACGATGTCGGCGATGTCCGCCTGCGGATCAAGATCGCTAAAGAACCAAGTCGCTTTGCCAGCCGCGCAGACCGCAACCGTGCAGGGCCGCCCGCACCCGGCCATGCAGGCGCTACCGGTGACTTCCATAATGCCGCCAAGTCCTGCTGTTTCGATGGCATCGCGCAGGGCGGGCAGCATGCGCTCGCCCGGTCTGTCGGTTTTGCCCGCGTGACGACAGGTCTGACACACTAGAATCTGATGCGGCGCGGATTGCGTAACACTGTAGGCGGGCGTGGGAATGGGACGTATGGGGGCCGTCATGAGTATTCCGTCGCCTGAATTGACGCTCTTACACTGCACGGCATGTAATTTATATCGACCCGAACCCTCATCACAGGATCGTCGGGTTGGGGGCATCGCCATAGACGATTGCCGGATCGAACAGCTTGCGGTCTTCGCTGAACGTCAGTGCCCCATCGGCGTCCGGCCCGACCGGAACGCGGCGATAGAAACAGGACCGATAGCCGACATGGCAGGACCCGCCGTTGCCCGCGACGTCGACCCGCAGCCAGATCGCGTCCTGATCATCGTCGATCCGCATCTCGATCACCCGCTGGACCAAGCCTGAGGTCGCACCCTTGTGCCAGACGGCCTGCCGCGTGCGGCTGAAATAATGCGCTTCGCCCCTCTTGATCGTCCGTTCGAGCGCTGCGGCATTCATCCAGCCGATCATCAACACCACTCCATCACCTGCGTCCGTGGTGACGCAGGGCATCAGACCGTCCATTGGAAAGCGGGGCGCGAGCAGACTGCCCTCCTCGACCCCGACGACTGTGCGGCGGGGGTGAAAGACAGGGTCGTGTAAATTGCGTTCAGTTGCCATATGCAAACGTTATGTCATAACATAACGTACTGCAATGCTTAAATTGCCTCCTCGGATCAAGCAAAAGACGTCCAGTTCAGGGCTGCTATCTCGATAGCCTTCTCCATGAAGAGCATGAAGGGCAGAACACCCTCGAAGTGCAGTTAACGACCTCTCCCGCTCTTCCAAGACTTTATTTGTTATGTCATAACATTCCACGAATCATTTATATTTGGAACTGTTACCAGCATGTCTCAACCCGCATCACCAACAGACACCCGCCTTCCGGTCACACTTCTGACTGGCTTCCTCGGCGCGGGGAAAACGACACTGCTAAATGCGGTGCTCGGGGCGACGAAAGGACCGAAGATTGCCGTTATCGTGAACGAATTCGGTGAGGCCGGTCTTGACCACGACCTGATCGAAGCGGTCGACGAAGAAATCGTTCTCATGCAGTCGGGCTGCCTGTGCTGTTCTGTCCGGGGCGATCTGGCGCGCACGATGGCAGACCTGATCGACCGCAGACAGAATGGAGACATCTCCTTCGAGCGTGTGATAATCGAGACGACCGGCCTGGCCGAACCTGGGTCGATCCTGCAAACCCTGCTGGTTGATCCATATCTTGCGCGCAACGTGCGCATGGATGGCGTCGTCACTGTTGCGGATGCCGCCACCGGGCAAGACACGCTCGACCGCCAGTTCGAGGCCGTTTCGCAGATTGCGATGGCGGACCTGCTGGTGCTCAGCAAGACTGATCTCGTCCCGGCAGCGACAGCGAAGGCCTTTGAGACACGGCTCAGCGCGCTTAACCCAACGGCGCGCATTCTACGCGCAAGCCGAGGAGAACTTCCGAATGGAGCCCTGTGGGAGCTGAGTGGGTTGCGAGTGACCGCCACACCCGAACAGACGCTTGGCTGGCTTACCCCCCGCGACCCTGCTCGGGCTGCCGATCCGTTCAACAACCTTTCTGGTCTTGCTCCAACGCGCTCCGCGGCCGATCTGACACTTCCCCCCCACGACGCGCGGATCGGCACAGCCTCTATCGTTCTGGACGATCCTATTCCTCCGGTCGCCTTCGACATGTGGCTCGACACACTGATCGCCCTGCGCGGACCCGACATCCTTCGCGTGAAGGGGATCGTGTTTCTCGAAGGGATCGAGAAACCCTTCGTTTTCCACGGCGTCCAGCATGTGTTCGACCCGCCCGTTCCCATGCGGAACTGGCCCGGCGGCGACCGGCGCTCGCGCATCGTCGTGATCGCGCGCGACATCACCCGCCCCGAACTTGTGCGCAGCCTCGACATGCTGCGCGCCCGCCTTCCCGAGAACACCAATGCTCTCCCATTCTGAGGAATCCTTTGCATGACCGATCAAAAACTGCCCGTTACCGTCCTCTCCGGCTTTCTGGGTGCCGGAAAGACCACGTTATTGAATTGCGTTCTTAACAACCGTGAAGGGCGGCGGGTGTCGTGCTGAACAAGGTTGCGGACGCGGCACCGCACCGGGTGGACGCCGCCCGCAAGATTATCCGAAGTCTCAATGCCAATGCGCGGATCATCGAGACCAGCCACTCCGACGTGCCCGCGGGCGCCATCCTGAACACCGGGCTTTTCGATTTCGAGAAAGCGCAAGAGCATCCGATGTGGGCCAAGGAGCTTTATGGCTTTGCCGACCATGTGCCCAAAACCGAGGAATACGGTGTAAAGTCGTTCGTGTACCGCGCCCGGCAACCCTTCGATCCTTCGAGGATTCTTGCCCTGCTGAATGGCGATCTGCCCGGCGTGATCCGCGCCAAAGGGCACTTCTGGATTGCGACGCGGCCCGAATGGGCGGCCGAGTTTTCGCTTGCGGGTTCGCTGTCGTCCGTCAAACCGCTGGGCACCTGGTGGGCATCTGTTCCGAGGGACCGCTGGCCAGATCAGGACGGCGCGCGCACCTACATGATCGAACATTGGTCCGAGCCATGGGGCGACCGGCGACAGGAGATCGTGTTCATCGGTGCGGATATCGACTGGCCACGGCTCAAGGCGCGGCTCGACGCGGCGCTGGTGCCCGAACACCTCGCGCCCTCGCCGGACATGCTGCCCGATCTGCCCGATGCTTTTCCCGTCTGGCGCAGGACCGAGGCCGCGGCATGATGTTTGAGGGCGGAGTCTTACAGGACGCCAATTTCGGGGTGTGCGTCGTAGACGCGTTCGAAGGCTTCAGCGTGATCGCCAAACCCGGTTGCACCGCCGCGATCTGGCGGCGGCAACCGCTGCCGGAGTTCCAGACATGGATCGATCAGCTGGACCCCGGCAGGCTACCGACTGCCCGCCTGATCCTGCGGGCCCAGACGGTGCGGGCCGCCGCGTCGGAGATTTGCGCACTTTCAGAAGCCCCCGACAATACCCAGCAAGCGCGCCTGATCGACGACATTGCTGCACTTGCCGAGCTGTTCGCGGCGCTGATGCAAGCGCCGTTCCTGCGTCTGCGGCTTGAACGCGTGACGACAAATGCGTGTCACAAGTTCCATATAGACGCCGTGACGGCGCGGCTGATCTGCACCTATCGCGGGACCGGTACGCAATACGGTGTCTCACCCGATGGCGCTGAACCGCGCCGTGTCTTTACCGTACCGACCGGCGCGCCGATCGTGCTGCGCGGGACGCTTTGGCCGGAACACCCGAGATCTCGACTGCTGCACCGCTCGCCACCGATTGAAGCGACCGGCGAGACACGGCTCGTGCTGGTTCTCGACCCGGTGTTCGATCCGGAGGACGCGGTGTGAGTGGCAATCTCGGGGCCACAACGCTCAAGCGCCGACGCAGATCAGGCGATCCAATGCGCGCCTTCGACGCCCTTCCCAGGCCGCTGCGCCGTTGGCTTGCCGGGGCCGCCCTGCCCTGGTCGCCTGCCTCATGTCGGCGGGTGTGGGACAGGGCGCGCCGCAAGGGTCTGAGCACGCAGGACACGCTTCAACTTCTTTCACGCGCGGAGATGAACACCCTCGCGCGCGACCGTCAGCACACCATCATTCACATCTCATCCGGCACCCTCGCATCGCAAATGCACTCGAGCCTGCCTTCATCTCACGCAAGGAATTGAATATGCGTTTTCTCTCAAGGCTGGCCACGGCAGCTGCTCTGATGAGCGACAACCATCTTGGCCGGTGGGGCTGGACGGAAGACGGGCTTGCCCGTTTGGAGGGCAGCCCCACCGGCCTGATTAATTTTGGGAATAGGTGCTGGTCGCTGCGGGTTGGTAAGCCGGGTTTCTCTGCCATCAAACGGAGGACCCGGGTTGGCCTACAAACCCATCACCGACCAGCAATTGAGATTATACATGACCGACCTTCAAAATCACAGTCAGCGCACAGCGGCTGCCCGCGCCGGGTTCAGCGAACGAACCGCCCGTCGCTTCGATGCCGACCCGACACCGCCCTCAAAGCGCAAGATCGCTCATGAGCGCACGGTGAGCGATCCTCTCGAACGCTATTGGGAGATCGACCTTCTCCCTCTTTTGGAAATGGACAGCGCGTTGCAGGCGGTCACCCTGTTGCGCCACCTTCAAAGCGCACATCCACTGGCGTTCCCCGACGACCGTATTCGGCGCACCCTGGAGCGGCGGGTGCGGCAGTGGCGGGCGCTGAGTGGCCCCGAGCGCGACATCATCTTCCGCCAGACGCCGGAGCCGGGATACATGGGCCAGTCAGACTTCACCCATGCCGACGAGCCGGGCGTGATGATCGCAGGCCAGCCGTTCCCGCACCCGACCCGCCCCCGGCGGGCAATGCCCGCCAGATCGTAAAGTCTGCGCGGCATTGCCGCGCGGGGGCGGGTTTTGCATTTCTGGAGCCCACTCATGCCGACCACGACCTATACCCATTTCCGCGACGTGCCCGAAAGCGCCTGGCGCTGGCCGAGCTTTTCCCCGGCCGAGATTGCATGCCGCGGCACCGGCGCGATCAAGATCAACACCGAGGCGATGGACAAGCTGCAGAGCCTGCGCAATCGCCTCGGCAAACCTCTGATCGTGCGGTCGGGCTATCGCAGCTCCAGCCACAACTGGGCGGTTGGCGGGGCACCGGCCTCCAAGCACATGCTGGGCACCGCGTTCGACATCGCCATGTCGAACCATGATCCCGCCATTTTCGCCGAGGCGGCACGCGCCGTGGGTTTTCTGGGCTTTGGCACTTATCCTCGCTCGGGTTTCATGCACATCGACCTCGGCCCCTCGCTGTCCTGGGGTGAACCGTTCGCCCCGCGCGCCACGCCCTTTGTGCCGGAAATTGCCCCTGCCCGCGAAGTGTTGGCAGACAGCCGCACCCTGAAAGGTGGTGGAGCAGCCGGGATCGCCACCGTCGGCGCGGCCGTTGTTGAAGCCGCGCAGGACGTCTTGGCAGAAACTCAATCCGCCATTCTGCCTCTGGTGCCCTACCTCGACACCCTGCGCTGGGTGTTCATCGCCGTGGCGCTGATCGGCATCGCCGTCGCCATCCACGCCCGGATCGACGACTGGAAACGAGGCCAGCGGTGATGGGCTTCATTGCAGCGATCCTCACCAGCGGCCCGGCGCGCAAAGCGCTGGGCCTGCTTTTGGCCACCACCACCATCGCCCTCTTCCTCCTGAACCTGCGCCGTGCAGGTGAGCGATCTGGGAGGCTGGCCGAGCGATTTGCAACAACGGAGAAGACAAATGAAATTCATCGCCAGATGCTGGACGCCGCCAGCCGTCGTCCCCCTGATCGCGATGCTCTGGCTCAGCGGATGCGCAACGGTCAGTTCTGACGCACGCGCGCCATGTCCGCCCGTGGTACTCTACAGCGTCACCGAACAGGCGCGCGCCGCATCCGAAGTGGCTGCCCTGCCAGAGCGCGCGGTCGTTGTCCGGATGCTAAGCGATTACGCCGTTCTGCGCGATCAGGTACGGGCGTGCATATGACTGCTGGGCTGGGCTCCAAACCGACAAGAAGTACAAGGCGGCTAGATAATGGGATGACCGACTCAGTGGGCGGTGAGCTGCCGTTCGCTGCGATCTGCATGAGTGACCGCAGTGCGGACAAACGACCTTTTTGTGCATCTGCAGCATTTCGGCCTCACCAGTGAGTATCGAAAACGCAAAACAGCCAACAGCTCAATTTTCAAAGCTTTGTCGCAAACAGAAACCCATGCGGCGCTGCAGCATAAGTTCACATCGATTGTCGATATAACCTCATGATGATCACAGGAGCACCATAGGGCGCGAAAGGGCATTTCATGATCAAAGTGCTGTCCGGTGTCTGGGCCCTTCTGCTTGGTATCGTCCTTATCATGCTTGGCAACGGGATGCATTTCACCCTGATTGGTCTGCGTGGCGGGATAGAGGGATTTTCATCGACCGAATTGGCGATTGTGACTTCCAGCTATTTTCTTGGTTTCCTGTCTGGAGCGCGGCTCACCCCGTTGATGATACAGCGGGTCGGCCATGTGCGTGTCTTCGCGGCACTTGGCAGCTTCATGTCGGCTGGGCTGATTGCGTTGCCGCTCTTGACCGAACCTTGGGCCTGGACCGCGCTGCGGATAATCGTGGGGTTTTGTATGTCGGGAATATATGTTGCCGCTGAAAGCTGGCTGAACGCATCCGCCACCAATGAAACGCGCGGAAAGGTGCTGTCGGCGTACATGATTGCGCAGACATTGGGCATCATCGGCGCGCAGGGGCTGCTGACATTGGGCGATGCGGCGACGTCCACGCTCTTTATCGGTGCTTCGATCCTTGTATCTATCTCACTTGCACCGATCCTTTTGTCCGCCACTCCGGTTCCTGCGGTCGAGGTTGCGCAACCAATGCCCTTGCGCCGCCTGTTTGTGGGATCACCATTAGGCACCGTCGGGATCTTTTTGCTCGGCAGCGTCTACGCGACGCAATCGGGTATGGGCGCCGTTTTCGGGAGCCAAATCAGGCTCACAGCTAATCAAATCGCACTTTTCATCGCAATGCTGTTCGCCGGTGCACTGGTGCTGCAATATCCGATTGGATGGCTTTCGGACCGGATGGACCGACGAATACTCATTTTTGGGTTAGCCTTGCTCGGGGCTGCATCCTGTCTGCTGGGGTGGATCACCGGTGGTGGGTTATGGCCGCTGATGACGGCAGCATTCTTTGCAGGGGGCGTCACCACGCCACTTTATGCCCTGCTCTTGGCATACACGAACGATTCTCTTTCAGCGGCTGATATGCCAGCTGCGTCTGGGGGTCTTGTTTTCACCTTCGGGCTGGGTGCGATTGCGGGTCCGCTGGTGGCCGGCTGGGCGATGAAGGGACTTAGCCCCTATGCTTTCTGGTTGGTGCTCGGCGCAACTTTTACCGCCATCGCGCTCTACGCACTCTACCGTATGACACAGCGCGCCGTAGTCCCCGTCGCAGAAACCGATAGCTACCTTAACATTCTACCCACCGCCTCAACCATAGCCGTGGAAGCTGCGGGTGAATGGGCTGTCGAAAACGCGCAGGCCGAAAGCGAAACAAGTTTGGCTTAATGCGATCAAGTCGGGCTCACTGTTGCCGATCGCTGCGGCGTCCACGAAGGTCCGGTCTGGGCCGAGACTGTCACCGGCTGCGCGCGCTGCTGCGCATGGCCCAATCGGCACCGCCATAGGTGACAGCGTAGATCAGAACGTCCCTTTGGTCATCATCAACCACAAAAGCGATCACTGCTTTCCAGCCTGCAGGGGTGGCACTCAGACCAGGGGCGATTTCATCGCGGAAGCTTCCTTTGTGCGGTGTAGTCTTCAGCGTGGCGATGGCCGCTTCGATCTCGAGTGTAGCGCGACAATCTGGGTGAGAACGCGTACTCAGCTTGATTGTCGCGCTACACTCGACCAGCTTTCGGGCGGCCGCATCGGACCCAGCATAGTCGAGGATCCAGCGCGCGATGGCATCAAGGTCACGCGCGACGAGAGGATGGAACCGGATGCGGTCATTCAAGGGCCCCGCGCTGTCCCGAGGGTGGCGCGCGCGGCGGCGAACGCGTCATCTTGGTCGATAAACGCCGAACGCGGTGTTTCCATCCGGGCGCGGATTTCCTGCGTAAGTGCAGTGAGGGCCACATCGCGTTCCTGTTCGTCTTGCATCATCTGCTCCAGCGCGGCCGCCACAGCAGCGCTCTGTGTGGCGAACACGCCCTGTCCCACCTTTTCTATAAGGAAGTGGTGATGGCGGTCGGTAAAGCTGAGGGTGGTTTTGACGGTCATCTGCGCCTCCATGGTATGACTGAGTCATATACCATTTGCGAACGATGGCTTCAACGGTGGCGGATGCGACGCTTCTGCTGATCATGCCCAAACGCAAAAAGCCCCCGCCTACAGGGGGGGACTCGTCAAACGTTGAGGTGGCGTTGAGGTAAAACGACGAGTGCTATACACAAGTGTTTTTGTCGGATACTAACCATTTGGAAAGGTTCAAGAAATTGGTTGCGGGAGTTGGATTTGAACCAACGACCTTCAGGTTATGAGCCTATGGACCTAGAATTTCACTAATCGTTTAAATTCAATTACTTAACCCGAAAGCCTTTGAAATCGCAAATCCTTCTGGTCGCCGGTCGGCTGCAATGGACGGATTGTCGAGGTTTGCAGCGGGTTGGAGCGGGGGAAAACTGCATACGTGGGTTGAGGTGGCGTTGAGGTGAAACGCACACGGCAGATCTTCTTCCAATCATCTTTCGCATGAATGAATGAATGACAAAACTGCATCAGGGATATCCTGAACTATCGCACTCGGCCAACAGCTACTATCCGGCAGACGCTTTGAAAACCACCGCCTCGATCCCAAATTCATCCGTCCAAAGTCCAGGTGCCGTCGTCCGAACAGAGTCGCTTGTCCAGGAATGCGACTCTGTTCGACGGATGGAAGAACAACCTGCCGTAAAAAAACGCCTGACCTTCAGGTATAGGAGGTGACTGGTGCCTTCGCATCTTTCTGGCGCTGAATTACGTTCGCGAGCCAAGTTTCCAGCTTTGCAACTTCGGCCAATAGATCAGCATGCAAGACCGTTTCCGGATTTAGCGTCTCCGCGGATGTGTGCATCTCTTCGGACAAGCGCCCCCGCGCCGCCGTCACCGTTACTACGTCATTGTCGCAGATCACCGCCAGTTTGAAGAGGCTGTTGCCCTTGATGGTGTTGTCGAAACGACCAAGGACCGGGAAGATGAAATCCGCGATTCCCTGATCCCAAGATTCCCTCAGCTGCTCTATGATGCCTTTGCAGAAGATCGTGCGTCGCGCGTCGGGCCAAGTATCGAACTGGTTCTTTGCCTCTTTTAGCTCAGACCGCAGCGATTGGGCCAACTGTTGCGCTGACTTTGCCTTCATTGGCAGTTCACCTTCAATAAAACCGGGGCGGCTCTGTTTACGGCAAACGGTCTGGTATTGGACTGGCCGTGTTCTGGCCTCTGCCTCGCGGCGCAGCTCGAACAGGAATGTGAGGTCATGCGTGAACACGATGACCTGACGGTGTTCAGCCTCTTCGACCAGCCTGGCAGCGACCGCCTTCCGATGGATATGGTCCAACGATGACATCGGATCATCGAACACGATGCTAGAATACTGTTTGGAGGTCACAAGCTCGGCCAGAAAAGCGGCCAGCGCAACACAACGATGCTCACCTTCGCTGAAAATCTCGCCGACGGGTTCGTCGGGCTTTTCGACAAGACAGACTTGAAAGTAGGAAACCGCGTTGGAATCCTTTTTCTTGCGAAGCTCTACGGGCATGCGGGCAAGCTTCAGCTTTTCGATCTCCCGCGCAAAACGCCCTCGTAGCGCGTTCGTAACCAGCTTGTCCGAAAGCTCCTTGTTCTTAGTTGTGATAGATCTTTTGGCCGTGTCCTTTGCAGCGCTAGTAATTGCCTCGGCCTCTTTGCGGCGTTCAATCTCGGCCTTGATGTCAGCAAGCAACGCACCCAAGGCTTCCCGGTCCTTCAGTTCTCGGCACTCTTTAACCAGCGCGAGGTGACTCGGGCTTTTCTGATCAGCAGATAGCTGCAGGGCACGACTGGCAAGTTCGCCCGAGAGCGCTTCAAGTTCCTTTCCCGGGAAAACTGCAGCTTCGCCGGGTGCCGATTGACCCCGGAGCAAGGAGCGTAGTCGCCATGCGGAGCGCACTCCACATGCGCGCATGCTTGCAGCAAGTGCCGTATCGCCAATTTCGGTCGCGATCAGGCTGTCGAGTTGGCGAATCGCTGCCGTCGTCGTTTGTGACAAAGTAGCATTTAGAACAGCTTCGCTGTACGCCTTTTCAGCGGCTTCTTCCTCAACCTTGGTCGAGCCCTTTATGAATGCTTCGAAAGTGACGCGTCGAGCGATAGCTTCATGACCTAGCGGTTGTTGGCAGAGAACGCAGATCTCATCATCACCCGTGGCATCTGGAAATGTCTTTTCAGGGTAAGCGACACTGTCGGAATATTTCCGAGCTGCTTCCCAGAGATTGCGCCATGTGGCTTGACCGACATCAGGCAGCGGCGACGCCGCGAACAGCGCCTCGGACGCAAGTCTAGCGGTCTCAGCTTTCGTATCCCAATCTGATTTGAGGGCATCGCGAGCGTTGAAGGCTGATGTTGACGCCGCACTGAAAATCTTCCGGAGCTTTGCTATCCCATCATCAAGTCGGGCCTTCTGGTTAGTAACTCTTGCTGCCGCCCGTGATGGATCTTGTGCTAAGTCCGCCTCCAGCGCCACTAGTCGCTGGGTCTCAGAGACTGAAAGCTTTGCAAGTAGGTCAAGTTGCGACAAATTAGACTTGGCTGAAATGCTGCGCACAAATGCACCGGCCGCGGTATCACTGCCAAGCTGTGGCTCTTTGATTGCCAACGGCGTCTTTGCTGAAATGGCAGCAAGCTGCGCATCGAGCTTCGTGCTTATCTCGTCGCAAGCGGCTGCTAATGCCTCCAAAACTTGCATGGGTTGCGGAATGTAGGCCACGGCGTTGGTCTTCTCGACGTGAATGTTGGCGCTGCGTGAATCGAAAATGCTGACCGATGGTAGGTCGG
Source organism: Yoonia vestfoldensis DSM 16212 (assembly GCF_000382265.1). Lineage (GTDB taxonomy): Bacteria > Pseudomonadota > Alphaproteobacteria > Rhodobacterales > Rhodobacteraceae > Yoonia > Yoonia vestfoldensis. Next base: position 48,637 of record NZ_KB907988.1, read on the forward strand.
CATGACCTGGCGCTTCCGGTTTCCACGAAAATTCGTCCTCGCCTAGACCGCGCGCGAACACGATGGTGGCGGATTGAGGTGTAGTGCTCGCACCTTCTACGTCGCGCAGAATCTTGCCGCTCCGATCACGCGATCGGCAAGCATGTTTAAGGATGCGAACATAGCCAGATTTCCCAGATCCGTTGTCACCATAGACAATCGACAACCCGTCTTTCGCGAACTCAAGTTTTTGGTCGGATGCGAGTGCGTTGATCCCGGTTGGGTTTTCGATCCGCAATATGCTTATCGGCTCACCGACTGTGCTTTGCGACGACAGATGCGCGACGGACACAGGTTCGTGCGGCAGGTTTGGATCGAGGCAAAGCTCGAGAAGTTCGTCAATATCGCCTGCGCTGAGACTTCCGTTCTCGACGAGACGACGCAGCGCATCTCTCTGCCAAGCGGCGCGCGTGGCGGACCATACCAGCAAATCGGCGAACGCCATCTTCTCAGTCAGTGTTTCATCGCCAGCGGTTTGACCCTCAAGCATCGCCGTCAACTCCCGTCTTGTCGAACTTCCAGCCCGGCAGGACGAATGGTTGCCCATGGTCGATGGAAACTTTGATTGATTCCTCTCCATACTCGCTTGGCGGTCCGAGTGCGACCACCAACCGGTTTTTCATTTGAGCATATTCGCCCTCGGGAAGCGGCTCATATCGTTCAGGCAGACGGCGATAAAAAGACGTCTGGTATACCCAAATGTCATTGCCTTTGAGGAGTACAAGCAGCATCTTGATCCTGCGCCGGATTGCGATCTCATCCTTCGCGGCAATATCGTTCCGAATGTCCCGTGCCTCCCAAGTCAACGTCGTGAGAATTTCAAATAGCTCTTGGGCATACCCCGCAACTTCATCCGACAGCGAAACATCGATGCTGCAAACCACGTCATGAGAGCCACTCGCCCCTTTGAAAAGCTTTCCCTCGTCGGTGGTTGCGTATGCTAAATCATAGTCGTGACGCGGCACGATTCGATCTTTAAAGAGTTCGGGAAAAATTTCATTAAGCGGTTTGTCTGCATGAGACTGGCTCTTGGTTTGACCTTCGACAGATTTCACAATCTGGTCGCGGTGGACGCCAAACCATTTCGCAAACCGGTCAAGAAGATCAACTCCAATTTGAGCGTTTTCATTTTCGACTGACCGAAGCATGCGCTCGCTTATCCGCATTTCGTGCGCAAGCTCTTTTTGGGTCGATGTGCGTTCGGAATTAATCCTCAGATGCTTAACAATTGTCCCGTCCGGGATAACTTTCTTCATTTTGACCTCTGCTGAGATGGTTGATCAAGCCACATTAGGGCTCTTTCGTCCAGAGTGGTCGGCACCAAACCGGCATCAAACCGGAATGAGGTGCCAAGACTTCTCACGCAACTCCGTGGTTGGCTGACTGGTGTTTAGCGGCCAAACACTAGGACCGCTTGGTCCAAGCGGGCGAAATGTGCAGGGTTTCCCGAATTGTTCAACGGTTGCTCAGGGCAGTTTGAACCCGAAATCTGGGAGAGTGATAACAGTCATTTCCAACCGTCTACCATGCCGTAGCGAGGTTTCTCCGCCCAAATTCTCCCCGCTTCTTGCACCGGAATGCCCCTCTGCGCTTCAATTCCGGTCTCCGCCTGCATTCCGGCCCTTCCGGCATGCTTTGCTTGAAATGGGCGCGAATCTACGCCTCATGTCGGGACGAGCGAAGGAGTGCAATCCATGGTCAACAGGCTGAAACTGAATGAGAAAAACGTCCGTGAGGCCGAGAACCTGGGGCGGGATTACCAGATCTTCGACACCGACGTGCGTGGGTTTTCGATCACCATCTACCCGTCCGGCAACCGGGCCTTCACCCTCGACTACAGGGTTGGTGGGCGGCAGCGGCGGATGACAATCGGGCGATGGCCGGAATGGAACACCGTGGCCGCGCGGGAGCGCGCCAAGGACCTGCGGCGTGAGATCGATGAGGGGATCGATCCGCTCAACCAGCGGGAATCGTCGCGGGTGGCCCCGAGGGTCAGCGATATGACCAAGCGCTATCTGGGGGAGCACACGCCGCATCTCGCCGCCCGCAACGCTGCCGACCAGCATACCATCATGGCAAAGCTGGTCGAGCCGGATTGGGGCAAGAAGCTGGTGACGGAGATCACCAAGTCCGATGTGGAAAAGCTGCTGACCAAGATCGCCGCCGGTCGCGCCCGGCCGTCCAAGGCCAAACCCAACAACCGGGCCCGCAAGCTGCAAGGGGTGAAGCCCACCCCGGTGCGCGCCAACCGGGTGGGTGAGGTGCTGCGCAAGATGTTCACCTTGGCCGTCGGCTGGGGCTGGCGCGAGGACAATCCCGCCAGCGCATTTCGCCGCCGGATCGAGAATGAACGCGAACGGTTCCTGACACCCGAGGAGATCGGACGGCTGGCCAAGGCGCTCGACGCCGCCAAGGATCAGCGCGCGGCGGGGATCATCCGGCTGTGCATGCTGACCGGCGCGCGGTCGGGGGAGGTACGCCAGGCGCGGTTTGAACAGTTCAACCTTGACCTTGGCAGCTGGTCAAAACCCGCCGCGACCACCAAGCAGCGCAAGATCCACCGCATTCCGATATCAGGCGACGTGGCGGCCATCGTGCGCCAGCGCGGACTGCTGGTGCCGAAGGGCAATCCGTGGCTGTTCCCCGGCGACACGCCCGGTCAGCCGGTGAAGGAAATCCGCCGGTTCTGGGTGGCGATCCAGAAGGAAGCGCAACTGCCCGAGGTCCGGATCCACGATCTGCGCCACACCTTTGCATCGCTGCTGGTCAGCGGCGGTGCCTCGCTCGAGATGATCGGCAAGCTGCTGGGCCACACGCAAATGCAGACGACCCAGCGCTATGCCCACCTGTTGGACTCGCCGCTGCGCGACGGGGTCAATGCGGTCGCCAGCATTTTCCGGCCCCGCCCGCAGCTGGTGCATGATGCCGACCAAGAGAAAAAGACAGCGTGAGGCGGTACTCCCAGCCCCACACTGATCCGCGCCCATTGCGGTTCAAGCGGTTTCCCGCAGCGCCCGCCAGATCGGCGCAATCTTCTTGCGCGTCGTGCTTTCCTCCGGAATCTCGCCCGTGGGTGAGTTCTGTGCAAACCAATCTTGCACCTCGGTGATCAGTTCCACCTGCGTCGCGGGTATTCCACTATCATTGAACCGACAAAACATCATGATGTAGGCCCCCTCCCAATCGAAGCGCGCTGCAGCACCGGGCGGAGATGCCGGACGGCGCAGATGGTCGGGGTCGTCGGCGAACTTCCCCATATCGACTGCCATCAAGAGTAGGTCGGTTCGCTTGACCATGATGCCCCCCGCAGGTTCGGTGATGTGAAGCCATTCGGTGCTGCCCTCCGGCCGGACACGGATAACCCGGCATTCCTCGTCAGATGGACCGTCGCGCCGGAACATCTTCATCATGTCAGCCGCATTGACCGCGACCATCCCTGCCACGGGCTGCAGGCCACAGAGCACAGGTGCAATGCCGGTGACAATCGACAGATGGCCGACAATCGACCATCCGGCGACATCCGCATGGGAACAGCTCCAGCGGGCAGAAAATTCGTTGAGGGAAAAGAAGGCTCTTGGTGGCAGGGTCATGGGATGTGTGTCCTCTGAGCAATTGGCAACGCCCGCGTCAGCGCCGGGCGTCGCGGGATCGTGTTCTTAAACAGTCACTTGCACTCAAGCAGTCGGTCCAAAAATACGCCTCAAGGTATGGCAATCGGCCATGACTTCAGAACGCGGTGCCGGTGACGCCGATGCCCTGAAACCATGACTGATAGAATCGCCTTGAGCTGACTGGGTGACGCTACTCGCCTTTTAGGAGAACTTGCACTAGCCATCCCCGCTCCGGGGGTAAAACATGAACAAAAAGCTTCCACGAGGCGCTTAGCATAGTGCGCTTGGCTGAAGAAGCCACCGTACAGACCATGGCGCCGTCCGCTGATCAGTCGCCGGAACAGGGGTGCGGCCAGCCCCCGCCCGCCATTCCCACTGGTAGAGGTCCAAAGCCGACGCACATCGATAGCCGCCCTCGCGGGGTGGAGGATTCTTGCCATCATCACCGGAAAAAGCGGAACGGCGCTGGGCGACAGTCCGCCCTGAATTCCGGAGGCCCTGCGAATACCCCAATGAAACAAGGACCGGAATTGAGTTCGGTGCTTCAATTCCGGTCTCCGCCTAGGTTCCGGTACCTTGTGTCTGCTTCCCTCTCCCCGTCCCCGGCCTTCGCCGGGATCTCGATGGGAGATCGAAATGCCAAACACTGCCCCTGCGTTGCAAGAACAGCCGCCTCACCTGCTGGCGGAATGGATCAGCCGAGAACAGCTGGCTGGTGAACTTGGAATAGCCAGCGACACCTTGGCGCGCTGGGAGGCACGGCAGCTTGGGCCGCCCTGTACCCGGATCGGGCGGAAGGTCCTCTATCGCCGAACCTCAGTCGAGGACTGGATCAGCGCACAGGAACAAAGCCGCCCGGCACGCACACGGCGGGGGCGGAAATGAACCAGTCGCTCTCACAACCGCTCGCCGCAGCTTCGGGGACCGGCGATTGGATGCAGGATCGTCTGACCGAGGCGCGCGGTATCCTAGCCGATGTCCCGAAGCACCCCGAAACGCTCATCATCCTCGCTTGTCGGGTCGTCGCCGGTCAAACCGACTGCGCCAGCGAATGTTCCGACGTCATCGCCCTGCTCAGTCAGCTGGATCGCCGCCCTCTGCAGGCCGTCGTGGCTGCCACGTTTCCAGACGAAGGTGCCGCATGAATCGCCGCAGCACCCCCGAAGCCGATGCCCAGCGCGCCATCGTCCAAGCGCTGCGCTTTGCCCTGCACCGCGACGCCATCGTCCATCATTGCGCCAATGAGGTGACCGAGGCCGGGTCCCGTGGCCAAATCCGCCAGTCCATCCTGGTCGGCATGGGCGTTCATGCCGGTTTTGCCGATCTGATCGTGATTTCCGGTGGCCGGGTTTTGTTCCTCGAGGTTAAGAGCCAGACCGGCCGGTTGCGCAAATCGCAGGAAGTCTTTCGCGACACCGTCTGCGCGCAGGGTTTCGGCTGGGCGCTGGTAAGGTCGGTCGACGATGCGCTGGGCACACTGGCGGACAATGACTTCACCAGCCGCGTCCGTCCAGCGCGACGGGTGGCACCATGAGCCACAAGGCAACCGTCTGGGCCATCCAGCAACGCGGGCTGAAGCCTGCCACCAAGATTGTGCTCTGGTTTCTCTGCGATCGGCACAACCCCGATTTCGGCTGCTTTCCGACACAGGCACGGCTGGCCGACGATGCGGAAATGTCGATCTCAGCGCTGAACGACCACCTCGCCAAGCTGGAAGAGCTGCGCCTGATCCACCGCGTCCGGGTCCATGATCCGCGCACCCACAAACGCCAGGCCACCCGCTACATCCTGGGGTTTGAAGAAGGCTTTCCACAAGAGCCAACTCCGGAAACCGGACACGGCTTTTGCGGAACGGAGGAGGAACAACGCGCCGACCCAACTCCGGAATCCGGAGATAGGGCCATCTCCGGCTTTTCGGCAAAGCCATCTCCGGATTTTGCCCAAAGCCATCTCCGGAATCCGGAGACTAACCTTGTAAGAGAACCCTTAAGTAAACCTGTAAAGGAGGAGGAGGACGCGCAAGCGCGAGATTCCGATTTTGATGGTTTTTTCGCAGAGTTGCTGACTGCGCTGGGCTTTGCCGCCAACGCCACCCTGCCCGCTTGGTGGCAAGGCTGGCCAGCCAGAACGCATGTTCGCCGCTGGATCGATGACCTCGGCTTGTCACAGAAGCGGATCATCGAGACAGCCACCGAGACCAGAGCCGATCATCCCAATCCGCCCGATGGCCCCAAAGCCCTCGACCGGTTCATGGAACGTGCCGCCCAGCGCGATGCTCATGCAACTATTGCAAGCGCCAAGAGCCAAAAGTCCAAGCGGCGGCGCAAGCGCGAAGAACCTCCCCGGATCAGCGACGACGAGAAGGCGGCGTTCTATGCCAAGATGGTCAACGCCGATGGCTTCCTGCCGGTCAGCTCGATCAACAACAGCATCCGCGATCTGATGCTGGTGCGCGGCCTCGTGACGCCCGAACGCCTCAGGATGCGGGGGGTTCGGTGAATGGCATGGTGTCACGTCCCCGGCACGGATTGTCCCTCTGCGCAGGCGGCGGAGGCCTTGATCTGGGCCTCATGCTCGCTGAGCCCGGTTTTCACACCCGCGCATTTGTCGAATGGGAAGACTGGCCCCGCGCCGTCCTCGTCGCCGCCCAGCGCACTGGGTACTTCGCCCCGGCCCCAATCTGGGATGATCTGCGCACCTTCGACGCCCGGCCCTTCCGCGGTGCATTCGACACGATCCTCGCCGGATATCCCTGCCAGCCCTTCAGCGCGGCCGGAAAGCGCGGCGGAGCCGATGACCCCCGCCACCTCTGGCCCGAGGTCGCCCGGGTCATCCGCGAATGCATCCCGGAATGGGTCCTCCTCGAAAATGTCTACGGGCACGTCACCCTTGGCCTTGAGACCGTCCTGCGAGAACTTTGGGGCATGGGCTATACGCCTGCGGCGGGCCTGTTTAGCGCGGCAGAAGTTGGCGCGCCGCACCAACGGCTCCGGATCTTCATCCTGGCCCACACCGATGAGCCTGCATCCCGGAACGGCAACCTACAACTCGGCAGGGAACAGCGATTTCACCCGAAAGGCGGAAGCGCTGGCACTGGGCATCACCAACTGGTCGACGCTGAAGGCCACGGACGGCGCGAAGGGTGGGCCGAGCCAGAGTTACGGCTCGGGCGGGAGGCCACCCCTGCCAGCGCAGGCGGCACAATGGCAAACGCCGGTGGCCGACGACCAGATGGACCGGCTGCGCGGCAAGATCAACAGCCGGGGCGAGCCGAAGCTCAGCGCTCAGGCGATCCAATGGCCGACACCGGCGGCGCAGAACTGGAAGGGATCGAGCGAGGCCAGCATAATGCGCGCCGATGGCAAATCCCGGATGGATATCCTGCACTACCGAGCCGAGCAGGGCTTCACCCACCCGGACCAAATGATCACGCCGGATGGGCGGCAGTCCTCACCCCACGCCCCGATCTCGCGCCCGCTGTGGGCTTCAATGATTGCCTCACATGGGCGGGTCGTCTCGCGACGGATCCTGAAAGCCCGAGCACGGCGGCGGCTGAACCCGCTCTTCGTCGGTTGGCTGATGGGCTGGCCCATCGGTCACGCGCTCTGCGCTTGCTCGGAAACGGAGTTCATCCAATGGCGGCAGCACATGCGTGGCGCGCTCTCGCAGCTGCCCATGGCCTCGGGCCCATGGATCTGGCGGCCGACGGACGGGCCGGACGGCCCAACGCAGATGAACCTCTTTGAGGGTATGCGGCGATGAGCATGCAGGGGCGGATCGGGCATGCTCGTGGTTCCATCATGAAACGCGCGCTCGGCGTGCAGGCGGCGCTGGAATGGGCGTTCCGGGTGGAACAAGCGCAGCTAGAACTGCCGGTGCGACGAGGCATCGATGAAGAAGGGTTCGGATTTGGCATGGAATACGTGTTGATCCAGCGCGCTAGATTGGGCTGCAAAGTTGACGGCGGCCAGCACAAGATGGGTAGTTACACCCATGCGGATGCCGAGATCATCGCGGCAACCGTCGCGGGAATGCCCGACAGTCTTGGTGGCATCCGTATGGCGATCAGCGTGGCCGAAATGGCGCGCGCCGGAATAACGCCCGACTGGATGCCAGGCGTTGTGCCGCGCTGCGTGGCCGTGGAGACCAAGCAGAACCAGCATGGCGAACGGGCGAACACCATCGTCGTTGGCATCGAACGGGTTAAGACCAGGGGCAAGTGGCGCACGGTCGAGGTTCTGGCCTGCCCAGTCACCTGGCGGCCGCACCCGGAACAGATTGCATCGGCCCGGCGCGGCTATGACGATTGGTGGCAGGCGCTGGATTGGGTGCGGGACGGGTTGTTGGTAGGTGGCATGCTGCGGGAGGTCGAGGTGATGGCTACTATGCCGAAGGTGAAGCCGTGGTTGTCAGGACGACACAAACCCACAATGGGTGCACCCACTTTCCCCTAATCCGGACGGTGCAAACCCCATGGCAACCTTTGCGCAGGATTTCGGGGCTAAGAATCTTGAAATGTTCTCTTGACTAGGGCACAACAGACACGAACCGGGAGTAACGAATGCCTAGCTTTTACGAATTTTTTGCTGGCGCAGGGATGGCGAGAGCCGGACTTGGTGCTGACTGGAAGTGTTTGTTCGCCAATGACTTTGACCGGAAAAAAGGCGAAACTTACAAACGCAACTGGGGTCAGTCCGAACTGGTTGTCGATGACATTCGCAACATAGCACCTGAAGACCTGCCAGGAACTGCAGATTTAGTGTGGGGATCTTTCCCTTGCCAAGATCTGTCGCTGGCTGGCGGCGGCGCTGGACTGCGCGGTGACAGGTCTGGCACTTTCTGGCCGTTCATCTCGCAGATCCAATCACTGAAGGAAGATGGACGCGCGCCAAAGGTCGTGACCCTGGAAAATGTTGTTGGAACGCTGACCAGCCATGCAGGAAAGGATTTCACAGCCATCTGTGAAGCCCTTGACGGTTTGGACTACAAATATGGAGCTGTTGTTGTAGACGCAGAACTCTTTGTCCCGCAGTCTAGACCCAGACTATTCGTCATCGCGACACGCAGTGATGTTCGGGTCGTTGGCGCTTCGGACGGGCCAAGTCAGCCATGGCATTCCACGGCGCTTCGTCGTTCGTATTGTGCGCTCCCTGAGCGGCTCCAGAAAAATTGGATTTGGTGGAAGATGCCAAAGCCAGATCGTCGGGAGATGCGTTTTGCGGATGTTATTGAAGAAGCTCCAGCTTCAGTGCGCTGGCACACGAAGGCAGAAACACGCCAGCTGCTGTCGATGATGTCGGAGATCAACCTGGCGAAGGTCAAAACCGCACAAGCGTCCGGGGTGCGGATGGTCGGCGGCGTTTACAAGCGAACCCGCTTCCAACAGGGGGTCAAAGTTCAGCGTGCTGAAGTTCGCTTCGACGACATTGCGGGCTGTCTTCGCACACCTGGCGGTGGATCGTCCCGCCAATCTATCCTGGTGGTGGAAGGCGACCTGATCCGTTCGCGCCTAATTTCCACGCGGGAAACAGCTCGGCTCATGGGGCTTCCGGATGCATACATGCTTCCAGAGGCCTACAATGAAGCCTATCATCTGACGGGCGACGGCGTCGCTGTGCCAGTGGTCCGGCATATTGCTAAGTACATCATCGAACCGATAGTCTCTCACCAGATTTATGAAGAAAGAGAGACAGATGAGTGTGATTCCGTGCGCGAAAAATGAGGCCCTTCGGGACTTAATCGTCGAGTTTGCTGAAGTCCTGAAAACTCAAGCGCACACGCTCGGCACTCATGGCTTGGAAGAACACGATTTCTATCAGTCTGGGCTATTTCGCGGTAGCATTGAACGCATTCGCGGCCAGTTTTCTGCAACGATGCGGCCAAAGCGCGACTTCGTCGCGGCCATTCTCAATCACATGCAAGACCAGGCTTTGATCGAAGATTGGATGTCCGCCGGTGGTGAAAATCGCCACGATTACAGCATCACGCTGAACGACGGCCGAACATCCGTCGTAGAATTGAAAGGGTGCTTGGACGGGAATAACACCAACATATTCGAACGTCCTCCGCATGCAGATGAATTCATTCTTTGGAGCGTGTGTTCGAACCCCGGTGCCGATCCGCGCCACAACGTTTGGTCAGGGATCCACACACGACTTTCTGCAGAAATCATTTCAAGAAATCAGCGCGTCGATGGTCTGATCGTATGGGACTGGATCTGCGGCACGATCTCTCGGCCATGTCCCAAAGTCATCAATAACCCAGAGCGTTTCACGGAAGTCGGCCCATATCGACTACCACCGCCATGCATCTATCTTTTTCCCTCGACCGTACCGAGCCCAAGAAACAACGCCAGTCCGAACCCGCAGCCAATCACTAACGTTGGCTTTCTTGATGCCCTCAACCGCTGCTTTGGCGGGATCCCCGCAGAACTAAACAATGTCAGGATCACGGTTGGGCACGCCGGTGCCGAGACGGTCAGAACGACGGAAGTATTCAGGGACGGGGCAGTTCAGAAGTTTTCTGAAGCCATTCCGATACGTCGCTCCTGATAACCCAATGACAACTCTGCCTCCCTCTGGATTATACAGTGACCATCGAAGAATAGTGCCTGGAGGTCACCCTCCCGAGCGCTTTCGCTTGCCCTCCCCCCTTGGCATGGTTCCTCCCCAACCTCGTTTGTATGCGGGGGGGCGCAGCGCGGCGGTTCGCTAGCGAAAGTGGATTTCGTGGGGGAATCCACCCGGAAGCAACTTCGCGGAATCCTTCAAATTAAATTTCATGTTATCAATGTCTTACAGAATCATGGTCGACGCCTGCTGGATTCTTTTGCGGAATCCACCAAATCCACTTGGTCGAATCCACCTGACCAAATCCACCTCGGCAAATCTAGACCACAAGACGGGCTGGAAGGCTCAACAAAGAGCGGTCACATGACCGCCCGACTTGTGAGGCAGAGTATCCTTTCCGTGCGTCAACGCGGAGGCAGCCACCTCAACGACGAGGGGCTAGGCGATCAGTTTTGGCGGCTCCTTTTCAAGCATATTGCTGCGCGGGCGGCCCCACCGGTTAGATGATGATCGTTGCGCGCGAGATCATGCCGTTTCTTGACTGATCCTGTACGTTCGGGCCCTTCCCTCTTCCTTCGCAGAAGTTACAGTTAGTCCGAGTTTCTTGCCCAGCGTCCCGGACATGAAGCCACGGACGCTGTGGGCTTTCCAGCCGGTGGCGGCAATGATCGCCTCGATGGTCGCGCCTTCCGGTGCTTCCAGCAGCGCGATCAGCTGCGCCTGTTTCGTCCCGGCGCGGACGGCGGGTCGGACGGGGTTTGTGTCAGTTCTATCGGGCAGATCGGCTTGCGTTAGCATTTCCGGCACGATCCCTATTGCGGCCAACCCTGCACAGGTCACCTTGAGCGTGGTGCCACGTCCATCGCCAGTCTCTCGCCAGAGCGGCTCACCTTTGCTGACATTGGCGTCGACCTCTTCCAGCAGGCCGCGTTCGATCATCCTGCCAACTGCCATCCTGGCCGCAGCCCCATGCAGCCCCTTCGGCAAGGGCATGGCGATGGTGGCCGGACGCTGGGCACCCGTGCTGAGGATAACGGTCTGGGTTTCGGTGAGTATCGTCATGGTGGTTTCTTTCTACTGGTCGTGGTTGGTATGGATGCGGCTGGGCATTCAGCAACTCACAAGGTGACGCCGCTTTCCTGTTCACGGTGACGGCGCTGGCCCGCATTGTTCGGCATCTCAGGCTTCCTCCGGGCTGGGCGTCATCCGCGGCGGGCGCCGTTTGGGTGGCATCATGGCAACTGACCCGAAAAGACTGTCGTCGTTGTGATCGGCCTCGGTCAGGATGGTTTCGGCAGCGCATATAGCTGCAGCTTCAGTGGGGGCTTCCACGACCGGGCGGTGGGTGAGGGTTTCGATCATCATCACGGTGAACTTCGGCATGTCTGGCTCCGCATTCTGGGCACGCGGGATGCGTTGCCTCCTACGCGGCCAAGCCCCCAGCTGGGGGCTGGGGCGGAACAGCCCGAATCTACCCGGCCTGTTCGACTTCGTCGAACGCGCTGTCGGTGATCTGGCGCAGCAGGCTGGCGTAATAGGCCAGCCGGCCGACATGTCCCCGATGAACCTCGTCCGGGTTTAGGGCGAATTGGTCCGCGCTGAATCTCATCAACCGTTCCAGCATCGCGTCGATTTCGCATCTGGCAGAGATGAAGGCGTCCAGCGCATGGGTGTTCTCGACGGCCTTTCCGGTTCTGTCGGGCATGATGGCGTCCTGTCAGCGTGCGCGATGCGAAGGTGCATCGACTCTGCAGACAGCGTCGCTCTTACAAGGAGATTGATCAACGGAATAACAGGCAATATCATTGCGTTGATTACATCGGGGGCAACCATGGACGGTATGAGCGAGCGCGAATATTCCAGCCACTCCGGCCTGTCGCGAGGGGCAATCCAGAACGCCAAACGCGGCGGCAGACTTGTCTTTCATGCAGATGGTTCGATCAATGCGGCCGCATCTGACGTGCGGCGAGCAGATACGACCGATCCCGACCAGCAGCGCCGTTCGCTGGGTGGCGATGCGGCGTTGCCGCCCAGCGGCAGCGGCGGAACCGACAGCTATCTCAAGGCCCGTACCGCCCTGACGGTCTATCAGGCGCAGGAACGCCAGCTGGCGATCCAGAAAAAGAAGGGCACTCTGGTGGATCGCGCCCGGGCCGAAGCGCTGGTTTTTCGCCTTGCGAGGCAGGAACGCGACGTTTGGATCACATGGCCTGCCCGGGTGGCCGCGCTGATGGCCGCGCAAGTGGCGGCCGAGGTGGAAAAGGCATCGGGCACGCCCGCGACTATTGAAGCCGGGATCATGCAGCGCGTCTTGGAACGCCATGTCCGTGAACAACTGGAAGGGTTGGCTGATCTCAGGGTGTCGCTGGTTTGATTTTTGGCCTCGGGCACATTGGCGCGGCCTGAACGTCCCTTGCGACGATATGTTGATCTGACACGCATAATGGGCTGCAGGCGCTGGACGCAGTCGCCCTGACCACGACGACTGTCGGAACAACCCGCGACGACTTCATGGGCCTCACAACGCTTCCAACCGGGGCGACCCCACTCTATGCCAGCGGGCATCCGGCGCGGGGCGGCAACCTGGGTGTCATCTGCTCACTGGATGGCGGGCAGACCTGGACACCGCTTTCAGACGGGGTTGATGGCCCCGTCGATTTTCATGTGATGGAAGTGAGCCGTGCCGATGCGCAGGTGCTTTTTTGGCGCGCACGGGCATGCTCCAGACCAGCCGCGACGGCGGCCGCAGTTGGGCCGTCGTCGGCCCCGCCTCGGCGCGTCTGATCGACATTGCCATCTCAGCTCGCGACGCGGACACGTTGTTTGCGGCAACCGAGGCCGGGCTGTTGCGCAGCACGGACCGGGGGTCGACCTGGACCAGCGCGCATCCGGCCACCGCGCCGGCCAGCCTTGTCGACGGGGGGACAGATGGGCGCGCAAGCGCAACGCGCAATTCGTCATGGGACCAGTCCCACCAGGCAATCTCAATGAGCCCTTCGGCCTGTTCTTCGGTGAAGCGGCACTTGATCTGCCTAGCGGGCACGCCGCCGACGACCGTATAGGGGGCCACGTCTTTTGCCACCACGGCCCCCGCGCCCACCACCGCGCCAGTGCCGATGGTGACGCCCGGCAGGATCGTGACGCCATGCCCGATCCACATATCATGCCCGATCGTGACCCAGTGGTCGCGCCGCCAGTCAAAGAACCCGTCGTCATCCTCGCCCAGACCGAATTGGCCGGCGCGGTAAGTGAAGTGGTGCTGCGCGGCCCGCCAAGTGGCGTGATTGCCGGGGTTGATGCGTGCCCCTTCTGCAATTGAGCAGAACTTGCCGATAGTCGTCCAGATGACATTCCCGCCCCGCACGATGTACGAGTAGTCGCCAAAGGTGACTTCTCGCATCGTCACGTCGGCCATGACCTCGGTCCAGCGGCCAAGTCTGCAATCGGTGATCCGTGCCGTAGGATGTACGGTTGGCGCTTCGCTCAGTGTTTTCATATCGGGTCGTTTCCTCAGGTGACCGGGCGCACTGGTCCCGGCGGGATTGCCGGATGGCCCAACCGGATGGAAAGTGCGGCCACCCGTGGCAACGGGCCTGCGCCATTCGCGGCGACGGGCATCGAGAGGGCTCTGATTTCCGCCCCGCCCGGAGCGCGCAGCGCCACGCCAAAGGACAACGGCACGCGAAAGCCCGGCTTGGGGTTCAGGCCGGGTTCCACATCACGCAACCCGAGCTTGAGATGGTGGGCAACGTCCCATTCTTGCACCCGCCCGTCCGCGCACGTCACCACCCAGCAATGCATATCGCTGCACCAGTCGCCCTTTTCCGCGGGAAAGAACGCCCCCGCGACATAGCCCGTCGCAATACCTGCCGCGCGCAGGGCCGCCATGAAATACAGGTTGATATCAACACAGGACCCTTCAGCCCTGTCGCAACCCAGCGCGGGCAGGCTGTCGTGATGGCCATCGTAAAAGCGTTGCGTCGGATGGCCGTAGTCAAAGCGCCGAGCCACCGCGCAGGCGATGCTTTGCACCTTGTCAGGGCCATTGCCTGCGCGAAGATCGCGCAGTTCTTCCAGCAGCGCCTCGGCTGCGATGGTGTAGCGCGACGGGACAAGGTCGAATACAGCGGCGGGATAGGGGGCTGGCGTTCCGTCAAATCGATGGACAAGGGTCAGCGGGCCACCCTGGGGCGCGATCCGCGCAAAGCGCTGTCCGGTCGCGGGTTCTTTCCAGTGGTCCAGTCTGCCACCTGACACTGTCAGCCCGGAGGCATGTCCGCCCGGCGTATCCAGACCACAGGGAGCGAGGATCGGCCCAGCGGGCTCAGCAAGCACCAGCGTCATGGCGTAGGCGGTCAACGCACGCCCTCATATCTGCCGATCAGCCGGGTCCGGACAAGACCGGACAGCCAGTCGATGACGTAAACCATCGCGATGATGAGAAAGATGATCGACCACGCTTCGCCCCAGCGATAGGCGCTGATCCTATCGGACAGGATGAACCCGATCCCGCCGGCACCCACGATGCCGAGAATGGTCCCCGAACGAACATTGGATTCGAAATTATAAAGCAGGATCGACAGGATCACGGGTCCCACCTGTGGCAACACGCCAAAGCGGATGTTCTGCAACCGGGACCCGCCCGATGCTTTTACCCCTTCAACCTGCCGTTCAGAGATATTCTCGATCGCTTCGGAGAAAAGCTTGGCGAATACCCCTATCTCGCCCACTGCAATAGCCAGCACACCCGCCAGCGGCCCAAGGCCAAAGGCCCGGATGAAGATCAGTGCAAGGATCAATGTTTCAAAGGCGCGGATAACATCGAAACCGCGGCGAGCTGTTACGCGCAGCGGCCAGAAGCGGGTTATGTTGCGCGCGCCCAGAAATGACAGTGGAAAGGCAAAAAGCGCACCCAGAACGGTGCCCATGAACGCCATGGATAATGTTTCGCCCAAGCCCTGGAGAATTTGGGAAAAGTCGCTCCACTCTGTCCAGATATGGGGAGGAAACATGAAGGAGAACACGGTTCCGAGCCTGCCAAGACCACTCCAGATCCGCAGGGGATTTGCATCAAAGGCGTAAAGGCACCAGGCAAACAGCAGGGCACCTGCTGTCCAGACGGCAATCCGCCGCGCACGGACATGTGGTGGCGAGGCAAAAGCAAGCGGCATCCGGGCTCGCGCGGCGGCAATCTCGTCCTTGGTGATGGTCATGTTCTTTCCATCCCGATCACGCGGTGCCGCAGAATGCCTGATAACCAGTCGATGGTCATGACCGTGGCGCATGTTATGACGAACAGAGCCGACAGGTCGGTGTATTCTTGGAATGACATGGCGACGCGGAATTCTTGCCCCAGTCCGCCCGCGCCGACATAGCCGATGATGGAAGAGGACCGCACATTGATCTCGAACCGCAACAACGTGTAGCTCAGCACATTGGGCATGACTTGCGGCAGGGCGGCGAAGCGGCATTGGTCAAACCAGCTGCCACCCGCGGCCTTGACGCCGTCAAGCGGGCGCATGTCGATGTTCTCGATCGCCTCGGAGTAAAGCTTGCCAAGGGCGCCGGTTGTGTGGATCGCAATAGCCAGAACGCCGGCCAGCGGCCCCACCGAAAAACAATAGACAAAGATGAGCGCCCAGACCAGATCGGGTACCGTCCTGCAGATCTCGAGGTAGCGGCGTGTGATCCACAACAACCAGGGGCGGGGTGAAAGGTTGCGCGCCGCGGGAAACGACAGGATGAGCGCGCCGGTCACGCCGATGACCGTTGCCATGAAGGCGATCAGGATCGTTTCGAGAAGGAGCCAGAGCCAGATGTCCAGCCGCCAGAACCAGTTCGCGATATCCGCACCCAGCGTGGCCCAGTGCAGGTCGGGGATCATCTTGACGATGAATTCACCCAGCCGAGGAATACCTGCCGGGATGACCCAGCCCCATTGGCGGCTGCCATCCGACATCGTCATCTGGGTGTATTTGAAAAAATCCGACATCCAGGATGTCAGGGCAAAAAGCACGGCAAAAATAATAAGGCCAATTATCCAGGAAAGCCGGGACTTGCGGCGGGCAGCGGCAAAGTCCTCGTCAAAGGACAGGGCCGCCGGCGAAAAAGTGAACTGGGGGACACTGGTCATGAGTGAAGCGGGCGGGCCTAGGGTCGGCCCGCCCTGATCCTTCAACCGCGGCGACGCTGGGCCAGCCAGGCGCGCATGTCGACGATCCACTGATAGCGGTCATGGTCCACGCGGACATAGCCAACCGTCGGGTTCGCATCCCCCTCATCGACCGAGGCGTAAATTGCGTAGCCTTCCGTGTCTTCCAGCGGGAAGGCCTCAAGCGCGGCTGTCACATCTTCGATCATTGTGGGCGGAAGTTCAGCACGCGCTGTAAAGGGGCCGGATGTGATCTCTGGGCTTTCCCAAATCACACAAACCTCGCCTTCGGGAATCATCCCCTTGTCTTCCATGTTTTGGTAGATGCCATTGATTTCGCTGTCCTGATATGTTGCGGCGGCGTCGAATGTGCCTGCAACCACGCCCTGCACACCGGCCTCATGGCTGCCGGAAAAGGGGATCGCGGAAAAGTAGGTTTCCGGGTCGATGTTTTCGACATTGACTAAGTTGTAAAGCGGGACGGCATAGCCGGAGGTTGAGTCCGGATCGGCAAAGGCCAGCGTTTTGCCCTCAAGTCCGGCAAGATCAGTGATGCCGCTGTCGCATCGCACGGTGATGACCGAGTAATACCCGGTCGAGTCGTCCGCATTGCGGGAGGTCAGCAGCGGGATCACCTTGCCTTCGGTCGCCGTGTAGACTGCCGCATAGGATGACGAGCCGTAGAAGCCGAATTCGATCTGGCTGGCAGCCATGGCTTGGATTACGCCATCGTAATTGCCTGCCGTAAAGATCTCGACCTCGACGCCCAGCTTCTGTGCAAGAAAGGCGCGCATCGGTTCATTGCGCGAAAGGCGGTCCTGCTCGTTCTCGCTCGACAGGATTCCAACCTTGATGACTGCGTAATCGGTGCGCCAGTCGTCTTGGGCAAAGGCAGGTGCAGCGGCCAGAAGGGCCAGCGCAGTGGTTGCGAAAAGCTTCATGGAGATATCCCCCGGGGGTTGAGAGGTTATTGTCATAGTCAGGCCGGAACCCGCGGCCGCGCCGGTGCGGCCGCGGTCGAGGTTACGGATTCGTTGAATTCGGCCAAGCCTTCGGCGCCGTAGATGTCGCGCACGACATCGTCGGTCATTTGCCGCGGTGTGCCGTCGAACATCACGCGCCCTGCCCGCATTGCCACGATCCGGTCGCAATAAGAGCGCGCGGTGTCGAGCGTATGCAGGTTTACCAGCACGGTCAGCCCATCATCCCGATTGATGCTGCGGAGAGCATCCATCACGCGGGTCGCGTTGCCAGGGTCAAGGCTTGCGATGGGTTCATCCGCCAGCATGATCTTGGGCTCCTGTACCAGCGCCCGGGCTATGGCCACGCGCTGCTGTTGCCCACCCGAGAGCGTGCCCGCCCGCTGCAGCGCCTGACTGGCTAGATCCAGCCGGTCGAGCGCAGAGATGGCAATGGTCCGTTCAGCATCGGTAAAGCGCATCAGCAGCGAATCCAGCGGACCGTGTCCTGCAAGCCGGCCCACCAAGACATTAGTCAGCACGTCGAGTCTTTCGACCAGATTGAACTGCTGAAAGATCATTGCGCAATCGCGCCGCCACTGACGCAGCGCGAACCCCTTAAGCTTTGTCACTTCGATCTCACCATGAGTGATGCGCCCTTCCGAAGGGTCGATCAGCCGGTTGATCAGCCGAAGAAGGGTCGACTTTCCTGCGCCGGACCGCCCGATCACCCCCACGAACTGGCCAGGGGCAATCGTCAGCGACACGCCATCGACGGCGCAGGTTTCGCCAAAGCGACGCGTAAGGGAGGTAAGGATGAGTGGTTGTTGTTCCATGCGCATATATTGGCTGCGCCTTGTAACCGACTCACGTCATCCGAATGAATTTTTCGCGTAAAGGATGAAACGGTCTTGTGACAAGGTCCACCGTTATGCAGGCGCAAGCGACGGAGGTCTTTGCGTGACCTGACACCCTTGCGAGCATTGGAATACCGGGGACAGACTTTGGGGGCGGATCAGGCCCCTGCATCACGAGACTTGATCCTGATCGACCGGTCCGATGGCGGGACACTTGCGCTGCAGACCGATTGGATAAGGGGGCAGGATATCTCGCCGACTGGATGCCGAAGGGTCAGGCCGCGCGCGTCAGGAGCAGACTTCCGTCTGACCAGATCTTGGAGCCGGCGCGCAATGTCGCCCGCACATGCCCAACGCCCTGATCGTCAGCGATAATCATATCAGCACGCTGTCCAAGGGCAATCTCGCCCCGGTCCAGCAGCCCCAGCGCGCGCGCCGGATTGACAGTTGCTAATCTTGCAGCTCCCGGCAGGCCAAGCGGATCGGTCTTGGCCAATTCCAACACTGCAGGCAGGATCGCCGATGGGTGATAGTCGCTAGCAAGGATGTCCAGCAGACCAGCCCGGTGTGCCTCTCGCGCGGACAGGTTGCCGGAATAACTTTGCCCGCGAAGCGCGTTAGGAGCGCCCATCGCCGTCGCCATCCCTGCTGCGCGAGCGGCGGCGGCGGCTTCGACCGTGACCGGAAACTCGCTGATATCGGCGCCAAGACCGCGCATCAGCGCAACTTTCTCGGGGGTGTCGTCGTCATGGCTGGCCAACCTCACACCATGGGCATGGCAGGCGGCAACGATGGCCGCGATTGTGGCCATCAGATCACCACCTTCGGTCCTTTTGCGGTCGATGCGGTTCTGGACCTCGGCCCAGGCCTGATCGAGCGTCAGTGCGCCGTTCTTCGCCACAGCCTTCACATGCCTTTCCAAATCGCGGTACTGCCCCTGACCGGGCGTGTGATCGGTCAGGCTGACCAGATCGACCGTGCCTTCGGCGATCAGTTCTTCGACCACGCGCAGCGCATCAGGGAAGGTCACTTCGAACCGGGCATGGACGCGATGATCGACAGACAGGCTCTCGCGCATGGACTTCAGGCCGCGCAGAATCGCTTTGGTATGGTCATAGCTGCGGATATGACCATAAGCGCTTCCGGGATGAAAACTGACAGCCGCATAGGCCGTGGTCACACCCGAAGCCGCCAGTCTGCGGTCAAGATCACGCAAGCCCAGCTCCAGCGGCATCCGCACGTTCGGCCGCGGCTCAACCTCTCGTTCGACCATGTCACCATGCATGTCTACAAAGCCAGGCAGCAAGAGCAGGCCCTGTCCCAACAGTGCCGCCCCGGGGACCGGGTTGTGACGGATTTCGACGATCAGACCGTTTTCGACTCTGACTGAGCCATTTTCCACTACGGTGTCAGGCAGCACTAGGCGCAGGTCAGACAGCCACATTGGAAAGCTCCGTCATCGGCTTCAAGGTCAGTTCACGGTCGATCAGGTGCGCGACATCGCCGGGATGGTGAAAGACACCGATCATTGCCACACCCTGGGATTTGAGATCAGCAAGACGCGCCAGAAGTGCTTTTCGCGCGCCTGCGTCAAGCGAGGCGGTAGGTTCGTCCAGAAGCAGGAGGCGCATCGGCAGAATCAGCGCACGGGCAAGATTGACCTTTTGTTGTTCGCCGCCGGAAAAGGTAGCGGGACAGGCGCGCCAGAGGTCGGGCCGGACGCCAAAAGTCTCAAGCGCGGCGCGGGCGCGCGGCAGCGGGTCGGCGATGCCAGCCTGCCGCAACGGCTCTGCCACCACTTCCTCGGCAGAGACGCGGGGGCGGGCGATCAGGAACTGTGTTACAAATCCGATCTCCCCCCGCCGCAGCACCGCAATATCAACATCGGCTGCCCGCGCCAGATCGATTACTCCATCTGGCCTTTCGAACCACAGATGGCCCGCATCAACGAGATAGCTGCGCCAGATCATCCGCAGCAGTGTGGATTTGCCAACGCCGTTCGGGCCTCGTAGCAACAGAAACTCCCCCGCATCGACCGTGAAGGACAGGTCGCGGAAGGCGGGCAGACTCTGGGACAGATGATGCAGGACAAAATTCTTCGTCAGAGCTTCGGCCGTGAGAACTCGTGTCATAGCTTCGCCTGCACAAGCTGTTGGGAATAAGGGTGCTGGGGGTCTTGAAAAACCTGATCGGACAAGCCCTGTTCTACAACGCGGCCATGGCGCATGACCATGACGCGGTCCGCCATGACCCGGATCACGCCCAGATCGTGGCTGACGATCACTATGGTGATCCGTCTATCGCGCTGCAGCCCTTTGAGCGTATCCAGCACCGCAGCTTGCACACTGACATCAAGGCCGGTGGTCGGTTCGTCGAGCAGCAAGAGTGCAGGTTCAAGCGCGATCGCCTTGGCCAGCTGTACACGTTGTTGCATGCCACCCGACAGTTCGCTGGGCGGCGAGTCCATCCGTTCCAGTGGAAACTCCGAAGCTTCCAGCGCTTGCTGCCCCTTACCGCGCAACACGGAAAACCGCCTTTCGCCCGCGATCAGAAGCCGTTCGGCCACATTGCCCGAAGATGAATGGCCCATCCGGAGCCCCAGATGCGGATTCTGATAAACGATACCAATATGAAGCGCGCAGAGCATCCGCCGGTCGAACCGGTCCAGCGCGAAAAGGTTGCCCGGTGTCTGCGGCAGATTGAGGGAATAGACACCCGCATCGGGCGCATCTTCGAGGTTCATCAGCCGCAGCAGGGTTGATTTGCCGGAACCGCTTTCGCCGACAATGCCCAAAACCTCGCCGGGAAAGACCTCGACCGATACTTCATCAAGCGCGGTCAGCGTGCCAAACCGCCTGGTTACACCGCTCAGAGTCAACAATGGATTTGCCGTCACGATTCGGGGGGCGAGGCGGTGCAGTGTCATGACCTAAAACTCCCGTCCTGATACCATGTAGGACCGGTGGTATCCGGCTCGCCATCACGCGCGCGGATTGCCTTGATGCCCAGATGGCTGTCAGAAACCTCATACAAGGCGCCGCCATCGGACTGCGGCAATTCGTTCATGAATTGCCCGGTGATGCCCGAGCGGTGACAGGTCAGACTGCCATGCGCCTCCACCTTGAACGGAACATCGTCAAAGGCAAGCGGCGTGACGCTGGTAAAGGGCGGCACGGCATGGAGCCGCTTTTCCCGGCCTGCCGACAGAAAGGTCAGATGTTGCGCCATGTGTAGCTTTTCCACGTCCCAGCGCGGTATGGGCGAGGGCGTCATCACATGCCGGCCATTGACAAGTGCCGGGTATGCCGCTCCCTGCATGATCCTTCCAGACCGGACAATCTGTTCGTAAAGCGTGAGCCAGAGCCTTCCGTAATCGGCATCGGCATGCATCTGCCGGGCAGTTGACATGTTTGGCTCGACCCCGCGCAACGGTTCGGGGTTGGGGACCTGCAGGATCAAGATCTGGTCGGCACCCAGCCGCTCCTCCGGAACACGGTGGCGCGACTGGATTAAGCTGGCGTCCTGCGTATCCCAGGTTTCAGCAGCACCCGAGACCCGCGCAAGGAAACGCCGGATCGAGGCCGCATTCACGCTGTCATCAGCGCCCTGGTCGATCACCTTGACCCTGTCCTCAGGCTGGATCAGGGTCAGTGTCACCTGCAGTCCACCAGTACCCCAGCCGCGGGCCATTGGCACCTCGCGGCTGGCATAAGGCATCTGACAGCCGGGGACGGCAATGGCCTTCAGCATCTTGCGGCGCATCTCACGCTTGGCCTGACCGTCAAGAAATCCGTAGGCCATTGGCGCCCACGTGCGTGTCAGCTTGGCAAGAGTCATTCAGCAGGCTCCGTCTGATGTTCGGCAGGTGCGACAGGCAAAGGCGCTTCTCCTTTGGCGTCACGGTTCGAGGCGCCCCGCATCGCATCGAGTGAAGATTGGAAGGTCACGTAATGCGGGAGCTTGAAATGGATACAGAAGCCTGACGCCTCAACCGGTTCTGTATGGTAAAGAAAAAACTCCTCCTCGACCGGCGATCCTTTGGGTGCCTTTGCAGCATTCAGGTCCAGCGTTGCGGCGGCGATTACTTTGACCTCGTTCCAGCCCAATGTTGCGGCAAAGCCCAACTCGAGTGTGTCTGCGCGACCCTTGGACACCACCTCGGCCTGGCTGACCTTGACCCGGCCTGCCGAAAAAAACGATCTGGAGGGGTGGCGCACCATCACTTCTGCCTCGGCCAGCCGAAGCTCGTTGACTGTCGGATGTGCATTGCCATAGCCGCGCATCGCGGCATAGCCGAGCGCGAGCGTGCCGCCGGTATCGGCGCGGGCCAAAGCTTGCAGCCGGTGCGCGCGGGGGGCAGGGAACAGGACAGGTTCACGCGTGATGTCGGGGATGTCTTCGGGCGCGACATAGGGCGTCGCGGGCAGGGCCGAAACCAACCCCTGCGCACGCTGCCATTCAGCAAGCGAAGGCTGGCCGGCCGGAGCGGGATCAGCGGCAGGGGTGACTGGCTCCGGTACGAAATCGCGTCCGGTCAGGACCGCGGTTTCCAGCACGCGATGCGAATAATCCAGCGTCGGCCCCAGGATCTGCCCGCCCGGAATATCCTTGAACGCTGCCGAGATGCGGCGATGGGTAAAGAGCGCCTCTTGCAACACCGGAGCTGCCGTGGCGAGGCGCGGTTGGGTGCTGCGCCACGCACGAAGGACCAGCACCGCCTCGTAGAGATCGCCCCCGGTCTGCGCGAGGGCCAGCGCGGCCATCTCGGGCGCCGAAAGCGAGGCTTCGCCCATAACCCGGTCGATCAACCAGGGCAGTGCTGCCTGCAGTTGCTCGACACGGTTGGCGTCGATCGGACCGGTCATCGCGCGATACAGCCGTTCCGCTTCGGCAATCGCGCGCTCCCCGCCACGGGCGGCAACATAAGCCATCACAGCACCTCGATCATTGTGGAGCGCGGCAGGCCGATCAGTCCCGTGCCGCAGATCAGGAATAACTCGACTCCCGCCGGATACCGGCAGACCCGCGCCCGCGCCGCCCAGAGACCGGGGTGCAGGCCCGCAATCCGGATATTCACCGCCCCGTCGACGCCGGGGCCAGTCAGACTTAACCGGGTGCCTTCGCCCAATCGTGCAGGAGCAAAGACGCTGGCCCCCTCATCGGGATAGAGCGCCGATCCGACGGGCAGGCGGTCGAAATCTGCCAGCGCGGTGTCGTTGTCGAGTGCAGTGAAAAAAGCCTGTTGGGCGTCCTGAGGTTTAACGATCCGGGACCCTGTTGCGGCGATGCGCAGAGCGAAAGCATCATCCTCTGCCCAGACACGGGTTTCCCGGTCGCAAAGCGCCAAAGCCAGCGCGAGGGCGCCGGGTTCGGCCAGGGGCTGCACTTGGCCGGGACGAGCAAGGGCCCACATCATCGCTGCGAAGGCCGCATTGTCGCGACGCTCTTCCGCGTCGGGAAAGGGGGGAGTGCTAAGAGAAGAGGACGGCATCAAAACGTCTCCATCTCGACGCGAGTCGCCGCGACCCGGCGCAGTATGGCATCGTCGGCTGCCTGCCGCACCCGCTCCGTAGTGCGGGTCAGCGCCATGATATCCGCAGCGCCAATGCCCAGCGCCCCTGCAAGATCGACCAGTGCCATCGCCATCGCCTGTTCGAGGTCCCGGCCCGTCACCATGCCGTAACCGGTTGCACCGCCGCTGCGCACATGAGCCTCGGCCACCAGCACTTCACCCAGATGAAAATCGGTCCCCGTCACGGTGTCGCGCATCGGCAGCATTACAAGGCCTGTGCGGCTCTGGATCACCTCGACATCCGGAAGCTTCGGCAAAAGCATCTCGGCCAGCGCCTTCAACGAGGCGGGATCGGTTGCGGCCAAAAGGCTCAGACGTCTGTCCTCAGTCATGCTCAGCACCCGGAATGACCCCCGTCGCCACATCATCAAGCGAGGCGATGGCGAATTGAACCCGAAGGGCGGACCAGATCGCCTCAGAGAACCCGATGGGCTTGCCCTGTGGATCAACATCAATCTTGGTCACTACCATCACGGGATGGTCAGGATGCTGGCCTAGGAGCCGCGCTTCTTCTGACCCCGCGCGACGGGCGAGGATCATGGTCTGCGCTCGGAAATAATCGACGATACCGTAGTCACGGTAGATGTCGGTCACCGAATGGCCCTGCGCGCGCCGCACGGCCATATCTGGAAAGCGGTCGGCCGCGTGAAACGACAGGCCCAGATTGACCGGCACCCCGTCGGCAAGACCCCGGCGCAGCAGGCGGTGCACATTCGCTCCAACGCTCAGTCCAAGCGCAGCCGCGATCCGCTCATCGGCGGTGGTGGTTTCGGTCGCTAAAGTCTCGCCTGTGCCAACATGGCCCTGTTCGCCAAGTGCATGCCGGAACCGGGTCCGTTTGCCGATAGGATAGTTGATCCGTGGTTCGGAGCGCACGAAAGTGCCTCTGCCCTGTTCGACCGAAAGTCGCCCTTCAACTGCCAGCGCCAAAATCGCCCGCCGCACAGAATGCCGACCTGCGCCAAAGCCTCGGCAAAGTTCAGGCTCGGTCGGAAGCCGAGTTCCAGGCGGTAATTGGCCCGTATCGATGCCCTCAAGAAGGGATTCCCTGATTTCCTTCCAGGCATCGCGCGTCATTCGGTGCTTCTTCCATTCATTCGGATGAATCACCGTTAGGTGACGCAGGTGACGCTGGCATGACAATTGAATGAAGATTGGAAGCAGTCTGCCCCTGCCCCCGCTCCGCTACTCACCGTCGGTTACTCTCAGGTGAATACCTTTGTTGCGCACTGCCAAGCGTCGAAATTGCGCAAATCCTCGGTGGCAACGCCCAAAGGTCCGTTAACAATGAACGGCACAAGCTGTTCGTCGCGACCACCATGCGACCGCAACGGTGCATCGAGGCCGGTAAGATCATGTTTGTCGGGCGCTGTTCCCAGTGCAGTGCAGGCTGTGCTGGTTACGACGATGTCTCCAACCCTTTCAGGCGGAAGTGCGTAGGCAAGGCAAGCCGCCTTCCGGTCCAGCACTTCATCGATCCCCGGCACCTGACGCAAAACCTCGATGACTGGAGTCGGGTCAATTCCCGTGGGCAGATAGATGGTGGCAAAGGCGCCAAGCGCGCCGTGATGAGCTACATAGGGGTCCGTAATTGGCAGAATTACGCGGGCCCCGGTGGCCGCTGGAATTGCAGCAAGGACCTGATCTAGATACACTACATTTGGGGTGCCGTCCGCGTGGTGCTTTGGTTTCATTCCATGATCAGCGGTCAGAACCACCCGCGCACCTCCCGCCAACAACCCGCCAAGCGCGCCATCAACCCCCGCCATGAAGGCATTGGCCTCGGTGCTGCCCGGCGCGTGCTTGTGCTGGATATAATCGGATGTGGACAGATACATCAGCTCAGGCTGCCATTCGGCCAAAAGCCGGACTCCGGCGTACAACACGAACAAGGACAGATCACCCGAATAGACCTGAGGCTCCGGGCGGCCCAGCCAAGCGGCGGCATCCTCCAGACCGTTCAGGCTGCGTGTTGTGGCACCCGCTCTTTCGGCGGAAAAACAGATGGCCCGGTCGCTCGCACAGTCCAGGCCCGCTCCAAGTAGTTCGCGCAATTGATCTTTGGCCGTCAGCACAGCTACACGGGCACCTGCATCGTAAAATCCAGCAAAGATTGTGGGCGCGCGCAGGAATCGGATGGAATTCATCATTACTTCCTCTCCCGTTTCAGGATCCAGGAAGAAATTTCCGCAGATTCCATGCATCGAGGACGGCACGCCCGTTGCAATGGACAGGTTGTTGGGATTGGTGAAACTGGGCATCGCCCCCCGCGCCTGCGTCTGGGTCCCGCCATTCGCCAGCATCCCGGCCAGCGCCGGCATTGCGCCCGATGCCAGTGCCGCTTCGATATAGGCGGGCTCGCACCCGTCAAGGCAGATCACCACTGCCGGGCGGGTGGGCCAGTCATAGCTGCGGGAATTTATTGTCATGGTTCGTTTCTGAGTCATAGCTGGATCCTTTCGGTCGGTTCCGTTTGGGGGCGGACAGGGTCCTTGAGCACCAGTTCCACGGCGGTCAGCAGCCACGTCCCAGTGTTGAATTCGATCGGCCGCCCCGCAGGACAGAGATTCATCGCCACCGTGCGTAGTACCGGAGTGTCGCGAGTGAGTTGCAGATCCTCGGCCTCGGACCGTGTGGCAAAGCCACCAGATACCCGCGTTTCGGCCCGGCGATAGCGGGCGACACCATGCGCCTCGTAGACATCGCGGACCGAACCGGCGTTGGCGTAAACTTCTTCGAAGTCAGGAAATCTCTCGAGCGGAAACACCTTGACCGAGCGATAAATGACCGCACCGTCGACCAGACGCAGGCGCCGCAGCCGGATCACCGCATCCCCCAGCGCCACGTTGAGCGCCGCAGCCTCCTCCGCACTCGCCACACCGCGCAGCAGCGACAGCGTACGGGCGGTCACAACAAGGTCGGTCTTGACGAGCCCGTCCGAAAAGCGGCTGCCGTGGTCCAACGTATAGCGCAACGGGACCTGACGCACATAGATGCCAACGCCCTTGCGAGCCTGTAAAAGACCCTCCTGTTGGAGCCGAGACAAAGCCCGTCGCAGGGTGACTCGGGATACCCCAAACATATCGGACATCTGGTTTTCGCCAGGCAGGCGGCCTCCTGCCGCGAGTCTGCCGTCCAGACAGGCCGCTCCAATGCGATCATAAATTTGCAGCCAGATCGGCCGGGTGCTACGCGGGGCAAAGTGAGTTACTGTCAGTTCGTAGAGTGCGGAAGAGATTTGTTCAGTCAAGGACAAGCCTCCGTCGGCCTGCGACAAATACCGCACGCACTCTGCGGGTTTCGGGGCACAACGCAATCACATCGCCGCGCAGCCCAGGTGCAAGCGATCCCCTATCGACAAGCCCAGCTACTTCAGCAGGGTGCCGGGAGACGAAAGGCCAAGCGTCTGCGAATTCCATCCCAGCTTGATCGACCAGTTGGAAAGGTGCGAGGATAAGGGACGGATAAAAGTAATCTGATGACAACACGCTGCCCAGACCCGAAGCCATCGCAGGGCCTGCATCCACAGCATTGTTCTGACTCCCCCCCCGCAATACGTTGGGCGCGCCAAAGACCACATGCTCGCCTGCGGCACGCGCTGCAGCCGCCGTCTCTTCGGTCATCGGGAACTCAGAAGCGCTAATTCCCAAAGCGCGATGCGCCGTCCGGATTTCGGCGCTGGGCTCGTCATGCGCCAGCATTGACACACCAAGGGCCCGGGCGGCGGTGGCAAGGCGCGTGAGCGCGTCCGGAACCTCGCCTGCGCGCTCAGCCATCCGAGCG
The DNA here is from genome assembly GCF_000382265.1 of Yoonia vestfoldensis DSM 16212. GTDB lineage: Bacteria > Pseudomonadota > Alphaproteobacteria > Rhodobacterales > Rhodobacteraceae > Yoonia > Yoonia vestfoldensis. The sequence continues at coordinate 76,178 of NZ_KB907988.1, forward strand.
AGTTCTTTCAGGCAGTTCTCAGGCGATAGGCCCGTCCGCTCTGCCATTCGGCCAATCTTGCGTGATCCGGCGGGCTCACAAAGGTTAATCGTTGTGTGGTCATTGATAGAAAGAATTGATCCCGGTAAGCGATCAATCCACTTGAGCACCTCGTCAACGGCTTCCAGCGCAAAGGTTTCCCAACGGAAGTTTATCCGTGTGTCGCAAGCCAGCGTGTCTTGGGCCATCGCTAGCGCATTCACGAAATCACCTGCGGCTTTGCGGCTGCGCAGTCCGGGTTCCCAACTTATTGTCAGGCCGTGAAAGGCAGTGGTGATGCCGTTGGTGATCATCTGCCGGTCAGCTTCAGCCAACGCCAACGGCAGCGAGAATGTGACACCGGGCCGCGGCATCAGAATGCGTTCAAATCCGTCACCATGCACATCCACGATCCCGGGAAGGAGCCACAAACCGGTCGCGTCGTACAAACGAGCATTGGAAGCCGGTGCGTCTGCGACGCATCCGTCTTCCAGATACAAGTCGCTGCGCTGCATAGTGTTATCCTGCAATACCGTGCCGCCGGCAAGAATCCAGGGTTCGGGCCGCGTTTTTGGTCGGTACATTTTGGTCTCCGCATTCATCGTCATGGCCGTGTCATGTGAATCACGTAACACCTCTCTGTGACAACGCTGTGTATACAGCAACATTGGAGAGAAAAGATGAAACACCTGTTTGCTACGACCGCGATAAGCGTTGCCCTGTTCACTGCTAACCAAGGCATGGCTGAAACACTGCGCCTCGCAGTGACCGACATCGAGGGGCTTGAGGCTCTTCAGCAGGAGTTCGGCCCGTTTGAGGCCGCGCTCGAGGCCGCCATTGGCCATGATATCGAGCTGTTCGCCGTTTCGTCCCGTACGTCGGCGGTCGAAGCAATCAATCAAGGTCAGGTCGATATGATTCTGACGGGTCCCGCAGAATATGTTGTTATCAACGAACTGACCAATCCGGTCATCATCGCAGGCTGGCAACGCCCGAATTACTATGCCCAGATCGTTACTCTGGCCGACGGCCCGATCGGAAGCGTGGAGGACCTGCGCGGTGGCAAGGTCACTTTTGGCTCGGTAGGCTCAACATCACAGCATCTTGGGCCGGCTCAGGTTCTTGCCGATTTCGGTCTGGTTTACAACACCGACTACACTGCAGAGATCATCAGCCGCAACACGGCCATTGAGGCACTGATCCGCGGCGACGTGGAAGCAGTTGGTATGAACGAAGGCCACCTTCAGTCAATCCGCGAGGCTTTTCCCGAGATCGGCTTCACTGTCATAGCCCGTGGCCGAGATCTTCCCAACGACATTCTGGTTGCGCGCGGCGATCTTGACCCCGCAATCATCGACAGCGTCCGGGCTGCTTTTGTCGATCATGCAGACGAACTGATGGCTGCAGTTTTGCAGGGCGACGATAACCAGAAGTACAACGGCGGCTTCTTCTTCACCGAGATCGACGACGCCGACTACGATTATGTCCGCGCCATGTATGCCACGATTGGCGTCGATACGACTGCCTTCGTCGGCGAGTGACACCGAAAAGAGACGGCGGAGCCGGTTCCGGCTTCGCCGCTTTTCTTGATGGAGGGGGACAGACAGTGCTGGATGTACAACAAATCTCGGTCGATGGTCACACGGGCACCGATACCGCAGAAGTGGTCATCAACCTTCAGGGGTTGCGCAAACGCTATGACGCGCGGACCGAGGTCTTGCAGGGCATAGACCTTTCCATCCGGCGCGGGGAGCGGGTGGCGCTCATTGGCTCCAACGGCTCAGGTAAATCCACCTTGCTTCGCTGCCTTGTCGGGCTGCACGCCGTAACCGCTGGCAGCGTCACCACGATGGGCGAAACCTTCAACAGCTTTCCCGACAGAGGACAGCAGCGCAGGTTGCGGGCCCGGACAGGTTTTGTATTTCAGAAACACTGCCTTGTGCGGCGGCGCACTGCACTCTCGAATGTCGTGCACGGTATGTTTTCAGAGCCCGGCAGTTGGCGCGGTTTTGCCCAGTCGTTGGCCCCAGAAGCCTGGCGAATTGCGGCGTTGGACGCCCTTGACGCCGTCAACCTTTCAGAGAAGGCCAGCGATCGGGCCGATGCACTGTCCGGTGGCCAGCAGCAGCGCGTCGCGATCGCCCGCGCGATTGTCCGCCGACCGGTGCTGCTAATCGCCGATGAGCCTGCCGCGAGCCTCGATCCGGTATCGGGGCGAGACGTGATGTTACTATTCAATACTCTTAGTGCGCTTCACGGAATTACCTTGATCTTCACGTCGCACGACATGACCCATGCCCGCGAGTTCGCTGACCGGATCGTCGCTTTGCGCGCGGGGCGCGTGTTTCTGGACAAACCTGCCGCAAGCGTCAGTGACACTGATCTGGAGGCCGTGTTCCATGTCGCGGGCCGCTGACCACCTGCCATCGCGCTTGCCGCGACTGTCACCGCTGGCCTTTGCGTTAACAATCGCTGCGGTCGCAGTTATCCTTGTTTCGATCGGTCAGGTCGCACCGTCGGTGGAGCGGCTTGCAAACGGTCTTCCGAATATGGGCAATTTGCTGTGGCGCATGTCTCCGCCGAACGTGGAGGCCGCATTTCTTTTGCGCGTGTTCTGGCGCATCGTTGAGACGTTCCAGATCGCGGTTGCCGGAGCCGCCATCGGCATCGCACTGAGCCTCCCCATCGCTTGGGCGGCCTCTCGCGGTATAAGCCCTTTTGGTTGGATCGGCGCCCTGTTGTTTAAAGCGTTAATCTCCTTTCTGCGAACAGTGCCTGATCTGGTCTGGGCGCTTTTATTTGTAGCAACTGTCGGGCTTGGCGCGGTGGCTGGAACGATGACGATCGTGGTAGATACGATCGGATTCTGTGGCCGTTTTTTTGCTGAGGCCATTGAGGAGTCCGACAAAGAACCACAAGAGGCGCTCTCAACAATCGGGGCCAATCGTTTTTCCATTCTTCTTGGCGCAGTTCTGCCGGATGTGATGCCCACTCTCATTAACACGTCGCTCTTTGCGCTCGAGAAGGCCATTCGGTCCTCGGTCGTACTGGGTCTTGTCGGGGCGGGGGGTATTGGTCAGGAATTGAAGGTAGCCTTCGACCTGTTTCAGTATCGCAGCGCCTCGACCATCATCCTTGTGATCTTTCTGATTGTTCTGGTGATGGAGTGGGGAACCGACAGGTTGCGTGCGAAGGTTCAATGAGCGTTGGCAATACAACTGCTGTGACGCCATCATGATCCCTCGACTCTCGCCCGCCCGCCGCGGGCCGGTGGTGGCGGCACTTGGCACCGCTATGACGGTCAGCTGGGCTTCGAGCTACTATATCCCTGCGGTCCTGGCTGCGCCAATGGCCCACGATTTGGGCCTTTCGCCTGTCTGGGTCTTCGGAGCCTTCTCCATGGCCTTGGTTGTCTCGGCTATAGTCGGCCCCTGCGCCGGTGCTCGGATCGACGGGACGGGCGGACGGGGTGTGCTGATCCTGTCCAATCTGGTCTTCGCCACCGGGCTGGTGCTTCTTGCAATTGCCCACACGCCACTGGTGTTGTTCACGGGTTGGGCTGTCATTGGCCTTGGAATGGGGATCGGGCTTTACGAAGCGGGTTTTGCAACGCTGACCGCTATTTATGGCAAAGAAGCGCGCGCTCCCATTACCGGCATAACGCTGATTGCGGGCTTCGCAAGTACCGTGGGCTGGCCCTTGTCGGGATTGATGTTGGCCACTTGGGGATGGCGCGAGGCCTGTCTGGGCTGGGCATTGATCCATTTGTGTCTGGCCCTGCCTCTGAACGCGATGCTACCGCATAGAATGGCAGCCCCACATGTGGCGGGGCAGCGGGCAACAGAATTGTCGCGAACCAGCAAATGGGCGATGGTTCTCCTTGCACTTGTCTTTGCAGCGACCACCTTCAACGCGACAGCCATGGCCGCGCATCTGCCAGGGTTGCTCCAGCACGCCGGGGCAAGCACCGCTGTCGCCATCGCCGCCGGTGCACTTATCGGTCCGGCGCAAGTCGCCGCGAGAATGTTCGAATTTAGCTTGTTGCGGCAGTTCCACCCTTTATCCTCAGCGCGCCTCGCCGCTGTTGCCCATCCTGTCGCTGCAGTGACGCTTGTAACCTTTGGTGGCCCTGCGGCCTTTGCCTTTGCACTGCTTCACGGTGCGGGCAACGGTATTCTGACCATAGTAAAAGGCACGCTTCCCCTCGCTGTTTTTGGTGCGGCGGGTTATGGGCAGCGCCTTGGATGGCTGAATGCTCCAGCCCGAATCTTGCAGGCAGCGGCGCCATTGGCTTTTGGAGCGGCGCTAGCAACGTGGGGTCTCTCGGCCATCTGGTTGGCTGCGGGGATTGGTATGGCCGCCACAGTGGCGCTCGTTCTGCTCAAGCATTCAAACCGCCCTGATTGATCGCGAGGGGCGTGTATCAGTCCGGCATGTAGCCGCAGGCCGGTCGAGAACCTGGGCGTTGCCGACTCGCCAATTACCCCTTGCCACGAGCGCCTCAGCTGCTTGACGACACGTCCCGGCCGCGACGCCCCGGACAAATCAGCTTGAATCTTGGTGAGCTTGTCGAGACTACGGCGTCATGACGTCATTACGTCCTGTCGGCAGGGAACTTCATGACCAAGAAGAAAAAAGCTGACCTCGAAGCAGACGCTGGCAAGCGGAAGAACACGTCGTTGCGACTGGACAGCAAGAAACTGAAAGCCCTGAAAGTTCGGGCGATCGAGGACGACACAAGCGTCCAGCAGATCCTTGAGGTTTTGATCGACGAGTACCTGAGCAAGTTTGGAAAGCAGTGACATGACGCATTCGAACGATGCAAGCTACAGCCTGCCGCTCGCTGCGGCGGAGGGTTTGGCCCAGGAAGACTTCGGAAAGTTCACGGCGACTTGGATGCCGGAGGGCGACGACAGCGATCTTACCGTATTGGACTGCTTTGACTTACCACTGCTGCGGTCCGGTCGCCTGCTGCTCGAAATCAGAAACACGCTCGACTTGCTGACTGCTGATGGCCAGATTTTGACCCAGACCGCACAGCGCGGCGGAAACTTTGTCACTGATCTGCCCGACGGGCCGGTGAAACGCGCGCTTGGCGACCTTTCAGTCCTGCGGAGCCTGCTGCCGGTCGGAACCGGCAAAATACGCCGAGAGACTCTGACGCTGCGCGATGACGAGGACAAGGTTCAGTGCCGGGCGCAACTGCGGCAATTGATCACCGCCGATGGCGGCGCGCTTCTGGTATTCGTGCAGGGTTTGCGCGGCTATGAAAAAGCCCGGGCGCTGATGCACAGCAAAATTGAGGCGGCTGGTGGCAAAACGTTTGACGACGATGACCTTTTTGCCCGGCTTTTCCCCGGACGCGTCGCCTATCAAGCAAAGCCGGAGATTGTCATTGCGTCGGACGAGGCCGCCTTTGACATCGCGAACGACATCATCGCCGCCCATATTCTGGTCGCCCGCGCCAACGAACCCGGCATCATTGCGGATCACGACACCGAGTTCCTGCACGATTACCGCATCGCACTGCGCAAGATCCGCTCGGTGCTCAGCCTGTTCAAGGGCATTTACGAACCGGATCAGACAGAAGACCTGAAGGCGCGGTTTTCCAGCCTGATGGCGGCCACAGGGCGGTTGCGCGATCTTGACGTCTATCTGATGGAGAAACAGAAATACTACGCGCTGCTGCCGGTCGCTCTGCACGGTGGACTCGACATGCTGTTCAACCGCCTCAGTGCTGACCGCAAGGAGGAGCATGCCAAACTGGCAGCCCGTCTGCGCTCCAAGAGCTATGCAAAGGAGATTGAGAAGCTCGAAAGGCTTTTTACGAGGCGCAAGAAGCTGAGCCGCGGCCCGAAAGCTGATCTGTCCGCGCACGGCTATGCCAGCACCCTGATATGGAAACGCTACGACAAGGTCCACAAGATCGCCGCAGAAATCGGACCCAACACCGATGACACCGAAATCCATGCCTTGCGCATTCACTGCAAGAAGCTGCGCTATCTGATGGAATTCTTCGCACCGGCTTTTCCTCAGTCACAGGTCAAGAGCCTCATCAAGCCGCTCAGGCATCTCCAGGACACACTGGGCCTTTTCAACGATTATGCGATTCAGCAGGTCAGTCTGGCGGCCATTCTGCATCAACTCGACGAACGGCCCGAGAGCGGTGCCCTCGAACTGGCCCAGAGCATCGGCGCGTTGGTCGCCATGCTGCACCGACTGCAGATCGAAGAGCGGGCAAAGGTCATGGACGGTGTTGCCCGGTTCGACCGCGCAGAAACACGACAGAGGTTCCGCAGCCTGTTCAGGGAGGGCCACTGAGATGAAGATCATCGCCTGTTACTCCAACAAGGGCGGCGTCGGCAAAACGGCGACATCTGTGAACCTTGCTTATGCCTTCGCCGCCGCTGGAAAGCGCACCTTGCTGTGCGATCTCGATCCGCAGGGGGCATCCGGATTCTATTTCCGGGTCAAGCCGTCGAAAAAGCTGACGGAGGCAGCGTTCTTCAAGGATGTCGAGAGGCTTACCAAGGCGATCCGCGGTAGCGACTACAGCAACCTCGACATCCTGCCGGCAAATCTTGGCTTTCGCGAATTTGATGTCTTTCTTTCACGAATGCGGAACAGCCGTTCGCGTCTCAAGAAGGCGCTGAAGGCGATAAGGGCTGACTACGATGTAATCCTGCTCGACTGTCCGCCGAATATCTCGGTTCTGTCAGAAAACGTGTTCCGGACGGCCGATGCGATCGTCGTCCCGGTGATCCCCACCACCCTGTCGGAGCGCACCTTTGAGCAACTTGTCGATTTCTTTTTGGCCCATGACCTGCCGGTGAAAAAACTGCACGGTTTCTTCTCGATGGTGCAGGGCGTTAAGGCGCTGCATGGTGCTACCATTGCTGAAATGCAAAGCCGTTACCCCAAGCGCTTCATGAAGACGCAGATCCCTTTCGCCTCAGACATTGAGCGCATGGGTGTGCTCCGCGCACCGGTCATGGTGACGGCACCGACCAGTGCCGCCAGCAAAGCCTACGAAGCGCTCTACCTCGAAACCGCGCAGCGGGTGGAGGGCGAATGACCGCAACGCCTGTGGAGATTGAACGCAAGTTCCGGGTGCGAAAGATGCCCGACCTCGAGGGTTTGACACCGTTCCGGGTCCGGCAAGGCTATCTGACGCTGCCAGGTGACTCGGTCGAGGTGCGGCTGCGTCAGAAGGACGACCGCTTTTTCATGACGCTGAAATCCGAGGGCGGGTTGGAACGGCTGGAATACGAGGTTCAAATCGACCGGACGCAGTTCGATACCCTATGGCCTGCAACACAGGGCCGCAGGATAGAAAAGACCCGTCATGTCGGTCGGCTTTCTTCGGGCGAGATGCATGAGCTGGATGTGTTCGATGGCAATCTGGCGCAGCTGACGCTGGTCGAGGTCGAATTCCCCTCGCGTGCTGCATCCCGGGAGTTCATCCCACCCGATTGGTTCGGTGCGGATGTGACCAGCGATAAAAGGTTCAAGAACAAGGCACTTGCCATGATGGAATGCTGGCACGAGCCGTAAGAACGAGTTCGCGCCGCGTGCGGACCGCAAGTCGTTAAACAGAAATCCTTTCCGCAGACTTGCACCGTAAATGGACGCTCCCTTGGATAAACGCGTTTCAGAGTCGTCCAAGCTGTGATTTTGCAGTATCTTCGTGACAATGGCGCCCGAAGAATGGTGCAAGCTGCTTAAATTGCGGCCAAGCTGGAGCCCTTCAGATGATGAAATACGTAGTCGGCCTTGGCGCTCTTGTTGTTGTGGTGATCGGATATTTCCTGTTAGCCCCTGCGACCCCGCCTGACCCGGTTCCCGCGCCCGAAGTGGCGGCGTCCGACCCTGAGCCTGCGCCAGCCGCCGTCGCGCCGGCAACACCAGAGACGCCCGAGGCCATTATTTCGCAAGACGTCGTGCCCGTCTCGCCCGACGATGAAGCCTTGCTTGAAACCATGGCCGCCGATGCCCGTGAGAGCCTGCCCTCGACGGTGACGGATACGCTGACGATGACCGATGCGCTGTTCCTGCCGCGGATGCGGATCATGGAATACAGCTACGTGACGACCGCCGTCGATGCCCGTGCCTCTGCCCGAGACATGCGGACGCTGATCGAGGCCCGCGCCGAGAGGCTCTGCCTTGCGGGCCGGCAGATGTTTGCGATGGGCGTGACCCTGCGCAACAGTTTTGAGGATCGCGACGGCAATCTGTTTCAGCGGGTCTATCTCCTGCCGGAGGATTGCGAGCCGTTCTTCTAGCGGCTGCACGTCGCCTTTGGCGCCGATGGCATACCCGTTGTCAGTCGGGACAGCGGACTGTTTTTGAATAGCAACTCTCGTTGAACTACGGTCCGACCTGCGTTTGTCATTGGCGCGCCGCAACCTGCACCTCCACAAATGCGTTGTCTTGGCCCGTCGTTGAAATTCAATCAGGTCGCAGTCACCGCGGCGCCCGAAGCAAAGGAAGAAACGATGTCTCTCGCCCCGCTCAAGACCACCACGGCACTTGTTGCCAGCCTGGCGCTGCTGCTGCAGCCCACCCTCGCGACGACTGCATGGGCGCAAGCGATCGAATTGCTCTGTCGCGACGACTCTGCGCCACCCTGCCCCGAGGGAGAGCCCGAAGCCGGTTCGACCCCAGCAGAACGTGCCGCATTCGCAGCCTCCGAGGCGGCGCGAATTGCTGCAGAGGCAGCCGATACCGCCAGAGAGCTGCGTGATGCCGCTGGAATGCCCCCACTGAAGTGGTCCACCCACTGGGATATGTTTATCCCGATTTCAGGAGGACCAAAGGATGGCTGGAAAACGAGAGAAGCCCGAAGATATCGTGCTGAAACTGCGACAAGTTGAAGTGCTGCAAGGGCAAGGACGGTCGACGGCGGAAGCTGTGCGGCAGATTGGTGTGACGGTTCAGAGCTATTATCGATGGCGTAAAGAGTATGGCGGTATGAGCCGCGATCAGCTCAAGCGCCTCAAAGAGTTGGAGACCGAAAACACTCGGTTGAGACGCGCGGTGTCGGATTTGACGTTGGACAAGATGATCCTCACCGAGGCTGCACAGGGAAACTTCTAAGCCCTTCCCGCCGCCGTCAGTGCATTGATCATGTGCGGCAGGCTCTCGGCGTATCTGAGCGCCGGGCCTGCCGCATACTCGGGCAGCATCGTTCGACACAGCGCAAGGTTCCTTGTGGCTTGCCGGACGAAGAACGGCTGACCGAGGACATCATCGCACTGACAGAAGAGTTTGGACGCTATGGGTATCGCATGATTACCGGGATGCTGAACAACAGCGGCTGGCATGTAAATCATAAGCGTGTTGAGCGAATTTGGCGGCGGGAAGGGCTGAAAGTTCCGCAGAAACAACCCAAGAAGGGTCGGCTGTGGCTGAACGACGGGTCGTGCGTCCGGCTGCGGCCGGAGCGTCCGAACCACGTCTGGTCCTATGACTTTGTTCAGGATCGGACCCATGACGGACGCGTATATCGCACGCTGAATATCATTGATGAGTTTACAAAGGAGGCGCTGATGATCCGCGTCAAACGAAAACTTGATTCAACAGACGTGGTCGATGCGCTGACTGATCTGTTCATCCTGCGCGGGCCGCCGGAATACATAAGGTCTGACAATGGGGCGGAATTAGAGGTGGTTCGGTTTGATTGAACAGGTTCCTGGCGTTTTCTAAGTGGTTTTCCGCCTTGGTTATGCCGCTACCGCTTCGGGCATCGGCTGGTTGAAGTAGGCCTGATCGGGGGTTCTGCCGTCAAGCGAT
>NZ_KB907989.1 GCF_000382265.1 Yoonia vestfoldensis DSM 16212
AGCATGGATGGCAAGGGCGCCTGGCGCGACAACGTCTTCATCGAGCGTCTGTGGCGGAGCATCAAATATGAGGAGGTCTACCTGCGAGCCTATGCCAGCGTCTCCGAGGCACGCGCGGGGATTGGCCGGTATCTGACCTTCTACAACAGCCGGCGGCCCCATTCATCGCTTGACGGCAGAACCCCCGATCAGGCCTACTTCAACCAGCCGATGCCCGAAGCGGTAGCGGCATAACCAAGGCGGAAAACCACTTAGAAAACGCCAGGAACCTGTTCAATCAAACCGAACCACCTCTCCGCAACGAACCGCATCGGGGTGACACTGATAGTCTTGGTTCCATCCTTGAATTTTCCGGTTGCCCATTCAAGTTCCTTCCACTGGACCATTCGTCGTCGCGATCCGCCGGTCGATGGAGCTGTTCCAGAGCCAGGATCGCAGACAAACCACAGTGGAAAGACCAAGGCCGGGACATCACGCTTCATCCGATCCGCATCATTCGTAGCATAAGGCGGCTGACGAAGAGTAAGCCTGACTCCTTCGGCGAGCCGCCCACTTTGGGACAGGCTACGCTCAAGCATTTCCTGTAGTCGCGGTTCGACAATGATCCTTGGCTCTATCTGCTGTCGCCACAACGGTAGGCCACCGACGATGATCGAACGCGAAGGGAGGTCTATCATCGCCCCAGGCCCAAACCCCATGATCATCTGGCTTAGGCGAATTTCATTATCGCTCATTCTTTTTCCTTAACTCTTAAGTGGTCGGGCATTCGGACCACATATGTCTAGCCTGACAACAGGCTCAACATCCCGCATGGATCGACCTGCTGTGAAAAGTTGCCTCTCAGGATCAAGTGTTTTAGTTTGGGGATCCAGAACATCCTGCAGCAGGCTGTTTTGCCCCCGCCGATTATAACTAAGCCTTCCGCCGTTTTCTGTCTGCGATGAAGCAGTCCTCGCCCAGATATCTGCAAGCGACGCAATCTGGCGTTCAAGGTCGGCGGGCTCGTCAGTGAAGGGTGCCGCGCGATCCAAGATGTAGGAAAGCGCCCGATCATATACCGTTTCAGGTAGGGAAAATGCCCCGGCCGCTTCGTCACCGCCATACTGGCTATCAGCATGTCGAATAATCGCTACTATAACGGCAGCCAGAGCTCGATCTAGCGCCCTGTCGGCCCAAGGCGTAACGCTGGTCGCCTCGACGCCGCGGTAGAAACTCGCATGGAAATACCCAAATCGTTCATAGTGTGCGCGGTCGCGTGGTTTGTGGACGTTCAGTAGGGAAAGAACCAGACCGGGTCGCTGATGGTCACGCCCGACGCGGCTGGTCGCCTGGATGTATTCAGCTGTTGCCTTCGGTTGGCCCATAACCACCATTAAACCAAGCCTCGTGATGTCCAAGCCGACCGAGATCATGTTTGTTGCAAGAGCAACATCAACAGCGTCTTTTGAGCCCGCTTTTGAGTCGAGCCGTCGTTTCGATTTCGCTACATCGTCGGTGCTTTCGCGCGACGTCAGTTCCACCGGTGCTGCGATCTTCCGATTGGCAAAGGGTATATCGGCAGGGTTGATTCTTCGCCTTTCCGTGCCATAGCGCTGGGCGCGGTCACGCACTTCGTCTTCCACAATACGTCGAGCGCCGCCCAACTCCCGTAACGCATTGAAATAGCACATTGCAGTCATGTATGGATCGGCCGAATTCCCATCAGCCGCCCCTTGCGCTTCGAATTCTGATTGCGCCGCCGCTTCAAGTGTCACGAGCGCACGCAGGAAAACGAGCTTCGGGCCACGCCCCAGCGCCGCCAAACCAACATACTTTCTGGCGGGATTAGCCTCACTAGACCGAAGTGTCTCTGCGAAGAAACTGTTGCGGCGGCTGATCCCAGGCGGTGGGAAAATCGCTGTTTCGTTTCGATCAAATAGGGCCCGGATCTGGGTTTGGGCACGTCGAACTGTCGCAGTTGAAGCAACGATTTTGGGTCTGATCCGAACGCCACCTTTAGTCCTTGTCGCCAGATAGTCGATCGCTGTCTCATAGAGACCGGCAACAGTCCCGAGGGGGCCAGAAATTAAGTGCAGTTCGTCCTGTACGATCAGGTCTGGCGGATCAAGCTTCCAGCCGTTGTTTAGCCTCGCCCCGCTTCGAGGTTCGGATGCCCCGTAGAACCCTTGGCCATCAGCGCGATCAACGTGACCGAAGAATGCACCTGTCTGCCCGACCCAAGGTAGGGCCGCGAATTTGTCGATCGTTGCCACGATAAACGCAGGCAGTCGGCGATAGATTTCGTCGTCGGTAGCCAAGATTGGCAGCGCGCGATCTCCGGTGAATTCGCAATCAATATTCGGGCACACGATCAGCATGCGCGATGGCACCTGTTCATTCGGCCAGCATTTAAAGCTGGTATGGTCCAAGTTGGTGCCGCACCAAGGGCAGTTTCGGATCGGCGCGGGTGCGGGCCCGCTTCTGCGTTTGTAAGCCCGCACCCGCGTCACTGCGCGATCATCGCCGGTGTCACCTTTACCGCCCAGCTTGTTTGGTGATGCCGCAGAGCCGATCCACAGACCAATCTCGATATCCCAATCGCCGAGCATCCGTCGCCCCTGATCGTCTTTCCAGGCATCCGAACAACGCATCAGTTCCAAGGCACAGATTACGCCAGCGGCCCGGCCCAACTGATCCAGTGTCAGCAGACGCAGGGTATAGCGCATAATCACTGTCACCCCCGCACCCAACACACCCGATGCACCAAGCCGTCGCAGCGCGATGGTGTAGGCCGCGAGGCCGAGGTAGGCTTCTGTCTTGCCACCACCCGTGGGGAAGAATAGCAAGTCAACGGTTTCGCGGTCAGGGTGAGCCTTGTCAGTGAGGCCAGACAGGTTCACCAGAATAAACGCCAACTGGAACGGCCGCCATTTCAGCGGGTCGATCTGTTCAAGCGGCACGCCTCGCTCAGACGCGAAGCGGCGACGACCGGCGGTTTCCACCGCCTCGTTCATCGCAACGAATGCCGTACGTGCCATGTCGTTAGTCAGAAGCAGCTTGATCCCGGCTTCCATACGCGCCTTGGTCTCAGTCTGGGCTTTGATCAGATCAAGCGCCATGTCGCGGCGGCGTGGCTCACTTGCGAACTGATCCGCCAAGGGGGATTGGGCGGCGATCCAATCACCATAGTGGAGGGGAAGATCGGCAAGGGCGGCGCGCAGCGGCTCAGTCCCGGCGCGGGCGGCGTCGCGCAGGGCCACCATGTCAAAGGTCACTCCGGTGATAGACTCGTTCGGGGCGACGCGTTCCACTTCGGCCACTGGCATCGGCTCGGTGTACACGCGACGCACCACGCCGTCGGCGTCTGCCTCATGCGCACAGGCGGTGTTACGGCCAGCGGCGTATTGCGGGACATCGTGGTAGTGGAGATCGTGGGTGCGCAGATCGGCGTCATTGGAACGATAGCCGGTCAGGTCATAACCCGCCACGATGCCCAGCGCGCATTCCACCGTCATCCGCACTTGGAACGCATAGGACATTTCGGCAAAGCGGCGATTGCGGACTACGGCGCGGCGGTTCACCACGAACACAGACAGCGACCAGATATCGACATCCGGCCCCTCGGCCTGGCGCATCTTGGTCTTGCGGCAGATCATCGACAGGACCAATGCACCGGGTCGATTGATCAAGGTTTTGCTGTCGGGCAGAACCTCGTCCCACTTACCTTCCTTCAGCACCAGCGTGTGATCCACATGCCGGGCTTTGCGGCTCCAGCGGACGTCGGGCATGGCGGTGCGGCCCTCGGCCTCCAGGATCGCTTCGGGGGGCATCGGCTCGGCGATGTAGTCGCCCCAGTCGAGTGTCACCGTCACCTCGGTCGCCGTTATCGGCAGGGCGGTGGAGAGGCCGAGCGAGGTGGGCAGAAAGCGCTTTCTGGCGGAGTGGTCTTGGGCGGTGCCTTCGTCGTCGGGGGCGGTGCTGGGCGCTTCCAATCCGGCGAGGGTTTCCTCGGCCGGGGCGTCAACGTCGTCTTCGTCCAGCGGCGATGTGCCGTCCTGAGTGGGGGCGATCCAGCCGGTCAGATACCATTTCGACGGTTCCTCGGGCAGGATTTCCTCGGCCAGATCGGTATCTTCGGGGGTGGGATTGGGGCCGATCAGGTCGCGGCGCAGTTTGGTCAATATGGTTTCGCGGACTTCCAAACTCGTCGTCATTTAATCGTCCTGTCAAAAAGGGGGCCTTCACCAATATCCAGCGTGTTTTGCTTGGGCCGTTTGCCGGATTGGGCGGCAGAATGTGGCGCGTCCGGTGCGGTTGCAATGGCGATGCCTTCATTCGCCTCGGCGGCATGGCGGGCGCGGTTGAGGTCGAGAAGGCGGGCAAGTACTTCGTCGCGGAAGTCCGAGGGCCAGAACAGGCGGCCCTGATAGGTGAATTCCGTCTCGGTTTCCTCGGTCAGGAAGACCGGGTTCGCCGCTTCAGCCAGATCGTCCCAGTCATAAGCGCGCAGCACGGCGCGGTCCATGTCGGCGTGCAGATCGCGCAGACGCTGGATTTGCGGATCTGCATCGTAGGGGTCGTGGAAACGATTGTAGGTGGGGGTCAGGCCCTTTTCGGTGTCTAGCATAAGATTGGCGCGAAGGTCGTTGTACGATTGACCTGCCGCTCGGAGGTCCGCTGAGCCGTCTTGGATTTCGGGGAATGGAAATGTGGCGAAACAGTCGGACGGTGCGTAGCGGAGATCGTCTTTCATCGACGAGGAGAAAAAACGTGCCCAGATTTCGTGAGGACGAGATTGAAGGGTGGCAAACCCCTCGTCGGAATACTTCGCAAATACCACGCAACTATCTGCAAAGCTTATGATGTGACGGTTCGTTTGGGTTCTGGTTTTTGCAATGCTAAGATGAGGGGAAACCCTTGATAAGACCATTGCATTTTGGGCATTGGACAAGACTTGGTTTAAGTCAGGCCTCGGGCGCCAGTGCTTCCACCACGCATAGGCCCTCACCTCCTTACTCTTGCTTTTCAATCGCTCTGGTCTCACTAGCTTCTCAAGTACCGCTACTAGATCAGGCCAATCAGCCGCGACCGGCCCGGGATAATCGCTCGGTACAATTCCATTTTGGAAATGGCTATCCCTGACTTTGTCCGACATGCTTAACCAAGAACTTAAATCTGTACTCTTCCTAAGGGGAAAGTCCTCAAAGTCGATTACATACCGCCTATGGTAGTGGCGCAGATCGTTGTTTACCTCTTCGCCACCCAGATATGGCCGAATTCGTTCCGCATTTCGAGGATCCTCAGCGATCAGTCGATCCATTTCTTCCAACCAACTTGCTGTTCCTTTTGCTGCTCCAACATCATCGAAAGTAAAACCCATCCCGAGCACGGATGTACCGATAAAGGCCATACCTTCGTTGTTTTTCAAGGGTATGGGACTAGCGTCGTTTGTTCCGTCGACAAGAAATGCTGATATCCGCTTTGCTGGCCGTCCATCGATCAAGAGGGATGGTATCTGACGATTGCCCGGCCGTTTCACAGCGTGGACTACGGACACGACAACGGCTGCTTCGCCGGGCCATTTCATTCTCGGTTTTGCTCGATAGATAACCGTCCCGCCGGATATCATCGGGAGTAGGCCGGACTCCCGTGTCACACCTTGTTTGATGGTATTTGAAGCAACGAGACCGAATGCCGCTCCTCGTCGCAGAAGAAACTCAGACTGCCTAAAGAAAAATGCACCTAGGTCAGCACTTTTTTGACTCCCGGTGTTTCGATAGGCAAGCCAAGTGCTATAGCTTTCGCCGTTCACCGTCGAAATACTACGCCCGCCCAGAAAGGGCGGGTTGCCAACGATCAGGTCAAAACCCGGATTGTCACTTCCGAACACCTCGGGGAATTCGATCTGCCAATGAAAGGGTGCGATGGGGTGCTCGCCGGTGCGCAGTTCGGCGGCCAAGCGCGCCGCCAAATCCCAAGCATCGGCGCGGCGTTCGGTAAAGGCCACCTGAAACGCCTGCAGTTCCTTCTTGCGGGCGGTGGCTTTTGCGGCGGCGAAGAAGGTGGACACCAAAGCATCGCCGACATTGCGGATGGTGGAGAGCGAGCGTTCCGCTTCGCGCAGCCGCACCTCTTGCAGGGCCAGCGCCACATCGTCGGGGGCGCTGCGAATGGCCTGCCGCCCCTCGCGCCATTTCTCGAGCCGCTCCTTGATATGGCCGATCAGCAGCGGCTTCGAGATCTTTGGATCCCAGGTCAGAGTACCAATCTCGGCTGCCGTCAGGCCTACGAGGCTGTCGCCGGATTTCAGAGCGTGGTCGAGGAAGGTGAATTCATGATCGCGGGCCAAGGTGGCCAGCCACAGCGACAGCCGCGCCAGATCAACCGCCATGGGGTTGCGGTCAACACCATAGAGACAGCGCTGAGCAACCAGGCGGCGGGCGTGCAGGTCTTCGTCCTCATCCTGCGGCAAGGTGGGGCGTAAGCTGGGGTTCCGCTCCCAAGCGCGAGTCAGCTGGGCCGCGAGCGCGCGGCAGGTTTCGACAAGGAAGGCCCCAGAGCCCATCGCGGGATCGCAAACTTTGATGTCGAGGATCTGATCGGGCGTCGGAGTGTCGCCAAGGTGAAGCAGCACAGGCTCCAGCGCCTCGGCCACGATGGGCTGGGTCAGGCTGCGCGGGGTATAGTGCGATCCGCTTTCGCGGCGTTCATCGGTGGGTTGCAGGATTGGTGTGCCTTTGGGGGCCGCGCGTTTATGCGGCGAAGCGCGCTCATCGACGATGGCATCAAGGGCAGCGGCCAGAGTTTCGACTGATGTGGCGTTCTTAAGGCCGTCTTCTTGCCGCTTGGTCAGGTTTGAGCGCTGGCATTCCTCCTTGAGGTATTTCTTGCGATCAGCGGGCTTGCGGACGAGCAGTGCGTCGAGGTCAACATAGACCGGGGTCTTGTTGTTCTTGCCCGCCTTTATGGCCAGCATCGGGCCGCTGGCACGCTCCACACGGAATCCCATGACGGTTTCATAGACCGAGCCGATTTGTTCGACATCGAGCGCCTTGTAGGACAGGCGTTCGCCTTTCAGGGACAGAAGCCCTTCCAGTACATTGAGGATGCAATCGTCGGAAATGCGCAATACGCGGGCTTTGTCGTCCTTGGCCGTGCGGCCCTGCAGAAACAGAAAGACATCCGGATCGAACAGCCGCCCGCCACGAGACCTGATAAAGCCGCTGCGATGGCCACTGTGAATCATGCCGAACAGCGCCAGCAGACGGCCCCATCCACCAACCCGTTCATCCATGGTGTCCGGGTTTAGCGCGCGGTCTTCCAGCAGACGGTCATAGAGGCCACGAGCGGAGTAGTTTTCGTCATAAAGGATGCGGGCAGAATCCTCGGTCATCGAGGGCAGCAACTCGCGGTCTTCGGCAAAAAGGACAAACACCAAGCGGAGGAGGACGGTAAGCAGGCCTTCATAAAGCTGGTCGGGGTCTTCGTCGGCAAGGGTTTCGATTAGCTCACGGGCATCGTCATCAGCGAGAAAACCGCGCAACAGTTCATGCAGGGCACCAAGGACTTGTTCAGCAAGGGTGATCGAGACGATTGCTTGCGCCTCTCGCGAAGCTTTCAGAACTGCGTGCAAACGCATGTTGGCTGGGGCTGTGAACAGGCGGTCCGTACCCAGCGCCGACTTAAGCCCACCCAGCATGGAACGGCCAGCGACCGAGTTCAGATCATGCAGAGGCCAGCCGATCCAGCCTGCTGTTTCACCCCGTGGTGCATAGACAAGTCGCAGCTGCAGGTCAGAAAATAGAATTCCAGCCTCGACGCCGCTTTCGCGGAGCAGGCGTTCAAATCGCTGCTGGGGCGAAGCTTCCCAACCGTCAAGTGCGCCGCGGGCGTCCGGATCAATTCCCGGGTCCTCGGAGCGCACAAGTAAAAGCACACGATCTTCTGCACGAGTGTCGATCAGTGCTAAGTCGGCGGAAAGCACGGTGTCCAGCTCTGGAAGAGCCAACGTCGCAAGTTCCGGCAGAGATGGGCCACCGGGAGCGCCAGCGAGACGACTGACCGGCCAGCCAAGGGCGGACTGCAGAAAACCCAATGGATCAGCAACCGCTGGTTCGTCGCGCGTAGAGGCCAGATGGGCGGCAACCTCTTGACTGTCAAAGCGCGTTTGCTGAATGGGACTGATGCCAAGATCTTCAAGAATGGGTCTGGCAAAAACCAACCCTTCGCGCTGGACATGATCAAGCCATTCAAATGGCGCGTATTTCAATGGCTCTGCAATGATCATCAAGTCGCCTCCGGCCAGAGATAAATCAACCCTACCGGTTCAAGACGACAAGCGATGACGTCAAAGCCTTTACGGATTTTTTCGGGCTCAACGTCGATCTCGTTTAATAAGCGGTCCAGCTTCGCCTGCCAGTGTCTACGGTCAGCATCTACCTGGCGCTGCTCTTCAAAGTTGAATTCACTCTGTTCTGGTTCGTGCGCTCGTTTCTGCAGGCGTGCGCGCTGATCGATCAGCAGCTGACGCATGCTCTCCTCTTCTTTCCTGCCAAGCTCGTGTAGCTGTTCAGTTACAGCTTGGGCTATCGGGGCCGAACGCAGTTCGAACTCAGAGCGCAGGCTTGCAACATCGCTCTTTCGGCGACTCAGAGCCTCGGTCGAAATGGCTTCACTCGCCGCTTTCCCATTCCGAAGTGAATCGTCGAGGCTCGTCAAAGTGAGTGCCTCAGCATCCAGTCCTTGGCGCAGCAGGCGCAATTGTCCATCAGCACCAATGCGCGCTGTTATCGGTATGACTTCCTCGTGCAGGCGTACCCCTTTAGGCCCGTAGAGCGACATTCGACCAAGGAGGACGACACGCCGCTGTGCGTTGGGGACGAGGAGGACACAAGCGCGGTTCAGGCGGGTACGGAAGCCCTGAGAGACAAACCGAGCTACCAGTCGCCGAACCAGCCGATGTTCGACATGCAGATGGCAAACTTCGGGTGCATCTCTTTGATCAGGCAAGATAACTGGATCGAAGGACAATCGCTTTAGCGGCTGTGCTGCCCTCCACTCGTTCAGCTTTTGTCCCTTAGCAGGTGGAGCAAGACGTAAGTCATCCAAGATGGGTGCCCATCCTGGCCCAGAAAATACCGGATCGTTCTCCTTGATCGTGAATACCTTGGCGCTGGGCACTGCTGACACTGACGAATCTATCATCTGCCCACCCGCTTGCGAAAGAGCGATACCAATGACTTGCTGAAGATCGCCGCCCTCAATGCCAACGCGCCGACGTGAATCCTCTAGCGTCTTGCGAAGTTTGGCATTCTGCTCGCCAACTATCTTGCGCCGTTTTTCTTCGCTGCCATTCAAAGCCCGAATCTCGTCGCGATATGCAGCGGTTTCGTCGTCACTCTCCAGCTCCACCACCAGCGCTACAGCCCTGTCGCGTCTGATGCCCTCGGACGTCAGACGTTTCATCAAGCGATCTTCGATAACACGACCGACGGCACCAAGTTCATTCCTTATTCGCTCAGTCTTCCGAACCAATGCAGCTTGTACAATGTCCGTGGGACGTTGTGCGTACCTGAAGTAGCGGCAGAATACCGTTGGTGCTGGCTGCAACTTTCTGTCGATGCGACCATTCCTTTGTTCCAAGCGCGATGGGTTCCACGGAAGGTCAAAATGGATCAGGTCATGACAGCCCTTCTGAAGGTTGATCCCTTCCCGTGCCGCGTCGGTGCAGATCAGCAACCTCAATGGGCTTTCGGTCGGGTTGCAATTAAAAGCGAATTTTATGCGCTCCCGATCATCCAATGAAGTCATACCAGTGAGGCTTGAAACGTGTTTTTCAGGATCGAGGTCATCAAGAAGCTCAAGCAGGCGATTTTGTAGCCACAGCCGCGTATCTTGGTACTCCGTGAAAACAATTAACCTGCGGTTGTTCCAATGCCCGTTAGATATCATGTTCTCACGAATCCAAGATGCCATCCATCTGACTCGAGCATCTGGTTTCAGGCTGGCCTTGCGTGCGACTTCCAACATCGATTTCACGAATGCTTTTTCGTCTTCGACGATTGGTTCTGTAGCCCCTGCGAGACCCACCTTGGTTGCCGCGATAACGAGGCTCGGATCATCATCAACGTCATCGGTTGTGGCCAAAGAATAGTTAAGGTCATCCTCATCAAACCCGTCCATCTCCTTTCCATCTGCAAAGGTCGTCGCCAACGAACTGAGCGTTGAACGCTCGGATTCGGTGGGAGCTTTCATGGCCCGCAAATGAACTTCGAGTGTTTTCTTGAACGCTTCTGGCGATGACAGAAGCCGCTGCTGTAACCCGGAAAATATCAGCTTACCTTCCGCCCGTGCACGGGCGGTCATGGCGTGAAGCCGAGCGTCTCGCATCGCGCCATAGGATTCCAGCATTTCCGAGAGCTGTAAATCAGCAGCATCAATCGCCAAGCCATCAATTTTGATTTCTTCGACAATACGTTCTGGAAAATGCTCGCCCAGCGCACGGAGATCCGATTTCAGCCGCCGAACCATAACGGGTTCTAAATCCGCTGTCTCTACAGGAACTCCACGCGTAAATCGGTGCGGATCAAGAATCTCTAAAAGTGCAGTGAAACTGTTTGAATGACCATTGTGCGGAGTCGCACTGAGGAACAAGCGATGTTCAAAACCTTGTGCAATATCGCGTATCGCCCGGGTGAATTGGCTGTCTATGGCATAACGACCTCCGCTGGCGGGAGCGGCATGATGCGCCTCATCAAGAATTAGCATTGAGTTCGACCGCATTGAGCCGAGAACCTCTCGCAAGCCCGACGCGTAGGTCTCGTCAGCTAGAAGGCGGTGAGAAACTAGAAAGCAAGACCCAGAAGCCCATGGGTTGGTGCCAAAGCCTCGCCTTCGGCGAACCTGAGCTAAATAACTTCTGTCGAGAATAGTCGCCGTTATACCAAATTTCTGGCCCAGTTCTTCATGCCATTGCATAATCATCGAAGGTGGGCACGCGATTACTACAAAATTTACCCGCCCGCGAAGCATCATTTCCCGCAGCACAAGCCCAGCTTCGATCGTCTTTCCCAGCCCCACGTCATCAGCAATCAACATGTTGACCCTTGGGAGTTCTAGTGCTTTTTGAAGCGGAGCAAGCTGGTAAGGATCAAGTCGTATTCCTGCGCGAAATGGCGCCTGGAATAGCCCTTTGTCCGCAACCGATGTCGAATTCCAATCGACCGTTTTTAGCCACGCCGAAAACGTAGCCGCAGTGTCTGTACCCGATGATCCAATTGCACCCCAAAGCGAATCTGTTGCTGAATGTGCCGAAACCTCCGCATCCCAGATTACTGTCGCTTCTTCGCCTTGTGCATCGTCTTCAATGCACGAAAGATGCAGGACGTTCAGGTCTTTTGCGAGGATATCCGCACCTTGTGACAGCCACTTCCGACCTCTGAGTTCGACAAACTCACCAAACTCAATGCTGTCGAATGGTTTTTCGTGCAAATTCCAACTCCAAAACCCAACAAACAGAAATACGGTGCTTACCCAAAGGCTGCCAATCTCCTGCGCCTTTTTCCAAAATAAAATTGCATTGTGCTGGGTCAGATGCAATGGGCACAGACGCACAAACTGGATCTTTAAAGTGGTCAGGCTCAGAACGGAGGTTGCCGCTTCCATGGCCGCACCTTCGGCATCGCCGCCGTCACATCGACATCCCGCATCATGCCGCCTACCACCAACCCGTCGCGAACCCAATCCAGCGCTTGCCACCATTCCTTATAGCCACGCCGCGCAGACACAATCTGTTCCGGATGCGGCCGCCAGGTTACCGGGCAGGCCAGAACCTCGACGGTGCGCCATTTGCCTCGCCTCAGTACCCGTTCGGTGCCAACCACCACCGTGGTTGACCGCTCGCCGTGCTGATTGCGTTTGGTCTCGACCGGTACACAGCGCGGCACCACCCCTGGCATCCAGTCCGGGGTCAGCCCTGCGCGGGCCAGTTCCGCCACGCGGATCGCCATGCGAATGCCGCCGAGGCTGTCGGGCATCCCGGCGACGGTGGCGGCAATCACCTCGGCGTCCGCGTGTGTGTAACTGCCCATCTTGTGCTGACCACCGTCCACTTTGCAGCCCAGCGCACCACGCTGCATCAAAACGTACTCGAGCCCGAACCCAAAGCCTTCTTCGACCACATCCTTCGGCGGGGGTATTTCCAGCTGCGCCTTTTCCACCCGAAACGCCCATTCCAGCGCTGCCTGCACGCCCAGCGCACGTTTCACCCGTTTGCCGCCTGCGCAGAGGGACAATCCGTGCCGGGGACGTGACACCAAGCCATTCACAGGAACCCCCGTTGACGCAGCCTGTCGGTCGTCACCAGCTTGCGGGCCAGCATCGCCTCGCAGATGGCGTTGCTGATCATGCTCGTGGGCAGATATTCGTCCGAGTTCACCTTGGCCGCATAGAACGCCGCCAACTCATCCGGGCTGGCTGTTGCCTTGCCTTGCCCCTTGCGGCGCTGTTTTGCTTTGAGGGCGCTGCCATTTGCGGCAGTCTCCTGCCCATTGCGCTGAGCAGCGCGCTCCATGACGCGATCCAGCGCCTTTGGCCCATCGGGCGGTTCGGGGTGATCCTCGCGGCTGTCCTTTGCGGCCGCGACGATCCCGGCCTCGGTCAGCCCCAGCTCGGAGCGCCAGCGCTGCACGTGCAGCCGGGGTGGTGAGCCTTGCCACCAGCCGGGAAGGCAAGCTGGGTCCAAGCCCAGCGCCAAAATCACTTCTTCGAAAAACTGATCAAATTCGATCTCGCGCGCTTGCGCGTCCTCCTCCTCCTTTACTGGTTTACTTAAAGGTTCCCTTACAAGGTTAGTGTCCGGATTCCGGACACGGCTTTGGTCATTTTCCGGACACGGGTCAGGGCAAAATTCGGACACGGCTTTTGGGTCAATTCCGTGTCCGGATTCTGGACATGGCTCGACTGATACGCGGGCATCGGGGTTGATTTCACCAGCAGTTTCATCGCTGTGATCGACGGGCGCAAACCCGTGTCCGGTTTCCGGACATGGAACCACACCCGCCGGTGTGAAGCCCCGCTCAAAGCCCAAGATGTAGCGGGTGGGGAGCTGGCGCTTGGTCACCGGATCGATGCGCGGAACGCGGCGCAACAACCCTCTGGCTTCCAGCTGGCCGATGTGATCGTTCAGCGTTGATCGGCTGATTTCGCAATCATGGGCCAGCCGCGCCTGTGAAGGGAAGCAGCCGTAATCTGGATTGAACCGGTCGCACAGATGCCAGAGCACGATCTTGGTGGTGGGTTTCAGCCCGCGCTGCTTGATGGCCCAGTTGGTGGCTTCATGGCTCATGGCGCGGGCCTCCCAGCGGAAGCGGCGATGCGCGTGGTGAAGCCGTGCTCTGTCAGCGCGCCCAGCGCGTCGTCGAGGCCGCGCACCAGCGCCCAGCCAAACCCCTGCGCCAGCATCGCATCGCGAAACGCCTCCTGCGTTGGACGCAAGCGACCCTTCGGGGCTTTCAGCTCAAGGAACAGGACGCGCCCGTCGCAGATCACCATCAGATCAGCAAAGCCCGCATGGACGCCCATGCCGACGAGGATCGCCTGGCGCTTGGCACCGCGAGGACCGGGTTCAGTCACCTCATTGGCGCAGTGATGGATAATGGCGGTGCGGGGCAGAACTGTGCGCAGCGCCTGCACGACCGCACGCTGCAGATCGGCCTCGGGGGTGCCACGGCGGTTCATTGCCCTGCCTCCCCGTTGCCTTCACGCTGGGCCTGCCGGATCGGCCGCCGTGCGTCGATCACCAGCAGCAGCGCGCGCGCGTCTTTGCGTTCACCGTCGGTCTCGCCATGCGCCGCCAGAACGTTGCAGGCGAGCCGGATCAGGTGGTCGCTGTGATGGGCGACATCGGCGATGACGGCCCGGGCTTCCGCGACGCGATCAGCGGGCCATGGTGCGGGGAGGAAGAGAGGCACGGTCATGACCGCCCCCTTGATTTGCGCACCGGATGCACCTGTTCCTGCGCGCGGATCCAGTCTTGAACGGCGGCCCTACGGTAGAAAGATTTGCGTCCTATGCGCGTGCAGGGTGGCCCCTGACGGCGCGCCTCCCATCTGGCGAGTGTGTCGGATGTGATACCCAATTCGCCTGCCAACTGCTCGCGGCTGATCCAGTCAGCCAGCAGGTTCAGCGGTTCTTGCGGGACTTCAGGTAAGAGTTGTTTCATGGCTGCTCCATTTGCCTCTGCCCCTCTCTTGGGGGCAGGGACAGCGAAGCAGAGCGCGCGGGGCGGAAGACAGGCGGAAGGTGGAATTGAAACCCGCCGAGCAATTCCGGCCCTTGTTTCATGAGGGTTTCAGGCTGTTGGGGTTGAGGGCGAGACCGCCACTGCGCGCCTGACAGATCCAATATCGAAAGGCTTTATGCGCTGGTCGCAGGACGAAACGGCTCGCTCATTCTAGCAGGTCAAATTGGCTGGCATTTGAGAGTGATTCGCGGGATTTGCGCGGTGCGGAATTGACGGAATGACCAATTCCGGTCCCGCGCCGCCGACATTCAACGGCACTCAACAGTTTGTTACGGCAACCGGCTGCATAGGCCGACTATCACGGGTTCGTGATTGCGTGCTCACCCATAGGTTGGGTATTCTGGCAATGAGCAGCAAACAAGAATCGAAAAACACGAACACAGTCAGGCGCCAGCATCTTGTGCGATGCGGCTCTGGCCCACAGGCGGTTTTCCTCGAGACAAGGCTCAGCAGCCAATCCCCCCGCATGCATTGCATCGCGGGCTTTTTAATCCCGCATTCCGACGGTTTTGGCCGAACGAAGTCGCATGTCTGAAAGGATTCTATCTATGCCACTGCCGCCTATCGCCTTTTATTCGATCTATGAACTTTCGGCGCGCTGGGGCTGTCCTCCGGCCGATGTCGCGGGCTGGGCCGCAGCCGGACATTTTCAGGTTCTGGCGGGCATCCCGCCTGTTAGCTGTGGCGATGAGACCGTCGCTGGCTTGGTCGAAGTTCCGATTGCAGAGCTGATGCCGATGTTTCGTCGCTATGGGCCCAGCGATGAACTCTGCCGTCTGAAACGTGTCCTGCCGCCCGGAAGCAAAGTCTGGCTGAAAGTGACCGATCCACTTGATGGTATCCCGCTTCGGTCGACGGATCTGCTGCTGGCAGCGCATTCTGTGCAGGAGTTTGAGGAGGAACGCGATTTGCTGCGCCGCCCGCCCACAAATACAGGGGCCGCACCACGCTATGATTGGGATGCGATGTACGCGTGGTTGACGTGGTTTTTGTTCGACAAGGGCGTGCCCGAGACGCAAACGGCGCTGGTGGCGCTCGTACAGGACTGGTTCGTGCAAAATTCACGGTCGGGGGATGTCCCGGATGAAAGCACAATCCGCAAGCGGCTTGCACCACTCTGGCGCAAACTGCGCGGCGAGGAGCCGGTGTGAGGGTCACGCCGACTTCGGCAGCCCGCTTTCATCCTGCGCTGCGCCGTGCACAAGGCGCGGTCGTGGGCGCAGGATGCTGGCCACGGTGTCAACACCAGCGCGCAGCGGTGAGTCCATCAGATGGGCGTAGCGCTGCGTCGTTTGCATCTGGCTATGGCCCAAAAGCCTGCCGATCATTTCCAGTGACGCACCGCCGCTAACCAAAAGGGAGGCAAAGGTGTGGCGCAGATCGTGAATACGAACATCAGGCAGATCCGCCTCTTTCTGGACCCGCGCCCAGAAGCGGCGGATTTCGCGCACCGGCTGGCCAATAACCTCACCGGGGAATAGCCATGGGTTACCGTTCGGCACAACCATCTGGCGTTGGCGCAAGATGGTCACGACCTCCTGCGAGATCGGCACACGGTGGATCTTGCGTTGCTTGGTGGTCGCGGCGGGTTTCGACCATATCGCATAGTCGAGATTGAACTGCTCAAAACGCGCGGTGCGCACCTCGCCGACGCGCGCGCCGGTCAGCATGCACATCCTGATGATCGCTGCCCCTCGCTGATCCTCGGCACTGTCGAGGACCGCCGCGATCCGCGTCAGTTCTTCAGGGCCCAGAAACCGCTCGCGGGCCTGTTCGATCCGGCGGTGAAACCCCTGCGCAGGATTGTCAGCCCGCCATTCCCACTCCATCGCCAGCGTGAACATCTTGCGCAGGACTTCACCCATGCGGTTGGCGCGGATCGGGGTCGGCTTATGACCCTGCAGCTTGCGGGCGCGGTTGTTGGGTTTTGCCTTGCTGGGGCGGGGGCGGCCTTCGGCCACGAAATCGAGGAAACGCGCCACGTCGGACTTGGTGATCTCGGTCACCAGCTTGTTGCCCCATGCCGGTTCCAACATCTTCCTGAGCATCGAGACCTGATCACCCGCATTGTTCTTGGCCAGCTTGGGCAGATGTTCCGCGATATAGCGGTCAATCATGTCCTTCACGCGCGGGGCCTCACGAAAATCCTCCCGCACCGCCAGAGGGTCGCGCCCCTCGTCGATGGCGCGGCGCAATTCTTTGGCGCGTTCGCGCGCAGCCGTCACGCTCCATTCAGGCCAGCGTCCAATGTTCATGCGCCGCTGCCGCCCGGCATGGCGATAGTCGATGGTGAAGGTCCGTGCGCCCGAAGACTGGACCCTCACGGCAAAGCCGATCACCTCGGTGTCGAATATCTGATAGCTGACGCCCGGCCGCAGCTCGGCATCCCGCAGGGCTTTCTCGTTCAGTTTCAGTCTGTTGACCATGCATTCGGCCTCCTTGTCCCTCGACACAGGCGTAGATCTGCGCCCTTATCAAGTCCGAGCATGGGACAGAGTGCGGAATACAGGCGGAAGGTGGAATTGAAGTGGGTGGGACTATTCCGGACATGCAGATCAATGGGTTAGGCGGATGCGCCCAGCGCCCGGTGGGTCGCAAGCTGCCAGTTGAAGGCGCGCAATTTTACTGGTGCGGCGTATGACACGAAGGGCGCGGAGTGGGCGTTCACTGCAGGTGCGAGGGTACGCGTTGGCCGGGCGTAGAGCGGACGTTAACCACCAGCCAGACGATTGGTCTGATCGACAACGTTTGCCGCTTGAACACAACTTAAAAGTTTGGATAAAAAGAAGCGCTACCGTGATATCCGAATACGAGGCACGCCTCGTGTTTCAGAGTGTTGGCACCTCTGAATATCTCATTTAAGTTGGATGGGGCCGGAAATGCAGGGAATGTAGGAGTTCACGCTATATGAAATGGATAACGGCCGCGAATCTCGATGCATGGGGGCGAACTAATTCTGCAGAACCCGAGCTTCCTGAACTCATCGCAGACCTGATTAGCGCAACCGCGAGTGACATTCGTTCTATCCGTTTTCCAAGCGGAGACAAAGGCAGAACGCGCGGCCTAGACGGGATCCTCGAGAGTGATGGCGATACCCTTTTCGTACCTAAGGGTAAATCGATTTGGGAAATCGGAACAGAGAATGACTACAAGGGGAAAGCCCTTGATGACTTCAACAAGCGCAGCGGCGAAATATCTCGCGCAGACCAGAAAAATGTCACGCTTGTCTTGGTCACGCCATTCACTTGGGATTCAACGAAGAAGGATTGGAAATTAGAGAATTGGGTGAAAATCCAAAAGAATAAACAGGCTTGGAAAGACCTCATTGTGATCGATGGCTCAAGCTTAGAGCGGTGGCTCGCTGAAGCACCAGCCGTTTCAGCGTGGCACGCACGGAACACGCTCAAGCTAGCGCCAGTCGACGCCGTCCGAAGCACCGATGAATTCTGGAACGACTTCGCCAACAGATTTTCACCTCCCCTGATTGAGGAGGTTCTTACGACAGAGCGCGAAAGCTTGGTTGAGGAACTGCTTGGGGTACTTATGGGGCCACCTGATCAGATGTCTTTGATAGGGGACGCCCCGGACGAAGTTATTGCCTTTGCAGTTGCGGCGATCAGGAGCGCTGATGAAAAGATCCGTAAATTTCTCGAAGCACGGACGCTTGTCATAGACACTGAAGCAGGCGGACGTGGCATAGTTGCGAAGCCGAACCTCGCATTCCTGCTGCGTAGCGATGCGGCACGTTCGCCGGGGAAATTCTCTGAAGCTGGCCCAACCATAGTCCCGCAAGGCGGCTGGCAACGCAGCGTCAAAGGTCAACAACTTGCTCGCCAAACCAGCTTCGCTCTGATGAAAGCGCTGGAGAAGATGAAACTGCCTGAACAAAAGGCACAGATCCTAGCGAGAGGCTGTGGCGGAAGCTTGGCGGCGCTTGAGCGTCAAATTCCCGGCGGCATGTCTGAACTGCCAGAATGGTATAATGATGCGACGGTTCTGCTTCCAGCTTTTCTTGCAGGCAGTTGGGACACAGACAATACTCACGATCAAGAGATAATGACTGCCATTGCTGGAACGGTAGATTATGCTGCATTTGAAAAGACTATCCGGCCGTTCACTTCTGGGCCAGGATCACCCATCGCCCGTGAGCAGAGTATTTATAAAGTTCGCGCACCGCTGGATGCTTTCATCCATTCTGGTCATCTCATAGGGCAAGACACACTAGACCAACTAAGGCCGATTTTAGGAAAAGTATTTGGGCATATAGATCCCGAACCTGACCCAGATGAGCCCGCGTACATGCGTAGGGCTCCAGACCGGCATAGCGAGTGTCTCCGAGAAGGCTTGGCGGCAACGCTGCTACTGACTGCGGTTTGGGAGGAACAGGCGAGACTTGCAGTGATCGAAGGCGCTGGACAAATATTTGCCAACGAAGTGGTAAATGCTCTTCCTGGATTGAAGAGCAACCATAGACTGTTGACGAGTCTAGCAGGAAATCTCCCAATGCTGGCGGAGGCAGCTCCTGAACCTTTTCTCTCGGCCCTCGAGCATATGCTCGAGGGCGAAGGGGAGACTATCCGCCCAATCTTTGACGAAGTCCAAGGCTTCGCCTTTCCAAGCTCAGAGCACACCAATGTGCTCTGGGCTCTGGAACGCCTTGCATGGGATCCGAAGCTGTTCAGACGCGCTTGTTTTGTCCTAGCTAAGCTCGATAAGATTGACCCGGGCGGTCGACTTGCGAACCGTCCAGTCGCTAGCCTCACCGACATATTTTTGACGTGGTTTCCGTCGACTTTCGCAGGCCTTCCACTTCGCATCAGCGTACTTGGTGATATCGTCGAAAAGTTTCCTGAAACAGGCTGGAAGCTCTTGCTTCGCCTTCTTCCGGATGAACAAACAACGACCAGCGGTACTGATGAGCCGCGCCTGCGTGGCTTTGACATCGAGAGGGCGCGCGAGCTCACGAATTCCGATGTTTGGGAGTCGCAACTTTATGTTTGTAGGCGCGCTACAGAAGTCGCGACAGGAATACCCGCAAGAATGGCGGAGTTAATCCGAGCGATGTTCGGTTTTCCGGACCAAAGTATGGGACCAGCTATTGATGCTCTGGAGACAACTCTCCGACAGGCTGAACAGAGTGAACGTGACAAACTGTGGGAACGTCTAAACGAAGAAGTTAAGAGACATCAAAGATTTGGACACACCGATTGGGCTTTGACCGGCGATGAACTTGCGAGAGTTATAGAAATTTCATCCGAGTTTGCTCCGAAAGACCCCGTCCTTCGGGTTCTGGACCTGTTTGACCACTACTCCTCGCCTGAAAACGAGGACACAGATAACCGCCTCCGCGCCGATGCAATTAAAAAGTTAGCAACAGAAGGTACGTCGAAAATAATTGAGCTTCTTACAAGAACCCGGAACTCTTATCATGTTCTTCAGGCTCTTGTTGACGCGAAACAGCCTACATCTTTCCTAGCCCAGCTTGCTCAAGACAGTTTTGCAGATGATCCGGAAAACCGCCAAGCAGGGCCACTTTTGAGGGTATTTCGGGAAGTCGCAGGAGATTTCGCGGTCATCAATTTGACTAAAGACCTTCACCGCCCCGGGATCAATGATGCGAACATAGCCCGTATGCTCTGTGCATTGCCATCTGAACCATGGCTCTGGACCGCAGTGTCCTGCTTCGGTGACGCGGTGGAAAAATCGTACTGGCAGCAAGTGCAGCCCCTATGGACTAAAGCACCACGATCTATCCTGTTGCGTTTGATGATCCGGCTTGCGCGGCACGGGCGACCAATTGCTGCTCTTGAGAGTGGTCACAATCGCATCAAGGAAGTCCCATCGTGCATGTTACTTTTCTTACTCCGTCAGAGTGTTACCGAAATTAACAAGTTGAATACCGATCAGATTACCTCGAACCTCGATTACAAAATCGAAACCGTTTTCAAAGAACTCGACCGGCGTGAACTGTCGGACTCGGAGATTGCGCCTCTTGAGTATGCTCTGTTGCCATTTCTTGAGCGCTCCAATCGACCGCTTCGGCTTCACCACTTGATGGCTTCGAATCCTGTTTTTTTTCATGAAATCCTCCGCAATGTTTATCGTGAGGACACACCATCAACCGAGGACGAAGAGGTGGAGGCGTCGGATGCGAAGCGAGCGAAATGGCGTCAGTCATACAAGCTATTGAAAGGTTTTTCCATTGTACCTGGCTTTGAGGGCGATGAACGAAACCTATCGAATTTGAGGGATTGGATCGACGGATTGCAACAGCTTGCAACTGAACACGATCGTCGAATCAGCACTGATTTGACTTTGGGAAATGTCCTCGCGCATTCGCCAGATGACGATGTAGATGGCGGCTGGCCTCATAGGTTTGTACGCGATCAAATTGAGCGGCTTTCTAACACTGATATCGAACGCGGCATTCAAACAGAGCGTTTTAATATGCGTGGCGCAACGGTGCGAGGGATGAGGGATGGCGGTACGCTCGAGCGGGAGCTCGCTGCAGACTACCGCCGGTGGGCTGGAATTGCAGAACGATGGGCCAGAACAAATTCCTTGCTATCTCGAATTGCCGAAAGTTGGGAACGGGACGCCGAACGTCAGGACAGTGAAGTGAGGCAGCGTGCATTGCGCGATACGCTTTGAAGTGGTTTGGGGAGGTTTTGTTGCCTTTTCTTGTGCGTCTAAGGCAAACAGAGCTTCCAAAAGAAATGCAAATATTTTTCGATCGTGACCGCAGTTCCAGAAAAGTGTGAACTCGCTGACATAGCGAGCCCTGACCCGAAACGAGCGTCTCTTTTGGTGTGCGGCACCGCAGCAAAGCAGAGGATGGGTCAAGGGCGGGAATGGGCCGAGACTGACACCAAAATGCTTGGGCACATGACTATCTCGGATTTGACTCCGCGATTACTTTCCGTTGGGTGCTGCTACTGCTCTTGTCAACGCCTGGTCAACACGCGAACGCGGTTTTGGCTGTATCGGAAGGCGGAGAAACCCGGTGAATCAAGGCCAAGAAAGGCTGACTCAGTTTGTGATTTCAATGGCTTATCGCATAAGTGATTGAAATTGCTAGGATTGGCTATTCGTCTCGATTGCGGCTCATAACCTGAAGGTCGTAGGTTCAAATCCTACTCCCGCAACCAAATTACTCAACGATATTAAATGCTTAGAACCCGACCTAAACAGTCGGGTTTTTGCTTGCGCATTTTGTGTCAACGCCATGTCAACGTTTGACGAGTCGCACGCAAAAGCGATGCGAGAACGGCCCTTCCGCCACCGTTGAAACCATCGCCCGTAATTGGTATATGACTCAGTCATACCATGGAGGCGCAGATGACCGTCAAAACAACCCTCAGCTTTACCGACCGCCATCACCACTTCCTCACGGAAAAGGTGGGGCAAGGCGTGTTCGCGACCCAGAGCGCGGCAGTCGCGGCCGCGCTGGAGCAGATGATCCAGGACGAACAGGAACGCGATGTGGCCCTCGCAGCCCTCACGCAGGAAATCCGCGCCCGGATGGAAACACCGCGTTCGGCGTTTATCGGCCAGGACGATGCGTTTGCCACCGCGCGTGCCACCATCGGGACAGCGCGGGGCGCGTGAATTACCGCATCTGGTTTCATCCTCTCGTCGCACGTGACCTCGACGCCATCGCGCACTGGATCCTCGATTATGCCGGGCCCGATGAGGCAGCCCGCAAGCTGGGCGAGATCGAGGCGGCCATCGCCACGCTGAAGACCACGCCGCACAAGGGAAGCCTCCGCGATGAAATCGCCCCTGGTCTGCGTGCTATCCCGGCAGGACGGAAATCCGTGATCGCTTTTGTGGTTGATGATGACCAAAGGGACGTTCTGATCTACGCACTTATGGCGGTGCCGATTGGGCCATGCGCAGCAGCGCGCGCAGCCGATGACAGTCTCGGCCCTTAGCTGTCATCCATCTGACCATAGGACGCACGAGGATACTGATTATTCCAACGTGGGGTAGCGCCTTTCATCCTGCATATTCCGGGTGCCTGAATAGCTGAGCACGTTCGGTGCAGTTTGGGCTCGAACCGGGATTTCGCTGCGCTCTCTGCGAACGTCCGCTCTCGTCTTCATGCGAGCTTTTATCATAAAGCTCGCATTAGGTCATATGTTAATCATAGCCTTAGATGGCCCGTTTCGGGAAAATGTCAGGGTTTGGCGGCTGGCAGTTGATCTTTCGTTGTGCAATTGGGCAGTTTCAACAGTCAGCAAATAGTGCGGTGTGATCAGGCAAGCTTGAACTCGATACCTGTCAGGCCAGCATCAACCCACGCTTGCTTGAAATCTTCACTTACAAGTACCTGCCCCTGAGCATCCGGACTATACATTTCTGAATAGTGCGGCCGGAATGCCGTCAGTCCTTTCACTTCGCTCTCATTGAACACATAGCGCTTAACGGTTTTGCCATTCGGAAACTTTTCAGACTGGCCAATATCAACGCTGTTTTTCACCAATGGCACCCACCACAGATAGAAATTTTCGTCGCTGTTCATTACCTCTAGAGGCAAAACATGGCCCTCCCGCTCGAGAAGTGGGCGCAATTTATTAACTGCGTTTTCTGAGATGAATGGGCCAACCATGCCGTGGAAAATTCGGTCAACTTTGCTAAGTTTCCTACCTCTTGCTTCAAAGTGCAAGCATACCGGTTGAGGGCTCCATTCTTGCCCCGGCTGCCAATTCTGAAGATACGTTCTTACACGCCTCTGCTCAGTGAAATCTTCCTTTCCGGTATCCGGGTGGAACTTCTGCTCTGGTATTTCACCCAAAGTGGCGACCCATCCATTGGTTCCGCTCGGATATTTCAGATCATAGTAGGTATTCAAAATTACCAATTGATGTCACCTCGCTCTAACTCATCGGCAATACGACGAATGACTTGCGGCCTTTGAGCCGACATTCCCCAAGTGGCATGCCGTTTGACGTCAGGGTCGCCTGATTTCGCCTGCTGATCAAGCGTTTTGCGCCTCGGGCGGCGCTCGCATGTGTCAAAACGCTCGAATGCGCGCAGGTCGGGCCGCAAACTCGCATCATTCTGGCCCAGCATTGCCGTTCTTCAGCGCGGTGGACAGAACTGTCCTGCCGCTTTCGTTCAGTTTCTGTCAGGATCGCGGTCACGCACATGACGGTGGCGCTCGAAGGCGGTGGATCGCAGTGAGGATGGCCCTGACCATGGGGCCTGTGACCGCCACCTCGGCAAGCTGGAAGGTGATGGCGCGGGCGTGACGCACGACGCGGGCCCCCATCTTGATCAGCTTGAGCTGGAGGGATGTCAGCGACCAGTTGGCCATGGCCTCGGGCAGTTCGATGCAGCGCAGGAACGTTGCCAAGTTGTAGGCAAGGGCGTGCAGTTGCAGCCGGACCTCGTTGTCGCGGAACCGCTTGCACGACAGCCGCGTCCAGCGGAAGGCGTATTTGCCTTCCTTGATATGCTGCTCTGCTGTGCCGCGCTGGTTGTAGAAGCGCACCACCCAGTCCGGGTCCATCGGCATTTTGGTGACGATGAAGCCCACTTTTGGGAACAGCTCGCCCGGATGCCATTCGATCTTGGCGATCACCCGACGTGGCTTTTCCCAGCTTTGCGCCTGATACTCAATGTCCTCGTAGAACCGCTTGATCTTGGTCAGCGACGGACGCCCCACAGGCCGGGTCAGTCGATGCGCGATCTTCTCCTTGAGCACTGCATTGGAGGGCAACCGGATGGTGTAGAAATAGCCCGTCTCTTCCAGCCGCGCGTAGATCGCAGGGATCGCATAGGCGGCGTCGGCACGGAAGAAGCGCATGAGGTCGCGCTTGGCATATCGGGCGATGACAGGATCGAGCACATCCTGCCAGCCGTCAGCACTGTGGACGTTGCCATTGCGCAGGGCGCAGCGTTCCAGCATGCCGAACTGGTTGAACAGGAAGTTCGGGTGATAGCAGGTGCAGTCAAAATGCCCGTTCCAGGCCGAGCCCTCCTGGTCGCCATGGGTCGGGCTGACAGAGCTGTCCATGTCCAGCACGATATACTTCAGCCCGTTGCGGTCGTGGAAGCGGTCGATCCATTGGCCGTTCAGGTTTGCCAGCGCCGCCCGGTTCTCAGCCAAGGCCAGCGTCTCGGTCTCGAACCGCCCCATTTGCGAGGCCGAAGCAGCCTGTGTATCGACAGCCCGACCACCGACAACCTGACGCATCACGGGATCGAGCGCGAGACGGTCGGCATCGTTGACATCCTCGTATCCGGCCAGCCGCCCGAACACTGACTGCCGGAACAGCCCGTCGAGCCGATGGACGATGTTCTTGCCGGTGCGGTTATCGCGTAGCGCCTCTGACGCAAGGCCCGACAGCCCGAGCGCGTCATCGAGCTCGCGCATCACCAGCAAACCGCCGTCCGAACTGATCTGCGCACCCCGGAACTCCAGCCGCACGCGGCGGTCGAAATCGACCCGATCACCCCGATCCGAACTCGCACCCTCTGGGTGATCCATAAAACACGTCCCTCGCAGCCATCAACACTATGTTTTATATAGGAAATAACGAGTTCAGGACAGCGAAATCACAGATTTACTTGGGGAATGCGGGCTTAGCTGTCTTTCGTCGCTTGCTCAAAATGCTGCAATCGCATCCCGCCTTGCGGACATTGGCTTAAGTGTTCAATGCTCCTATAATCTGCCGCAGACTAAAGAGGTATTCAGATGGAACGCGAACCTAACCTTGTCATTTCCAGCATCTCGCAGCGCATCGTTGAGGATGGGGTGCCATTCAAGGTGGATATTTACAAACTTGAAGGCGGGGACAGTTGGTCGCTGGAAGTTGTGACCGAAGACGGGACATCCATTGTCTGGGACAATCTCTTTGAAGACGACCGAGCCGCGTTCGAAGAGGCAATCAGCACCATTCGCAGTGAAGGCGCAGTTGCTTTTGCCAACGGTGGTTCAAACGTCGTCCCGTTTAGCGGTAGGCGAACGGCCCATTGTCGACTTTGGCACGACGAGCTGATGCTGCCTCAGCGCAGCACCACTGCGGACATTCGGGGTGCTACACATTGCTGTTTCTGGTAGACATCGATTCATGCTACTAGCTCAAACAAATTTTTAAAGGTTCTTTATGAACGCTAATATCTCTCTCCGTGTCGGCTTAGTCATCATTTTTGTGCTCATCGGCTTTATTTTCCCGCTGAGTTTTGCGTTAGCAGTGGTAATTGCGTTCTCAGTCTATGATGATGTTTCAAAGCCTACTAGCAATGAGCGACAGGGCCACAATCAATTAAAAGATTTAACCCCCACGAGTGATGGTTGGCTCGACCGTTTTGAGGCGGTGTGCGAGTCTCCTGCGGAAACAGCATTCTTACATTCAATGATTTCAGCGTTTGACCTCAAGCCGAAAAACGGCCTTCTTTCAGGTGAGGGACTGAAACTGCATCTACAAGTTCCGGTTTCCTCCTACAGACTTGATTTTCTTGTGGACAACCGCTTGGTGGTCGAAATCGATGGAGCGGCATACCATTCGTCACCAGAGGCGGTTGAGCGAGATAAAAAGCGCGACTCATTCCTTAAAGAGATAGGCTATGAAGTGCTGCGCATACCTGCAAAAACAGCACTCTACTATCCTCACGAAATTATTCCGCTTGTAACGAGCGCCCGAGTTCTCGCTCAGCTTAAGGACAATGAGGACAAGCACAAAGAAGAAGACCGAGTGGCTGAGGTAAAAGATAGTTTTCGACCAGTGAAAGTCGCATCTGCCTTGAGGAATGGAGCAATTTCTGTTGTCGATGGGCTCGATAAAATGAATGTCTACGTTGCACGCGAGCATGAAAGAAAAAAGAAGCAAATAAGTTCTGAAGCGAAGAGAAAAGCTGAAGAATACGAAAAGGATATTCAGGCAGAACTCGATGGGAGCGAGGAACTTAGAAAGCAATATGAGGAAGTCAAGAAGAACTGGTGAAAGAGTCGCCGCGAGCCTTGACCCACATCATGGAGA
Organism: Yoonia vestfoldensis DSM 16212; assembly: GCF_000382265.1. Lineage (GTDB taxonomy): Bacteria > Pseudomonadota > Alphaproteobacteria > Rhodobacterales > Rhodobacteraceae > Yoonia > Yoonia vestfoldensis. The sequence continues at coordinate 26,269 of NZ_KB907989.1, forward strand.
TCTAAATATCTGGCTCGCTCTTCATTTATCCACCCAAACAAGCGGTGCCCGTAAATAAGCCCTGAGAGACCAGAATTTAAAGGGATTGCTTTTTTTAACGTCCGCCTTTCAGGTTTCAAAGTAATCTATTTGCATCCGCAGCGAATGTCTGCAATCCGCCCACTGCGTCGGTCATCCAATTATCCAGCCGCCTTGTACTCTTGTCGGTTGAGAGCCCGGCCCAGCAGTCATATGCACGCCCGTACCTGATCGCGCAGAACGGCGTAATCGCTCAGCATCCGGACAACGACCGCGCTCTCTGGCAGGGCAGCCACTTCGGATGCGGCGCGCGCCTGTTCGGTGGCGCTGTAGAGCACCACGCGCGGACATGGCGCGCGTGCGTCAGAACTGACCGTTGCGCATCCGCTGAGCCAAAGCGTCGCGATCAGGGGGACGACGGCTGGCGGCGTCCAGCATCTGGCGTTGGATTTCATGGGTTTTCTCCGATGATGAAAGGCGTTCAGCCAACTGCCCCGTGCGTTCACCGGCGCGGCGAAGGTTTAGAATGAACAGCCCGATGGTAAGGGCCGCCAGAAACAAGCCCAGCGCTTTGCGCGCCGGGCCGCTGGCGACAGTGGTTGTGATCCAGCCCATCATCGCTGGCCCCGTTTCCAGTCGTCGACCCGGGCGTGGATGGCGACGGCGATACCGATCAGGGCCACGGCAATGAACACCCAGCGCAAGGTGTCGAGATAGGGTACCAGCGGCAGGATGGCGTATTGGGTTTCGGCCAGGACGTCCTGTGCCACCTCCACACCTGCTGCGCTGATGGTCGCCACCCCGGCTGCCCCGCCGCCTTTCAGGGTGCGGCTATCTGCCAAGACTTCGCGGGCAGGAGCCAACTCCGGCACAAAGGGTGTTGCGCGAATGGCGAAGGGGTCGCCCCAGCTGCGCGCGGGCCCGAGGTCGATGTGCATAAAACCCGACCGAGGATAAGTGCCAAAGCCCAGAAAACCCACGGCGCGGGCGACCTCGGCGAAAGTGGCTGGATCATGGTTCGACATGGCGATGTCGAACGCGGTGCCCAGCATGTGCTTGGAGGCCGGTGCCCCGCCAACCGCCCGGTTGTGGCTGGGGCTGCGATAGCCGGAGCGAACGATCAGCGGTTTGCCGAGACGGTTGCGCAGGGATTGCAGCTTGTCCATGGCTTCGGTGTTGATCTTGATCGCGCCGGTGCCGCGGCAGGCGATCTCGGCCGGGGAAAAGCTGGGCCAGCGCCAGGCGCTTTCAGGCACGTCGCGGAAATGAGCGTAGGTCGTGGTCGGCATGGTGGGCTCCAGAAATGCAAAACCCGCCTCTGGGGCGGGTCGGGTGACAGGTTTGGTGATGGGTATGGTCGTCGGTCAGTCGGTGCGGCCGCGCTGGAAGGCTTCAAACATCAGATCGCGCATGGCGCGGATGTCGGTCTCAATGCGCTCCAGCCGGTCGGCGTCGCCTTTGCGGTCCTCGGCGCGCTGCCGATCCACGCGGTCACGCTCGGCCATAAGTTCGCGGTCCAGCCGCGCCAGCATGGCGTCGTTGGTGAAGGCCCGGCGTGTGACGGCGGCCAGCAGGGCAATCGTGCCGCCGATCAGGGCAGTGATGGCGGCGGTGATGCCGTGGTCACGCAAGGCTGCGCCAACCTCTTGTAGCAGTGTGGTTCGTTCTGTCATGATGATGTCCCTTCAATAATCGGTCTCGACGTAGACACCCGAGCAGTCGTAGGCGACCGCCGCCGCCGTTGCGCCGTTGTTCATGTAGTTGCGTGGGCTCAGAAGCTGGGTGGCGGCGGGCATGTCGGTGGTGATGGTGAACTCGACGGCCGTGCCGCTGACCTCTTCGACGACGCGGACGCCTACGTCAGATCCGTTCGGCGCGGCGGAGATATAGAGAGTGAGCACATTGGTCAGGTTGTTCACCGGGAAGCTCGCGCCCAAATCGGTTAGCGTCGGCGCGCCGGTGCCATCGTTGTGCACCAGCTGCCAGTTGGTATGGGTGCCGCGCTGGAAGCCGATGCCGATGCAGTTGACCGCAGCCGCCAATGTCAGCGTGGTGGCGAGCGCAGCAGTCGACCCATAAAGCCCGAAGAAGCCCATGCCGTTGGCCTGCAGGGTCGTCAGAGACAGGCGGTTGACGTAGTTCCAGCCGCCCAAACCATCGGCATTGCCGCGCCAGCAGACCCAGCCTGCAGATCGTTCTTCGGCCACCGCGTCGGCCGTCGCAGCGCTGGTCACCCGCCAGCGGCGCATGCTGGTCGAGAGGTTGGTGGTGGCCAAAGTTGGCGTCGCAACCGTGCCGACGGCGGTACGCGGCATGCCATTGGTGTTGACGGTGGTGCTGGTCGAGGGTGCCCATGTCGCGATCCGGTTGACTCCGAAATGCGGCTGCAACGGAAAGAACCGGCCCGAGGGGCGCTGCACATCGAGCCATCCCGCCCCGGCGCGGTCCCGGGCATAGACCGCGAGCTTGCCCGCAGGCGGTGGGTCCGGGGCGGCGGGCAGGCTGGGCATGTGCAGCGGTTCGGGCAGTTCAACCCGGCCCGAGTTCCGGTCGATCCTGATGGCGTCAAAAAAGGTCGATCCGTTCGGGCTGACCTTGAAGCTGAAGTCGTCATTGCCCAGCAACCCGATCAGAGCTCGTGCCGAAAACCCAGTCTTGAAGGCAAAGGCGGCGTCATTTCCAGCGGCGTTCTTGTTGAAAGTCGCCTCGATCCCCGCGCCTGAATTATTGAACAGCATAGCCGGTGCATTGATCGACAGCCGATTGTAGCTGTCAGCCGTGGCCCCGCCGAGGCCCAGCAGCTGGGCTGTCAGGTTGGCTTGCGGCATCCCGACCTGTGTCACGGCATTGGCGAAGGTGACGGTCGGCGTGTTCACCACCATGGCCCCGCCCGCGCCAGCGGTGGCCGAGCCGATGTTGACAACCGTGGTTGATCCGGATGCGCCGCCGGTGCCGAGGTTCAGCGTCTTGGTGACCCCGGTCGTCGTGGTCCCGGTTCCCATCCCATAGGTTGCTGTCGTCGTTGCCGTGCCGATGGATGCTGCGGCTGCCGATACCGTCACCGTGCCCGACGCTGTCAGGGTGCCGGAAAACGTCTTGTTGCCGCTGAATGTCTGCGTGCCCGCAAGGATTGCCAGTTCCGATGACGTGTTTGGCAGGATGAACGTCCGAGTGGTGCCGGTGGTGATCCCCGACAAAGAAAACGTCGCCTTCTTCGTTGGATCGGCGTTGCTCACCAGACTGAAGATGGCATCAGACACATCCACCGGTTCGCCGACCGCATCCCAGGTGGTGCCATTCCAGACAACAAAGGCAGCCTCATCCGCGATCCAAGCCAGCCAGCCCGGGCGCGGTACCAAGCGCATCCAGACGCCGTCGACCCAGAAGGCCACGTTCAGATCCCAACCGGCCCACAGCCCGGTGGCCCCACTGGCCACGATATGCCGATCACCGTCGGCAGGGCTCGCAGGCGGCGTCGTGCGGTTTCGGTCGAGGACCGACAGCTGGACCATGGCATCGAGCAGCCGCAGGGCTTCATTGTGGGTGACATGCTTTTGGGCCTGCGATGCCAGGATGTATGGCAGCAGGAGATGGGTGGTGATGTCGGACATGGTCCTGCTTTCAGAAGGTGAGCGTGACGGATCGAACGGCACCCCGGCCGATCAGGGCCGAGAGTTGGTAGATCCGAACTGCGATGGATTGGCCGGGGCCAAGGGGAGCGCCCCAATCGGTTGTCTGCTGGGCGGCGGTGTAGAGGGCAGAGGGTGCGGCAACTTGTAAGGATCTCTTACGAGTTGCCCCGTCGAAGATTTCCACCTCATAGGCCTCACTGTCTTCCGCCAAAGGAACATCGCCCGCACCCCAGTTATCGGCTGCAAGCGACCGCGACCGGCGCGTCCAGCGGATCGTCAAGTCGCCCGGGCTGCGAGCGGTGCGCCACGGTTGTTCCACATGCGCCACAGAGAAGGGCCGCAGCCCAGCGCCCTCCGGCGTGAATGTGGCCGCGACAAAGGTTTCATCGCCGACCGGGCGTGAGGCCGGGCCGATGCGCCAGTTCCATGGCAGACCGAGATCGGCCTCAGAAATCGGTAGTGAGGCCAGCGTAGTGTCCAGCACGACAACCCGCGCGCCGGTCGGGACGATGCTGACAACAGCACCTTCTGTCCCACGCTGACCGCGCAGCAGCCGGGTCAGGCGATATCGTCTCGGCGCGATCAGCTCTGCCGCTCCCGCTTGGACGATTTCCCATTGCCCGGGACCAGTTTCCACTGCGAGTGCATTGGCCCCGCCCAAGAGCGAGATGTCGGTGACGCTCTCCAATGTCCCCGAGAACAGATCAACCACCAGCGTATTGCCTCGATCAAAGCGCGACACCGGCCCGGCATAAAAGCTTTCCGCCAGCACGCCGATCCGTGCGCGGCTCCCAAATGTGGCCAGCAGCGCAAAACCATCCGTCGCGGCGCTGCGATACACCGCCATTTCGCCGGGCCACGGCTTTGCATGGGCGGCGACAAAGGGACGATGGGCTGGCTGATCCTCCCGTAGCTGCGGCAGGTCAAGCAGGATCACATCGGGTGTTCCGAACACCGTGGGCACCGACAGTGAGGCTGGGCGCGGCTCGCCGGGCGGCAAATCGTAGACGGCCCGGTCCTGGCGAACAGCATCAATGCTGCGCAGGTCCGAGTCTGCAATCGACACCAACCGCATCTCGGTCAGGCGGCCGTCATGGTCGAGCAGGATCACATCGCAGGGATCCAGCGCCAGACGTGAGGGCGGCAGGCGGAACACGGCACTTTCGCGCCCGACCCAAGCCTCCATCAGCGCACGACGGCAACGGCGCTCCGCCTCTTCGGGCGGCACCGCAATTGGGAACGCCTCGGACGCGATGCGCGTGGTGTCGACGGTGATGCGCCGGGCCTCGACCTGCGCCGCGTCATAATCCTCATCCGCGCGGGCAACCTGCCATTTCAGCGCCTGCGGCAGTTCGGTTTCCTGCGCGCGGGTCAGTTCCATCACATCGCCCTGTGCCGAGGCGGGGGCCACCATGCTGTCGGGTGTGATGGTCAGACCGGCGATCCGGCCGCGCATCAGAAACCGGATGCGGCCCTCACTCTCAACGGCATCAAAGCCGAAATGGCGCGCGAGGGTCGAGATCGAGGCGCGAGGGGCTTCCAGTGCGGAGATCACATAGCCCTCGACCGCGCCCCAAAGCCCGGAAACGTCGATCTGGTCTTCCAGCATTCCGGCGCGCAGGCACAGGTGCCGCACCAATGCCGCCAGCGATACCGCGCCAAGTCGCCCGGTCAGCCAGTGACCGAGTTGCCAATTCGGGCCATCGGTCCAGACGTCCGTCAGTTCGGGAAAGAATGGATAGGGCCGCGCGTCCCAGGTCCAGGCAGCGCATTCAGGGACATGGACCATGCGGTTACCATAGATCGAGGACGCAGGGTTGTTCGCCGATGCGGCCCAGAAAAGATACGTCGCTTCAAGATAGGCACGTTGGATCGCATCATCCCGCCAGCCCCGTGAGAAATAGGGCGTGAAGCTCTCCGACGATTTTGGATCGAAAAACACGTTCGGCTGATTGGTGCCACGATCAATCGCTGGACACCCTAACTCTGTGAACCAGATCGGCTTTGATTGCGGCACCCATGCCGTTGGCGTCCCAATTTCCACACCACCGGGTCGGTTGAAATGCGGGTTTTGCCACCATGCCCGCAGATCCTTGAAGCGGAAGACCCATGGCTTGGCCGCTGCCCCATCAGTGATCGGCGTGCGAACCTGCGCCGTCCGGTCGGCTGGATTGGGATAGAACCAGTCAAACCCTTCGCCGCCGATGATGTTCGATTGCAGATAGGCGCGGTCATAGATCGCCGGGGCCAGTGCTGCATCAGCATGATCAAATCCGTCGCGCCAATCCGAGAGCGGCATGTAGTTATCGATGCCGATGAAATCGATGTTCGCGTCCGACCAGAGTGCGTCGAGGTGGAAGAAGACGTCGCCACTGCCGTCGCCTGGCTGGTGGCCGAAATACTCCGACCAGTCGGCTGCGTAGCTGATCTTGGTGCCCGGCCCGAGGATTGCACGGATGGCTGCAGCCAGATCGCGATAGGCCTGCACTGCCGGATAGGTCGTGGCCCCGCTGCGGATCGTGGTCAGACCGGGCATCTCGGTGCCGATCAGGAAAGCATCGACTCCGCCAGCCGCTTTGCAAAGCTGGGCGTAATGCAGCACCATGCGGCGCAGGCCCCACTCACCGACCGGGCCGGTCCATGTGACCGCCTCTCCGGAAACGCTGAAGTTGGCAGGTGTTGTTGTGCCGAACAGGGCTGCAACCTGCGTGGCCGCCGTGGCGGTCTTGTCCACGGTCCCGGCATAATTGGCCGCCGGGGAACAGGTGATCCGGCCCCGCCACGGGAAGATCGGCTGACCGGTCGTGGCCGCGTTGTCGCTGTAGGGGTTCGGCAGCACGTTGCCGGGCGGCACATCCATCAGAATGAACGGATAAAAGGTGACGCGTAGCCCTCGCGCCTTCATTTCCCTGATTGCCTGCACCACAGCGAAGTCTGCAGGCGTGCCGCCATAGACCGGGCGGTCTTCGGCATCCCGGCTGACCAGAAAGGCACTGGCGCGGCTGACGCCGTTCACTGACCACGCCGACGGTGTCGTGGTCTTGGCTGCAACCTCGACGCCGGGGCGAACCTTGCAATTGCCTGCGCGCAGGTCATCGCCGAACCACGCCACCACCAGCGACACGCTTTCCACCGCCGGTGCCATGGATTGCAGCCGGTCCAGCGCCACAACGATGTCGGCCGTGTCGGAAATGGCGTTCAGGTTCTCGGCGACGGTGCTGCCACCCGAGGTCTGGCCGAGGATGTTCGTGCTGCCGCCACTGGTCTTCTTGACCGGCGCAATGGCATAGCTGAATTCCCCTGAAGCTGGGATCAATGTCACGGCCTTTACCAGCCCCTCGGCGGTGTCCGGATCCGCGAGGGGCCGGAACACCTCAAAACTGATCTGCGGCAGGCGATTGCCGAAACCACTGAGGTTCAGTTCCTCAAACACAACATAGGCCGTGCCGCGATAGGCGGGGGTGTTGGCCGCGCCCATCTTGGCTGCAATGAAGGGATCGGGGCTTTGCGCCTCGTCGCCGGGATACCAGCGCCAGGTGACGCCGGTCATATCCATGGGCTTGCCGTCTGCCCAGACGCGGCCGATACCGGTGATCTCCCCCTCGCACAAAGCGACGGCGAAAGACGCATAGTAGAGATACTCGGTGGTCGTGACCTTCGGCCCGCTGCCCTTGCCGCCGCCCTGACTGGTGGTGTTGACCTCTTCGCGAAAATCCGTAGCCCAGATGATGTTGCCGCCGATGCGCATCCGGCCAAAGAGGCGCGGGATCACGGCCCCTTCGGTCGAGGACGTGATGCGCAGGCTATCCAGCCGCGCGCCTTCGATCCGTTGGGCCGGGGCGAGGGACGACACGATCCAGTTGTCGACGACCGACCCGATGGTCGAGCCGATGAAGCCACCGATGGCAGCACCAGAAAAGCCGAGGATGGCACCGCCAAAAGCGCCACCAATCGCGGAGCCGACGGCACCGAGAACCAAAGTTGCCATGTGAAAATCTCAGATGTTGCTGGAGCGTGGGAACATGAAGGCGAAAGCGATACGCCGTCGCCATGTTGGGGTCAGGATTTCTTCGACGACGCCAAGCCGTTCGTAGGAATGGATGAAGCGGTCGGGGGTGGTCCGAATCCCGACATGCTTGGCAATGGCGCGCGGGGCCATGCGGAACAGGATCAGCGCGCCGGGACCGACATCACTCATTGCAATCGGGATCAACATTGATGCGGCAGCGTTCGCCAGCACCTCGTGAGGCCCTGTTTCGCCCCAATCCCGACTGTAGGGCGGGATCGGAAAAGGCTCGTCTCCTACAACATCGCGCCAGACGCCACGTGCCAGCCCGAGGCAGTCGCAGCCGACCCCGCGCTGACTCGCCTGGTCGTGATAGGGCGTGCCCAGCCATAACCGCGCTGTGGCGACAACGAGGACGGGATCAGCGATGGCTCTCGTGCATCGTGAGACGATGCACTGCCGCCCGCCGTTTCCAACGGAAACGTCGTTCATCACAGCACGCTCCCTTCATGGCCGCCGTCTTGGCTGGCATAGCGCAACACGGCATCTTGGCCGGGAATGTTCGGGAACCCGCGAAAGTTGGCGGTGTTGACGAACTTCGCCCCACAGGTGGCGATCCGCTTGTCGCAGCCCGCCCGCGCGATGAAGCTGTCCCCCTCGGCGATGGCACGCACTGGCGCTTCCAGGAGGGTCAGGGTGGCGATGGCATCGGCCAATCCATGGGCCAGTACTTCAGTGATCCGCCCGGCATTGGTACCGCTGATCCAGGTGACCGTGCCTGATGTGAACCAGCCAGCGTCAAAACCGGACAACCCCGAGGCCATGAACGCACGGTCGCGCAACAGGTCGGTGACCACGCCCGAACCCTTGTAGACGGTGTTTTTCAGATTGATCCCACAGCGCGCGTCGCCCAGCGCCGCATCACAGCCCGCCTGAAACGTCCAGCCGACGGTCTGGCCCAGCACATGCGCCAAGGACCGAACTTCAGCCACGAAGGCCAAACGCCCGCGGCGGATTTGCCCCACTGCACCCCGGCGCAGCAGCACCCGCTGGCTGGTGTTGGACCAGTTCACTCGCCACAGCTCCACCGCAGCATTGTCCCAGCGTCCGTCGAGGATATCAGTTTCCTTGATCCGATCCGAAGTCAGCACGCCGGTGGCATCTTGCGCATCGACGGCCAGATCGGAGCCTGAGCGGATTTCCGAGGCGGCGAAACCGCTTTCAGGCTCAAACTCGGTGCCGTCAAAGCTTAGGGCGCGATCATGATCGGTGAAGCCCAGCGCCACGCCGTCCGCTCGCGAAATCCGCCAGCACCAGGCCAAGGTGGTGGTGCCATCGTCCAGATGGGCCTGCAGCGCAGGGGAGAGGGATTTCATCTGCGGATCTCCAGCAGGGGGATGGAGGTGATTGACCCGAGCCGCTCGACATCGAGGGTGACATCCAGCGTGTCGGTGTCGAAGCGGACGGGCACATCGAATTCGAAGCCTGTCGTGATCGCAACGCCTGCGCCCGGTGCGGTCACGAACGTGACACTGCCGGTGGCGGTGTCGATGCTCCAGCCCGACATCTGCTCGACCCCGCTCAGAGCGAGGCGGACTGTGCCTGCGACCGGCTTGGCGATGGCGCGGGTCCAGCTTTGCGCGCCGGAGGTGTAGCGTTTCAGGAGCGCGAAGGTTGTGACAGCGCCGTTGCCGGTGCCGATCGGCTGGTCGGTCGGGGCCACGGCCTGCGACGGCAGGCAGGATTTGTAATCCGACCAATCCTTGTAGCGGAACCCGTGCAGGCGAGCGTTCCGGGCCTCGAAGAAGGCGACGACCAAAGCCAGATCATCGGCGCGGCGAATGCCGTAGGCGACGTCAAACCGCCTCCGGCTGTTGGCCCAGCTGGCGTTGCGTTCCTCGTCGCCGCTCGCCAATTCAACGATCTGGGTGCGTCGTTCCGGCCCACCTCGCGCGCCACGGCTGATGTTGTCGGGGAAGCGAGCTTCATGGAACGCCATCACATACCCCTTCGGCCAAGTGAGACGGCGCGGGCGATGTCGGCCGCGACCTGTGTGCGCGATTGCCGGAAGCTTTCGGCGTCACGCGCGTTGATCGTGACGGAGATATTTGGGGCGGCGCTCTGCCCTTGGCCATAGCCAGCCGCCTCCCGGCGCGACAGCACGCGCTCGCCGCGCTGGAGGATCGCGGGCACCTCGTCCGGTCGCAGTCCCGCCCAGCCACCGGAATGCATGCGTGGTGCGCCCGCGAAGGCCATGGCTGGTACCATGCGGCCCGGGCCGGGCGATCCGACCGTGCCACCGCCATGCAGGACATCGGCGAACAATCCACCCGCACCGCCCAGCGCGCTCGAGAGGGCATCGGCGATAGGCCCGAGGATGAAACGGCGGGCCGCCAGTTTTGCCAGATCGGCGATCATCGAGGTGACGAGGTCGCGAAAATCCAGTTTGCCGGTTTTCACAAAGGTGGCCACCGCGTCTTCGGCGCTTTGGAATGCACCGACCAGTGTCTGGCCGATATCGCCACCAATGTCGCGGGCCTTGGCGGCATAGTCGGCGAGCGCTGCGGTGACTGCGCCCCATCCTGTTGCGGCTTGCTCCGCGCCCTCGGCTGCTGCTGCCCCGGCAGCGCGCGCCGCGGCTCCCGCACCACCAGCAGCGGCGGCAGTCTCGTCCAATTCCAGCCCGAGTGTGTCGGCCGAGGCTGCAGCATCGGCCAGTGCGGCTTCAGCCTCCGCCCCGCTGCCGGTCACGGCGTCGCGCAGGGCTTGCCAGCTGGCCAACGGTCGACCGGCGGCATCGGCGAGCATTCCCGCCGCCTCGTGGTAACCATCGGCACGGGCGCGGGCGTCTTCGGCCATTGTGCCAAGGCCAAGGTCAGGTGGTTCAAGATAAGTGCGCGACAGCGCGGAGGAGAAGGCGTCGGCTGCGGCGGCACCCGCTGCGGTTGCCGCACCCTCAAACGGGTTGCCGATCCGCGCCAGGTCCACCGGATCCAGCGTGCCGATCCTGATGCCACCTTCACCCGTTGCCCATTCCGGCAGCAGCGCTAGCGCTGCGTTCAACCCGGTGATGAAAGTGTTGATCCGGGTGACGACACCGTTCAGCATCGCCTCGACGCCGGAGATCAGCCCGTTTGCGGCCTGAAACGCAAAGTCACCGATGGCACCAGGCAGACTGCCCCAGATCGCCACGGCTGCATCATAGGCCCCCTGGAAGATCGCCGCCGTCCGGTCGCCGAAACTGACGACGCCCGCGATTGTACCCTCAAGTGCCGAAATCCCGGCCGCCTTCAGCCCTTCCCAACCGGCCGCCATCTGTGCCAGCGCACCATCGAGCGCCAGCCCCATCCGCAACCAGACCTCCTTGGCCAGATTGCCAAGCAGCCGGAACGCCTCTCCAACGCCGCCAACCCGGGTGACAAGTTGCGAGAATTGATAGACCAGCTCGCCCGCGCCGACGATCAGCGCCCCGATGCCGGTGCGGATCAGCGCGCCGCGCAGGAGCACGAGGGCCGTGGCGAGCCCGCGCACCGACAATGCCGCCGCCGCCATGCCCGCGACCCAGCGCCCGGCCATGAGGCCTGCGAACGTCGCGGCATAGGTGGTCAGCCGTCCGAGGTTGTCGAACAGCGCCTTGATCGCGATCCCGAGTGGCCCGGTGCGGCTGGCAATCGCCGCCATGGCGTTGGCCACCGCTTCTAACGCTGGTGCGGCGGCGACCGCCAGCTGGTTCGACAGACCCCGCCAGATCAGGCCGAGACGCGAGATCGCGTCATTGGCACGTTCAATCTGGTCTGCGTCAGCTTCGGAAACGACAACCCCGAAGGCAAGCACATCCTCGGTCGCCTGGCGCAGTGTCGCAGTGTCGATCCGGGTGAATACCAGCGCCGCGCGGTCGCCGAAGAGCTGCGAGGCCACCGCCGCGCGTTCGGCCTCGGGGACAAACTGCCCGAGCGCCTCCTGAATGGCCGCGATGCGCGCATCCAGCGGCAGGCGCTGCAACTCCTCGGCCGAGAGGTGCAGGCGGTCCAAGGCATCGACCGCTGGTCCGGTGCCCGCAGCCGCCTGGCTCAGCCGCCGGGTCAATTGCACCGTGGCCTGCTCGACCTGACCCATCGACACGCCAGCCAGATCGCCCGCGCGCTCCAGCACCTGAAGGCTGGCGACCGTCGTGCCCAGCGACTGCGCCATCTTGGCCTGCGCATCGACGGTCTGCAGGCCGGAGCGGATCATCGCGACCCCCGCCGCCGCCAGCGCCGCAGTGGCGGCCGCAGCAGCCACCGTCGCTCGGCGGGCAAAAGCGGCAACGCGCGCATTCGCCATGTCCATCTCGCGCGACAGCCGCCCGAAGCCCCGCGCGCCTGCCTCACCAACACCTTCCAACTCGGCGCGGACCTGGCGGCCGCCCTCCGCCACGAGACGGACGCTGACTCTCTTTTCAGCCATCGCGGCTTCCTTCCATCTGTTCGTTCAGCATGCGGACCATCACGGCCTCGATCTCGGGCAGCAGTTCAGCGGCGATCAGTGGGTCGATCCCAAGGGCCCGAGCCATGGCGAGAGCCGCGCTCATGTCCCAGCCTAGGACAGCGCCGGGGATTACCCGCAACTGTCCGCCGAGGCGGCCGACCAGATCCCAGACCTGCCAGCCGTCCTGCGTTTGCGGCCGGTTCAGTCTTGCGGGGCAGTCGGGGCAGCGCCCCGTGCAGGCCGCGCAGTAGCCGTCGCCCCCGCCGAAGGACCATTCGGCGAGGGCGCGGAGACGTTTTTTTCCGCGTCCAGGATCAGGCCGCGTGCGACATATTGTGTCTGGAATGCCTCGAAGACCGGCCAGATTTCCAGCAGGGCGTCGATGCCCATTGGCGAAACGGACACAACGTTGCCCGCGTCATCGCCGACGCCCTCCCAATCCAGCACCGCGCGCCGGGCCACGGCTTTCGCCATGGCCAGCGCCAGTTCCTCTTGAGAAGCACCATCGGGCAGTCCTTCGATGGCAAGATCGGCACGCGCTGAAACCATCAGCGCAGTGGTCAGGGGGCCGACCAGCAGGCGCAGCCCGGGGGCGAGGTCCAGCCATTGCGGCGTGGCGGTCAGGTTCAGACGGATCATCAGTATGCCTCAATATCGTTGATCAGGGTTGCGGTGCACATGCGAGCGGGACTGGTGGCTTTCGCCGCTTGCCAGTCAAAGGTGGCCTGCACGCCCTGCGGTCCGGAAATCTCGATCCGGGGGCGCGGCAGGTAGACGGCGTGAACGGTGAAGGTGAAGCTATCCCCCGAGGGCAGGACATAGGCGAAGCTGATCTCGCAGGGATCGCCGTTGATCGCCTGCGTCACCAGCGTACTGTCGGCAAAGCGAACCTCGATTCGGCCAGTCAGTGCTGCGATGGACGGATCGGCCCCGTCGATCTTGCCATCGCTGCGGATGGTCTCGATCCGGTCGAGGTTGTTGGCATAGGTGATCTCGGCGGAGACGACATTGCCGAGTGCCGTGCCGTTCCGGCTGATCGCGCCGTTGAAATGCCCGAACCGCTTCAAGCCCAGTTCAGGGGGCGTGCCTGCGCTGGTCGTAATCGCAATGGTCTCCCCCTGTGCCACCAGCCGCGCGGTGGCGGTCAGCAGGCCAGAGCGTTGCACCTGCCACGACAGCTGATCCAGCACGCAGCCCGAATACATCGCAAAACGCGGTACCTCGGGCATGCCGGTCTCGATCGACATCGATGGCAGGGTCCAGCTGCCCGAGCGGAACTCATGGGTGTAGGGCCCCACACCAGAGGTGATCGGATCGCCGAAGGCCGCCTTCAGCCAAAACCCGAAGGCCTCGGCGTCGATCGGCACCATGACATCGCCGTCGGCTGTCACCGCGTCCTTGATCGGGGCCAGCGGGTCGCGGCCATAGCCGAGCAGTTCGCTGTTCAGGAGCGGCTGTTCCGATCCTAGCGAAGTGCTGGCGAACGGCATCTTTGTGAAACCACTGAGCGGCGGGGTCCCGTAAACTGTCTCATACGCAAGCGCCATCTGCGCCCGCGCGCCTTGCGCACGTGCCATATCTTTCTCCTTATTGTCGGAATGTCAGGCCAGTGGGCCGGAGGTGGTGTAGTGCAAGACGACGGTGATCACCGCCGCCTTCATCGCTGCCGCGCCCTCGATGGGCAGATCGACCGAGGCCGGGGCCTCTGGTTCAACCCAGTCGCATAACCCGCCCAATGTACGATCGGCTTCCAGCGTGGTGCCAATGGTGGCGATCAGGCTGTCGAAGGCGCTGGCGCGGCCATTCGGTGCCTGGACGACCACCTCAAGCTCGGCCCGGTGCTGGTAGTGGTAGCGCAGGGGTGACAGCGTCACCTCTGGCTCGCCGGGTTGGCCGTCCCGCAGGATGATCAGGCCCGCTGCCGGGATTCGATCGGGCAGGACTTCATCACGCAAGGTGAGGGCGGCAAGTGGAAGCAGCCGCGCGTCCAGCGCGGCGAGGACGATATCGCGGGTGGTGGGCATATTGTGGGTACTCGCTGTACGAAATTCAAACGATTTCAGTCGGTTGCTGGTGGCGGTTGCTCGCTTGACGCGAAAGGTGATCCCTCATAAAGCGACTTTCATCAATTGGTTGAGAGAGGTTTTTGTTAATGCGGTCCATAAATTACCGGCTCTGGGGTTCGATTTTTCTTGTTGCGTTTTTTCCAGCGGTTTACTCGACCGTTAGGATCTACTTCCTGAACTCAGTACCCGACACATGGAACATCAGTATTGCCGCGCAATCAGCGTGGCTTCACCTATCCTATGAAGTGCTGCAAGAGGCACTCCTTTTGCCGCTCTACTTTGTCTTTGGGCAGGTTATTCGAGATCTTCCCGCATTGCGTGATCGCGTAAGCTGGGCTTTGGTTTTGACGATGGCAGCTTATGCGGTGCTGACACTGATCATTCTTGTGGGCGCAGACTGGTTTACGGCCGCCATGGCGCAGCAAGTTGACCTTCAATCCTTGACCGCACGCTTCATTCGCCTCGAATCCATTGCGATCATGATCGGCACACTGAACGATATCTGTATCGTTGTGATCGTGGCCCTTGGTTTGTACCGACTGGTCCTCTTGCTGGTTGTCGTCCGAGCCATTGCAACAATAGCCTTTGATGCATTCTTTGTCGGTCAATTCCCTTGGTCTATGGACCTTGCGGTGACCGGTGTTGCCTTGACCAATATCACCGTGGGTATGCTTTTGTTGATCCCTTCGGCGCTTATTCTACGCAGGCTTGGATTGGTTGGCAGGATAACGCGCCCGGCAAATCATGGTTGGGCAAGAAACTGGTTTCGTGTCGCGATCCGATCTGGCCTTGAATCTGCCGTCCGGAACCTAGCGTTTTCACTCATGATTCTGCGCCTGATGAATGAAGTGCAGGAAGCTGGGCTCTTTTGGGTTACGAACGGCTTTATCTGGGGTTGGCTGCTCTTGCCGGTTTTGACGCTCGGAACGCTGCTTCGGCAGGATGCAGGAAATCATGGTGGTAGGCTGGGTGTCCGATTCAATGGATATCCTTGGCTGACTTTGATCATCATTCTGGTCTGGCTCGTTACCATACCTGCTTGGACATGGTTCGTCGCCACAGCAATGGGGTCAACCGAAGCAGACAGAGTTGTGTCGCTGACCCTGCTGATGCTTGGCTTCTACATAGTCTTTGCTTTCAACCACATGCTTGACAGCTATTTCTACGGCGTCGGTCGGACAGATTTAATGCTCTATCAGTCGTTATTCGTGAGCATCGTTTACTACGGTTCCGCTTTTGTCGCGTATCGAATGGGCGTGTTCGTACCAGATCTGCAGCTGATCGCTTTGCTGTTCGGGGGTGGCATAGTCATCGACTCGTTGGTTACCCTTTGGCAGTTCAATCGGTCCGGATATTTTCAGCTGGCGCACCAACACCCAGAAGCAACGAAAGGTTAAAACGCGCCAATGCGAGGAGGACTTATCGTGTCGTTTTCCAGTTCTCCACGATCAACCCTGGCACGCCGTCGACGGCCCGTTCTGCATCATGCGCCAGATCCAGCCGCTTCGGCAGCTTCACCTGCGGCACCAGCAGGAAGATCGGCGCGGTCACAACGCCTCGGCCAGTTTTCGACTTGGAAGCAACCGCTCGGCCCTTGGTGTTCAGCCGCCCTTCCGCCACCAGCAGGCTGGGCCCCCTCCGGCGATAGATGAACCGCAGGCGCAACCCAGTGCGGCGTTCCCATTCACCGGGGGTGATCCGGCCGCCCTTGGTGCTTTTCCCGGCGGCGGGTGTGGGGATCGCAAGCCAGAACCCATTCTTGGACCGGATCAGTGGCCCGGTGTCATGCGCGCCGATGATCACCGGCGCGTTCGACCAGACCAGCGCCGCCGCGTTCAGGCTGTCGCCGGATTTGGGGAAACTTGCGAGGCGGATGGAGTTGCCAAGGCGGGTACCCAGCCCAGCGCCGGTGATCTGGCCGCGCCAGGCGGATTTCAGAGAGGTTCCCGCCTCGCGCATGGCGGCGGACACCGCCTTTTCACCGGCAGCGATTTCCGCCTGCATCAAGGCGGCGATGTCGGGGTTGATCTCGATCCTGAGCCTCATGTTGGCCGCAGGTCCAAGGACCAGATCAGACGATCACGATCCCGCATGGGTTCTCCCTGGATCGTAAAGCTGTCGGCCCCGATCACGATCAGATCGCCGGGGCGGGGATCGGGCAGGTCTGCGACGCGCACGTCCACCATCATGGTATCGCTGACGAAGCGCCCAGCCCCGAATTCGGTGATGCGGTCCGGGGCGCGACGTATGACACGGATTGGCATTTCCTCTGACGTGGTGGCCGAGATCCACAATGCGGCCACCGCCATGGACGGGTTGGCATAGATGCGGTCCATGGCGGCAACAAAGACGTTCATGGCGGACCCGTCAGTTCGAGGTATGAATGCGGATCGCGATGCGCGGCCGCTTGTTCACCGGCAGGATCGAGGCCTCGGTCATGAGATCGATCCAGCGGCCCTTTTCGTCCAGATGCTGACGCGCGTAGAGCGGCAGACCCATCGTGTTGGCCGCCTCCAGCAGGTTGGCCGGGCCGCCATAGGTGGTGAAGGTGTCCATTGTCCCAAGGGGGAAGGCGATACCCTCGCTGGCGGGCACCAGCCGTTCGGTGGCTTTGGTGGAAAGTGTCACCGTCCCGCTGTATTCTTCGAACACGATGCCCGCGAAGGGGAAGTTGCGCCGCACATCCTGGCGCAGGGGCTGCGCGCCCGTGGCGGCATAGAACTTGTAGGCCTCTTCCGTCTTGGGATGTGCGATCAGCTTGTCGAAGAATTCCCGGCTGACGAGGGCATGCACATCACTCATGCTTTCGCCCAGCAGGTTGTCTTCCATGGCGCGCAGGACTTCGCGGACCTTGCCTTGGACATTGGTGCCAGCGGTGCCGAGGACAAAGTCGACCGAGATTTGCGCCAGACCAAACTCGGTGAAGTAGTTGTAGAGCGTGATGCCTGCGCCGTCTTTGACGATGCCACGCAGGGCGTTCATCTCCATGTATTCGCGGGTCTGGGCGTGCTTGCGGCGCATCAGCTGCAGCTTGCGGTTCATTACCTCGACCAGCGGGTCGGCCCCGTCGAAGACGCCCAGCGCGGGTTGGCCCTGAATGTCGCCGGGCAAGATCACATCATCATGCGGGATCCACGGCAGCGCGAAGGACCGCATCGAACGGCCTTCCCGCGTGCCGACGGTGGCGGGGCCGCCCAGCGGGACGGAGGGCAGCAAGTTCAGCACGCCCTCGTATTGCTCGATGATCACCGAGCGCTGGCTGACGCCCTCGAAGCGGAAAAGGCCGATCTGGCCAAGGCGGGTGTAGAGGTTTGGCAGGATGTTGATGGCCTGCGTCATCTCGGCCAGCGAATAGCCGCCAGCGTCAAACGGATTGCGGACAAGGGTCATGGGGTGCTCCGGGGGAAAGAGGGATGGATGTGGATGCGCCGCGCCGGTGGGCGTCAGACGCCGTCGCGGGCGATGATGCCGACGGCAGCCAGCTGGCCGAGCTTGGTGGTGATCTTGGCGCCATCATCGACGGTGCTGTCGTAGGCGAGGCCTGCGCGCGATACGATGCTGGGGCCACGGGCGACGGCAATACCGCTGGCGTCGGCGAGCGTGGCATCGACGGCATAAAGGAGCACAGCGGTAGCGGTCTGCGCACCGTCTGCGCCACCGCTGGTGGCCAGCTTGTATTTGCCGCTGGCTGTGATGCGCCCAAGGACCGAGCCGACCGGATACGGCATGCCGATCAACAGGGTGATGACTTCGCGGGTGTAGTTCGGGTTGACCTCATATTTGAGGACATCGCCCATGCTGGGCTGTTCCGTCAGGACGGGCATTGGTCAGTCTCCATTTTTTGGGTGAGGGAAGTGGGCGCTGGATCAGCGTTTGGCGTCGGTTGCAGCCTTTTTGGCAGCTGCGATGATCGGGCTGTCTTTTGCAGCCGCCGCAGCCGGGGCGGTGGCGATGATGCCAGCGGCATCGCTGCGGGCGGCCAAATCGGCCAGGACGCGGGCGCGCAGGGCTTCGGGCTTCAAGCCACGCGAGACCGCGTCAGCCGCGTCGATTTGGACCCCGAGGCGGGCGGCCTGCGCACAGACCTGCGCGACTTCGGCTGCTTCTGCACGAACAGCGTCGGCGTTCATTGCCGCTGTGTCGGGTGCCACTGCAACCGACAGCACGGGCATCGTTGGTGCGGCCGCTGTTGTTGTCTGTGTGGGATTGGTGACGGCTGTCGGTGCCGGGTTCGGGGTATCGGTGGGCGTGTTGGTCATCTGTGGACCCTTTCTGCTGGGGGGAGTAGTGCCGCGGGGCGCGGCGGAGAAAGCGTGGAAGGCAGTGACGGGATCGGCCAATTCGTCGGCGAGGCCCGCTGCGATGGCATCAGCGCCGCGAAACACGGCCGCTTCGGTGGCAAGTGCAGCTGCATGGCTGAGACGATCCCCGCGCCCTGCGGCGACGGTCTCTGCAAAGAGGAAGCGCACCACCTCCAGCTCGCGTTGCATCTGGTCGTGCACGGCTTCGGGCAGGGGCTGATATGGATTGGCGTCGATCTTGTGGACCCCGGCATGGATCAGCGTGACGGCGATGCCCTTTTGATCCAGTGCCCCGCTCATATCCGTGTGCAGCGCAACGACGCCGATGCTGCCGACAGCGCCGGTGCGGGGCAGGATGATGCGGTCGGCCTGAGAGGCCAGGACGTAGCCAGCGGACAGCGCGTGTTCGGCCACGAAGGCGTGCACCGGCTTCTGTGCGCGCGCCGCCCGAATGCGGTCGGCCAGATCGAAGGCGCCAGCGACCTCGCCACCGAAGCTGTCGATGTCGAGTGCGATGCCCCGCACGCCGGGATCGGCCAGCGCTGCCAGCAGCTGAGCGGCGATCCCCTCGTAGGAGGTCAGGCCGGAAGATTGCCCAATCCACGACCCACGGTGCACAAGTGTGCCCGCGATTTCGATGACGGCGATGCCGTCGATCATAGCGAAGGGCTGGCTACCGTTCCGCTGGTGGCGCTGGGCCAGATCGTTCCCGAACAGCGAAGCACGGACGGGCAGGCTGGGGGCAGTCTGGTCAGCGGCTTCCCCCTCCAGCCCCTGGAAGGTGATTTCCTGCCCGGTGATGCGCGGACCCAACCCCGACAGGAAGGCCAGCGCCTTGGCCGGGTCGACCATCAGCGGTGTGTTGAAAGCGCGCTGGGCGATCTGGGCGTGGTGCATCATGCGCCCTCCTTAGGGTCAGGTTTCTCGTCGCCGGTGTCGTCGGCCTCGTCGTCTTTGGCGCTGTCCTGATCCGCATCTTTCGCCGTGTCTTCGCCCGGCCCTTGTGCCGGGGATCCCGGCCTCCGGAAGTCGAGGCCCATATCCCGTTCGCGTTTCCGCTCGGCGGCAATTTCCCGGTCCACCTGCTCGGCGTCGTAGCCGCGCTCGGCCAAGGCTTGGGTGCGGGATTTCAGCCCTGCCTCGATCTGCAGGATCTCGGCCGAGGCGTCCTTCATCGGGTCGATCCAGTCCCATTTGGTCGGCAACCAGGCGCAGGCCTGATATTGCCGCCGCTGGCTGTCATAGCCCGGCAGTTCCAGCGCGCCTGACAGCACGGCCGTGTCCATCCAGCGCACCCAGACCGCGCGGCAGAGCTGATAGACCAACACGCCGTGCTGCCAGGCCGAGATGCGGCGGCGGAATTCGATGAGGCTGATCCGCGTGTTCGAGAAGTTGCCCTTGGCCGTGTCGCCGGTCAGATAGCCATAGGGTACGCCCAGCGCCGCCGCGATTTGCAGCAGGGTCCGATACTGGAACGGCTCATAGGTGCCGCCGGAGTCAGGCGTGGCCGGGGTGGAAACATCCTCGCCGGGATCCAGCCGCACCACCTGGCCGGGTTCGACTTCGAGATCCTCCTCGGTCGGTTCCAGCGGGGTTTCGGGGGCGGGGGAGGTGATGAACATCGCGAACATCGCCGCGATCTTCTTCCGCTCCAGCTCGGCGTCGTCGTAGAGGTCGAGTGTGAACAGCTTCACGATGGCGGCGGCGAAGCGTGAGACCCCGCGTAATTGCCCCGCCTCGACCGGGTCGAGGACGTGGATGACGTCACCAGCCGGGACACGGACGCTTTCGCCCGCGAGGCCGGGATCGGTCAGATCACCCGGATGGCGGCGCAAGAAGTGGTATGCGACACGGCGGCCGATGCCGTCGAACTCGATGCCCTGACGGATCAGTCCGGCGCCGGGCAGGGTGCGGTTCATGTCGAGCGGCAGCATTTCTGCGGGCAGCATCTGCAACTGGAGCGGGACGGTCAGGCCATCCTCCAAGCGCCGGGGCCGGATGCGGATGAATACCTCGCCCGACAGGAACACCTCGCGCGCGGCGCGGCGCTGCAGCCCATAGAAATCGGTCAGCCCTTCGGCATCGGCATCGTCGGTCCAGGCGAGCCATAGCGCCTGCAACTCTTCTTTCTTGGCGGCATCGGCGATGGAACTGGACGGCTTGATGCCATCGCCCACGACATTGCTGGCGAAACTCTCCACCGCATTCGCCGCATAGCCATTGTTGCGCACCAGCCAGCGGGCGCGGGCGGTGATCGTATCGCCCGATGCCGCGATCAGCGTGTTCACATGGGCGCGGCTGGCGCGAAACCCACGCAGGCGGCGATGGGCCTGCGCGGCATCGAAACCCCCGATGATCGAGCCGATGCGCTGGCGAAAGGCCTCGAACGCCATGGATCACAGGCCCTTCGAGGCCACGGTGCCCCAGCGGCGACGACGTGGCGCACCGGTTGTGGCCGTGGCAATCCGGGTTTCGAGATCGCTGATGGCGTTCGCCAGTTCGGCGTCAGAGCCATAGTTGATCGACTTGCCGTCATAGCTGACCGACCGGACGCCCGCATAGCGGGCCTCCTGCAACGCGGCCAACAGCGCGCGCATCCGTTCCAGATCCATCTCAATCCCTCATGAAGTTCGGTGTGTAGGCCCGGCGTTTGCGCCGTGGCGTTGTCGGTGTTCCGGCCTTGGGCGCGGCGGGCGTGGCGGGTTCTGTTGGGGTCGCAACCTGCGCTGCTGGTCGGGTTTCCACTCCGGCCTGCGCTTCCAGCCGCCGCCATGTCGCCTCGTCCCAGCGATCTGCACCCATGATCCAAGCTGCAGCCCGGGCATAGACCCGTGTGTCGAGCGCCTCGTTGCGCTCGCGCATCTTTTGCCATTCTTGGTGGGCATAGCCGCGCTTGTTGCGCACGGTGACCAGCTGTTCAGCCACCAGCTGCTTGAGCCATTCGGTATCGATCCAGTCGGGCAAGTGGACCGTGCCCGGGGCATCCAGCACGCCCAGCGCGCGGTCCTCATCGGACAGGCGTTCCAGCCGCAGGAAGCGGTAGGTTTCGGTCTTGAAGGTGGCCGTGGCCACAGACCACAGCCGCGCGCCCCGGCGCAGACGTTTGCCGCCGATGGTGGCATCGACAAAGGTCGGCCCTGACACCGGCGTGGCGCGGTTGAAGCCCTCCAGGCCCTTGATCGGGCAGACCTGATCAAAGCCCTGTTTCCGCGCCCATGCGTAAACTGCCGGGGCTTCATAGCCGGTGTCGATGGCTAGTTTGCCGATGACCATGACCGCGCCATTGGCGCAAGCCCATGTTCGACCAAAGAGCGCGGTCAGCTTGTCCCAGCAGGCCGGATCGTCCGGGCCGCCCGCAATGACGATGTGATCGACCAGCCAGGAATCGAGGCCGCGACCCCATGCCCAGACGTCGACCTCGATCCGGTCTTTCTGCACGTCCACGCCAGCCGTCAGGAACAGACCGCCGACGGGGATCTGCACGCCCGCGTAGCTTTCGCGACGTTCGGCAAGCCGCTGCCACTCAGGGGCTTCGCCCGACTCCACCCACGTCTCGCCCAGAAGCGTGTTTTGCGCGACGCGCAGCATCGCCTCCGAGCCTTGGGCTGCCAGCCATTCCCGCGCGACCTGTTGCCAGCTTTTCCAGCCCAAGGGCGAATAGAGCGCCGAGATGTGGAAGCCGATGGAATGCGGATCGGCGGAAACGGCGGTTGCGCGCCACTCGCCGCGCGCCAGCATCTGCGTCTTGTGATGCTCGGCGATGGATTTTTCGCAGCCCTCGCAATGATAGGCGGCGGTGTCAGGCCGCCCCTTGTCCCAGCGCAGGCGTTCGAATTGCAGCCATTGCATTGCTCCGCAGTGGGGGCACGGGACGAAGTAGCGGCGCTGGTCCGAGGCATCGAACTCGCGCTCGATCCGCGACAAACCCCGGATCGTCGGGGTCGAGACCATGAACACCTTGCGCCGGTGCGAGAAGGTGGTGGTCCGCGCCTCGGCCAGTGAGACCGGGTCGCCTTCTTCGTCAGCCGAGGCCGGATAAGCGTCCACCTCGTCAAGAAAGATATACCGCGCGGGCATGGACCGCAGGCCAGCCGCCGAATTGGCACCGGTCAGCACGAGGATGCCGCCCGGGAACTCCTTCGACAGCATTGAATTGCCAGCATCGCGCGACCGGGCCGGATTGACCCTCTCACGCAGCGCAGGGGAGTCCGCGATCAGAGGGTCCAGCCGCCCGCGTGACGTGCGCTTGGCCAGGTCCAGCGATGGTAGTACCGCCAGCATCGGGCCGGGCGCGTGGTGAATGACAAAGCCGATCCAGTTGTTGCCAGCCTCGGTCGCCCCGACCTGTGCCGCCTTCATGAAGGTCACACGCTGGGCCGGGTGCCGCGGCGACAGGGCATCCATGATTTCGCGCAGGTAGGGCGCGCGGGCGGTGCGATATCGCCCCGGTTCGGCCGCAGCACGAGACGATAGCCAGCGGTGTGCATCCGCCCATTCCGACACTGTCAGGTCCGGGTCGGGGCGCATGCCCTTGCGCCAGCTGCGCAAGATGTCTTCGGCCCCATCAAAGCCAAGGTCGAGATCGTCCGTCAGATCCCCGCTGGTCAGATCATCTTTGTCATCATCCAAGCGAGACCCGGAGATCGGCGAGGGCTTCGAGGTGCTGTCTGACATGGGCTTCCAACACCCTCTGCAGGATCGCGGCCTCGATGATCACCGGTGTTCCGGTTTGCTTTTCCACTCCCAGAGCCACTTCCGCCGCCATCAGTGCTGACACGCGGGCAGGCCAGGTGACCCATGTGTCGCGTTCCTGCCGCGCAAGACGGAACACCAGCGCTTCGGCCCGGGCGCGATCAACCAGCGCGCCCTTCTTCTTCTGGATGCCAAGCTGCTTGTCCTGCGCCTGGTAGACCGTCAGCGCGGTGCGGGCCTTCAGGTACGACGAGCTGTCGGCGGGGCCGCTGAAACTGCTATCGCCGCCACCGGTGCTGCGGCGCTGCTGGTCCGGATCGGTCATGTCGGCCCGGCGCACGTCGGACGCCGCCGCATTGATCGACCCGTCGCTGTAAACCACCAGCCGCCCCGCCTTGCGCGCCTTCTGGATCGCTCCGCGCGACAGGCCGGAATGGGCGGAATACTCGCGTTCGGACATACCTTCCATGGCGCTGCGATTGACCTCAAGATATTGGAACTAAACAGAAATAATGATCTAATTCAGTTGATTACACTCCCGGATAGAGCGATTCATGGTGGCACGAAGCGGGTGCATCGCACCCCGCACACAAGGATCGGAGACAGCCATGCGCGCACAGGAAAAGATGGGGCACAGCTCGATGAGCGAGGGGTGGCGGGACCACACCAGCCCTGCGCAAGAGCGGGTGAACTGGGTGATGGACGAGGTGATGTCGGGGCGGATGAGCCAGGCCGACGGGATGGTCGAGATGGCACGCGCCCAGGAGATGATGCGCGAGGAAGCCCGCGCGCGGACGACCCACCCTGAACACCGCTGGGAGGAGTGACCATGGCACGCCGCAAGCCCGCCGATCCCAACGCCACCCGCGATGCCCTGATCCTCGAGATTGCCCAGCGCCAGTTCCGCATCGAGACGCTTGAAACCCGCAACTGGGACCGGCTCGACTTCCACGATGTCGCCGTCTGGGCGATCCGCGCCGCGCTCGAGGAGGCTTTCGAGGCCGGACGTCACGCCGCTGAAACCACCACAACCAAATCCTGAAAGGACCAGATCATGGCCATCGCCACCACCACTGACTTGACACGCATTTTCATCGACCGCAGCCGCTTCATTCAGGCCATGAGCGTGGCCGCGCTGCAGGGTCACCTCAACGACCTCAACCTGAATTCCGAGGTCTTCGAGATGGCAGGCCGGGTCGGGATCGACTGCCTGACAATCGAACTGGCCGATGTCGTGCCAGTCCTGAAACAGCACGGGCTGATCTGAGCCAGCGCGAAACCCCCAACACGGAGACAGCAATGAGCACCCGCGCGCAGATCGCCATCCAGATTGGCCCCGAGGAATGGGCCCATGTCTATGTGCACTTTGACGGCTATCCCGCTCACATGCTTCCCGCGCTGGCAGGCTGGAAGCCCGAGGACATCCTCAACGCCCGCGAAATCCGGCAGGTCACGGTCGACACGCTGGACTGCTTCAACCCGCCCAGCGATCCGCGCATCCTACCGCGCCCGACGCGGGAGTTTGCCCACCTTTACATGTGGATCGGATGCCAGTGGGTGGCGGTCGAACCGAAGGCCGATGCGCCCGGAGTGTAATCAGAAAGCACTGGTATTGCTTGGATTTACCTACACTTGCCGCCCCGCCAGAGCGATGGTGATTACACGAAAACGATGCAACTCAGCGAAGGAACCCCCGCCATGACCACCCGCCGCGCCACCGACAATTCCAAAGCCCTCGACGCTTTCATGACCACCAAGTTCCAGATCGACGCGATGCTGGAACGGCTGAAGGCCCTGAGCGACGACCATTTTGAGACCCACCCCGACGAAATCAACTGGGGCGACGTCGGCACGCTGAACCTTTACGCAAGCCTGCTGCGCCAGATCACCGACAGCGCCTTCAAGGAGGGCGAACATGCCGCTTGATCCCGCCCAGCGCCACCATATCGAACAGGACGCGATCACCGCCGCGTGGGAGGCCGAACGTCTCGTGGCCTGCGACGATGCCATCGCCTTGCTGCGCGAAATCGCCGATCTGGAACGCGACGACGATGGTGATGTGATCATCGGGACCGATGCCGATGGCCACAATGACCTCATGTCCCGCATCACTGCTTTCCTTGCCACCCACGACCAATAGGAGGAACCTGCCATGACGAAACTCACCGAAACCCAGACCATTATCCTCAGCGCCGGGGCCCAGCGCCCCGAGAACATTGCCCTGCCGCTGCCGAAGGGGTTGCACGGTGCAGCGGCGAAGATGGTCGTCACCAAGATGATGGAACGCGGCTGGCTGCAGGAGGTCGACGCCAATCTGCGGCGCGGCGAACCCCTCTGGTATGAGACCGGCGATGGCCATGGCACCACGCTGGTGGTGACCGACGCCGGGCTGCTGGCCATCGGAATCGAACCGGTGGTCGTCAAGACCTTGGTCACCATCCGCGAAAATGCCGCAAAGGCAACGCCACCGAAGCCGCCGACCCTGCGCCCCGGAACCAAGCAGGCGATGTTGATCGAGATGCTGCAGACCGATAAGGGTGCCACCATCGCCGAAATCGTCGCAGCGACCGACTGGATGTCGCACACGGCGAGGGGCGTGATTTCCGGGGTGCTGAAGAAGAAACTGGGGTTGGCGATCACTGCGACGAAGGTCGACGGCAGGGGATCGGTGTATCGGATCGGCTGAGGTCGCGATGAGCTCGATGTGTCTGTGTTGTCGTGATGTCATTCATTTGCTATGAGACAATATAGCAGAACGCTGGGTCAACGGCGCTGCTTATCCGAAAGTTTTAATTATGACACTTTTGAAGTTGGCTGCATATGAGCAGCCGCTTAAGTGGGCAGCCCTATTGCTGGGCCTGTTTAGCACGGTTTCCATCGTTCAGGATTGGCAATTGGCGGCTATGATGTTTGGCTTACCATTTTGCTTGATCTGGGTTTTCTGCGGCTGGCTCCGGACAGAGCCTCAGCTGAAACACATCAATGTAATCTTCTCGGCTCTCTATGTGTATGGGATATTTCGATACTTCTTCATCAACGCCTAACAGCGCCAGAGGCCGTAACGCCCGATCTTCTGTTTGTTTGTCCGGTTTTGTAACTCAGGTTGCGCGAGGTAAAGGCCGCTTGGTCCGCACAGCAGACATCGGCGGCCTTCTTCGGCAGAGTCACTTTGGGACGACCGTTGCCACCCTCCCCGTCGCCATCTCCCACCGGCGCACAGCGACGTCGCAATAGACCGGGTCCAGCTCCATCGCGAAACAGCGCCGTCCAGCGCGTTCTGCGCCGACCAGTTGGGTGCCGGAACCGCAGAACGGCTCATAGATCAGGTCGCCGGGATCCGAAAACGCCGTCAGCACTGCCTCGACTAGTGCAACCGGGAACACGGCCGGGTGCGATCCGGCAGCACCCAGCCCGCCCTTATGGCGCATGATCCTGAACACGCTATCGGGGATGCGGTGGCTCTGGATTGCGTTGCCGGTGCCGGTCTTGGCATGGACGGTGCCGTCGGCCCCGCGCAGCCCACCGCCGCCGAGGACCTCGCCCGCGTGCTTGGACGGGACGGTCTTGTTCGGTTTGCGGGGTGCGCGGTTGAAGTGGAAAATGAACTCGTGCGACGGGGCCAGGCGACCGTTCCAGTCGCCCGGCAGGCCGGGGCCCTGATCCCAGACATACCAGCCAAACCGCCGCCAGCCAGATGTGCGCATCCATTCCACCCATCCTTCCCAATAAGGCTGCCACTCGCTGTCGCGATGCACGAGGCCGAGGTTGACCAGCAGTTGCGCTTCGGCGGTGACCGGTGCTGCGGTGAAGACGCCCTGCATCAGCGCATCCCAATCGCCGACCTTTTCCTTGGCCGCGCCATAGTCGCGCTGCTGGGCATAGGGTGGCGAGGTGAACATCAGAGTTGCCGCCTCATTCTGCATCAACTTGGCGACGGCGGCCGGATCGGTGGCATCACCGCAGAGCAGTCGGTGCTTGCCCAGCGCCCAGATGTCGCCCGGCTTGGTGATCGGTTCAGTGGGCGGCTCGGGAATGGCGTCGGCCGCCTCGTCAGAAATCGTGGGGCGGTCGTCGGCATCCGCCAGCAGGGCATTCAGTTCATCCTCGGGTATCCCGATCAGTCCGAGGTCGAAATCCTCGGCCAACAGCGCCTGCAACTCCTGCAGCAGCATTGCCTCGTCCCAGCCGCCCAGCTCCGTCAACTTGTTGTCGGCGATCCGGTAGGCCCGGCGCTGCGCCTCGGTCAGATGGCCCAGCACGATGACCGGCGCCTCGGACAGACCGAGGTGGGCGGCGGCAAGCACACGGCCATGGCCTGCGATCAACTCGCCGTCGGCCGCAACCAGCACCGGCACGGTCCAGCCGAATTCGGCCATGCTGGCGGCGATCTTTGCGACCTGATCGGCGTCGTGGGTCTTGGCGTTGCGGGCATAGGGTTTCAGCCGCGCGAGGGGCCAATGCTCGATCCGGCCCGGCAGGAGGGGCGCGTTCATGCCGTCAGCCTCTTGGCCTTCAGCTCGGCGAAGGTTTCTCCGGTGTCGGCCAGAACGGCATTTGCACTGGTGAAGGACTGCCAGCGCTCGATGGCCACATCGACGTAAGCCGGGTTCAACTCGATCCCGAAGCACACCCGGCCCGTGGTTTCTGCCGCGATCAGCGTGGTGCCAGATCCCATGAAGGGTTCAAACACCGCCTGACCCGGGCTGGAATTGTTCAGGATCGGGCGGCGCATGCATTCGACCGGCTTCTGGGTGCCGTGCACGGTGGTCGCGTCCTGGTCCTTGCCAGAGATGTGCCACAGCGTGGTTTGCTTGCGATCCCCTGCCCAATGACCCTTGCCGGTCTTCTTCACGGCATACCAGCACGGTTCATGCTGCCAGTGGTAATCGCCACGGCTGAGCACCAGCCGGTCCTTGGCCCAGATGATCTGCGACCGAACGTTGAAACCCGCAGCCAGCAGGCTTTCGGCCACGGTCGAGGAATGCAGCGCGCCATGCCAGACATAGGCCACGTCGCCGGGGAACAGCGCCCAAGCCTCGCGCCAATCCGCGCGGTCATCATTCAGCACCTTGCCGGTGCGCTTGGTCTTGGCGGCCCCCGCCTGGTTGCGCCAGCTTGGGTCGTATTCCACGCCATAGGGCGGATCGGTCACCATCAGCAGCGGGCGCACATCGCCCAGCAAGCGGCCAACGACATCGGCGGAGGTGCTGTCGCCGCAGATCAGCCGGTGCGACCCGAGCTGCCAGAGGTCGCCCGCGACTGATACCGGCGTGACCGGTGGCTCTGGAATGTCATCCTCGCCCTCGACCGCACCACCATCCACCTGATCCGGATCGCGCAGCAGGGCGTCCAGATCCTCGTCGGCGATCCCCAACAGCGACAGGTCGAAATCCTCGGCCAACAGCCCCGCGATCTCGTCGCGCAACATGGCTTCGTCCCATTCGCCCAACTCGGTCAGTTTATTGTCCGCGATCCTGTACGCCCGGCGCTCCGCTTCATCCAAATGGCCGAGCCGGATCACCGGTACGTCGGTCAGCCCCAGCATGGTCGCCGCCAGCACCCGGCCATGACCCGCAATCAGCTCGCCATCGTCGGCCACCAAGCAGGGCACGGTCCAGCCGAACTTGGCCATGCTGGCGGCAATCTTGGCCACCTGGTCCGTGCCGTGGATCTTGGCATTGCGCGCATAGGGGCGCAGCCTGTCGATCGGCCAGGTTTCAATCTGGCTCGGCGCAAAGACCAGGTCCATCGGGTGGCTTTCATGTTGGGCAGGGCGGGCAAGCCGATGCGCGCTGGGCGATGCCAGCGTCACGATCAGGATCCGCGATGTCGGGAAATGAGAAACGCCCGAGAGGGGTATCCTCCGGGCGCAATTCTTCGATGATCAATGGGTAGGTCAAGGGGGGCAGCTTTGTCAAACGAAAAATGCACTTTGATTCAATGGCTTCGCAGCAGGTGGCTTCCACTGGCTGGCTTCCTGCTTGGTGGCTTCCGCAAGGTGGATTCCCTGGATTCCGCAAAGAATCCAGCGCGCCAAGATCGTGATTCCGCAAGCCTTTGATATTGAGTCGCTTTTTCCAAGATCACCCAGCAGGTGGATTCCGCCTGGCTTCCCCGGTGAAACTGCCTGTCGCTAGCGAAACGCCGCGCTGCGCCCCCCCGCATACGTTTCGGACGAGGGAGGAACCATGCCATGGGGGGCAGAAACGTGCATCCAAGCTGGACTTCCGCCATACAATCGTTGCGGCGAAAACTCGCTAGTCGGATTGCCCACATGGCATGCCGTGTTGTTACGACTGTGCGGACGACAGTTCAACACTACCAGCTTGGCAGACGCAAGCTTAGCAGTTACCTTCGGTATCAAAGAGACGCGGGCACTCTTACTAATCAGAAAGTCGGGCAATACTTCTAGTGGCAAAGTTTCACATCAGAGCAAGAACCATAGATCTTCTTGGTCGGCAGCAAATCGCTAACATTTCTACAGCAATAAGTGAGCTATTCAAAAATGCTCATGATGCTTATGCCACGACCGTTGAGGTCGATTACTTTCGGGACGATGGGCTGTTTGTCTTAAGAGACGACGGCCTCGGGATGACCGAAAAGGACTTTGAAGATCGCTGGCTCACACTTGGTACTGACAGCAAAGTCGGATCGTTTGCTGGCTTAAAACGTCCCCCAGTAGATAGCGCTCAAGATATACGTCCGCTGCTTGGCGAGAAGGGCATAGGACGCCTCGCAATCGCGGTCATCGGAAGGCAGGTGCTTGTACTAACTCGCGCAAAAGTCGACGGAAAAGCTGAAGAGAGCATTACCGCTGCATACATCCATTGGGGGCTATTTGAGCTTCCTGGAATCGACCTCGACGAAATAGTCATTCCGCTTGAAACCTTCAGAGCCGATACGCTACCCAATTTTGATGACGTCCAAGCGATGGTAGCAAATGCTCGGGATAACCTTAAAAACCTATCAAGTCGTATAGACGAGAAGGTTGCTGAAACGATCTTCGAGGACATGAACGCTTTTACAGTTGATCCTCGCGATGCAGCGACGTACCTAGGCCATCCTTCCTTCGACTTGGACGGCTCTGGAACACATTTCTATATTCTGCCTGCTGATGAAATCATCCAAGAAGATATTGATGATCGGGATGAATCAACCAAGGCTACAAGGTTCGAAAAAAACCTCATTGGTTTCACAAATACTATGACACCGGACTTTCGGAAGCCGAAGATCATAACCAGATTTAGGGATCATGTAGACGAAGGAGAACCTCTAGAGAGAGTTGGCGAAAAAGCCTTCTTCAGTCCTGACGAGTTCAGGCACGTGGATCATCATTTCCGAGGACGCTTCGATGAGTATGGTCAATTTCGAGGGAAGGTCGGCGTGTACCAAATGCTCCCAACGGAATATGTACTCAACTGGCAAAACTCTGACGGCAAACCGACTAGTTGTGGTCCATTCGAATTTTCGATGGCTGTAATACAGCCAACGTCAATTGACTCGTTGGTTGAACCGAATGAGCACGCTAAAATCAAACATAAACTTGCTCGCTTTGGCGGTGTTTACATCTACAAAGATGGTGTGCGCGTTCAACCATACGGCGGGCCTGACTTTGATTTCCTAGATGTCGAACGCAGACGAACCTTAAGAGCAGCAACGGCATACTACTCTTTTAGGAACATTATGGGGGCAGTCGAACTAACCTCCCGGGACAACCCTAACTTAGTCGAAAAAGCTGGAAGGGAAGGTTTTCGAGACGACAAGGCCTATCGACAGTTTAGAAGTATGCTGATCAACTTCTTCATACAATCGGCGGCGGACTTCTTTCGGGAAAAAGGCAAATACTCTGAGGAATGGACTGAGAAACGCTATGAACTTCAACATCTCGATGAAGTCCGAAAGAAGCGAGAGAAGCAGTCAAAGGGCAAGAAAGACAAGTTTGGCGAACAGCTAGAGGCATTTTTTAAGGTCGTAGACTCAGGGCAACTGCCAACAACCATATCCAATACCGTGTCAGAGTTTGAAGCGAACGTGCTTTCCGAACTCGAAAGCAAAAAGACGCCACAACTTAAGGCGCTTGCGATTGGTCGCCTGGAGGCTGAAGCAAAATTGCGTTTGGATCAGCTTCGCAAGGAGCATGCTATTTCAAAACCACGAGGTGTTGGTCTCAACACTGAATTACGAAACAACTGGGAGGCCTACCAAACAGAAATTGGCCGGATAACAAGCGATCTGGTGTTGCCTGCCGAGAAGACGATCGAGAGCATTGTTACAACAACCGTAAAAAACAACAAACTGAACCTTGAGCCGGGACTGCGGCTGAATGCAGCTGTCCAAAAGCACACGAAAGAGACCCTTTCATCCATGAAATCCCTGCGGACACAGACGGAAGAGACCCTCACCGACCTGACACGCACAGTAAGAGAAACAACAAAAAGCAGCTTCCGAACCGTATCGAAAGTCGTTGATGAAGTCCTTGCTGAACTGGAGTCCGTCAAAGGTAAAAAGCAAGCAGAGTTCGATTTCTCAAAACAGCGTGAGGCTTTCGAAACCTTAGTAGCTGACGCTTTCGAAGAAGAAGGCGAAAAACTGCGGAAAATCTACAGTCAGCTCGAAGCCGTTCTCTCATCGACCCAATCCAACGGCTCAGATATGGTTGAAGTCACTGAAGCGCTGGAAGAGGAAGTCGTCGCTCTTCGCGAACGACAAGAGGTTGATTTCGAGCTAGCCCAAATTGGGATGGCACTTAATACGATCAATCATGAGTTTGGCAAGACCGCTGGCAGCTTACGCGATGGCCTCAGACGCATGAAGTCCTGGGCGCAAGCCAATCCTGACATGAAGCGCCTCTACGATGATATGCGCGTCAATTTTGATCATCTGGACAGCTACTTGGCCTTGTTCAACCCGCTCGACCGAAAGCTACAGTCGACCGCCGTCGACATCAAAGGCAGTGACATATTTCGATTTGTGTCTGACTTGTTTGAAAAGCGGCTCAAACGTCACAACGTGCAGCTGGTGGCGGACGAGGGGTTTAAGGCCCATACTCTTCATGGGTTTCACGCAGACTTTTATCCTGTGTTCGTCAACTTGATTGATAATGCGATCTATTGGGCGTCTAGCGCCAGAAAAGACGTAGGCATCATTGAACTAATTGAAGATAATGGAGACCTTTGTGTCAGGGACAACGGTCGTGGGGTGAGTAGCATTGATGTCAGGAACATTTTTGAACTTAACTTTACTCGCAAGCCGGGCGGTAGAGGTATGGGGCTGCATATTTCAAGGCAGGCGCTTGGTCGACTTGGGTACGAACTGAACATAGATCCACCAACGCCCAATTCTGGTGCCTGTTTCCGTATTTCAAAGATGTCTCAATAAAAGATTTGATCAGATGAATTTTGCAGACGACCAATACAAAGCCGCCAGCTCCTTCGCGTATACAATGATCGTAGTGGACGACGAACCTGTAGATGACCCCGCCGAACCAGGACCGGCCCTTGAGGTTAAGACGCCTGGTAGGCGCGATGCTGCAGCCGCCAAGAAGGTTGATCAGAAGACTGAAGCACAACGCTCACATCCGCTAGACGCAAAAGGGTTGATAAAGAGCGCCCTAGACTTGGGGCTTGTCTGCTCGGTTGTTAATCCGAGTGGTGATGAAGGTAGTGTAGCAAAAAGTGTCGCTAAGGCCTCCTTGAGAGCTGATATTGTATCCTTAGACTGGCACATGAATCACGGTGATGATGGGGAACTAGCATCCGAGATTATTCAGGAAATTCTTTGTGGAGATGAGGCCATTGGAGGACGCCTGAGATTGATTGCGATCTACACGGGCAACAAGGATCAGAATGGCATCCTGGAAAAAATTGCTGAGAGGATCAACGCCGCAAAAGACATTTCAGACACGGTTATCAAGGACGGTAAAGTGCTCGTTAATTCGACTGGCCTACGTTTGGTGTGGCTTGAAAAATCGTTGGGCAATAAAAAATTGGCGAGTGCCGTCTCTGAAAAACAGCTTCCAAAGCAATTGTTGAAATCGTTTGCGGATCTCTCAAACGGTCTACTATCAAACGTCGCTCTTGCAACGATTTCAGCTATGCGGGACTCAACGCACCATGTACTGAGCAAGTTCTCGTCTGATCTTGATGGCCCGTTCTTCCACCATCGGGCTCTCTTAGAAAATTCTTCCGATTCTATGGATTATGCAGTTTCAATCGTCATGAGCGCTATGAAGTCTGAAGTTAACAAGTCTCAAATTGCTGAGCAGTACACAACAATTAATGCCATTAAGCGACGGCTTGAAGCGGCTGGAACCGATAGCTTGATACTGCGCTACATAAAAGAGGGAGCTGAAAAACAGTTTCATTTTTCTTTGGATGACATTTTGACCATCATTGAGAGCAAAGAGGATAAGTGGCCGGCCGACATCTTAACTTCTGCAAAGGAACGAAAAGAAAATAATAGCAACGCGAAGCCTCCTCACCCAAGTTTTAAAAGCGACTTTTCAACTGTTTTTTCCGAATCCAGGGATGATGCCAGTCAATCAATGATGCGTTTTTCATTCTTAAGCAGTTCGAATTCAAGCGAGTTAAGCAAAGTAAGTCGTAGCGTACTGCCAAAGCTTGGACTTGGTTCAGTTCTCCATTCAGAGAAAAGTGGATACCTACTATGTTTGCAAGCTTCCTGTGATGCAGCCCGTGGCGATGGACTGTTTTTCTTTGTGCCACTAGATATTTCAAAAAGCTCCCCACATGTTGTGGTCCCTCATCTTAACTCGAAGGGCGAGCCCAATTATATCGGTCTTGCAGTGCCACCAAATTGTTACACAAAATCTTTGACGATAAATTTTGGGGACATTGATCCCGCAGACGGCGGCGTTACGGTAAATTTTGACGTATCAAAGAACATTTTCCACGTTCTTTGCAGCGAGAAGAACGAATATCGCTGGCTAGCAAACTTAAAGTATAAAAGAGCGCTAAGAATTTCGCAGGACGTCAGTCAACAGATGTCCAGGATTGGCTTTGATGAGTTTGAACCTTTCAGGGAAAAGAGATCCTGATTCCTTACTGCAGAAGCTGAGCGGAAATCATTCTGCGTTGGTCAGTGACTTTGATATTTCAATTGCGTGACGCCTAATGAATTCTGGGGGTAACGCGTTACCGATCATAAGAGCAACCTTTCCGCGACCTTCAGTGAGGTCAAACCGATAGTCGGCAGGGAACGTTTGGAACAGTGCGGCTTCACGCAGGCTTATTGCACGGTCTTCCTCTGGGTGAAGATATCGCCCTTTCGATGGATTGCCGCAGCCACCAGTCATCGTAGGCGAAACTCTGTCCCAAGACATGCGTCCATAAACATCACGAAAACCAGACTTTTTGTCTTTATGACATTCAAGTACCAAATGTTCAGGTAGCGATGTTCTCGACCCGCCGTCCTTAGGTATATTGCGAATAATCTCCGCCACATGAGCAGCCCTGTTTGGAATATGGTCATGCAGCGGGTCACCCGCCTCACCAACTGGTGCAAGACGAACAGCTTCGAGGCATTTTCGGACAGTAATGGTTTCTGATTTTTCGGCTTGCTTGACTTGGCCAGTCTTGGACGCAAGTAAAATCATCCGGTAACGGCGCTGAGGTACACCGTATTCTGAAGCATCCTCGACCCTTACGTTCTTGCGCCCCACTTTATAACCTAGGATAGAAATTCTCTTCAAGAACGTCTTCATCCGGTTGTCTTGTGCTAGAGCTGGCACATTCTCCATCATGATTGATCGAGGTGAAATCGCCTCAACAATTCTCAGAAACTCAAATAGAAGATCGTTGCGGTCATCTGCAACCGCTTTAGATTTTTTTCGTGTTCTCAGCGTTGAGAAACCCTGACATGGAGGGCATCCAGCCAATAGGTCGAGCTCACCTCGCTTTAATCCGATACGCTTTAGAAGCTCGACAGCGCCAAGTTCACGTATGTCTTTGTTAAAACAAAAAACATCAGGATGATTCATTCGATATGTCGCCGCAGGAGTTTTCTCTAATTCTACGCCAGCAAGCACCTTGAAACCCGCTTGTCTTAGACCAAGCGTCAACCCGCCTGCGCCGCTAAAGAGATCCACGGCAGTCAGGTGATTGAGCCCATCTGGCCCTGATTGATTGCCAGCAACCG
The DNA here is from genome assembly GCF_000382265.1 of Yoonia vestfoldensis DSM 16212. Lineage (GTDB taxonomy): Bacteria > Pseudomonadota > Alphaproteobacteria > Rhodobacterales > Rhodobacteraceae > Yoonia > Yoonia vestfoldensis. The sequence continues at coordinate 61,607 of NZ_KB907989.1, forward strand.
GTTCGGCTTTCCCTGTCCTCAAAGTATTCCGCCTAACTGTTTGAAATTAAATAATAATATTTTTATGCAACTTTACCCTCAGCCCAATCTATTCTCAAGTCGTTTTTGGTCTCGTTGTTCCTCACGGTGTATTTTTGCTGCCATTGGAACATTTGTGTTCCTCAATCTTCATCGCCGCCACGGCTTCATCTTCGGCATCGCCGCCGTCACCTCGACCTCCCGCAACATTCGTCCTGCCACCAACCCGTCGCGCACCCAATCCAGCGCCTGCCGCCACTCGTCATAGCCGCGCCGGGCAGACGCGATCTGTTCCGGGTGTGGCCGCCAGGTCACCGGGCAGGCCAGAACGTCGACAGTTCGCCATTTGCCCCGGGTCAGCACCCGTTCAGTGCCAACCACCACCGTTGTCGACCGCTCGCCGTGCTGATTGCGCTTGGACTCCACGGGCACACAGCGCGGCACGACGCCGGGCATCCAGTCTGGGGTCAGCCCTGCGCGGGCAAGTTCGGCCACGCGGATCGCCATGCGAATGCCGCCGAGGCTGTCGGGCATGCCCGCGACAGTGGCGGCAATCACCTCGGCGTCCGCGTGGGTGTAGCTGCCCATTTTGTGCTGGCCGCCGTCGACCTTGCAGCCTAGCGCACCACGCTGCATCAGGACATATTCCAGACCAAAACCGAAGCCTTCCTCGACCACATCCTTCGGTGGGGGCAGTTCCAGCTGCGCCTTTTCTACCCGGAACGCCCATTCCAGCGCTGCCTGCACGACCAGCGCGCGTTTCTCCCGTCCGCCGCCTGTGCGACCGATCCGTCCCTGCATGCTCATGGCAGCAATCCTTCAAAGAGGTTCATCTGCGCTGGGCCCTCTGGATCGTCCGTAGGTCGCCAGATCCATGGGCCCGAGGCCGTGGGCAGCTGCGAGAGTGCGCCACGCATATGCTGCTGCCAGTGGGTGAACTCCGTTGCCGAGCAGGCGCAGAGCGCGTGACCTATGGGCCAACCCATCAGCCATCCGACGAAGAGCGGGTTCAGCCGCCGCCGTGCCCGGGCTTTCAGGATGCGCCGCGAGACGACCCGCCCATGTGAGGCAATCAGATAGGCCCACAGCGGGCGCGAGATCGGGCCGTGCGGCGAGGACCGCTGCCCATGCCGCATGATCACCGGGTCCGGGCGGGTGAAGCCCTGTTCCGCCCGGTAGTGCAGGATATCCATTCGGGACTTGCCATCCGCCCGCGTCACGCTCGCCGCGCTGCTGCCCTTCCAGTTCTGCGCGGCCGGTGTCGGCCACTGGATCGCTTGCGCCGACAGCTTCGGCTCGCCCCGGCTGTTGATCTTGCCGCGCTGCCGGTCCATCTGATCGTCCGCCACCGGCGTTTGCCATTTCGCCGCCTGCGCTGGCAGGGGCGGCATCCCGCCCGAGCCATAGCTCTGCCCCGGCCCGCCCTTCGCGCCATCTGTCGCCTTGGGGGTCGACCAGTTCGTGATGCCCAGCGCCAGTGCCTCGGCCTTGCGGGTGAAGTCGCTGTTGCCCGCCGGGTTGTAGCTGTCCGTGCCGGGATGCAGGCTCATCGGTGTGGGCCAGGATGAAGATGCGCAGCCGCTGGTGCGGCGCGCCGACTTCTGCCGCGCTGAACAGACCCGCCGCAGGCGTGTAGCCCATGTCCCAAAGCTCTCGCAGCACGGTCTCAAGCCCGAGGGTGACGTGCCCGGGGACGTTTTCGAGGAAAACCCACTCGGGAGCGCATTCTCGGATGATGCGGGCAACTTCTGGCCAGAGGTGGCGGGGATCGTCGGCACCGCCGCGCTTTCCGGCTGCGCTGAAGGGCTGGCAGGGATATCCGGAGAGGACGATGTCGAAGGCACCGTGGAAGGGCCGAGCGTCAAAGCTGCGTAGATCGTCCCAGATCGGCGCGGGCGCGAAATACCCTGCGCGCTGGGCGGCGATGAGCACAGTTCGGGGCCAGTCCTCCCATTCGACAAAAGCGCGGGTGTGGAAGCCGGGCTCGGCCAGCATGAGGCCCATATCCAAGCCTCCACCGCCCGCGCAGAGGGACAATCCGTGCCAGGGACGTGACACCAAGCCATTCACAGGATCCCCCGCTGACGCAACCTGTCGGTCGTCACCAGCTTGCGGGCCAGCATCGCTTCGCAGATGGCGGTGCTGATCATGCTGGGAGGCAGGTATTCCTCGGAGTTGACCTTGGCCGCGTAGAACGCCGCCAACTCATCCGGGCTGGCTGTCGGCTTGCCTTGCGCCTTTCGGCGCTGCTTGGCTTTCAGGGCACTGCCATTTGCGGCAGCCTCCTGCGCATAGCGCTTTGCTGCGCGTTCCATGAAGCGATCCAGCGCCTTCGGACCATCGGGCGGGTTCGGATGGTCGCGCCGGGTCTCGGTCGCGACCTCGATGATCCGATCCTCAGACAATCCGAGGTCGTCGAGCCAGCGGCGAACGTTCAGCCGAGCGGGCTCGCCCTGCCACCAAGCCGGGAGGGTCGCGTTGGCAGCAAAGCCCAGCGCGCCCAGCAGTTCTGTGAAGAACCGATCAAAATCGATCTCGCGCGCCTGCGCGTCCTCCTCCTCCTCCTTTACAGGTTTACTTAAGGGTTCTCTTACAAGGTTAATCTCCGGATTCCGGAGATGGTTTTGGGCAAAATCCGGAGATGGCTTTGCCGTAAATCCGGAGATGGCTCCGTGTCCGGAATCAGGAGTTGGGTCGGCGTCCTCGTCTTCCTCCTTTCCGACAAAGCCGTCTCCAGTTTCCGGAGTTGGCTCTGGTCGAAATCCGTCCTCGAACCCCAGGATGTAACGTGTCGCTTTGCGCTTGTGGGTACGCGGATCAAAGCTGCGCACCCGGTGGATCAGGCGCAGGTCCTCGAGTTTCCTGAGATGTTCGTTCAGCGCAGAAACTGACATCTCTGCGTCGTCGGCCAGTCGTACCTGCGTCGGGAAACAGCCGAAGTCCGGATTGTGCCGGTCGCAGAGGAACCAGAGGACGATCTTGGTCGCAGGCTTCAACCCGCGTTGCTGGATGGCCCAGACGGTTGCCTTGTGGCTCATGATGCCGCCCTCCGCGCCGGGCGGGCACGGCTGGCAAAGCCGTGATCGGCCAATGCGCCCAGCGCCTCGTCGACGGAGCGCACCAACGCCCAGCTGAACCCTTGCGCGCAGACGGTGTCGCGAAAGACCTCCTGCGATTTGCGCAGACGGCCGGTGGGGCTTTTGACCTCGAGGAACAGCACGCGACCGCCCGAGAGCACGATCAGGTCGGCAAAGCCGGAATGGACGCCCATACCGACGAGGATCGACTGGCGGATCTTGCCGCGCGGCCCGGCCTCCGTGACCTCGTTGGCGCAGTGATGCACGAGGGCGTCGCGGGGGAGCGCGAACCGCAGGGCCTGCACGATGGCACGCTGGGTGTCCGCCTCAGGGGTGCTGCGGCGGTTCATGCGGCACCGCCAGTCGGTCCAGATGCTGCGGCGGTGGCGAGATGCCTGTGCAGTCGATCCAGCAGACGCAGCAGGTCGATTGCTTCGGCGCATTCGTCGGCTTCGTCTGTGTGTTGCGAGACGACGCGGGCGGCGAGGATGATCAGCGTATCCGGATGATGGGCTACATCGGCAAGGACGCCGCGGGCCTCCGCGAGCCGGTCACGACGCCACTGGTCGGATCTGGCGGCGGTCATCTCCGACCTCTGGCCGCTTTGGCCCTCGGCATCTCTTGCGCGGCCAGCCAGTCCTGCACGGCCGCGCGCCGATAGAGCACCATGCGACCCGCTCGGACGCAGGGCGGCCCTAAGCGCCGCGCCTCCCATCGCCCCAGGGTGTCGACCGTCACGCCCAGCGCATCAGCCAGGTCCTTGCGGCTGATCCAGCCCGACAGCAGGGCTGAGGCGGTCATATCCGGTTCTGTCTGTGATTGAATCATCTCTGCCTCCTGTTCGCCGCCCGGTGTGGGCGGTCGTCGTCAGGCAGCGAAATCAGATCGGTAGGGGTGGCGGGGTGGCGCAGGGTGGCGGTCATTCGTCAAAACCAATGCCACCCCTTGTTTTATTGGCGTTCTGAATTTCCCGGGCAGCGCGCGACTCAGACGCAGTGCGTAAACTGAACGTGAAGAACAGAGATTGATTGCGTTCTATCTTTGTTCCGGCTTTTCTACCCTTAAGCGAGTCGCGTGAGGCAAGAATCGAAAGGGGGAGCAAGAATGGCCGAAATCTATATTCAACTGCCTTTGATCTTTCCCCAGCCCCTCGCCGACGCGGTTTTCGCGCGCGGCTGATCTTCATTTTAGGACTGCCAGGTTTCAGGCCGCCTCCATCAGGAGAGCGGCGCGCGGGCCTGTTTCATAAAAACAAGAAAAGGAGTTGAGGCATGGCATTGCCACCCCGCGTCTATTTTACATTGCATGAAGCTGCAGCCCGCTGGGATTGCACCCTTGCCGATATCGCAGGCTGGGCGTCGGTTGGGCGTTTTGACATCGTAACGGCCATCCGGTCCATTCCCAATGGCTTGCAGCCACTTTCAGGATTTGGCGCTGTGTTGGTCACAGATATCCTGGAGATGTTCCATCGCTGCGGCACGGGCCCGACCACCAGCCGCCTGTGGCGGGTGCGGCCGTTAAACCAAGCAGAATGGGTCTTGCTGACCGAACATCCCGCCGGGATCAAGGTCACGCTGGCGGACCTACTGATCATGGCCGAAGACGTCCACCGGTTCGAGACAGATTGCGATCTGCTGCGCCGCCCGGCATCGCACATCGGGTCGACCGCACGCTATGACTGGGACGGGATGTATATCTCGCTCATTCGTCGCGTTCATGAACACGGCGTGCCAGAAACGCAGGCCGAGTGGGTCGGAGAAGTACAGCAATGGTTCGTGGAAAAGTCCGAGAGCGGGGAAGTGCCGGATGAACGCACGATTCGGCGCAGGCTCACCCCGATCTGGAAAGCGCTGCGGGAATCGTGCTGACCTTCAGTACGGCCATGCGCGGAGGGTCAAGCCGACTTCTGCGCCTCGTCGGCGTCATGCACCAGCTTTGGCCGAGGCCGGAAGGCGCTGGCCACGGCATCCACACCCGCACGCAGCGGCGAGTCCATCAAATGGGCATACCGCTGAGTCGTTTGCATCTGGCTGTGACCCAAGAGCTTGCCGATCATCTCCAGTGATGCGCCGCCGCTGACCAGCAGGGACGCAAAGGTATGGCGCAGGTCATGAATCCGAACGTCGGGGATATCGACCTGCTTCTGGATGCTGGCCCAGAAGCGGCGGATTTCCTTGACCGGCTGGCCCGGTACATCGCCGGGAAACAGCAGGACGCAGCCGCGCGGCACCAGCAGCTGGCGCTGGCGCACGATTGCCGCTGCCTCATCGGAAATTGGCAGACGATGAACCTTGCGCTGCTTGGTCATACTGGCGGGCTTGGACCAGCTCAGATGCTCAAGGTTGAAATGTTCAAACCGCGCTTGTCGGACCTCGCCGACGCGCGCACCGGTGAGCATGCACATCCGGATGATGTCTGCCGCGCGGCGATCCTCGGCCGCATCAAGCGCCTCGGCCAGCTTGTGGATTTCTTCATGGCAAAGAAAACGTTCGCGGGGGTTTTCGATCCGACGGCGAAAGCCTGAGGCTGGGTTATCGTCGCGCCAACCCCAGCTGACGGCATAGGTGAACATCTTGCGAAGCACCTCGCCGGTTCGGTTGGCGCGCACCGGGGTCAGTTTTGCCCCCTGTAGCTTCCGCGCCCGGTTGTTCGGCTTCGTCTTCGAGGGCCGAGCCCGCCCCGAGGCCACCTTGTTCAGCAGCTTTTCCACATCGTAAGGCGTGATCTCTGTCACCAGCCGATTGCCCCATTCGGGCACCACCAGCTTGGCCAGCATCGATTTTTGATCGGAGGCATTGGTGGGCGCGAGGTGCGGCAGATGCACCTCGGTGTACCGCTCGATCATATCTTTCACGCGCGGCGCATCACGGCCGGTTTCCTTCTGCCCAAGCGGGTCGGCCCCGGCGTCGATTTCGCGGCGCAGTTCTTTTGCCCGTTCGCGCGCTGATGTGGTCGACCATTCCGGCCAGCGCCCGATGGTCATCCGACGCTGACGCCCGGCGTGGCGATAATCGATCGTGAAGGCCCGGTTGCCCGAGCGATAGATGCAGACGGCAAACCCGCGCACATCGGTGTCAAAAATCTGATAGTCCCGCCGCTGTGCCGGTTCGGCGTCGCGGACGGATTTTTCATTCAAACGCAATCGGTTGACCATGCAACTCACCCTCCAGTCGTCATCCCATGACGCGTAGATTCGCGCCGTTAGCAAGCGAAGCATGCCACGAAGGGTGGCGGGGTGGCGCAGGGTGGCGGTCATGCCGCTGTCGATACGCCAGCCTAGACCTGCCATGCGAATAAGCTCATTATGATTAGACTTGCAAATTTGGAGACTTCTATGAGTGAACGGGTGGCGAATGACCTTGTGACATTACCGGTCGAGCCGACTGCAGTAAGAGATATGGACAACGGCAAACGAGCAGCCAAGTCTATTTGGGACGATACAGACGATCTGGATGATATTGTTGATCCCAGAACGCCCGAATTTGCTACCGCCGTAATTGAAGGCCTTGCCCAAGCACTGTCATCGTCTCCAGGTGCGGTTAAGAAAGTCATGCGTGGGGCTGCGGCAGCAGCTGAAGATTTGAATGTCGAGCAATTCCAAGGTTTAATTGAGGTTATTCAGAACGCGGACGACTTGCGGGCAACAGAAGTGCGGTTCGCACTTCGTGACGGATCTTTTGGGAAAGAGCTGTTAATCGTTCATAATGGACATCCGGTTGCGTGCCAGCACGTGCTTGGAATGGCACTGCCGTTTCTGACTACAAAAACGAATAGAACTGACCAACGAGGACGATTTGGCATCGGTTTAAAGACACTAAAACGTATTGCTCATGATCTTTCTATTCACTCACGGCCGTATCATTTCTCGGGTGATCAACTTACGCTGCGGGTAGTTGGAGCTGAGGCAGCATTGCCAGGGTTTTATGATCCCGCGGGCGACACGTTGTTTGTTCTAGAGCTCAAAGACGACTTCGAAGAGTCCGACCTTCAGGCTTGGTTTGAAACTTGGGATGATCATGGCCTCGTTTTTCTTGGCTCTGTGTCGCGCTTCGTGTGGTGTGACCTGTCGGGGGAAACGCTCAATGAGCGGTCGCTAGTCTTTGAGCCGTGGAAAAGTGTTGAACCAACGCCAGCATTTGAGAAGTCTCTAAAACTGGAAAATCGAGTGGTTAAGGGTGCGCAATGTGAATGGACAGTCTGGAGGGCGCAACTGCAGGTTCCAGAGGAGCTTCATCCTGCGCACAAGGCCCGGAGCAACACTACGTACATATCTATAGCCGCGCCAACTCATGCGCTAGAGGGGCACCTTTATATTGGCTTTAAGACGCGAATTCCGGTTGAACTACCTTTTTCAATTGATGCCCAGTTTGACCCAAGCACAGCACGCGAGGCGCTTATTGAGAATCCTTGGAACGGATGGCTAATTGCGCGCTGCGGTGATGTACTAGCAGAGATTGCATACCATGCTCTACTGAAAGACCCTGTCAAAGCGTGGTACCTTGTCCCTCTGAAAAGTGAGCACATCGGGACGGAGGCTGATCGCTGGCTGCGCAGAACTTTCGACGCTTCATTCGAAGCAACACGGCAGGTGCTAGGTAAGCAGGGCGTTATTCAACTAAGTGGCGATCCTGTTCCGTTGGATCGCATTGCCTACGAAAGCGACGAACTGACTAGCTTGCTCAGCGCCTCTGACATAAAACTTCTATCAGAAGGTATGGACGCACTTCCTTTAACTTTGCGGGGAACGGGATCACGCTGGCGATCGGCGTTGGGTCAAATTGGTGTAAGCCTTCGTATTGGAACTGCTGAACTGTTGGCCGGTTTTGGCAAACGTCTTTTCATCGAGAAAGCACCCGAATGGTGGGTGTCCGCAGATCGCATTCTTGTTGAAAGTCATAGTGATGATGAGATTTTTGGCGTTCCGATTTGGCTATCAAATGACCTGCGAGCGCTTCCCAGTTATCGGATTGGCACGACCGCTAAACCACTGATCTTGGGCGGAGTTGTTTCGCCCTTTGCCGCTAGGTGGAAGCTTCTTGATCGACTGCATCCAAACTATTCAGATAGCGGCAATGACGATGCCGTTATTGCGGTCAGTTGGTTAAATGAAGAGGCAGCATTTGAATCAAAATCTAACGCTGAGACGGAAATTTCAGCATTTGCAGAGCATTTCGGAAAAAATAAGCTAGAGATTGAAGACTCAGATCTTCGTGAGCTCCGAAATCGTTTTGATGAACTGAGTGATGGCCGCTGCGAGGAGCTTGGCCGCGAAGTCGGTTCTTCACTTCTGCTAGACGGATTTGTCTACAAAGATGGGAAAGTGCAACGGCAAAAGGTCTCGCCTCGGGAAGCCTATCTTTGCAAAACGTTGGATTCGGATTCGCCTCTTTGGCCCACGGCGGCTGCTACATTACCGGGGATCAAATGGATTCAGGCAAGGTATAGTGATCAGCTAAAGTCTGGCGCGACACGATATGCTCGAAAGCGGGCTGATGGAACAATTTCTAGAGGCCCAAGAAAGTTTTTGATGTTGCTTGGCGCAGAAGTAGCGCCGCGTCTCGAAGAGGTTGGCCTTGTTCGAGGAGGGGGCGCTACGCGTATGCGTGATTTACGTGCCGTTGGGGCGGAACAAGTTGGAAACGACTACGTAAGCCGAGATTTGGAACGTGTGCTTTCTTCATATAAAAAGGCATCCAAGAAGGAACTACGGATTCGGAGTCCTGCGCTCTTTAAGGCATTGGCTAAGGCTTGGGACCGCCTGTACGCAGACAGACAGATGGTTGGATCGCAGCATGTTGCACGAGTGTATACCTACCCAAAAGCGTCAGTAACAGCCGACTGGCTCTTAAACCTTCGCGAGACGCCTTGGATTGCAGTGGGCAAGGGAGAACTGTCTATCCCAGGACAGGCTGTGATTAAGACCACAGAAACGCAGTCACTTTATGGTAACTCAGACTTTGTGATTGACGTAAGTGGCGGTGACTTCAGTGCTGATTTTGCCGCGTCGCTCGGTCTAATAACAACAGTCCGCGTTAGTGATTTGATTGCGACCATTCAAGACATTCGAGATGGCACCGATCTGGTCCAATCTGCACAGGTTATGCTGATCTATCGGAATATTGCCAAGCAAGTTCCGAAGGTTGTGGCTTGGAATACAAAAATTGGCGATCTTACTGCTCAGGAAATGAAAGCCCGGTTTTCAGAAGGGCGAGGGCTCATCTATGCCGGAGGTGATGTCTGGAGACGTCCGACAGACCTCTTGCGAGGCCAAGATATCTTCCATGATCGTTCGAAATTTGTACCTGGGGGCCCAGCACTTCCAGCGCTTTGGGCTGCGGTTGGCGTCAGAGAGCCGTCGCTTGACGACTGCCTGCAATACTTGAAAGGCCTCGCAGGTAGCCTTTATAGCGTCGATGTAATCTCTGTCTGGATTGATGTTTTTCGTTACATAGAGCCGTTACTAGAAAAAGCAGAAAGACGGCACAAAGACCGTCTAAAGGCACTGCCTTTATACTGTGGAGACACTTGGCACAGTGAACGGCCAATCGTTCTTGTTGAAGATAGTGAACTTCGTGGACAACTCTCAAAAGCCTTACCAAAGCGCATGTTTTGGACCCCTCCCTGCGATATGCGAGAACTGCCGACCCTTGTTTCGCTACTTGGTGTTACCCCCAGCGAGCCGACGCTCAGGGTTGTTGACAGCCGTGAGCCTGCTGAAATGCATGGTGAAGCTGTGCGACAACGCTTTGTGCGAGCTGTTGATCATTTATCGAACGAGCTTGCTGTCAATGACCCGGGAACGAGGCAGCGGATGTCAATCGGATGGCAAGAGCTTCGAGATATAAGACTTTTTGTATATCCTGGCCCGATAGCCGTCCGTGCAGAGGACGAAAACATTATAGCAGGACCGGTTGCGATTGAGCTGCAGGCCCTAGTCACAGCGGATGTTCCTAGCGAGCTCCATGTGTGGGAAGAGGCGCTAGCGAAACGGGAATACTGCGGACACGCGATTGCCTCGTTATTTCCTGTTGTATCGCGTCGCAGAATTGAGGCTGAGTGGGTTGTCGCGTGGCAGGAAAGCCAAGAGCGCGCGGCTGCGGTCATTCACCTTGCCTCAGACGAAGAGCATGAAGAAGCAATGCATGATCGGGCTGCGAAGATAAATTCTCTGCCGAAGAAGAAAACACCTGTTAGCCAGCCAGGAGGACGGGGACAATTGGCAAAGCCGCGATCTCTTAAAGAGCAGGTTGGGGCCATCTTGGGTGCCACAATTGTCCCAGGCAACCCGCCTAAGCCATCTGTGGTTCCTGCTAAGCCAAAGCTACACGATCAAGCTCCCTCAAAGAAGCCAATTAGTTCAACTTTAAAAGCTGGCCCGACATCGTATACAATAGCTGACCTCGAACAACGTGGTTGGGAGTTGCTCGTCCAAGCGCTTGAGACTTCTGCTGACGAGGCGTTGATTGATTTTCGCAACCGACGAGGAGTGGGTGCGGATGGCGTTATCGATTGGAAAACCTTCGTCGAGATGAAGGCAACAGGTCGATCCCCACAATCTTCTATTGAGATGTCAAATGCAGAATACGATCGCGCCAAACAGCGTGGCAATGACTTCATTCTCGCTCTCGTTAGTGGCCTAGAAGAGGATTACCCAGACGAAGTGCGACTCATATTCGACCCAGCAAATCGTGTAACTGTTCGACCACTAAATGGTGTTAAACTAGTTGCGTTAGCTGAGGCGCCGTCAATTTTAATTACGTTTGGAGATGCGGATTTGGACAGTAACGATTAAGCAGATCAATCAAGATATGTGGTGAGGAATTATTTGTAATCGCTGCCGCCACATCAACGCCACCTCAACCCGCGTACGCCGTTTTGGCGCGGCTGGTGACGGTGAAAGCGGGGCATTGTCGGGCGATGCCGGAACGGAAAGTGCGTGATTTCAGAGGTTTGGTAGGTAAGTTGTTGATATAGCTAAGTTGCTGGAATCGCTTGAATTTCGGCTCATAACCTGAAGGTCGTAGGTTCAAATCCTACTCCCGCAACCAAAAAAGCCAATAACTACAATGCATTACGCCCCGCCTTTCGCGGGGCTTTTTGCTGTCCAAATTCCAGGTCAACAATAGGTCAACAAAACAACCCAAACTGCGTGCGAATCCAGTGCCTTAGTAGTTAAGCCCGCACTCAACCGCGTCAAAACGGACCAAGCAGTAGCTCACCCGTGTGAAGCGGGAGGTTTGACATTAGAGCGTCCCGGCAAGATAAATGCAGCGAAGGTGACCTGAGCCTAGAGGCGCAGATGCTGCAATATCCACCAAAGGTAGTTTGCAGGAAAATCAAAGCGCAGCGTTTTAAGAAACGGCACATCTATGCGGTTGGCTGGTCTTCCCATATGTTCGGTCAGGCCACCTCCCTTAACCAACGAAGGTTCTTTGTTTTGTCAATTGTATCAATTACCTTTTAGTCGGAACCGGAGCGCATCCAAGGCTGGACGTCCAGCATTAATCAAGACGGCCCTCAAGCCGGGCTTTTGGGCCAGCAGATCCTCCAAGACCTTGACGCAACCGAGTACTTCTGCGTCCGCAGGCACAATGTCTTTTGCGGCAAACAGTAAGCCGATTGCATCAGATTCTGACTTGAGATGCGCGGCTTCCAACGAGTACCGATCTTCCAGCGCGGCGATCAGATCGTCTTGAGAACGTGACGCTATCCATGCGTCCAACTCTGAGCGCTGTTTTCGACCAGAAAAAATTCTGGTCCGCTCTTCGATTCTGATGATGCGACGTTCAAGTGTCGCAAGCAGGCTAAGATGAAGGTCCTGAGCAGCGCGTAGAAGGTCCTGCAACCATGTTGTCATCAGATGCTTCTGAACTGCACCTTTCAAAGTGCTGTTTCCCAAAAGGGCTGCACTGCCTATTGCAGGACCCAGAATGAGTGCTCCAGCCGGCCCGATGGCGATTAGACCGATCCAAGCGCCGGCCTTGCCGCCAACAAGGGCCAACGCTCCTCGGGAGGCACCGTCGAGAAGGAGCCAGGCAGGCAGGTCCGAAATCGGGACCCGCCCCTGCATGACTTCCAGCCCCCCCCCGCAGGACACCGATCGAGAGCGCAAACTGCAAAATATCAGGGTCGGCAAGATCTGCTGCGTGGCCGAGCGTTTCGGCAATCTGTCCTTCCAGAGTTGCAATTTCGAACCCAGGCACCGTGGTCACAAGATGTGCCCACGGTGCGTCGCTTTGGGCTGCTTTCTCGGCGAGCGCGGCATTGGCTATAACTGGAATATCTGGATATTTTTCGAAGTGTTCGGTCAAGTTGGAAAGTGCGGTGCCACACTTCACCTGAACCGGCCGACCATCAACGAGAAGATCGAGTCCTGGGGTATTACTTGCCTCGGCGAGGCTGACATCGTGGCCGTCTGCGATCAGTTGATCCATCACGAGGCGCTCAGCTGTGTATCCCCGCAAAGACCAACTGGCACCGGGGATTAAGAATTCGCTCGCTCGGCATGCAAAAGCAATAGGATCCCCGAGATCCTCAGAACGCGAAAAGAGAGGTGGCTGCGCAAATTTGAACAACTGGGATAAGTGGATTTTCCGCGCAACAGCAGCATGATGCTGCAAGCGAGGAGATGATGATGACAAAACGACCGCGCCGGAATCACAGCCCGGCATTCAAGGCGAAAGTGGCCGTGGCCGCGATCAAGGGCGAGAAGACGCTGATCGAGCTGGCACAGGATTTCGACGTTCACCCGAACCAGATCAAACAGTGGCGGGACCAGCTGCTTGAGGGTGCGACTGGTGTTTTTGGGGACGCCGCGAAGGCCGAA
>NZ_KB907990.1 GCF_000382265.1 Yoonia vestfoldensis DSM 16212
CTTCGTCGCCTGACGCCTAGCTTTTCCTCGGTGTAGAGACGATACAGCTTCTTGTGGTTGATGATCATGCCTTTGCGCTCCAACAGCACGCCGATCCGGCGATAACCAAACCGGCGCCGCTTGCTGGCAATCGCCTTCATCTCTTCGCGAACTTCAGGATTATCCGGCGGCCGATCACGCCGGACGGTCTTGGGATCGACACCAACAAGCCTGCACGCCCGACGTTGCGAGATATCATGATCCCGCATTGCCTTGCATGCCGCAGCCCGTCGCACATTTGATGTCGTCAGTTCTTTCCCAGCAGCTCTTTCAGGACAACGTTATCCAACATCGTGTCGGCCAACAGACGTTTGAGCTTGGCGTTCTCATCCTCAAGCGACTTGAGGCGATGGGTGTCAGAAACGTTCATGCCACCGTATTTGGCTTTGAGTTTATAGAACGACGCTGGGCTCAGGCCATGTCTCCGGCACACCTCAGCCGTTGGCATCCCAGCTTCTTGCTCTTTGATCATCCCGATTATTTGGGCTTCGGTAAAACGACTCTGTCGCATTTGTTTGCTCCTTCGAAGGTTGAGCAAACTCTACATCAAAGTGAGGGAAGTTTCGGGGGGCAGGTCACAAGCCCGACATCCTGATCCGCAGGGGTGGTACCGTAAGCCATGTCATCGATACCAAGTGGAAGCAGATATCCTCGGGGATTGATGATCCCAAGCAAGGCGTCTCGCAGGCCGACGTCTATCAGATGATGGCCTATGCGCAGCTCTATCTCGCTCCCCGCTTAACGCTGCTCTATCCCCATCACCCCGGCCTTGGAACCGAAGACGTTGTCCACGCCCGCCATCGCATAACCGGCCATGCCACGATCCTTGAGACCGCCAGCATAGACGTAGCGAACAGTGAGAAAATACTCGATCGCATCCGACGACTAATTATAGGCGATGAGGTCATAGTCGAAGCCACCGGCTGATCAAGCTGGAGAGCTGCTTTGCAACACACAATCGGCATCCTGAAATGTGGAGAAGGTTGGACGTCAGGCCCATCCCCTCCGCCACATCACCTCGCAAACCTGACCAAAATCTGCGCTGTCACGCATCGGGCCGCGTCGCGGACTGGATTTCGATCTGATAGCCTTCGGGGTCGCGGAACACAAAGGCCCGGATGCCAAGCGCATCATTCACGAACAGCAGTGACAGGTCAGGCAGCGTCAGCCCCTGCGCATATTCATACCATGCGGCGACATCGGGGACCCGGATACAAAGCTGGACAGGCTTGACCTCCGCCCATTTGTTCATGCCGCGCGTCTCGTCAACCAGACCGACATGCGCGCCGGGACAAATCCGATAGATCTTGGACCATCCCTGGTCGATGACCAGCGTCAAACCCAGCACGGTTTCGTAGAAATGCATCGCGCGGGGCAAGTCGCGATAATAGAGAAAGGTGATGGCAAGCGTGTTTTCTGCAAGGGGGCGCGGCATGGGGATCCTTCACGGGGGCGGTGGTATCATGCCGGGCCGTTGCCTTTTCAACAAGCCCGCTGATCAGCCGATATCTTTCGCACCTTTCTTGTAATTGCGTGCCGCCGCCCGCCCCAACATATGCGCGGCGATGGGTGCTGTCAGCATCAGGAACACGATCGTCGCGACCACGCGGGTCGTGATCACGCCCTCGGCAAAGAACACGGCCGCGCCGATCAGGATCAGGCTACTTCCCAATGTGCCGGCCTTGGTCGAGGCATGCATCCGCATCAACACATCCGGCAGGCGAAAGATACCGATGGCGGCCACCAGCGCAAAGAAGCTGCCGATCAGCAGCAGAACACCGATCACGATCTCAATCATCTGCATGGGCCTCGTTTTCGGGGTCGCGCCGTTCGGCATACCGCGCGAGCGCCACGGTCGCCAGAAAGCCGACCAGCGCCAGCACGATGGCCACGTCCAGAAACGCGCTGACAGCCGTCATGACTGCGACGATCCCGCAGACCGCGATGATCAGCGTCGTCATCATATCGAGCGCGACAACCCTGTCCGACAGCGTCGGCCCAAGCGTCAGCCGCACAAAGGCGATGGCCAGCGACAGCGCGACCAGCACGAATGAAAAATAGATTGCTCCATCCAGAAAGCTTTCGGGCGTCATCATTCAAATACCTCTTTGACCAGCCTTTCCATCCCACTCTTGAGATCGCGGATCACGGCCTCGGGGTCGTCGGCATACATGGCGTGGAACGTCAGCGTCTTGCGGTCAGACGACACGTCAAGGCTGAGCGTGCCGGGCGTCAACGAGATCAGGTTGGTGACAAGCAGGATCTCGAAATCGGACGTCACATCCAGTGGCATCTCCAGAATGGCGGGCGTGCTGAAATCATTCGGCGTCATCACGTCATAGGCGACGCGGATGCTCGACATGATCAGTTCATACAGGAAGTACAGAATCAGCCGCAAAATGCGCCAGGATCGCAGGAAATACCCGTCCCGCAGCCCAAAGACAGGGGATGCGAACCACAGGATCAGAAAGCCCAGCACATATCCCGCGCCAAGCATCAGCAAGGTCGGGCTGCCCCAAAGCGCGGCCCAGATCACGGCAAGCGCAAGGTTGAGGATGAACATGTTCATGGCGCGACCTCCAACGGATCAGCGGCTTGCATGGCCTCCGGACCCAGAACCGTGGTGATATATTCGGTGGGGTCCAGCAGTTGCGCGGCCGATCTTTCCGCGAAGGTGACGAACGGCTCGGGCATCAGGCCGATCACCATCGTCAGCAGCGCCAGCCCGATGACCGGCACCAGCAGCGCCGTGCGGCCGGGCAGGGCCGACAGCTTTGGATCGATCCCGTCGGGGTGGTCTTTCCAGAACGCTTCGGCCCAGATTTTCGTCATCGAATAAATGGTCATCAGACCCACCGCCAAGGCGATGAAAGCGACGATCCAAAGGCTTTCGTCAAGCGATGCCTTGACGATGATGTATTTGGCCCAGAACCCCGAAAGCGGCGGGAAACCGGCCAGCGAAAACGCCGGGATCAGGAACAACACGGCCAGGAACGGGCTGGACTTGTAAAGCCCGCCGATCTTGAACACATCGGACCCGCCTGTCAGACGCTGACTGATCCCGGCGATCAGGAACAGGTTGGCCTTAACGATGATGTGGTGGACCAGATAGAACACCGCACCCACGATGGCCAAAGGCGTATAGATCGCAAGACCGAGGATCATATAGCCGATCTGGCTGATGATGTGAAACGACAGGATCTTGCGGAAATCCGATTGCGCGGCCGCCCCCAGGACGCCTGTCACCATGGTGAAGCAGGCGACCCAGAGCAGAATTGTATGCGTGTAGCCCACATCATGATCGAAGACGAGCGTGAAGGTCCGCATCAGCGCATAGACACCGACCTTGGTGAGCAGGCCCGCAAAGACCGCAGAGACCGCAAAACTTGGAGTGTGATAGGCTGCTGGCAGCCAGAAAAACAGCGGAAAGGCCGCTGCCTTGACGCTGAAGGCCACCATGAACAGCATCGCGATGACGGTCAGCAGCGCCTTGTTCTCGACCGCGTCGACCTTGACCGCCAGATCGGCAAAGTTGAGGGTCCCGGTCTGCCCGTAGAGCAGCCCGATGCCGGTCAGAAACAGGATCGTCGAAATCAGGTTCAGGGCCACGTATTTCACGCCACCGTCGATCTGTTCCTTGCCGCCATGCAACACCAGCAGACCGAAAGAGGCGATCAGCATCACCTCGAACCAGACATAAAGGTTGAAAAGGTCGCCCGTCAGGAAGGCCCCGGTCACGCCGGCGATGAGGATCTGGAACAGCGCGTGATAGCCAAGCTGCCCATGCCGCGCGTCCACATCGCTGAGCGCATAGATCGCGACGGCCAGCGCTGTGATCGCGGTGATCAGCACCATGACCGCCGACAACAGATCCGCGACCAGCGTGATGCCGAATGGCGCGGGCCATTCGCCCATCTGGCCTGCAACAACGCCGTTTTGCAGGACCAGGGCCATCAACACAATCGCCGCGACCAGCCCCAGCGCCGATCCTGCGACGGATACCCAGGCACCGCTTGGACGATCACGCAGCAAGTAGCAGATGATCGCCGTCGCAAAGGGCAGGATCAACGGAAGCGACAGATACCAACTCATCCTTTTTCTTTCGGCTCGGCGACGCGCATGTCGTCGGTATTCAAAGTGCCAAGGCTGCGAAAGGCGCGCACAGCCAAAATCAATGCAAAGGCGAACAGGCCAAAGCCGATCACGATCGCGGTCAGGACCAGGGCTTGCGGCAGAGCGTTCGCCACCACCTCTGGCGGGACGTCCATGCCGTCAGGCACCAGCGGCGGCGCGCCCGCCGTCATCCGGCCGGACACGAAGATCGCAAGATTGGCGGCGTTGGACAAAAGGATCAGCCCGAACAGGAAACGCATCAGGCTGCGTGCCAGCATCAGATAGACCGCACCTGCGACCAGAACACCGATCAGGATCGACAGCAGCGGTTCCATCAGACTTCTTCCTCCAGAGCGAAAACAATCGACAGGACGGACCCGAACACGACGAGGAACACGCCCACGTCGAAGACCAGCACCGACGACAGCGGGATGCCCTTGTCCTGCGGTGTGGCGTTGATGAAAAGCCATTGACCGGTAAAGAAATCATCCGAAAAGAACGCAGCCATGACCCCCGCAAACAGCGCAAAGCCAAGCCCCACGGCGGCGATATCGGTCGGGCGGAACCGCAGCGCCTGGCGCGCGCCTTCTGTGCCGCAGGCGATGGCGTAGATCACGAAACCGACCGCGGCCAGCAACCCGCCGATGAACCCGCCACCCGGCTGGTTATGTCCGCGCAGCAGCATGTAGACCGCGAACACAGTCATCAGTGCGACCAACAGCCGGGACCCGGCGATCAGAATGATGGATTTCATGCCTCGTCCTTTTCGGGTTTGCTGCGCAGCAGGGCAAAGATGCCGATGGCCGCCACCAGCACGACCGCGATCTCGCCGAACGTGTCCAGCGCCCGGAAGTCCACCAGAATGACGTTCACGATGTTCTGGCCGAACGCATCGGGATAGCTTGACGCCTCGAAGAAGTCGGTCAGGCTGCGATCGATCGGGCCGGCGGTGGACATCAGCAGGATCAGCGACACCGACACCCCAAGACCAATGGCGACCACGGCATCAAGCCAGCGCTCGTTCAGCGGTTCGGCCCCAAGACGCGGAAGCCGCAGGGCGGCGGCGGCGAAAAGCACTACGATCAGTGTCTCGACCAGCAATTGCGTGATCGCGACATCGGGCGCGGAATACAGCACAAAGATCAGCGCGATCCCGATACCCACGACACCCAGACCCGCAATCGCCGTGATCCGCGACTGGGTGACGATGGTCAGCCCGGTGCCGACCAGCACCAGCCCGAACACCAGCCAATCCGTCAGACCCACGGGCGACCAGGCAACCGGCAGGGTGACGGCCTGCCGGAACACCATGGTCCCCGCCAGCGCGACCAGCGTCGTGATGAACGTCACCATAATATAAAACCGCAGCTGGCCGGTCTGGATCACCCGTGTTTGCCATTTCGCGCCTGCCAGCACGCCAGCCAGCAGCGTGTCCCAGCCGTTGTCGAAACTGGGGCTGCGGTCGCCAAGACGCACCAGAAGCGCGCGCAAAGGCGTGGCGAAAGCATAGATCGCGTAGCCGATCACGAAGGTCGCGACGCTCAGCGCCAGCGGCAGGTTGAACCCCGCCCAAAGATGCAATGGCTTTGCCAGTCCGGGCTCGCCGAGGATGGCGGCGACGGTCGGATCGACCAGATACACCTCGAGCAATCCCGGAAAGATGCCGAACCCCGCGCCCAGAAAGGCCAACAAAAGCGGGCCAACAAGCATCGGCCACTTTGCTTCCTTGATCCCCTCCATCCTCGGTCCGGCCTTGCTGAAGAAGGGGCGGAAACCCACGATGCCGCCGATCGCGAACATCAATGCGCTTGCGACCAGAAACGCCCCCGCGACGAACATGGCCGATGACGCGACTTCGAGCGATCCGGCATAGGACAATTCCTTGGCGATAAAGCCCAGAAACGGAGGAATACCCGCCATCGATAGCCCGGCCAGCACCGCCGCTGTCGCGGTGACCGGCATCGTGCGGCCAAGGCCGAACAATTTGGTCGTCTCGCGCGTGCCGGTCTGGTGATCGAGGATGCCGACGACAAGGAACAACGACGCCTTGTAAAACGAATGCACCATCAGGAACGTGACCGCCGCCGTGATCGCATAGCCTGAATCGTTGGCCAGCAGCAATGTCAGTGCGCCAAGCGCCATCAGCGTCGTATAGGCCAATGCCTGTTTCAGGTCAGTCTGCCGCAGCGCGATCACCGAGGCGAACACCATCGTGGCCGCCCCCGCGATCGTCAGTGTCCACAGCCAGACATCGGTCCCGCTCAGCGAAGAATGGGTCCGCGCCATCAGATAGATACCCGCTTTGACCATCGTCGCCGAATGCAGGTAGGCGCTGACCGGGGTCGGGGCGGCCATCGCATTGGGAAGCCAGAAGTGGAACGGCATCTGCGCGGATTTGGTGAAGGCGGCCAGCAGCACAAGGATCAGGATCGGCAGGTAAAGGGTGCTTTGCGTCAGCACGCCGGGCATGGCGCGGATCTCTGACAACTCGAATGTGCCTGCCACAGTGCCGATCAGAATGATGGCCGCCAAAAGCGCCAGCCCCCCGACCCCCGTCACCAAAAGCGCCTGAAGCGCCGATCGTCGCGATTTCGCGCTATCGTGGTTGAAGCCGATCAACAGATAAGACGTGATCGTCGTCAGTTCCCAGAACACGAAGAGGCTGAGCAGGTTGTCCGCCATCACCAGCCCCAGCATTGCCAACATGAAACTGGTCAATAATAGCGAAAAGCGCGCCTGTTGCGGGTGGCCTGCCAGATATTTGGCGGAATACAGCATCACCAGCGCGCCGATGCCGGTGATCAGCAGGCCGAACATCAAGCTCAGCCCGTCGATCAGAAAGCTGACATTGACCCCAAGGGTTGGCACCCATGGCCAGACATAGCGCAGGCTGGACCCGTCTGCGATGACAGGCAGGGCCTGTACCAACCAGACGAACAAAGCACCTGCAATGATGACAGGAATGATGCCGGCAGGAGTCACCCACCCATGCGAAGAAGAAGAACTTGCCACGTAATTTGCCCGGTCATCGAGGAATTGAACGATTGCCCCGGACATAAACGCAGGTGCCGAGAAAACAAGGCTTTTCCATCAAAAATCGGACTAAATCCGGCAGGTTTTGCTGCCGGTGCAACAAAATAGGCCACCCGGTCGGGGTGGCCTGCAATCGGTGTCGTTATCGCGGTGGTATCAGCCGCGCCAGGTCCGTACCGGACCGCAGTCCATATGCACGAAATTTGACCCGCCGTAGCGCCCGACGCCGCCTGCGTTGAATGCGGCTGCGGCGCTTGCCATCTGGCTGGTCGTCCGGCTGCGCAGCCGCAGATCGGCGGCCTGACCGCGCATGTGCAGCGAATCCCGCGCAACACCCGACGACCGCGCGCCCAGCATCGCGTTGGTGGCGGGGGACCGATAGCCGGACAAAAGCAGGTAAGGTTCGTCGGTTTCCATCAACCGGCGCGCCCCGGACATGATGTCGATGGTGCGCAGGTCCATCTGGACCGCTTCACCTGTCCGCCAGTCGCGCATGTGGACGTTGATCTCGCGCACGGCCTCGGCGATATATTCGCCTTCAATCCAGTAAATCGTATCAAGGGTTTCGCCGGTGCGCCCGTTGTACATCGCAATTCTGCGGATGTCGCCTGCGCCGCGCAAAAATCCCTGCGCATTGGAATATGTTGGTGCTGCCGTTACAGCTGTTGCCGCTAATGCGACCAATAGTCCACGCCGGGTCATCCCCGAAGTCTTGTTCTTGTCCATTATACGCGCCTGTCCCGTCGCTTATCTTTTATGTCCGTTTTGGTACGGACTGCCATCATGCCCCCAAGATGTCCAAAACCTATGACACATTTTGATTCGCGGACCAAGTCTTGTTTAACGGGTTCCCATGAACGAAAAGAAAATCGGCGAAAATTTGCGCAAGTGGCATTTTTGTCGGCACATGACGCTGCTTGCGTGGGGGTGCGCTTTTGGATAACCGCCAGTAAAGCACGCGCGGACCAGCGGAATTGCAGCAAAACGAGGTGGTAATGACACATTCCATTCGGGCGATCGCGGCCGCACTGGGCGCGCAGGCACAGGGCGATCTCGATCTGGCGGTCACACGCGCGGCCGAGCCAGCGACCGCCGGACCCGACGATCTGGCGCTGGCCATGACCCCGGCCTACGGCCCGGCATTGCAAAAAGGATCGGCGCGTGCCGCGATTGTCTGGCCCGAGGCCGATTGGCAGGCGCTCGGATTGCAGGCGGCGATCATCGCGCCGCGCGCGCGTCTGGCGATGGCGCGGCTGACGCAAATGATGGACAAGACACATGAACCGACGGGCATCAGCCCGCAGGCCCTGGTCGATCCCACGGCGATGGTCGCGGTGGATGCCAGTATCGGCGCGTTCTGCGTCGTGGGTGCAGGCGCGGTGATTGGCGCGGGCACTTGGGTCGCGGATCAGGTCAGTATTGCACGTGGTGTCGTGATCGGCGCGGGTTGCCAAATTCACGCAGGCGTGCGGTTGCAGGCGGGTGTGCGCGTGGGCGACAGGGTGATCCTGCAACCCAATGTGGTGATCGGCGGCGACGGATTTTCCTTTGTCACAGCCGAACCGTCCAACGTAGAGATCGCGCGCGAAACGCTGGGCGAGGCGCCGATGACCGCCCCCGCCGACCCGACATGGCACCGCATCCATTCGCTGGGCGGTGTCGTGATCGGGGATGATGTCGAAATCGGCGCAGGATCCACCGTGGATGCAGGCACCATCCGCGCCACACGCGTGGGGCCAGGCACCAAGGTCGATAATCTTGTGCAGATCGGGCATAATGTCATCGTCGGTGCGCATTGCCTGCTGTGCGCCCAGGCGGGTGTTGCGGGGTCCACCGTGATCGGCGACCGTGTGGTGGTCGGTGGCAAGGCGGGGATCGCGGATAACCTCAAGATCGGGGATGACGTGGTGCTGGGCGGCGGGTCGGTCGTTCTGTCGCATGTGCCCGCAGGACGCGTGATGATGGGCTATCCGGCCACGAAAATGCAGCTGCATATCGAAAGCTACAAGGCGCTGCGCCGCCTGCCGCGGATTCTGCGCGATCTTGCCGCACGTTAATCAGGTGTTTCATTGCCGGTCGACAATGCCTAAATGAGCAGCACGAAAAGAACGGAGCCTTTGAATGACCACCGATGACCGGATCATCGCCATCATTGCCGATCAGGCGATGCTGGAACCCGGCGATATCACGCTGGATGCGTCGCTTGCCGATCTGGGGATCGACTCTCTGGGGTTGGTCGAATGCATCTTCGCCATCGAGGAGGCCTTTGACATCGCGGTGCCGTTTAACGCCAATGACCCGACCGCCAGCGCCTTTGACATCTCGTCCGTGGGTGCGATCATCTTGGCGGTCAAGCAGCTGCAATCCGAACAGGCAGGCTGATGGCGCGTGTCGTCATTACCGGGGCAGGGACGATCAACCCCTTGGGCACCGATGTGCCTGCGACCTTTGCCGCGATGCGCGACGGCAAATGCGGGATCGGCCCGTTGGAGATTCCCGATGTCGACCGGCTGGCGATCCAGATCGGCGGCCAGATCAAGGGGTACGACGAGGCGGATCATTTCAACCGCCAGCAGATCGCGCTTTATGACCGGTTTACGCAATTCACGCTGCTGGCCGCGCGTCAGGCGATCGGGCAGTCAGGGCTGACTTTCACCGGCAGCCTTGCCGACCAGTCGGGCGTGATCTTCGGCACCTCGGGTGGCGGTCTGAACACGCAGGATGAAAATTACCGTGCTGTTTATGAAGAGGGCAAGAACCGCGTCCATCCGTTCATCGT
Source organism: Yoonia vestfoldensis DSM 16212 (assembly GCF_000382265.1). Taxonomy (GTDB): domain Bacteria; phylum Pseudomonadota; class Alphaproteobacteria; order Rhodobacterales; family Rhodobacteraceae; genus Yoonia; species Yoonia vestfoldensis. Next base: position 9,965 of record NZ_KB907990.1, read on the forward strand.
GCCCAAACTGATGAACAATGCCGCCGCAAGTCATGTGTCGATGGAATGGAACCTGCGGGGGCCGACCTTTACCGTGGCGACGGCCTGTGCGTCGTCCAATCACGCGATGGGGCAGGCCTTCAACATGATCCGCTGCGGCATGACCAAGGTGATGATCACCGGCGGGTCCGAGGCGATGCTCTGTTTCGGCGGGATCAAGGCCTGGGAAGGGCTGCGCGTGATGTCAAAGGACGCCTGCCGTCCGTTTTCGGCCACCCGCAACGGGATGGTGCAGGGCGAAGGCGCCGGCGTGTTCGTGTTCGAGGATTACGACCACGCCCGCGCGCGCGGTGCCGACATATTGTGCGAGGTGATCGGTTTCGCGATGACTTCGGATGCCTCCGACATCGTGATGCCCAGCAAACAGGGGGCGGCACGCGCCATTGCGGGGGCTGTCAGGGATGCGGGCGTGCCGCTGGATGCTGTGGGTTACATCAATGCACATGGCACCGGCACGGCGGCCAATGACAAGACCGAATGTGCGGCCGTCGCGGATGTGTTCGGCGCACATGCCGACAAGCTGATGATCTCATCGACCAAATCCATGCACGGGCATTTGATCGGCGGGACGGGGGCGGTCGAGCTTTTGGCCTGTATCATGGCGCTGCGGGACGGGGTGATCGCCCCCACCATCGGCTATGAAGAACCCGACCCCGAATGCGCGCTGGATGTGGTGCCCAATGTGGCGCGCGACGCCACAATCGACGTCGCGCTGTCCAATGCCTTTGCTTTTGGCGGGCTGAACGCGGTGATCGCGCTGCGCCGCTTCAGTTAAGGCACAGGGGTCAGGCTGTCATAGCCAGCAGTGAAACCCGCCAGCGACATGGTCAGCAGGAATTCTTCGTCTGGTGCCGCAGCAGGAACAAGGCGCAATGTCGCCGTCGCGCCGCCCTTGAATGCAGCGACCTCTGCTTGCGTCAGACCGATACGGGCGACGCAACCTGCGGAATTGCAAAAGCTGAACGGATAACGGCGCGGCTCGCCGCTGTCGACCGACAGCGTCAGTTGCTGCGTCAGCAGTGTTTCCAGCGGGACCACGATATTGGCGCCTGCGGCCACCTGGCCGCTTTCGGGCAAACGGAAGAGGTTGAATTCGGCGACCGGCGCATCCTCTTGATTTGTCAGCAACTGATAAAGATTGCAGCGGTCGTCCTGCCCTTCGGGCGCGCGGATGCAGCGGACTTCCCAATCGCCGTGGTTGTCGGCGACATAAATCTCGCCAACGCGCGGCCCGACGGGTTCGCCCAGGTCCAGCGCGCCGGTCAAGTCGGGGACTTCTGGCGTTTGTGCCGGTGCGGGGGCGGTGTCGTCCTGCCCGGCAGCTTGGGTTCCCAAGGCAAGAAGGCCCGCCAGCGTCAGTGCTGTGATGGTCGTGCGCATTACGAAAGATCCTGTTCTGTTTGGTCGCGGCTCTAGCATGCCAGCCGGACAGTGTCAGGGACTAAAAACCCGGCCTTGGCGATCTTTCGCCCAGCCTTCTGCAACAAAAAAGGGCCCGTTGCCGGACCCTTTTGTTTTTCTCCCTGTCGGACTTGGCCGACTAATTGGGCACACGCTACGAAATGGGCATGTCGTCGTCAACAGCAAATCCGATGCTTTTTCTGGGGTTTTCGCGTGAAAAAAGGCCGCACCCGAGGGCGCGGCCAGTCCAACAGGGAGAAGAGCAAGACCACCATGCAGGCCTTGCCGATTTAATCTGGCAGAGAAACCTTAAGAATGTATTTTGCCGTAACGGTCATCGTAAAGGGGTAGGACGGGTGGAGCATATTTTTATCGGCGGCGGGGGCGACGGATACGCGGCACCGCAGATCATGCGTCTGGACAAGGCGAACCGGCACGGGCTGGTGGCCGGGGCGACAGGGACCGGCAAGACGGTCACCTTGCAGATCATGGCTGAAGGCTTTTCCGCGGCCGGTGTGCCCGTGTTCCTGTCTGATGTGAAAGGCGATTTGTCGGGGCTCGCACAGGCCGGTTCTGCCACGGGCAAGCTGCACGAACCTTTTATGAAGCGCGCAGCCACCATCGGCCTCGACCTGCAATACGGGGCTTTCCCGGTGACATTTTGGGATATCTTCGGACGGCAAGGTCATCCGATCCGCGCAACGGTCGCGGAAATGGGGCCTTTGCTGCTGGCGCGGCTGATGGATTTGACGGATGTGCAGGAAGGCGTGCTGAACGTCGCCTTTCGTGTTGCCGACGAAGAAGGTCTGCCGCTGCTCGATATGAAAGATCTTCAGGCGCTTCTGGTCTTTGTCGGCCAGAATGCGCGCGATCTGTCGCTGCGCTATGGCAATGTGACGACCGCATCCATCGGGGCGATCCAGCGGCAATTGCTGGTGCTGGAAAATCAGGGCGGTGCAGCCTTGTTCGGCGAACCAGCGCTTGACCTTGCCGACATGATGCGTCTGCGCGACGGGCGCGGCGAGATCAATATTCTGGCCGCCGATCAGTTGATGGGGTCGCCACGGCTTTATGCGACGTTCTTGCTGTGGCTCTTGTCTGAATTGTTCGAGGAACTGCCAGAGGTCGGCAACCCCGACAAACCCAAGCTGGTGTTCTTTTTCGACGAGGCGCATCTTTTGTTCAACGACGCGCCGCGCGCTTTGGTGGAAAAGGTCGAACAGGTCGCGCGCCTGATCCGGTCCAAGGGCGTCGGGGTCTATTTCGTCACGCAAAACCCTGCCGATATCCCCGACACGGTGCTGGGCCAGTTGGGCAACCGCGTGCAGCATGCGCTGCGCGCGTTCACCGCCAAGGATCGCAAGGCATTGAAGTCCGCCGCCGAAACCTATCGCGACAATCCGGCGTTCGATACCGCCGAAGCGATCCAGCAGGTCGGCACAGGCGAGGCTGTGACGTCTTTTCTGGACGCCAAGGGCATTCCCGAACTGGTGCAGCGCACGCTGATCTGCCCGCCGGCATCCCAGCTTGGGCCGATTGATGCCGCGACGAGGGCGGCGGTGATGGCCGCCTCTCCGATGGGGGGTAAATATGACGTCACCATCGACCGCGACAGCGCGCATGAAATGCTTGCGCGGCGGGCCGAGGATGCGGCGCGTGCGGCCCATGCGGCCGAGGATTCTGCCCCCGAATTCACCGCCGCGCGGCGCTATTCCCCGGCGACACGGACGACGGGGCGCGGCACACGTGCCCAAAGCGGGTCATTCGGGGACGCGCTGGCCGATGTGGTGGTCAAGGAATTGAAGGGGACGACAGGACGCCGCATCGTGCGCGGCATCCTTGGTGGGTTGTTCAAAGGACGTTGAGGGGCGCTGCCCCTGACCCCGAAGTATTTTTGGAAAAGAGAAGGTGACGATCCGCGCTCAGAGCTTGCGGATCTTCAGCGTGGCGATCCTGTTTTCTTCTTTCGCGATGACTTCAAAGCGGAACCCGTGGAACGAAAACACCTGTCCGACCACGGGGATCATCTGCGCTTCGTGGATCACCAGACCCGCGACGGTATTGGCCTCGTCATCGGGCAATTGCCAATCATGCGCGCGGTTCAGGTCACGGATCGTGATGCCGCCGTCGATGATATAGGCGCCATCGGCGGTCGCCGCGATCTGGTCGGGTTCGGGTTCGTCGAATTCATCCGCGATCTCGCCCACGATTTCCTCGAGGATGTCTTCGAGCGTGATCAGCCCTTCAAGCCCGCCATATTCATCGACCACGAGCGCGAAATGCGTCTTGCGCTTGAGAAAATTGCGCATCTGGTCGCCAAGCGTCGTGGTTTCGGGCACAAAATAGGGCGGCATCGCGACTTTCATCACGTCGAAGGCGGCAAGCCCCTGACCATCCACCGTGCCGCCGCTGAGCAGCTTGTGCATCGCGCGCAACAGATCCTTGGCATGGATCACACCAACGATGTTTTCGGGATTGTCGCGGTAGAGCGGCAGGCGCGTGTGCTGGCTTTGCAGGATCTGCGCCAGAATGTCCTGCGCGGGCAGGGCGGCATCGACCATCTCGATCCCCGAGCGATGCAGCATGACCTCTTCCACGGTGCGTTCATTGAGGTCGAGCGCGCCGAGAATACGGTCGCGGTCTTCCTTTTCGACCCAGCCTTCGGCATGGCCGAGCTGCAAGGCGCCCGCGATTTCCTCGCGGACGGCAAGGATGTTGCTGTCGGGGTCGGTGCGCACGCCGAAGAGATAGAGCACGCCGCGCACCAGAAACCGGACGGCTGTCACGATCGGCGAAAAGACCAGCACGATCAGCCCGATTGGGCGGGCCACAGCCGAGGCGACCTTTTCAGGGTTGGTGATCGCGAATGTCTTGGGCAGCACCTCTGCAAAGATCAGGACCAGCAGCGTCATGATCAGCGTCGCGGCGGCGACACCGTTCTGGCCGAATGTTCTGGTCAGGATCGCCGTGGCAAGCGAGGTGGCCAGAATGTTGACGACGTTGTTGCCCAGCAGCACCGACCCGATCAGCCGCTCGTTGTCTTCGGTGACCTTCAGCGCTTGTTCGGCCCCTTTGGAGCCCTTGTCGGCAGCCGAGCGCAACTTGCCGCGTGATGCGGCAGTCAACGCGGTTTCAGAGCCGGAAAAGAAGGCGGACATGACAAGCAGGACGGCTATGGCCGCCGCCGTGGCCCAGAATGCCGCATCAAGTGTCGAGGGTTCCATATCACGCTTTCAAGTAGTTCCGCCCTATATTGCCTGCGCGGGCGTCCGCTTCAAGACTTGGCCGGTCCGGCAAGCGGATGGTGTTGCAAAACAAGGTCGGTCAGGCGCTGGTCCAGCACATGGGTATAGATTTCGGTCGTGGCGATATCGGCATGGCCCAGCATCGTCTGGATCGACCGCAGGTCTGCGCCACCCGCCAGTAGATGGGTCGCGAAAGCATGGCGCAGCACATGCGGTGTCACCCTGTCGGGGTTCAATCCGGCAGTCGCGGCAAAGCCCTTTATCAGCGCAAAAAAGGCATGCCGCGTCAGGTGACCGGTCTTGCCATGCGACGGAAAGAGGTATTTCGAGACAGGCTTGCCCGCCTTGCGCGCGACCTCCTCGTTTTGGTCCCGCGCGACAAGCCATGCCGCAATCGCGGCGCGGGCGGGCGGCGACAGCGGGACCAGCCGTTCCTTGCCGCCCTTGCCGCGCACGAGCAACATCCGGGGATCGCCGCGTGCGGCGGCGACCGGCAGGCTGACCAGTTCGGTCACGCGCATCCCCGTCGCATAAAGCAGTTCCATCAGGCAGGCGTTGCGCAAACTGTCGCGCGGACTGGTGCGGGCGGCGTCCAGCAGGCGGTCAACCTCGGCCAGATCAAGCGTTTTGGGCAGGCGCTGCGCGCGCCCCGGGCCTTTGATCTGCATCGCGGGATTGTCGCTGCGCCAGCCTTCGTCGAAAGCGAAGCGGAACAATTGCTTGATCGCCGACAGCCGCCGTGCGCGGGTGGATTTGGCGAGCCCTTCGGTTTCGCAGGCGATCATGTAGCTTTCGATCTGGTCCTGCGAAACCGTGTAGAAATGCAGCCCCTTGTCGGCCAGCCATGCGGCAAAGCCTTGCAAGTCGCGCGCATAGGCCAATTGCGTATTCGTCGCGGCATCCAGTTCGGCGGCCTGTGCCTGCAGAAAGGTCTGCACCCAGCGCGCCATCAGGGCGGGGCCTTGCGTCACGTTGCGCGGTCCAGGATCATCAGTTCCAGCGATGCCCGCCGCGCCACATCGTCGAGATCAAGCAACAAGAACAGCGCGAGCGCATCGGTCAGCGACCGGGCTTCGCCTGCGAAACCTTCGTTGAACAGGATGATGGCGCGCAGCATCGCCTCGCCGGTTTTGCCGTTGGCGACCAGATTCTGCAATTCGACCGGGGCGGGAGCCCCGTCAAAGGCGGCCTGGATCGCCAGCGCGCGCGGCGCTGTAACAGGCACATCCTGCGGCCGGCCAAGCGCGATACCAAGCAGGAACGGGTCAAAACCGTCGTCTTCGGCAACGAGCCGTTCCGCGACGCGGCGATAATCTTCGGACAAAAGCCCGACGCGGCTTGCAATCTCGTCGGCTTCGCCGTTGAGATCCATGTCTTGCAACGCATCGCTGTAAAGCTTTGCGAACGGCACCTCTGTCCGGGCCTGTTTCATGGCGTCCCATGCGGCGGGTAGGTGACGAGAGACCGCCTGCGCATCGCCCGCGGTGATGGCGGAATCAAGGCGGATCGTCGCCGCTGCCCGGTCCCAGATGCCACCAGATGCGGCAGGCCTGCGCGCGGTATAGAATTTCTGGAGCACGTTTTCGGGCACGGCACCCTGGCGCGCGAGCCGTTCAGCGGCCTCGAGCTGGGCTTTCCATGCGTTGTTGCCGCGAAGGTCCGCATGGGCAAACGCCAAGGGCAGGCCCGCGGTGACCAGAGGTTCGCCAAAGGCCTCGAACAGCCGGAATGACAAAGGCGTGACATTCGATGGCGCAGGCAGCACCGCGTCGCGCTCGAAAAGTTCGGGGTCCAGGAACCGCGCGAGCATGTCGGCCTCGGATTGTGTGATGTCGCCCAGCACACGGTGGGTGTTCAGCGACAGGACGGCGACGGCCCATTGGCCACCGCGCGCAAGGCAAAAAATCCGCGCAGCATAACTGGGGGCCAGCGCAGGTGTGTCGTTCAACACGCGGCAGGCGGCATCTTCGGTGCCCGTCAACAAGGACAGATCGAACCAGCGCTGGAACACCGCAGGCGTATCGGGTGTGGCCACCTCGATCAGGGCCTTGGCCTGTTCGACGGCACCAAGCTCTACCAATCTGTCGACACGCGCCAGAAACAGCGCACCATCCGGGCCGGCCCCGATCGGCGGGTCGGCCCGCGCCTGCATCAGAACCTTCACGAATTCCACGATCGCCGGCAACGATTCGCGCCGGTCCTGTCGGATCAGCTCAACGATCACCTGCTCGCTGCTGGACGACCAGATATTGCGGGGCAGGCCGGTGACGTCGGACGGCAGCAGCCCGATCGGGTCCTTGGACAGACGGTCCAGCGGCGTGACGTCAATCTCGGGCGGTAAGGCGCTTTCGACAACGGGGGGCTCGCCCGGGAAAGCCGCGCTCGCGGCTTCGTCCGACAACCAGTCGATCGACGACAGCGGATCCTGTGCGGTTGCAGGGCCAGTGGTCAGCACCGCAAGCGCGACAACCGCGCTAGTTTGCGTCAAGCGTGACAGGGCGCGTCACCTCCTGTGCAGGAGCGGCGAAATCCGACGGAAACAGGATCGGACCGACATAGGCATAGCCGACAAGGCCAATCGCCAGCAGAATGATCAGAAAGATCAATAGTTTGAAAAACCGCCACATTGCCTGCCCCGTCCTGCTCTTGATGTTATATGGTCTGCACGCCACATTCTGCGCCGTTTATATATGGTCTTTCAGGCAATATCACGCCATTCATTCACAAATATTTCACGTCGGCATCCGACAGCCGAGGCAGCACGAAAGGACAGGTATGGCACCGGCGGCAGCATATCGGCTCAGACGTTCGGTGGTGCTGGTGGGTATGATGGGGTCGGGCAAGACCGCGATCGGGCGCACGCTGGCCGCAACGCTTGATGTGCCTTTCGTCGACAGCGATGCCGCGATCGAAGAAGCGGCCGCTCTCAGCATTGCAGAGATTTTCGCCCGCGACGGCGAGGCATTCTTTCGCCGCCGCGAAACAGAGGTGCTGCGCCGCTTGCTTGCCGGTCCACCCGGGATCATTTCGACCGGCGGCGGTGCGTTTCTGGCACCTGAAAACCGCGAGATGATCGCGCAGGATGCCATCGCTGTCTGGCTGGATGCGGATCTCGAAACGCTCTGGGAACGGGTCCGGCACAAGGACACCCGCCCCTTGCTGCGCACGCCCGACCCCAAGGGCACGCTGGCCGCGTTGCTCGCGCAGCGGCGCGACATCTATGCGCAGGCGGGTCTGCGCCTGCCCATCGCCTTTCACGCCTCGATCGAGGAAACAACGCAGGGCGCGCTGCGGCTTTTGTCCACGCGCCCCGATTTTCTGGAGACCCTTTGAATGACCGCCAAAGTCCATGTCGATCTGCCCGGGCGGGCCTATGACATCCATATCGGGCCCGGCCTGATTGCGCAGGCGGGGGCGCATGTGGCGGCTTTGGGCGGGCGGCGGCATGTCTGCATCGTCACGGATGAAAACGTCGGAGCCCTGCATCTGCAGGCCTTGCAGGCCGCCCTTGCGGCGGCGGGTCTGACCTCGGACGCTCTGGCCCTGCCTGCGGGCGAGGCCACGAAAAGCTGGGCGCAGCTTGAACGCGTGGTCGAATGGCTGCTGGCGCAAAAGGTCGAACGCAAGGATTGCGTCATTGCCTTTGGCGGCGGGGTGATCGGCGATCTGGCGGGGTTCGCCGCCGCGATCCTGCGGCGCGGCGTGCGGTTCGTGCAGATGCCGACCAGCCTGCTGGCGCAGGTGGACAGTTCGGTTGGTGGCAAGACGGGGATCAATTCACCCCATGGCAAGAACCTTGTCGGCGCGTTCCACCAACCTGCGTTGGTGCTGGCCGATACCGCGCTGCTTGGTACCCTGCCCGCCCGCGATTTTCTGGCAGGCTATGGCGAGGTCGTCAAATACGGCCTTTTGGGCGATGCGGCTTTTTTCGACTGGCTCGAAAAATCCGCCCCCGGCATGGCGGCAGGTGATATGGAGACCCGCGTGCGCGCTGTCACCCGGTCCTGCGAGATGAAAGCGGGCATCGTCCAGCGGGACGAGACCGAACAGGGCGAGCGGGCTTTGCTGAACCTTGGCCATACGTTTTGCCATGCGCTGGAACAGGCGACAGGCTATTCCGACCGGCTGCTGCACGGCGAAGGTGTGGCGATCGGTTGCGCGCTGGCGTTCGAATTGTCCGCGCGGCTTGGCCTGTGCAGTCAGGAAGACCCCAGCCGCCTGCGCGCCCATCTGCGCGATATGGGGATGATGGTCGATATTGCCGATATTGCGGGTGATCTGCCTGATGCCGATGCGCTTCTGGATCTGATGGCGCAGGACAAGAAGGTGCAGGACGGCAAGCTGCGCTTCATCCTTGCGCGCGGGATCGGCGAGGCTTTCATCACCTCGGACGTGCCGCGTGATGCTGTGCGCACGCTGCTCGCGGATGCGCTTGGCCCGCGCTAGCCCGCCCCATCGTTCGAGAGGGTCAATTCGCGCAAGCGCGATTTGACGACATCCCTGCCGGAGGCCGCGGCTTTGCGGCGTCATAGATCCTTGCCTGTCAGACTGATCCCGTGTTTTTTAGCGAAGAGATAGAACAGCGGCCATTCCATCAACAGCAGCGTCACAATGCTGAACACAGCCCAATTGGCCGAGAACAAAAGCATGTTGAACGCCACGCCGCTGCCCCAGAACAGCGCGCCTGCGACGCCGACCGCGAGAACGGTCAGCACAAGATCCACCGTCATGACGCGCGCCAGCGTCTTTTCACGCAAGGACGGGTAAATCCCCAGATAGGCGACCCCAAGGATCGCCGCGTTCAGGATCAATATCTGCGCTTCCGGCGCGAATTGCATCGCCGATCAGAACGGAATTTCGTCGTCCATATCGCTGCCGCCACCCGACGCACCGCCATAGCCGCCGTCGTTGTAGCTGCCGCGCCCACCGCCGCCACCGCCGCTGCCGGACCCGTAATCACCGCCGCCGCTGTTGCCGCCGCCGTCGCTACGCCCGTCGAGCATGGTCAGTGTGCCGCCAAGCCCCTGCAAGACGACCTCGGTCGAATAGCGGTCGGCACCGGACTGGTCTTGCCATTTGCGGGTCTGCAACTTGCCCTCGATATAGACCTTTGCGCCTTTTTTGAGATATTGCTCGACCACGCGCACCAGACCTTCCTGAAAGATGGCGACGGTGTGCCATTCGGTCTTTTCGCGGCGTTCGCCGGTGTTCTTGTCTTTCCACGTCTCGGATGTGGCGATGCGCAGGTTCGCCACCTTGCCGCCATTCTGAAAGCTGCGGATTTCCGGGTCGGCGCCAAGATTGCCGATGAGAATGACTTTGTTCACTGATCCGGCCATGTCGTGCCTCCTTCGATTCTGTTGGCGCTTTTGTGACAGACACCGGATGCCACAACAAGGTTAACGACACCTTGCGATCGGTCGAGATCGGCGCAGGGCTTGGTCCATGCCACCATTTGCGCTAGCCTTGCTGTATCACGATACGGGACGATGCAATGCGGAAGGCGAAATTGTGTTTTGGCGCGCTGGTTTGCGTCATCGGAACGACCCTGGCGGCGCAGGACCGCACAACGATGTTCCAGAATCAGCTCAAGGTGCTGGATGGCCGCGCGGCCGAACAATATTCCCGCTCGATCAGCCTGCAACCGCCCAGCGTCACCGTGCCGCCCGCAATCGTGGCCTATCAGGGGCGCTATGCCGGGCCTTATCTTGACCTTGCGCGGTCCGCCGCCCTGCGCCACGGCGTGCCCGCGGATTTGTTCCTGCGCCTCGTGCAGCAGGAAAGTGGCTGGAACCCGCAGGCCATATCGCACAAGGGGGCGATCGGGCTGGCGCAACTGATGCCGGAAACGGCAAGCGATCTCGGTGTCGATCCGCACGACCCGCGGGCGAATCTCGACGGTGGCGCGCGCTATCTGCGGATGCAGTTCGACACGTTCGGGACATGGCCGCTCGCCTTGGCGGCCTATAACGCGGGTCCCGCAGCGGTCACACGCCACAGCGGCATCCCGCCCTATGCCGAAACCCAAGGCTATGTCCTGGCGGTCTGGGGCCAGTAGGTCATTCTGCCGCGATCTGGATGACCGGGTCCATGCCCGCCAGCGTTGCATCATCAAGATGGCATTTGATCTGGTGACCGGGGGCGAGATAGCGCACCGGCGGCACCTCTTTTTCGCACAGACCGCCTTGCACCTGCGTTTTCCAGCCGCAGCGCGTCTGGAACGGACAGCCCGAGGGCGGGTTCATGGCGGACGGAATTTCGCCTTCCAGCACGATATGCTTTTTCTTGACCCGCGTATCGGCGATGGGGACGGCGGATAAAAGCGCCTCGGTATAAGGGTGATAAGGGGGCGAAAACACCTGATCGGTCGTGCCCAGTTCGACGACATGCCCCAGATACATCACCATGACACGGTCCGCGAGGTAGCGCACGATCGACAGATCGTGGCTGATGAACAAAAGCGTCGTGTTGTGTTCGCGCTGGATATCCATCAGCAGGTCCGTGACCGCCGCCTGCACCGACACATCCAGCGCCGAGACGGGTTCATCCGCCACCACGATCCGCGCATCCCCCGCAAAGGCCCGCGCGATGCCCACGCGCTGTTTCTGCCCGCCCGACAACTGGCGCGGCATCCTTTCGGCAAAGGCGCGCGGCAGCTTCACCAGATCAAGCAGGTCCAGCATCCGCGCGCGGCGTTCGGCGTCGTTTTTCCCGATGCCGAAGATTTCAAGTGCGCGCATGATCTGGCGGCCCACGCTCATCGACGGGTTCAGCGTGTCGAACGGGTTCTGGAACACCATCTGGATGTCGGCCACGTTCTTGGTGCTGCGTTTTTCAATCGGCACATCACCGATGGATTGGTTATCGAGCAATATCTGCCCGTCCGTCGCGGTTTCCAGCCCCATCAGCACCTTGGCAAAGGTGGATTTGCCGCAACCGGATTCCCCCACGATGGCGAGCGTCTCGCCCTCGCGCGCCTCGAAGCTGAGGGTCTCGTTCGCCTTGACCACCTTGCGGTCGCCGCCGCCGAACAGGGCGTTGGCCGCGACTTCGTAATATTTGCGCAGATTGTCCATTTTCAGCACGACCTGACCGGGGGCATGTTTGACCTTGGTTGCGGCAGCCGTGACAGGCGCGTTCCAGTCGATTTCGGTGTTGCGCAGGCAGCGCGTCTGGTGGCGGTCGTTGCCTGCGACCTGCGCCATCGGGATCACCCCCTGATCGCAGCGTCCGGCCTGAAAATAATCGCAGCGCGGGCCGAAATTGCACCCCTCCGGGCGTTCATGCGGCAGTGGGAAGTTACCGGGGATCGCGACCAGCGGGCGGTCGTTCTTGTCGGCACCGGGCAGGGGGATCGACCGGAACAGCGCCTGCGTATAGGGATGCTGCATGTCGTCGAAGACATCGGCGATGCTGCCACGCTCGACCGCCTCACCCGAATACATCACGCAGATGCGGTCGCAGGTTTCCAGCACGAGGCCGAGGTTGTGGCTGATGAACAGCATCGAGGTGCCGTATTTGCGCCCCAGATCTTTGACCAGCTGCACCACAGCCGCCTCGACCGTCACATCAAGCGCGGTGGTCGGCTCATCGAGGATCAACAGCGAGGGTTTCGACATCAGCGCCATCGCGATCACGATGCGCTGCTGCTGGCCGCCCGACAATTGGTGTGGATAGCTGTTCAGGATACGCGCGGGGTCAGGCAGTTTGACGTCGGTCACAACCTCCAGCGCGCGGGCGTAGGCCTCTTTCTCGCTGACCTTTTCGTGGATCAGCGGCACTTCCATCAACTGCTTGCCGATCCGCATGGCGGGATTCAATGACGCCATCGGTTCCTGATAGATCATCGCGATCTTGCTGCCACGGATTTCGCGCAGGCGGGCGGGGGACATGGTGTTCATCTCCTCACCCTTGAATTTGATCGATCCGCCGACAATGCGCCCGTTGGCGCCGAGGTCCTGCATCACGCCAAGCGCGACCGTGGATTTGCCGCAGCCGGATTCGCCCACCAGCCCCAAGGCTTCGCCTGGCATGATGGTCGCGGAAAAATCCATCACCGCCGGAATCTCGCGCAGGCGGGTGAAGAACGAGATCGACAGCTTGTCGATTTCCAGGATGGGTTGGTCCGTCATGGCGGGGTCCTTCATATGGGGTATGCGATCCCCTGAAATGGCGGAAAGTCAGCATAGGCCGCTCGGCGGGCCTCGGGCGGCAACGGGGGCGGCCCGTTCGGCGCTGTCAGGTTGCCACGCGGTGCGGCAAAGCTGCCGATACGGCGTTCGGGGTTTTCGCGCCAGCCAAGGTTGAACGCGGCGCGTTTGGGAAAGAACTGGATTTCGTGAAAATCGAGGTGGTCGTAAAGCCACCACGCCAGATCGCGCCAGTCACGCCCCTCGGCATATCGCCGCGCGAACCACGGGATCACGACAGAGGCCGATGCCCCCATGTTCCCTGCCGTGTCGCGCTGGTCCCAGATATGGGCGGCACGGTTGGCCTCGTTCGAAGAACAGCTTTTATAAACCCTTTGCCCGTATTCATTAACCGCCGGCGCGCGGTAGGCGGAGCGCACCACAATTGGTCCGAAAGTGGCAACCAGCGGTTCCAACAGGTCCTGCGCCAGCCTGTGTCCGCTTTGCACGGCAAGCACCGGATCGTCGGGGATGTTCTGCAACCCGTGGACCGACGCGATCTCGCTATAGAGAAAATCGCGCATGAAGAAATGCGGCGACAATTGTTCGCGCCCTAGCTTTTCCAGCGTCCGCACCGAGGCAGGCTTGCCGCGGTAGGACGGATCCGGCAGGACGGCGGCATCATCCATCGACATCAATCCTTCAGGCTTTCTTCGCGCAATCCATCCGCCAACAGGTTCAACCCCAGCACGAGGCTCAACAGCGCCATGGCGGGCGGCAGGGCGGGGTGGATGAAGATCAGCAGCAGCTTGCGGCCTTCGTTGATCGTCGTGCCCCAGTCGGGGCTTTCGGATGAGAGGCCCAGACCGAAGAACCCGAGCGTTCCCAGAAGGATCGTCGTATAGCCGATCCGCAGGCAGAAATCCACGATCAGCGGCCCGCGCGCGTTGGGCAGGATTTCCCACAGCATGATGTACCACGCGCCTTCGCCACGGGTCTGGGCAGCGGCGACGTAATCGCGCGTGCGCAAATCCAGCGTCAGGCCCCGCACGATGCGGAACACCGTGGGCGCGTTCACGAAAACGACCGACACGAACACCACCAGCACCGTGATGTCGAACAGGTCCATCCATGCAGGCAGAAAGTCGATCACCGTGCCGCTTTCATTGATCGCGGACAGGTACAACCAGCCAAGCACGACCAGCACCGGCGCAAGGATCGCCGTGCGCTTGGCCGGTTGAGTGTAATAGCGTGTGTTGATCAGCACGCTGATAAAGATCAGCGGAAAGGCGAACAGGAACGCGGCCATATAGGACGGGATCCCGGTCTGCACGATCTCGGGTGTGACCAGCAGATAGAACAGCAGGATCACCGGAAAGGCGAGGATCAGGTTCGCCGCAAACGACAGCGCCGTATCGAACCTGCCGCCGTAATAGCCCGCAGGCAGACCGAGCGTGATGCCCACCATAAAGGCAAAGATCGTGGCAAGGGGCGCGATCGCAATGACAAAGACCGATCCCACCATCACCCGGCTGAAGATATCGCGCGCCAGATTATCGCCGCCCAGCAGGTAATGCGGGATGGCGCCTTCGGTGCCGTCGGGGGCAACAACGCCGGGCAGGGCGTTCTTCAACCCCGACACCTGCCGCAGATAATCATGCGTGACGATCATGTCGAAGAGGCCGACAAAAGCCGCGACATAGACCCAGAACATCACCAGCGCGAAGCCGATCATGCCCACGGTGCTGTCGAACAGCTTGCCATAAAGGCCCAGCCGCCGCTTGAACCGGATCGACACGACAAAGGTCACAACCAGCGCGATCCAGACCGGCGTCAGGCGGCGGGTGATCTCGCCCAATATCCCCGCGCTGCCATAGGGCATGACCAGCGGCACGATGATATAGGCGAAGAGCACCGCGACGACCGCCCAGAACAGATAGGCCATCGTCACCTCGAGCGTCCCTAGCACACCGCCGCGCGCCTGCAAGGTGCCGTCGGGATTGGCCTGCAATGTGACGGGGGCGCTGGACAGCCGCAGCACGGTCTGGACGACCAGCACGATGGCGCACAGGGCCGCGCTGATCGCAAGGGCGGGGTTCAGCACGCTCCCCAGATTGCCGGTCCAAGTCAAAGGCTCCATGTGGGTCCTCCTTTACGCGATACGGATGCGCGGGTTCAAAAACACATAGCCGATGTCGGAAATCAGCTGTGTCGTCAGCACCACGAAAACGGAAACGATGGAAACACCGAGCAGGAGTTCGATGTCGTTGTTGCTGGCCGCCTGCACCAGCGTCCAGCCGAAGCCCTTGTAATTGAACAGGGTCTCGACGATCACGACGCCGTTCAGCAGGAACGGGAATTGCAGCATGATGACGGTGAAAGGCGCGATCAGCGCGTTGCGCAGCGCATGCCGCAGCACGATCTGCGAAAAGGCCACACCTTTCAGCCGTGCCGTGCGGATGTATTGCGCCGTCATCACCTCGGTCATGCTCGCGCGCGTCATCCGCGCGATATAGCCCATGCCGTAAAGCGCGATCGTCAGGACCGGCAGAAAGAAATTCTCGAAATTGGCGTCATCCATCGCGGCCGTGGCCGTGCCTTTGAACCATTGCATCCCGAAAGTCGCGGTCGCGAAGACCGAGATGAACACGACGCCGGAAACATATTCCGGTGTGGCCGTGGACAGGATCGACACAGTGGACAGACTGCGGTCGGTGCGAGACCCTTCGTTCATCCCCGCCAGCACGCCGATGATCAGCGCACCCGGCACCATCAGCAGCATGACCCAGAACATCAGCTTGCCGGTCAGCCCGAGACGGGTGGCGATGATGCTGCCCGCGTCCTCGCGAAACACGGTGGAATAGCCCCAGTTGCCTTGCAGGATACCGCAGAACGTGGGCGCGTCGGCAATGTCCTCATTGCCACTTGCGCAGCGGGCGCGGATCTGCCCGTCGCTGCCTTCGATCACGTAGCCCGGCAACACGCCAAGCCATTGGCCGTATTTCACCGGCAAGGGTTGCAGATAGCCGTTATTGCCCAGATAGGTCAGCACCGCCTCGTCGGACATGCGGAAATTGCCCTGGGTCTTGGCCAGCTTTTCCAGGTTCGGGAAAAGATTTGTCAGCCAGAAGACGATAAATGTCAGGCAAAGCGCCGTCAGGATCATGATCCCGATGCGCCGCAAGATGAATAGTCCCATGAAGGCCCCTGTCGCTTGCTGTGATCGTGGCTGCGCGGTGCGAAAAGGGCCGCCCCTGTGAGGGCGGCCCCTTTGTCAGATCACGCCGCGATGCCGATCTTGTAGATGTGCGGCAGGTAGGCGATGTTCATGTCCCAGCCCACGAAACCGGGCTTGGCATGCCGGTAGATCGTGCGCCAATAGGGCTGCAGCGTCACACCTTCGTCGGTCATGATTTCCTGCAACCGCCGCATCACGACACGACGGTTGTCAGCATCGGGAATGGCGTTCGCCTCGGCCAGCAAGGCATCGAATTCGGCGTTGGCAAAGCCGCTTTCGTTCCATGCCTCGCCGGACCGATAGGCCAGCCCCAGCGTCTGGGTGTCGATGGGACGGTGGTTCCAGTCAGTGGACGAGAACGGATATTCCGTCCAGTCGTTCCAGAAGGTCGCACCCGGAATGATCGTGCGCTTCACGTTGAAACCGGCGTCGCGCAATTGGGCCGCCACCGCATCGGTCGTGTTCTTGCGCCAATCGTCGTCGATCGACACGAGGTCCATCTCGAAATCGGCCATTCCGGCCTCTTGCAGCAGTTCCAGCGCGCGAGCGGGATCATGGGGCAGGGCGGGAACATCTGCCCAAGCGGGGTGCATCGGGCCCACGTGCTGGTTGCGCGCGACCTCGCCACGACTGGCATAGCCCAGTTCGAGACACACGGCGTTGTCCACAGCCATGGCGATCGCCTGCCGGACGCGTTTGTCGGCATAGGGGCGCATCCCATCGATCTCGGCACGTTGATTGGGACGAATCACGACCGTCGACGAAGACGCAACCGAAGATTCGATAAAGCCGATGCTGTTGAAGATATCGACGAAATCGCCGACGGTTTCATAGATGATATCGACCTCATCAGCGGCGGCGGCTGCCACCCAGGCGGACGGATCGGTGCCATAGTCGATATATTCGATCCGGTCGAGATAGGCGCCCTTGCCCGCGGCATAGCCCCACCAATCGTGGTTTTCGTTGCGCACCAGCGTGGCCCTGATCCCGACGTCGACGGTTTCGGGCAGATACGGGCCGGTGCCGACGGGGTTTTCCAGCATCGTGTCGGCGTTGAAATCCGCTGGCGTGATCGCTGCGGGATAATCCGACATGCCCGCGATCAGCGTGATGTCAGGCGCAGGCAGGTTCAGCTGCACGGTATATTCGTCGACAACCTCAATTGCACCCTCCAGGGCCTGGCCGGTTTCGGTGTCGATGATCGCGGAAAAACGGGCGGCCATGGAATTGCCTTCAACCGTGGTGTCGCACCAACCGGTGATATTGCGCGCCACGTCCTCTGCGGTGAAGGGCGTGCCGTCGTTCCAGGTCACACCCTGGCGCACATTAAGGATATAGACGGTGGCGTTGTCGTTGACCTCCCAGCTTTCCAGCAGCATCGGCTGGAAGCTGCCGTCATTGTTGTATTCCACGAGATATTCGAGCCAGCCCGCCGTCACATAGGTGATCTGCGGCCAGTCGAAGGCGCGCGGGTCCTTGACGGCGCGGACTTCCATCTGCATCCGCACGCTGCCGCCCTGCTGGGCCTGCGCGTTGGCAGCAGTGGGCGCGGCAAGCCCCAGCAGGCCGTAAGCCGCCGGCACGGTCACGCCAAGTGCGGTCGTCCGCGCGATGAATTCGCGGCGGCTGAGCTTGCCCGCTTTTTCGTCGCGGGCGTATTGCAAGGCGATCGGATGGATCGGCTGATCTTGTGTCGTCATGTGTCTCTCCCTGTTAAGGCAAACGTCATTTTTTATTGGCACTGACATGCACCATGTCAGCTTTGTGCGAACCCCAGTGATCGGGTTGTCCCTATTGCGACGCATTTCGCGGCGGGCGTCAACCGGCGCGTTTGGCGATTGTTCCCCAAAAGCGACATGGCCAAGTAACAAAAACGACATTAGCCGCCTTTGGCACAAGCAACAACAGAATGTTACCGCGCAAAGTTCCGACTATGCGCGCGTCGGAAATTCGATGGCGTCAGCCCTGATTTGTCCTGAAAGCTGCGTGTGAAATAGGCTGCGGAATGAAACCCTAGCATTTCGGCGATCCGGTTGATCGGTGTGCCAGTGTCGCGCAGCAGCACGCAGGCTTCATAATGGATGCGGTCATGCAGCAGCGCGAGGGCAGACCGCCCGGCGACCTGCTGGCAACAGCGGGCAAGATGCGTCGGCGTCACGCCGAGTTCCGCGGCATAGCTGCCGACCCCGCGATCCAGCCGGAAATCCCGCGCGATCAGTTTTGTGTAACCTGCGACCAGCCGGGCGGCGGCGCTGTCGCGGCGGCTGTCGTTCGGGGTGGCGACCTGCGCCCGCGCTTGCCTGTCCACGAAGATGGCAAGCAACCCAAGCCAAAGCTCTGCCGCCTTGGGGTTGCCCGACGGTTGCAGTTCCCGTTCGATCTGATCGAGGTATTGCGCCGCTTCCTTTTGCAGCCAGACATCCATCAGCCGCAGATGCACGGGCAATGCGGGCCAGTCGGCCGCGTCCGGTACGGTCAGGATCTGGCCATGTACGGTTGGCCCGACCTCGATGCCGTACATCGTCTGCGGCGGCAGATAGATCAGGTTGTTGGGGCCGTATCCGTTGGTCAGGCCCGCCACCGTCACGCGGCCTTGCCCTTTGGTGATCAGGATCAGCCGCGCTGTGGTATGACTGCGCATCGCTTCGGTGCGCCAGCGCATGGCGGGGCCGCCATGGGACAGCGGCGCCAGCGCCAAGGCTGACGGGACGTTTTGCATCAAGCTCATGAACCTTGCCTCAAGGTATTGTTTTGCCTGATTCTGTCGCCAATTCCGCCACCGATCAATCCGTTAATATTCGGGCAGGTGGAGTGTTGCAGAAATATCGGCGCTGGCGGCACGCAGATGATGCCACGCCTTGTGACGCGCGCGAAACCACGTCCGCTGACGTTTGGCATATTGGCGCGAGGCGATGATCGCAGCGTCGCGCGCCTGTGGCAGGGTCATCTGCCCTTGCAGATGCGCGATCAGCTCGGGCGCGCCGATGGCCTTGGCGGATTGATGGGCAGGGTTCCAGTGTGGCAGCATCTGCTGCGCCTCGTCCAGCGCGCCTGTGTCCAGCATCGCATCGAACCGCCGCGCGATCCGGTCGTCGAGCCAGTCTTTTGGCGCATCAAGCGTGATCGCCACCGCTCGGTCCAGCGGCAAAAGCGGCGCAGGCGTCGCATCCTGCCAATCGGCCAGACTGCGGCCTGTGGCGTGGCGTACCTCCCACGCCCGCTGCACCCGCATCCGGTTGTGCAGGTCGATCCGGTCGCGGGTCGCGCCATCCAGTCCCGCGATCAGGTCGGGCAGGGCGATCCGGTCAGCCTCGGCGCGGATCGCGTCAGGGGTGGCGGGGATCTCGGCCAGACCGCAGGTCAGCGCGTGAAAATTCAACCCCGTCCCGCCCACGATGATCGGGCGCGCGGAGCCTTGCAGCAAAGGCGCCAGATCGCGCAGCCAATGCCCCACGGAATAGGCTGCATCAAAAGGCACATGCCCGTAAAGCGCATGGGGCGCGCGGGCCAGATCACCGGCAGATGGCCGCGCGGTCAGCACCTGCCATCCTGCGAAGACCTGCAAGGCATCGGCATTCACGATGATCCCGCCCTGCCGCTGCGCAATCTCCAGCGCCAGCGCGGATTTGCCGGACGCGGTGGGCCCGGCGATCAGCACAGGCATATCGGGTGCGATGGTCAACATCCGCAATCCATACCGCCCCGACACGACAAGCGCCATTGAACCCCGACCCGTTTTGCGACATTTTGCGCCAAACCGGCGCGACAGGGGAATTGCATGACCGAAACACCAAAAACCACCTACAAACGCGTCATGCTGAAAATCTCGGGCGAGGCGCTGATGGGCGACACCGCCTTTGGCCTGCATCCGCCCACCGTCCAGCGCATCGCGCGCGAGGTCAAATCGGTCCATGACCTTGGCGTCGAGATCTGCATGGTCATCGGCGGCGGCAACATCTTTCGCGGGCTGCAAGGGTCCGCGCAGGGGATGGAACGCACCACCGCCGATTATATGGGGATGATCGCGACCGTCATGAACGCGCTTGCGATGCAATCGGCGCTGGAGGAATTGGGCATTCACACCCGCGTGATTTCGGCCATCACCATGAACGAGGTAGCCGAGCCTTACATCCGCCGCCGCGCCGTGCGGCATCTGGAGAAAAAGCGCGTCTGCATCTTCGCAGCGGGCACCGGCAACCCTTATTTCACGACCGACACAGCCGCGACGCTGCGCGCCAATGAAATGAATTGCGAGGCGATCTTCAAAGGCACCAAGGTCGATGGCGTCTATGACAAGGACCCCGTCAAATTCCCCGATGCGGTGCGCTACGATGTCGTCAGCTATGACGAAGTGCTGCAAAAGCATCTGGGCGTGATGGATGCGAGCGCCATCGCGCTGGCCCGTGACAACGACCTGCCGATCATCGTGTTTTCACTGGATGAACCGGGCGGTTTTAAGGGTATTCTCGCGGGCGAAGGCACCTATACGACCGTGCGCGATTAACCCTCGGTCTATACAATCGGGCAGCTTTGACGTAGAGGACATCAACGCCGCGCGTGACGAAGGAAAAACAAGAAAATGGCTGACGATTTTGAACTCGATACCGACGATCTGGCCCGCCGCATGGACGGGGCCATCGCCAATCTGCGCGTCGAACTGGCGTCCCTGCGCACCGGCCGCGCATCCGGGTCGATGCTGGAACCGATCATGGTCGATGCCTACGGATCGCCAACGCCGATCAACCAGGTGGGCACCGTCAACGTACCGGAACCCCGCATGGTCACGATCAATGTCTGGGACAAGGGGCTTGTCGGCAAGGTCGAAAAAGCGATCCGCGACAGTGGCTTGGGAATCAATCCTCAACTCAACGGCACGATCATCATGCTGCCGATCCCCGAATTGAACGAAGAACGCCGCCGCGAACTGACCAAAGTCGCTGGCCATTATGCCGAAAGCGCGCGCGTCTCGATCCGCAACCTGCGTCGCGACGGGATGGACCAGATCAAGAAAGCCAAAGCCGACGGCCTGTCCGAGGATGACCAGAAATTCTGGGAAGCCACGGTGCAGGAACTGACCGACGTGCATATCAAGCTGGTCGACGACACGCTCGAGACGAAACAAGCGGAAATCATGCAGGTCTGAGGATTTGCCGAAAAGGGGCCGGTATGCGCCAAGAGATTGACGAGACGACCGCCAGCGGCCCCGCCCATGTGGCGATCATCATGGATGGCAATGGCCGCTGGGCGCAGCAACGCGGACGGCCGCGCCTGTTCGGCCACCACGCCGGTGCGCGCCGCGTGCGCGAGGTGCTGCAAGCCTGCCCCGGTCATGGCGTCAAATACCTGACGCTTTTCGCCTTTTCGACCGAGAACTGGAAACGCACCCAGACCGAGGTTGCGGGCCTGATGCTGCTGTTTCGCAAATATATCCAGCGCGAGGCGCAGGCGCTGCTGGACAATGGCGTGCGCGTCCGGTTCATCGGTGACCGCATCCGGCTGGATGAAAAATTGGTCAGCCTGATGGATGAGCTTGAATTGCTGACCGCAGGCAATGATCTGATCCACCTGACCATCGCGCTCAACTATGGCGGACGCGACGAGGTGACACGCGCCGCCAAACGCCTTGCTTATGAAATCGAGATGGGCCGCCTGACCCACAAGGATGTCGATGCCGAAACGCTGGCGCGATTTCTTGACACCCATGTGCTGCCCGACCCCGACCTTGTGATCCGCACCAGCGGCGAGGCGCGGATTTCCAATTTCCTGCTCTGGCAATCGGCCTATGCGGAATATGAATTCGTCGACACGCTTTGGCCCGATTTCACCGCCGCGGAATTCGGGCGGGTGCTGGCCAAATACGGGCAGCGCGAACGTCGCTTTGGCGCCGTGCTGGCCTGAACATGACCGGCCTGCCGCCAAATCCCGCCAAATGGGACGATCTGAGCATCCGCATCGCCTCCAGCGTCGCGATGACGGTGATCGGGGCCGTTGGCGTGATCCTTGGGGGCGTCTGGTTCCAGATGCTGGTCGTGTTCGTCAGCGCGGTGATGGTCTGGGAGTTGTGGATGATGATCCGCCCGACCGAGCCGACCAAGGGGATGCTGCTGGCCGCCCTTGTCGCATCCGTCATGTCGGGGCAACTGGCCTATGACAGCCAATGGGGGATGCTGCTGTTTCTGGTCGCCCCCGTGCTGGGGGCCACGCAACTGCGCACCGAGATCAAGACGTTCTTTGTGTTCGCGCTGGGAATCCAGCTTGCGGGCTGGGGTCTTGTGCATTTCCGCAATGATTTCGGGTTCACGTGGTTGCTTTGGCTGATGTCGGTGGTGATCGTGACCGATATCTTCGGCTATTTCGCGGGCAAAGCCTTTGGCGGGCCGAAATTCTGGCCGCGCTACAGCCCCAAGAAAACTTGGTCCGGCACGGCTGCGGGCTGGATCGGCGCGGCGATTGTCGGAGGCATCTTCATGATGTTCACCAATGTCGGGCTGGTGATCGTGCCGATTTCCATGGCGCTGAGTTTCGCAGGCCAGATGGGCGACATCGCCGAAAGTGCACTGAAACGGCGGATGGGTGTGAAAGACAGTTCCACCCTGATCCCCGGGCACGGCGGGTTGTTCGACCGGTTCGATGCCCTGCTGGGCGGGGCCTTGTTCATGCTTTTGGTCGCTGATGTGTTCGACGTGCCCGGGGTTGCATTTTGAGGCGGATCACGCTGTTCGGTGCCACCGGATCGGTCGGGCAAAGTGCGGTTGACCTGATCGCGCGTGATCTCGATGCCTATCAGGTCGTGGCGCTGACAGGCGGCAACAACATCGCGCAATTGGCCAAGGATGCCATCGCCTTGCGCGCCGACCTTGCGGTGACCTGTCACGACAATTGCTATGCCGCGCTGAAAGATGCGCTGGCAGGCACGGGGATCGCCGTCGCCGCAGGCGAGGCCGCGATCAAGGAGGCGGCTGCGCGCCCGGTCGATTGGGCGCTGTCCGCGATCATCGGATCGGCAGGGCTGGTGCCGGGGATGACGGCGCTCGACCATGGTACGACGCTGGCGCTGGCCAACAAGGAATCCTTGGTGACGGCCGGGCCTTTGCTGATGGCGCGGGCCAAGGCGGCGGGGGCCACGATCCTGCCTGTGGACAGCGAACATTCCGCCGTCTTTCAAGCGCTGGTGGGCGAGGATATGAAGGCGGTGGAACGCGTCATCATCACGGCAAGCGGCGGCGCGTTCCGCGACTGGCCAAAAGACAGGCTGGCGCAGGCCACCTTGGCCGAGGCATCAAGCCATCCCAACTGGGACATGGGCCAACGGATCACGATCGATTCCGCGTCAATGTTCAACAAGGCGATGGAACTAATTGAAACCAAGGAATTCTTTGGTGTACCTTCCGGCATGATCGAGGTGCTGGTCCACCGCGAAAGCCTGATCCACGCGCTGGTCGGCTTCAACGATGGCGCGCTGATGGCCCATGTCGGGCCGCCCGATATGCGCCATGCCATTGGCTATGCGCTGCATTGGCCCGAGAGGCGGCATCTGCCTGTCGAACGGCTTGATCTTGCGAAAATCGGTTCGCTGACTTTTGAGGCCCCGGACGAAGACCGCTATCCCGCTTTGGCGCTGGCCCGTTTTGTGATGGAAACGGGCGGTCTGGCAGGGGCGGTTTTCAACGCATCCAAGGAACGCGCGCTGGATGCGTTCATCGCGGGCGAGATCGGCTTTTTGCAGATGTCGGCGGTGGTTTCCGCGACGCTGGACAAAATGTCATCGGGCGGCGGGCTGCAAATTCAGGATATGACCCTAGATACCGTGTTGGATGCCGACAGGCTGGCCCGGATCTATGCGGGCGAAACCGCAAGACAGATGGGATGACGTTTTGGACCTGACGCAATTCGTGCCGGTTTTCGGCAATTTCGCTTTCATGATCGTGGCGTTCGTCGTGGCCTTGTCTGTCATCGTCGCGATCCATGAATATGGCCATTACATCGTCGGCCGCTGGTGCGGCATCCATGCAGAGGTGTTCTCGCTTGGCTTTGGTCCGGTGATCTTTCGCCGCAAGGACAAGCGCGGCACGGTCTGGCAGGTCGCGGTCCTGCCGCTGGGGGGCTATGTCAAGTTTCTGGGCGACGCCAATGCCGCCAGCGTCGGGTCGGACAACAGCGTCAGTGTCGCTGACGCCCGCCGCACGATGGATGGCGCGCCGCTTTGGGCACGGACGCTGACCGTGCTGGCCGGGCCGGTTTTCAACTTCATTCTGGCAATCGCGATCTTCACCGCCTCGATCATGTATCAGGGGCGCGTGGCGGAGCCCTTTACGATCGGGGAAATCCGCGATCTTCCGGCTCAATTCCAATCCGACCTGCAGGCCGGCGACGTCCTGCTGGCAGTCGAAGACATCCCCTTCAGCGATCCCGACAGAGAGGTTTCGCTGTTGGACTTAGTGCCACTGGAGGAAAGCCTGACCTACCGGATCGAACGGGACGGCCGCGTGCAGGACATGCAAGGCCCCTATCTTATGCCGCCCGTCATCTTTGCGCTGGCCCCACGGTCTGCCGCCGACAGTGCGGGGCTGCGGATCGGCGATGTCATCACCGCCGTCGATGGCGATCCGATCTTTGCCTTTCGGCAATTGCAGGAAAAGGTCATCGCAGCCGAGGGCGCACCGCTTGACCTGACGGTGTGGCGACAGGGGCAGGACCTTGCCGTAACCCTGTCGCCGCGCATCACGGATGAGCCGCAACCGGGCGGCGGTTTTGCCCAGACTTACCGGATCGGGATCACCGGCGATCTTGTCTTTAGCGCCCAGACCGAGACGGTCGGTCTGCTGGAGGCAGGCAGGCTCGGCGCCGAAGGTTTGTGGAATACGGCGACGACCTCTTTGTCCGCGTTGCGCCATATCATCATCGGGCAGATTTCGACCTGCAACCTGTCGGGCCCGGTGGGCATCGCGGAAACCAGCGGGTCGATGGCGCGCCAAGGCACGCAAAGTTTCATCTGGTTCATCGGTGCGTTGTCGGCGGCCGTGGGGCTGATCAACCTCTTTCCGATTCCAGTGCTCGATGGCGGGCATCTGATGTTTTATGCCTACGAAGGCGTGACCCGTCGCAAGCCAAGCGAACGCGCGGTGCAGGTGTTCATGTTCATCGGTCTGGCGCTGATCCTGACGATGATGTCCTTTACCATCCTGAACGATACGATCTTTTGTCCCTGAGCCTGTGACAGGCACCGGCAAAGCGGCGCTTTGCCGGGCTTTGTCGTTTTGACATCGGCTTTTATTGCGGCTACTCCGTTTGCAACCGGGATGTCAGGACAGGCGGACGAAATGCAGGGATTTGGTGGGCGCGCTTGGGCGCATGGCGCGGCAACGGCACGGGTGGTCGCGGCCGTTACGGGTCTGGCGGTGATCACCGCAGGCGCCGCAGGGGCGCAGGGCTTTGCCTTCAACACCGTCACGATCGAAGGCAACCAGCGCATCGCCGATGGCACGATCCTCACCGTTGCGGGCATCAGCGCCGGTGCCGCCCTTTCGGCGGCCGAACTGAACGATGCCGCCCAGCGGATCAGGGATTCGGGGCTGTTCGAGACCGTCGATGTGGTGCCGCAGGGCGGCACATTGCTGATCCGGGTCGTCGAATTCCCGACGATCAACCGCATCAGCATCGAGGGCAACAGCCGCATCCGTGATGCCCAATTGTTGCCTCTGCTGCAAAGCGAACCGCGCCGCGTGTTCAACCCCGTCCAGGCCGAAGCGGACACCAATGCCATCACGCAAGTCTATGCAAGCCAGGGCCGGATCAACGCGGTCGTGACACCGCGCATCATCCGTCTGGCCGACAACCGGGTCGATCTGGTGTTCGAAGTCACCGAATCCGGGGTGACCGAAATTGAACGTATTTCGTTCCTTGGCAACCGGACTTATTCCGCCGAACGTCTGCGCCGTGTTCTTGACACCAAACAGGCCGGTCTGCTGCGTGCGTTGGTGACGCGCGATACGTTCTCTCCTGACCGGGTCGCACAGGACCGGCAGCTTTTGACGGATTTCTACCGCTCGCGCGGGTTTGCCGATTTCGAGGTGCTGAACGTCGACGTGGCGCTGACACCGGAACGCGACGCCTATCTGGTGACGTTCAACGTCCGTGAAGGTCAGCGTTTCAGCTTCGGCAATGTGACCGTAAGCAGCGCCATCCCCGGCGTCGATCCCGCACCTTTTCAAGAGGCGATCCGCACGCGGCCCGGTGCGGTTTATTCGCCTGTTCCGATCGAGACAGACATCACCCGGCTGGAACGTCTGGCCGTGCAGCGCAACGTGAATTTCGTGCAGGTCGAACCGCGCATCACCCGCAATGACCGCGCGTTGACGCTCGATCTGGAATATGTGCTTGTCGAAGGACCGCGGGTCTTTGTCGAACGGATCGACATTCAGGGCAACAGCACGACACTGGACCGCGTGATCCGCAATCAGGTGCGCGTGGTCGAAGGCGACCCGTTCAACCCCCGCGAAATCCGCGATTCGGCGCGCCGCATCCGTGGGCTGGGCTTTTTCCAGAACGCCAATGTCGACACGCGGCAAGGGTCGTCAGCCAATCAGGTGATCGTCGATGTCGAGGTGACAGAAGGCCCGACCGGATCTTTGAGTTTTGGAGCGAATTACAACACCGATACCGGGCTTGGGTTGATCGCCGCTTATGGGCAAAGCAACTTTCAGGGCCGTGGCCAGCGCCTTGATTTCGATATCTCGACCGCCCAGACGAACCAGCGCTTCTCGTTCAGCTTTTCCGAACCGCAGCTTCTGGGCCGTGATCTGCGCGGCGGGATCGAATTGTCCTATGGACAGACGGACAACGAAAACGCGCGCTATGATACGCGATCATTCCGGCTCAGCCCGTCGCTGGCATTTCCGGTCAGCGACAACGGCCGCCTGAGCGTGTTCTACGCATTGAACTATACCGACCTGTCCAATGTCGCCGACACCGCAAGCCCGATCTTGCAGGCCGAGGAAGATATCGGCGCCGTCACGACCAATTCGGTGGGATATTCCTACAGCTACGATTCGCGCCGTGCGGGCCTTGACCCGGTCACGGGATTTATCCTGCGCGTCGGACAGGAATTCGGGTTTGGTGATGCGCAATTCATCAGGACGACCGGGTTTGCCGGTGCGGAAACAAAAATCCTGAACGAAGAGGTCACGCTGCGCGCCACGCTCGAAGGTGGCTATCTTGACTATCAAGAGGGTCAAAGCCGCGTGACCGACCGCTTTTTCCTCGGAAGCCGCCTGATGCGCGGTTTCGAGGCAGGCGGGATCGGGCCCCGGTCGCTGGCCCCGTCTGACGATGCAATCGGTGGCAATGCCTTTGCGGTGGCCCGGCTCGAGGCGGAATTCCCGCTTGGCCTGCCCAGTGAATACGGGCTGTCGGGTGGCGTGTTCTACGATTACGGGTCGGTCTGGGATTCGGGTTATCCGGACGAGGTCGATTACGACGATTTCACCGCACGGTCTGTGATCGGCGCGTCGATCTTCTGGACCACGCCCATCGGGCCATTGCGGTTCAACTTTACCGAACCGCTGGACGTACAGGACCGCGACAGGACCCGGTCCTTCGACGTTACGATCTCGACCAGTTTCTGATGAAGCTTTGGTACGCGATCGGTGTCTGGCTGCTGCTGGCTTTGCCAGCGGCGGCACAGCAATCGGGTCCGCCGGTCCTGATCATCGACAGCGAAAGACTGTTCTTTGAAACCCAATACGGCCGCCGGATCGCCAGCGATCTTGCCGCGCGAACGGCAGAGCTACAGGCCGAAAACGACGTTATCGTGCAGCAATTGACCGAAGAGGAACGCAGCCTGACCCAGCGTCGCGCGACGATGGATCCCGCCGCGTTCCGGGACGAAGCGGCGGCCTTTGACGCCAAGGTGCAAGACGTCAGGCGTGCCCGCGACGCCAAGAACGGCGAACTCGCCGCCGAGGCCGCACAGGCGCGCGCCAATTTCGAAGACCGTGTCCAGGAAATCGTCGCCAACCTGATGCTGGAACGCGGCGCATCAATGGTGCTGGATCAGCGCAACGTGATCCTGTCGGTGCGTGCGGCCAATATCACCGATGCGGCGATCCAGCGCATCGACGAAACGCTGGGTGACGGCGCGCCTTAGCTGTGCTTGCCGTGTCCGCTGCTGCTTGCTAGTCAGTGGGACGCCCGGTTTCGGGACCCGCAACGACAAGGAACCACATATGTCCGACCCCGTCACATCCGCCGATATCCAGCTGATCCAGAAAATCCTGCCGCATCGGTATCCGTTCCTGCTGGTCGACAAGGTCCATAGCATCGACGGGACGTCCTCGGCCGTGGGGATCAAGAACGTGACGATGAACGAACCCTATTTTCAGGGACATTTTCCCGGCAACCCGATCATGCCCGGTGTCACCATCGTCGAGGCGATGGCCCAGACCAGTGCGGTGATGGTCGGCGCATCGTTGGGGCTGATCAACGGCGATCTGCTGGTCTATTTCATGGCCATCGACGGCTGCAAATTCCGCCGCAAGGTCGTGCCGGGTGACGTGCTGGAAATGCGGGTCGAAACCACGCGCGGCAAGCCGGGTGGCAAGGTCTGGCGATTCAAGGGGGTGGCGACGGTCGATGGCGAACTCGCCGCCGAGGCGGAATTCACCGCGATGATGGATTTGCAGGGCTGATGGCGGGCATCCACCCTAGTGCCGTGATCGCGGATGGCGCGCAGATTGGCGCGGATTGCACGATTGGCCCGTTCTGCGTGATCGGTCCCGATGTGGTGCTGGCTGATACTGTCACGCTGAAAAGCCATGTCGTTGTGGATGGGGACACGCAGATCGGGGCGGGCACGACAATCTTTCCCTTTTCGGTTATCGGGGAAATCCCGCAGGACCTGAAATTCGCGGGCGAAAAGACCAAACTGCGCATCGGCGCGCGCAACCGCATCCGCGAACATGTGACGATCAACACCGGCACCGTCCAAGGGGGCGGGATCACCCGCGTTGGCGATGACGGGCTCTTCATGGCGGGCTGCCATATCGCGCATGACGCGCAGGTCGGCGACCGTGTGATCATCGTCAACAATTCCGCCGTCGCGGGCCATTGCGTGATCGAGGATGACGTCATCATCGGCGGGCTTTGCGGTGTGCATCAATGGGTGCGGATCGGGCAGGGCGCCATCATCGGCGCGGTCACGATGGTGACGGCCGATGTGGTCCCGCACGGGTTGGTGCAGGGGCCGCGCGGCGTGCTCGACGGGCTGAACCTTGTCGGGCTGAAGCGCAAGGGCGTGGACCGCGCCGATATCACCGCGTTGCGTGCGGCGTTCCAGATGCTCAAAGACGGTGAAGGCAATTTTCAGGACCGCGCCCGCAAGCTTGGCGATGAAAGCGACAGCGCCTACGTGCAGGACATGGTGCGTTTCATCCTTGGCCCGTCCGACCGCAATTTCCTGACGCCGGGCTGATGCTGGCGCTGATCGCAGGCACCGGCGATCTGCCACCCGCGCTGCTGGCGCGGCTCGCGGCGCGGCCGATTGTCTGCGCCTTGCAGGGCTTTGCGCCCCAGATCACGCCCGACATCACCTTTCGCATCGAACAGCTGGGGTCGTTTCTCGCGGATCTGTCCGCACGCGGTGTGACGCGTATCTGCATGGCGGGTGCTGTCAAACGGCCAGTAATCGACCCCGCACAGATTGATGCAGCGACCTTGCCACTGGTCGCAGGTCTGCAAACCGCGATGGCCAAAGGCGATGATGGCACGTTGCGCGGTGTGATCGCGATCTTTGAAAATGCAGGCTTTGCCGTGGTTGCAGCACATGACCTCGCGCCTGATCTGTTGCCTGCCACGGGAATTTCTACAAAAAAGACGACTTCGCTGGAACAAGTGGCCGATGCAGAGGCGGGTGAGATGTGCATCCACACGTTGGGCCTTTCTGACATCGGGCAGGCCTGCATTGTCAGGGGCGGTTTGGCCGTTCTACGCGAGGACAGCGAAGGGACGGATGCAATGCTTCGTAAGCTCGCGTCGACTTATCAAAGTCCTAAAAAGCCTGATTCATTTTCATTTGACCCCTTTCTGCTACCCTTCGAAGTTGTTGTAGCTGCAGCGAACGGAGTGACCGACTGGCTTGCCGGAGAGCCTGTTCCGCAATCAAAACCGGAAGGTGGAATCCTTTTCAAAGCACCTAAGCCCGATCAAGATCGCCGCGCCGATCTTCCTGTGATTGGGCCGCGCACCGCCATGCTGGCAGCAGAAGCAAGGCTGGATGGAATCGTCATCGAAGCAGGTGGCGTAATGGTCCTCAATCTCGACGGGGTACTTGAAATCCTTGATGCGCAAAAAATGTTTCTCTGGGTCCGCCCCAAAGGTGGCGCATGAGAGTGTTCCTGATCGCGGGCGAGGCGTCGGGCGACAAGCTGGGGGCGGCGCTGATGGCCGGGCTGAAAACGCTCCGCCCTGACGTGACCTTTGACGGGGTCGGCGGGCCGCTGATGCAGGCCGAAGGGCTGGTCAGCCGCTTTCCCATGGATGAACTCAGCGTCATGGGGCTGGCGGAAATCCTGCCCAAATACCGCGCGCTGAAACGGCGCATCGCGCAGATGGCCGAGGCGGTCGTGCAGACCCGACCCGATGCGCTGATCACCATCGACAGCCCCGATTTCTGCCTGCGCGTGGCCAAACTGGTCAAGGCCCGCAGCACCATCCGCACCGTGCATTACGTCGCCCCGACGGTCTGGGCATGGCGGCCCAAACGCGCGGCGCATATGGCGCATCATATCGACCATGTGCTCGCGCTCTTCCCATTCGAGCCGCCTTTGATGCAGGCCGCGGGCATGGACTGCGATTTCGTCGGGCATCCGGTGGTGACCGATCCAATTGCCAGCGCCGAAGAGGCCGCCACCTTGGGCGATGGCACCGTCGTGCTGGTCCTGCCCGGCAGCCGCAAAAGCGAGGTGAACCGCCTTGCCCCCCGTTTCGGGCAGGCCGTGGCGCGGATCGCGGCACAGGTGCCGGATGCGCGGTTCGTCATTCCCACCACGGCCAATGTGCATGATCTGGTGCAGGCGCAGGTGGCGGATTGGTCCGTGCCGGTCACCGTGCTGCCGCCCGCCAGCCCGCTGAAACCCGCGTGGTTCCGCCGCGGGGATGTGGCACTTGCGGCCTCCGGCACGGTGTCGCTGGAACTGGCCGCCAATGGCACGCCGATGGTGATCGCCTATGACATGACGTGGCTCAGCCGGATCATCATTTCGCGCATGCTGCTAGTGGACACCGTCACCCTGGTCAATCTGGTCAGCGACACGCGCGTGGTGCCGGAATTCATCGGCGGGGCCTGTCAGCCGGAACCCATCGCCGATGCGGTCTTGGCGGTGCTGGCCCACCCGACAGCGCAGCAGGCGGCGATGGATGTGACGATGGACAGGCTCGGGCGCGGGGGCGAAGCGCCGGGGCTACGTGCCGCGCGCGCGGTGTTGGATCGCCTTGACCACGCGGCCATCGTGGATGACCAGTCCGGTCGCAAGTAGCGCACAACCGGCATAGGCGCGCAACGGCAGCGCCTCGCCCAAGATCACCGCGCCCAAGATGATCGCGACGGGCGCGACCAGCAGCGTGACCAGCATCAGATTGCCGCTGCCCGCCATCGCCAGCACGCGGTAATACATCAGATAGGCCAGCGCCGTCGCCATCACCGCATAGTAGCCGATGGCAGCCCATGTTTGCGGTTGCAAGGCCAGATTGATCGGCCCTTCGATGGCCCACGCCAAGGGCAGGGCGATCAGACTCGACCCGGTCAGCATCCCCGCAGCGGCAACCTGTGGCGTCAGGCCGGACAGGTGCTTGCGCGCCCAGACACCCGCGAACGCATAGCTGATCGCACCGCCCAGCACGGCGATCTGACCCAAGGACCGCAGGTCGAATTGCGTTAGCACCTGCAATCCGATGGCGGTGGCAACCCCCAGAAACCCGAGGCCCACGCCCACAGCCTTGCGCAGTGTCAGCCGTTCATCGGCCAGAAACACCGCGGCCGTGATCGCGCCGAATATCGCGGTCGAGGCGTTCATGATCGCGGTCAGCCCTGTCTCGATATGCAGCTGTCCCCATGCCATCAGGCTGAACGGGATCACGTTGTTGAGCAGCCCCATGATCAGGAACGCCCCCCAGATCGCCGGGCTGCGCGGCAAGGGCAGGCGGCGGATGGCGACATAGCCCCACAGGATCAGCATCGCCCAGAATGTCCGGTGCGCGACGGATGTGAGCGGGCCGATCTCTTCCAATGCCACATGCACCGACAGGAACGACGCGCCCCAGATCAGCGACAGGATCAGGATTTCCGCCCAAGCGCGGCCGGTCATGGTTTTCTGGGCAAGCATCATGATGGCGGTTTGATCCTGTCGGTGCGCAAGGTGCAAGCCGGATCATGCGCCAAACAAAAAGCCCCGCCATTTGGGGCGGGGCTTTTGCTGGTCCTGAGCGACGAGATCAGTAGGTATAGGCGACCTTGAAGCCGACCGCGATGGCGTCGTTGTCCGAGAAGTCGGCACGGGCCGTGTCCGCAGTCTGCGCAGAGGCGTCACCGGGCATGATATACCGCACGCCGCCGGACAGGATGACGTTGTCCATCGTGTATTGCGCGCCCACGCCGACTGAGTAGTTCCCGTTCGTTGGAGCCAGTGGCGAGACAAGATCTTCGCCTTCTGGTTCATAGCCCACGCTGAACGAACCCGACCAGACATCGCTGAACCGGCGACCGACGCCCAGCGTATAGCCGAACCCGTCCTCAATATTTGCCAGTGAAGCGCCCATAGTTTGGCTGGCGAAGAAATCGGGGGACACTTTCACGACGCTGTATTCGGCCCAGCGGATCGAACCGAACAGCAGAGTGTCTGCCGCGATCCCGGTCTGGAAATCAAGGTTGACGGCCTGCGGCGTTGTCACCGTGGTTGCCCCCGACGGCGGCAGCGCCATGGAGCCGACCCGTTCTGTCGTATCGAACTCATGCTCGATTTCCGAAAAATAGGTAAGGGCCACGCGCAGGGCGATGTCGGGAATCTCATAGGCGGCACCGATTGCGTAGCCAAAACCTAAATGACGATCCAGCGTGACATTATAGCCGGTAAGTTCTTGATACGCGGCCCCGGCCAGCGTGATTTCGCCCTCGGTCGACTGCGCACGAATACCGCCATGAAAGCTGACATTCTCGTTCAGTTTGTAACGCAGCATGGCGGTGAAGGCGACCGAATCGAGCGTGGCGGCGGTACCGCCCAAATTGACCGACTCTCCCGTGGGATAGCTCACGTCGGCCCCGTAGGGTTCGTCAATGATCAGCGCAAACGAAATCTGGTCGTTGATGTCGGTTTTGTAGCCAAGGCCGAGAATGCTGTAATCCTCCGCAACGTTGCCGGACGCGTCTCCTCCGACGAAAGGTCCTCCCAACGGAAGGTCGGTCCCGCTCACGTCCGGCATGACATAGCCAAAGCTCAGCTCGGCATAATT
Organism: Yoonia vestfoldensis DSM 16212; assembly: GCF_000382265.1. GTDB lineage: Bacteria > Pseudomonadota > Alphaproteobacteria > Rhodobacterales > Rhodobacteraceae > Yoonia > Yoonia vestfoldensis. The sequence goes on from NZ_KB907990.1 coordinate 43,516, forward strand.
GCCATCCTGAAAGATGATGCCGATATTCTGCGCCGAACGGTCCAACCCAACCGCATGCGCCATGGAGGTCGTCATCAGCAGCGCTGCGCCGACCGTAAGTGTCTGTTTCATGTCCTCATCCCCATCATGAACAAATTCTATGCAACAAACCCTACGGAGTGCTTAATCATTACGTCAATTATTGACGCGGCGTCATGGCGCGCCTGTGTCGTAGCGTAACAAAATTATGTCATGCCGCACCGCAGCGCAACAAATGAACTATCCAGTTCAGTTTGCAGCGACGCGCCCGGCCTGCCGGATGTTCATGTAATTGCCCAGAAAAATCAGCGCGGCGCCGACAAAGACCAGCAGTTCCAAAGGTTCGTCATACAAAACCATCCCCACGACAGCGATGGCGGGCAGGCGCACGAAATCCAGCGGCATGACCGTACTGGCGGGGGCAATGCTGAGCGCCTTGGTGAGACAGAAATGCGCCACGAGCCCCGCGACGCTGATCACAATGACCCACGGCAGGACCGTGCCCGACGGCAAGGCGATATCGCCGTCATAGCCCGCGCAAATCAGCCCGAATACCGCCTGTGTGACGGTCAGGAAAAACAGGATCGAGGTGATCCCTTCGGTCCGCGTCAGCTTGCGCGTGAAAATCGCGCTCAGCGCGAAGAATATCGCACAACCCGCCGCCGCCAGCAATCCGGGGCTGAGATTGCCCGGATCGGGCCGTGCCACGATCAGGATGCCGACGAAACCGATCAGTGCCGCGACCAGCCCCATGCCCGTCAGCCGTTCCTGCAGGATCAGCGGCGACAAGAGCAGCACCCAGATCGGCGTGGTGAATTCCAGTGCAAAGACCTGCGCCAGCGGGATCACGGTGATGGCATAGAACCACAGGTTCTGCCCGGTGAAATGGCAGATGTTGCGCACCAGATGCAGCCGCAGTTTACGAAACCGGATCTGGCGCATCGCACCCGCATAGGCGGCGATGCCCAGAACAATCCCGATCCCGATCAAGCTGCGGAACAGCATGATCTCGAATGTGTCGAGTTCCACGCTGACGCTGCGCCCGGCGATGGCCATCGTGGTGAATGCGACGATAGCGCCGATCATCCACAGCGCTGCCTGTAGTGTTGTGCTCATTGCCGAACCCGAAAACCCGCGCCTTGCGCGCGCGCCCCTTGTGACAGCGTCCGCCCGTTTTGCAAGAGGGCAGGGTCACGTCCCCCAGATCACCGCGTTTTCGTGGCGCAGGATGACACCGCGCAATTCGTTGAAACGGCTGATGATGAATTTCGTCAGCTTGTCACTGGCGGGCAGTTTCGGTGCCTCCTTGAGCGTCAGGATACCAAGCGAGCGTTGCGGTTGCGGTATCTTGATCGGCAGCGTCTTGAACCGCCCGTCCTGCCGGAAAGCGAACAGCACGCTTTGCGGCAGGACCGTCAGCGCATCGGTTTCATGCAGGTAGTTCAGCACACTGAGCAATGACCCGCCCGAATAGCGGACATTGAATTCGCTGACCCCGATGGACAACAGGATCGCATGCAGATCGGCCAGCAGCGGTGATCCGGGCAGGGGCGCGATCCACGGATAGCGCAACAGTTCGTGGGATGTGATGGATTTCTTGCGGAACAGCGGATGCCGCGCGCGGGCGCCTATCACGTTGCGGCCCGGCAGAATCTCGGTAAAGGCAAGCTCCGACCCCGGTTCCACCACGCCCAGCGGACAGATCGCCATATCAAGCTGGCCCGAACGCAGCCCGGCCTGCAATTCTGGCAGGTTGCCATAGGATTGGTCGATGGAAATATCGGGTTGTTGCACCTGAAACTGCCCCAGCATCTGCGAGATGAACGCATCCATGAAGAACGGCACCCCGCCGATCCGCACGGTCCCCGCCGATCCCGCCTGAAAACTGCGCACCGCATCCGACGCCTTGCGCCCCGCGTCCAGAATGACCTTGCCATGTGCCGCCAATTGCCGCCCGATGATCGTGGGCACCAGCGGCCTGCGGCCCGGCATGAACAGTTTTTCGCCCAGACGCTTTTCCAGCGCCGACAGGGTGCGGGACACGGCGGGTTGCGTCATGCCCAGCAGATGCGCGCCTTCGGTCACGCCCCCTGCTTCGACGACGGCGGCCAATTGGGCCAGATGCTTTTCATCTATCTTCATAGCAATACGTCATGCTGAAGCCCCCAAATTTAATACTATTACATGTTGCACGGTCCTAACCTGCAATCAACCCGGTGCAAAAGGTCCGTGATCAGCGAGGAGGCTGATCACGCATTCCCCGTCCTGCACCATCGCCGGCGACACCAGAGGAGGAGACGTCATGTCCAGAATCAGCGGCTATCATCACCTGACGCTCAGCACGCATGGCGTGCAGGAAGATTACGATTTCTATACCAAGACGCTGGGCCTTTATTCGGTGAAGCGTACGGTGCTGTTCGACGGCGTGCTGCCGGTCTATCACCTGTATTATGGGGCCAGGAACGGCGATGCCTCGACCATCATCACGACATTCCCCTTTGCCAAGCCCGGCATTTTCGGGCGGCGCGGGTCGAACCAGTCCAAGGTCGTGATGCAGGCGATCCCCGTGGGCGCTAGCGAATTCTGGGTCAACCGGCTGAACGAAATGGGCGTGCCCGCGCGCAAGACCGCGCGTTTCGGCGCGGACCGCGTGGTGTTCGAACATCCCTGCGGCATCCCGCACGAGTTGGTCGAGAACCCCAGTGACAACCGCACACCGATTGCGAACCCCGATCGCGGCATCAGCGCCGAACACGGGATCAAAGGCATCTATGGCGGCGCGATTTCCGTGATGGACCGCACCGCAATGGACGATTTCCTGACCATCGCCCTGCCAATGGAAAAGATCGCGGACACGCATGAGGGTCTGGTTTTCGCGGTCCCCACAAATGACGGTGCGAAATCCATCGTCGAGGTCCTGCACGAACCCGACGTGGCCCAAGGCACATGGACGCTGGCGGGCGGCACGATTCACCACCTTGCGCTCAATACCGGCGATGAAGACAACCAGATGGCGCTGCGCGCCCATATCGAAGGCCTCGGGTTCACCGATATCTCCGAACAAAAGGACCGGATGTATTTCAAATCCTGCTATGTGCGCAGCCCCGGCGGCGCGCTGTTCGAGCTGGCCTGGACCGTGCCGGGCGGCTGGGCCAAGGACGAACCCGCCGACGCCATCGGCCAGACGCTGGTGTTCCCGCCGTGGTTCGCCGACCGGCAGGCCGAAATGGAAGCCGGGCTCGAGCCTGCGCAATTCTAGGACAGGATGATGGTGCAGCCGGTTTTCCACGGGGCCGATCCGGGCGATGCAAAGGTGATCTGCATCGTCGTGCATGGGCGCGGCCAGACGCAGGCGGATATGATGGACAGTATCGTCGCCCGCGTCGCGGTGCCGGACGTGCGTTTCGTGCTGCCGAAATCGGAGGGTCACGGCTGGTATGCCGCCCGCGCCATTGATCCCTTGACCGACGAGACGTTGGTCGAAATGCACAACGGGGTCCGTCAGGTCACGACCCTGATCAAGGCCGAACGGGCCGCGGCACCCGATGTACCCGTCCTGCTATGCGGGTTTTCGCAAGGCGCTTGCCTGTCGGTCGAAACGCTGATGTGCCAGCCCACGATCGTGGATGCGGCCTGCCTATTCACCGCCTGCCGGATCGGGGCAGAGACCGATAACCTGCCGCGCAAGCCGCTAGACGGGTTGAACGTCTACGCCAGCTGCGGCGATGCCGACCCCTGGATTCCGGCCCAAGCGCATCACCGGATGTTGGCCGATCTGACGCGCGCAGGCGCGCGGTTGCGCAGCGATATGTTCCCCGGTCGCCCGCATGAAGTGACCGATACCGAAATCGCGGCCCTGTCGGGCATGCTGCGTGCCTTGGCGCATGGCACATTGATTTGGGGCGCGGAGGCATGATCCATCCCCGCGCCTTCGTCTTTCCCGGCATTGCAACCAAGGTAATCTTTGGCCACGGCACGCTGGCCCAGGTGGGCGATGCGGTGCGATCGCTTGGCCGGGGCAAGGCGCTGGTGCTGTCGACGCCGCAGCAGGCGGATCAGGCGCGCGATGTTGTGGACCGGCTTGGTGCGCTTGCAGCGGGGACCTTTACCGAAGCCGCGATGCACACGCCTGTCGATGTGACCGACCGCGCTGTTGCCGCCTATCAGGCGGCGGGGGCGGATTGTGTCGTCGCCATCGGCGGCGGGTCTACGACTGGGCTGGGCAAGGCAATCGCGGTCCGCACCAGCGCCGATCAGGTGGTGATCCCCACTACCTATGCCGGGTCAGAAATGACCGATATCCTTGGCGAAACCGACAAAGGCGAAAAGACCACCCGCCGCGATCCTGCGATCAGGCCGGAACTGGTGATCTACGACGTCGATCTGACGCTGGGCCTGCCTGTCAGCATGACCGTGACATCTGCGCTGAACGCCATCGCCCATGCGGTCGAAGGGCTTTACGCCGCCGATGCCAATCCGATCACCGACATGATGGCGCTGGAGTCGATCCGCGCGTTCAAGCGGGGTTTGCCAGAAGTGGTCGCCGACCCCGCCAACACAGAGGCCCGCGCCGAGGTGCTTTACGGCGCATGGCTCGGGTCGACCACGCTTGGCTATGTGTCGATGGCGCTGCATCACAAGCTTTGCCACGTGCTGGGCGGGTCCTTCGGGCTGCCCCATGCCGAAACCCATGCGATCATGTTGCCGCATACAGCGGGCTTCAATGCCATCGCGGTGCCGGAACAGCTGCGCCCGGTTGCGGAACTGATGGGTGGCACGGTCGGCGGCGGCCTGTGGGATTTTGCCAAGGCGCTTGGCGCGCCGCTGCGTCTGTCCGATCTGGGGCTGGAGGAGCCCGATCTGGACCGCGCCGCCGAGATCGCGACACGCCAACCCTATGCCAACCCGCGCAAGTTCACGCGCGATGACATCAAGACCATCCTGACGGACGCGTGGCGAGGGACGCGGTCCGTCACCTGACAAACGTAAACTTGAACTGGGAGGATTTAAGATGATTACGCGACGCAAATTACTGAAAACCGGCATGGCCAGCGGCTTTGCCTTGTCCGCTTCGGGGCTGGCCATGCCCGCGCTTGCACAGGGCCGGGCCGTGCGCATCGGCTATGTCAGCCCGCAGACCGGCCCGCTTGCGGGCTTTGCAGAGGCCGACACATTCACCATCGCCATGTTCAACCGCGTGATGGCCGAACAGGGCATCGCGGTCGAGGTGACCGTCAAGGACAGCCAGTCCAACCCGAACCGCGCCGCGACCGTTGCGCAGGAGCTGATCATCGACGACGAAGTGGATTTCATGCTTGTCGCCTCGACGCCTGAAACCACGAACCCCGTGGCGACGGTCTGCGAATCCGAAGGCGTGCCGGTGATTTCCACCAAGGCCCCATGGCAGCCATTCTTCATCGGCCAGCAAGGCAACCCCGGCGATCCGACAAGCTGGCAGCCGTTCAACTATGCCTACCATTATTTCTGGGGGCTGGAGGATGTGATCGCCGTTTTCACCAATATGTGGAACCAGCTTGATACCAACAAACAGGTCGGCGGGCTGTTCCCGAACGATGCGGACGGCAACGCCTGGGGTGATCCGAATGTCGGTGTGGCCCCCGGTTTCGCCGCGTCGGGCTACACCACCACCGATCCGGGCCGTTACCAGAACCTGACCGACGATTTCAGCGCGCAGATCAACGCGTTCCGTGCGGCCAATGCCGAAATCGTCACTGGCGTCGTGATCCCGCCGGATTTCACGACCTTCCGCAACCAGTCGCTGCAGCAGGGGTTCCAACCCAAGGCGATCACCGTGGCCAAGGCGATCCTGTTTCCGCAATCGGTCGAAACGCTGGGCGAGGCGGGTCACAACCTGTCGTCCGAAGTCTGGTGGTCCGCAAGCCATCCGTTCACCTCGTCCCTGACCGGCGAAAGCTGCGCCGATCTGGCCGCGAGCTTTACCGCCGAGACAGGCCGCCCCTGGACCCAGCCGATCGGCTTTGTCCATTCCCTGTTCGAAATGGCGGCCGATGTGATCAAGCGCGCCTCTGACCCGACCGACCCCGATGATGTGGTCGAAACGATCCGCGCGACGGAGCTGAACACGATGGTCGGGCGCATTGCATGGGACGGCGCGGGCGTGCCGCCCTTTGCCGCGCAGAACGTCTGCAAGACACCGCTGGTCGGCGGCCAGTGGCGGCGCAAGGAGGATGGGACCTTTGATCTGGTCGTCGTGGATAACACGACAGCGCCGGAGATCCCGACTGGCGGGACGATGGAGGCTTTGGCCTAAGCCTCGCCAGAGGCCCCGGGTTAAGCCCGGGGCGCTGGCACACCACACCCCTGACTTGTTCCGGGGCCTCACTGCCAACAAACGGAAACCTCATGCCGATCCTGTCCTTGCAGAATGTCTCCAAATCCTTCGGTGCCCTCAAGGTGACCGATGACGTCAGCTTTGACGTGCCGCAGGGGCAGGCTTTGGGCATCATCGGGCCGAACGGGGCGGGCAAATCGACGCTGTTTAACCTCATCACCGGCAATATCGCCGCCGACCGTGGCACGGTGATCTTTGACGGGCAGGACGTGACCCGCGTCTCGCCCATGCAGCGCTGTCTGGCGGGTGTGGGCCGGTCGTTCCAGATCCCGCAGCCGTTTTCCAACCTCACCGTGTTCGAAAACCTCGTCGTTGCTGCCGCCCACGGACAGGCCCGCCGCGAAAAGGACGTGGCGGATATGTGCGCGACCATCTTGGAGCGCACCGAACTGATCGACCGCGCCAATGATCCGGCGGGGGGGCTGAGCCTGTTGCAGCGCAAGCGTCTGGAACTGGCCCGAGCGATGGCGACGCGGCCCAAACTGCTGCTCCTCGATGAAATCGCGGGCGGGCTGACCGAGGGCGAATGTCAGGCGCTGATCCGCACGATCCGCGCGATCCATGCCGAAGGCACCACGATCATCTGGATCGAACATGTGCTGCACGCGCTGAATTCCGTGGTCGAACGCCTGCTGGTCTTGGATTTTGGTCGCGTGATCGGGTTGGGCGAGCCTGCCGCGATCATGGCCAGCCGCGAAGTGCGCGAAATCTATCTGGGGATCGACATATGAACCTGTTGCAAGTCCAAGGGCTGACCGCGCGTTACGGCGATTTTCAGGCGCTTTACGGCGTCGATCTGCATCTGGACGCGGGCGAGGCGATTGCCATCATCGGCGCGAATGGCGCGGGCAAGACCACGCTGATGCGGTCGATTTCCGGCGTTCTGCGCAATGCCCCCGAGATGATCACGCTTGACGGCGCGCCGATGGGGGCCGCGCGTGCGGATGAAATGCTGATGCAGGGTGTCGCGATGGTGCCCGAGGGGCGCAAATTGTTCCCCTCGCTCAGTGTCGAGGAAAACCTCCTGATCGGAGCGCATGCGCGCAAGGCGGCCGGATATTGGACCCTCCGGAAAGTTTATGACCTGTTCCCGATCCTGCACGAAAAACGCAGGCAGCCCGCGACGTCCTTGTCCGGCGGGCAGCAACAGATGGTCGCGATCGGGCGGGCGCTGATGTCCAATCCGCGCGTGCTGCTTTGCGATGAAATCAGCCTTGGTCTGGCCCCCGTGGTGATCCGCGACATCTATGCCGCCTTGCCGCAGATCCGTGACAGCGGCGCCGCGGTGATCGTCGTGGAACAGGATATCGGGCAGGCGCTGAAGGTGGCGGACCGCGTCTATTGCATGATGGAAGGCCGCGTCACCCTGTCCGGCCTGCCAAGCGAACTCAGCCGCGAGGCGATCCACGACGCCTATTTCGGGGTCAGCGCATGATCTGGGTCGATACAATCGTGCAGGGCATCCTGCTGGGCGGGCTTTATGCGCTGTTTGCCGCGGGGCTAAGCCTTGTGTTCGGGATCATGCGGCTGGTGAACCTTGCCCATGGCGACCTGATCGTGATGGCGGCCTATGTCATTCTGGTTGTGGTGTCCTTCCTTGGCATCAACCCGTTTCTGGCCGCCGCGATTGCCATGCCGCTGATGTTCGGTTTCGGCTGGCTGTTGCAGCGCATCGTGCTGAACCGCGTGCTGGGCGAGGATATCCTGCCACCGCTGCTGGTCACTTTCGGGCTGTCCATCGTATTGCAGAACGCACTTCTGGAAGGGTTCACCGCCGACAGCCAGCGGATCGGGGCAGGGGCGCTGGAAACCGCGTCCTTTGCCGTGGGGCCTGTTACCTTGGGCGTGATGCCTGTGCTGACCTTTCTGTCGGCCATTGCGGTGATCGTCGGGCTGAACCAGTTGTTTTACCGCACCGCCCTTGGCCGCGCGTTCCGCGCCACATCGGATGATCCGGTCACGGCAAGCCTGATGGGGATCAAGCCGGCCTCGGTTTTCGCCACCGCCACCGGCATCGCGATGATCGTGGTGACGATTGCGGCGCTTTATCTCGGCATGCGCGCCAATTTCGATCCCACCATCGGGCCAGCGCGGCTGATCTATGCTTTCGAGGCGGTGATTATCGGCGGTCTCGGCTCGCTCTGGGGGACGCTGGCGGGCGGGATTATCATCGGCGTGGCGCAGACCGTGGGCGCGGCGATCAACCCCGAATGGCAGATCCTCGCAGGGCATGTTGCCTTTCTGGTAGTGCTGCTGATCAAGCCGCGGGGCCTGTTCCCGCGCGCCTATGATTGAGGGGGACGCCATGTATATCGTCGAAACCCGCACCAAAGCGTCACGCATCGCAGGCATTGCCGCGCTGGTTCTGCTGGTGGCGCTGATCGCCGCACCGCTGTTCGCCAGCCGCAGCATGATCCAGGATCTGTTCTTCATCCTGACCATGCTGACGCTCGCGCAATTCTGGAACCTGCTCGCAGGCTATGGCGGCCTGGTCAGCGTGGGGCAGCATGCCTTTGTCGGGATCGGGGCCTATACGCTGTTCGGGGCGGGCATCCTGTGGGGGATGGACCCGATTGCCGCGCTGCTGATTTGTGGCGTGGTTGCGGCGATCATCGCCGTGCCGACCGCCTTTTTCGCCTTCCGCCTTGCCGGGGCCTATTTCGCCATCGGCACATGGGTCGTGGCGGAGGTCGTACGCCTGCTGGTCGCGCAATGGCAAACGCTGGGCGGCGGGTCCGGCACGTCGCTGCCACCGCAAGCGCGCGATTTCATCGGCGTCGAAACAATCGCCACCTTGCTGGATGTGCGCACCGCCGCCGCGCGGGATATCGTGACCTATTGGCTGGCTTTGGCGCTGGCCGTTGCCACCATCGGCGGCATCTACTGGCTGTTGCGCACCAAACGCGGCCTCGCCCTCGCCGCCGTGCGCGACAATATCGAGGCTGCGAAATCCGTCGGCGTTGATGCGGTGCGCATGAAATGGCTGGTGTTTCTGGTGTCCGCCTTCGGCACCGGCATCGCAGGCGGGCTGATCTATCTACAAAAAGGGCGCGTCAGTCCCGATGCAGCCTTCAGCGTCACGGACTGGACTGCGTTTGTGATCTTCATCGTCGTGATCGGCGGGATCGGCACCGTTGAGGGGCCGATCATCGGGGTGATCGTGTTCTTCCTGCTGCAATCGCTGCTGGCCGATTACGGCAGCGCCTATCTGATCGTGCTGGGCGCGCTTGGCATCGTGATCATGCTGTTTGCGCCGCGCGGTATCTGGGGCCTGATCTCGGCGCGCACCGGCATCCAGCTTTTCCCAATTCGCCGCCGCCTGCGCCGCGCGGCAACATCCACAAAACCAACAACAGGAGAGAGACATGGCTGACATGGAAACCGACGTTCTGATCATTGGCACCGGGCCTGCCGGGTCCGCCTCTGCCGCGCTGTTGTCGACCTATGGCATCCGCAATATCGCGATCAATCGCTATAGCTGGCTGGCCAATACACCGCGCGCCCATATCACCAACCAGCGCACGATGGAGGTGCTGCGCGATCTGGGCCGCGAGGTCGAGGCCGAGGCCTATATGCACGCCACCGAACAGGAATTGATGGGCGAAAACGTGTTCTGCGAAAGCCTTGCGGGCGAGGAGATTGGCCGCATGCGCAGCTGGGGCACGCATCCGATGTCCAAGGCCGAACATCTGTTGTCATCGCCCACTTTCATGAACGATCTGCCGCAGACGTTCATGGAACCGATCCTGTTCACGACCGCCGCCAAACGCGGCACGCAAAGCCGGATGAGCACGGAATATCTGTCGCATGTGCAGGATGCGGATGGCGTCACCGCCACCGTGCGCGACCGGCTGACGGGCCAGACCCTGACGATCCGCGCGAAATACATGATCGGGGCCGATGGCGGCAATTCGCTGGTGGCCGAGACTGAAAACCTGCCCATCGAAGGCAAGATGGGCGTGGGCGGGTCCATGAACATCCTGTTCCGTGCCGATTTGTCCAAATATGTCGCGCACCGCCCCTCGGTCCTTTACTGGGTCATGCAGCCCGGTGCCAATGTCGGCGGGATCGGCATGGGGCTGGTGCGAATGATCCGGCCGTGGAACGAATGGCTGATCGTCTGGGGCTATGACATCAACGGACCTGCGCCGGATGTGACGCCGGACTATGCGACCGAAGTCGCGCGGCAGTTGGTGGGTGATCCCAAGCTTGAGATCGAACTGATCAGCGCCAACACATGGACCGTGAACAACGCCTATGCGACGCAGATGCAAAAGGGCCGCGTGTTCATCATGGGGGATGCCGCGCACCGGCATCCGCCGTCGAACGGGCTGGGGTCGAATACGTCCATTCAGGATGCGTTCAACCTGTGCTGGAAACTCGCCGCGGTGATCAAGGGGCAGGCGGGGCAGGCGCTGCTTGACAGCTACACAGCCGAACGCGCACCTGTGGCCAAACAGATCGTCACCCGCGCCAACCAGTCCATCGGTGAATTCGGCCCGATCTTTGACGCGCTTGGCCTGACAGGGTCGGTCGATCCGGTGAAGATGCAGAAAAACATGGACGCCCGCACCGCCAGCGGCCCTGCCGCGGAAAAACAGCGCGCGGCGCTCCGCGATGCGATTGCCTTCAAGAAATATGAATTCGACTGCCACGGGGTCGAGATGAACCAGCGCTATCATTCGGATGCCATCGTCACTGACGGGCAGTTGGAGCCCCCCTTCGCGATGGACGAGGAATTGCACTACCACCCCACCACATGGCCCGGCGCGCGGCTGCCGCATGCCTGGGTCTTCACGGCCACGGGCGAAAAGCTGTCCACACTTGACCTGACCGGCCACGGCACCTTCACCCTGCTGACCGGCATCGGGGGCGAGGCGTGGAATGACGCAGCCGTCACCGTGGCGGGTGAGCTGGGCCTGACCATCAAGGTCCATGAAATCGGCCCCCGCCGCGCCATTCAGGACCATACCGGCGACTGGGCGCGTGTGCGCGATATCCGTGACAGCGGCTGCGTGCTGGTGCGCCCCGACCATCACGTCGCATGGCGCGTGGATGAAATGGTGGCGAACCCCGCGACCGAGCTTCGCCGCGTGATGACGGCAATCCTGCAACCGGCGCAATCCGCCCGCATCAAAGGTGCCGCATGACCGAACAAGGCTATTTCACGGAAAGCAATTCCGCCGATGTCGTCGTCAGCCGCAACGCCAATGCCAAGGATGCGCGTCTGGCCGAGGTGATGGCCGTCATCACCCGCCACCTGCATGCGGCGGTCAAGGAAATCGAACCGACGCAAGACGAATGGATGCAGGCGATCCTGTTCCTGACCCGCACGGGGCACAAATCCGACGACTGGCGGCAGGAATACATCCTCCTGTCGGATGTGCTGGGCGTGTCGATGCTGGTCGATGCGATCAACAACCGCAAACCCTCGGGCGCATCCGAAAGCACGGTGCTGGGGCCGTTCCATGTGGCCAATGCACCCGAAAAACCGATGGGGGCCAATATCTGTCTGGATGGCAAGGGCGAGCCGATGCTGGTCAAAGGCCGCATCCTCGACACCGACGGCAACCCGATCGCGAATGCGAAAATCGATGTCTGGCAGACCAATGACGACGGGTTCTATGACGTGCAGCAAAAAGGTATCCAGCCCGATTTCAACCTGCGCGGCGTGTTCCGCACGGGGGCGGATGGCGAATACTGGTTCTGGGGGGCCAAGCCCAAATTCTACCCGATCCCCGATGACGGCCCTGTCGGGCAGTTGCTTGCGGGCCTTGGGCGGCACCCGTATCGGCCCGCGCATCTGCATTACATTCTGGAGGCGGAGGGGTTCGAGACGCTGGTGACGCACATCTTCGATCCCGACGATGATTACATCCATTCCGACGCGGTGTTCGGCGTCAAGGAAAGCCTGATGGCCAAGTTCCGCCACATCACCGCCCCCGACAGGATCGCGTCCGAGGGTCAGTCCGGGCCGTTCTTCGAGGTGATCCACGACTTTGTGCTGGCGCCTGCCAAATGACCAATCCCTGCATCATCTGCGTGGCGATCACCGGATCCCTGCCGACCAAGGCCAACAATCCGGCCGTGCCGATCAGCGTGGCAGAACAAGTCGAAAGCACGCAGGAAGCCTTTGAGGCCGGGGCGAGCATTGTCCATGCGCATGTGCGCAATGATGATGAAACGCCCTCCAGTGACCCCGAAAAGTTTGCTGCATTGCTTGAGGGGCTGCGCAAACATTGTCCCGGCATGATTGTCCAGTTTTCGACCGGCGGCAGGTCGGGGGCAGGGCGCGCGCGGGGGGGCATGTTGCCCCTGCGCCCCGACATGGCGTCTCTGTCCGTGGGATCGAACAATTTTCCCACCCGCGTCTATGAAAACCCGCCCGATCTGGTGCACTGGCTGGCCGCCGAAATGCTGACTTACGAGGTCAAGCCCGAGGTCGAGGCCTTTGATCTGTCGCATATCCTGAAAGCCGCGGAAATGCATGCCAAAGGTCAGATCAAGGATGTGCCCTACGTCCAGTTCGTGATGGGTGTCAAAAACGCGATGCCCGCGGACAAGAACGTGTTCGACTATTATGTGCAGACCGTGAACCGCCTGTTTCCGGGCGCGCCCTGGTGTGCGGCGGGGATCGGGCCGCAGCAAATCGTGCTGAACGAATGGGCGGTGGCGGCAGGCGGCCATGCGCGCACGGGGCTTGAGGACAATGTCAGGCTGGACCGGGACAGGCTGGCACCGTCCAACGCAGCACTGGTGCAGCGGGTTGTGGAGATTTGCGACCGGCATGACCGGCCTGTCGCGGACCCGGCAGGCGCGCGCCGGATTCTGGGGCTGACGCCGTGACGGGGTGAAAAAACCGTGCGGCGCTTAAGCGGTTCTTAATCGCTGTCGGCAATAAAGCCCCTGATCCGAATTCCCGGTGCAAGAGGCTATTCATGCGCAATCTCAGTTCTGTCCCCCTTTCCCGCAAGCTGCCTGTCGTCATCGCTTGCATCAGCCTTGCCGCATCGCTGACAGTGGCGGTGCTCGGGTATCTCGATTTTCGCGACAGCACCCTGCACGAGGCAAAGCGCAATTTTCACGTGCTGACGGACGAACGCGGCCTCGCCTTGGAAAACTGGCTCGACGAGGTCGAAAAAGAGGTCATATCCTATGTCCGCATGCCCAGCGTGATCAATGCGACACAGGCGTTGTCGTCATCCTTTACGCTGATGACGACAGCCGCTGACCTGCAGGCCGCCTACACCACCAACAACCCCAATCCTGTGGGTCAGAAAGGTCTGTTGGATCAAGCGCCAGAGCCGGTTCCCTATAATTTTCAACATGGCGCCTTTCACCCTTTTTTTCGTAATCTTGTCGATGCAGGGCGCTACTACGATGTGTTTCTCATCAACACGGCCGGTGATGTCGTCTACACCTTTGCCAAGGAATCCGATTTCGCGACCAATCTCGTTTCAGGGATCTATCAGGACAGCGGGCTTGCGCAGGCATTTCGCACGGCGCGGGACGGAACGGCAGGTGAGATCTATTTCGCTGATTTCGGGCCCTATGGCAGCAGCGGAGAGTCCGCAGCGGCGTTTCTCGCGACACAAGTGCTTAACGTGGACGGAGATGTCGTCGGCGTCTATGCCGTCCAACTGCCGACAGATCATCTTGAAACCATCGTGAACAGGCCCGTGGGTCTGGGCGATACCGGCGAGATCTACATCGTCGGCCCGGATGGAAAAACACGCAGCGCGTCACGTTTCGACGGCGGGCATCAGACGTTGCAGGATGTCAGCGCGCTGCCGCAAGTGACTTCCGCGGTGACCGGCGGTGTGGTTTTTCTAAGTGACGTCGTCGGTATCAACGGCCGAGCCGTCATCGCCGAAAGCATCGAAGTCGACGTGCTGGGAAGCAGATGGCGCCTGGTCGGTGAAATGGACGTCGCCGAAGTGATGATGCCTGTGATTGCCATGCGCAACAAGATGGCCTTGATCAGCGCTGTCGTCATGACATTTGCCGCATCTCTTGGATATCTGACCGCGCGGTCTGTCGTGCGCCCACTGGATCGGTTGCGTGCAGGCATGGGGCGCGTTGCGAGCCGTGACTATGATTTCGCTGTGGCCGATACCGACCGTGGCGATGAAATGGGCATGCTCGCAAATGTCTTGGTCGATTTTCGGGACAAGCTGCGTGCCTCGGACGCCGCAGAAGAAGAACGCAAAAAGGTACAAGCCGAACAAGCACGCGTCGTCGAGGAACTGAGCAAAGGGATGGTCGCACTGGCCAATGGCGATTTGACCGCAGTGATTCACACGCCTTTCGACCCGTCCTATGAGCAATTGCGGATCGACTACAACCGTACCGTCGCAAATCTGAATGCGACGGTGGGATCGGTTGTCACCAGTGCTGTCGGTATCCGCGAACGCGCTCTCGAAATGAGCAGCGCATCGGACGACCTGTCGCGCCGCACCGAAAATCAGGCCGCGACCCTCGAACAAACGGCGGCGGCGCTGGACGAATTGACCGCAAGCGTCCGCTCTGCTGCAGATGGCGCCCGCGAAGTGGAATCGATCGTCGCGAATGCCCAGCAGGACGCGAACGCAAGCGAACCCGTCGTCCACAAGGCGGTCGCAGCCATGACCGCGATCGAAAAATCATCCGACGAGATCTCGCAGATTGTCGGGGTGATTGATGACATCGCGTTCCAGACAAATCTTTTGGCGCTCAACGCCGGGGTCGAAGCCGCGCGCGCGGGGGATGCAGGCCGGGGATTCGCGGTCGTCGCGTCTGAAGTGCGCGCGCTGGCGCAAAGATCATCCGAAGCCGCCAAGCAGATCAAGACGCTCATCGCGGGAAGTTCCGATCAGGTCGCCAGTGGCGTCGGCCTCGTCGGACAGGCCGGCGAAGTGCTGACACGGATCGCCAAGCACATCAGCCATATCTCCGGCCTGATGTCGGAAATCGCAGCAGGGGCCGCGGAACAATCGACGGGTCTTGCGGAAATCAACATCGGCGTTACGCAACTTGACAAGGTCACCCAACAGAACGCGGCGATGGTCGAAGAGGCAACAGCGAGCAGCCATGCGCTGAACGCCGAGGCAGGCAACCTGAGCGATCTGGTAGCGCGATTCCACCTGGATACGCAGGACGCCGGATCCGGCGGTGGCTTCCGCCGCAATGCCGACAATGTCATGGTCTTTCAGTCGCCGCGCGGCCAGCAGCAATCCGCATCCCCCGCGATCAGGACCAGCCCCGCCGCCATGAACGGAACCTATGGTCGCGCTGCGGCCGCTGTATCGGACGACTGGCAGGACTTTTGACCCAGAGGCTATTGTGGTCGCAACAGCAGCGAAGGCAGCAGCTATGTCGCAGAAGTCTCGTCACCGTGCGACCCCGAGGCTGGTGACCACGAAGGGTGACGGTCGTCTTGGACAGGCCTGTGATCACGGGCGCGCAGATTTGATGCCCATGTCAGGCAGTCGGGGCGCAGCCGGGCGAAATCATACCCCCGCCATCTACCGCCCACAGGTCGGCCGCTGCCCGGATGGGATCATGATCACGCTGCCAGATTTCGGGCTTGTCGAATATCGGTCGCCCACAACCGTCAGGTTGATCAGATCCGCTTGCGCCGCGAAGACACTGACTTTTTCTCCCGGTTTTGATCCTGCACGCGGCGTACCGTCTCCGCTGATGATTGCCGCGCAGCAACACGTCAGGCAGCGGCATCGCTTCACGACAATCGCGCACATCTCAGCCATCGAAGCAAGGTAAGCACGGCCCCCCGCGAATTGTCGTGGCGCACCGCGCGCAGCAGTAATCCGGCTGATGTCAGGCGGGCCGGTTCACCCCGACAGACCGGATGGGCACGTATGCAAGGCAGCCCCGTCCGCAACCCTTGCGCGATCCCCGCGAGAAAGCCCTGCGATTGCTGCTTAACCGTTTGACACTACAGTCCGAAACGCTATTTTTGCACAACGAGACGCCAGTCGCCGCCGTTGGTTCGGCATTGCGCAACCTGGCCTCATCATCTGGGAGGAATTCGATGATCAAATCTATTCTTGGCACATCTGCCATTGCAATCGCCGCTGCCTTGCCCGCAGTGGCCCAAGAGGTCGACCGGACCGGCTGGCCATCCAGCTTTACCGTCGGCACCGCATCGCAAGGCGGCACTTTCTTTGTCTACGGGTCCGGTTATGCAAACCTGATTTCCGAGGAGCTGGGTGTCACCGGCGGTGCCGAAGTCACCGGCGGCCCGATGCAGAACATGGCGCTGGTCCATACCGGCGAGGCCGCGATGGGCATGACGACGATGGGCCCCGCACAGGTCAGCATCGCAGGCCAAAGCCCGCTGGCACCGGGTCTGGAAATGACCAATGTCTGCGCGCATTTCCCGATGTATGAAACGCCGTTCCACGCTGTCGCCCTTGCCAGTTCCGGCATCACCTCGCTGAGCGAGATCCCCGCCGGATCGCGGATCGGTTTCGGCCCCGCCGGTGCCACTGCGGATGTGTATTTCCCTGAAATGCTCACCGCTCTGGGTATCGAGTTCGAACGCCGCAACGGCGGCTGGAACGATCTGGGCGGCCAGATGCAGGATGGTCTGATCGACGTGATTGGCTTTGCCGCCGGTGTGCCGATCCCGCAGGTTGCCGAACTCGAGGCGTCCAATGACGTCAACATCATCGAGTTCACCGAAGAAGAACAGGCGATGATGACCGAGATGTTCCCGGTCGCGAATTTCGAAATTCCCGCTGGCACCTATTCCACGTTGACAGAACCCGCACGTGCGGTCTCGATGTGGAACTTCGCCATCGTGAACTGCGATCTTCCGGAAAGCTTCGTCTATGAAGCGACCCGTGTGATCATGGAAGACAACGAACGCATGATGCAGATCCATTCATCGGCTGCGACGACCGTGTTCGAGAACTGGGACAAGAACACCGTGATCCCGTGGCACCCCGGTGCCGCCCGCTGGTTCACCGAAAACGGTGCGGACATTCCTGCGGATATGATCAAGCAATAAGACAAATGAGGGCCGGCGCGCAATGCTCCGGCCCTTGTCCGACGGACAGGGTGATTGCGCCCTCCGTTGCGGGGCTTGGCCCCGTACTGCGTCAGGGGGGATATGCGCAATGGCCAAGGCCGACATTTCAAACGACAGCGTTCTGGACGATGACACCGGGCCTCTGGTCGGGCAGGGTGCAGACGAAGAAGTCATTGAGTATAACCGCAGGCTTTACACCGGCTGGGTCTATTGGGCGGTCGCAGGTGCCCTTGCGATCTATGCCTTTTTCCACATCGCCGCATTGAACGGGCTGTCGATCCGCGACATGACGGGCGGGCTGGTCAATCTGCCGTTCCTGCCCCGGCTGCCGATGGAATCCTGGACCTATCGCACTGTGCATATCGCCGGTGCGACCGCGTTGGGGTTCCTGATGTTTTCAGGCACATCCTTTGCCGACAGGGCCGACACGGGGCGCGACCGCCTGCTGAATTATGTTGCCTATGCGCTGATGATCCCTGCGCTGTTTTCGCTTGGTGTGACCTTCTGGTTCCAGAGCCTGATCGCATCGGGTACATTGTGGAACGGCATGGATGCGACGATCCAGTTCAATGAACGCTGGCTGTTCGGTATTCCGCTGATCGTGGCCACCTTTGGCGCAATCGTGTTGTCTTGGGTACATCAACGCCCGCGCAACCGGGTCAACCCGGCCGATCTGGTGCTGGTCGTCGCGGCACTTGCCGTGGCAAGCTATCTGGTGACGATCTACAACACCCCTATCCGTGCGACGACGGGCACGTCCTTTGCGCCGTTGGGTATTTCGCTTGCAGGGATCGCGGGTACCGCGCTTATCCTGGAGCTAACGCGGCGGGTGACGGGTCTGGCGCTGCCGATCATCGCCGGGGTGTTCCTTGTCTATGTCTGGCTGGGCCATCTGGCGCCCGGCGTGTTGAATTCGCCGCGCATCGCGTTGCAGCGGTTCTTCAGCCAAGTCTATACGGATGTCGGTATCCTTGGTCAGACGACGGCGGTGTCGTCGACCTATATCATTCTGTTCATCATCTTCGCGGCCTTCCTGCAGGCGTCGAAAGTCGGTGAATATTTCATCAACTTCGCCTTCGCCCTGACAGGACGCCAAAGGGGCGGACCGGCCAAGGTTGCGATCTTCGCATCCGGGCTGATGGGGATGATCAACGGCACATCCGCAGGGAACGTCGTTGCCACCGGCAGCCTGACCATCCCGCTGATGCACAAGGTCGGCTATGACAAGAAAACATCGGGCGCGATCGAGGCGGCAGCATCGACCGGCGGTCAGATCATGCCGCCGATCATGGGGGCAGGGGCCTTTATCATGGCCGAAATCACGGGCATTCCCTATCAGGAAATCGCCATCGCCGCGATCATCCCGTCGATCCTTTATTTCGCCTCGGTCTATTTCATGGTCGATCTGTCGGCGGCCCGGCTCGGGATGAAAGGCATGCGGCCCGAGGAACTGCCCAAGGTCAAGGCGATGATGAAACAGGTTTTCCTGTTCCTGCCCATCGTCATCCTGATCGCGGCCTTGTTCGCGGGGTATTCGGTCATTCGTGCGGGCACCTATGCCACGGCGGCCGCTGCAGTCGTCAGTTGGCTGACACCCTACCGGATGGGACCCCGGTCCGTCGCCTATGCGTTCCAGATCGCGGGCAGCATGTCGATACAGATCATCGCGGTCTGCGCCTGCGCGGGGATCATCGTCGGTGTGATCTCTCTGACCGGGGTTGGCGCGCGGTTCTCGAACCTGCTGCTGGGCCTTGCCGGCGTGAGCCAGCTTTTGGCGATGTTCTTTGCCATGGTGATTGCGATCCTTTTGGGGATGGGGATGCCGACGACAGCGGCCTATGCGGTGGCGGCATCGGTCGTTGCACCGGGCCTGATCCGGCTGGGGATCGACCCGTTGACGGCGCATTTCTTTGTCTTCTACTTTGCCGTCGTGTCGGCCATCACGCCGCCTGTGGCATTGGCCAGCTATGCCGCTGCGGGCATCTCCGGTGCCGATCCGATGGCCACGTCTTTTGCGTCGTTCAAGATCGGGCTCGCGGCCTTCATCGTACCGTTCATGTTCTTCTACAACAGCGCGCTTTTGATGGACGCGCCATGGCTCGAAATCGCGCAGGCGCTCACGACGGCGCTGATCGGTGTGTTCTTTCTTGCCGCGTCCGTGCAGGCCTGGCTTTGGGGCAAACCGGCGGGCCCACTCACGCGGGCGGGGCTGCTGATCGCGGCACTTTGCATGATTTCTGGCGGACTGATGACGGACCTGATCGGACTTGGCATTGCTGTCGGCCTGATCGTGATCAACCGCACGATCACGCCAGGCAGCAAGACGCCACTCGTGCAGGGACGGGCGGATTGAAACAGAAAAGGGTGCGGATCTCCGCACCCTTTTTATCATTGGCAGATACGAAAAAACCGCCCATTGGGCGGTTTTTCTGTTCAAATATCGTTATATTTGGCTCCGACGGTAGGGATCGAACCTACGACCAATTGATTAACAGTCAACTGCTCTACCGCTGAGCTACGTCGGAACATGGGGGTCGTATAGCAATGTGATTCCGCCCCGTCCAGAGCGATTTGGCGGGTTTTTCAAATTCCTCGTGGCGGTGACAAAACAGGTTTTGAAAGCCGGAAAACGGCCTCTGCGTCGGGTGCCGGTGCCGCGGTCACGATGCCGCGGGTGTGCAGGTCGATCAGATGCGCCAGCACGTTGCGTTCCGCCGCTTTGGCCAGCAGCGCAGACAGATCCGGATAGACCTGTGCCGTCACCGCCTGCGGCGTGGCAGGACCTGCGGTGAGCGCATCGATAATCTGCGCTTCGCGCTGCAATCGGTGCGCGATCAACCATGTCAGACGCGCCTGCGGATCAGTGACCGGCGCGCCGTGCCCCGGATAGAACTGCCCGGCGGAAACACCTTGGAGTTTGCGGCACGAGACCATGAAATCGGTCAGGTCGCCATCGGGCGGCGAGACAAGCGAGCTTGCCCAGCCCATCACGTGATCGCCGGAAAACAGGCCATCACCCCACAGAAAACACAGATGGTTGCCCAGATGGCCGGGCGTGTGGATCGCCGTGATGCGCCCCCAGTCGCCGTCCAGCACATCGCCATCCGCCAGCATCCTGTCCGGCGCAAAATTGTGGTCGATCCCTTCGCCGCCACCGGTCAGGCCACGCGCGACAAGGGCCACCAACACGGCACTGCGACCAGTCGTGGCACCGCCATAGGCGCAGACGGCTGCGCCGGTTTCTGCGGCAAGC
Source organism: Yoonia vestfoldensis DSM 16212 (assembly GCF_000382265.1). Lineage (GTDB taxonomy): Bacteria > Pseudomonadota > Alphaproteobacteria > Rhodobacterales > Rhodobacteraceae > Yoonia > Yoonia vestfoldensis. The sequence continues at coordinate 64,192 of NZ_KB907990.1, forward strand.
GCAGGGGCAAGGGCCGCATGGTCCAGATGGCTGTGCGTCACAAGGATATGGTCCACGACGCGCCCGCCGATGGCCTGCAACACGGCTGTCAGATGCGCGGGGATCGCGGGGCCGGGGTCGATGACGACCAGACGGTCGCGACCCAGCAGATAGGTATTCGTGCCCGGTCCCGTCATCGGTGACGGGTTGGGTGCCAGTACCACCACCAGATCATCGCGCAGGGCCAAGGCCTGACCAGGGAGGGGTGCGAATTCCGCAGCGTCCATAATCATCGGCACTTTTCGGCGCGGCCAATGCCCGCTAGCGTCGCGCCATGACATTTCGCTGGATCAAAAACGCAATGCCGCGCGGGATTTATGCCCGGGCCGCGCTGATCCTTGTGTTTCCGGTCGTGTTCCTGCAATTGCTCGTATCCGTCGTGTTCATCCAGCGCCACTTTGACGATGTGACACAGCTGATGACAAGTGCGGTCAACATCGACCTCCAATTCCTGATCGATACCGCGAACGATGCCGATACAGCCGCAGCCGCCCGCACAGCCCTTGCGCCCTTTGGCGACGCTTTGCAGATCCGCACGGCCTTGCCCGCGCCGACACCGCCACCATCCGACATCAACCCTTTCGTCGACCTGACGGGTGCGACCGTGATCGAGACCCTGCGCACAGGGATCGACGATGTGCAGGTGGTGTCGCTGGAAGATCGTGGGCGCGTCGCACTTTGGGTCCAGACCCGCCACGGGTTGCTGGAAATGGATCTTTCGCGCAGGCGCATGTCGGCATCCAATCCGCATCAATTGCTTGTGATCATGGTGGTGATGGGCGCGCTGATGACGGTCGTCGCCTATATCTTTCTGCGCAACCAGTTGCGCCCGATCAAGCGGATGGCACAGGCGGCCGCCGATTATGGCAAAGGCCGGATCACGCCGTTCACCCCCACAGGCGCGGTCGAGGTGCGCGCGGCGGGCATGGCCTTTCTTGATATGCGCAACCGGCTGGAACGGCAGACGCAAAGCCGCACGATGATGCTGTCGGGGGTCAGCCATGACTTGCGCACGCCGCTGACCCGTCTGCGCCTTGGCCTGTCGATGCTGGATGATGCAGAGGCGGCGGATCTGTTGCGCGATGTGGACGACATGCAGAAACTGCTGGACGCCTTTCTTGATTTCGCGCGCAGCGACGCCGCGGACAACCTTGAACAGATCGTGCCCGCCGCGATCGTGCGGAGCGTGCTGCGCGATGCGGCGCGCATGGGCGAAAACGTGGGCCTTGCCGCGATCGAAGGACCAGAGGCCGCCGTCAATCTGCGCCCGCTGGCGATCCGGCGGGCGCTGGACAATCTTGTCGGCAATGCGTTGCGCTATGGCACCCGGGCGCTGGTCGGTGTCAGTGTCACGGAACGCGCGGTGCGTTTCTGGGTCGAAGATGACGGGCCGGGCATCCCGCCGGAACTGCATGAAGACGCGGTCAACCCGTTCGTCCGGCTGGATCCGGCGCGCAATCAGGACAAAGGCAGCGGCGTCGGCTTGGGCCTCGCCATTGTGTCCGATGTCGCGCGTAGCCATGGCGGCGCCTTGCGGCTGGGCAAAAGCGCTGCCCTTGGCGGGCTCAAGGCCGAACTGGTCATCAGCCGCTGACAAATTCCGCCTATAAAATAGGCATTTGCCCCGATCCGCATAAATCACACGCGGCGAAGCCATTGCAGTCTGGTCAGAATTTTGTAGGTTTGACGCATGGATAAACAGATCGAACATTTCGATGAAATGCTGGGCGCCTCGGGCGCACGCCCTCCTTACACAGGATATGACGCTTGGTTCAACGCGCAGGACCGGGCACGTCTGGCCAAGAAAGCCGCCGAGGCCGAAGCATTTTTTCGCCGAACGGGCATCACCTTCAACGTCTATGGCCAGTCAGACGCCGAGGAACGGCTGATCCCGTTCGACCTTGTGCCACGGATCGTGTCCAGCAACGAATGGACGCGTTTGTCGCGCGGCATCGAACAGCGGGTGCGCGCGATCAACGCCTTTCTGCACGACATCTACAACCGTCAGGAAATCCTCAAAGCGGGGATCGTCCCGATCGAGTTGATCGCCAAGAACGCGGCGTTTCTGCCGCAAATGATGGATTTCAACCCGCCGGGCGGTGTTTACACCCATATCGTTGGCACAGACATCGTGCGCACCGGCGAGAACGATTTTTACGTGCTCGAGGATAACGCCCGCACGCCTTCCGGTGTCAGTTACATGCTGGAAAACCGTGAAACCATGTTGCAGATGTTTCCCGAGCTTTTCAGCAAGATCAAGGTCAAGCCGGTCAGCGATTACCCCAAATCCCTGCGCCGGTCGCTGGAAGCCTCAGCACCATCGACCTGTGACGGGCGGCCTTGCGTGGCGGTCCTGACGCCGGGGATTCATAACTCCGCCTATTTCGAACACAGCTTTCTGGCGGACCAGATGGGTGTCGAACTGGTCGAAGGCCACGATCTGCGGGTCGTCGACGGCCATATCGCGATGCGCACGACACGCGGTTATCGCCGGATCGACGTGATCTATCGCAGGGTGGATGACGATTTCCTTGATCCGATGACGTTCAATCCCGGCTCGATGCTGGGGGTGCCGGGGATCATGGATGTCTATCGCGCAGGCAATATCACCATCGCCAATGCACCCGGCACCGGTGTGGCCGATGACAAGGCGATATACAGCTACATGCCTGATATCGTTGAATTCTATACGGGCGAACGCGCGATCTTGAAGAACGTCGAAACGCACCGCTGTTCCGAACCCGATGCGCTGAAATACGTGCTCGACAACCTTGCCGATCTGGTCGTGAAAGAGGTGCATGGGTCGGGCGGTTACGGCATGTTGGTCGGCCCGGCTGCCAGCAAAAAAGAAATCGCGGCTTTTGCGGCCAAGCTCAAGGCGAACCCCGGCAATTACATCGCACAGCCGACGCTGTCGCTGTCCACCGTGCCGATCTTCACCAAAAAAGGCCTCGCGCCGCGCCATGTTGACCTGCGCCCCTTTGCGCTGGTGTCGCCTGCGGGGGTGAACATCACGCCGGGCGGGCTAACGCGGGTCGCGCTCAAGGCGGGGTCGCTGGTGGTGAATTCCAGCCAGGGCGGCGGCACGAAAGACACCTGGATATTGGAAGACTGACATGTTGGGAAAAACGGCAGGCGGTCTTTACTGGATGTTCCGGTTTCTGGAACGGGCGGAAAACACCGCGCGCTTGATCGAGGCGGGGTTTCGCATCGCGCTGACGCGCTCGAACGATGCGGAATCGGAATGGAAATCCGTCATCATCACCTCCGCCGCGCAATCCGCCTTCGAGGCGCGCCATGACAAATACACCAGCGGCAACGTCGTGAACTTCCTTTTACGCGACGCGGAAAACCCCAGTTCGGTTCTATCGGTCACAAAATCGGCGCGCGACAACGCGCGACTGGTGCGAACCGCCCTGACCACAGAGGTCTGGGCCGCGGTCAACGAGACCTGGATGGTGCTGACGGACGCACTGAAAAAGCCGATCCCCGAAACCGAACTGCCCGCCGTATTGGCCACGATCAGGCAACAATCAGCCCTCGTGCGAGGCGCGCTCGTCGGCACGATGCTGCGCAACGACATCTTCGATTTCTGCCGTCTCGGCACCTTCATCGAACGGATCGACAGCACGGCGCGGATCATCGACGTGAAATACTACGCGCTGTTACCCGCCCCGTCCTTCGTGGGCAGCCGGATGGACAACGTACAATGGGAAACGATCCTGCGGTCCGTGTCGGCGCACAGGTCGTTCCGCTGGGCGGTCGAGGACGATTTCACCGCCCCCGCCATTGCGGATTTCCTGATCCTCGACGACCGGATGCCAAGGTCTCTTAGCCATTGCGCGGGACAGTTGATCAAGAACCTGGGCCATCTGGCCAAGGATTACGGCGAGGCGAAGCCATCGCATGAATTGGCCGACCGGATGAACGCAAGGTTGAAAAACCGCGAAATCGGGTCGATCTTTGATGAGGGGTTGCACGAATTCGTCGGATCGATCCTGCAGGAAAATGCGGCGATCGGTATGCAGATCGAGATTGATTACAGGTTCAACAACTGATGCAACTCACGATCAGCCACAAGACCAGTTATGCCTATGACATGCCTGTCGATTTCGCGCTGCAAAAACTGCGTCTGCGGCCGCTGACGAACACGATGCAGGACGTGGACGACTGGCAGATCGACGTGATCGGCGGCCAGATCGAGGCAAGCTATCTGGACCATTACGGCAACCACACCGATCTTGTCAGTGTGACACCGGGGGCCACGGCGGTGGACATCACCGCGCGCGGCCATGTCACGACCCATGACAAGGCGGGCGTGCTGGGCACAGTCTATGGCCGCGCGCCGCTTTGGCATTTTGCGCAATCGACGCATCTGACGGCACCGGGGGCAGGGGTGCGGGAATTCGCCCGCACCTTGGGCAAGATGAAGGACCCGCTGGCGTCCCTGCATGACCTGTCCAACGCCATCCGCGATGCGCTGCCGTATCGCACAGGTGTCACGGGGGCCGATACGACGGCGGAACAGGCGATCAAGATCGGTGCCGGTGTCTGTCAGGACCATGCGCAGATCTTCATCTCTGCTGCGCGGACGCGGGGCGTGCCCGCGCGCTATGTCGGGGGTTATCTGATGATCAACGACATCGTCGATCAGGATGCCGCCCATGCCTGGGCCGAGGCGCATATCGAGGGGCTTGGCTGGGTCGGGTTTGATGTTTCCAACGGTGTCGCGCCCGATGAAAAATACGTCCGCGTCGCCACTGGTCGCGATGCGAGTTGTGCCGCCCCCGTCAAGGGCATGCGCAAAGGCCCGTCCAACGAGACGTTGATTGTATCTTTACAGGTTCAGCAGTAGGTGTGTGATCACCCCCGTTAAGGACTTATCCGGATGACCTATTGCATAGGAATGCAGCTAGACCGTGGGCTGGTGTTCATGTCGGATACCCGCACCAATGCAGGCGTCGACAATTTTTCGACCAGCAAGAAGATGTTTCACTGGCATGTGCCGGGCGAGCGGATGATCACGATCATGACCGCGGGCAATCTGGCCACCACGCAGGCGATGGTCAGCCTGCTGCGCGAACGGTCGGTCACGACCGAGGAACGCAACCCCAGTATCCTGCGCGAAGCGACGATGTTCCAGATCGCCCGTCTGGTCGGCGCCACGTTGAAAGAGGTGATCGCCGAAAGCAGTCTCAGCGGTCAGCATTCGGCGGAACAATTCGCGGCCTCCGCCATCGTCGGCGGGCAGATCAAAGGCGGTTTGCCCACGATCTTTCTGGTCTATCCGCAAGGCAATTTCATCGAGATCACGCAGGACACCCCGTTCTTCCAGATCGGTGAGACGAAATACGGCAAGCCCATCCTCGTGCGTGCTTACGACCCGACGATGAGCTTTGAAGAGGCGGTGAAACTGCTGCTGGTGTCTTTCGATTCCACGGTCAAATCGAACCTGTCCGTGGGACTGCCTTTTGATCTGCAAATCTATGACAAGGACAGTTTCGCAGAAGGCCGCACAATCCGCATTGACGAGGATGACACCGTTTATCAGGCGATTTCAAGCGGTTGGGGCGATGCCTTGAAAGAGGCATTTCAACATCTGCCGTCCTACAAGGTCTAGAAACGCGGCAGAGGGTGGGCTTGTGCCCACCTTGCCTAGATATCTTTCACCAAGCGCAGCGCGTCAAAGATCGCGGCATGGGTGTTGCGCGCGCTGACTGCATCCCCGATGCGGAACAGCTGAAACCCACCGGCAGGATTGGTCGCCAGTGATTGCGCGCGTCCGGCGATGAGCGCGTCATGATCGACCTCGCCCATGTTGCGCGACAGGGGTTTGAGGTCGAAGTAAAGATCATCCAACGGCAGCGTTCCATAGTTGACCACGATCTGATCATAGGTCTTTTCCTTGGTAAAGCCGCTGTAATCGGTTCCGATCACCGCGCGCAGGCGGTTGCCGTCGCGGGTGACGTCCAGCAGGCGGCGCGTGACGGTAAAGGTCACGTCCTTGTCCTGCAAGGCGCGCATGTAGGGCACAAGGTTCATCCCCATGATTTCGGGCGCAAAGGTGCGGTCAGGTGTCATCACCTCGACGCTTGCGCCGGTGTCGGCGGCGACCTCGGCTGCCATCAGGCCTGGATGATCGCCGCTTTCGTCATAAATCAGCACATCCTGCCCCGGCTTCACATCGCCCGAGATGATGTCCCATGCACTGACCACCAGCGGGTTGTCCTGTTTCTGCTCGAATAGTTGCGTATTGGGCAGACCGCCCGTCGCCACGATCACCACATCGGGCGCAAGGGCAGTCACGTCATCCGCCTCGGCCCAGGTGTTGAAATGGAATGTCACGTCGCGTGCAGCGCATTGCGCCATGCGCCAGTCGACGATGCCGATCATCTCGCGCCGGCGGGGGTTGCGTGCGGTCAGCCTGATCTGGCCGCCGGGGTCGGGTTGCGCCTCGAACACTGTCACATGATGTCCGCGCAGGGCCGCGACGCGCGCGGCCTCCAGCCCGGCAGGACCGGCACCGATGACCACGACCTTGCGCGATATGGCGGCAGGGGCGATATCATGCGGCATCGACAATTCGCGCCCTGTCGCGGCGTTGTGGATGCACAGCGCCTCGCCAGCCTGATAGATCCGGTCAAGGCAATAGGTGGCGCCCACACAGGGGCGGATGTCATCCTCGCGGCCTTCGATGATCTTGCGTACGATATGCGGGTCGGCCATATGCGCCCGTGTCATGCCGACCATGTCGAGAAGACCCGCCTGAATAGCATGCCGGGCCGTCGCCACATCGGGGATGCGGGCGGCGTGAAACGTCGGCAGGCCGGTCGCCCGTTTGACCGCGCCCGCGAAATCCAGATGCGGCGCGCTTTTCATGCCCTGCACCGGGATCACGTCGGTCATCGCGGGGTCGGTATGGATACGACCTCTGATGACGTTCAGGAAATCGACCATCCCGGTGTCGGCCAGGCGCTTGGAAATCGCGATCCCTTCTTCGGGGGTGATACCTCCCGTGGCGGCCTCGTCCGCCGTGTAGCGCAGGCCGATGATGAAATCATCGCCCACGCGCGCACGGCAGGCAGCGAGCACATCGAGCAGCAATTGCATCCGGCTTTCAAGGCTCTGGCCCCCATAGGGCCCGTCCAGATCATTGGTCAGCGGCGACCAGAACTGGTCGAGCAGGTGGCCGTAGACCTGCAATTCTATTCCATCCATGCCGCCCGCCCGCATCCGCTCGGCCGCATCGGCGAAATCCGCGATGATCCGCGCGATATCCCAATCCTCGGCCAGTTTCGGAAAGGCCCGGTGCGCGGGTTCGCGGTGCCGGGACGATGACACCGAGGGCAACCAATCCCCCTTGGACCAGCCCGTCCGGCGGCCAAGATGCGTCAACTGGATCATCACTGCGCAACCATGGTCGTGGCAGGCGTCGGTCAATTGCCTGATCCACGGCACGACCTCGTCCTTGTAGGCAAGGATGTTGTTGAAAACCGGCGGGCTGTCGCGCGACACCGCAGCCGAGCCCGCCGTCATCGCCAGCGCAACGCCCGCCTTAGCGCGCTCGGCGTGATAGGCGGCATATCGCGCCTTGGGCATGCCGTCCTCGGGATAGGCGGGTTCATGGCTGGTGGTCATGATCCGGTTGCGCAGCGTCAGGTGCTTCAACTGGTAAGGCTGCAACAGGGGATCGGCGGACATCAACAGGCTCCGTGCTGGTTCACGTCCATAGTGACCAGCCCCGCGCGGATGTATAGCGGATTTGCGGCAGGCGGGAGAATGACACCGACAACCGGCATCTACCGGCCACGCCACGGGAACGGCGTGCACAATCGCGCGTTGGATCAGCGCAGCAAACAGCAACAGGACAGATCATGGGTATTCTCGGGATCATCATCATCGGCTTTGTGGCGGGACTGATCGCCAGGGCCGTCACGCCGGGCGACAATCATCCGTCCGGATTTCTCAGAACAACGGCGCTTGGCATTGCTGGGGCCTTTGTCGCATCGTTCATCGGGCAAACGCTCGGGCTCTATGGTACGGGGCAGGCGGCCGGCATCATCGGGGCAGCAATCGGCGCCGTGATCGTGTTGTCGGTCTGGGGCTATCTGCAAAACAAACGGTAAGGACGACGGGCTGCGGGCCTGCGCCCGCAACCCATTCGGTCAAAGATCCTGCGTCGCGCCGCAGATTTCTTCCATCTGCGCAATCGTGACCTGAACGTCGGTCAACGGATCGTCTTCGGACATCATCATATCGTCGCCGTCCATGGCAGGGCCCGCGTCCTCCGGGGCTGTCTCGGCGGTGAACGGCGTCACAGCGGTGCTGCCGGTTGTGCCTGTCGCGCCCGGCGCGCCGGTTGTGCCTTCGACCTGCGATCCGGTGACACCATCGGCAGGCGCCGTGTCTTGTGCGGCGCCTGCACCCGTGGCGGTGTCATCCGCCTCGGTCAATTGTTGCAGGTCGGCGCAATCGCGGCGGATGATGTCCTGATCCTCGGGCTCAAGGGTAGCCCATTGCAACGCAAGCTCCTCTGCGGGCCGCACCGTCAGCCTGTCCTGCGCGAACATCGCCATCACCAAGGTCTGCGGCCAATCACCGCCATAGGCAACAGGTTGCAGGTCCGGCGCATTTGTCTGGCTGGTGCTATCGTTGAGAACCTCGGCGGTCTGCGCCAAGGCGGCCCCCGCCGCAAGCTGCGCCGTCAGCGTCAATGTCAAAAGCGTATGTTTCATGATCAACTCCGTTTGAATTAGACGAAATGCCGCCGGACCGATTGTCCGGTGGCCTGTCGTCAAGCAACCCGAAGAGGAAGATGATTGTTCCGCTGATGAGAGAATGACAAAAAGTATCGGCAGTCTTGTGCAGGCACGCTCAGGCGCAGACGGACACGATCATACCAAGACTTTTGGGGTATTATGGCGGAGCAAAGTTTTTTTCTCGACCTGGTCTCTGTTTTGTGAGGCGCTGAGCTAAGGAAATTGCTTTACGATCATATTTCAGAGACTTAGCGGAAACGGTACGCTCTACACCTCGCACAAATCGGTTCTTTTGGCACTAATTTCACGGTCGTTTCCCGGGAAACCGGTGCTTTATCCTGACCTGCCCCCCGAGGCTCCCTCATTCATAACGAGAGTTTGCGGGTTTGGATTTCATATTCTTCGTCGTGAGTTTGGGCAAGCGCGTCGTGCGCTGAGCCCTCAAATTGCGCAAGCGCTCGATGCGCGTCAGCGGGTGTTTGGTTGCCCAGCGATGAATGCGGTCTGACGTTGTTGTAGTCGTATCGCCAGAGGGCCAGTTTGCGGCCGGCATCGTCTAACGTGTCGAAGATCTCCTCATTCAGCAGCTCGTCTCTCAGGCTGCCATTGAAGCTTTCGATGAAGCCATTCTGCTGGGGTTTTCCGGGATCAATGTAGTGCCAATCCACGTCGTTATCCCCGGCCCATTTCAGGATCGCTCGACTGGTGAACTCCGTGCCATTATCGCTGACAATACATCCTGGCTTCCCGTAGACACGCACAAGCGCATCCAGTTCCCGCGCAACCCGAGCACCCGAGATGCTG
>NZ_KB907991.1 GCF_000382265.1 Yoonia vestfoldensis DSM 16212
AGCTTGCTGGGACGATCTGGCGCGTGAAACGCAGGTTCAACAATCCCCTCCCGCAAATACTTCTTGATCGTGTTGCGAGACACGCCCGTCCGCCGCGCGATCTCGCGAATGGGCATCTTGTCACGCAGCGCCCATTTCCGGATAACTTTTAAAAATCCCATGTCTATCACTCCAAGTGCTCCCAGCTGATTCAAGCCGGGGTAAGGTTGCACATGGGTCAATTCTCGATGACAATTTCTGCTGCTGCCGGGTCAGTTCTCAGTGACAATCAACACATGGGGGCCTGCCCGCCTGCGACGATGATTGCGTCATGCGCCGCCGGGTCGATCTCGGCAAGCGGCGCGGTGGTATCGAGCAGCGGTGCATAGACGGGCGAGGTCAGAAAGCCGAGCGACACGAAATCATGTGCCGCATAACCGCTTTCGTGACGCGGATCGGAATAGGCGTCAACAACGACACGGCCGCCCTGCAAGCTCGCGATGGTGACCATCATGCCATGCGCGATCAGCTCTGCGTATGGATGGGTCAGTTCAGCGGCCCAGAATCCCAGCGGAAAGCCCATCGTGGGGTGCGGGATTTCGTTGGCCACGACGATCAGGATATTGCCGGTGCTCGCAGCGCCCTGCGCACGCAAGGGTCTGCCCGAAGCAACGACCAGCGCGGTGGCTGAAACGGCAAACGCGCTGGCTGCGCTCGGGAGGGTTCGACGATTGAGGTTCATTTCAGGAATCCTTGTTTGGTGTGTTGAGTGTCGGTGTCGGGTCATCTGTCGCGGCTGCGGCATGCCGGTCGGACGTATTGGCTCATCGGGGAACCCGCGCGGTGCCGTTGATCACGCCAAAGGCCCAGTCGCGGCCTTTGCCATTGAACAGCGCCAGATTGATCCATGTCATCGCGAACGGCTCCAACAGGCGCGCCTTTCTCAGATCGCCCGCGTCCAGAGGGTCGAAACCCAGTTGGATCAGGATCTCGGCGATCAGGGCCTTGGCACCGGAATCGTCGCCCGCCATCAGCATGGCGGGCCGATGGTCCAGGTGATCGTTGCGGGCCACCATTTCGGCCCCGACTTGGTTGAGCGCCTTGACCAAGCAGGCGTCGGGTAGCCAACGGGCAACGATCTCGGCGCCCGAGATTGTATGCCCGACCGTCAAAGACAGCCCCCCATCGACCATGCCCAGCGGGTTCATGCAGTCCACAACGATCTTGCCGTCCAGATCCCCGAGATTGGCCACGGCCGCCTCGGCCACATGCCACGGCAAGGCCAGAAAGACGATCTCCGCCTGCTCAGCGGCATCGCGCGGCGTTGCAACGGCAGCGCCGACCCGCGCGGCCATCGCCAGCAGCGCGGGGGCCCCGACGGCGCGTGTCCCTAGCGTCACCTGATGACCATGCCCTGCCAGCCCGCCGGCGATCGCAGAGCCAAGGCTGCCGGTGCCTATAATCGCGATCTTCATCCGGATTTCCCCTTGCTTCATTCGTTGCGCCAGAGATATCGACATCCGACAAGAAGCAAAAACGAATTAGAATCATGTCTGACTTAAGCGATTCTGAACTCAGGCGCCTGGACCTGACCTTGCTGCTGGTCTTTCTGGGTCTTTTGCGGCACCGCAAGGCCGCCCTTGTGGCAACCGATCTGGGCCTGACCCAGTCGGCGATCAGCCAAGCCCTGAAGCGGCTGCGCGAGATTTTTGACGACGATCTGTTCCTGCGTCGCCCCCACGGGATGGAGCCGACGTCAACGGCACTGGCACTCGAGGAACCGATCACCCGCGCTGTCGAGTCTCTGCGCGGGGCCTTGGGCGACAGTCGCGCCTTTGACCCGCACACCGCCCAAGGCGTCATTCGCATCGCAGCACTTGATGCCGAACAGGCAGTTCTATTGCCCCAGCTTGCAGCTTGGCTGCAAAGGACCGCGCCCGGCCTGCGTGTGGCGGTCCTGCCGCTGGGGCGCCGCGCCGCTGTCGAGGCGCTTGTGGACGGCCGCGTGGATCTGGCGTTTGGATATATCTGGGACCTGCCCGATGTCGTTCTGGCAGAACGGCTTTATGTCGAAGACTTCGTCGTCGTCGGCCATGACATCGCGCTGGCGGGCGCGTCCGGCCTTTCGCTGGACAGCTATTGCGCGGCGCCGCATATCCTTGTGTCGCCTGCGGGTGACCTGCGCGGGATCGTCGATGAAAAGCTCGAAACGATGGACCGGTCGCGCCGGGTCATCCTTGCGTTGCCCTCGTTCATGCCCGCTCTTGCGGCAGCCGAGACGACCGGTGCGCTTGTCACGCTGCCTTGTCGTATCGCGCATCGGTTTGCTGCACGCTTTGGGCTGTCGGTTGCCGCGCCACCGCTGGCCGTGCGGTCATTTCCCGTTTCGGTGTTCTGGCACCGAAGAAACGACCGGCAACCGCGAACCGTCTGGCTAAAGCAGCTTCTGAGGGACCTGATTGCCCAGACGGGTCTCTCCTGAGGGAGGCGGCACTTGCAGTCCGGTGGGGTCTTGGGATCGTCCCAGCGGATTTGCCCAACACGCAGACGGGTCGCGCAATCAAGAGGCCCATGGGTCAAAGACAAAAGCCTTTGTGCGCCGATCCGCCGGTCAAGCGCGCCTTGGGCGCGATCATGGCTATCCCCCTGAGCAGCGGGGAACCGGTCCGCGGACAGAGCTTGCCAAAAGGCGATGCCCTTGCCGGCGATCCTTGATCGCCCATCGGCATGGACAGTTTTGACCAGATCGTCTTTGCCTCTTGGCTGTCGATGCCCCCGGACTGGCGGCGCGCCCTGCCGATGACGCTGGATCATCCGATGGTGGATGGCAGTGTCCATGTGGTGGATTTCAGACGCCAAGACCGCTTGCATGGCTTCGTCCGGGACCGGTTGGGCGCCTGCCGCGCATGCGTTGACGTCAGCCAAGCCCCGCGATCTGCCGCTAGCGATGTCGACCATGGCACGGCAACGCGACCCCCGGTGGATGCAACCGATCTTGTTCAGCGCGCCCGCAACATGGGATCACCAAACCGCAACCGAGGTTCCGGCAACGCGGCCAGTCGGGTTGCTGGATTTAGCCCAACGCGTATCCGGCGCCCCGCACGGTGCGGATCGGGTCGTCGCCGCCATGACTGCCCAGCACCTTGCGCAAGCGGCCGACATGCACGTCGACCGTGCGCGTGTCGACATAGATGTCGCGCCCCCAGACCCGGTCGAGCAACTGGTCCCTGCTCCAGACGCGGCCGGGCTTTTCCATGAACGTCGTCAGTAGGCGGAATTCGGTTGGCCCGAGCTTGAGCTCCTTTTCGCCGCGAAACACCTTGTGCGTTTCGGAATCAAGCAGGATGTCTGCATAGATCAGCCGTTCGCCCATTGTCGCCGGGCGCGACCGGCGCAGGTGCGCCTTGACGCGGGCCAGAAGTTCGATGATCGAATAGGGCTTGCTGATGTAATCATCGGCGCCGGTTTCGAGACCGCGCACCTTGTCGACCTCTTCGGACCGGGCTGACAGCATGATGACGGGCGTCATACGGAACGCGGGGCGGCTTTTGATCTGGCGGCAGATTTCGATGCCCGATGTGCCGGGCAGCATCCAGTCCAGCAAGATCAGGTCGGGCTGTTCTTCCTCGATCAGCAAAAGCGCTTCGTTGCCATCAGCGGCCTTGATCACGCGGAAGCCTTCGCTTTCGAGATTGTAGGCCAGCACTTCGCGCTGCGCCGGTTCATCCTCGACCACCAGAACGGACGGTTGAAGGTAAGCCATCACAGATCACTTTTCTGAAGCTCGAAAGCGGTGCGGTCATGTTTGGGCCGGTCGTCTTCGGGCAGTTTGCCGGTCACGGCGTAGATCGTCTGTTCGGCGATGCCAGTGGCATGATCGCCCACGCGTTCGATGTTCTTGGCAATGAAATGCAGATGCATGCCCACGGCGATATTCTTGTGGTCTTCCATCATATGCGTCAGGAACGACCGGAACAGCGTGTTGTATATCTGGTCGGCCTCGACGTCGCGGTCGATGATTTCGGCAGCCTTCACCGGATCGCGCTGTATGAATGCGTCAAGCGCGTCATTCACCATGCTTTCGACAAACGCGGACATGCGCGCCAGATCGGCGAGTGTCCCCGTGATCGCGCCGGCGCCAGCCATCGCCTTGGTGCGCTTGGCGATGTTCTTGGCATAATCCCCACAGCGTTCCAGATGCGAACTGATTTCCATCACAGCCAGCACAAGGCGCAGGTCGCGGGCCGTCGGGGAGCGCAGCGCCAGCAGACGGGCCGCGTCTGACTTGAGCGCAAGATCAAGATCATCGACGATCTTGTCACCAGCCCGCACTTTTTCGGCCAGTTCGCTGTCGCGCGTCCGAAGCGCCTGCGCGGAATCTGACAGTGCCTGTTCGACAAGGCCACCCATCTTGATCATCGTGGCCTGGATGCTTTCAAGGTCACGGTCGAACGACGCGACGATATGATTATCGTTGATTGCCATTTTCTTATCCGATCCGGCCGGTGATATAGCTTTCGGTGCGCGTGTCCTGCGGGTTGGTGAAAATCTGGTCGGTGTCGTTGAATTCAACCAGATGACCAAGGTGGAAGAACGCCGTCTTCTGGCTGACGCGTGCCGCCTGCTGCATCGAGTGGGTGACGATCACAACGGAAAACTGCTGGCGCAATTCGTCGATCAGCTCTTCGATCTGCGCAGTGGCGATGGGATCAAGCGCCGAACAGGGTTCGTCCATCAGCAAGACTTCGGGGGCTGTCGCGACAGCACGGGCGATGCACAGGCGCTGCTGCTGGCCACCCGACAGGCCGGTTCCCGGCGACTCGAGGCGGTCCTTCACCTCGTTCCAAAGGGCGGCGCGGCGCAAGGATGCCTCGACGATCCCGTCCAGATCGGCCTTTGTGCGCGCCAGCCCGTGGATCTTGGGGCCATAGGCCACATTGTCATAAATCGACTTGGGGAATGGGTTGGGTTTCTGGAACACCATGCCCACCTTGGCGCGCAACTGCACCGGGTCGACACGCGGATCGTAGATATCCTGACCGTCCATCGTGATGCTGCCCTGCACGCGGCAGATGTCGATCGTGTCGTTCATCCGGTTCAGGCAGCGCAGAAACGTGGATTTGCCACAGCCCGACGGCCCGATAAAGGCTGTGACGGTCTTGTCTCCGATCTCGACGCTCACATCCTTGATGGCATGGGTTTCACCATAGAACACCTGCACGCCTTTGGCTGAGATTTTTGTGTCGTTCATGTCCGCGGTTCTTTCAATGCGTCTGAGGTCATCCATGATGCGATCCTTTGGCAACGGCGTTCAATGTCATTTCGGGCTTACCAGCGGCGTTCGAACTTGCGGCGCAGGATGATCGCAAGGATGTTCAATGCGAAAAGCAGCACCAGCATCACAAGGATCGCGGATTGCGCAAGGCCTTCGCGCACGGGCGCGTCCTGGTTCTGCGCGAAAAGATAGACGACGGTCGGCATCGACTGCGCCTGTTCCAGCAAACCGCCCGCAAAAGGCGACGACAACAAGGCAGCCCCTGTCGAGACCGACAGCCCGATCAGCAGCAGCGGGGCGGTTTCGCCAAGGGCCTGCGCGATCCCGATGATCGTGCCCGTCAGGATACCTGGTGCGGCCAGTGGCAGTTTGTGGTGGAACACCATCTGAACCTTTGACGCCCCCACACCCAACGCCGCATCCGCGATCGAAGGCGGCACCGCCTTCAGCGCGGAACGTGTCGCGATCACGATCGTCGGCAATGTCATCAGCGACAGCACGATCCCGCCCAGCAGCGCCGTGCCACGGATCGAATTGCCGAACCCGAGGTCCATCAGCGTGAACAGGATCGCAGCGCCCAGAATGCCGAAAACGATGGACGGCACGGCGGCAAGGTTCGCGATGTTGATTTCGATGAAATCGGTCAGGCGGTTCTTGGGGGCGAATTCCTCCAGATAGATCGACGCCGCGACGCCGAACACCAGCGAGAAAACCAGCACCACCAGCATCATGTAGGCAGACCCCATCAGCGCGGGGCCGATGCCTGCGATCTCGCCGCTTTGGGAATAGGGGTTGGTGAAGAAATGCCAGCGGAAGGCGTTGGAAATCAGCCCGGCCTCCTGCATCGCATCGACCAGCGCCAACTGCCCGATGTCGAACCCCGGCGGCATCTGCGCGGTGCCCACACCGCTAAGTTCGCCCGACAGATAGCGCGTGACCGAAATATCGATCGGTACGCCGGTTGCATCTGTCGTGCCGATCAGGTCCGGGTTTTCGACCAGCCGGTCGCGCACGTCACGACGGTTGGTTGCATAGATCAATGCCGACAAAGCCGCGTCGTCGAATTGGGCGGGTTGGCGCAATGCGCCCGCCGCATCCAGCAGCGCCTGTTGATAGCCGGTCGCGGTCAGTGCTGCCGCACCATCGGCGATGGCGATGCCGGCGACAACAGAAGCAGCCTCGTCAAAACCCAGATCGGCAAGTGCCTGCGCCGCAGTATCGCGGGCGGCCAGAGCCGCTTCGGCGTCGTCCGCATCAAGCGCGGCGCCAGCGGCCCGCAAAGCGCTGCCCGCTTGCCCCAGACGCTGCGCGGCATCGGCGGACGAACCGGCGGCCTCGATCACCGCCTCTGCATTCGCCAGACCGGCACCGTTCAGCGCTGTCAGCGCCTCGGCGGTCCAGCGGGACGCGACCGTTGCTTCGATGTCGATACCCGCATTTTCCAACGTCCGGCGGAGCGAGCTGGTAAAGATTCCGCGCTCAAATCCTGTACGCAGGTTGATCCCGCCGATTTCCTCGGGCGTCACCTCGCCCCCGTTGGGGTTTAGAAACGCTGGATCGTAATACAGCTCTATCTGCGCCTGGTACTGGAACAGCGCAGGTACACCGCGCGACACGATCGACCACAAAAGCACCGCCAGAAAGAACATCACCAGCGAGATCGCGCCAAGCCCAAGCCAGCGCAGCACAGTGCCGGTGCGGTGACGCTTGCGTGTCAGAGCCGATTGTTCCAGCAGCGAGCTTTTGCGGATCGGCGTTGCGCCGGACAGGTTTGCGTCGGACATCAGTCGTACTGCTCCCGGTATTTTGCGACCATGCGTTGCGCCAAAAGGTTCAGCGCCAGCGTGATGAAGAACAAGGTGAAGGCCAGCGCGAAGACCGCAAGAACGTCGATCGAGTCAAAGCCCGACCCTTCGCCGGTCAGCACAGCGACGATCCGTGTGGTCACGGTCACAACCGCGCCGAACGGGTTCGGCTCGATGCCTTGCACATTCGACAACGCACCGGCGGCGAGCACCACGATCATCGTCTCGCCAATGGCGCGCGACGCGGCAAGCACAACTGCGCCGACGATCCCAGGCAAAGCGGCAGGCAGGATGACCTTGGTCACGGTTTCCGCCTGCGTCGCGCCCAACCCCAAAGAGCCATCGCGCATCGCCTGTGGCACCGCGTTGATGACATCATCGCTCAGCGAGGACACGAAAGGCACCAGCATCATCCCCATCACGACGCCAGCGGTCATGACCGACACCGTGTTGGGCATCACCGTGGCCCCCACGACGGCTTGCAGGAACGGGCCGATGGTGATCAGGGCGAAGATGCCATAAACGATGGTCGGCACCCCCGCGAGGATCTCGAGCGCGGGCTTGACCCATGACCGCGTCCGGCGCGACGCGAATTCTGACAGGTACACCGCCGCAAGCAGCCCAAGCGGCACGGCGACGAGCAAGGCCACAACCGAAATATAGATCGTCCCCCAGATCAACGGCACGAAACCAAGAACTGATTCGTATTCGCCGTTGCGGCCTTCGGGGATGCCGACGACGTCGCCCGCGGGTGCCCATGCCATGCCAAAGAGGAAGTTGAAGAAACCGTATTCGCGGAAGAAGTTGATCGAAGGCAGCGTCAGAGCGGCAAGAATGGCCATCGTGGTCAGGATCGCCATCGTGGACGCGAAGATCAGAAATCCGACGATCCAACGTTCCACGACGATGCGTGCCCGGAATTCGGCAGATACCAGTCGCAGCGCCACCAAAAATCCCGCAAAGGTCAGGACAAGCGCGATGACCGGGCCGATCGTGGCCACGCGGCCGTTGAACTGCCGCATGTCTTGGACGACACGCAGCATCCCGGGCGTGACGGCGGAACCGACAACCTGCCCATCCGCGCGCAGGCGGTCCTGCACTGAATCGGCACTCCAGCCATCCACCTCCGCCTCGGTCGCATTGCCGTTCGCAATATAGCCATCGATAGCGACGGCAAGTCCTCTGACGCCTGCCACGAATTGCGTGCGCAGCACCTCTTCGCGGACCTCAAGCTCGCGCTCGGTCAGGCTTTCGCGCTGCTGGGACGTCACCTGGACATCGGGCAGATCGTCGGGAATGATCGCGTTGGCATAGATGTTCGAGGCGATACCCGCGCCAAACACCCAAAGCATCATGAACAGCACGGCGGGCGCCGCCGCAGCAAAGACGACATGCCAGCCATGCTGGTGCGGGCGGGAATGCATCGTGCGCGGGTCGATGGCCGATGCCCGACGGCTGCCAAGCAGATAGCCGGCAACGGAAACCAGAATGATAACCAGCAGCACAACCGGGAAATTCAGAAAAGCGCCCATCGACAACCTTGAAAATGAGGTCGGACAGCTCCGCCGCCCGACGTGGGGACGGGCGGCCCCCGAAACCGGGAACCGCCCTTACTTGATCACGAGATCATATCAGCGCAGCGCTGCGATCATCGCCTGTGTTGCGGCCAGTTCCGGATCGGGAACCAGACCATATTCGGACAGCGGGCCACCGGGGCCTGCGATCTCGTCAGAGATGAAGAATTCGACGAATTCCAGCAGGCCGGGGATCACGCCGATATGCTCTTGCTTGACGTAGAACTGCAGCGGACGCGACACGGGGTATTCACCCACCGAGATCGTCTCGGTCGAAGGTGTCACGCCGGACATGGTTGCGACCTGCAGGCGGTCGGTGTTGTTTTCGTAGAAGGACAGGCCGAACACGCCCATGCCGGTTGGCGTCGAATCGAGGTTGGCGAGCGTCTGGGTATAGTCGCCTTCGATATCGACCGAACGGCCATCCGTACGAACGGTCATGCAGGCCTCTTCGGCGGTGTCTTCGTCAACGCCGCCAGCCAGCATCGCGTCATAGAAACCACCCTGCTCGCAACCGGCCAGCAGCACGTTTTCGTCGAACACTTCACGGGTGCCGTGGTTGGTGCCGGGGATGAACGCGCTGATTTCCTGATCGGGCAGGTCGCCGTCGACGCCCATAGCTTGTGCGACTTCAGCAACTTGGGACCAGTTGGTCAGGGTGTTGGGCACCAATCCGCCGTCGATGAAATGCTCGGCGGCCAGCGCGATGTGCCAGTGGATGGGCTCGAATGCAAAGGATGGGCCATTGATGTCCGAGGCAAAGACGATGCCGTCATAGCCAAAGCGCACTTCGATCGGGGTCACACCGGACGAAAGGCAGCTTTCGCGCTCGGTCGCGCTCATCAAGGAAGAAGAATTGGCGATGTCGATCGTGCCTTCGCCGACGCCTTCGCACAGCATGCGACGGCCGGTCGACGAACCGCCGCCTTCGACCACGGGGGTCGCGAAATCGGTTTCAGCACCGAAGGCTTCGGCGACGATGTTCGCATATGGCAGAACCGTCGAAGAACCGGCGACCTGCACGTTATCACGGGACTGCGCCGACACGGCAGCGGCCGACAGCGTCAGCAATGCGATCGTCGCGGTGGAAAGTTTGAGGTGAGACATGACTTCTCCTGATCTCTGGTTCGGACGTCGATCGTCCTTGGTCGCTGCCTAGTTGCCTTGGGTGACGGTCATGTTTCAGATTTGTAACAGCAGTATGACAATCGCCTGCTTTGTCGTGGGGATTCTTCCGCCGACCGCGTCATCTGCCGCAGCGGCCCGCCGCATGGCCAAATCGCGGTGCCAGGTACGCCCGGCGCCCCGATGAGCCAAACTTCGCCGCTCGCCAAATTGTTTCGCAAAAGCGGAAATGACCGCAGGAAAATCATTCCGTGGCCTTGTTTTTTATAACTTTCTTCCGCATCAGGCGACCATCTACCATGATCCCGGACCCTTTTGCCGTCCTGTCTTGTGAAACTGCCGTGACGGCACGTGGCGCGTTCTCTTGTCATTTCGAAACTTGCACCTGAGAGTTGCATATCCGGCGCTGACCCACCGGATGCAACCGATCTGCGGATTGTGTCGAATGCGCGTTCCGCCAGTGGTAACAGGGAGATTTCCATGACACTCAAAACACTACTCAAGGCCAGCAGCGCCTTTGTCCTGCTGTCCGCCGCCGCTGCCAATGCGCAGGCGACTCACCCCGAAACCGGCGAAACGCTGGCCGAGGTGCAGACCTTTACCTATCGCGTGCTGGACGAACATTCCTCGGTCGATCCGCAGGTCGTCGAGGATGTGACAGGGTCCGACATCGTGCGTGACCTGTTCGAAGGCCTGATGAACCAGAACGCCGCCGGCGAACTGGTGCCGGGCGTCGCCACGGGGTTCGAGATGTCCGAAGACGGGCTGAACTATACGTTCACGCTGCGCGACAATGCGCGCTGGTCCAATGGCGACCCCGTACTGGCCAGCGATTTTGTCTATGCGTGGAAACGCGCCGTCGATCCGGAACTGGCGTCCGAATACGCGTGGTTCATGGAACTGATGTCCATCGAAAACGCTGCGGCGATCATCGCGGGCGAGATGGACAAGGAAGAACTGGGCGTCGCTGCCCCCGATGACAGCACCTTTGTCGTCACCCTGTCGCAGCCCCTGCCCTATTTCGCGCAGATGACCACCCATTCGACCACCTTCCCCGTGCATCCCGCAACGGTCGAGGAATTCGGCTCCGAATGGACACGCCCGGAAAACATCGTCTCCAACGGGGCCTATGTGCTGCGCGAACATGTCCCGCAGGAACGTCTGGTGCGCGTGCGCAACGAAAACTACTGGGACAACGAGAACACGATCATCGACGAAGTCACCTCGCTGGTCATCAACGACGTGAACCAGAGCCTGACGCGTTACCTTGCCGGGGAACTTGACCGGACCGAAACACCTCCGGGCCAATTCCCGCGTCTGGCGCAGGAATACCCCGATCAGGCCGTCAGCATCCCGCGCCTGTGTTCGTACTATTACAACTTCAACCTGTCCGAGGGCGGCCCGGAGGCGTTGCAGGACGTGCGCGTGCGCCAAGCGCTGAGCCTTGCCGTGAACCGTGATGTCATCGTGAACAACGTGCTGGCCAGCGGTCAGACCGCCGCCTACAACTTTACCCCCGTGCGGACCGCGGATTTTGAACTGCCCGACATTCCTGCCGCGTCCATGTCGCAGGAAGAACGCAACGCAATGGCGGTCGAACTGATCACCGAGGCTGGCTATGGCATCGGTGGTGAACCGCTCAGCATCGAACTGCTTTACAACACCGACGAGGCCCACAGGAACGTCGCCGTCGCGATGAGCCAGATGTGGCAGCAGACGCTGGGCATCCAGACGACGCTGGCCAATCAGGAATGGCAGACATTCCTGCAAACGCGGGGCAACCAGAACTTTGAAATGGCGCGCGGCGCATGGTGCGGCGACTATAACGAAGCCTCGACCTTTCTTGATCTGGTGACCACCAATTCGGGCTACAACGATGCGAAGTATTCCAATGCCGAGGTCGATCAACTGATGGCGGACGCCAAGACTGCCGAAGACCCGCAGCCGAACTATACGCGTGTCGAACAGATCATCGCCGAAGAGATGCCGATCATCCCGATCTACCACTATGCCGACGGCTACATGTTCAACCCCGAACTGAAGGGCTGGCCTGTCGATAACGTCGAACAGAACTGGTACAGCCGCGAACTCTACAAGGTCGCCGGCGAATAAGCTGACGGTTTGAAACCTGACCTGCGCCTTCCCGACGGGGGGCGCAGGTTGTCGTTTGTTGCAGCGGAGACTGTCATGTTCAATTTCGTGCTGAAGCGTCTGGCGATCGCGATCCCGACGATCCTGATCCTGATCGTTTTGTCCTTCATGCTGATGTTCGCCGCCCCCGGCGGGCCGTTCAACAGCGAACGCCCCCTGCCGCCGCAGGTGCTTGCCAATCTCGAGGCGCGCTACGGGCTGGACCAGCCCTACTGGAAACAGATGTCTGACTACGTCGTGAACGTGGTCACGCGGTTCGATTTCGGCCCGTCGTTCCAGTACCGCGATCGGACGGTGACCGATGTCATCATGCAAGGCTTTCCGGTCACGCTGACCTATGGGTTCTGGTCTTTCGTCGTCGCGGTCATCGTCGGCGTGTCGCTGGGCGTGGTCGCAGCGATCAAGCACAACACATGGCTTGATTATGTCGCCGTGGGCATTTCGGTCGGCGCGCAGGTGCTGCCAAACTTCGTCATGGCCCCTATTCTGGTGCTTGTCTTTACGCTCTGGCTGGGCTGGCTGCCGGGTGGCGGCTGGCAAGGCGGGCAATGGCAATACCTGATCCTGCCCGTGATCGCGCTGTCCACCAGTTACATGGCGTCGATTGCGCGGATCACGCGGTCCTCCATGCTGGAGGTGCTGAACGCCGGTTTCATCCGCACGGCGCGTGCCAAGGGCCTGCCGACATGGCGGATCATTCTGGGCCATGCACTCAAGCCCGCCATGCTGCCGGTGCTGTCCTATCTGGGGCCGGCATTCGTGCTGATGATCACCGGATCGGTCGTCATCGACGTCTATTTCTCGACCGGCGGGATCGGGCAGTTTTTCGTCAATTCAGCCTTCAGCCGCGATTATGCGGTCATCATGGGGATCACCATTCTGGTGGGCGTGCTGACCATCCTGTTCAACCTTGTGGTCGACGTGCTTTACGCATGGATCGACCCCAAGATCCGCTATTGAGGGGCGCGCGATGTATCCCGACAAGACAACAGCCGCCGGATTGGTCGATGCCGCCCATCTGGCCGAGGTGCAGGGCCGGTCGTTGTGGAAAGACGCCCGCCAGCGGTTCATGCGCAACAAGGCGGCTGTCGCCGGTCTGGTCGCGCTTGTCCTGATCACGCTCTTTGCCTTTTTCGGCGGGTTTCTGGCGCAATGGAGCACGGAGGAAATCGACTGGCCGCTGATGGGCAATGTCGCGCAGGCCGGTGGGCCAAGCATCGCGAACGGCCATTACTTCGGCGTCGATGAACTGGGCCGCGATCTTTATGCGCGCACAGTGCAGGGCACGCGGATTTCGCTGCTAGTCGGTTTCGTGGGCGCAGCCATCGCGGTGATCGTCGGCACGCTTTACGGGGCGATTGCAGGCTATTTCGGCGGGCGCACCGACGGGGTGATGATGCGGATCGTGGATATCCTGATGGCGATCCCCTTCATGTTCGTGCTGATCCTGATGCTGGTGATCTTTGGCCGGTCGATCCTGATGCTATTCATCGGGATCGGGCTGATTTCGTGGCTGGATATGTCGCGGATCGCGCGGGGCCAGACGCTGACGCTGAAAAACAAGGAATTCGTCGAGGCCGCCATCGCCATCGGTGTGCGCCCGATGACGATCATCCTGCGCCATATCGTGCCGAACCTGCTGGGGCTGGTCATCGTCTATGCCACCCTTCTGGTGCCCACCATGATCATCACCGAAAGTTTCATCAGCTTTCTGGGGCTGGGCGTTCAGGAACCGGCCACATCGCTGGGCGCGCTGATTTCGGCGGGCGCGGGCCAGATGCAATATGGTGTGATCTGGCAACTGGCCTTTCCGCTGTTTTTCTTCATCGTGACGCTTTTTGCGTTCTTCTTCGTGGGCGACGGGCTGCGCGACGCGCTCGACCCCAAGGACCGCTGACATGACCCTGCTGCAAACCAAAGACCTGATCGTCACCTTCGAGACAGCCGATGGCCCCGTGAACGCGGTCAACGGCGTGAATTTCAGCATCGACAAAGGCGAAACGCTGGCCATCGTCGGCGAAAGCGGGTCGGGCAAAAGCCAGACAGCCTTTGCCATCATGGGCCTGCTGGCGCGCAACGGCCGCGCCTCCGGGCAGGCCCTGTTCGACGGGCAGGACCTGCTGGCGATGCCGCAAAAGGCGCTGAACAAGATCCGCGCCAATGATGTCGCGATGATCTTTCAGGACCCGATGACATCGCTGAACCCCTATATCCGCATTTCCGACCAGATGGCCGAGGTGCTGACGCTGCACAAAGGGATCAGCAAACGCGATGCCATCACGCAATCGGTGCGGATGCTGGACGCGGTCGGCATCCCCGATGCCAAAGCGCGGATCAGCAGTTTCCCGCATGAATTTTCCGGCGGGATGCGCCAGCGGATCATGATCGCGATGGCGCTGCTCTGCGAACCGCGCCTGTTGATCGCGGATGAACCGACCACAGCACTTGACGTGACAGTGCAGGCGCAGATCATGCGGGTGCTGGCCGATATCCGGCGCGATTTCGGCACGGCGATCATCCTGATCACCCATGATCTGGGGATCGTGGCCGATGCCTGCGACCGCACACTGGTGCTCTATGGCGGGCAGATCATGGAAGACGGGCCGACAGATGATGTCTTTGCGCGCCCGTCGCATCCTTATACCGCCGGATTGCTGCGCGCCGTGCCACGCCTTGACCGCGACGACGACGAATTGCTGACCATCGCGGGCGAACCGCCGGACATGTCGCGCCTGCCTGCGGGCTGCCCGTTCTCGCCGCGCTGTGCCGCCGTGATGCCGCATTGCCCCACCGTGAAACCAAGGCTGGAAAGCTTCGACGGCACCCGCCGCCGTGCCTGCCACCTGCCAATTGACGAGGTCGCATGATGGAACCGATCCTTTCCGTAAAAGACCTGAGCGTCACCTTCGACATCCACCCGCAAGGCGCATGGCCCTGGACCAAGCCGCAGAAACTGCATGCCGTGAACGGGATCAGTTTTGATCTGGCCCCCGGTCAATGCCTTGGCGTCGTCGGCGAAAGCGGGTCGGGCAAATCGACCCTTGCGCGCGCCATTGTCGGTACCGTGCCGTCAAGCCATGGCAAGATCCTGTTCGAAGGCCGCGATCTGGCGTCGATGTCCCCATCGGCGCGCCGCGTGCATCGCAAGGATGTGCAGATGATCTTTCAGGACCCGCTGGCGGCCCTGAACCCGCGCATGACCGTGGGCGATATCATCGCCGAACCGCTGATCACGCATGAACCCAAAGTCCCCCGCGCCGAGGTCCGCAAACGTGTTCAGGCGCTGATGGAACGCGTGGGCCTGCTGCCCAATCTCGTGAACCGCTATCCGCATGAATTTTCCGGCGGCCAGTGCCAGCGCATCGGGATCGCGCGGGCGCTGATCCTGAAACCCAAACTGCTGATCT
This sequence comes from Yoonia vestfoldensis DSM 16212, assembly GCF_000382265.1. GTDB lineage: Bacteria > Pseudomonadota > Alphaproteobacteria > Rhodobacterales > Rhodobacteraceae > Yoonia > Yoonia vestfoldensis. The sequence continues at coordinate 15,317 of NZ_KB907991.1, forward strand.
GCGATGAACCTGTCTCGGCGCTTGATGTGTCGGTGCAGGCGCAGGTGGTGAACCTGCTCCGCGAATTGCAGCGCGACATGGGGCTGTCGATGATATTCATCGCGCATGACCTGAGCGTGGTGAAACATGTCTCCGACAAGGTGATGGTCATGTATCTGGGCCGCACGATGGAAATGGCGGGCAGCAAAGCGCTGACCACCGGACCGCGCCACCCCTATAGTCAGGCGCTGATCGCCTCTGTCCCGATCCCCGATCCGGTGCTGGAACGCGCGCGCAAACGGCCCGTGCTGGAAGGCGAACTGCCGTCACCGCTGCGCCCACCGTCGGGCTGCGTGTTCCGCACGCGCTGTCCCAAGGCGCAGGCGATCTGCGCCGAGATCCGCCCGCCGATGACCGATGCCGACAACGGCCACATGGTCGCCTGCCATTTCGAGGAAAAGCAGGAAATGCTGGTTTTCGCGCGGTAAAAGCCGCTAGATCGACACCCGTTGCAGGATCGCGTCGCGCGTCACGGCGCTGGCGGGTTGCGACAACACCACCTCGCCCCGGTTCAGTACGCAGAACTGGTCGGCGAGGCTGTAGGCAAAGTCGAAATATTGTTCGACCAGCACGATGGCGATCTCGCCCTCGTCGCGGAGCAGCTCGATCACCTTGCCGATCTGCTTAATGATATTGGGCTGGATGCCTTCGGTCGGTTCGTCCAGCAAAAGGACGCGCGGCTGCGCGATCAGCGCGCGTGCGATGGCCAGTTGTTGTTGTTGCCCGCCCGACAGATCGCCGCCGCGCCGGCCCCGCATGTCAAAGAGCACCGGAAAGAGCTCGTAGATCCGGTCGGGGATCTTGTGGTCGCTGCGTGGCAGGCAGGCAAAGCCGGTTTGCAGGTTTTCTGTCACGGTCAACAGCGGAAACACTTCGCGCCCTTGGGGGACATAGGCGATGCCCGCCTGTGCGGCCTGTGCCGCGCGCGGGTGGTGCAGCACCTGCCCGTTCAGCGTGATGGTGCCGCCGGAATAGGGATGCCGCCCGGCGATGGCGCGCAACAGGCTGGTCTTGCCCACGCCATTGGTGCCCATCACCGCCGTGACCACCCCCGCCTGTGCGTCCAGCGAAACACCCCACAGGATCTGCGACGCGCCATAATGCAGCGTCAGATTTTCGACTTTCAGCATCTCTCAGCGCCCCAGATATACATCAATCACCTGCTGGTTCTTGGTCACGTGATCTAATGACCCTTCGGCCAGCACCGACCCTTCGTGCAGCACGGTCACACGACAATCGAGACGGCGGATGAATTCCATATCATGTTCGATCACCACCACCGCCCGCGTCTGTGCCGCACGTTTCAAAAGGTCCGTGGTGTGTTCACGTTCCGCAGGCGTCATGCCCGCCGCCGGTTCATCGACCAGCAACAACCGGGGGTCCTGCGCCAGCAGCATCCCGATTTCCAGCCATTGTTTCTGACCGTGGCTCAGGTCGCCCGCGCGGTGTTCCAACCGCTCGGTCAGCCCCACCTCATCCGCCAGTTCGACAATCCGCTGGTTGTCGGCGGCGGTCGCTTTCCACGCCAGCACTGCGAAGGGTCCGCGTTTGTTTTTCAAAGCCATCGACAGGTTGGCGCGGACGGTCTGGTCTTCGAAGACGGTGGGTTTCTGGAATTTGCGCCCGATCCCGGCCTTGGCGATCTGGCTTTCGGACATCTTGACCAGATCGACCGACAATTCCCCCCATAGCACCCGGCCCGTATCCGGCCGCGTCTTGCCGGTGACGATATCCATGAACGTGGTCTTGCCCGCACCATTGGGCCCGATCACGGCGCGCAATTCCGGCTCTCCTATGGCAATCGACAGGTTGTTGATTGCGCGGAACCCGTCGAAGGTGACTGAAACGCCCGAGACTTCCAGCAGGGTCATGGTTTTTTCCTTACCAGATAATCGAACAGCCCGCCGATGCCCTTGGGAAAGAACAGGGTCACAGCAACAAACCCGAGGCCCAGCAGCACCAGCCACCAATCGGTCCAGACGATGCGAAACAGCCCCAGATCGACATTCGGGGCGCCGCCACCTGTCAGCCAGCTGGACAGAAGCGACACAAAAGCCGCCCCGATCACCGCGCCATAAAGCCGCCCCCTGCCCCCGATGGCGACCCAGACCGCCAGATAGATCGACGCGATGGGCGCGATTTCGGCGGGGTTGATGATGCCCGCCTGCGGGTAATACAGCGCGCCTGCAATGCCCGCGACGACGGCGGTGATGGTAAAGACGAACAGCTTGTAGCCGTCGACGTTGTAGCCCAGAAACCGCACGCGGGCTTCGTTATCGCGGATCGCGCGGATGACGGACCCGAACTTGCCCGACACGACCCAAGCAAACAACAGATAGCCCAGGCCCAGCGCCACTGCCGATGCCCAGAAGAACCAGACCGAGATGATGGCCTGCGGCACATCCAGCGCGCCCGGAATGTTCTGCAAGCCTGACAGCCCGTTGTTGCCGCGCAAGCCGGTGTCGTTCTGGAACAGGTACAGCGACAATGCCAGCGTCATCGCCTGTGTGAGGATCGAGAGGTAAACGCCCGTCACACGGCTGCGGAATGCCAGCCAGCCGAACAGCAGCGCCAGCAACCCCGGCACCAGCACGACCAGCGCCAGTTGCGCAGGCAGCGATCCGGCAAAGGTCCAGATCAGCGGCAAATCAGAACTGCCGACGACGCCGAAAATCTGGCTGGCGACAGCCTCGGCCACTTCCTGTTCGGTCGCAGGGATCGCCCCTTGGGCGAGATTGTCGCGGATCACGATTTCGGTGCGCGCATACATCAGCCACATCCCGATGGCATAGCCGCCCAGCCCGAAGAACGCGAAATGCCCAAGGCTGAGGATGCCGCAATAGCCCCAGACCACATCCATCGCGATGGCGATCAGGCACAGGCACAGTGTCATGCCAAGGATCTTGACAAGGTTGGTCGAGATCACGCCCGCGCCCATGCCTTCGGACAGGACCGTGACGATCACGGTGAACACGCCAAGCAGTCCGATGAACCACATGACAGACGGATTGTCGCGCAGAAAGCTGCGGTTTGGCGTTGCGGCCTGCGGTGCGGCGGTGGTCTCCATGGTCATCGGATCAATCCCCCGCCGCGCGGCCCTTGAGGGCGACGATGCCCTTGGGGCGGAACTGGATGAACAGGATGATGAACAGCACCATATAGGTCTGCGCCGCCAGCGTATTGGTGGGGTTGAACCATTCGATCCCCTTTTGCAGCGACCCGATCAGCGCAGCCCCCGCCAGCGTGCCGAACACCGACCCGACACCGCCGACAACGACGGTCATGAAGCTTTGCACGATGTAATTTGCCCCCATCTCGGACGTGACCTGCGCCACAAGCCCGATGGCGACACCGGCGACACCGGCGATGCCCGACCCCAGACCAAAGGTCAGCATGTTGATCCGGTCGGGGTTGATCCCCATGCTCGCGGCCATGCCGGGGTTCTGGGTGACGGCGCGGACCTCCAGCCCCAACCGCGTGCGGTTGAGAATGTAGAGCAGTAGCAGCAGAAACAGCCCCGCCATCACAAAAATCCCGACGCGCACGGCGGCGACCGACACCAGATCGTTGATCTGGATTGCGCCAGCCAGCCAATCGGGTGCCGTCAGCGGGCGGGCCTGCGTGCCGAAAATGTTCTTGGCCAGCTGCTGCAAGGCAATGGAAATCCCGAAGGTTGCCAGCAATGTTTCAAGCGGGCGCGTGTAAAGGTGCCGGATCACCAGCCGTTCCATCACCACACCGGCAAGGAAGGTCACCGCAAAGGCCAGCGGCAGGGCGACAGCAAGCGAGGCGGTGTAATTGGGAATGATCGTCTGCACGACATAGCCGGTATAGGCCCCCATCATGATGAATTCGCCATGCGCCATGTTGATGACCCGCATCACGCCAAAGGTGATCGCAAGCCCGATGGCCGCGAGGAAAAAGATCGAGGCCAGCGACAGCGCGTCAAAACTCAGGCTCAGGAACTGGAACAGCGCGACCTTGGTCGTGGTGGCCGCCTGCGCCGCGGCGGCGGCGGCGGTCACGGCGGCGTCGGGTTCCAGATAGACGTCGAAGAACACATATTGCGCGACGGCCTCGGCCACGTCGGCCTCTGTCACCAGCGGTGGCAGGGTGCCTGCATCCTGCAGCGCCTGATAGGCGACGATCCGGCTCGCGTCATTGTCGAGTTGGTGGACAGGTACGCCCCCCACGGCCCCATCGACGACATTCGCCCGCAGCGCATCACGGATCGCATTGCGGCCCGGTGCGGCAGGGGCAAGGCCAGCGGCGACAAGCACCTCGTAGGCGGCGGCAAGGGTGATTTCCTCACCCGGCGTTTTGACCAAGGCGACGTTCACATCTTCGGGCAGGGTCGGTGCGAAATCGGCGCGAGTTTGCAGCAACTGGTTCAGAACGCTGCGCGCAGGCGTGCTGACATCGCCGCGCAAAGCTTCGATCGCGGCGATGCGGGTGGCGCTATCCTGATCGAACCGCGCGACCAGCAGGGCGATCAGCCGGTCCATGCGGTCGGCGATGGCGGGGTCGGTCTCGGTCGCGCGGGCGGCCTGGATGGCGGCGATCTGGTCAGGTTCGGGACTGCGGGCTGCGGCGTCAAGGGCGGCGATCCGGCGGTCAGGGTCAGGATGGGTCAGTTCAAAGGCGACAAGTGCGGCACCGATTTCACGGCGTACACCGGCATTGGGCCGGATCTGGTTGACGTCGCGAGTGCCGACGGTTGCGATCTCTGCGCCATTGTCGATATCGATCAAGGTCAGGTCATCGCCCGCCGCGCGCGCGTAAAAGAACAGGCCATCGTCCGGGCGTTCATAGACCTCTCGGTCGGACCATGCACGCAGGAAATCAACCGTTCCGGGCGCGTCCGCTGCCAAAAGCGCACCAAGCACCGCGGGCACGGTCGACCGCGACGGGTTTGCGACATCGGCCTGCACGGTCTGCAACACATCTTGCAACGGACTGCCCGACGCATCCTGCGCCGTCGCGTGGCCAAGCATGCATTGCACTGACAGGAGAAGAGCGCAGAGGTGTCGCAACATCATAAGGTCTTTCGATTATGGACACAAATGTCGGGGGCACGCGCAGGGCGCGCCCCCGGAGTGCCTTAGTAGTTCGAGGTCAGCTGCACACAGGTGCTGGTCGCGGTGTCGTACATGCCGCATTCCAGGGTCTGCCAGTCGCTGGTCCAGGTGGCGCTTTCGGTCAGGAATGGCGACCACGCCTCGCCCGGCACTTCCGGCGTTTGGCTGATGATGTCGAATTGACCATCGGCGCGGATTTCACCGATCAGGACAGGCTTGGACAGGTGGTGGTTGGTGTTCATCACCGCCATGCCGCCCGTGAGGTTCGGGAATTCCTGGCCCCACATCGCTTCGCGCACGGCATCCACGTCGGTGGTGCCGGCCGCTTCGACTGCGTTCACCCACATATTGAAGCCGATGTAATGCGCTTCCATCGGGTCATTCGTCACGCGGTCGGTGCTGCCGATGAATTCGTGCCATGCGGTGATGAAAGCTTCGTTTTCAGGCGTATCGGCGGACATGAAGTAGTTCCACGCCGCCAGATGGCCGACCAGGCGCGATGTGTCGAGACCCGACAATTCCTCTTCGCCCACAGAGAATGCGACGACGGGGATATCATCGGCGCTGACGCCTTGCGCGGCCAGTTCGGTATAGAAGCCCACGTTCGCATCGCCGTTGATCGTGGAGATCACGCCGACCTGCTTGCCGCCCGCGCCCAGTGCCACAACGTCAGAGACGATGGTCGACCAGTCGGCATGACCGAAGGGGGTGTAGTTGACGAAGATATCCTCGGGCGCGATGCCTTTCGACAGCAGATAGGATTCGAGGATGGCATTCGTCGTGCGCGGATAGACATAGTCGGTGCCGAGCAGGGCAAAGCTTTCCACACCCAGTTCGTCGATGAAATAATCAACGGCCGGAATGGCCTGATGGTTCGGCGCCGCACCCGTGTAGAACACGTTGCGAGAGCTTTCCTGCCCTTCATATTGCACCGGATAGAAGAACAATCCGTTCAGTTCTTCCAGCACGGGCAGCAATGCTTTGCGGCTGACGGATGTCCAGGCGCCGAAGATCACATCCACCTCGTCCACGGTCAGCAGCTGGCGGGTCAGTTCGGCGAACAGGGGCCAGTCAGAGGCAGGGTCAACGACCACCGCTTCCAGCTCGCAGCCCAAAAGGCCGCCCTGGGCGTTCTGTTCGGCGACCAACATCTGCATGACGTCGCGCAGCGTGGTTTCGGAAATTGCCATGCTGCCCGAAAGCGAGTGCAGCACACCCACCTTGATCGGACATGCGGCCTGTGCATGGGCAGCGGTGGTCAGCGCAGTAAAAGCGACTGCCGATAATAAAGTCTTTTTCATCATGAAAAACGGGCTCCTGGGGTTGCGCTGCAGACCGCAGGATGGGTCGGTTTGAAAAATGGGTCGTTCAATCCATATCCTCGGATAGCAGCAGTCATGTTGCGCATGTCCGGCATCTGGTCTGGGAGGATCGGCCCGCCGGACATGCTTTGTAACGTTATCGTAACGTCAACATTCGCCGCCTGATGCAGTCTGGCAATGAAACCCTGCACGACAGCGTGACCCGCAAACACAGCGCCGCTTTATCGGACGGAAAGCGCGGCATCTGCACAAATTTTACGCTGCAATGCAGCAACGGGGCCGATCAAACTGTCGTGAATCACATCCAGCTAGCGGGGCGTGCCACCGATCGCCGCCGTTAGACGGGCCGCAGCCGCCATGACGGCCTGCGCCAGTTCTGCGATCTTGTCGTCGGCAATCCGCGTCGTGGGGCCGGACACGGACAGGCCCGCCACAGCCTCGCCTGAAACATCATGGATCGGGACCGCGATGCAGCGCATCCCGAGATTGCGTTCTTCGCCGTCGAAAGCATAGCCCCGCATCCGGGTCGCGTGCAGATCGGCGATCATCGCCTCGGGGTCGGTCAGCGTGAGGGGCGTGAATTGTTCCAGCTTGCTGGCCGCCAGAACCCGGCGCTGGCGCGCATCATCCATATGCGCCAGCAACGCCTTGCCGATACCCGAGGCATGCATCGCCGACACCGTGCCGGGCGGAAAGAACGCGCGGATCGTCGCATGGGTTTCGACCTGCCCCAGAAACAGCACCTTGCCGTCGCGTTCGATGCCAAGGTTGGCGGTCTCGCCGGTCGCTTCCATCAGGTCGCGCATGATGGGCCGCGCGCGTTCGACCAAGGACGTGCGCCGCAGGAATTGCGATCCGGTCAGGAATGCCGCCGCCCCGATGGACCAGACCTGCGCCTGCCGGTCGAAATCGACGAAACCGCGCCCCTGAAACGTGGTCAGCACGCGATAAACGGTTGCGGGCGATTGGCGCAGGGCGCTGGCGATTTCCGACAGGGTGCCGCCCTGCATCTCGCCCAGAGCCACCAATACCTCCAGCGCGCGGTCCAGCGATTTGACCGTGTTCTGCGCCGCCTTGTCGTCCCATGCCTTGGGGCGACCGCGGGTTTTTCGGGCTTCATGCTGCAAGTGCGAAACTTTCTGAAATATATTTTCACCATATGAAAAACGTAACTGCATGGCAACGTTTGTTTTTCCACGAAATAGGCGGCCAGACAGCCGTATTTCAAAAAAATTGAGCCGCAGCGCAGGCTCTGCGAAAGTTGTGGCAACCCTAATGGAGGATAGGCGATGAGCTTTCAGAATCCGGTCTTCATCCCCGGCCCGACGAACATGCCGGAATCGATCCGCAAAGCCTGCGACATGCCGACGATCGACCACCGGTCGCCCTTGTTCGGCCAGATCCTGCATCCGGCGCGCGCGAACGTGCAAAAGGTTCTGAAATCGGACAGCGCCGAGGTGTTCATCTTTCCATCCACCGGCACCGGCGGCTGGGAAACGGCGATCACCAACACGCTGTCCGCCGGTGACACGGTGCTGGCCGCGCGCAACGGCATGTTCAGCCACCGCTGGATCGACATGTGCCAGCGGCACGGGCTGGACGTGCAGATCGTGGAAACCCCGTGGGGCCACGGCCTGCCTGCCGACCGCTACGCCGACGCCTTGCAGGCCGACAAAGCCCACAAGATCAAGGCCGTGCTGGCCACCCACAACGAAACCGCCACAGGCGTGAAATCCGACATTGCCGCCGTGCGTGCGGCGCTTGATGCGGCGGATCATCCTGCATTGCTGTTCGTCGATGGCGTCAGTTCCATCGGATCGATGGATTTCCGTTTTGACGACTGGGGCGTCGATATCGCCGTGACCGGATCGCAAAAGGGCTTCATGCTGCCTGCGGGTCTGGCCATTCTGGGGTTCAGCGCCAAAGCACGGGCCGCGACGAAAACCGCCGGGCTGCCGCGCACGTTCTTTGACGTGAACGATATGGCGAAAGGCTATGACAACAGCGCGTTCCCCTATACGCCGCCTGTGGGGTTGATGAACGGCTTGCTTCTGGCCTCGGACATGCTGCTGCGCGAAGGGTTGGACAACGTCTTTGCCCGCCACACCCGTATCGCCAGCGGTATTCGTGCGGCGGTGCATGCCTGGGGGCTGGACTTGTGCGCCGCGACACCGGACCTTTATTCCGACACCGTCAGCGCGATCAACACGCCCGCAGGTTTCAACGCGACCCAAATCGTCAACCATGCGGCCAGCGCCTATGGTGTGGCCTTCGGCACAGGATTGGGCGAGGTTGCGGGCAAGGTGTTCCGCATCGGCCACCTGGGCAGCATGACGGATGTGATGGCCTTGTCCGGCATCGCCACTGCGGAAATGTGCATGGTCGATCTGGGGCTGGATATCAAACTCGGGTCCGGCGTGGCAGCGGCGCAAGAGCATTATCGCCGCACGACCGGTCAGGCATTGAAGGATGCAGCGTGATGAAAGACCTCGATATGTATATCCCGACCTATGACGACGTGATCGCCGCCCACGACCGCATCAAGCCATACATCCACCGCACGCCGGTTCTGACATCCAGCTATCTGGACGATTTGATCGGCGCGCAATTGTTCTTCAAATGCGAGAACTTTCAAAAGGCGGGGGCCTTCAAGGTGCGCGGGGCGTCGAACGCCGTGTTCGGCCTGTCGGATGCGGAGGCCGCCAAAGGTGTGTGCACCCATTCATCGGGCAACCATGCGCTGTCGCTGTCCTATGCCGCAGGGCGGCGGGGCATCCCCTGCAACGTGGTCATGCCCCGCACGGCACCTGACGCGAAAAAGGCGGCCGTGCGCGGCTATGGCGGGATCATCACGGAATGCGAACCCTCGACCACATCGCGCGAGGAGGTTTTTGCGCAGGTGCAGGCCCGCACGGGCGGCGATTTCGTGCATCCCTACAACGACCCCCGCGTGATTGCAGGCCAAGGCACGTGCAGCCGTGAATTCATGGAACAGACCGATGGTCTGGACATGATGGTCGCGCCCATCGGCGGGGGCGGCATGATTTCGGGCACCTGTCTGACCCTATCGCATCTCGCACCTGAAGTGCAGATCATCGCATCCGAGCCGGAACAGGCCGATGACGCCTATCGCAGTTTCAAGGCGGGCCATATCATCGCCGATGACGCGCCGGTGACGATTGCGGATGGTCTGAAGGTGCCGCTGAAAGACCTGACATGGCATTTCGTCAGCAACCATGTGACCGATATCTTCACCGCGTCCGAGGCGGAAATCATCGCCGCGATGAAACTGACGTGGGAACGGATGAAGATCGTGATGGAGCCAAGCTGCGCTGTCCCGCTGGCCACGATCATCAAGAACCGCGAATTTTTCAAAGGCAAGCGTGTCGGTGTCATCATCACCGGCGGCAATGTCGATCTGGATAAACTGCCTTGGATGCAAGGCGTAGGGAGGACAAAATGAACGATATGAGCAACCTGAAGAACCTTGAGGTCGGCTACGACATCCCCGCCCTGCCGGGCATGGACGAGGCCGATATCCAGACACCTTGTCTGGTGCTGGATTTGGACGCGCTGGAACGCAATATCAAGAAAATGGGCGATTTTGCCAAATCCCACGGCATGCGCCACCGCGTGCATGGCAAGATGCACAAATCCGTCGATGTGGCCTTGTTGCAGGAAAAACTGGGCGGGTCGGTCGGTGTCTGCTGCCAGAAAGTGTCAGAGGCCGAGGTCTTCGCCCGTGGCGGCATCAAGGATGTGCTCGTCAGCAATCAGGTCCGCCACCCCGCCAAGATCGACCGTCTGGCGCGTATCCCGAAACTCGGCGCACGTGCGATCTGCTGTGTCGATGACATCGCCAATGTGGCCGATCTGTCGGCTGCGGCAGTCAAGCACGGCACGCAGATCGAATGTCTGGTCGAAATCGACGTGGGCGCGGGCCGCTGCGGTGTGCAATATGGTGCGCCTGTGGTGGAACTCGCCAAGGCGATCAACGCCGCACCGGGTCTGAAATATGCGGGCATTCAGGCCTATCAGGGGGCGATGCAGCATCTGGACTCTTACGCCGAACGGCAGGCCAAGACGCAAGTGGCCATCGATCAGGTGCGCGAAACGCTCGACCTGCTGAAGGCCGAAGGGATCGAGAGCGATATCGTCGGCGGCGGCGGCACAGGCTCCTATTATTTCGAAAGCGCGTCCGGCGTGTTCAACGAATTGCAGTGCGGGTCCTATGCCTTCATGGATGCCGATTACGGCCGCATCCTCGACAAAGATGGCAAGCGGATCGACAAGGGCGAATGGGAAAATGCGCTGTTCATCCTGACATCCGTGATGAGCCACGCCAAGGCAGACAAGGCCATCGTCGATGCAGGGTTGAAGGTGCAATCCGTCGATAGCGGCCTGCCGCTGATCTATGGCCGCGATGATGTGACTTACGTCAAATGTTCGGACGAGCATGGCGTTGTCGCGGACCCGCATGGCGTGCTGAAGGTCAACGACCGTCTGAAACTGGTCCCCGGCCATTGCGACCCGACCTGCAATGTCCATGATTGGTATGTCGGTGTGCGCGGCGGCAAGGTCGAAGTGGTCTGGCCAGTGTCCGCGCGGGGGAAGGCCTACTGACGTAGGCCGCCTCCCGGCGGGGAGTATTTTTGGAAAAAAGAAGTTGGGGGGGCGTCATGATCATTGTGCCGGAACGCGAGATTGCGGGGCTGCTGGGGCGCGCAGATGCTTACATGGCGGTCGAAGCGGTCTTTGCCGCGATGGCATCGGGGGACGCGCGCAATTTCCCCGTGATCCGTGAGGCGATTGGCCATGCCGATGCGCTTTACGGGTTCAAATCGGGGTTTGACCGCGCGGGGCTGGCGCTGGGGCTGAAATCGGGCGGCTATTGGCCCGGCAATGCGGCCAAGGGGCTGACCAACCACCAGTCCAGCGTGTTCCTGTTTGATGCGGACACGGGCAAGTGCCGTGCTGTCGTGGGCGGCAATCTGTTGACCGCCTTGCGCACGGCGGCGGCGGCGGCAGTGTCGATCAACCATCTGGCGCGGGTGGATGCGCGGGTGCTGGGGATCGTCGGCGCAGGCCATCAGTCGGTGTTCCAGCTGCGTGCGGCATTGGAGCAGCGCGATTTTACGCGCGTTGTGGCGTGGAACCGCGATCCCGCGAAACTGGCGCGGCTGTCGGATGTGGCGGCGGAACATGGGTTGCCGTTTGCGGCGGTCAGTCTGGCGGAACTCGGGGCGGCGGCGGATGTGATCATCACGATCGTATCGGCCCATGAACCTTTGCTGATGGATGCCCATATCCGCCCCGGCACGCATATTTCCTGTATGGGGACCGACACCAAGGGCAAGCAGGAGATCGACGCCGCGATCTTTGCCCGCGCGTCCGTGTTCACCGACGAGATCGCCCAATCCACCAGCATCGGCGAGGCGCAGCATGCGGTGGCGGCGGGGATCATTTCTGCGGACCGGATCACGGCTTTGGGCGCGGTGATCAACGGCACGCATCAGGGCCGGACCAGCGCAGACGAGATCACGATTTTCGACGGCACAGGTGTCGGCTTGCAGGATCTGGCAGTCGCCTCTGCCGTGGTCGACCTGGCGGTCACCCAAGGTGTGGCGACAATCGTCGATTTCTAGGCGACGATCCGGTAGGGCACGGCAAACTGGTGTTCTTCCAGATTGGCCCCTGCGCCGATCCGGTCGATCACGGCGAACAGCCCCGGGCCCGCAAGCGGCGTCAGCACGCCATGCCATGTGCCACGGTGGAAATTGATCCCTTCACCAGGGGCCGTGACAAAGGCCTGCGGCACCAGATCGTCACCTGCGACGACGACCAAAAAGCCGTCCATGCTCATCGGGATGAAGGCCTGCGACCCGAGCGGGTGCCGTTCGATCAGGTCGAGCTGGTAGGGCAAGGCCCGCAACTCCGACCGGAACAGGCTGATGCCGACCCGCCCGTCGCCCACATCCACCTGCGCGCGGTCGTGAAACCGCCCGCAAAGGCCCGCGTTGATAATCCGGTCAGGCAGGCCGTCGCAATTCAGCACATCGCCGAAAGGCGCGAAGGCGGCAGCGGTCAGCGGCTGGACACGGATATCCGTCATCGTGGCAACAGCGCGCGCAGGCGGTGCAGCGCGATCCGTTCGACCTGACGGCAAGCCTCGGCCAGTTCGGACGCGCGGTCGTTCTGCAGCCGCGCGGCAAAGGCCGCCATGATCGACGGCTTGTCGTGGTCGCGCACCGCGATGATGAAGGGAAAGCCGAACCGATCCAGATAGGCCGCGTTCTGCGCCTGAAACGCCGCGCGTTCGGCATCGGTCAGCGCATCAAGCCCGGCGCTGGCCTGTTCGGCGGTGCTGTCGGGCGTCAGGCGTTTGGCGGCGGCCAGTTTGCCCGCAAGATCAGGATGCGCGTTCAGCACGCCCAGCCGTGCGTCGTCACTTGCCGAGCGGAACACACGGCAGAGCGCATTGTGCAGGCCAAGTGCCGTGTCATGCGCAGGCCCCAGTTCCAGCCCATGCGCGCCTGCGGCGATCCATGGCGAATGTTCGAACACGCCACCGTAAGCCGCGGCAAAGGCATCGCGGTCCATCTGCGACGGACGGGTAAACCGCTGATGCGGATGCTGTGCCGCCCAATGATCGGCGATCTGGGCGCGGGTGGCGAACCACACGCCCTCATGCCCCTGCGCATAGTCGATGAACTGGCGCAACGCCTCGGCCCGCCCAGGTCTGCCGATCAGGCGGCAGTGCAGACCGATCGACATCATCCGCCCGCCTTCGCGGTAGAGCGTGTCGAAACTGGCCTTGAGGTAATCCAGAAACTGCGCGCCCGCGTTGAAGCCCTGCGGCGTGGCAAAGCGCATGTCGTTGGCGTCAAGCGTATAGGGCACGATCAGCTGGTCATGCCGCCCGATTTCCACCCAATAGGGCAGATCATCGGCATAGCTGTCGGCGACATAGGCGAATTGCCCGGTCTCGGCGGCAAGGCGCACGGTATGGACCGAACAGCGCCCCGTGTACCAGCCGCGCGGCGGGGTGCCTGTGACCTCGGTGTGCAGGCGGATCGCCTCCAGCATATCGGCGCGTTCGACATCCTCGGGGGCGTCCTTGTAGTCGATCCATTTCAGCCCGTGGCTGGCGATTTCCCAACCGGCATCCTGCATCGCGGCGACCTGTTCAGGCGCGCGGGCCAAGGCTGTCGCCACGCCGTAAACCGTGACCGGGAGGGCCGCCAGCATCCGGTGGAGCCGCCAGAACCCCGCGCGCGCGCCGTATTCATAGATGCTTTCCATGTTCCAGTGCCGCTGGCCGGGCCAGGCAGCGGCGCCCACGATTTCGGACAAGAACGCCTCTGACGCGGCATCGCCGTGCAGGATGTTGTTCTCGCCGCCTTCCTCGTAATTCAGGACGATCTGCACGGCGATACGCTCGCCATCGGGCCAGTTGGCGGCGGGCGGTTCGGCACCATGGCCGGTCATGTCACGAGGATAGCGTTGCACCTGTGGTCTCCTGCGGATCATCCACAGGCTTTGTGCCGGAGCTTTGGGCAGTTTTGCAAGCCCGCATCGCCACAGGGCACGCCCCGCGATTTTCCGCTGGCGCGCGACCCGACAAGGCGACAAGATCGGGTGCTGACGCGAAGAGGGAACCGACCGATGTACGATGTTGCGATCTTGTGGGAATGGCTGGCCTTTGCCGTGCGCTGGCTGCATGTCATCACGGCCATCGCATGGATCGGATCGTCGTTCTATTTCATCGCACTTGATCTAGGACTGAACCGCAACATCCAAGGCCCCGCCGATGGCGAGGAATGGCAGGTCCACGGCGGTGGTTTCTATCATATCCAGAAATACCTCGTCGCCCCCGATGCGATGCCCGACCACCTGACCTGGTTCAAATGGGAAAGCTATGCGACCTGGCTGTCAGGGGCGGCCCTGCTCGCTGTGGTCTATTGGGTCGGGGCGGAACTCTATCTGATCGACCCCGCCAAGGCGGATCTGGCGATCTGGCAAGGGATCCTGATTTCCGCCGCCTCGCTTGGTATCGGCTGGGTGATCTATGACCAATTGTGCAAATCCCCCTTGGGTGACAAGCCCACGGTGCTGATGCTGCTGCTGTTCGCGCTGCTGGTGGTCATGTCCTGGGGCTATAACCAGATCTTTACAGGCCGTGCCGCGCTGCTGCATCTGGGGGCCTTCACCGCAACGATCATGACGGCCAATGTGTTCTTCATCATCATGCCCAACCAGCGGATTGTGGTGGCCGACCTCAAGGCCGGGCGCAAACCCGACCCGAAATACGGCAAGATCGCGAAGCTGCGATCCACCCACAACAACTACCTGACGCTGCCGGTGATCTTCCTGATGCTGTCGAACCATTATCCGCTGGCCTTCGGGACGCAATACGCCTGGGTCATCGCAGCACTTGTGTTCCTGATGGGCGTCACGATCCGGCATTATTTCAATTCCATGCATGCACGCAAAGGCAAGCCCACATGGACATGGGCGGTCACCGCAATCATCTTCATCGTGATCGCATGGCTCTCGACCTTCCCCGGCCACGACACCTATGAAGACGCCGAGGCGCGCGCGCTGACAGCCTACGAACAGCGGTTCGCCAGTGCCGCCGGGTTCGAGGACGCGCATGACATCGTCATCGGGCGCTGTTCGATGTGCCATGCACGCGAACCGGTCTGGGGCAACATGCAATGGGCGCCAAAGGGCGTGTTTCTCGAAACCGAAGCCGATATCGCCCACCACGCCCGCGCGATCTATCTGCAATCGGGGATCAGCCACGCGATGCCGCCTGCCAATGTCACCGGCCTGCCCGATGAAGACCGCGCGACACTCGCCGCATGGTACCGCGCCGCAACAGACTGATCATCGTTCGAGTCCGTCAATTCGCGCTAAGCGCGATTTGACGTAAATCCGCGGGGGAGCCCGCAGGGCGGGGGCGGCAGCCCCCTACACCTTTGCTGCGTCGCGGATCGCGCGGATATTGGCACCATAGGGCGCTGGATCACTGACCGACCCGCCGCGGAACACGGCCGACCCTGCGACCAGCACATCGGCACCTGCCGCCGCCACCAATGGCGCGGTCGTGGGATCAACACCGCCATCGATCTCGATATGGATGGGCCGGTCGCCGATCATCGCGCGCAGCTGGCGGACCTTGTCCACCTGACTATGGATGAACTTCTGCCCGCCGAAACCGGGGTTCACCGTCATCACGCAGACCAGATCGACCATGTCGAGCAGGTATTCCACGGCGGCGGCGGGTGTGGCGGGGTTCAAGGCCACACCGGCCTTGGCACCCGCGCCGCGGATCGCCTGCATCGTGCGATGGATATGGGGACCCGCCTCGACATGGGCAGTGATGATATCGGCACCGGCCTTTGCGAATGCCTCGATATAGGGATCGACGGGGGCGATCATCAGATGCACGTCCATCACGCCCTTGATATGGGGGCGGATCGCGGCACAGGTCGCAGGGCCAAAGGTGATATTGGGCACAAAATGCCCGTCCATCACATCGACATGGACCCAATCGGCGCCCTGCGCCTCGATTGCGCGGCATTCGGCGCCGAAATTGGCGAAATCAGCCGACAGGATCGATGGCGCGATCTTGATGGAACGGTCGAAAGGCATCGGAAATCCCCCTGGATACTGCTGCCTGCGGCATAAACCGGGCGGGTGGCCTTGTCACGCCAAGATGCACCCGCGAATAGATGCTGCATCGCAGAAAAACCTGTGCTAGTTTGCCCCCATGACCCAGATCCTGCGCCATGCCGACATTCTGCGCGCCGATGCGCAGGTCCATCTGACAAGGGCGACCTTGACGGCGGAGCGGCCAAGGGCGCTGCATGGGCATGATTTTTATGAACTTTTCTGGGTGCAGAACGGCAAAGTCCGCCATCACCTGCCCGAAGGCGCGCAAACGCTGGCCGAAGGCAGCGTGGTGTTCCTGAGCCCCGGCCAGACCCATGCGCTGCAAGGGCGCGGCGAACATGCGCTGGTTGTCTCGCTCTGCCTGCATCCCGCATTGGTCAAGGCGCTGGTGAAACGGCACCCCTCGCTTGCGGGACACCTGTTCTGGTCGGCCAAGGGGATTGCACAGCATCACCGCGATATCCGCGAACTGGCCGCGCTGAACCATGCCGCCGTGCTGCTGGAACGCAGCCGCTGCGACACCATTGCCGCCGAGGCGTTCCTGCTGCCGCTCTGCGCCGAACTGACCGGCGAAATCTATCCGGCAGACGCGCCCGACTGGCTGGTGCGGGCCTGCCGGGCGGCGCGCGATCCGGCCGTGTTCCGTGACGGGGCCGCAGGGCTGGTGGCGCTGACCGGCAAGGCGCATCCGCATGTCAGCCGCAGCATGCGCAAGCATTTCGGCATGACCCCGTCCGATTACATCAACCGGATCCGGATGGACCACGCCGCGCGCGCCCTGACCACCGATGCCGATTCCGTGGGCCAGATCGCCGCCGATTGCGGCATCCCGAACATGTCGCATTTTCACAAGCTGTTCCGCGCCGCCTATGGCGACACGCCGCTGCAATACCGCCAGAAACTGCAACGTCAGGTCGTGCAGCCGCCATAGTGTTTGACCATTTGGTCAAAACTTGCCAAGTCATCTGCAAAGTGCCACGTTTCCCGGGCAATGCAGGAGGCCAACTTGCAAACAACCACGACCCCGCCCGCGGTGGCGCATCTGCCGCAACTGCACCTTGCCCGCAACCAAGGTACGCCGCTTGACCTTGATTGGGTGATGGCGGTGCAGGCCAATACATCCGCCATCGAACGGCGCGCAGCGACCCTGCCGGGGCGGCGCAGCGTGAAAAAGGATTATCAGGCGGCGTGGCTGTGCAAGGCGATCAGCCTGATGGACCTGACAACGCTGTCGGGCGACGACAGCGCGGGCCGCGTGCGCCGTCTGTGTGCCAAGGCACGCCAGCCGGTACGCGCCGATATTCTGGACGCTCTGGGCATGCAGGGTCTGACCACAGGGGCGGTCTGCGTCTATCACGACATGGTCGCCACCGCTGTTGATGCGCTGGCAGGCTCGTGCATTCCGGTTGCCGCTGTCAGCACCGGCTTTCCGGCTGGCCTGTCGCCGTTTCACCTGCGCATTGCGGAAATCGGCGAAAGCGTCGCCGCTGGCGCGCAGGAAATCGACATCGTCATCAGCCGCCGCCATGTGCTGACCGGCAACTGGCAAGCACTTTACGATGAAATGCGCGAAATGCGCGCGGCCTGCGGCGATGCCCATGTGAAAGCGATCCTCGCCACGGGCGAACTCGGCACCTTGCGCAATGTCGCGCGCGCGAGTCTGGTTTGCATGATGGCGGGGGCGGACTTCATCAAGACCTCGACCGGCAAGGAACCTGTCAACGCGACCCTACCCGTGACGCTCACAATGATCCGTGCGATCCGTGATTATCACGACCGGACCGGCGTAATGGTCGGCTACAAGCCCGCAGGCGGGATCAGCAAGGCGAAGGATGCACTGGTCTATCTGTCGATGATCAAGGACGAGTTGGGCGACCGCTGGCTGCAACCCGATCTGTTCCGCTTTGGCGCGTCCAGCCTTTTGGGCGATATCGAACGGCAACTCGAACATCACGTCACGGGTGGCTATTCCGCCCAGTGGCGGCACGCGATTGGATAAAGCCATGACGATCAAGGACATTTTCAACACGATGGATTACGGCCCCGCCCTTGAGAGCAAGGCAGAGGCGCTGGCGTGGCTGGCAGAGCATGACAATCTTGTCGGCCATTTCATCGCTGGCAAATGGACGCCCGCGCGCGATGATTTCGCGACCTCCAATCCCGCGACGGGCGAAAAGCTGGCCGGTGTCACCAAAGGCACCTCTGCCGATATCGCGGCCGCTGTTGCTGCCGCGCGCAAGGCGCAGACCGCTTGGGCCAAATCGGGGCACAAACGCGCCCGTGTGCTTTATGCCATCGCGCGGCTGATGCAGAAACATGCGCGCCTGCTGGCGGTGATGGAAACGCTCGACAACGGCAAGCCGATCCGCGAGGCCCGCGATATCGACGTGCCGCTGGCGATCCGGCATTTCTATCATCACGCGGGCTTTGCGCAGCTGATGAAGGACGAACTGCCCGACCGCGAAGCGCTCGGTGTGTGCGGCCAGATCATCCCGTGGAATTTCCCATTGCTGATGCTGGCGTGGAAGATCGCGCCTGCGCTGGCGATGGGCAATACGGTGGTGTTGAAACCTGCCGAATACACCCCTCTGACTGCGATGGTGTTTGCCGATATCTGCACGCAGGCGGGTGTGCCTGCGGGTGTCGTCAATATCGTCATGGGCGACGGTGAAACGGGGGCGGCGCTGGTCGCGGCGGATGTCGACAAGATCGCTTTTACCGGATCGACCGACGTTGGCCGCAAAATCCGCGAAGCCACGGCCGGATCGGGCAAGGCGCTGTCGCTCGAACTGGGGGGCAAGTCGCCGTATATCGTGTTCGACGATGCCGATATGGATAGCGCCGTCGAAGGCTTGGTCGATGCGATCTGGTTCAACCAAGGCCAGGTCTGCTGCGCCGGTTCGCGCCTGTTGGTGCAGGAAGGCATCGCGGATCGGTTCTATGCCAAGCTGAAGGCGCGCATGGACGGGCTGCGCATCGGCGATCCTTTGGACAAATGCATCGACATCGGCGCGATTGTCGATCCGGTGCAACTGGCGCAGATCACCAAGATGGTCAGCGGCAATACCGAAGGCGAGACCTATCAGACAAAGGCACCGGAGGGCTGTTTCTACCCCCCCACCCTCATCACCGGATTGTCGCCCGCATCGCATCTGATGCAGGAAGAAATCTTTGGCCCCGTGCTGGTGGCGACGACCTTCCGCACGCCGGTCGAGGCGGTCGAGATCGCCAATAACACGCGCTATGGGCTCGCGGCGTCGGTCTGGTCGGAGAATATCAACCTAGCCCTTGATATCGCGCCGAAGCTGGCGGCGGGAATCGTCTGGATCAACGGCACCAATATGATGGATGCCGCCGCCGGTTTCGGCGGTGTGCGCGAGAGCGGGTTCGGACGCGAAGGCGGCTGGGAAGGGCTGGCGGGTTACACGAAACCCAAAGCAACGGCAAAACCGCTCAAGCAGATCGCCGCCTTCACGACGACCGACGGCACGCCCGCCGACCCGCTGGACCGGACGGCGAAGCTCTATATCGGTGGCAAACAGGCGCGGCCCGATGGCGGCTATTCGCGTGCGGTCTTCAACCCGCGCGGCAAACTGCTGGGCCATGCGTCAGAGGCAAACCGCAAGGACCTGCGCAACGCGGTCGAAGCGATGAATGCGGCGAAAGGCTGGTCGAAATCCACCGGCCATCTGCGCGCGCAGATTCTCTATTACATCGCGGAAAACCTGTCGGCGCGGGGCGACGAACTGGCCAAGCGCATCAAGGACCTGACCGGAAAATCCGGCACGGACGAGGTTGAATCCACCATCCGCGCGCTGTTCACCTTTGCCGCGTGGGCGGATAAATACGACGGCAAGGTCCACGGCGTGCCGATCCGCGGTGTGGCACTCGCGATGCACGAAGCGGTCGGCAATATCGCGGTGTTCTGCGAAGATGCATCACCCCTGCTGGGGCTGGTCACACCGATGGCCGCGGCGATCAGCATGGGCAACCGCGTGACGCTGATGGCCTCCGAACCTTTCCCGCTGATGGTCGCGGAAATCTATCAGGTGCTGGAAACTTCCGACCTGCCCGGCGGTGTCGTCAATATCCTGACCGGCGATCATGCCGATCTGGCGGGCCATGCCGCCAAGCATCAGGATATCGACGCGGTCTGGACGTTTTCGGGAGCGGATATTTCGGCCACGATCGAAAAAGGCAGCGCCAGCAATCTCAAGCGGACCTGGGTCAACAACGGCACTGCCGTCACCCCCACCGCGCGCGACTGGCTGGCAGCCGCGACCGAAGTCAAGAATATCTGGATACCCTACGGCGAATAATCATTTGCGCCCGAACCAACGGGCCAGCCTGCTGCGGCGTTCGGCCAGATCGGCCTGCGCCTCATCTATCCGGTGCGTCGCGGAATCGAGCACCGGATCTACCGCGCGTTCCCACAACTGCCGCCACATCGCGCGCAGAAACAGGAAGGCGATCAGCAGGAACACGAAAAACGTGATGTTGAACCACGGAATGATCGTCACTTCCGGTCCGTCTACCACGCGCAAGCCGATTGCATTGGGATAGATGCTGAGCCAGCGGTTGCGCCAGCCGTAATGCGTTACCACGACCCAGGCATCACCGCGCGCCAGATTGGCGGCCTCTGCCTGCAGATCAGCCGAGTTGAACTTGAAATAGGGCGGCCAGATCCAGCCCGTATCCTCGTTGCGGTAGACCATGACGCGCGAACTATCGCGCTGGATGAACCCCAGCAGAAAGGTGTTCTGTTTCTGGGTATTGATCAGCCGCAGGTCGCGGGTGTCGGGGGTCGCGGACCCGCTGTCGGGACTGGCAAAGAAGATGCGGTTGAACGACCCCAGATCGGTGCGGATCACCTCGGTCGAGGTGACCTTGACCACGTCATGCTGCGGCAGCACGTAATGCAGGAACATGGCGACGACGGCCAGAACCAGCAGGCGGAAGACGAATTTGACGCGGGCCATGGCAAACCTCAGTTCATGTTGATCGCATAGATGATGGACCCGATCACGATTGTCGGCACCACGTAGACCAGGCCGACCAGTTTCGGCCGGATCGACGCGTTATAGGCTTCCATTCCGGCGGTGACAAACGCATCGCGGGCCTCGCGGTCCGCACCAGCGGGATTGGCGGCGTCAAAGGATTTTTCAAGGTTTTCCTTGCGAACCGACCGGGCATAGATCGCGACCGACCAATAGATGACCGTCAGCGCAATAAAGCCGAAGATCGCCAGCTTGATGAATGCCATGTCCGCTCTCCCTTGGTGTTGCCCTACGCTGCTAAGTAATGCCGGATCAGCCGATGCCAAGACGGCGCGCGCGCTACCACGTCTTGTGGACCCACTTGCGCGGCAGGCCTGCGACCGACAGCAGCATGATCGGTGCCCATATGATACCCGCGATCAGCCCGAGACCGCCGAAAGACACCACGTTGTGCCCGATCCCCTGATCCAGCAATTCGCGCACCGGCACGCCCTGCCAGACATAAAGGCAAAAAAAGAACACCGCGCTCAGGATGCACATGACCATCGTTGACAGCACCGCATTCGCCATGAGGGCAGGCACGCCTTCGGGCAGGACACGCGCGAGCAGGCGCGGCACGGCAAACCCAAGGATCGCGAGGATCAGGGCGGGCAGAAACAGCCCGTCGGCTATCATGTTACCCATGCCACTTGCACCCTTGCCAGATCATCGCCCGCCTCTCCTGCCGGTTGCCGGTTCTTGACACGGGCCGGCAATTCCACCCAATGCTGGAGGCAATTTTGCCATGAAAGGACCGTAAAATGCCAGCCACCATCGTGCAGGTGACCAAGGACGGCGCAACGCCCGAGGTCAGCCGTCCCGCCGCGGAAAAGCTCATCGCAGGCGATCCGGTCTTTACGACGTGGAATCTCGAGGAGGCAGGCGGCCTTTATGCTGGGATCTGGCAATCTACCCCCGGCAAATGGCGGATCAGCTACGATGAATGGGAATATTTCACCGTGACTGCGGGCAAATCCATCATCACCGCAGACGGCGGTGATCCAATGGTGATGACTGAAGGCGACAGCTATATTATTCGCCCGGGCTTTGCCGGGATGTGGGAAGTCGTCGAGACGACCGTCAAGGACTACGTCATCCGCCTTTAGGACTGACGCCTAGATCATCCCCGGTGACAGCGCGTCGAAATCCGGCGGGCGGTCCATCGCCTCGGCATCCGGACCGATCAGCTCTTCGGCGGCGATCATCTTTGGCGGCAATTCAACGCCACGGCCGTAATTCTCGGGATCGACGCGGAGCGATTCTTCCGGCGAGCGGATCAGCACCGGCATCGGTGCTTCGATCTGGTTGTAAAGATGGATGATGTCCTGATTGAACAGGCGGATACAGCCCGCAGACCCTGAATTGCCGATGGATTGCAGGTCGTTGGTACCATGAATACGGTAATATGTGTCGCGCCCGTTGCGGAACAGGTAGAGCGCGCGCGCACCCAGGGGGCTGCGCAGACCGCCCGGAATACCGCCCCGGAATTCGCCGTAAACCTCGGGTTCGGTGCGCAGCATGTTCTGGGTGGGTGTCCAGCTTGGCCAAGCGCGTTTGAACTGCATCGTCGCCCGCCCCCGGATCGACCGGCCTGCACGGCCAACACCCACCGGATAGCGTGTCGCTGTGCCGTCGGCCTTCACGTGATAAAGGAACTTGGCATAGGGATCGACGTCGAGCGAATTCGGCGGTGCCTCACCCTGATAGATGCCCGACATGCGGCGGTTCACGCCCTGCAGGAACTCGCTAGGGATACCCGGCAGGTTATATCCGGCATCAAAGATCGGGGCATAGCCTTCGACCCAGTCTTCCTGTGCAGGCAATTCTGGTGCTGGCGTGGTGTCGTCCATTTGTGGCGCACAAGCGGCGGCGGTGCTGCACAGCACCATCGCGCCAAAAGCACGCCGACTGATATCATTCGGCAAAATCATGCGGCATTCCTTGTTTGTTAACCAAGGTGTTACCACCACGTCCGCAGGCAACGGAACGGAGCACGGGCGAAATCATGCGAATGATCGACGAATTGTGACTTTAAGTGACAGTCTGGAGGCTGAAACCGGCGATCTGGGCCGATTTCAGCCGATGATCATGCGACGATATTGAAGGCGGGACCATAGGGATAGCCCGTAATGTCCTGATTCCCGTCATCGGTGATGAACAGGATGTCATGTTCGCGGTATCCGCCCGCCCCCGGCTGGCCTGCGGGAACAGTCAGCATCGGCTCCATCGAGATGACCATGCCGGGTTCCAGTACGGTTGGAATATCCTCGCGCAGCTCCAACCCCGCTTCGCGCCCGTAATAATGCGACAGCACGCCAAAGGAATGGCCATAGCCAAAGGTGCGGTATTGCAGCAGGTCGCGGTCAGCGAGGAAGGCGTTGATCTTGGCCGTGATCTCGGAACACACCGCGCCCGGCACCAGCAGGGACATGCCGTATTGATGGGCGGCGACGTTTGCTTCCCAGATGGCAAGGCTGGCTGGATCGGCTTCACCCACGAAAAGCGTGCGTTCGAGCGCTGTGTAATACCCGCTGATCATCGGAAAAGTGTTCAGCGACAGGATATCGCCGTGTTCCAGCCTGCGCGATGTCACAGGGTTATGCGCGCCATCGGTGTTGATCCCCGACTGGAACCAGACCCATGTGTCACGGTATTCGGCCTGCGGAAAACGGGCGGCGATTTCCAGTTCCATCGCGTCGCGGCCTGCCATCGCCACGTCAATCTCGCGCACGCCCGGTTTGATCGCATCGCGGATTGCATAACCGCCAACATCGGCCACGGCAGCCCCTGCGCGGATCAGGTCCAGTTCGGCAGGCGATTTGCGCATCCGCTGCGCCATGGTCTGCGCCGCCAGATCGACCAGCCGCGCGGGTTGCAGATTGTCGCGCAGCGCCAGCCGGATCGCCACCGTCAGATGGTCCGATTCGTAGCCCAGCACCTTGCCCAAGCCTGTCACTGACCGCACCGCGCGCCAGTAATTGGTGCGGTCCCAATCGGTATAGGTGATCGCATCCCCATAGGACCGCCGCCACGGCTGACCCGCATCGATGCCCGCGCTGATCGTCACGCAATCGGTCGGTGTCACGACCAGCCCGTATTGGCGGCCAAAGCTGCAATAAAGAAACCCCGAATAATAGGCGATGTTCTGCATCGAGGTGAAGAGCACCGCCTCGACCCCCGCCTTTTCCATGACCGCGCGCAGGCCCGTCAGCCGTGCCTCGTATTCGGCAGGGGCAAATGGCAGGGATTTTTCACCTTGGTGGAATGTGTAGAATTGCGGACGCGCTGTCATGGCGGACCCTTTCCTCAAAGGTCCCGGCGTTCAGGACGGACAAAGCCAGAGGCAGCGACGCCATCGCCACGATGTAGTGCTAGCGCAGCCCGCGCAGCCGATCAAGTCAGTCTGTCGCCCAAGGTCAGCCCGCGCAGCACCTCGGTCGCGAGCATGGCGCGCTTGCCTTCGCGTTGGGCGGTGGTGACCGTCACCGCCTCTGTGGCGCAGGCGATGGTGAACCCGTCCAGCACCGTGCCGGGGGCGGCATCGCCCTGCGCCACGACAGCACCCAACAGCTTGACCCGTTCGCCCGCCACATCGCACCACGCCCCCGGAAACGGCGACAGACCGTTGATCTGGCGCGCGACGGATGCTGCGGGCTGCGCCCAATCCACGCGCGCCTCGGCCTTGTCGATCTTGGCGGCATAGGTGACGCCTTCGGCGGGCTGGGGCTCCGCTGTCAGATCGGGCAGACGGCGCACCGCGTCGACGACCAGCCGCGCGCCCATCGCTGACAGCCGGTCATGCAAGGCACCCGTCGTGTCATCGGGCGCGATGTCGGTTGCTTCGCGCAGCAGGACAGGGCCGGTGTCCAGCCCCGCCTCCATCTGCATGATGCAGATTCCGGTTTGCGCGTCGCCCGCCATGATCGCGCGGTGGATCGGGGCCGCGCCGCGCCAGCGCGGCAGAAGCGAGGCGTGGATATTCAGGCACCCCAGACGCGGCGCATCGAGCACCGCCTGCGGCAGGATCAACCCATAGGCCACGACAACCGCGATATCGGCGTTCAGGTCGGCAAACTCTGCCTGCGCCTGCGGGTTGCGCAGCGACACAGGGTGGCGGACAGGCAGGCCCAGTTCCAACGCGCGCAGATGCACCGCCTGCGGGCGGTCTTTTTTGCCACGGCCTGCGGGACGGGGTGGCTGGGTATAAACAGCGGCGATATCATGCCCTGCCGCGACCAGCGCATCCAGCACTGGAACCGAAAACTCCGGCGTTCCCATAAAGACGATGCGCATGGTGTTTCCCTTGGATCAGATCGCGGCTTTAGCGGCGATTTTATGTGCTTTCTTGATCAGCATATCACGGCGCACCTTGGTCATCCGATCAAAGAACATCCGCCCCGCCAGATGGTCGATCTGGTGCTGCACCGAGGTCGCCCAAAGACCGACGAAATCCCGTTCCTCAACCTCACCTACGGCGTTCAGAAACCGCACCGTCACCGCGCGGGGGCGACTGATGCGCGCCCAGACGCCGGGCAGATTGGGCGAGCCTTCCTCATGGTCACGAAATTCCACCGAACTGTGCAGGATCTCGGGGTTCGCCATGCGCACCGCCTGCCCCCGCGCAGAGGAAGCATCGACAACCGCCAAGGCCAGCCCGACGCCAAGCTGCGGCGCGGCCAAGCCGACACCGGGCATGGTATCCATCGCCACGATCATTTCATCCCACAGCGCGCGGATATCATCCGTGATCGCCGCAACAGGCTGCGCAGGGGTGCGCAACACCGGATGCGGCCAGGGCACATAAGCCCGATGCATCATTGCGCGACCCCAATATCGGTGATCAGCACGCCATCCAGATGGTCATATTCATGGCAGATGCAGATCGCCTCGACCCCGTCGAACCGGCCTTGCTGCACCTCGCCCGCGATATCCTGCCAGCGCAACTCGACCCATGTCGGACGGGCGACGGCAAAGCTGCGTCCGGGAATCGACAGGCACGCCTCGACCCCCGTGGCGGTGCTGTCGGCCCGCGCGACGATCTGCGGATTGACGAAGGCTTGCGGCGTGGGGTCGCCTTCTTTCCATGTCGTGTCGATCACAAAAACGCGCTGCGACACACCCACCTGCGGCGCGGCCAACCCACGGCCGGGCGCGGCATACATGGTCGCCAGCATCTCGGCGACGAGCAGTGCCAGATCATCGTCGAAAGCCGTCACAGGGGCCGCCACGGCACGCAGCACCGGATCGCCGTCAAACCGCAAATCCAGTGCCATGCCGTTACCCCCGGGCCATTTCGCGTTTCAGTTTCTGCATTTTGCGGGTGATCATCTGGCGTTTCAGCGGACCCAGATGGTCGATGAACAGCTTGCCGTCCAGATGGTCGATCTCGTGCTGCACGCAGGTCGCCCAAAGCCCGTCAAAGCGGGCGCGCTGCGGCTTGCCGTCAAGGCCCAGCCACGCCACCTCGACCTCGGCGGGCCGCGTCACTTCGGCATATTGTTCGGGGATCGACAAACAGCCCTCGTCGTAGGTGGATGTCGCCTCCGATGTCCAGACGATCTCGGGGTTGATCAGGACCATGGGTTCGGGTGTCGCCTCGGCGTCTTTCTGGCAATCCATCACGATGACGCGGCGCATCACCGCGACCTGCGGTGCCGCCAGCCCGATACCCGGCGCGTGATACATGGTTTCGAGCATGTCATCGGCCAGCCGCCGCAGGTCATCATCGATCGATGCGACGGGGGCGGTCACCTTTTTCAGGCGCGGATCGGGATGAATCAGGATGGGGCGAATACTCATGCCAGCGCATTTAGGCCGCGGCGCGCAGAAATGCAACGCGGACCGCTTGCACAGCGCCACCAGCGGGATAGGCTGGCGCAAACACGAGGAACCGCCCATGTCATTCAACACGCCCATCGACCGCCGCAACATCAACAGTTCCAAATGGGACAAGATGGAACAGCTGTTCGGCGTGTCGCCAAAGGACGGGCTGGCGATGTGGACCGCCGACAGCGATTACCCCACAGCACCCTGCGTTCTGGCCGCCATCGACCGCGCACGCGCGCATGGCGTGTTCGGCTACGGGATCGACGGGACAGATTATACCGATGCGATCACATGGTGGATGCAGAACCGGCATGGCTGGACAGTGGACCCTGACTGGATTCTTTCGACCCAAGGGCTGGGCAATGCCATCGCGCTATCGCTGCAATTGTGGTCGGAACCGGGCGATGCCGCCGCGATCTTCACCCCTGTTTACCATGAATTCGCCCACAAGATCACCCGTGCGGGCCGTGTCGTCACCACCTGCCCGCTGGTGCGCGACGGCGATACCTATGTGCTTGACCTCGATGACGCCAAGGCGCGGCTGACCGGCCGCGAAAAGCTGCTGATCTGGTGTTCGCCGCAAAACCCGTCGGGACGGGTCTGGACCACGGCCGAATTGCGCGCCGTCGCCGCCTTTGCGCGCGACAACGGGATGCTGCTGATCAGCGATGAAATCCATCACGATCTGGTCTACCGCGACCATGATTTCGTGCCGATGGCCGTGGCCGCCCCCGATTTCGCGGACAACACCGTCTATCTGACAGCCGCGTCCAAGACTTTCAACATCGCAGGCCAGCGCACCGGCAACATGATTATCCCCAACGCGCAGTTACGCGGGCAGGCGCAGGCCGGGCAAGCGATGATGGATTACAAACCGGGATGCCTTGCCATCGCGATGATCACCGCCGCCTATTCCCCCGAAGGCGCGGCATGGGCCGATGCGCAGATGGACCACCTGCAGGCCAACCGCGACCTGTTGCAGGACGGTCTACGCGCGATTCCGGGCGTCTGGTCGATGCCGCTGCAATCGACCTATCTGGCCTGGGTGGATTTTTCAGGCACCGGCATGGACCATGCCGAGATCGCGGCGCGCATCCGGGACGAGGCAAAAATCGCCGTCTCGCCCGGTCCGGCCTTTGGCACCGGCGGCGAAAGCTTTATGCGAATCAACTTCGCCACGCAGCGCCATGTGGTCGAGGACGCGGTCGCGCGCCTGCAACACGCGTTCCGCGACCTGCAATAGAGCGGTCAGTTGCGGTTTTCGATCAGCCCTGCCGGCACAAAGTCAGGATGCACGAAATCCGCAGCGGGCCTGTCGGCGACCGGCGTGAGCCATTTGAATTCGAACACCCGTTCATCGTCATCCTCGACAGCGGACACCACAAGACATTGATACAGATGCTTCGGCCCGTCATATATATCGACATGCCCGCGCAATTTGTCGGACCCTTCGATGTCCAGCGCGAACCCGCCATCCCAGAGCCGCCGTATACGATAGGTCGCATCGCCATCGCGCACAGACAGGCGATCCTTGCGGCGCAAGGCGGCTTTACGCGCGTCTTCCAATCCCTTGCGCACAGCTTCCGGTAAAAACGTATACATGCGAATCCTCCACTACTTCCGTAAGTGTGGACCCACAAAGGTAAAAATCAAGTAACGGCATCCGCCGCAACGCAGCGTGGTGCAGACGCGCGCCAGTCAATCCGCCTTGACGCGCGGGCGCAAGACATGCGGTTTGGTGGAATCGTATAGCGCTGAATCCGGAAAACCGTGGTTTTCCGACAGCGCGGGCCCCACAAGGATCAGCGCTGTGCGGGTGATTTTTGCGGCCCTGACCTGTGCATGGATATCGCTCAGCGTGCCGCGCAGGATCATCTGGTCCGGCCAGCCCACGCGGTAGATCACCGCCACAGGACAATCGGCCCCATAGAACGGCACAAGCTGCCGCTCGATCTCGCGCAGGGCGCGGATGCCCAGATGGATCGCAAGCGTCGCACCTGAACGGGCAAAGTTTTCCAAAGTCTCGCCCGCAGGCATGCCCGTCGATTTCATCGACATACGCGTCAGGATGATCGATTGCGCCACTTCCGGCACGGTCAGTTCGGTGCCCAGCGCCGCCGCCGCCGCCGCATAGGCGGGAACACCGGGGATGATCTGGTAATCGATCCCGTCCGCCTTCAGCCGCCGGATTTGCTCGGCGATGGCCCCATAAAGCGACGGATCCCCCGAATGTACCCGCGCCACATCCTGCCCTTTGGCATGGGCGGCCAGAATCACGCCATGCGTGTCATCCAGCGTCATGGAGGCTGTATCCATCACCAGCGCATCCGCGGGCGCACATGCCACGACAGCCTCGGGCACCAGCGATCCGGCATACAGGCACACAGGGCATTCCCCAATCACCCGCGCCGCCTTGAGCGTCAGCAATTCCGGATCGCCCGGACCTGCCCCAATGAAATACACCGTCATCTTCTTATTTCCCCAAATACTCCCGCCGGCAGGCGGAACATGTCATCCTGCCGCCAGATCGCCGTCAATCTTGCGGGCATAACCGCGCGGCGTATACATCCGCGGCCCCGTCCCCAACTGCGCCAGCCGTGAATGCGACGACCCCACCAGCACCACCGTCAGCATATCGACCTCGTCCACATCGAGCTGGTCCAGACGGCGATAGCGGATGTGTTCCTCCGGCCGCCCCAGCGACGAGGCCAGCATTACCGGCGTATCCGCAGGGCGGTGGCGCAACAGGATATCGCGCGCCTCGGCCAGCAGGGTGCGGCGGCGCAAGGATACAGGGTTATAGAAGGCAATCACGAAGTCGCCTTCCGCTGCCGCCTGCAACCGCTTGACGATATCACCGCGCGGCGTCAGCAGATCCGACAGCGAGATCGCGCAAAAATCATGCCCCAAAGGCGCACCTGCCCGTGCCGCAGCCCCTTGCAAAGCACTGACACCGGGCGAACAGATCACCTCGACCCGGCGCGCGGCGTCCGACACGCCCATCTGGTCAGGGCTGCGGTCCAAAAGTTCGAACACCAGCGCCCCCATCGCGTAAATCCCCGCATCCCCCGAACAGACCAGCGCCACGTTCTTGCCCTTGCCTGCCTGTTCCAGCGCATAGCGGCAACGGTCCTCCTCGCCCCCCAGCGGGAAATCCGACCGTTCCTTGCCCACGGCCAAAGGCCCGAGCAGATCAATGTAAAGCCCGTAGCCCACCAGTTCCTCGGCCTCGGCCACCAGCCGCGACACTTCGGGCGTGCGCCACGCCGCCTGCCCGGGACCGATCCCCACGACGGACAAGCGCCCGCGCGCACGGCCCGCCAGCGCGGTGATCGGCGCGGGCGCAATCGCCAGCGCACAGGTGGCATTCGCCGTCTTGCGCTTGGCCACCAGCAAGGTCGCCTCCGCCCCCGCCTGCGCCAGTGCCGCCGCCTCGGCCACGCCATGGGTGCCGACCTCGGCAAACACCACCTCCGACGGATTGGCCAGCCGTGGCGTCAGCGCCTCAAGCTCTGCCGCCGCGAACAAACGCAATGGCACACCCATCGCGCGCGCCAGATCGATGATCGCAGGTTCATCGGCCTTCAGCGTGATCGTGTTGACAGACTGCACCGCTTCCGGCGCGACACCAGCCTGGGCCAGCACCTCGGCCACCAGCGCCGCCATTTCCGCAGGCTCGCAGTCGCGCGCACAACCCAGACCCAAGGTCAACCGCTGCGGCGCGAATTGCAGATGCGCCTGCCCCAGATCGGGTTGCGCCTCCATCATGCAGGACAGCCGGACCGCATCGCCTTTGGGCAGGTCCGCAAGCCAAGGTGCATCTCCCGACACCTGCGCGCCGCCACCCGCCAAAAGCGCGGCCATCGCCTCCTTTGCATCACGGCGGTTCACCAGCCGCCAGCCCGCGGGCGGCTCATCCAGCGCCACTCCCAGCGCCACATCCCCCGCCGTCGTCACCGCCGCCACAGCGCCCAAAGCATCCGCGATCCGCGCGGCCAGCCGGTTCGCCCCACGATGGCCACCGAGCAACGGCACCACAACCGCGCCATCGTCGGACACTGCGATCACCGGCGGTTCGGCCGTCTTGTCCGCGAGCAACGGCGCCACCGCACGGATCAATATCCCCGCCGCGCAAACGCCTACGACCGGCACACCGGCTGCGAACAGATCGCGCGCATGATCCAGCGCATTGGGGAAATAGGCATCCGCGCGCGCCACACGCCCTTCGCGGCCATGCACCTGTGCGCCCAGCGCGGCGGCCACACGGTGCGCCACAGCCTCTCCCGAGGCGGACAGCGCCAGAACAACCGGTTTCACAGCCATGGATCAGCCCCTTTGGTCAGCAGGATCATCGAAAAATAAGGTGCGGTCGCCGGCGCATCCGCCAAAGGCAGCACGACTTCGTCGGGCAGGGTCGCGCGTTCGACATAGACCGCCATACCCGTCAGCCCCAGATCCGCAATCACCGCGCGGATCTTGGCCAGATGGCGGCCCACCTTCATGATGACGACACTCTCCGCCCCAGCAATCCGCGCGCGCAATTCATGCTCTGGCAAGGGGCCGGGCAGCACGGTCAACCGCTCGTTGCGCGCGACCAGCGGCTTGCCCGCGCGGGCGGCACAGGCGGTGATGGATGTCACACCCGGCACGACCTCGACGCGGTAACGATCCGACAGGCGCGCAAACAGATACATGAACGAGCCGTAAAAGAACGGGTCCCCCTCGCACAGGCACACGACATCCTGCCCCGCCTGCAGCGCCGCCGCGATCTGCACGGCTCCGGCATCATAGGCCGCCTGCGCCGGCGCGCGCTCCACGCTCATCGGCACATCCATCACGATCTCGCGGGCGTGCGGCGAGATCAGGTCCGCCGCAATCGCGCGCGCGAAACTCGCCGCCCCCGCCAGCGTCGGATAGGCGACAACCGCTGCGCTTTCGATCAGGCGCGCGGCGCGCAGGGTCATCAGATCAGGCGCACCGGGGCCTACGCCCACGCCATAAAGAACACCTGTCATTCCGCCCATCTTCCGAGCCCAAATATCCCCGCCGGAGGCAAGCGGCGGAGCCGCTTGAGGGGCGCAGCCCCTCGGCGCTTGCGCGCCTCACCCCGGAGTATTTTTGGAAAAAAGAAGTCGCAAAGATCAAGACGCATGATCATTCCTTCCTGACCATGGCCATCATCTTTTCACGAGGCTCCACTGCGTTACCGGCATCAGCGGTCGCCAGCCGGTCAGCCGCCCCACGGGTTCGGCGCGATGCACCGAGAGTTTCACCAGATCGCCGCCATGCGCCTTGTGCAGCGCGATCAGTTCCGCCTCGCTTTCCAATGTGACGGCATTGGCCACCAACCGCCCCAAGGGGCGCAACGCCGCCCATGCCGCTTCAAATGTCTCGCGGCTCAGCCCGCCACCGATGAAGATCGCGTCCGGCGCATCGAGGCCGTGCAAGGCATCGGGCACCATCCCGTCGATGAGTTCCAGCTTCGGCGCACCCAAGGCCAGCGCGTTGGCCGCGGCAAAGGCGCGCCTGTCCGCGCGCGGTTCGATCCCGATGGCGCGGGCATAGCGCGCGGCGCGCATCCATTCGATCGCGACAGACCCGCAGCCGCAGCCGATATCCCACAATAGCGCGCCGCGCATCGGCATCAGCTTGGCCAGGGTCGCCGCGCGGACCTCTTGCTTGGTCATGGTGCCGTCAGACTGGAATAGCTCATCCGCCAACCCCGGCACGCGCGGCAGCAAGGCCGCATCGGGGGCGGCAATACAGTCGACTGCAAGTGTGTTGAAGGCTGGCACCTCATGTGCCCAGCTTTCGGCCAGCCCATCAAACCGCGCCTCGTCCTTGCCGCCCATCGCGGCCAGCACCGTCATGCGCGACTGCCCGAAGCCCCGCGCAGTCAGAAACGCGGCAATCTGGGCGGGCGTTTCAGCCCCCGTCGTCAGGATCAAGAGCCGCGCGTCGGGCTGGATAAACGCGATCATCTGTTCGACGGGACGACCATGCACCGTCAGCGTTTCAACATCCGCGAGCGACCAGCCCATTCGCGCCGCCGCCAGCTGGAACGCCGAGAGTTGCGGGTGATAGACGATCTGCGCGGGATCGATCGCGCGGCCGATCCGTGCGCCGGCGGAAAACCACAAAGGGTCCCCCGTCGCCAGCACGACCACACGCCGCCCGCGCAGTCCTTCAATCGTGGAAATCAGCGCATCAAACGGATGCGGCCATGCGAGCCGCTCTGCGTCCAAGTTCTCGGCCAGCACATGATGGCGGTCGCCGCCGATGATGACCTCGGCCGCTTCCACGACAGCACGCGTCGCAGGCAAAAGCCCCGCCATCCCGTCCTCGCCAATGCCGACGATATGCAGCCAGGGATCAGACATCTTCGGGCAACCCCGCAGCCAATGCATTCACCGCAGCCGAGGCCATCGCCGACCCGCCGCGCCGCCCCCGCAGCGCGATGAAATCGCAGCCGCGCGGATCACGGGCAAGCTCGGCCTTGCTTTCGGCGGCCCCCACGAAACCCACCGGAAAGCCAAGGATCACCGCGGGTTTCGGCCAGCCCGCATCGAGCAGTTCCAGCAGGTGAAACAATGCCGTCGGCGCGTTGCCAATGGCGACGACTGCCCCCTCGATCCGGTCGCGCCACAGTTCCATGGCAGCGGCGGACCGTGTGTTGCCGATCTGCGCGGCAAGCGCGGGCACCGCAGGATCGTTCAGCGTCACGACCACCGCGTTGCCCGCTGGCAAATACCGCCGGATGATCCCCGCACCGACCATTTCGCAATCACACAGCACAGGCGCGCCCGCGCGCAACGCGGCCTGCCCCGCCTCGGCGACCTGCGCGGAATAGGCGAGCCTGTCGACAATCTCGACCATCCCGCAGGCATGAATCAGCCGCGTCATCAGCGGATGCAGCGCAGGCGCGAAACGGTCCAGCCGCGCCTCGGCCCGCACGGTGGCAAAGCTTTGCGCATAGATCGCCTTGGGGTCGGTCTCGTAGGGGCGCAAGGCGATACCTTTCCCGCTCAACGCTTTAGCGTCTTGCGCGCGCTTTCGGGTCCATGCGGATGTTTGGCATGGGGGTAAGGCGCGTGCTGATGCTCATGGTCATGGTGGTGATGGTCGTGATCATGCGGATGGTCGTGGTCATGATGGTGGTGATCGTGGTGATGATCCTGCGCGGTCAGACGGCACATGCCGGTGCAGAACGTGTCGCAAAGCGCGCAATCCGCCACGTTCGACCCCGGCGCGCTGGCGCCTTGGCCTTCGACATGGTGGTGGTGGCTTTCCTGCACGGCGCCGACCTCACCCTCGAACCCAAGCACCTGCGTGCGGTATTTGCACAAAACGCAGGTCGCGGGCGGCACCGCGCCAAAGGCGGGGTGGCTGCGGTCGGCGGCGCTGATCGTGTGGCTGTGGCCGTCCTCCAACGCCAGAACCTGCGCACGATAGCCGCAGATGCCGCAATTGGGCGGCGGGGTCGCGCTGTCCTGCTCCAGGATCCGCTCGGCAAAGGTTTCGAGCACCTTGGGATGATCGCCAAGGTATCCGGCCTTGACGAACTGGATTTCGGGATGTTCGGCGGCGACCTGATCGGTGAACCCGTAAATCCGGTCGATCAGGATGCCCGAGAACAGGAAATAGGGGAACACGATGATCCGCTTGTAAGGCAGGCGCGCGGCATGTTGCAGGCAAGGCTCGACCAAGGGGAAGGTCACGCCTGAATAGCCGACCTCGCACCAGCCGAACCCCATGCCTTCCTGAATCATCCGCGCGATTTTTGCGACATTGCCATTGGCGTCAGGGTCGGAGGCCCCGCGCCCGATGACGACAAGGCAAGTGTCCGTCAACGCGACCTTGCCGTGTTTGACGTTCGCGCGGTCCACCGCTTCCTGCACGCGGCCTGCGGCGGCGGCGATCATCTTGGGGTCGATGCCCAGTTCGCGGCCGTAATTCACGCTGATCCCGTGCTTGGCGGCATAGGTGTTCAGCACGGTGGGAATATCGTTCTTGGCATGCATCGCGGCGAACAGCATCCCCGGCACCGCCAATATCCGGTCGCAGCCCGCGGCGCGCAACCGGTCCAGCCCGTCGCGGATCACCGGATTGGCGAATTCCAGATAGCCATAGTCGGTCATCCAGTCATCCGGCAGATAGGTGGGCAGTTTTTCCGCCAGCACGGCGAATTCATCGACGGCAGACTGGCTCCGCGACCCGTGCCCACAAATCATCACACCTGTTTTCATGCTGTTTTCCCCTCGCCACTGGCACGGATGGTCATCCGTAAATCCGGTTGTCCCGACATGACCAGAGACCCGCAAGCCACGGGTGCGACGATGCGACATTCGGGTCCCCGCTTGGGTCGACCGCCCTGTCTCCAACCGTTCTGGCCCTGCACGGGCTTCGTCTCCTCCGCCGTATAGACCGGACGGCCCGACGGGGCAAACCGTTAAGCGGCGCAACATGCGTCCGGCACGACTCGTCTTGACATCAGTCTGGTGCTATCGCTAGGCCAGAACAGGGTCAGACAATATGGGAACATCGTGGAAGGCTGGTACTTGATCTTGATGATCTGGAGCGACGCCTATGGCGATGCCGATTGCAACCGCCTGATCCGCACCGCCCATGCGCATAGCTCCTCGCTCAAAGGCGTGGTCGTGTTGTCTGACCGGACCAATCGACAGCTGGATGCGCGCGCGATCCAAAGCCCGATCGCGGTGGACTTCGACCGGCCAGAGCACAAGAAAAACGGGTTGGCCGTCAAGATTTCCCTGTTCGAGATCGACGCCCTGCCCGCGGGTGCCCCTTGTGTCTATGTCGATCTTGACAGTGCGATCATCGGCGACCTTGGCCAGCTTGCAGTACTGACGCGGCATGGCCCCTTGTGGACCCTGCCGACGTCGCGCGCACGGTTCAGCGCGTGGTCGCGCCTTCGCTGGCGGCTGAGCGGGGGGCGGCGCTATGACGCTGGAAACTCGTCCATCTTTGCCTATCGCAATGCTTTTCCCGGCAATCCGACGGTCAAATTTCGCGCCCGGACCCCTGTTTTGGGGCAGGCGGCTTCTGACATTATTCGCGGCAATGACGACCTCTTCGTCGGGTGGTCCTGTCAGGATACCATCCGTCCGCTTCCGTCCAACCTCGCTGTGCGTTTCAGGATCGAATTTCTCGAACTCTCGCTTTGGCTCAACCAGATCAAGGCGCTGTTGCGACGCAAGAAGCGGCAGGACCTTGTCGTGATCACCTTCGACGGTGCCTTGACGAAACCCGATGTGATCGCAGGGCTTTCTGACGGAGAGCTCGTCACCGATCATCACGGGCGTCGGGCAAGATGGACTGATTTCCAGATGGGCGGCCTGCGCGCCAGAATGCGCGCCGGTCTTCGGCGCTGATCGCAACCGTTTATAGCGCTGTGCGTTTGCGCACCATCGCTGCGCCGTCATCCGCCTTGGTTCATCAACGCCAAGCCGTTACGTCAGGGCTAGAACAAAAGGAGCATCATCATGGGCCAACTCGTTGACGGCGTCTGGCATGACGTCTGGTACGATACCAAGAAATCCGGCGGCGCTTTCAAGCGTTCCGAGGCCGCGTTTCGCAACTGGATCACGGCGGACGGGTCTGCCGGACCTTCGGGCGAAGGCGGCTTCGAGGCAGAATCGGGGCGGTATCATCTATACGTCTCCTATGCCTGTCCTTGGGCGCACCGGACCCTGATTTTTCGGGCGCTAAAGGGGTTGGAGGATCACATCAGCATTTCCGCCGTGCATCCCGACATGCTGGGCGAAGGCTGGACCTTCGCAAAGGACGACAAGGGCGCCACCGGCGACACCCTGTTCGGCTATGACTTCGCCCGCGAGGTGTATCTGCGCGCGCTACCCGACATGACCGGTCGCGTGACTGTGCCGATTCTCTGGGACAAGAAGCGGGGAACGGTCGTCTCCAACGAATCGTCGGAAATCATCCGGATGTTCAACTCCGCCTTCGACGGGATCACCGGCAACACCGACGATTACTGGCCCGAGGAATTGCGCGACGCGATCGCCCCCGTGAACGACCGCATCTATGACACGGTCAACAACGGTGTTTACAAATCCGGCTTTGCCACGACCCAAGCGGCCTATGAAGACGCGGTCTATCCGCTGTTCGACAGCCTCGACTGGCTAGAAGACCGGCTGGGCAAATCCCGCTATCTGATGGGCGATACACTGACCGAGGCGGATTGGCGGCTGTGGACCACGCTCTTGCGGTTCGATCCGGTCTATCACCTGCATTTCAAATGCAATCGCAAACGGATCGCGGATTACCCGAACCTGTCAGGTTTCCTGCGCGACCTGTATCAGGTGCCGGGCGTCGCCGGGACAGTCAACATGGACCATATCGTGCGGCACTATCATTACAGCCACGACACGATCAATCCGAACCGGATCATCCCGATCAACCCGGTCATCGATCTGTCAGCGCCACACGGTCGGCACTGACGCCGCCGTAATGATGGACGATCGCGGCCAAGTCTTTTGGCGGGGTCGCGGTCTGAATAAAGGCGCGTGCATTGGCGCTGTAGCCGAAAATCGACCCGTCCGAAAAGAACGTGGTGTCAGTGACGAAGACGACATTCGTCTGCGGCTGTCTGAACTGGGCCATATCGGCGACCGCCAGCGCGCTGCCGCCATCCAGCACAAGATCAAGGACGATCACGTCGAAACAGCCTTTTTCAAGCGCGGCAAGGGCGGCGGCACCGGTGCGCACATACACGACCTGCGCGCCAAGCCGTTCCAGATGGCTCTGCCAGAGCGCACCCAATTGCACGTTGCCTTGAACGATCAGGACCTGCATGTCTTTGGACCAATCTGAAATGACTATTAGCACGCCACAGCCGAGCCGCAGAGAAACATCTGACGATAACACGATATCGGGTTATCGAACCCACAGCCACAGATCAAAAGATAGTGCGTACTTCGTTATCTTGCAGAGCGGGCAATAATCCGCTTGAACAGCGATGACAGCAAAAGGCTACAAAATGACCACTTGGATAACGATCTGTGACACCTGCAAGCGGGAAGGCTGGGAATCACGCACGATGGCCCAGACAGACGGCGAGGCGCTGGCAGCATTGGTCGAAGCCGCCGCGACGGGATTGCCCGGTGTCAAAACACGGCGGGTCTCTTGCCTGATGGGGTGCAAGTCAGGCTGCAACATCGCCATTCAGGCGCAGGGCAAGCTGAACTACACCTTGGGTGATTTCATCCCGGACGCGGATGCTGCTTCGGGGATCGTCACCTATGCTCTGGCCCATGCCCAGAGCACGACCGGACAGGTGCCCTACCGTGACTGGCCGCAAAGCATCAAGGGCCATTTCGTGACCCGCCACCCGCCATTGCCAGACACCGAATGACGGTTGCGCGCGATCATGGCGGCGGGCTCGATGCCGCGATCGCGCGCTATGGCGGCAGCCGGGCGTCATGGCTTGATCTGTCCACGGGGATCAATCCAATCCCTTACCCGCTGCCGCAATTTGCCGCCGATGCCTGGACGGCCTTGCCGGA
The DNA here is from genome assembly GCF_000382265.1 of Yoonia vestfoldensis DSM 16212. GTDB lineage: Bacteria > Pseudomonadota > Alphaproteobacteria > Rhodobacterales > Rhodobacteraceae > Yoonia > Yoonia vestfoldensis. The sequence continues at coordinate 53,839 of NZ_KB907991.1, forward strand.
CAAGGCAGCCTTTGCCCGCCTGCATGATCTGGCGCGCGGGTTCTGGGGCGTGCCTGCGGGGGCGGGCATCGTTGCGGCAACGGGGGCCTCTGCCATCATCGCTGCCTTGCCGCGCGTGTTTCCGCAAGGCGAGGTCTGCATCCCCGGGCCCACCTATAACGAACACGAGGCCGCCTTTCGCGCCGCTGGCTGGACCATTGGCAAGGTGCCGCGTCAGGCGCTGGTGGCCGTGCATCCCAACAATCCCGACGGGGCAGTCTGGTCCGCGCCGGATTTCACCACACCCATCACGATCATCGACGAAAGTTTCTGCGACGTGATGCCCGAAAGATCGCTGATCCACCTCGCCAGCCGCCCGAACACGGTGATCCTGAAAAGTTTCGGCAAGTTCTGGGGGCTGGCAGGGCTGCGGTTGGGTTTCGCGGTCGGCGACCCTGCGGTAATCGCGCGGCTGGCGGATATCTTGGGCCCGTGGCAAGTCTCCGGCCCCGCGCTGAATATCGGGGCAGAGGCCTTGGCCGATCCGCAATGGGCCGATGCGACACGGGCAAGGCTGACGCGGGACGCAGGCAGGCTCGACCGACTGCTCACCGCCAAAGGCGCCGCATTTCTTGGCGGCACGTCCCTGTTCCGGCTTTACCGCGTGGATGACGCGACGCGCTGGCAGGACCGGCTGGCTCAAGGCCATGTCTGGTCCCGGGTCTTTCCCTATGCGCATGACTGGCTGCGCCTTGGCCTGCCCGCCCCCGACCGCTGGGCGCAGCTGGAGGCCGCGCTGTGATCCTGGTCTTCGGCATGATCCTCGATGCGCTGTTCGGAGAACCGAAATGGCTCTGGTCGCGCTACCCGCATCCGGCGGTCCTGATGGGGCGGCTGATCGGCTGGTGTGACCAGCGTTTCAACGCAGGCAATACGCGGCAGGCAAAAGGCATCGCCGTACTGGCGGGGCTGGTCATCGGCGCAGGGCTGCTGGGCCTGATCCTTGACGCGCTGCCGGGCAAGATCATCGACATTCTGGTCATCGCCGTCCTGCTGGCGCAGAAATCGCTGGCGGATCATGTGCGCGCTGTCGCGGACGCGCTGCGCCTGTCACTCGGCGATGGCAAACGCGCGGTGGCGATGATCGTGGGGCGCGACACGCGCGACATGGACGGGGCCGCCGTCGCACGGTCCGCCATCGAAAGCGCTGCCGAAAACCTGTCCGACGGGGTGATCGCGCCCGCCTTCTGGTTCCTGATCGGTGGACTGCCGGGGCTGTTGATCTACAAGATCGTCAACACCGCCGACAGCATGATCGGCTACCGCACGCCGCGCCATGAACAATTCGGCTGGGCCGCCGCGCGGTTTGACGATCTGCTGAACCTGATCCCGGCGCGCCTGACCGCCCTGATGATCTGGGCCGTGACCACCCGCCCCGACCCGCGCGGCATCCTCGCTGACGCGCCCTTGCACCGCTCGCCCAACGCGGGCTGGCCAGAGGCGGCGATGGCCCATGGTCTCGACATCGCGCTCAGTGGACCGCGCAGCTATGACGGGCAGTTGCGCGACTATCCTTTCGTCAACGCAGGCGGCGAACATGACCTGACACCGCAGGACATCGACCGCGCGGTGGCAGTGCTCTGGAAAACATGGGCGGTCGTCCTGATTGCCACACTGCTGCTGGCCTTCGGCGCAGCGGTCTGATCTGGTACTCTCGAGAACCAAAGGAAGGGTGGCCCATGACAACCCGCGACCTCGCGCACAAGGCATATCACGCAAAGATCGTCCGCCGCGGGCTCTATGCTTTGTTGACGATGGCCTTGGTCGGGATGGTTTTCTTTGCCCTGCGGCTGAGCATGGCCGCAAGCGTCTGGCAGATCCCGGCGGCACACCATGACCCTCTCGCAGGCTGGATGACGCCACGCTACATCGTAAGGTCCTGGGATGTTCCCCCCGAAGTCCTCGCGCAGGCCCTGGGGCTGGACCCCGATGGCAGCGGACGCAAGGTCACCCTGTCCGAATTGGCGATCGAACGGGGAACCGACCTCGACAGGCTGATTGCCGATATCGACACCACCATCGCAGCCTACAAGGCACAGCAAGATGACTGACCTTTTCTTTGAACTGGTGGCAAGCTGGGGCCTGATCATCATCGGACTGTCCGCCTATTTTTCCTGCCTCGCGGTGCCGGTGCCCACCTTTGCGGTGATGCTGGCAGGCGGGGCCTTTGCGGCAGCCGGGGATTTGATCCTATGGCAGGTCATCACCGTGGCCTATCTGGCGGCAGTCGCGGGCGACCAGACCGGGTTCCACCTTGGCCACATGGGCGGGCGCTGGCTGGATGCGCGGCTTGCGACGCGGCCCAACCGTGCCGCCCTGTTTGCGCGGGCAAGCGATCTTGTCGAGCGTTGGGGTGGCCTTGGCGTCTTTTTCACCACCTGGGCCGCCGCACCGCTCGGCCCCTGGGTCAATTTCGCCGCCGGAGCCGCCCGTCTGAACCGCTGGCGGTTCACCCTGTGGGACGCCGCAGGCGAGGCGATCTGGGTCGGCGGCTATGTCAGCCTGGGATATCTTTTTGGGACCCGGCTTGACGCGTTGACCGATCTGGTGGCCAATTGGGGCGGGTTCGCCACAGCGGCCTGCCTGACGATTGCGGCCTTCATCGGGCTGCTGCACCACCGCAGGCACCACGTGGAACGTTAACCGGCCTTGCGCGCACGCGGCACCCTGATACCCTTGCGCCGTCACAACCGGAGACCGCCATGCGCCTTGCCCTCGCCTTCTTGCTCTTCGCCAGCACCGCCCATGCCCAGACCTGCGGCGGCGACGTCAACACTTTCATTGCAGGCGTCAAGGCCGAGGCTGTGGCCACCGGCATCCCCCCCGCCACCACAGATGCGTTTTTCGCAGGCGCACAGATCGACCCCGCCGTGCTGCGCGCCGACCGCTCGCAAGGCGTGTTCCAGCAGGATTTCATCCAGTTTTCACGCAACCTGATCAGCCAGAACCGCGTCGACAACGGCGCGCGCAACAGCCAGCGTTTCGATGCGACGTTCCGCCAGATCGAAAGCCGCTTTGGCATCCCGCGCGGCGTGCTGCTGGCCTTCTGGGCGTTCGAGACGGATTACGGCGCGGTGCAGGGCAACTTCAACACCCGCAACGCCCTGCTGACGCTGGCACATGACTGCCGCCGGCCAGAGCTGTTCCGCCCCCAACTGATCGCCGCGATCGAGCTTTACCGGCGCGGCGGCATGGACCCCGCGACCACCTTGGGCGCTTGGGCAGGTGAAATCGGCCAGTTGCAAAAACTCCCGCGCGAGATCGTCGAAAAAGGCATGGACGGCGACGGTGACGGCGTGGTCGACCTCAAGAACTCCGCCCCCGATGCGCTGATGACCGGGGCGAATGTGCTGTCCTCACTCGGCTGGCGCCCGAATGAACCGTGGATGCATGAAATCACCGTGCCCGCCAATCTCGACTGGTCGCAGACTGGCCTGACCAAAAAGCGTCCCGTCAGCGACTGGGCCACGATGGGCGTGACCGCGCGCCAAGGCAGCCTCGGCCCGTCGAACTTGCCCGCCGCGATCCTGCTGCCGATGGGGCGCAACGGGCCGGCCTTCATGACGTACCCCAATTTCGACGTCTATTTCGAATGGAACCGCAGCTTTGTCTACGTGACGACCGCCGCCTACTTCGCAACCCGCCTCAGCGGTGCGCCGGTCTACAACGCGGGCAATCCGTCGCCCGCGCTGACAGGTGACCAGATGCGCCAGTTGCAGGAACGGCTGACCGCGCGCGGCTATGACGTGGGTGGCATCGACGGGATCCTCGGGGCGATGACCCGCAATGCGGTGCAGGCCGAACAATCCCGCCTCGGCCTTCCGGCGGACGCATGGCCGACGCTCGATCTGCTCAATCGCCTCTGATCATCTTCCGAGCCCAAATATCCCCGCCGGAGGCCTGAAAGTTCTTAGGCCACCATCGCCGCCGCCCGCTTGAGGTCAACCGAAACCAGCTGCGACACGCCCTGTTCGCCCATCGTCACCCCGAACAGCCGGTCCATCCGGCTCATCGTGACGGCATGGTGGGTGATGATCAGGAACCGCGTGTCGGTGCGGCGGCACATCTCGTCCAGCAGGTCGCAGAACCGCGTGACGTTGGCATCATCCAGGGGCGCGTCCACTTCGTCGAGCACGCAGATCGGCGCGGGGTTGGCCAGAAACACCGCAAAGATCAGCGCCAGCGCCGTCAGCGTCTGTTCGCCACCCGACAGCAGCGACAGGGTGCTCAGCTTCTTGCCGGGCGGCTGGCACATGATTTCCAGCCCGGCCTCCAGCGGATCGTCGGATTCGACCAGCACCAGCTTGGCCTCGCCCCCGCCGAAGAGATGGGTGAACAGCAGCCCGAAACTGTCGTTGACCTGCTCGAACGCGGTCAGCAGGCGTTCGCGTCCTTCCTTGTTCAGGCTTGCGATGCCGGTGCGCAGGGCGGCGATGGCAGCCAGCAGATCGGCCTTTTCGCCGACCAGCGCATCGTGTTCGACCTGCACCTCCGTCGCGTCTTCTTCGGCGCGCAGGTTGACCGCGCCCAGCGCGTCGCGCTGGCGCTTGAGCGCATTGACCTCGGCCTCGACCGTGACGACCGGCGGCATGTCTTCGACCGGCACACCCAAGGCATCGAGCAATTGCGCCGGTGTCACCTCCTGCGCTTCCATGATCCGCTCTGCGGCATAGGCGATGGTTTCGCGCGCGGCATCCGCACGGGCCTCTGACCGGGCACGGGCCTCGCGCGCCTCTGACGCCAGCCGTTCCGCATCGCGCTCGGCGTGGCCCGCATCGCGCAGGACCGTCTCTGCCTCGGCCAGCTTGTCGGCAGACGCACGGCGACGCGTCTCGGCGGTGTCGATCGCATCGGCCAGTTCCGCGCGCTTCGCCGCGATCTCCTCCGGCGCGGCAGAGGCTTCGACCAGTTCCGCCTCGGACGCCGCCTTGCGCTCGGCCAGTTCCGCGCTGCGCTTGGTCGCGGTTTCCAGCCTGTGTTTCCAGCCGCTGATTTCCTTGGTGATCTCCTGCGCGCGGCGCAGGCGGGCGTCGCCTTCACGGCGCAATTCCTCGGATGCGGACCGCCGCGACATCATCGTGATGCGCGCGGCCTCGACCGTCATCTTGACATCCTCGACCGACGCACGCGCCGCCGCCAGATCGCCAAGCGCCAGTGCCGCCTTTTCCGCTTCGGCCAGCGCCTTGCGTGCGCCCATCGCCTCTTCTTCGTGGCGACGCACAGCAAGACCAAGGCTCTCCAGCCGTCCTTGCGACAGGTTCCGGTCCGCCTCGGCACGGCTGGCGGCGCGGTTGGCATCGGCCACGGCGCGGTCGGCATCACGCCGCGCGGCGCGGGCCGCCTGATCGACGGCGGTGCAATCCTGCAAGGCACGGGTCAGCGCGTCATGCGCCGCCGCCGCCTGCTGTGCCTTGGCCGCTGCCGCATCCAGATCGCGCTGCAATTCGGCCAGCCGGTTAAGCTGCTGCAACCGCAGTGCCGCTGCCGAAGGCGCATCCTCGGCCCCAGACCGGAACCCGTCCCAGCGCCACAGATCGCCCGCCAACGACACAAGCCGCTGTCCGGGCTGCAAATCGGCCTGCAAACGCGGACCATCGGCGGCATCGACCAAGCCGATCTGCGCGATCCGGCGGGCGAGCACCGCAGGCACGGTCACAAAATCCGCCAACCGCGCCACACCCTGAGGCAAAGGCTGCGCCTGCGCATAATCGGGCAGGCTCGCCCAGCCGGTCGGCGCATCCGCCCCCACCGCAGGCGCGCGCAGATCATCCGCCAAAGCCGCGCCCAGCGCCTTTTCATAGCCCTTTTGCACCGACAGCAGGTCCAGCACCTGCCCGCCCTCGGCACGGTCGCGGTCCACAAGGCGCGACAGCGCGGTCACCTCGGCACGCAGCGCATTGGCACCGCCTTCAGCCTCGGACCGCAGCGCGCGGGCCTCGCTTTCCTGCGTCTGGGTGGCGCCACGGGCGGCTTCGGCGGCGGCCAGCGCCTGCTCGGCGGCATCGGCGGATGCGAGCGCCGCAGCCTCGGCCACACCGGCGGCGACGAAATCCACCTCGGCCTTGGCCAATGCGGTCGCCGCTTCCTGCGAGGCCGACTTGGACTTGACAGCCTCGGCCTCGTTCTTGGCCAAGGTCGCGCGGTGATCGTCGATCAGGCGTTGCGCCGACTGATGGCGCGCGGCCAGTCGGGCCACATCCTCGGTCAGTTGTGCGGATGCGGCCTCAGCCTCTTGCAGCACACCCGCCGCCTCGCGCGCAGCCGCCTGGGCCGCCTCCAGCCGCACGTCATGACCTTCACCCGCCTTCGCGATCTCGCGCGCTTCCCATTCCAGCCGCGCGATGGTTTCACCGGCATCCTTGTTCAGCCCCGCCTCGCGGTCGATATCGCGGGTCAGCTGGTCAATCCGGGCGCGCAGCGTCGCGATCATGTCGCGGGCGCGGGCTTCCTGATCCTGCAAGGCATCGCGCTGGACCTGCAGGCGTTGCAGGACGGCGGCGGCAATCGCTTCTTCCTCGCGCAGGGGCGGCAAGGCATCCTCTGCCCCCTGCCGCGCCTTCGTCGCATCGCGCGCCGCCCGCTCGGCCTGTGCGGCAGCGGTCGTGCGGTCGCGCAGCAGATTCGTGGCCTCCAGCAAGGCATCATCCGCCTCTTTCCAGCGGCGGAACAGCAGCATGCCCTCGGCGCGGCGCAAACTCTCGCCAATCTCGCGATAGCGCGCCGCCTGCCGTGCCTGCCGCGCCAGTTGTGCCAGTTGTGCCGCCAACTGGTCGATCACGTCATCCACGCGGGTCAGGTTCGTTTCCGCCCCTTTCAGCTTCAACTCGGCCTCGTGGCGGCGTTGGTAAAGGCCGGAAATCCCTGCTGCTTCCTCCAATATCCGGCGGCGCGACTTGGGCTTGGCGTTGATCAGCTCTGCGATCATACCCTGCCGCACAAGCGCCGGGGAATGCGCGCCGGTCGAGGCATCGGCAAACAGCATCTGCACATCGCGCGCACGCACGTCCTTGGCACCGACCTTATAGGCTGACCCCGCATCGCGCGTGATCCGGCGGACAATCTCCAACTGATCGGCGTCGTTAAAGGCCGCAGGGGCGAGCCGTTCGGCGTTGTCGATGACCAGCGACACTTCGGCGAAATTGCGCGCAGGCCGCGTCGCGGCACCGGCGAAAATCACATCCTCCATCCCGCCGCCCCGCATTGCCGAGGCGCGATGTTCGCCCATCACCCAGCGGAGCGCCTCCAGCAGATTGGACTTGCCACAGCCGTTCGGGCCGACCACGCCGGTCAGCCCGTCCGCGATGATCAAATCGGTCGGATCGACGAAGCTCTTGAAGCCATTCAATCGCAGTTTGCTGAAACGCACGGTCCGCTGCCCTTGATTCTGTGCCTGACAGAAAGCCTGCGACCAGAGACACCATGAGTCAACGAAACCGAACTACATAAGGCCGATTTCAGCCCCTTATCCACAAGATATTGCGAAATCCCCATCTTCCGAGCCAAAATATCCCCGCCGGAGGCAGCGCCGGAGGCGCTATTGGCCCTGTCAACGTCGGTTTACAGCTTGACCAGATGCCACCAGTGCAGGCACAACCAGGGCGCATGGTTCCCCGTACGGCGCGCAGCGTCAGGGGATCAAATGGGAATGTGGACGGGCCGATCCTGTAAGGGAGACCTAAAGCCACAGCCGCCCCCGCGACTGTATGCGGAGAGTGCCTTGTTACAACGCCACTGGGTCCGCCCGGGAAGGCAACAAGGTGCATCGACCCGCAAGCCAGGAGACCAGCCATGCACCGGGGATCACCCCGGCAAACAACAACGGACGGGGTGTTCCGTGGGGGTTCTGCATTGGCCGCATGGCCCGTGCTTCCCATGAAATCCCCCCTTTAAGTCGATCCAAAGGGGACAACATGAAAAGACTTCTGACCATCGCGGGCCTCAGCCTTGCCGCATCACCCGCGCTTGCGCATCACCCGCTGGGTGGCCTGCCTATGGAAACCTTCACCCACGGCCTGATGTCGGGCATCGGCCATCCCGTGCTGGGTTTCGACCATCTGTTCTTTGTCGCGGCCATGGGCATCGCTGCGACCTTCACCGCCAACCGTCTGCTGACCCCCGCCGCCTATATTGCCGCGATGCTGGCGGGCTGCGGTCTGATGTATGCGGGTATCGCCATGCCGCTTGCTGAAACCGTGATCGTGATGTCGCTTTTGGTCATCGGCGGGATCGTCCTGTCGGGCAAAGGCCTGACGACAACGACCGCGCTCTTGGTCTTTGCGACCTTCGGCCTGTTCCACGGCTCTGCCTTTGGCGGGTCGATCGCAGGACAAGAAGGCGGCGTCGGCGGCGGTGTGCTGATCGGCTACCTGATCGGACTTGGCGCAATCCAGTATCTGATCGCCATCGGTGCAGGCTGGGCCGCGCGCAAGCTGGGTGCCACGGATGCCAGCGCGATCACCGCCCGTCTGGGTGGCGCGATGGTCGCAGGTGTCGGCGTGTTTCTGGCGCTCGAGATGATCGAAGGCCCGATCGTCACCGCGCTCGCCGGCTGATCCCGCTCACCTGCCAGTCACAGGACGGCCCCCCAAGGGCCGTCCCCATTCCTGTTTTCGCGTCAAGGACATCCCATGCCCGCCAAAATCCCCGCCACCATCGTCACAGGTTTCCTTGGCTCTGGCAAAACCACCCTGATCCGGCACATGCTGCAGAACGCCCATGGCAAGCGCATCGCGTTGATCATCAACGAATTCGGTGATCTGGGCGTGGATGGCGACATCCTCCAAGGTTGCGGCGAAGAAGTCTGCGCCAAGGACGACATCGTGGAATTGTCTAACGGCTGCATCTGCTGCACCGTGGCCGACGACTTCATCCCCACGATGGAGGCGCTTCTGGCGCGCAGCCCCGCCCCCGACCATATCGTCATCGAAACATCCGGTCTTGCCTTGCCGCAACCCTTGGTGCGCGCGTTCAACTGGCCCGGCATTGCGACCCGCGTCACTGTGGACGGCGTCGTCACCGTCGTCGATGGCCGCGCCGTGCAGGACGGCCAGTTCGCCCATAACATCGCCGCCGTCGATGCCCAGCGCGCCGCGGATGACAACCTCGACCACGAAACGCCGCTGTCCGAACTCTTTGAAGACCAGATCGCCTGCGCCGACATGATCGTGGTGAACAAGACCGACCTGCTGACAGCGGAAGAGGCCGACGGCCTTGCCGCGCAGCTCCGCACGGACAGCCGCGACGGTGTGCAGGTGGTGAAAACCAGCATGGGCGCGCTGCCTGTCGATGTGCTGCTGGGGCAGGGGATCGGGGCCGAGGGTGATCTCGAATCCCGCCACGAAATCCACCATCATCACCACCATGATGATGACGAGGATGACCACGACGACGATCACCACCACGACCACGGCCATGACGAGTTTGAAAGCTTCATCGTCACCCGTGACGAGGTGAGCGATGCCGCAGCCTTCGCCGCACAGGTCAGCGCCGCGATCAAGGCCAACAATATCCTGCGCCTGAAAGGTTTCGTCGCTGTTGTAGGCAAACCCATGCGGATGACGTTGCAGGCCGTCGGCCCCCGCGTCGATACCTATTTCGACCAGCCCTTCGGCGATGCCCCGCGCCAGACACGGCTTGTCGTGATCGGCGAGGCTGGGCTGGACCGATCCGCGATCACGGCAGCGCTACAAGCATGATCGTCGTCGCGCGCACAGATCCGCATGATCCGCAGGCCACAGCCCTGCTGCAGCAAAGCCATGCGCTGATGCAGGCGCTGTTCCCGCCAGAGGAGAATTTCTACCTCTCCATCGACGATCTGGTGGCGGAGGACATCCATTTCTACACCGCCCGCATCGGTGACAAAATCCTCGGCACCGGTGCCCTGCGCGTCTGCGACGGTTACGGCGAGATCAAGTCGATGTTCGTGGACGAGGCCGCGCGCGGCAAAGGTGTCGCCGATGCGATCCTGCGCCAGATCGAGGATCAGGCCCGCGATCTGGACCTGCCATGGCTGAAACTGGAAACCGGCAATATCCTGCAGGCGGCGCAGACCCTTTACGCAAGGCATGGGTTCACGCCTTGCGGAAAGTTCGGCGACTATCCGGCCATCGCCAGTTCGGTTTTCATGGAAAAGCGGCTGTGAGTTCAGCCTTTCTTTTCCTCGGCGGCCTTTTTCATCCGGGCCAGCAATTCGGCCTTGTCGGGACGCGCGCCAAAGGGCTTTTTCTTCGATCCCGGCGCGTTGTGCTCTTCGTGCTTGGGGCCTTTTTTAGCCATCTTCGGTGCTCCTGCAGCGTTGTAATCCATGGGTCTATCCTCGTGTTTGGCCGCCTCTTAGCACAAGGCAAAAGCTGATGCACCTGCTCGCCGCGACCCCCGGTGCGATTTCGGACGGGACGGAACCTGTCGATCTGGGCCAGACCCCTGCCGATGTGGTCATCATCTCGGCTGCCGATACCGAACTGGCCGCCCTGGCCGAAGCGCGGGCCGAGATGACTGACCCGCCTACCTTGCGGCTGGCGAATATGATGCACCTCGCGCATCCCCTGTCGGTCGATCTGCATCTGGACGATTGCGCCACGAAATCCCGGCTTGTGATCGCGCGCATCCTTGGCGGCGCGGGTTATTGGAAATACGGCCTGACCCAATATGCCGCGGGCCTGCACGAGGCTGGCGTGCCTGTGGCCTTCCTGCCCGGCGACGACAAACCCGACCCCGAATTGCGCGGGCTATCCACCGTCAGCGGCACAGATTACGATGCGCTCTGGTCCTATCTGGTCGAAGGCGGGCCGCAGAACAGCATCAACGCGCTGGCCTATGCCAAGGCAATGCTGGACGGCTCCGACAAACCCGCCGCCGCCGCCCCCTTGCTGCGCGCCGGTGTCTACTGGCCGGGGGCGGGCATCGCCGATCTGACCACGGCACAGGCGACATGGACCGACGGGGCACCCATCATCCCGATCATCTTCTACCGCGCCTTGGTGCAGGGCGGCGGGCTGAACCCGATCAACCGTCTGACCCGCAGCCTGTCGCGCGCAGGGCTGAACCCACTGCCCGTTTTCGTGGCCAGCCTGAAAGACCCCGTCAGCACCGCCACGCTTGACCATCTGTTCACCGCCGCGCCGCCCGCGGTGATCCTGAACTGCACCGCCTTTGCCGTGGGCAGCCCGCATGACGGCGACGACAGCCCGCAAAACCCGCTCTTGTCCAACGACGCCCCCATCTTTCAGGTGATCCTGTCGGGTGCCTCCGAATCCTCATGGGCAGACGGATTGCACGGCCTCACCGCCCGCGACATCGCGATGAACGTGGCCCTGCCAGAGGTGGACGGCCGCATTCTGTCCCGCGCGATCAGCTTTAAAGGCGAGGCGTTCTTTGACGAGGCCACCGAATGCCCCATCGCCACCTATCAGGCGCGCGGTGACAGGGTTGATTTCGTCACGCAGCTGACTGCCAACTGGGCGCGCCTGCGGCAAACGCCCCCGGCAGACAAAAAAGTCGCCCTGATCCTCGCCAATTACCCCAACAAGGACGGACGCCTTGCCAATGGTGTCGGCCTCGACACGCCTGCGGCAACGATCCGCACCCTGCAACTGCTGGCGCAGGCAGGTTACGCCACCACCCCGCCCGCCGACAGCGCCGCGCTGATGGCGCAGATCATGGCAGGCCCCACCAACTGGCTGACCGACCGCGCCGACAAACAGGGCGGCGAATTGCTCCCCCTCGACACATACCGCCAGTATTTCGACGCCCTGCCGTGGGACATCAAGGAACAGATCACCACCCGCTGGGGCCAACCCGAAGACGACCCATTCTTCCGAGCCGAAATATCCCCGCCGGAGGCCCCAAGCCGCGGCAGCGGCGCAGGGTTCGCCCTCTCCATCCACACCTTCGGCAACGTGATCGTGGGCCTGCAACCCGCGCGCGGCTATAACATCGACCCGCAGGATACCTACCATTCCCCCGATCTGGTCCCGCCGCACAATTACCTCGCCTTCTACTTCTGGCTGCGCCACCACTGGGGGGCTGACGCCATTGTCCACATGGGCAAACACGGCAACTTGGAATGGCTGCCCGGCAAATCCGTCGCGCTGTCGGAAACCTGCTGGCCAGAGGCGGTGTTCGGCCCCACCCCGCATATCTATCCCTTCATCGTCAACGATCCGGGCGAAGGCACGCAGGCCAAACGGCGCACATCGGCGGTGATCATTGACCATCTGACCCCGCCCTTGACCCGCGCCGAAAGCTATGGGCCGATGCGCGATCTGGAAGCGCTGGTTGACGAATATTACGAAGCCGCAGGCGTCGATCCGCGCCGCGTCGCCCATCTGCGGCGCGAGATACTGTCGCTGTCCGACGCAACGGGCCTGTCGCGCGACGTGGGTTTCATTGGCGACACTGACACCGACCTTGGCAAGCTCGACGCGTACCTGTGCGAGTTGAAAGAGGCGCAGATCAGGGACGGTCTGCATATCTTCGGCCAGTCCCCTACAGGCCAGCAGGAACTGGACCTTGCGATCGCCCTTGCCCGCGTGCCGCGTGGGGACGGTAAAGGGCGCAATGCCTCGCTCTTGCGCGCCTTGGCCACGGACCTTGGCATCAGCATCGACCCGCTCGATTGCGACATGGCTGCGCCTGCGCGCGAAAAACCAAAGGCTTTGGCCGACAGCACCATCTGGCGGACCAATGGCGATACGGTCGAACGCCTCGAAAACCTGTCGCAGCGTCTTGTCCGGGACGGCGGGCGGGACGTCGTGGGGTTTATCCCACGCGCGTCGCAGGCCGTTCTTGCCGAAATCATGGATACGATCCTGCCCACGATCCGTGCCTGCGGCCCTGCCGAAGGATCGGCCCTCCTCACCGTCCTTGCAGGGCATTTCATCCCACCCGGCCCGTCGGGCGCGCCAACACGCGGGCGGCTGGATGTGCTGCCCACGGGGCGCAATTTCTACAGTGTCGACAGCCGGGCCGTGCCCACACCGACCGCTTGGGCGCTTGGCTGGAAATCCGCGAACCTGCTGATCGACAAACACCTGCAAGATCACGGCGACTGGCCGCGCGCCATGCTGGTCACGGCTTGGGGCACCGCCAATATGCGCACCGGCGGCGATGATATCGCGCAGGCGCTCGCGCTGATGGGCGTCAAGCCGACATGGGACAGCGCCAACAGGCGTGTGACAGGTTTCGAGGTTCTGCCGCAAACCGTGCTCGGCCGTCCACGCGTGGACGTGACCCTGCGCATTTCCGGCTTTTTCCGCGACGCCTTTCCGCAACTGATCGCCTTGGTCGATAGCGCCGCCCGCGCCGTGCAGGACCTTGACGAACCCGCAGACCTGAACCCCGCCGCCGCGCGCGCCAAGGCGGGCGAGGATGCCACCCGCGTTTTCGGCGCCAAACCCGGCGCTTACGGCGCGGGCCTGCAATCCTTGATCGACGAACGCATCTGGTCGGACAAATCCGACTTTGCCGCCGCCTATATCGCCTGGGGCAGCTATGCCTACGGTGCCAAGGCCAGCGGCGACCGCGCCGAGGCGGCGTTCAAGAAACGGCTGTCACAGGTCGAAGCCATCGTGCAGAACCAGGACAACCGTGAACACGACATTCTGGACAGCGACGATTACTACCAGTTCGAAGGCGGGGCCGCCGCCGCCGTCAGCACGCTGCAAGGGCGCGACCGCCCGATCTATCACAACGACCATTCCCGCCCGGAACGGCCTGTCATCCGCACCCTCGACGATGAAATCGGGCGTGTCGTGCGATCGCGCGTGGTCAATCCCAAATGGATCGACGGTGTGAAACGCCACGGCTACAAAGGCGCGTTCGAAATCGCGGCGACGGTCGATTACCTGTTCGCTTTCGCCGCCACGACTGGGGCTGTGCGCAACCACCATTTCGATCTGATCGAGGCCGCGTTTCTGGCCGACGACGCCACACGCGACTTTATCGCCGAGGCCAATCCGCCTGCCCTGCGCGAGATCGCTCAGCGCCTGCAAGAGGCGATTGACCGCAACCTGTGGCAGCCCGCCTCGAATTCCGCGCGCGCGCGCATTGCAGGCCTGCTATGATCCCCCAAAAGGAGAGCCGAGATGAGTGATGATCCCGACCGCCACGCGATGAAGATGGCCAAGAAAAAGGCCGCCCGTGACAAGATCATGGCGACCAAAACCGACAAGAAGGGCCTGATCATCGTTCATACGGGCAAGGGCAAGGGCAAATCTTCGGCCGCTTTCGGGATGATCTTCCGCTGCATTGCGCATGACATGAAATGCGCGGTGGTGCAGTTCATCAAAGGCGGCATGTCCACGGGCGAACGCGACCTCATCCTCGCGAAATTCAGCGACACCTGCGCCTTTCATACGATGGGCGAAGGTTTCACCTGGGAAACGCAGGACAAATCCCGCGATACCGAAATGGCGCAGGCCGCCTGGGCCAAGGCCAAGGAACTGATCCTGGACGAGACCAATACGATGGTCCTGCTCGACGAAATCAACATCGCGATCCGCTATGATTATGTCGCCATCGCTGAGGTCGTGGCCTTCCTGCGCGATCACAAACCACCGATGACCCACGTGGTACTGACAGGGCGTAACGCGCATGAGGACCTGATCGAGCTGGCCGATCTGGTGACGGAAATGGAACTGGTCAAGCATCCGTTCCGCGCAGGGATCAAGGCACAGATCGGCGTCGAGTTCTGAGCGTCGTATCATCTTCATATTTCTGTTATCGGCCTTGCACTGAACCAGTCGGTTCATTTATGTTGCTTCGATGCGCGCATTGGCTCTTCAAACTTCGGATATCGTCGCAACGGGCGTCCAGCGCGCGGTGTACCTGCATCCTTTTGATTCCTCCAAGCTGATCAAGGTCTTGCGCCCCGCAGCCACGCGGCCCCGACGCACCAATTTCAACGGGATCATGGACAGGCTGCTTCCGAGCACCCGTGTGCGGCAGATCCGCAAGGAATATGCGGAATATATGCGGGTCATGCTCAACCACCCCAACGCTGACTTTCACGCACCGATCGCGCATATGTTCGGCTTTACCCCGACGACCGAAGGCCTTGGCTGCATCACCGAACGGGTCATGCGGCGGGATGGACAGATCGGTGAGACACTGGGCGCCAAGGCAACCGCTGGCACGTTGACGCAAGCGGATATCGCTCTGCTGAATGATACGATCGCGCGCATCTATGCCCATGACATCCGGGCAAGCGACATGAAACCCAACAACTTTGTCTTTGGCCAGCGTCATTATGGCAGCGACCTGGGCCCGGAGGAATGCGTGCTTGTGGACGGGTTCGGCGATATCCACGCGATACCCGTCCGGTCGATGGGGCGTTGGTCCAACCGCATGGGGCTGGACGACAGTTGCGCGCGGCTTGCGCGGAATACCGGATTGGACTGGGATCCGCAGGACAGGCAATTCGCGCTGCCTCGCCAGGCGGCTTGGATGCCGGCCCGCCACGGCCTATAAGAGCGCAGCGCACAGACCGGAAAGCCACCACATGACCGACGATACCGAAGACCTGCAAGATACCTATCCCGGCGCAGGCACGTTTCGCTTTGGCGACACGCCGGAGCTTTGCCAATATCTGATCGGCCTTGTCCGGCAGCGCAAGAAAACCGCAACCTGCGGGGCGGCGTCGGAATTTGCCGATGACCCGGAGTCCATGCCCGTCGTCGGCCGCTGCGATATCGCGGCCAACTGGGACGGCACCCCCGCGCTGGTGATCCGCACCACCAAGGTGCAGCATATCCGGTTCTGCGACGTGACCGAAGACATGGCGCTGGCCGAAGGCGAGAACGACAGCCTTCTGGGCTGGCGCAAGGATCACAAGGCCTATTTCAAACGCAACGGCGGTTTCGACCCCGAGATGATGCTGGTCTTCGAGCATTTCGCGCTGGTCGAGGATCTGGCCGGGCGCGAGTTGTGACATGCGCCTCTGGATCGCCTGCCTGCTGGTCCTGATCGTCCTTGCGCATATCGCGATGTGGACATCGGACATGCCGCGCGATCTGGCCTTGCGGCTGACGATCATCAATGCGGCGGGCTGGGCGGTGATCCTGTTGCCCGCATGGGCTGTCAGCAAATGGGCAGCGGCGCACAAGCGGCGGTGACGGGCGGCGGGGTGAACCCCGCCCTACGGTCTTTCGCATGGCTGCGATATCGGGTAGAGCGCTTGCAACATTAGATACGCTGGACATAACGATGAAATTCACGCTTTCCTGGCTGAAACACCACCTTGAAACAGACGCCTCGGTTGATCTGATCGCCGAGACGCTGACCGATCTGGGTCTAGAGGTCGAAGGCGTGGAAAACCCCGCCGAACGTCTAGCCGATTTCACCATCGGCTATGTCGAAAGCGCGGAAAAGCACCCCGACGCTGACAAGCTGCGTGTCTGTCAGGTACAGACCAAGGACGGGCTGACCCAGATCATCTGTGGTGCCCCCAATGCGCGCGCGGGCATCACCGTGGTGATCGCCAGCCCCGGCACCTATGTCCCCGGCATCGACACGACGATCGGCGTGGGCAAGATCCGTGGCATCGAAAGTTTCGGGATGATGTGTTCCAAACGCGAGATGGAACTGTCCGAAGAACATGACGGGATCATCGAACTGCCATCCGGCACCGTGGGCCAGCGGTTCACCGACTGGCTGGCAGCCAACCAGCCCGACCGCGTCGATCCGGTGATCGAGATCGCGATCACCCCGAACCGCCCCGATGCGCTGGGTGTGCGCGGGATCGCGCGCGATCTTGCGGCACGCGGTCTGGGCAAGCTGAAACCACTGCGCGTTGATCCGGTGCCTGCCAGCTTCACCGCTGACATGAACGTATCCATTGATGACGATACACGCGATGGATGCCCCGTTTTCTATGGCCGTTTGATCCGTGGCGTCAAGAACGGCCCCAGCCCCGCATGGCTGCAAACGCAGCTGCGTGCCATCGGGCTGCGGCCCATCAGTTTCCTTGTCGATGTGACCAATTGGTTCACCTATGACCTGAACCGCCCCTTGCACGTCTTCGATGCCGACAAAGTGCAGGGCAATCTGCGCGTCCACCGCGCCAAGGATGGAGAGACGATTCTGGCACTCGACGACCGGACCTACGCCTTGCAGGCCGGCCAGATCGCCATTTCCGACGATCAGGGCGTGGAAAGCATTGCAGGCATCATGGGCGGTGACGCAACCGGCTGCACCGATGAGACGGTGAATGTCTTTGTCGAAAGCGCCTATTGGGACCCGATCCAGATCGCCTATACCGGCCGCGCGCTGAAGATCAATTCCGACGCCCGTTACCGGTTCGAACGCGGGATCGACCCTGCTTTCACACCCGAAGGGCTGGAACATGCGGTGCGGATGATCGTCGATCATGCGGGTGGCGAGGCGTCAGAGCTGATCATCGCAGGCGAAGTGCCCGACACATCCCGCGCTTACCGGCTGGATGCGGAGCGTGTGATCAGCCTTGTCGGCATGGACATCCCCGAAAGCACACAGCGCCAGACGCTGACAGCCCTCGGCTTCCGGCTGGAAGGCGACATGGCGCATGTGCCGTCATGGCGCCCCGACGTGCTGGGCGAGGCTGATCTGGTCGAAGAAGTCGCGCGCATCGCGTCGCTGACCAAGCTCAAGGGCAAGCCGATGCCGCGCATGGATGTAGGTGTGCCCAAACCGATCCTGACCGCAGGCCAGCAGCGTCAGCAATCCGCGCGCCGGACGATGGCGGCGCTGGGTTACAATGAATGCGTCACCTACAGCTTTGTCGATAAAGACGCCGCAACCCTGTTCGGCGGCGGCGATGACGCGACGATGCTGGAAAACCCGATCTCCAGCGAATTGTCGCATATGCGCCCCAACCTGCTGCCCGGCCTGCTGCGGGCCGCGGCCCGCAATCAGGCGCGCGGCTTCATGGACATGGCCTTGTTCGAGGTCGGCGCTGGTTTCCACGGTGGCGAACCGGGCGAGCAGCACAACCTGATCACCGGCGTGCTGATCGGCAAAACCGCCAGCAAGGACGTGCATGGCACGTCTCGCGCGGTCGACCTTTATGACGCCAAGGCGGATGCGGAATCCGTACTGGCCGCCATCGGCGCGCCCGCCAAGGTGCAAATCCTGCGCGGTGCCTCTGCATGGTGGCACCCCGGTCGGCATGGCATGATCTGCCTTGGTCCGAAAAAGGTGCTGGCCGTGTTCGGCGAACTGCACCCCAAGGTGCTGCGCGAGATGGATATCAAAGGCCCCGCCGTCGCCTTTTGCATCTGGCCCGACGAAGTGCCCGTGCCGAAAACCAAGACCGCGACGCGCCCCCCACTGGTTGCGACCGACCTGCAAGCGGTGGAACGGGACTTCGCCTTTGTCGTGGACCACGAGGTCGAGGCGCTGACGCTGGTCAATGCGGCCCTTGGGGCGGACAAGGCGCTGATCAGCGATGTGCGGGTCTTTGACCAGTTCATCGGCGGCAATCTGGGGGACGGCAAGAAATCCATCGCCGTCACCGTGCGCCTGCAACCCACGACCGCAACGCTGAAGGACGCCGAGATCGAGGCGATCAGCGCCAAGATCGTGGACAAGGTGACCAAGGCGACAGGTGGTACGCTACGCGGCTAACAGCTCTGCCAGCACATCGAACACCAGCCTGATCCGCGGGCTGGTGTGCAGGTCCTCATGCGTGACAAGCCAGACCGGAAACAGGATCGGTGGATGATCCGGCAACACCAGTTGCATATCGGGACAGGCGCGCGCGATCTGCATGTCGACCGGCAGGATGCCCAGACCGCCCTGACACAGCGCCCAAGCCACTGACCCGTTTTCGGACGCATAACGGAATTGGGTGGCATCGACCGGAAACCCCCGCTTTTGCAGATGCTCGGCCATGCGGGTTGTGTCGCCATAGCTGTTGATTGTCACTGAGAACTGACCCGGCATTTTCATCGAGATCTGACCCACCCAGTCGTTATGATCTGCGTATTATGATGGCGTCAATGGTGGTGTCTCCTTTCGCTTTTTCTTGGCTGTTTCGGAGCTGGCCTTGAAGCGGTAGCTGTCATTGCCGGTTTCGAGGATGTGGCAGCGATGGGTGAGACGGTCGAGCAGTGCCGTGGTCATTTTGGCATCGCCAAAGACGCTGGCCCATTCGCTGAAGCTCAGGTTGGTGGTGAT
>NZ_KB907992.1 GCF_000382265.1 Yoonia vestfoldensis DSM 16212
TCGATCACCGGTTCTGGTTCGGCCTTCGCGGCGTCCCCAAAAACACCAGTCGCACCCTCAAGCAGCTGGTCCCGCCACTGTTTGATCTGGTTCGGGTGAACGTCGAAATCCTGTGCCAGCTCGATCAGCGTCTTCTCGCCCTTGATCGCGGCCACGGCCACTTTCGCCTTGAATGCCGGGCTGTGATTCCGGCGCGGTCGTTTTGTCATCATCATCTCCTCGCTTGCAGCATCATGCTGCTGTTGCGCGGAAAATCCACTTATCCCAGTTGTTCAAATTTGCGCAGCCACCTCTATTTTTTGCGCGTGTTAGACTAAGGACTTTACGATGAACTTTAGTGACCCGGAGATCCTCAACCTTTTCGGAGCAGAAGCTGCAGAAGATGAAACACCAGAAAAACTCAAGTCGTTCTTCTTTAAAAGTGATGCATACGAGAGCATTCGCTCTGACCTCCCCCTACGCGTTCTAGTAGGTAACAAGGGGAGTGGAAAGAGCGCACTCCTCTCAATGTCTCATTACAGAGACAATGAAAAGAAGGTCATGTCACTACGCATTCAACCAAACGATGTCCACAACGCATTGAGAGTTGAGTTACCTATCATACAACGGATTGAAGAACTCAAGATTGGGATCGCGAAGTTGGTTTTTGAGAAATCAATAAATCGACTAGTGTTCCGAGTCTGACGCATGTTACCGATTTCCCCTGATTTCATCGAGGGCATCTAGCGCTCGGCGTTCTCGGGCGATGATGTCTTCAGCGGTCTTGCTCCAGACGAAGGGCTTCGGCTTGGTGTTGTGCTGCAGGAGGTAGTCGTGGATCGCGTCCTCGAGATCGTCGACGCTGCAATAGCTGCCACGACGGATGCGCCTTGATGTGATTTCCGCAAAGAAGCGTTCGACGAGGTTCAGCCAGGACGCGCTGGTGGGCGTGAAATGTAACTTGAAGCGGGGGTGTTTCTCCAGCCATGCTTTGACCTCGGGCGTCTTGTGGGTAGCGTAGTTGTCGAGCACCAGATGCACGTCGCGCGGCTTGAGGACGGCCCGGTCAATGCGGCGCAAAAAGCGCAAGAACTCCTTGGCTCTGTGACGGGGCAGGCATTCACCGATGACCATGCCCGACTTGACGTCGAGGGCTGCGAACAGTGTGGTGGTCCCGTTGCGCTTGTAATCGTGGGTCATGGTGGCCGCACGACCTTTTTTGAGCGGGAGGCCCGGCTGGGTGCGGTCAAGCGCCTGGATCTGCGACTTCTCGTCGACGCAGAGCACGACCGCCCGGTCCGGCGGGTCGAGGTAAAGCCCGACGATATCGGTGACCTTCTCCTCGAACATCGGATCGTTCGAGACCTTGAACCCCTTCGTGATATGCGGTTTGAGACCGGCTTGCGCCCATATGCGCCCGACACTCGACGGCGAAATGCCGACCGCCTCGGCCATGCTCGAGCGGCTCCAGTGGGTGGCATTCGGCGGGGTCTCCTGCGCAGTTTTTGCAATCACCTTGAGGCGCGTTTCCCGCGGCAGCGGCGGCACGCGCGACGGCCGCGTCTTGTCGCGCCGGAGGCCGTCCACGCCTTCGTCAAGGTAACGCGCCTGCCAGCGCCAAACGGTGGGCTTGGACGTCTTCGCGCGCCGCATGATCTCGACGGTGCCGCAGCCGTCTGCCGTCGCCAGCACGATCTCGGCCCGCCAGACGAGCTTGCGCGCAGTGTTGCGGTTGGTGATCAGAGCTTGAAGCTCAGCACGGTTGGCAGGGCCAAGGTAAAGGCAAATGTCATCGCGTCTCATGCGCCAAATATGGCACATCAGGCCTTCAATGGGAATCCTATGTCAGGTGTGGAACACTAGGGTATGGAGTAAAAGAAGGATTTCTTGAAAACTTTCGGGCCGGCGCTACACGAGCAATATCAGAGCTGATAAATTTTACTCAATCGAAAATTCATGAAATGAAATCAGACGCACTGCTAGAAATGGCGCGAAATTTTGTCAATGATGGCGAGATTAGAGTATATATAGATGATATAGATCGAGGTTGGACCGGTACTAAGGTTGACATCGAGAACATAAGTGCACTCCTTAATGCCTGCCGTGATTTAGCAAACGAAGATAGGCGCCTGAAATTTCGGATCGGGCTGCGTGCAGATGCATATTATCTCTTTCGGACCACTGATGCTTCTGGCGACAAAGTAGCAGGCAGCGTGATACGATTGGACTGGGACAATCACCAGATCCTAGCAGTTATGGCCAAGCGCGTTGCTAACTATATGGGAGACAATGTCGACATCGATGAACTAGTAAGACAGCCACAGCTAGAAATCTCCCGACATCTGTATCCAGTTTTGACAGAGCGTTTTGAGGCAGTCGGGAAGTGGTCTAACAAACCAATACACAATGTACTACTCTCTTTCGTCCGCCGCCGTCCTCGTGATATGATAACCCTACTAAAGACATCTGCTGTGCAGGCGAGAAAGAATAAACACCAAAAAATACTCACACCAGATATACAGGAAATTCTCCCTAGCTACTCTGAGAGCTGTATTAGTGATTTAGTAATTGAGTTTAGCGCGGAACTAGAACAGGTCGAAGCCTTGCTGACAAATATGAGACCCACGAAAAAGGAGATGGGGAAACCGGGTCTGAAGTCAGTTTATGACAAGGGTGAGCTACTATCAAAGATTAAGAATATACAGCAAAGTAAAAATTTTTCATTCACCAACCGTGACCCTGTAACGCCACAAAGCTTAGCCAATTTTCTCTATAAAATAGATTTCATCATCGCAAGAAAAGAAGGTAGTGATGGTAAGATTGATCGAAAATATTTTGACCAGAATAGGATGCTACAAAGCCAATTCGTGGACTTTGGCTATTCTTGGGAAATCCATCCGGCATATCGATGGGCATTGCAACCGTATGATGCAAAAAGCGTCTTGGAGCAAATTGATGCACTCATGGACTAAGACAACTCTTTTGCAACACGAACGCCACTATAGCCGCCGCTTCAACTATCCATCTTCAGCGCCGAGATAAACGCCTCCTGCGGGATGTCCACTTTCCCGAACTGCCGCATCTTCTTTTTCCCGGCCTTCTGCTTGTCCAACAGCTTGCGCTTGCGCGTGGCGTCGCCGCCATAGCATTTCGCGGTCACGTCCTTGCGCAGCGCCGACAGCGTTTCGCGGGCGATGACCTTGCCGCCGATGGCCGCCTGGATCGGGATCTTGAACATGTGGCGGGGGATCAGGTCCTTGAGCTTTTCCACCATCGCGCGGCCGCGCATTTCGGCCCGGTCGCGGTGCACCATCATCGACAGCGCGTCGACGGGTTCGTCGTTGACCAGCACGCTCATCTTGACCAGATAATCCTCTTGGTATCCCGTCAGGACATAGTCGAAGGACGCATAGCCCTTGGTCACGGATTTCAGGCGGTCGTAGAAGTCGAACACCACCTCGTTCAGCGGCAGATCGTACACCACCATCGCGCGGCTGCCCGCATAGGTCAGGTCCAGCTGCACACCGCGGCGGTCCTGACAGAGTTTCAGCACATCGCCCAGATATTCGTCGGGCACCAGAATCGTCGCCTTGATGCGCGGTTCTTCCAGATGGTCGACATGGGTCAGGTCGGGCATGTCGGCGGGGTTGTGCAATTCGCGCATCTCGCCGTCGCGCATGTAAAGGTGGTAAACCACCGATGGGGCGGTCGTGATCAGGTCGATGTCATATTCCCGCTCGATCCGGTCGCGGATGACCTCGAGGTGCAGCAGCCCAAGGAACCCGCAGCGGAAGCCAAAGCCAAGGGCGGCGGAGGTTTCCATCTCGAAACTGAAGCTCGCGTCGTTCAGCGCCAGTTTCTCGATCGCGTCGCGCAGATCCTCGAACTGCGAGGAATCGACGGGGAAGAGGCCGCAGAACACCACGGGCTGCGCGGGTTTGAAGCCGGGGAGCGCGACATCGCACCCCTTTTTCTCGGACGTGATCGTATCGCCGACGCGGGTGTCGCGGACCTGTTTGATGGACGCCGTGATGAACCCGATTTCACCGGGGCCAAGGATGTCGACATCCTGCATCTTGGGCCGGAACACGCCGATCTTGTCGATCTGGTGGATGGTGCCGTTCGACATGAACCGCACGCGGTCGTTTTTCTTCATCGTGCCGTCGATGATCCGCACCAGCACGATGACGCCGAGATAGCTGTCGTACCAGCTATCGACCAGCATCGCCTTGAGCGGGGCGTCACGTTCACCCTGCGGGGCGGGCAGTTTGTGGACGATGGCTTCGAGCGTCTCATGGATGCCGACGCCGGTTTTTGCCGACACGCGGATCGCGCCGGATGCGTCCAGCCCGATCACATCCTCGATCTGGGCCGCGACCTGATCGCATTCGGACGCGGGCAGGTCGATCTTGTTCAGGACAGGCACGATTTCGTGGTCCGCGTCCAGCGCGTGATAGACGTTGGCCAGCGTCTGCGCCTCGACCCCTTGGGTGCTGTCCACGACCAGCAGCGATCCTTCGACCGCACGCATGGACCGCGACACCTCGTAGGCGAAATCGACGTGGCCGGGGGTGTCGATCAGGTTGAGTATGTATTTCTTGCCGTTGTCGGCAATATAGTCGATCCGCACGGTGTTGGCCTTGATCGTGATACCACGCTCACGCTCGATATCCATGCTGTCGAGCATCTGTTCTTTCATCTCGCGCGCGGACACGGTGTTGGTCGACTGGATCAGCCGGTCGGCCAGCGTCGATTTACCGTGGTCGATATGCGCCACGATCGAGAAATTGCGGATATGCGAAAGGTCTGTCATGGCTGGGATATGGTGCGGATTTCGGTTCCCGTCAATCTCGATGTTGCCGCAGGTCAAAGCGCCGCGCGGGGTTCCTTCGGCTTCGTGAATTGCATTGCCGCGCCTGACCCTGCATATTGTCATCCAGCAAGGCAGGGCGAACCTGTCGCAAGGGCAAAAGCGGGCAGAGGGCAGGCAGAATGCGGATTTTTCTGGTGATGGGTGCGGTCGCGACACTGGCCGCCTGTGGTGGCGGGCGCGTGTCCGGCGATATCAGCGAGGCCTGCAACAGCGCAGGCCGCGTCGCGGCATCGCCACAACTGTGCTCCTGTATCCAGCAGGTCGCCAATCAATCGCTGTCCGGCCGTGATCAGGCCCGCGCGGCCACGTTTTTCGCCGATCCGCAGCGCGCGCAGGACACACGCCAGTCGGACAACCGCGGTGACGAAGCGTTCTGGCAGCGCTACCGCGCATTTGCCGATCTCGCCTCGCAGGTGTGCCGTCCTGTCGCCGTATAAGGCCAACACACTGGACAGCGCCGCCCTGCCCGATATGAAGACGGCATGACACGGCACCCTTCCCCCGATGATCTGGCCCAGCGCATCCGTGCGGGCGACAGGCGTGCGCTGGCAAAGGGGATCACGCTGGTTGAAAGCGGGCGGGCGGATGACCGTGCCGCGGCCGTCGCCTTGCTCAGCGCGCTTGGCACCGACCGGCAGGCGCTGCGCATCGGGCTGTCGGGGACACCCGGTGTGGGCAAATCGACCTTCATCGAAAGCTTTGGTTTGATGCTGACAGAACAGGGCAAACGCGTCGCCGTGCTGGCGGTCGATCCGTCCTCAGGGCGCACCGGCGGGTCAATCCTGGGCGACAAGACCCGGATGGACCATCTGGCGCGCGATCCGATGGCGTTCATCCGCCCGTCCCCCAGCCAGACGCAGCTAGGCGGTGTCGCCCGCCGCACGCGCGAGGCTGTGGCCCTGTGCGAAGCAGCGGGGTTCGACATCGTGCTGATCGAAACCGTGGGTGTGGGCCAGTCCGAAACCATGGTCGCGCAAATGGCTGATCTGTTCGTCCTGCTGCTCGCCCCTGCGGGGGGCGATGAATTGCAGGGCGTCAAGCGCGGCATCATGGAAATGGCCGACCTGATTCTGGTGAACAAGGCCGACGGCGATCTGAAATCGCAGGCCACGCGCACCTGTGCTGATTATGCCGGTGCCTTGCGCCTGCTGCGCAAACGCCCGCAAGACCCCGAAGGTTTCCCCAAGGCCATGACGGTGTCCGCGCTGGAACAGCACGGGATCGCTGCCGCATGGGATGATATGCAGCATCTTGCCGGTTGGCGGCGCGCGCAGGGGCTTTGGGACCAGATCCGCAAGGATCAGGCCAACCATTGGTTCACCGAGGATCTGCGCCAAGGTCTGCTGCAATTGCAACTCGAAGATCCCGCAACCCGCGCACGGATCAAGGCGGCGCAGGATGCCGTGGCCTCGGGGGCTTTGTCGCCAACTGCCGCCGCCGCCCAAGTGCTTGGCCCGCTGCGCGGCGACTGAATTGATACATCCGCAATGGCAAAGCGGGTTGACGCTGTCCGGGAATCCGCCTATTTCGCGCTGATCTTATACCGACCCTGCATTGCGGGGTTCCAACCCGTATGCAGGATGTCCCGCCAATCTGGCCGGCGATATCCCTCAGAACAAGGAAAACGCCCATGTCGCGCCGTTGCGAATTGACTGGAAAAGGCCCGATGTCTGGCAACAACGTCAGCCACGCCAAGAACCACACCCGCCGCCGGTTCCTGCCGAACCTTCAGGACGTGACGCTGCAGTCCGACGTGCTGGGCCGTTCGTTCAAGCTGAAAATCTCGAACGCGGCGCTGCGCACCGTCGATCACCGCGGTGGTCTGGATGCGTTCATGGCCAAAGCGAAAGACGCGGAGCTTTCGGCTGATGCGCTGAAGATCAAGAAAGAGATCGCCAAGGCGACCGCTGCCTAAGCCAGCGACGCAAGGCTGAAGTCTTGAACGCGGTCGTGCAAACGGCCGCGTTTTGCGTTGTGCAGCCGAGCTTGACCGCGCCTGCCGCCCGCGTCAGACCGTTACCATGACCGACCTGCCCATTGACACAATCCTGCCCGATCTGGTCACAGCCCTTGGCCAGCACGGCCGCGCCGTACTGCAAGCGCCGCCCGGTGCGGGCAAGACCACGCGCGTCCCGCTGGCCATGCTGGAGGCCGGGCTGACCACGGGCAAGATCGTCATGCTGGAACCCCGCCGCCTTGCCGCGCGCGCCGCCGCCGAACGGCTGGCAGAATCGCTGGGCGAATTGCCCGGCCAGACCGTCGGCTACCGGATGCGCGGCGAAAGCCAGCCCGGCACCCGCATCGAGGTCGTGACCGAAGGCATCCTGACCCGCATGATCCAGTCCGACCCCGCGCTGACCGGCGTCGGTGCCGTGATCTTCGACGAATTCCACGAACGGTCCCTGAACGCCGATCTGGGGCTGGCGCTGGCCTGGGAAGCGCGCGGCGTGCTGCGCCCAGATCTGATCCTGCTGGTGATGTCGGCCACACTGGACGCGGCCCCTGTCGCCGCCATGCTGGATGACGCGCCGGTCGTCACGTCGCAGGGGCAATCCTATCCCGTCACCGCGCATTTTCTGGACAACGCCCTGCCCAAAACCACCCGCCTGCCGCAGGCCACCGCCGATCTGGTGGTCCGCGCGGTGCAGGAAACCACTGGCGGCGTTCTGGTCTTTCTGCCCGGCGAAGGCGAGATCAGGGCGACCATGGCCGCCCTGTCAGGCCGCCTGCCGGACGATTGCGTGATCCGCCCGCTCTATGGCGCGCTGCCGTTCAAGGACCAGCGCGCAGCGCTCTCCCCCGTCACGTCAGGGCGCAAGGTCGTGCTGTCCACGTCTATCGCCGAAACCTCGCTGACGATCCCCGATATCCGCGTTGTCGTGGATGCGGGCCGCGCCCGCCGCGCGCGGTTCGATCCCGGCTCCGGCATGTCGCGCTTGGTTACCGAACGGGTCAGCCGCGCCGAGGCCACCCAACGTGCCGGTCGCGCGGGCCGTGTCGCCCCCGGTGACGCCTACAAGCTTTGGACCAAAGGCGAGGATGGCGCCCTGCCCGCCTTCGCGCCTGCGGAAATCGAGGCCGCCGATCTGGCAAGCCTTGCGCTGGAACTCGCCGTCTGGGGCAGCGATGATCTGGCCTTTCTGACCCCGCCACCCGCCGCCGCCCTGGTCGAGGCGCGCGCCCTGCTGCACAGCCTTGGCGCGCTGGATGGCAATCTGCGGATCACGGCGCATGGGCGCGCGCTGGCGGCGCTGCCGTTGCATCCGCGCCTTGGGCATATGCTGCAAAAGGCAGGCGCACAGGCTGCCCCGCTTGCCGCGCTGCTGGCCGCGCGCGACCCTTTGCGCGGCGCACCCGTCGATCTGGCGCTGCGGATACAGGCGCTGCAAGGCCGCTACGACGGGCCGGGACAGGTCAATCCTGCGGCCCTTGCCCAGATCAAGCCCGAAATCCCCCGCCTTGCCAGAGGCTTGCCCAAAGCTGCGCCGATGACGCTCGCTGAACAGGCCGCACTCGCCTATCCCGACCGGATCGGGCTGCGGCGCAAGGGCGATGCGCCACGCTATCTGCTGTCGGGCGGCAAAGGGGCGGTGATCGACAGCGCCGATCCGCTGGCCGGGCAACGGCTGATCGTGGCAACCGATCTGGACGGCGACAAGCTTGAAGCGCGCGTCAGGCAGGCGACAGCGATCACGGATGCCGAATTGCGCGGGCTCTTTGCCGACCGCATCGTGTGGCACGACCTCTGCCAATGGTCACGGCGCGACGGCAAGGTGCTGGCGCGCAGACAGGAACGGTTTGGCGCGCTGGTGCTGGATGACCGCGTCTGGTCCGATGCGCCCGACGACGCGGTGGCGCGGGCCATGCTGGACGGTGTGCGCCAGCTCGGGCTGCAATTCTCGCCCGCCGCACGGCGGTTTCAGGCGCGGGTCGCCTTGGTGGATGGTCTGCCTGCCATGGATGATGCAACGCTGATGGACACCCTCGACGACTGGCTGCTGCCCTATCTTGCGGGCGCGCGCAGCGCAGAGGACTGGAAACGGTTTGACGCGCTGCCCGCGCTGCGCGCCATGCTGGACTGGGACCAGATGCAAAGGCTCGATACCGCGGCCCCCGCAAGCTTTGAGACTCCCTTGGGCCGCAAAATCCCCATCGACTATGACGATGCGACACCCGCGATCACCCTGCGCCTGCAGGAAATGTTCGGCACCACGCGCCACCCGATGGTGGGCCGCGTGCCCTTGCGGATCACGCTCTTGTCGCCGGGGCAGAAACCCGTGCAAGTCACACAGGACATCGTGGGCTTTTGGGCCACATCCTATGCGGATGTGCGCCGCGACATGCGCGGTCGTTACCCGCGCCACCCCTGGCCGGAGGATCCGACCGAGGCGGACCCCACGCTGCGCGCCAAACCGCGCGGCACGTGATCTCATCTTCCGAGCACAAATATCCCCGCCGGAGGCATAAAATCTTTTCGGCTCAACGCCCCAGGCAATAGCGCATGATCGCCTTTTGCGCATGCAGACGGTTTTCCGCCTCGTCGAAGATCACAGAATTGGGGCCGTCCATGACGCTGCTGGTCGCCTCGTCCTCGCGGTGGGCGGGCAGGCAGTGCATGAACAAGGCATCCGGTTTCGCCTTGGCCATCAGCGCGTCGTTGACCTGATAGCCGCGCAGCTGGTTGTGGCGGCGTTCGCGGGCGGATTGCGGGTCGTGCATCGACACCCAGGTATCCGTGACCACCAGATCGGCACCCTGCACCGCCTCATTCGGGTCGCGCACGATGGTGTAAAGCCCGTCCAGCGCCGGGTCGGGGTCAAGCGGTGGCGGTCCCGTAAACACCAGATCGAAATCGAACTGCTTGGCGGCATGGGCGAAGCTGGCAAAGACGTTGTTGCCGTCGCCGGACCAGACGACCTTTTTGCCTTTGATCGGGCCGTTATGTTCCTCGAAGGTCATGATATCGGCCATGATCTGGCAAGGATGCGTGCGGTTGGTCAGACCGTTGATCACCGGCACAGAGGCATATTCCGCCATATCGAGCAGGGTCTGTTCCTCGAACGTGCGGATCATGATCAGATCGACATAGCGCGACAGCACGCGCGCGGTGTCAGCGATGGTCTCGCCATGGCCAAGCTGCATGTCGGTGCCCGACAGCACCATCGTCTGCCCGCCCATCTGCCGCACGCCCACGTCGAATGACACACGCGTCCGCGTCGATGGTTTTTCAAAGATCAGCGCGACCATATGGCCCGCCAGCGGCTGTTCGGCGTCAGGCGTGCCTTTGGGCAGCCCGTCGCGGGCGTCTTTCATCCGGCGCGCGTTGGAAATGATCGCGGACAGATCGTCCGCGGGGGTGACATGGATATCGAGAAAATGATTCATACTATTCGCTTTTATTGGGCCGGTCCAAACGGCCGATGTTCAGAGGTGGGTCATGACCTGCACCAGTTTGCCGTCTTTGGTCGGCGCCAATCGTCGCTTGAGAAACCCGGCCTTGGCATAGGTTGCGATGGCGCGGGTGTCGGTGGTGTTCGGCCCGACCGCGACCATCGGATATTGCAGCCGCAAATGCCGCAGGCGGGCGGTGATATAGGATGCAGGATGGTCCTGCCCGATAAAATCGCTGTCGCCCACAAAGGTCGCCATGACCCGTGCCCCTGCAGGCAGATCGCCATATTGCGGCATGGTGAAGGCACGCGCGTCATGGTCGTGGATATAGGCGAACGGATGGCCGTTCAGCGTCACGAGCCGCATGTCGATCTGCGGGTTGTCGAGGTCTTTTTCCATCATCATCAACTGCTTTACAGTATCCGGCCACCAGACCCTGACATGCGCCAACCGGAACCAGCGTTCCAGCAGCGGCATCTGCGCCGCGGTCAGTTTGGGGAACTCATAATTACGCATGTTCCCTTTGCATCTGGACAGCCGCCGCGTCCAGCCTTACGGCGGCCAGCCCGATCTCCTCGTCCGTGATGGTCAAGGGGGGCAGGAGCCGGATGACGTTATCCGCCGCAGGCACCGTCAGCACGCCTTGGTCGTACCCCGCCTTGACCACATCGGTGTTGGTGGCCCTGCATTTCAGCCCCAGCATCAGCCCCGACCCGCGCACTTTCTCGAACACATCGGGATGGGCGGCAACGAGCCCTTCCAGCTTTTGGCGCATCAGGCCGGCCTTGCGGTTCACCTCGGCCAGAAATGCGGGGGTGGCGATGATCTCCATCACCCGCACACCGACGGCGCAGGCCAGCGGGTTGCCGCCATAGGTCGACCCATGCGTGCCCGCCGTCATGCCAGAGGCCGCGTTTTCCGTGGCAAGCACCGCCCCCAAGGGAAAGCCCCCGCCGATGCCCTTGGCGACCATCATGATGTCAGGCGTGATCCCTGCCCATTCATGCGCAAAGAGCTTTCCGGTCCGGCCCATGCCGCATTGCACCTCGTCCAAAATCATCAGAATGCCGTGCTGGTCGCACAGATCACGCAGACCCTTCAGGCAGGCATCGGGTAGCGGGCGGATGCCACCTTCGCCCTGCACGGGTTCGACCATGATCGCGGCGATCTTGTCGGTGGCGGTGGCGTTCAGCGCGTCATGGTCGCCGAATTCCAGATGCGTGAAACCGGGCAGCAGGGGGCCAAAGCCTTTGGTCATCTTTTCGGACCCCGCCGCCGAAATCCCCGCGCTCGAGCGGCCATGAAACGATCCGGTAAAGGTGATGATCTCGGTCCGCTCGGGCTGGCCTTTGTCATACCAGTATTTGCGCGCCATCTTGACCGCGAGTTCACAGGCTTCGGTGCCGGAATTGGTAAAGAAAACCGTATCCGCGAAAGTATGTTCCACCAGCAGATCAGCCAGCTTTTGCTGGGCAGGAATGTGATAGAGATTGGACACATGCCACAGCGATTGCGCCTGCGTCGTCAGCGCCTCGACCAGCGAAGGATTGGCGTGGCCCAGCGCATTGACCGCGATGCCTGCCCCAAGGTCCAGAAAGCGGCGCCCGTCTGCCTCGGTCAGCCACGACCCCGCCCCTGACGTGAATGTCAGGGGCGCGCGCGAATAGGTCGGCAGAACAGATGCGATCATGGGATCATCCTTTTCAATACGCCAGATTGGTGCAGGACCAATGCAGCAGAGTCAATTTATTTGGGGTGTTGGTGGCAGACGGAAATCAGCCGCGCGCGAAATCGCGTCGGCGTCGAAGGCTTTGATGAAAGCTATCCGTCATATAGTATTGATAGCGCGTCGGCTGCGCCAAGAGAAGTCAGAAATCGGCACCGAGATAAATTTCATTTTGCGGGCGCCGAACAGGCGGAGGGTTTTTTAGGTCCCTCCGTCGGGTCGGTGTTTATCAACAAAAACCAAGTCGGCACGCGGCGGAAGATGCCCCGCCACCTGCCCAGGATCCTTGCGGGTGCTGTTCTGAACCGCGCCCGAGACGTTTGCCGATTGCCATTGTCAGGCCCTCGGATCACAAGGCTGCGCATGACCCTGCGCGCGCCCAACCCACCGCTTGCCATCGCCTTCATGCTGACCGCGACCGCGTTCATCGCAGGCACGATGATCCTTGCGAAGCTGTTGGGCACGGGCACGCTGGGTGAACCGTTCCACCCATTGCAGGTCAGTCACGGGCGGTTCCTGTTCGCGTTTCTGGCACTGGCGATGGTCGCCGCCGTGGTGAAACCCAAGATCAGGCAACCCGACCTGCGGCTGCACGTCGGACGTACGGCCTTTGGGTGGGGGGTGTGACGTTGATGTTTGCGGCTGTCGCGTTCATCCCGCTGTCGGACGCGACCGCGATCAGTTTCCTGAACCCTGTCTTTGGCATGCTGCTGGCGATCCCGCTTCTGGGCGAAAAAGTCGGCCCATGGCGTTGGGTCGCCGCGGCGACCGCGCTGATCGGGGCGCTGGTCCTGCTGCGACCAGGGCCGGAGACGTTCCAAATCGCGGGGCTTCTGGCGCTGGGGGCCGCGGTCCTGATGGGGATGGAGCTGATCTTTATCAAGAAGCTGGCCAATCGCGAACCGCCGTTCCAGATCCTGCTGGTGAACAACGCGATCGGGCTTTGCATTGCAACCATGGCGGTCGTACCGGTCTGGGCCATGCCGACACCGGGGCAATGGGCGGCACTGGCCGGGATCGGCGTGCTGATGGCTGCGGCGCAAACCTGTTTCATCAACGCGATGGCGCGGGCGGACGCCAGTTTCGTCACGCCGTTCAGTTACTTGACGCTTGTGTTCGCCGCGCTTTACGACGGCATTTTCTTTGATGTAGTCCCCGACGGGATCAGCCTGCTGGGTGCGGCAATTATCCTCAGTGGCGCAACATTGCTCGCCTGGCGCGAGAAAATAAGGCAAACTGTCAACTAACTGATTTTTATTACGACAAATTGCAGCCACGATGCCGTGGTAGGTAGCCCCGCATGAACGAGGTTTATGAGTATCGCCATGCGCGCGGCAAAGGTGTGATTTGGCTCAGCGGCATGGGTGTCGTACTCTTGCTCGTCGCCATCTCTGTTGCGGATGCAACAGACCTGATCTGGCTTGTGTGGGTGCTGGCGGCGCTGACACTGGCGCTGATGCTTGTACCTCGCCCGGTGTCGGGTATCCGCGTCGATTACACCTATCTGGTCTTGTCTGCCTGGCACCGCCCGCGGTCGATCGCGCTGGACGACATCGCTTATCTGCGGGCGACGCAGGCCGACCCCGAAACCAACATCGTCATCGTCTACAAGGACGGCACCGAAGAAAAGACGTTCAGCCGCGACATGCCGGACCTCGAAACGCTTGTCTATGTCATGGCGGCGCGCGGCATTCCGGTGCGTAATATCTATTAGGCGGATCACGCCTTGAGGCGGTAACCCGTCTTCATCCAGCGGTGACAGATCGCAAGCACGACGACACAACTGCCCGCCACGACCCAAAGGCCCGTCCAAGGACTGCTGTCACTGACGCCGATCATACCGAAACGGACGCCATCGATGATATAGAAAAACGGGTTCGCATGGCTCAGCGTCTGCAGCAAAGGCGGCAAGGCGTCGATGGAATAGAACGTCCCCGACAGGAACGCGAGAGGTGTGACAAGAAAGTTGGTGATCGCGGACAATTGGTCGAACTTGTTGGCATAGATCCCCGCGATCATGCCAAGCGCGCCCATCAGGACCGACCCCAGCACCACGAAAGTCACGGCCCAGCCTGGATGCGCCAGCCCCACATTCAAAAAGACGAACGACCCCGCCGCGATAACAACGCCCACCAGCGCACCGCGCGCGACGGCCCCGCCGATATAGCCTGCCACCAGTTCCGACGCCGACAAAGGCGGCATCAGCGTGTCGACGATATTGCCCTGCACCTTGGCCGAGGCCAGGCTGGAGGATGTATTAGCGAATGCGTTCTGGATCACCGTCATCGTCAGGATGCCCGGCACAAGAAAGGTCATGAAATCCACACCCATGACATCGCCGCGTTGCGATCCGATGGCGATGGTAAAGATCATCAGGAAGAGCCCCGCATTGATCAGGGGCGCCATCACCGTCTGCGCCCAGACATTCAGAAAGCGCCGGATCTCGCGGATGGTCAGGGTCCAGGCGCCCAGCCAGTTCACCCGCCCGAAGCGGCGCACACCCATGTCAATCTTGCTTGTCATTCATTCGGTCCTTTGTCTTGGGTCGAGACATACCCTATCCTGCCCGCGTGGCCAGCCCGATCTGGCCGGGCAAGAGGACAAAACAATGCGACTGATCCTGTTTTTGACCTGCGCGCTTTGGCCCTTGGCGGCCATCGCCGATACCGTGCCTCCGGTTCTGCCGGCCCTTTACGAGGTGGTAGGTGTCGCGTCCGACGATCAGCTCAACATCAGGGCAGAGCCGAATGCAGGCTCTGACATCATCGGCGCGCTGGCCTTTGACCGCACGGCGGTCCAAGTCATCATGTTCAGCACCGCAGGGGGCTGTGCCCTGGTCAACCATCAGGAACGTGCGGGTTGGGTCGCCGCGCGGTTCCTGCAACGCAGCGCGCCTGTCGATGGGCCTTTGGGCTTTTCGGCACGCAATCTGTCCTGCTTTGGCACGGAACCTTTCTGGTCGATGCAGATCACCGACGGTCGCGTGGCGCTGTCTACCCCCGAAGGTATCGCGCAGCATCCGGTCACCGCGGTCTACGGCAGTGGCTCGGAGGCATCTCCTGGCGCGAACACTGTCTTTTTCGACTGGTCGGCCGATGGTGTGCCTGTACGGTCACATATCCTGCCCGGCATATGCGGCGACGGGATGAGCGATCTGGCCTTCGGATTGCATTATATCGACGATGCCTTCGGGCATCGGGGCTGTTGCAGCCTGTCCTGAGGCCACAGCCTGCCGGAACTTGTGCAAAAGGCGCCGGACCGCCTTCACATCACCCGCAGCAGTGACTAGTATGGGTGGCTAGACAAGGCGTGGCGCGACCCTGACGGGGTATCCGGCCAGCAAACCGAAGGAAGTCATATGTCCTGGACAGACGAGCGCGTCGAGACGCTCAAGAAGATGTGGGGCGACGGCCAGTCCGCCAGCCAGATCGCCAAGGAACTGGGCGGTGTGACCCGCAACGCCGTGATCGGCAAGGTCCACAGGCTGGGCCTGTCCAATCGCGCCGGCAGCGGGGCTGCAACGCCTGTTGCAAAACCCGCGCCCAAGGAAAAACTGGCCGAAGCGGTCGAGATTCCGAGCGCAAAGCCTGCCAGCAAGCCCGCGCCAAAGGCTAAGCCGAGTGTCGCCGTCGCCATCAAGGAAGACATCGAACTCGACGAGAACGGCATCCCGATTTCCGCCGCCCGCCGCGCGATCATTCCCGCAGGACAACCGCTGCCGCCGCAACCATCGGCCAACGAGATCAGCCCCGAGGCGCTGGCCAAGGTGAACGAGGTCGAAAAGACCGCCAAGCGGCTGACGCTGATGGAATTGACCGAAAAAACCTGCAAATGGCCCGTGGGCGATCCCGCTACCGAAGATTTCTGGTTCTGCGGTCTGCCCGTCCAGCAAGGCAAACCCTATTGCGAGGCGCATGTGGGTGTGGCGTTCCAGCCGATGTCGGCACGGCGCGACCGGCGGCGTTAAAATCCCTGTAGGGTGGGTCAAGTCCCACCTTACCAGCGCGCTTTGGACCGTCTATAGGGGGCTATGACACAGAATCCGCCCTCACTCCGTCCCGATCTTGCCCGCGCGCAAGTCACCGATACCCGCCGCGATGGCCAGCCGACCATCGGCATGGTCAGCCTTGGCTGCCCCAAGGCGCTGGTCGACAGCGAACGTATCCTGACCCGCCTACGCGCCGAAGGCTACGCGATCAGCGCCGATTACGCAGGCGCCGAGGCGGTCATCGTCAACACCTGCGGGTTCCTTGACAGTGCCAAGGCCGAAAGCCTTGATGCCATCGGTGAAGCCCTGCGCGAAAACGGCAAGGTCATCGTGACGGGCTGTCTGGGGGCCGAACCCGATTACATCCGCGAACATCATCCGCGAATTCTGGCCGTCACCGGACCACATCAATACGAACAGGTGCTCGACGCCGTGCATCTGGCGGTGCCGCCCAGCCCCGACCCGTTCATCGACCTTTTGCCTGCGACGGGTGTCAGCCTGACACCGCGCCATTACAGTTATCTGAAGATTTCCGAAGGCTGCAATCACAAGTGCAAATTCTGCATCATCCCCGACATGCGCGGCAAACTGGCCAGCCGCCCCGCCCATGCGGTGCTGCGCGAGGCGGAAAAGCTGGTGCAGGCAGGCGTGCGCGAATTGCTGGTCATTTCGCAGGACACCTCAGCTTACGGGCTTGACCGCAAATACGACCTGAACCCGTGGAAAGACGGGCAGGTGCGCAGCCATATCACCGACCTGACGCGCGAACTGGGACAGCTCGGCGCTTGGGTGCGGCTGCATTACGTCTATCCCTATCCGCATGTGCGCGACCTCATCCCGCTGATGGCGGACCCTGCCAACGGCGTGTTGCCCTATCTCGACATTCCGTTCCAGCATGCCCACCCCGATGTGCTTCGGCGCATGGCGCGGCCTGCGGCGGGGGCGAAAACGCTGGATGAAATCGCCGCATGGCGCAGCATCTGCCCCGATATCACCCTGCGCAGCACCTTTATCGTAGGCTATCCGGGCGAGACTGAGGCGGAATTCCAGCACCTGCTCGACTGGCTGGACGAGGCGCAACTCGACCGCGTGGGATGTTTTCAGTATGAAAACGTCGCGGGCGCCCGGTCCAATGCCCTGCCCGACCATGTGCCGGCCGAGGTCAAACAGGACCGCTGGGACCGTTTCATGGAAAAGGCGCAGGCCATTTCCGCCGCCAAACTGGCCGCCAAGGTCGGCAAGCGGCTGGAGGTCATCGTGGACGACATCGACACCGACGGCATCGCGACCTGCCGCACATGGGCCGACGCGCCAGAGATCGACGGCAACCTGTTCATCGACAAAGGGACAGACACGCTGTCCGTGGGCGATATCGTGCAGGTTGTGGTGGATGAGGCAGGGGAGTATGATTTGTGGGGTGGGGTAGTTTGAACCTTCTTTATTCTAGCAACAGGCGCAAAGATTCAAACTGTTGAAGAAATTCTTCGGCATCCGAACTCTCGAAGCTCGGATCTCTCCAGTCTAACGACTGACAGGATACTGGCCCCGAGTTAGCACCGATTTCAGAATTGCAGTCGACAAAAAGATACGGACTAGTCATATCCACTGTATCACTAGACAGTGTGATCTTCCCCGAGTTCTCAAGGTCCATCACCACATCTCGATTGATAACACTCCAACCTGATGGGATTGAACCAAAATTGGCGTTTTCAATAGGTGCAATGCCAAACGCGGAAGGCTCAACGCTCGCTCGTTCAAGCACTGCGCGATCAAGTAGTGGTATTAAAGATTGAAGACGTCCATCCATGTGGGAGTAACTTCTTAGAAGCTCTTTTACATCGTCGTCCAAGGACGTGACGCGTCCCTCAATAACTGAAAACAGTGTGAAGCTGCCACCTAAAACGGTTAGTGTCGCTGCGATTATCCAGCGATAAAAATGTGTAGCTGGGACAGTGACAAGTGTTTCGTCCAACTTATGTTTTGGTTGATCTGACACATTAATTCTCCATCCCAAAACTATGCACTAGAAAAATAGAGTTTTTCCGCTTGTGGCAAAAATCGTGGCCCTCATATATTTTCTTCCTAGAGCATCGTATCCCGCTTAATTTACAACTTAAAATAAATCAAATCAATCATTGTGGATGTACTTTGAGAGGCTTTCTTGCTTGCACTACCCTAGGTCCTAAGCTCGACACCCCCCAACCCAATAAAAAAACACACCGCTCTCGCGATGCGCTCTCTGGTTCCCTTCCGGCTGGCTTGGCTTACGACGTCACTTCCCTTGCGGCAGAGAAGCTGCAGCCATAGCCGTCGCTGGCCGCGGGCGTCGGGGTTTGTGCGGGGGTCAGGCCGCAGCTTTGCGTGGCTGCGTTGAAGGTCATGCCCACGGGGCAGCTTTGGGCCACGGGTTCGGCGGGGGTAGGCAGGGTCGTTTCCTGGGCGAATGCCGCGGCGGGCAGCATGGCCAAGGCAAGTACGATCAAACGCATGTCGTCCTCCTGTGTTGACACTAGGTCAAGCATAGGCCGGAACGCGGAAATCACAAACGTTCCAGAACGTCGCACCCTGAAATCGCGCGTCAGACCGCCTGCAAGCCGCGCAAATGGGCAAATTCGTCGCGGTTTTCGCAATATGCGGGCGCTTGCGGCAGGACCGGCATCGCCGCCAGCAGCTTGTCGCATTTGCCGACTTGGCTGCAGCCACGGCAGCGCGTAACCATATCGGCATAGTCGGGCGCGTCGATCTGGCGTTCGTCCAGCGCGGTCGACAGGTTGACCCCGCAGGCCTTGGACATCTTCACCACTCGCAGGAAATGTTCGCGCATGTCACCCAATGTTTGCATCTTGGACCTCCATTTGATGCACCCAGATTGGCACGGGTGATTCCCGTGGTCCTTGCGCTGGATCAAATGGGCGTCACAAGACGAGCCCCGCGATGACGCAGACCCAGGCCACGCCGACCGCGATCCCGGTGACCGCAACAGCCGCCGACCCGCAATCCTTGGCGTATTTGGCCGCATCCCGCCGCGTCAGCCCGATGTCGTCGACGACCCGTTCGATCGCTGTGTTCACGCATTCCGCCGCCAGCACGAAAAGGCCCCCCATCAGCAGCATCCCCCGTTCCGCCCCCGAGAGCGGCAGCACGAAGGCCAGTACGCCAAAGACCGCGTTCAGCACCAGCCATTGCGCCATCGACCCTTCGGTGCGGCAGACATGGACGAACCCGTCCCACGACCAGATCGCCCTTTGCCGCACCCGCATCACCTGTCGCCACATGGCATCTCCCTTTCCCGTTACCCCGAGCGCAAAATGCTGCAATGTGCGCGGCCTGCCAAGACCTCCGCGTGACCCTACGGAACATTTGACGCGCGGACAGAGTCATCCACATCATGAAAGAGCTTGGAGTTCGCCATGTATCCCACCCCCGCCCGATCCGAACGCATCGCCGACGGCACTGTGCATGCGCTTGGCGTGATTGGCGCGGTGGCGGGCGCGGTGGTGTTGCTGGTCTGGGCGGCGGGTACCGCAAGCGCCGCACAGATCACCGCGCTTGCTGTCTATGGTGCCACGCTGATCGCGACCTTCGTCG
Organism: Yoonia vestfoldensis DSM 16212; assembly: GCF_000382265.1. Classification (GTDB taxonomy): domain Bacteria; phylum Pseudomonadota; class Alphaproteobacteria; order Rhodobacterales; family Rhodobacteraceae; genus Yoonia; species Yoonia vestfoldensis. The sequence goes on from NZ_KB907992.1 coordinate 19,546, forward strand.
CCTCGGCGGCCTATCATCTGGTGCCATGGCACGACATCCGCCCCGTCCTGCGCCGGTTCGATCATGCCGCGATCTATCTGAAAATCGCGGGGACCTATACGCCGCTGGTGGTGATGATCGGCAGCGGTTTTGCCTATCTGGTGCTGGGGATCGTCTGGGCGCTGGCGCTGATCGGCGTGGTGCTCAAGCTGTTTTTCTGGCGTGCGCCGGGGCGGTTCGGCCCCGCGCTCTATCTGGTGATGGGCTGGCTCAGCGTTGCACTTGTCTGGTCGCTTTGGCCCATCGTGCCGCTATCCACCATGATCCTGATCGCGGTCGGCGGGTTGCTTTATACTGCAGGCGTGCCGTTCTACGCAGCCGAGCGGTTGCGCTATTCCACGGCGATCTGGCACGGATTCGTCTTGGTCGCCTCGGCCTGTTTCTTCATCGCCATCGCGACAGGTGTGGCGGCACAGGGCTAAAGCGTCGCCGCAACCTCGCGCACCACGCGCAGCCGGTCGGCATTGGCCGGATGCGTGCCAAGGAAACGGTTGCCCGGATCAGGGATGCGGAAAAAGAATTCGGACCCGCGCAACGGGTTGAACCCCGCCGCATGGGCGATACGGGTGCCCGTGGCATCGGCCTCCAACTCGAAATTGCGGGAATAGGCGCGCGCGGCGACGGTCGCCCCCAATTGCTGGGCGGACTGAATCGCATCGGGCGAATTGCCCCCCAAGGCCCCCGCCAAGCCGCCGATCAGCGTCGCCCCCAAAACGGCATTCTGCTGCTGGCGCGCGATATGGCCTTCGATGTGATGCGCTGTCTCATGGGCCAGCACAAAGGCGATTTCATCGACATTGCGCGCATCCGAGATCAACCGTTCGGTGAACACGATGACAGGGCGGCCAGAGCGGTCAAGCGTCTGATAGGCGTTCATCGGCGCGCCGGGCCGGTCGTCCACAAGGATCAGGAAATCGCAGTTGCTGTTGTTGCCACGCTGGCGGCAGATCTGCTCGGCCACAGGTTCGATCCGGGTCACGGCGGTGCGGAAATTCGCCATTGTCTGCCCCGCAGGCAGGCGCGCACCGCTGTCGATTGGCGGCTGTACCACTGGCGTCGCGCGCGACGGAGGAGGTGCCGTGTCAAGCGGCGCACAAGCGGCCAGAACCAAGGCGAAAAGAACCGCGACAAGACGCATATGTTGCTCCGGCAAATGGCAGGGTAAAACAAACAATAGCATGTTGCCGCTGCCCTGCCAGTCACGATTGCTTGGCTTGCGATGACCCGCTAGGCTGATTTCATGTTTAGCATCGAACACGATTATGACGCGACCGTGGTGACCCTTGTCGACGAGGGCAAATCGCCGTTGCGCGAGGATGTGATCATCAACGCCTTTGATGATTGCGTGACACTGACCCAATATGATCCGCGCAGCGACAGCGACGTGCAGATCACCATGTCGATGACCCAGTTGCGCGACCTGCAAGCCGCCCTCGACCTGCCCGAAGGCATCTACAGGCTGCGCAAGGCATGACGACGGGCTTTTTCTGGGACGAACGCTGTTTCTGGCATGGCGGTGGCAATTATGCGGGCATGCTGCCGGTGGGTGGGCTGGTGCAGCCGCTGGATGGCGGCTTGCCGGAAAGCCCGGAAACCAAGCGCCGGTTGAAGAACCTGATCGAGGTGACGGGTTTGGCCCGCGATCTGGCCATGCACGGGGCCGCACCTGCCAGCACCGACGATCTGCTGCGCGTGCATCCCGCGCAGTATCTGGACCGGTTCAAGGCGCTGTCGGATGCCGGTGGCGGCGAATTGGGCCGCCGCACGCCCTTCGGTCCCGGCGGATACGAGATTGCGGCGCTGTCGGCGGGGCTGGCCAAAGCCGCGCTTTTCGCCGTGCTCAAAGGCGAGATGGACAATGCCTATGCTTTGTCGCGCCCGCCCGGCCATCACTGCCTGCCGGATTTTCCCAACGGGTTCTGCCTGCTCAACAATATCGGCATCGCGATCGAGGCTGCGCGCACGGCGGGCCTTGCCCAGCGGTTCGCCGTGCTCGACTGGGATGTGCATCACGGCAACGGGACCGAAGCCGTTTTCTATGACCGCGCCGATGTGCTGACCGTGTCGATCCATCAGGACCGCAATTATCCTATGGATACCGGAGCTTTTGCCGACCGCGGTGCCGGGGCGGGTATGGGTTTCAACCTCAACATCCCGCTGCCGCCCGGCACCGGACACAAGGGGTATCTGGCGGCGATGGACCGCCTTGCCCTGCCCGCGATCCGCGCTTTTGCGCCTGATGTGCTGATCATCGCCTGCGGTTATGACGCGGCGGCGAACGATCCGTTGGGGCGGATGCTGGCCACGGCGGAAACCTTTGCCCAGATGACCGGACAGGTGATGGACCTTGCGCGCGACATCTGCGATGGGCGGTTGGTGATGGTTCACGAAGGTGGGTATTCGGAAACCTATGTGCCGTTTTGCGGACATGCGGTGCTGCAAAGGATGTCCGGCAGCGATGTCGACGCTCCCGACCCGTTTTCCGGGGTGTTTCCACTGAGACAGCCAGACGCCCGGTTCGATGCTTATCTAGACACCGTGTTCGACCAGATGACCGGACGCTTGCAGACATGAAAAAGGCGCGCCCGGTACGGGCGCGCCTTCGATCAGGTCAGTCTCTCAAACTTGCGCGATCAGTCGTCGCTAGATGTTTCAAGCACTTCGACGACTGGCGTCATGTCGTTACCGGTGCAGACGATCTCGACATCGGAGATTGTCGTTTCTTGCAACGAACCACCCTCTGATGCGGCAACCAGCTCACTCAGCATGGACTCTTGATCCAACTGTTCCATGGCCAGAAACTCGGCGCAGGTTGTTTCATTCATGTCTGTCATCGTTTGTGCAGAAACAACGCCTGCTACAAAGGTCAGGGCGAAGGCGGTTGTTGCGAAAATCTTATTCATGTTTTTTCTCCGTCTCAATTAGGTCTGCGTCATGCGCAGCTGTCTAGTCAACGGACGTCGCACCAATCCTTTCCACGTTTCATGATCACGAAAATCACAAGGAATAGTGATCGACGATTTTTCTCACCGCAGCGACGTCGCATAGGTTTCTAGCTGCGTCGTCGCGGTGCCCCATCCGTCGAAGAAGCCCATGTCTGCGTGAGACTTGCATGTCTCGGGCGTCCTGTGCCGCGCGGTGGCGGTATAGATCGTGCCCCCTGCGCCATCATCCGAAAACGTCAGGATCGCGGTCATGAAAGGGTCGGCGGCAGGTTTCCACCCTTCGGTATAGGTGTCGGTAAAGACCAGCCGTTCGCCATCCACGATTTCAAGAAAGACGCCTTTATTCTGGATGATGGTGCCATCGACGTCGAAGGTCGTGTTGAACCGGCCGCCGACACGCAGGTCGATCTCGCAGGCGGTCACGGCATTCGGCTTTGGCACGAAGAAGTATTTGATGTGATCAGGCGTCGTCCAGCATTCCCAGATCAGCCGCCGCGGCGCGGCAAGTATGCGCGTAAAGCTCAGATCGGTTTCGGGATCGAGGATCATGTGTCGCGTTCCTTTCAAAGCCATCATGTGATCGCCCGACCGGCGGGGCGACGGCCTTGGGTGACACGGATTGCGGCCCACGTCACTTGGGATTGATCGTGACCAATCGTCATCGTCTTTGCGCGTGCAGCCGTTGCCTCTGACGGTTGGACCCCTTATCTCTGTTCCACTCAACCGCAGGAGCCGCCATGCCCACGCCAAACCCCGAAGCTCTTGCCTTTCTGTTGTCGCGCCGGTCGCGCCCTGCAAAGACGCTGGCCATGCCGGTCCCGGATCAGGCCATGGTGGAAACGCTCCTGACCGCCGCCGCGCGCACGCCCGATCATGGCAAGCTGGAACCCTGGCGCTTTGTCGTGCTGACAAAGCCTGCGCTGACCCGCCTTGCAGCCCTTGTGCCTGCGCGCGGCGCGGCTTTGGGCATCGCGCCTGACCGGATCGCCAAGGCGCAGGACCAATATGCCATGGCCGATCTGGCCGTTGCGGTGGTCAGCAGCCCCAAGGCGTCCGACAAGATTCCACCGGTCGAACAGGTCTATTCTGCGGGGGCTGTCTGTCTGGCCTTGGTAAACGCAGCCCTTGCGGCGGGTTGGGGGGCGAACTGGCTGTCCGGCTGGCCAAGCCACGACCGCGATTTCATCCGTGACGGGCTGGGACTGTCCGATCATGAAAGCATCGCCGGGCTGATCCACATTGGCACGGAAACCAGCGCGCCACCGGACCGGCCTAGGCCAGACCTTGCAGCAATCACGACGTGGATGACTGCATGATCCTGTCGTCCTTCCTGCTGGCAATCTCACAGATGAACGACCCCCGGTTTCGCAGTGTGCTGTGGCGGGGTGTCGGGCTGACCATCGCGCTGCTCGTCGGACTCTATGCAGGCGTGCTCTGGCTGATCCAGATACTGACCGCCGAACCGATCATCCTGCCCGGCGTCGGTCAGATCACTTGGCTGGGCGATCTGCTAAGCTGGGGATCGCTTGGCGTGATGATCGTGCTTTCGGTGTTCCTGATGGTGCCGGTGGCTTCGGCCATCACGTCGCTGTTTCTGGACGAGGTGGCGCAGGCGGTCGAGGACAAACATTTTCCAGACTTGCCGGCGATGCCCTCCGTGGGTTTTTTCGAAGGGCTGCGTGATACGGTCAGTTTCCTCGGCCTGCTGATCGCGGCCAACCTGCTGGCCTTCATACTCTACGCCGCTCTGCCCTATGCGGCGTTTTTCATCTTTTATGCGCTCAACGGGTTCCTGCTGGGGCGCGAATATTTCCAGCTTGCCGCGATGCGCCGGATCGGCCGGGCGGATGCAAAAGATTTGTGGAAACGCCACCAGGGCACGATCTGGCTGGCCGGTTGCCTGATGGCGGTGCCGCTGTCATTCCCGTTCATCAACCTGCTGATCCCCGTGTTGGGGGCAGCGACCTTTACCCACCTGTTTCACAGGCTCAATCGCTGAGGGTTGCAGGCCCCATCCGGTCGAACATGTCGATGTCACGGACCGAGATGACCCCCGACAGGATGATCGCCGCGATCACGCACCAGATCGGCACGGCCCAATAGGTTGTGATTTTCGCCTTCCGGCCGACCTGCGCATCCGCCGGGGCCGAGGCATGGGTGCCCGGCACGATCTCGCCCGTGTCGCCCTGACTGACCATGCGCAGCGGGAGGACGATGAAGAACACCATCGACCAGATAACCATGAACAGAACGATTCCCGATGTGATACCCACGATGTTTCCTTTCGTCGTTGCCTGTCAGATACGCCGTTTTCAGACCTGTTCAAGCTCGATCAGGCAACCGTTGAAATCCTTGGGGTGCAGGAACAGCACGGGTTTGCCATGCGCGCCGATCTTGGGCTCGCCCCCGCCCAGCACACGCGCGCCCTGCGCAAGCAGGTGATCGCGCGCGGTCAGGATGTCGTCGACCTCGTAGCAGACATGGTGGATGCCGCCGGACGGGTTCTTGTCCAGAAAACCCTGAATCGGCGACTGATCGCCCAAAGGATAGAGCAATTCGATCTTGGTGTTGGGCAGCGCGATGAAAACCACGGTCACGCCGTGGTCCGGTTCATCCTGCGGCGCTCCGACATCGGCACCGAGCATCTGGCGATATTGCGCACTTGCCGCAGCCAGATCGGGCACGGCGATGGCGACATGGTTCAGGCGTCCGATCATTGCGATCCTCCTTGTTGCGTTCCCGTTATGCCGGAGCAGGCCAGACGGTGCAACGCACGTCCGCATTAAGGGTGCGTTCACCCTGACCTGCTCAAACTGTCTGGTAGCCAATGAAAGGACGAATCGCCATGGACGGAACCGAAAGCCTCTTGGTCACCCGCGCACCGACAGCCCAACGGCCCCTGATGGGGCTGACGGTGCTACTTGTCGAAGACAGCCGTTTCGCCAGCGAAGCCGTGCGCCTGCTCTGCCTGCGGTCGGGCGCGCGTATCCGGCGCGCCGACAGTCTGCATACCGCGCAGCGGCATCTGGCGGTCTATCGCCCGTCGGTCGCTCTGGTCGATCTGGGGCTGCCAGACGGGTCAGGGCTGGATCTGATCGGCACCCTTGCGCGCATGGCGCCGCGCATCCAGGTGATCATCGGCACAAGCGGTGATGAAACCGCCCGTGATGCGGTGATCAGGGCGGGGGCAGATGGATTTCTGGCCAAGCCGATCGACAATCTGGCAGCCTTTCAGACCGCGATCCTGCAACACCTGCCATCGGACAGGCAGCCGCCAAGCCCGCGCACCTTGCCGGACGAACGGGTGGAACCCGACAGGATCGCGTTGCGCGATGATCTTTCGCAGGTCGCGCAACTGCTTGGACAGCCTGATCCAACCCGTACGCTGCCCTATGTGATGCAATTCCTTGGGGATGTGGCACGCAATGGAAAGGACGCCGACCTGTCCCGTGCCGTCCGGGCGGTCGAAACCTCGCGGAACAGGTCACAGAATCCCCGCGCCCATATCATGGCGCTGTCGCAACTGGTGCAGCAGCGCATCGCGGCGGGCGGCCTGATTTAGCTTTCGGGTGGGACGACGCGCAGGCGCAATTCGCGCAATTGTTCGTTCATCGGTTCCGACGGCGCGCCCATCATCAGGTCTTCGGCGCGCTGGTTCATCGGGAACATGATGACCTCGCGGATGTTGGACGCATCGGCCAGCAGCATGACGATCCGGTCGATGCCCGCCGCACAGCCACCGTGTGGCGGCGCACCATACTGGAACGCGTTGACCATGCCGCCGAACCGCTTGCGCACCTCATCCTCGCCATAGCCCGCGATCTCGAAAGCCTTGAACATGATCTCGGGCTTGTGGTTGCGGATCGCGCCCGACACCAGCTCATAGCCGTTGCAGGCCAGATCATACTGAAAGCCGCGCACGGCAAGCGGGTCGCCCTGCAACGCCTCCATCCCGCCTTGCGGCATGGAAAACGGGTTGTGTTCGAAATCAATCTTGCCGGTTTCCGCATCCTGTTCGTAGATCGGGAAATCCACGATCCAGGCAAAGGCGAACCGGTCCTTGTCGGTCAGGCCCAGTTCGTCACCGATGACGGTGCGCGCGCGGCCAGCCACTGCCTCGAATGTCTTGGGCTTGCCGCCAAGGAAAAACGCCGCATCGCCCAGACCCAAACCCAGCTGCTGGCGGATCGCCTCGGTCCGCTCTGGCCCGATGTTCTTGGCAAGCGGACCAGCGGCTTCCATCCCGTCGTCGCCTTCACGCCAGAAGATATACCCCATCCCGGGTAGCCCTTCTTTCTGGGCAAAGGCGTTCATGCGGTCGCAGAACTTGCGCGACCCGCCGGTGGGTGCGGGAATGGCGCGGATTTCGGTGCCGTCCTGCTCCAAGAGCTTGGCGAAGATCGCGAAACCACTGTCGCGGAAATGGTCGGAAACCACCTGCATCTTGATCGGGTTGCGCAGGTCGGGCTTGTCGGTGCCGTACCACAGGGCTGCATCTTTATAGGAAATCTGCTCCCACGTCTGGTCGACTTTGCGCCCGCCACCGAATTCCTCGAAAATCCCGCCGATCACCGGCTGGATCGTGTCGAACACATCCTGCTGGGTGACGAAGGACATTTCCAAATCCAATTGGTAGAAATCCGTGGGCGAGCGGTCCGCACGAGGGTCCTCGTCGCGGAAACAGGGCGCGATCTGGAAATATTTGTCGTAGCCGCTGACCATGATCAGCTGCTTGAACTGCTGCGGCGCCTGCGGCAGCGCATAGAACTTGCCCGGATGCAGGCGGCTTGGCACCAGAAAATCCCGCGCGCCTTCGGGGCTGGATGCGGTGATGATCGGCGTCTGGTATTCGCGGAACCCCTTGTCCCACATCCGCCGCCGCATGGAGGCGACGACATCGGACCGCAATTTCATATTAGTCTGCATCGCCTCGCGGCGCAGGTCGAGATAGCGGTACTTCAGCCGCGTTTCCTCGGGATATTCCTGATCGCCGAACACCATCAGCGGCAGTTCCTTGGCGGCACCCAGCACTTCGATGTCGCGGATGAAAACCTCGATCTCGCCCGTGGGCAGCTTGGGGTTCACAAGTGCCGCATCGCGCGCCTTCACCTCGCCATCGATACGGATACAATATTCGGACCGCACCTTTTCGACATCGGCAAAGGCAGGGGAATCCGGGTCGCACAGCACCTGCGTGATCCCGTAATGGTCGCGCAGGTCGATGAACAGGATGCCGCCGTGATCGCGCACACGATTGACCCAGCCGGACAGACGCACGGTTTCACCCACGTTGGCGGCGGTCAGGTCGGCACAGGTATGGCTGCGATAGGCATGCATGGATCAGGTCCCCAGTCGGATAATGTCGGCCCGATACACCCCTTTGCCCTGCCAGTGTCAACCATCTGCTTCTTTGGAGCCCAAATATCCCCGCCGGAGGCCGGATATTTCATGGAAAATCATGTCCGCAGATCACAATTCGTCTGACAGCCGCGCGATCCGGGCCTTGATTTCGTCCATTCCTGCACGTTCGATGACCTTGCTCTCGCCCGACACGTCAAGCAAAGCGGCACCGCCCGGCGTGAACATCGCAAGATAGAGCGCGCCATTTGTGACCAGAACCCAGCAGATTTGGCGATCCGCCAGTGAAATGTCGGTCGGACGTGGGGCCATGGCGTCAACGTTGACGATACCAAAGGCATTCCACAGCAAATGATACAAAGCGACCGCCGCCTGTGTATCCGCCGCGATCGTTGCGATTTCCTGCGCCTCGGCAAACCGCGCGTCGGCCAGTTTCGCGCCGACATAGGGTGTCGCGAACTTGCCAGCCGTTCCACTGCGCAGGGCTTCAGTGAATTTGTCGCGCTCAGCCCAGCCCGGCATCTGGTCACCCTCTGTCATCATGCGCTTGTATATCGCAACGCCGTCATCATCGGGCACCACGAAATGCGGACCGTCCACCGTACCGACCGTGAACACCATTTTGCTCGCGCCATCGACTTGCATATAGCTGCCTCCGCCCAATTGCGTCAGCAGGGTGCCGCTCGCGGAACGCGCCAGACCCAACGCCATCGCAACGCGCATCGGGTCCGACATCCGGGCTGCAAGCTCGGCGATGATCCGCGCCTCGTCACGCACGGCCCGCTTGGGGTTCAGCCGGGCCAGTGCATCGATCTCTGCATCATAGGTATCATCGGCGACCACATGCAAATCCGGCCAACCGCGGATCCATGCAGCGTTCAGATCCGCCATCGGCACGGTCTTTTCTGCGGCATAGAACGCTGTGTCCAATTCATCCAGAAAAGCCGCACGTCCCCCTCCGAAACCGGTCTGACCTAGCGCCTGATCCGGGTTCTGGGCGACCCAATCCATCATCTTGTCCAGCAATCCCAGATGCGCCACAGCCCCCATCCCGGCCAGCCCGGCGCGCGCATTGGTCGTGGTGCTGTCATAGTTTTTGCCGCAATTATGGATGAACTGGCTGTGCCCGCCATTATTGACCTGCGCGAGGTAATAATCCGCGTGATAGGACCGGATCGCCTGAACCGGCACCTCGTTCCCACGATATTTACCGATGTTGTTCATCGCATTCACGAAGTCGATGACAGCGGACACGAGATACCAGCTTTCCTGTTCGGACCTGTCAAAGGCCGACCGCCGCACCACAACCTTTTGCAGGACCGAGGCGGGCGCTACTGCCGCCTTGGTGATCTTTTGCTGCGTCGCGGGCTTTGATTTCCGAAACCAACCAAACATCGCCAATCCCCTTTTCCGTTCACGCCGTTACCTTGCCGGTTTTTTTCTGGCATGCCGCTTCTTTCGCAGCAATCCGGCCATTCAGGAAAATCCGTTCCGGCAAACCCCTTGCACCCCCCAATTCAATGCCTATAACGCGGAACAATTTGCATGTTCACAAGGGGCCCGTGATGCCAAAACGCACCGACATCAAGTCGATCATGATCATCGGCGCGGGACCCATCATCATCGGGCAAGCCTGCGAATTCGACTATTCCGGCGCGCAAGCCTGCAAGGCGCTGCGCGAGGAAGGATATCGGGTGATCCTCGTCAACTCGAACCCCGCGACGATCATGACCGATCCGGGGCTGGCCGACGCCACCTATATCGAACCCATCACCCCCGAAATCGTGGCCAAGATCATCGAAAAGGAACGGCCCGACGCGCTGCTGCCCACGATGGGCGGGCAGACGGGGCTGAACACCGCGCTGGCGCTGGCAGACATGGGCGTGCTGGAAAAATTCGGGGTCGAGATGATCGGCGCGAAACGCGAAGCCATCGAGATGGCCGAAGACCGCAAACTCTTCCGCGAGGCGATGGACCGTCTGGGGATCGAAAACCCCAAGGCCACGATCATCACCGCGCCCAAGGGAGCGAATGGCAAGCGTGATATCAAGGCGGGCCTGCAACTGGCCATCGACGCCATCGAATATGTGGGCCTGCCCGCGATCATCCGCCCTGCCTTTACCCTTGGCGGGACGGGCGGCGGTGTCGCCTACAACCGCGAACAATATGAATATTATTGCCGCACGGGCATGGAAGCGTCCCCCGTCGGGCAGATTCTGGTCGATGAATCCCTGCTGGGCTGGAAAGAATTCGAGATGGAGGTCGTGCGCGACAAGGCCGACAACGCCATCATCGTCTGCGCGATTGAAAACGTCGATCCGATGGGCGTGCATACCGGCGACAGCATCACCGTCGCCCCTGCCCTGACGCTGACCGACAAGGAATACCAGATCATGCGCAACGGCAGCATCGCCGTGCTGCGCGAGATCGGGGTCGAAACCGGCGGGTCGAACGTGCAATGGGCGATCAACCCCGCCGACGGACGCATGGTCGTGATCGAAATGAACCCGCGCGTGTCGCGTTCGTCCGCACTCGCCTCCAAAGCCACCGGTTTCCCGATTGCCAAGATCGCGGCGAAACTGGCGGTGGGCTATACGCTGGATGAGCTCGACAACGACATCACCGGCGTCACGCCCGCATCCTTCGAGCCGACCATCGACTATGTCGTCACGAAAATCCCGCGCTTCGCCTTCGAGAAATTCGCAGGCTCCGAACCGCACCTGACCACTGCGATGAAATCCGTGGGCGAGGCGATGGCGATCGGCCGCACCTTCCACGAATCGATGCAGAAGGCGCTGGCATCCTTGGAAACCGGCCTGACCGGTTTTGACGAAATCGCCATCGCCGGCGCGCCCGATGCTGCCGCCATCACCAAGGCGCTGGCGCAACAGACCCCCGACCGTATCCGCGTGATCGCCCAAGCCATGCGCTATGGCATGTCGGACGACGACATCAACGCAGTCACCAAATTCGATCCGTGGTTCCTTGCCCGCATCCGCGAGATTATCGACGCCGAGGCCGAGATCCGCAAAAACGGCCTGCCCATAACCGAAACCGGCCTGCGCCGCATCAAGATGATGGGCTTCACCGATGCCCGTCTGGCCAAGCTGACCGGCCGGACCGAAGATAACGTCCGCCGCGCGCGCCACAACCTTGGCGTGACGGCCGTGTTCAAACGGATCGACACCTGCGGCGCGGAATTCGAGGCGCAGACGCCGTATATGTATTCGACCTACGAAAGCCCCGTCATGGGCGATGTCGAATGCGAGGCGCGCCCGTCGAACCGCAAGAAAGTCGTCATTCTTGGTGGTGGTCCGAACCGGATCGGCCAAGGGATCGAATTCGATTATTGCTGCTGTCATGCCTGCTATGCCCTGACCGATCAGGGCTATGAGACCATCATGATCAACTGCAACCCCGAAACCGTGTCGACCGATTACGATACATCTGACCGGCTCTATTTCGAACCGCTGACGTTCGAGCATGTGATGGAAATCCTGCGGGTCGAACAGGAAAACGGGGTGCTGCACGGTGTCATCGTGCAATTCGGCGGCCAGACGCCGCTGAAACTTGCCAATGCGCTGCATGACGCGGGTATCCCGATCCTTGGCACCACGCCCGACGCCATCGATCTGGCCGAGGACCGTGAACGGTTCCAGCAACTGGTGCAGAAACTGGGGCTGAAACAGCCCGTCAACGGCATCGCCCATTCCGACGCCGAAGCCTTCGAAATCGCCAAGACCATCGGTTTCCCCCTCGTGATCCGCCCGTCCTATGTGCTGGGGGGGCGCGCGATGGAAATCGTGCGCGATCAGGCGCAGCTGGAACGCTATATCTCTGACGCGGTGGTCGTGTCCGGCGACAGCCCCGTGTTGCTTGACAGCTATCTGTCGGGCGCGGTCGAGGTGGACGTGGATTGCCTGTCCGACGGCACTGCCACACATGTCGCAGGCATCATGCAGCATATCGAAGAGGCGGGCGTGCATTCCGGTGACAGCGCCTGTTCGCTGCCGCCCTATTCGCTGTCGCCCGCGATGATCGCGGAAATCCGCGTGCAGACCGAAAAACTGGCCAAGGCGCTGAATGTCGTCGGCCTGATGAACATCCAGTTCGCGGTGAAAAACGAAGAGGTTTACCTGATCGAGGTGAACCCCCGCGCATCGCGCACCGTGCCTTTTGTCGCCAAAGCGACTGATTCAGCTATCGCCTCTATCGCAGCTAGGCTGATGGCGGGTGAGCCTTTGTCCAACTTCCCACTGCGCGCACCCTATCCGGTCACGGAAAACCCGATGGACGTGCTGCCTTTGGGCGATGCATTCACGCTGGCGGACCCCAACACGCCCTGGTTCTCGGTCAAAGAGGCCGTGCTGCCCTTCGCCCGTTTCCCCGGTGTGGATACGATCCTTGGCCCCGAAATGCGGTCGACAGGTGAGGTGATGGGCTGGGACAGGTCCTTCCCCCGGGCCTTCCTCAAGGCGCAGATGGGCGCGGGCACCAACCTGCCCACCGAAGGCACCGTATTCATTTCGATCCGCGATGAAGACAAAACGGCGGATATGGTCGAAGCGGGTAAAATCCTCCTCTCGCTCGGGTTTCAGATCGTGGCGACGCGCGGCACCGCCGCATGGCTGACTGAACACCAGATTGATTGCGAAATCGTCAACAAGGTCTATGAGGGCGGGCTGACCATCGTCGACCGCCTCAAGGATGGCCATATCGCGCTGGTGTTCAACACCACCGAAGGCGCGCAGGCCGTCGAGGACAGCCGCGACATCCGCGCCGTGGCGCTCTATGACAAGATCCCCTATTTCACCACCGCCGCCGCCAGCCATGCCGCCGTGCTTGCCATGCAGGCGCGTGAAGAGGGCGACATCGGCGTGCGCGCGTTGCAGGGCTGACCGGACGCCGCGTCCCGATGGACAATCCGGCCACCGCTGCCCTAGGGTAGCGCACGATTTACGGGAGCGGACATGCACAAGGCAGCCATCACCGGGACGGGCGTGTTCACCCCGTCCCAGGTCATCACCAATGACGAACTGGTCGCGGCCTTCAACGCCCATGCGGACCTGTGGAACGCGCAGAACGCCGACGCCATCGGCGCGGGCGCGGTCGAGGCCAAGCCGCATTCCTCGGCCGAGTTCATCCTTGCCGCCTCTGGCATCGAACAGCGCTATGTGTTGGATAAATCCGGCGTGATGGACCCTGCGCGCATGTTCCCGCGCCTGCCGCAGCGCCCCGATGACGCGCCCGGCTACATGGCGGAAATCGGCCTTGATGCCGCGCAAAAGGCGCTGGCGGCAGCGGGCGTGGATGCTGCGGATGTCGATCTGGTGATCTGTGCCGCGTCCAACATGGAACGCGCCTATCCGGCGATTGCCGTGGAAATCCAGCAGCTTCTGGGTGCGGGGGGCTTTGCTTTCGACATGAACGTCGCCTGTTCGAGTGCCACTTTCGGCATCCAGACAGCCGCCGACATGATCCGTGCGGGGTCGATCCGACGCGCGCTGGTCGTGAACCCCGAGATTTGCAGCGCCCATCTGGAATGGCGCGACCGCGATTGCCATTTCATTTTCGGCGATGTGGCGACGGCGACCCTGCTGGAACGCGACGAGGGGCTGGACAAGCCACGCTTCAAGGTCCTGTCCACCCGTTGTGCCACCCAGTTCAGCAACAACATCCGCAACAACAACGGCTTTCTGCGCCGCACCCATGACGCGATGGAGGACCGCCGCGACATGCAGTTCATGCAGAACGGGCGCAAGGTCTTCAAAGAGGTGCTGCCTTTGGTCAGCCAGCACATCGCCGACCATCTGGAAGCGGAAGGCGTCAGCGCCGACAGCCTGCGCAGGCTCTGGCTGCACCAGGCCAACAAGACAATGAACGATTACATTGGACGCAAGGTGCTGGGGCGCGTGCCTGCGCCGGACGAACAGCCCAACATCCTGCAGGATTATGCCAATACGTCATCCGCCGGGTCGATCATCGCCTTTGCCAAAAATTCCGCCGATCTGGTGCCTGGCGACAAGGGGCTGATCTGTTCCTTCGGCGCGGGCTATTCGGTCGGGTCGGTGATCGTTGAACGGGCCTGAGCGGGGTCAGGCCTTTGTCCAGACCGCCATCGCCGTGCCACCAGGTTCGCGGAATTCGAACCGTCGCCCGCCGGGGAAATCGAAAATCTCTTTGGTGATTTCTGCACCTGCGGCGCTGATCCGGTCATAGGCGGCCTGCAAATCGTCAGCGTGCAGCACGACAAGCGGGGGCTGCGCGGCGGCCCGTTCAAGCCCGCCACCGATGCCCGCCCCCTGAATGTCGCGGTAATCCGGACCGTAATCGACAAAATCCCAGCCAAAGGCCGTGGCAAAGAATGCCTGCGTCGCCTCCAGCGTGTCGCTGTAGAATTCAACGTAATCGATCTGCAAGCTCTGAGTCATGGTATCATCCACCTTCTCTGCCCACCCAATGTTCGCGATACGTTCTGACATGTCAACAATCAAACGGCAGGACACAGGGTCTTGCCAATGCGGCGGCCAGCGGGCAAATCAGCGGAATGGCAAAGCTCTATTTCAACTATTCCACCATGAACGCGGGCAAATCGACCGTGCTTTTGCAGGCGTCGCACAATTATATCGAACGCGGCATGCAGACCTATCTGATGATCGCACAGCTCGATAACCGCGCAGGCCATGGCCGGATCGGCAGCCGGATCGGGATCGGTGCGGATGCCGATACTTTCGCCCCAGGCGAGGACCTTTTCGCCAAGATAAAGGCGCGGCTGGAGGCTGGCCCCTGCGCCTGCGTGTTCATCGACGAGGCGCAGTTTCTGGACCCCGCACAGGTCTGGCAACTGGCGCGCGCGGTCGATGATCTGGGCGTGCCGATCATGACCTTTGGCTTGCGCGTCGATTTTCTGGGGGCGTTGTTTCCAGGGTCTGCCGCGCTGCTGGCGCTGGCGGATGAGATGCGCGAGGTCCGCACGATCTGCCATTGCGGCAAGAAGGCGACGATGGTCGTGCGCAAAGATGCCGATGGTCGTGTCTTGAGCACCGGCGACCAGATCGTGATCGGCGGCAATGACCGCTATGTGTCGCTGTGTCGCCGTCATTGGCGGCAGGAAATGGGCGAGGACGTGCCCGAGAAGGAAAACTTTTAGGCCTCCGGCGGGGATATTTGGGCTCGGAAGATGAGGTCAATAAAAGCTTTGCGGGTCGATATCGATTGCAAGGCGCAGGTTCGCGGGCAACCTGAATTGCGCGACCCATTGCGCGAGTGCTGTTTGCAAAGGCGCGGATTTGTCGGCCTTGACCAGCAGGCGCACGCGGTGTTTCCCGCGCACGCGGGCGATGGGGGCGGGGGCGGGGCCGAACACCTGCGCGCCAATCTGGCGCAGAGGTGCGTCGCGGCGGGCCATGTCGTTGCCGAGATCAAACACCGCTTTCAGGTCCGGCCCGCTGAGGATAATACCCGCCATCCGCCCGTAGGGTGGCACGCCAGCCGCGCGGCGCTCAGTCGCCTCGGCTGACCAAAAGCTCTCCTCGTCCCCGTTCAGGATCGCGCGGATCACGGGGTGGTCGGGCTGGTAGGTCTGCAACAGGGCGACACCGGGCGTTTCCGCCCGCCCCGCACGGCCTGCGACCTGCCGCATCAGTTGGAAGGTCCGTTCAGCCGCACGCAGGTCGGACCCTTGCAGGCCCAGATCGGCGTCGATCACGCCGACCAGCGTCAACAGCGGAAAGTTATGCCCTTTCGCAACCAGCTGCGTGCCGATGATGATATCGGTGCCACCCGCAGCGATTTCGGCGATATGGGCCTTCATCGCGCGGGCAGAGCCGTAAAGGTCCGATGACAGCACGGCGATACGGGCCTCGGGGAACAGCGCCGCGACTTCCTCGCCCATGCGTTCCACGCCGGGGCCGACAGCGGCGAGTTTGTCGGCAGCCCCGCAGGACGGGCAGATCACGGGGATCGGTTTGGTTTCACCGCATTGGTGGCACATCAGCCGTTTCTGAAACCGATGTTCCACCATCCGCGCATCGCAATGGTCGCAGCCGATCTGGTGCCCGCAGGCCCGACACAGCGTGACCGGCGCATAGCCGCGCCGGTTCAGAAAGATCAGCGATTGTTCGCCTTTTTCCAACCTGTCGGCGATGGCGTCGCGCAGGGTAGGTGACACCCACCGTCCATGCGGCAAATCCTCGACCCGCATGTCGATGGCGGCCATGTCCGGCATGACCGCCGCGCCAAACCGCGCGGTCAGGTCCAGCCGCACGTATTTGCCCGCCTGCGCATTGGCCCAGCTTTCCAGACTGGGCGTGGCCGAAGCCAGCACCACATGCGCCCCGCAAAGTGCGGCCCGCAGCACCGCCATATCGCGGGCGTTATAGAGCACGCCGTCCTCTTGTTTGTAGGACGTGTCGTGTTCTTCATCGACGACGATCAGGCCAAGGCTCTGGAACGGCAGGAACAGCGCAGACCGTGCGCCCACGACCAGCTGCGCATCGCCCTGCCCGACCATCCGCCAGCAGCGGCGGCGTTCGGTCATGGTCACGCCCGAATGCCATTCGGCGGGGCGCATCCCAAAACGCGCCTCGACCCGTTCGATGAATTCGCCGGAAAGTGCGATTTCGGGCAGCAGCACCAACGCCTGTTTGCCCATACGCAGGGCTTCGGCGACGGCCTCGAGGTACACCTCGGTCTTGCCCGATCCCGTGACACCTTTCAGCAGGGTCGTGCCATAGCAATCCTTGCGCAAAGCCGCGCGCAGCGCCGCGGCCCCTGCCGCCTGATCGGGGTTCAGCGTCTTGCCACCGTGGTCTGGGTCAAGCCGCGGGTATGGCGTGTCGCGCGGCGCGTCTTCTTCCAGAACCGCACCTTGGGCCACCAGCCCCTTGACCACCGAGGACCCGACATCCGCGGCCTCGGCCAATTCGCCAAGGGTAAAGGCCAGCCCGCCATAGTCGCGCAGCACGGCCAGCACCTTGTCGCGGGCGCCGGTCCTGCGGTCGGGGTCGCGGGGGCCAAGGCGGTAGACCTTGCGCATGGAAGGCGCATCGCCCAACCCCGGCGCGCGGGTGCCAAGGCGCAGCATCGCGGGCATCGGTGTCAGCGTGTAATCGGCGGCACGGGTCAGAAAATCGCGCATTTCATCGCGCATGGGTGCGAGGTCGAGCACGCGGATCACCGACCGGATTTTCGCAAGGTCGTAATCCCCCTGCCCCGGCCCCCAGACGACGCCCAGCACCTTGCGCGGCCCAAGCGGCACCTCGACAAAGGCACCCAGATGGCAGCCGCCTTCGGGGGCCCTGTAGTCAAGCAGCCGGTCAAGCGGCTGGGTCGTCAGCACGCCGACCAGATCGCCTTGGGGGAAATAGCTTGGGATCATAACCGCCTTTTGAGGGTTCACGCTGCCTGCGTCCTCAGGTAAACGCTGGACCAACAAACACCAACCCATCCCCGGAGGGAAGTTATGAAGTTTTTCGTCGACACGGCCGAACTTGACCAGATCAGGGAACTGCACGACCTCGGCATGGTGGACGGGGTCACCACGAACCCGTCGCTGATCGCGAAATCGGGGCGCGACATTCTCGAAGTCACCAAGGAAATCTGCGATCTCGTCAAAGGTCCGGTGTCCGCCGAAGTCGTGGCGCTCGATGCCGAAACCATGCTGGCCGAAGGCCGCAAGCTGGCCAAAATCGCCGACAACATCGCCGTCAAGGTGCCGCTGACTTGGGCGGGTCTCAAGACCTGCAAGACGCTGTCGGACGACGGCATCATGGTCAACGTGACCCTGTGCTTTTCGGCCAATCAGGCGCTGCTGGCGGCCAAGGCGGGGGCGACATTCATCAGCCCCTTCATCGGGCGGCTTGATGACATCAACCTCGACGGTCTGGAACTGATCGAGGATATCCGCACGATCTATGACAATTACGGCTTCAAGACGCAGATCCTTGCCGCGTCGATCCGCACCGCCAACCACATGTCCGATTGCGCCAAGATCGGGGCCGATGTGGCCACCGCACCACCTGCCGTCATCAAGGCGATGGCGAACCATATCCTGACGGACAAGGGTCTGGCGGGCTTTATGGCTGATGTGGAAAAGGCCGGTATCAAGATCCTCTGATGCAAAAGGCGTAAGGTGGGTCCGGCCCCACCTTACCTGCCGCCTTTGGCAAAAACGCCACGCCATGGCGCCGTGCCAAAAAAAGTTGCGGCATCCCGTCGGCGGACCTGCTAGTTTGTGTCAAAACAAAAGCAGAGCAGTCCCATGACCAACACCTCACTGGCGGATGATCTTCGCGCGAAGATCATTGCGAATCCCGATTTCCTTTTGGACGACCATGACGTGATGCGCGCATTGGTCGGCGCCAATGACGATGCGCGCGGCGGCAATATCGTCGATCTGCGCGCCATCGCGATGGAACGGCTGGAGGCGCGTTTCGACCGGCTGGAAGACACGCACCGCAATGTCATCGCCGCCGCCTATGACAATCTGGCGGGCACCAATCAGGTGCATCGCGCAATCCTGCGGATGATGGATGCCGATACATTCGCAAGCTTTCTGCAGGACCTGACCGGCGATGTCGCCGATACATTGCGCGTCGATGCGATCCGGCTCGCGCTTGAGGCGGATGCGCCCGCGGACCATCCTGAAATGGACCCTGCCATCGTCGTCGTCGCTGCGGGTTTCGTCGAAGATTACATCACCCTTGGTCGGAACATGCCTGCCCGGCAGGTCACCTTGCGCAAGTTCCAGAACGTCGGTGCCAGCCTTTACGGCGACCGGGCACCGTTCATCCAATCCGAGGCCTGCCTGAAACTCGACCTTGGCGCAGGGCGCCGCCCCGCGATGCTGGTCATGGGCAGCGAAAACCCCGCGCAGTTCAGCCAACAGCAAGGCACCGACCTGCTGGCGTTCTTTACCGGCGTTCTGGAACGTGTGCTGCGCCGCTGGCTGGCCTGATGGCGTTCATCTCGCCCGCGCTGACGGCCATGCTGGATCGCTGGCTCGATCACGAACGCGCGCTGGCCGGTGTCGCCGCCAACACGCTCAAGGCGTATAGGGCCGATGTGCTGGGCTTCATGGCGTTCCTGACGCAGCACAACGGCGATGCGCAGGGGCTTGCGCCGCTTGCGCGCGTCACGTTGGCGGACATGCGCGCCTGGATGGCCCATGAACGCGGGCGCGGTGTGGCGGCACGCTCGCTCGCGCGGTCGCTGTCGGCGGTCAAGTCGTTCTATCGCTGGCTCGCCGCGCGCGAAGGGTTCGAGCCTACAGCCGTTTTGTCCACGCGCTCGCCCAAGTTCCAGCCCAAGCTGCCTCGTCCGCTGACGGCCCCTGCTGCCAGCGACATGATCGACCATATCGGGTTGCAGGCGCGCGACCCTTGGGTTGCGGCCCGCGATACCGCTGTCGTCACCCTGCTGTACGGCTGCGGCTTGCGGATATCGGAGGCGCTGTCGCTGCAAGGCCGCGATGCACCGCTGCCCCCGGTGCTGCGGATCACCGGCAAGGGCGGCAAGGAACGGATCGTCCCGGTGCTGGAAATCGCACGCGAGGCTGTCGCGCGCTATCTGCGGCTGTGCCCTTATGAAACCGCATCTGACGCACCGTTGTTCCGCGCCGTGCGGGGTGGCCCGCTTGCCCCGCGCGCAATCCAGAAGGTCGTGGAACAGACGCGCCTGCAACTGGGCCTGCCCGCGACGGCAACGCCCCACGCCCTGCGCCATTCCTTTGCCACGCATCTGATGGCGGCGGGCGGTGATCTGCGCAGTATTCAGGAACTGTTGGGACATGCGTCGCTGTCCACCACGCAAGCCTATACGGCGGTCGATGCAGCACAACTGATGGCTGTCTATGACCGCGCCCATCCCAAAGCCTGAGCCAAAGCCAGAGATTGCCGTTGCCCTGTGATGAGAATTGGATATGACGGTTCAATGACTTTACGCGCCAAGGCCCTTTTTGTTCACCTGCTGACAGCCTCGGGTGCCGTTTTCGCGATGCTGGCGATGCTGGCGGCGGTGGATCAGAAATGGGACCTGATGTTCCTGTGGCTGGTCGTGGCGTTTTTCGTCGACGGGATCGACGGGCCGTTGGCGCGCCGATACGAGGTCAAGCGCAACGCCCCGGTCTTTGACGGCGTTCTGCTGGACCTTATCATCGACTATCTGACCTATGTGTTCGTACCGGCCTATGCGCTGTTCAAATCCGGTCTGCTGCCGGGTTGGACGGGATGGCTTGCGATCATCGTGATCACCTTCACCTCGGCGCTGTATTTCGCGGACACGCGGATGAAGACGAAGGATTATTCCTTTTCGGGCTTTCCCGGCTGCTGGAACATGCTGGTCTTGGTGATCTTTGCTCTGGAGCCGAATTTCTGGGTCTCGCTGGTACTGGTATCCTCGCTGGCAGTGGGGATGTTCGTGCCGCTGAAATTCGTCCATCCCGTGCGCACGAAACGCTGGCGGATGGTGACGCTGCCGATGGCGCTGGCCTGGACGATCTTTGCGGGCTGGGCGGCTTGGGTCGATTTCCACCCCGAGACGCTGGCCCATTGGGGGTTGATCGTCACATCCGTCTATCTGCTGTTCGCAGGCATCGCGCAGCAGATCATGTATGGCAAGGACGGGTGAAAACTTTTTGGCCTCCGGCGGGGATATATTTACTCGAACGATGAGAAAAGGGCGGCACTTGATGCCGCCCTTTTGCGTTTCAGCCCAAGGCGTCGTTGCAGCGCCCGCAGACCCCCGGATGGGCATGGGTGCCGACATCGGGCAGGATTTTCCAGCAACGTTCGCATTTCTCGCCTGTCGCATGGTCAAAGACCACGGCGATATCGGCCACATCGTCGAGCCGGAATGCGCCTTCGGGGGCGGTATCGGTGCTGATGGTGATGCCCGACGTGATGCAGAGATCGTCAAAGCTGGTGGTGTCCAGCACCCGTGCCACATCCGCGCTGACATATACGGTCGGTGCCGCCTCGAGCGAGGCGCCGATCACCTTGGCGGTGCGTTCCACCTCCAATGCGCCCGTCACGACACGGCGGGCGCGGCGGACAGTGGCCCATTTCGCGGCCAGCGCATCGTCGCGCCAGTCGGCGGGGGTTTCGGCGAAGTCTTCCAGATGGACCGAGCTGTCGTCGCCGGGGAAGCGTTCGAGCCAGACTTCTTCCATCGTGAAGCACAGCATGGGGGCCAGCCAGCGGGTGATCCGGTGGAACAGGATATCGAGCACGGTGCGCGCGGCCCGGCGGCGCGCGGTGTCGCCGTCACAGTAAAGCGCGTCCTTGCGCACGTCGAAATAGAAGGCCGAGAGGTCCACCGTGGCGAAGGTAAAGATCGCTTGGAACACACCCTGGAAATCGTAAGCTGCGTAACCGTCGCGGACGGTCACGTCGAGTTCGGCCAGACGGTGCAGTACCCAGCGTTCCAGTTCGGGCATGTCGGCGGGGGCCACACGGTCAGCCTCTGAAAAATCGGCCAGCGACCCCAGCATATAGCGCATCGTGTTGCGCAGGCGGCGATAGCTGTCGGCGACACCTTTCAGGATCTCATCCCCGATCCGCAAATCAGCGGTATAATCCGACTGCGCCACCCAGAGCCGCAGGATATCGGCGCCATATTGTTGCACGACCTTTTCGGGCGCGATGGTGTTGCCGATGGATTTGGACATTTTCATGCCCTTCTGGTCCAGCGTGAACCCATGCGTCAGCACCCCACGATAAGGGGCGTGACCCATCGTGCCGCAGGCCTGCAGCATCGAGGAATGGAACCAGCCGCGATGCTGGTCGGTGCCTTCGAGATACAGATCGGCCATGCCGTCGGTAGACCCGTCGGCGCGGTCGCGCAGCACGAAGGCGTGGGTCGAACCGCTGTCGAACCAAACGTCCAGAATGTCGAACACCTGATCATAGGCGTCAGGGTCGACGATGCCCGTCAAGAACCGGTCTTTCGCGCCGTCCTTGTACCATGCGTCAGCGCCTTCGGCCTCGAACGCCGCCAGCACGCGGGCGTTCACATCGACGTTGCGCAGCAGGAAATCAGGATCGCTGGGTTGCGCACCCTTCTTTGTGAAACAGGTCAGCGGCACGCCCCAGGCGCGTTGGCGCGACAGCACCCAATCAGGCCGCGCCTCGATCATGGAATAAAGCCGGTTGCGGCCAGTCTTGGGTGTCCAAGTGACCAGTTCGTCGATGGACCGCAGCGCGCGTTCGCGGATCGTGGTGCCGTATTGGTCCAGACCATCGCCCACCGCCTTGTCGATCGCGGCAAACCATTGCGGGCGGTTCAGGCGGATCACGGGGGCCTTGGAGCGCCAGCTATGCGCGTCGGAAATCGTGATGCGCTTGGTTGCGATGAGGGCTGTGACCTCTTTGAGCTTGTCGATGACGACCTTGTTGGCCCCACCGGGTTTGCCGTTGGGTTTCAGGATCGCCTCACCGCCGAAGAAAGGCAGATCGGGGCGGTAGGAACTGTCGTCGAGGATGTTATAGGTCATCGGCAGGCCATGTTTGACCCCGATGGCATAATCGTCATCGCCGTGGCTGGGCGCGGTATGGACAAAGCCGGTGCCGGCGCTGTCGGTCACATGTTCGCCGGGCAGCAAGGGCACGTTAAAGTCCCATTCACCCGCGCCACCTTTGGCCCCGCGCAGCGGATGGGCGCAGACCAAGGCTTCCAATTCGTCGACCTGCACGCTGCGGATGCGGCGGTACATCGTGTCGTCAAGACGTGCCGCGCCCAGCGCATCGGCGGCCAGCGCATCGGCCAATAGATAGGTATCGCCGACTTTTGCCCAGCTTTCGTCAGGTACGCCTGTGACCTCGTAAAGGCCATATGCGATGCTCGGCCCGAAACAGATCGCGCGGTTCTGCGGGATCGTCCAGGGCGTCGTCGTCCAGATCACCACCTTGGCGGCCAACAGCTGCGCCTCGCGGGTCATGCCTGCGGCCATGATCGCGTGGCGGGCTTCGGGCGTTTCCTCTTCATTGGCCAACGCCGCCATGTTGTCGCGCTCAGCCGAAGCGGCGGAGACGATGGGAAACTTGACCCAGATCGCATCGGTCTGCCGGTCGTGGTATTCGACCTCGGCCTCGGCCAGCGCGGTCTTTTCCACGGGCGACCACATCACGGGCTTGGAGCCTTGGTACAGCGTTCCGTTCATCAGGAATTTCTGGAATTCCTCAGCGATCACGCGTTCGGCGTGAAAAGCCATCGTCAGATAAGGGTCGTCCCAATTGCCGGTGATGCCAAGGCGCTTGAATTCCTCGCGCTGGATATCGACCCAGCCTTCGGCGAACTTCCGGCATTCCTGCCGGAAATCGACGACATTGATGGCGTCCTTGTCCTGCCCCTTGGCGCGGTATTTTTCCTCGATTTTCCATTCGATGGGCAGGCCGTGGCAATCCCAGCCCGGCACATAGCGCGCGTCGCGGCCCATCATCTGCTGGCTGCGCACGACCATATCTTTCAGGATCTTGTTCAGCGCGTGGCCGATATGCAGGTTGCCGTTCGCATAAGGCGGGCCGTCATGCAGGGTAAACGGCTTGCGCCCTTCCGCCTTGGCGCGGAGTTTGTCGTAGACACCGATCTGCGCCCAGCGTGCAAGCCATTCGGGTTCGCGTTTTGGCAGGCCAGCGCGCATCGGGAAATCGGTCTGCGGCAGGTTCAGCGTGTCTTTGTAATCAGTGGTCTCGGCGCACATGTGTCGCGTCCTTTGGGCAATCATGAATTCTGGAAAGATGAGGCGCGGTGCGCAATCGCTTGCACCATGGTCCCGGCCGGTTCAGACGCCTAAACCGCCGGGCAAGTAATGCGTTGGATCATCATGCGTGTCATGGCCGAGCTTATAGAACCCAAGTCCCGCAGGGTAAAGCCGTGATAACACCATCCGGAGCGGTGCGCATGGCCCAGACCACATACCGGCCGGAAAAGGTCAGCGGCAATAGGTGCCGCTGCGATACCGCGCCGTGTCGAAATGGAAATGATCCAGATGGAAACGGTTCGCGTCAGGGCCAAGCACTGTCCCGAACGGCCCGCAGGCCGCGCGCCACATCCGGCGCAGGATGGGGCCGTGTGCCGCACTGTCCCATCCGCGCAGAACGGTGATGTCAGAGCCGTAGCGCAGATTAATCGCCGCAATGTCCACGGCACGCCCCAGCGCATGTTCGGACAATCGCCCGCCCGATGCATTGTTGCGGTTCCGGCAGGCATAATGCGACGCGATCCGCAGGCTGGAGATGCCACCCCCAAAATCGCCGACGGCCGCTGTGGCACCGTCCTTCACCCAATCTTTCAGGGCGGTCGCCGTGCGACAATCCATCGTTGCCTGCGGCACCAGCGTCACACCGGCGACCGCGCGCACGCGCACGGCATCAGTGACACCACAGGCACCCGGACCGTCGACCGTACCCAGCACCAACCCTTGAATAGCGACATCGCCGCAAATCTGGCCACGCTGGCGCGCAACGCGCTGTTCCTCGGCGGCGGCTTCGATGCTGGCAGGACGCGCCTTGGGGCGCAAGGATTGCTGGACCACGGCGGGCGGGACGATAACCTCGGGCCGTGCAACAGGGCGCAGGGCAGGCGAAGCTGCCGTTCCGCCGTCATCTTCCTGCGCCGCCAAAGGCCCGGCCCAAAGGGCAAGCCCAATGGCAAGCACGCGCATCATTCCGGCTTTGCCGCGGGCTTGCGGCCGAAATTGGGGGCATCTGTGTCCTGCCCCGCGTCTATAATCGACCGGCGGATCGCCCGTGTGCGCGTGAAATAGGCGTGCAGATGATCGCCGTCGCCACGCCGGATCGCGCGCTGCAAGGCAAAGAGCTCCTCGGTGAACCGCCCCAGAATCTGCAAGGTCGCATCCTTGTTGTTCAGGAACACATCGCGCCACATCGTCGGATCGGACGCCGCGATCCGCGTGAAATCACGAAAGCCCGCGGCGGAATATTTGATGACTTCGCTGTCGGTCACACGGCGCAGGTCGTCGGCGACACCGACCATCGTATAGGCGATCAAGTGAGGCGTGTGACTGGTGACGGCCAGCACCAGATCATGGTGCTCGGCGTCCATCTCGTCGACATTGCTGCCCATGCCACGCCACAGATCGGCCAGTCGCGCGACAGCGGCGGGATCGGTGCCTTCGGCAGGGACCAGAATGCAGAAACGGTTGTCGAAAAGCTCTGCAAACCCCGAGCGCGGACCGGAATGTTCAGTCCCCGCCAGCGGATGCGCGGGAATGAAATGCACGCCTTCGGGCACGAAAGGGGCGACCGCATCAATCACCGCGGATTTCACCGACCCCACATCGCTGAGCGTGGCACCGGGCTTCAAATGCGGCGCAATCTCGCGCGCGACATCCTCCATCGCGCCAACGGGGACGCAGAGGACAACCAGATCGGCCCCTGCCACAGCCTCGGCCGCCGTGTCAGACACCTGATCGCACAGCCCGATCTCGCGCGCGATGGCACGGGTTTCAGCGGATCTTGCGTAACCCGCAATCTCGCGCGTAAGGCCAGCACGCCTGATCGCATGGCACATGGACGACGCGATCAGGCCCAGCCCGATCAGCGCGACCTTGTCATAGATCACCGCCATCAGCGCGAGCCCTTGAACTGCCCGACGGCATGCACGACCCGGCGACAGGCCGATTCGTCGCCCACGGTGATCCGCAGGCAGTGCGGCAAACCATAGCCCGCCACCTGCCGCACGATGATCCCCTGCGACCGCAGATAGGCATCGCAGGCCTGCGCCTCGGCGGGGCTGCCGAAACGGGCAAGGATGAAATTGGCGCTGGAGGGATCTGAAGGCACACCCAATTCCGCAAGGCCCGCCGCCAGCCAGTCGCGCCAGCGGGCGTTCTCGACGCGGCAGCGCTCGGTGTGGGCGGTATCGCGCATCGCGGCTTCTGCGGCGGCAAGGGCGGCGGCGGACAGGTTGAACGGCCCGCGCAGCCGGTTCAGCACGTCGATCACGGTTTGCGGACCGTAAGCCCAGCCCACGCGCATCCCGCCCAGACCGTAGATCTTGGAAAAGGTGCGCGTCATGATGACATTCTCGCGCGCCTCGACCAACGCGCGGCCAGCATCGAAGCCCTCGACATATTCGGCATAGGCGCCGTCCAGCACCAGCAAAGCCTGCGGCGGCAGACCGGCGGCAAGGCGCGCGACCTCGGCCTCGGGGATCATCGTACCGGTGGGGTTGGCAGGGTTCGCCAGATAGATCAGCCGCGTGCGGTCGGTGCAGGCGGCAAGGATCGCATCCACATCGACCACGCGGTCGCGTTCGGGCACGATGACGGGCGTGGCGCCGCAAGCATGGGCATAGATCGGATACATCGAAAAGCCGTGTTCGGTGAACACGACCTCGGTGCCCGGTCCGGCATAGCCTTCGGCCAGCAGTTTGAGGATCTCGCCTGACCCCACGCCGCAGACCACGCGCGCGGCATCGACGCCCCAGACATCGGCGATGGCCGCGCGCAGATCGGCATGATCGGTCGAGGGATAGCGGTGCAAATCATGGCCCGCACGCGAAAACGCCTGCATCGCCGCAGGGCTTGGCCCAAGCGGGTTCTCATTCGAGGAGAGTTTGAGCACATTGCTCTGCCCTTCAAGCCGCGATGCCCCGCCAACATAAAGCGCGATATCGAGAATGCCGGGTTGCGGTTCAATACCAGTTACCATGATCGGGTCTTCCACTTTAAATCGCGCCCGTTCTACCCGCGCGACCACGCCGTGACCAGAGACAAGACAGCGCGATCATCTTCCGAGCAAAAATATCCCCGCGCGGAGCGCCTTCGGGTTTGCCAAAACCCGGATCAGGTCGCCAGCACGTTGCGGAATTGCCAGGGGTCGGTTTCGTCGATGTCCTCGGGGAAATGTTCCCAGCGGTCCTGCAAAGGCGTCCAGTCGGTATAATGCGCTTCGACCGCGCCAAGGTAGGGGCGCTGCACGTCAAGGCACCGGACATGGTCCATCTCGTCGGTCTCGACGATCCCGGCTTGCGGGTTCTCCAGCGCCCAGACCATCCCCGCCAGCACGGCGGATGTCACCTGCATCCCCGTCGCGTTCTGGTAGGGGGCAAGCGTCTTGGTCTCTTCGTTCGACAGGCGCGATCCGAACCAGAGCGCGTTTTTCGCATGCCCGTAAATCAGCACGCCCAATTCGTCGATGCCGGTGACAATCTCGTCCACGTCGAGGATTTCATGCACCACCTGCTGGCGCCCCGCGCCAAACATCTCGTGCAGCGACAGCACCGCATCGTCGCAGGGGTGATAGGCATAATGGCAGGTCGGGCGAAACGCGGGCGCAGCCGGATCGCCGACGGTATAGTAATCCGAGATGCTGATCGCCTCGTTATGGGTGACCAGAAAGCCGAATTGCGGCCCCGGTGTCGGGCACCATGTATGCACGCGGGTGATCGCACCGGGCCGTTCGATCCAGATCCCCGCCTGACAGCCCGTCGCGTGACGATGGCCGTTGTCGGGAAACCACGTCTCGTGCGTGCCCCAGCCCAGTTCGGCGGGCTGGAAGCCTTCGGCGATGAAACCCTCGACCGACCATGTGTTGACGAACACATCGCGCGGACGCGGCTTTGCGCGGGCCTGCGTGTCGCGTTCAGCGATATGCACGCCCTTGACGCCAAGGTCCTGCATCAGGCGCGCCCAGCCCGAACGGTCTGCGGGCACGGGATCATCGCGGCCCAGATCGCGCGACAGGGTCATCAGCCCTTCTTTTACAAACCAGCTGACCATGCCGGGGTTCGCACCACAGCAGGACACCGCCGTCGTGCCACCGGGGTTGGCGGCCTTTTCGTCGCGCACCTTCTGGCGCAAGGCATAATTCGTGCGCTGCGCATTGTCGGTGGTGTCGAAATAGAAACCTGCCCAAGGTTCGACCACGGTGTCGATGTAAAGCACTCCTAGGTCGCGGCAGAATTTCATCAGGTCGAGCGACGAGGTATCCACCGACAGGTTCACGCAAAAGCCGCGCCCGTCGGGAAAGAGTTCGCCTAGCACTTCGCGGTAATTGTCTTGCGTCAGCGCAAGCTGGTGATGCGTGATCCCCTGTTCGGCCAGCAGAGGGGCCGCGGCGGAATTGGGCTCAATCACGCTCAACAGTGCCGGATCATGGTCGAAATGGCGCTGGATCAGCGGAAGCGTGCCTTTGCCGATTGAACCATAGCCGATCATCACGATCGGACCGTCGATACGACCATGGATTGGGTGCGCCATCATCATCCCCCTGTTTCAAGTTGACCGTGGATAACGGATCATCCCGCAAAAGGAAACCTTGGCAGGCCCGCGTCCAAAACGAAAAAGCCGCCCCGAAGGGCGGCTTTGCGATCGCAGCACAAGTGCCGGATCAGTTCTTGGCGTAGAATTCGACGACGAGGTTCGGTTCCATCGTCACGGGATAAGGAACATCGCCCAGCGTCGGGGTGCGCACGAAGGTCGCAACCATCTTGTTGTGGTCGACTTCCATATAGTCGGGCACGTCACGCTCTGGCAGTTGGGCGGCCACAAGGACGATTTCCAGCTGCTTGGATTTCTGGCGCACTTCGATCACGTCGCCTTCTTTCACGCGGTAGGACGGAATGTTCACGCGCTGGCCGTTCACGGTCACGTGGCCGTGGTTCACGAACTGGCGGGCAGCGAACACGGTCGGCACGAACTTGGCGCGGTAGACGACAGCGTCCAGACGACGCTCCAGCAGGCCGATCAAGTTCTCGCCGGTGTCGCCCTTGACGCGTTCGGCTTCGGCATAGATGCGGCGGAACTGCTTTTCGGTCAGGTCGCCGTAGTAACCCTTCAGCTTCTGCTTGGCGCGCAGCTGGGTGCCGAAGTCGGACAGTTTGCCCTTGCGGCGCTGACCGTGCTGGCCGGGGCCGTATTCACGACGGTTGACGGGGGATTTCGGGCGGCCCCAGATGTTTTCACCCATCCGGCGGTCAATTTTGTACTTGGCAGCGGTACGTTTGGTCACGCGCTGATCTCCTTCTGTATGTTACGAAGGGCGTTGTCCTTTACGCGGATTTTGCCACGCCGACAGGGTTCCGCTTGCGCGGTCCACCAACACCAATGAAGTCGCGGCTTATAGACGGGAATCACGTGGTGTCAACGGCCCCTGACGGGTCAGGGAACGCAGGAATGTAAAAGTTTTGCCAAATTGTCACCACAACTGCCTGCCATATAGGCAACGGGACGGCAACAATGACCCAAGCGCCTTTTGTTAGTGAGTTTTCTGTTTGATCAGTCTGGCAGCCGCGTGGCCCGTGTTGCAGTCGTGAAGGGGTTTCGGCCCCGCACGTTGCGCATTGGATAGCCCGCCGCTTGCCAGTCTGCGATTGCTGTCCCACCCAAGAGGACGATTGCCTTCCCCCGCGGATCGGTCGATAGATCGCGGCATGGCCGATCTTGCCCCTGCCCCGCGTCTTTTGCATTTCGCCGCCGCTTTCGGAGCGGGCGGTCTTTTGTCGCTGATGGTGCTCTTCAACGGCACGCTGGCAGTTTACGGATCGCTGCTGTTCGCGTCATGGGTGCCGCATCTGACAGGCACGTTGCTCGCGATCATCATCCTGCTGGCACTGCGCCCGCGCCGCGCGAGCATGGTGCGCCCGCCGCTCTGGGCCTATCTGGGCGGCGTGTCCGGCGGCGTCACCGTGATGCTGACCTCGGCCACGGTCAACACCGCGCTCGCGCTTTCCGGCACGATCGCGCTGGGGCTGGCGGGACAGATGCTGTTCAGCCTTTTCGCCGATATCCGCGGTCTGTTCGGCCTGCCGCAGAGGATGCCGAAACCGCGTGACTATCTGGCGCTGGCGCTGATCATCGCGGGGAGCCTTGTTCTGATCTTCCTCGGCGGTGCGACATGATCGGCTTTGCGGCTCTTGCCTTGCTCGCAGGCGTGCTGGTGTCGCTGTCACGCCAGATCAACGGACGGTTGGCACTGTCCACATCGGCATGGGAATCGTCGTTCTGGAATCACATCGTGGGGCTGGGGTTCATCACGCTGGCGGCTGTTGTGTTCGGCGGCTTGTTCGCGGGTGCACCGCAGGATGCGCCGTGGTGGGCCTATCTCGGCGGGCCAGTCGGCGTTGTGTTCATCGCCGCAGGGTCATGGCTGATCGCGCGGATCGGGGCGGCGCAGACGGCGCTTTTGATCATCGCGGGGCAGATGATTTCGGGTGTCGTGATCGACATCGTCATGGGCACGGCGGGCAATGCGCTGGCGCGGGTCGTGGGCGTCGCCCTGATCCTTGCGGGCATGTGGGTCGCGCGGTCGGCCAAGGACTGACCGCGCTGGGCCTCAGGTGGTTTTCTTGTCGTTGACCACGCCGAGGGCGGCCACGCCGGAATTGCCCAGTTCCACCGTGGCGAAAGGGCCGCCGATGCAAAGATTGGCAAGGTCCTTGTTATCCAGTGGCGGTGTCTTGGCGAAGACATCCTTGGCGAATTGTTCGGCATTGTCCTTGGGCCGATAGCCCAGATGCCCCGCCTTGCTGTTGTCCACAACAGCCCGGTCGTTGTTGGAAATGCCCCAGACCTTGGTGAACCCCACGACAGGGCTGTCGATGGACCGTTCCACCAGATGGATCAGGTCGCCATAGGACAGCCATGTGCCGATGCTGCGCGCGTTGGTGGCCTGCGCGCAGGAAAAGATGCGCATGCAGACCGATTCAATGCCGCGCTTGTCCCAGTAGAGGCTTGCAAGATCCTCGGCGAAACACTTGGCCAGACCGTAATAGGTGTCAGGCTTATGTGGTGCGTCCAGCCCGATGGTGTCGGTTTTCAGATGCATCCCCACGGCATGAACAGAGCTGGCATAGACCACCCGTTTCACACCGCGGCGATAGGCGGCTTCCCAGACGTTGTAAGCCCCGATGATGTTGGATTGCAGGATATCGTCCCACGGCGCCTCGTCCCCGATGGCACCGAAATGCACGACCATGTCAGCGCCTTCCAGCACTGCCTCCATCGCGGCCAGATCGGCCAGATCGGCCTGCACATAGGACTCTCCGTCATAAAGCTTGCCGATCTCCGCCACGATATCGGTCGAGACGAGTTCATCGCACATCCGCGTCAGCGGTTCGCGCAGGTAAGACCCAAGCCGGCCTGCGGCCCCTGTCAAGACAAGTTTCTTCATGGCACTTCCTTTCGTCGCGGTTCAGATCACCGCTTTTTCGATGAACTTTTCACCCTTTGCGATGCGGGTATAGCCGAACGGGGTCAAGTCCAGCGTGCGGTAAGCACCATAGGTGATCCATTCCGCGATGCCTCGCCCCATCGCGGGCGATTGCTGGAACCCATGCCCTGAAAAGCCGTTCACGAAGATGAAATTACCGACCTCCGTATGCGGCCCCGCAATCGCGTTTTGGTCGAGCGTGTTGAAGTCATAATGCCCCGCCCACGAATTGCGCAGCTTGACCGCCTCGAATTGCGGGATGCGGGTGGCGATAGTGGGCCACACGTGGTCTTCCCAGATCGCGTGGTCCTCGATGAAATCGCCGTGATCGACGGCGGCGTCATTTTCTGGCGGACAACCTGCCATGTAATACTGGCCATCGGTGCGGACATGCACGCCGCTCGGGTCGATCGTCAACGGCAGATCCCGGTCGAGCGGCTTGGCGGCTTCGAAGATGAAGGTGTAGCGTTTGCGCGGTTCCACCGGAATGCTGATCCCCGCCATGGCCGCCACCTGCGCGCCGCGCGTGCCGGCGGCGTTGACGACATGGCCGCAGGCGATGGTGTCGCCCGTGGCCAAGGTGACGCTTTGCACGCGGGTGCCGCTGGGGTCACGGGTGATCGCGATGACTTCGTTCGTGACGTACTCCACGCCACGTTCGCGCGCGGACCGCCGCCACCAATCAAACAGGGTGTTGCCGTCGAAATAACCTTCGTCCACCAGATTGTGGTTGCCCGCGATGATATCGTCGAGCTGGTAGAACGGATAGGCGGCCGCGATTTCATCGCGCGTCATGTGGCGGGTGCCAGCCCCGCACGCCGCCTGCACCGCCTGCGCATCGCGCAAGGCGGCGGCGAATGCGGGCGTATCGGCCAGATAGAGATAGCCGAAACTGTGCAAACGCGGCTGCGGCACGCGCGAGTCGTTGCCCATGTAGCGGGGGAAATTCTTGACGAAATCCGCGCCGAATTGCGAGATCTGCACATTGATCGCGGCGCTGAATTGCTGGCGGATGCAGGAATTGGTCAGCGACGTTGCGGCCTGCGCATAAGTGGGATCGCGTTCCACCACCAGCACAGACCCATCGAAATCGGGGTTGTCGGTCAGGAACCACGCCACCGCCGACCCCAACATCGCGCCGCCGATGATGACCACGTCGTAGCTGGATTTGGCGGGGGTCTGCATCAGGCGGTTTCTCCCTTTATGACTTGGGCTTGCACGGCGGCGACATCGGCCTCGGTCAGGCCGTAATCG
Organism: Yoonia vestfoldensis DSM 16212; assembly: GCF_000382265.1. Classification (GTDB taxonomy): domain Bacteria; phylum Pseudomonadota; class Alphaproteobacteria; order Rhodobacterales; family Rhodobacteraceae; genus Yoonia; species Yoonia vestfoldensis. Next base: position 52,313 of record NZ_KB907992.1, read on the forward strand.
CGCATTGCAGCTTTCGCAGAAATATAGCCGCGCGCAAGATCACGCTTGATCAGCGCAGGGTCGCGGTCAGCCGCAGGGCCATAGCCCGCACCCCCAGGCAGCCCTAACATGACGCGCCGCCCTGCGGGGACGAATTGCTTGCCTTTGCCCTGCATCGCACCGCCATCGTCCAGCGCAATGGTGGTCGCCGCACCATCAGCCCCCCCCTGCCGCCCGCGCGCAGGGTGATGCACGCGGTCAAACATGGCAGAAAAATCAGCCTCGAACCCCGCGGCAGGGCCAACCTCCATATATTGGCCAAGCCCGCCGCGGAATTGGCCGGCACCACCGCTGTCGGGACGCAATTCCTTGCGCCAGATGATGACGGGGCCGGTGTGTTCGGTCGCCTCGACCGGCATGGTCATCACGCCGGACGGGAAGGCGGTGGCGTTCAGCCCGTCCACCGATGGCCGCGCGCCAGCACCGCCGGAATTGAAGGTCAGGACCTCGGCCCTGCGCCCTTGGCCCGTGGCAGGGCGCAGACTGACCTGAAAATTGCATAAGCACCCCGCCCCTTCGGCAGGGACAGTGGCGGGCAAGATCTTGTCCAGCGCGCCGAACACCACATCGGGGATCATATGCCCGATGATATGGCGCAGGGCGACGGGGGCAGGATGCACCGCGTTGACGATGCTGCCTTCGGGAGCCGAGATCTCGAATGGGGCGAGCGAGGCGGCGTTGTTGGGAATTTCCGGTGCAATCGCGCATTTCAGGGCATAGCAGGCGTAAGCCTTGGTATAGACCAAGGGCACGTTGATGCCTTTCTTGTCCACGCCCGATGTGCCGGTGAAATCGCAGATGATCCGGTCGGCTTCGATCTGCAGACTGACGCAAAGGTCGATCGGCACATCGAACCCGTCGATACGCATGGCACCCGTGGCGCTGTCGCGCGGCAAGGCGGCGATCCGTTCCAAGGTTGCGCGGCGTGAATTGGTCAGGATGAAATCACTGATCCCGTCCAGATCGGCAAGGCCGAATTCCGCCAGCATTTCCGCCAGCCGCCGCTGGCCAATCTCGTTACAGGTCGCCAGCGCGTAAAGATCGCCTACCACCTGACCCGGTTCACGCACATTGCCGCGAATGATCGCGATCAGGGTCTCGTCCACTCGGCCTGCATGGGCGAAACGCATGATCGGGATGTGGATGCCTTCCTCGTAGACACTCGCCGCATCCGCCCCGAACCCGCGCCCGCCGACATCGACGACATGGGCGGTGCAGGCGAAAAACCCGACATGGCGGCCTTGGTAGAAGGATGGCGTGACCACGGTGAAATCATGCAGATGGCCGGTGCCTTCCCATGGGTCGTTGGTGATATAGACATCACCTTCGCGCATCGTGTCCCGCCCGACGCGGCGGATGAAATGCGGCACGGCATCGGCCATGGCGTTGACATGGCCGGGCGTGCCGGTGACCGCCTGCGCCAGCATCAGGCCCGCGGCGTCATAGACGCCTGCGGACAGATCGCCTGCTTCACGCACGGACGTCGAAAAGGCTGTGCGCACCAGCGCCTGCGCCTGTTCCTCGACAATGGAAATGAGGCGGTTCCACATGACTTGGTTGGCGACGTTGCTCATGGATGAGCCTCCGTGATGTCGATGGTGCCGTCGGGACGGGCGATGGCCACGCGGCTGGAGGGGACGACGATGGTGGTTTCATCCTCGGTGATCAGCGCGGGACCTTTGACGGTGTCACCTGCGGCCAGTTGCGAACGCGGGACGACCTGCGCCTGCACGGTCCTTGCCAGCGCAGGGTCGAACAGGGCGCGGGTAGCATGGCCCGTGATCCTGCGCCCTGCAGGGGTGGCGGGCAGCGGGGTGGCTGTGGCGCTGGCCGTGGTCGCATTGACCGCCCAAACGGTGATTTCGATATCCATGCCGGTGACGGTGCGGCCGAAGAGGGCGGTATAATCCGCCTCGAACAGCGCCTGAAAGGTTGCAGCATCGGGGTTGGCCGCCTGAGCCGCGCTCAAGCTGACGGGGATTTCCCATCCTTGGCCGGAATAGCGCATATAGACCTTGGATTGCGCTTCGATCGGGGCTGTGGCGTCGCAATTGCGCACGAAACCTGTCGCCTCTTCGGCCAAGGCGGAGAGCAGGTCGCGCACCGTTGCTGCGTCAAAGGCCGACAGTTTCATATACACACTGCGTGTCGCCTCGAAACTGAACGGCGCGCGCAGAAAGCCGATGGCAGAGCCGACACCCGCCCCTGTTGGCACCAGCAGGCGCGCGACGCCCAGTTTTTCGCACAAGCGTCCCGCATGCAGAGGGGCGGCACCGCCAAAGGCGATCATCGTGTAGCCTGCCAGATCCTCGCCATTTTCCACGGCATGGACACGCGCGGCATTGGCCATGTTTTCATCCACGACCTCGGCCAGACCGTAGGCGGCGGTAAGGGCGTCCATGTCCAGCGGTGCACCAAGTGCGGTCAGCGCCGCATCAGACGCATCCTTGTGCAGCTTGATCGACCCGCCCGCGAAATTGTCGGGGTCGAGCTTGCCCAGCACCAGATCGGCATCCGTGACGGCGGGTCTTGACCCGCCGCGCCCGTAGCAGGCAGGCCCCGGTTCGGACCCCGCGCTTTCCGGGCCGACGCGGATTTGCCGCAAGCTGTCGACATGGGCCAGACTGCCGCCGCCTGCGCCGATTTCCACCATGTCGATCACGGGGATCGAAATCGGCATGCCGGAGCCTTTCTTGAACCGGTAGCTGCGCGCCACCTCGAACACACGGGCGGTTTTCGGGGTCTGGTTCTTGATCAGGCAGATCTTGGCCGTGGTGCCGCCCATGTCAAAGGACAGGATCTTGTCCAACCCGTAACGCGCGGCGATATGGGCCGCGAAAACAGCCCCGCCAGCGGGCCCGGATTCCACCAGACGGACCGGAAATTCGGCTGCGTTTTCAAGGCTGATGATCCCGCCGCCCGAATGCATCAGGAACACGGGGCAATCCGCACCCTCATCCGCCAGCCGTGATTTCAGCCGTCCCAGATAGGATTTCATCAGGGGCTTGATATAGGCATTGGCCACGGTCGTGTTGAACCGCTCATATTCGCGCATCTGCGGCGACACCTCGGACGACAATGACACCATCACACCCGGCAGGCGTTCGGCCAGCACGTCGCGGATCATGCGTTCATGGGCAGGGTTCAGATAGGCATGGATCAACCCGACGGCGATGCTGTCGAAATTGTAGCTGGCCATGTGATCGGCCAGTGCGACGATGTCTTCGCGGTCCAGCGGGATCAGAACGTTCCCCTGCGCATCGACACGTTCGGTCAGCGTGAACCGATGCTGGCGCGGCAGCAGGGGTTCGGGCAGTTGCAGGTTGAGGTCATATTGCTCGAACCGGCTTTCGGTGCGCATCTCGATCGCATCGCGGAAACCTTCCGTCGTGATCAACGCCGTGCGCGCGCCGCGCCGTTCGATCAGGGCATTGGTGGCCAAGGTCGTGCCGTGGATGATCTGGCCGATCTGCGCGGGGCTGATCCCCGCTTTGGCGCAGACCTGATGCATCCCGTCGATGATCGCATCCTCGGGGGCGGCATAGGTGGTCAGCACCTTGGTCGAATGGCTGGCCCCCGCAAGTTCCAGCACCACATCGGTGAATGTGCCGCCGATATCGACGCCGAGCCGGATTGCGTGCTGCATGATCTGTCCTTTTGCTGTGGTGCCAGCCTAGGCGCGTCACAGCATCACATCCAATTATTTTATCGGATCACGAGGATCAGGATTTCTGATTGAAGACCGCAGAAACCCCGACCGCGACTTGGGCTGCATCCGCCACGATCCGCGCCGATCTTTCGGCGTCATAGCGGGCAAAGAAATGCAAAGGCGCGGGCGTCCAACCGTAATCGACCTGCACCAGCTGTCCCCGCACCAAAGGGTCCGCGACCATCGCGGCGGGCATGGTGGCGACGCCCATGCCATCGATCGTCATATGGAGGCAAGCGGCCAGATTGCTGGACGGCACCAGCCGCGCGGGCAGTTTCGCGGTCGCGAAATGCGCGGCGACCTGCGCGTAAAGATGGGTGTCGCGGGCATGGGTCAGGATCGGATGCGCGACCAGATCGGCCATGTCCGCCTGCCCCGCCAGCCCCAGCGCAGGGGACGCGACCCAGATCAGGCCATAAGCGCCCAGATCGATTTGCCCGCTGGTCAGCCGCGTGAACGGGCCGTTCTGGATCGCCAGATCAAGGCGGCGGTCGGCCAACATCCGTTCGAGATTGACCGACAGATCGACGGTCAGTTCCACGCTGAGCTTGGGATAGGTGTCCTTCAGCCGCCGCAGATAATCGCGCAGCCAAGTGTGGACGATCATCTCGGTCACGCCCAGCCGGAGGGTGCCGTCGATCAGCGCTTTCTGATCCGCCGCCGCGATCAGCGCATCGGTCGCATCGAGCACACGGCGGGCATGGGCCAGCAGGTCGCGCCCCTTGGCCGTCAGCACCACGGACCCCGCATCGCGCGTCATCAGCACAATGCCCAGCGCCTGTTCCAGCCCCGCGATCCGCGCCGAGATATTAGGCTGCGTCGTGCCCAGCCTGTCGGCGGCACCGCGAAAGCTTTGCAGATCGGCGACCCAGACGAAGGCTTCGAGTTGCTTGAGATTTAGCCGCATGGCGGACCTTTCGCACCGGATGTCTGGCAGGGATACAGCCGATAACCAATGCCGCGCAAGCGTGGCGCTTGCATCTAGTTCGATATCGCATTACTTAGTTCGACATCGTATCACTTTGTCGAATCACAGGAGCCCTTAATGAACCGTCGCAAATTCCTCGCCCTGTCCGGTGGCGGCATCATCCTTGCCGCGACTGCGACTGTGGGCACCATCGCCAGCCGGTCGCCTGCCGCCGCAGCCGCGCCATGGGACCACGCAGGCAGCCTCTATGAGGAACCACGCAAAAGGGCGCTGTCCTATGCGATCCTTGCGCCCAACCCGCATAACCGCCAGCCGTGGCTGGTCGATCTGTCCGCGCCGGACCAAATCGTTCTGCGGGTCGATACGGATCGGCTTTTGCCGCACACGGACCCGTTCAACCGCCAGATCACCGTCGGGCTGGGGTGTTTTCTGGAACTGCTGGTCATGGCCGCGGCGCAGGACGGTTTCGCAGTGGACCTCGACGTGTTTCCGCAAGGGTCCGACGACCTGGCGCTGGACGACCGCCCTGTCGCCATCGCGACCTTCCGCGTCGGTGCAGGCACGCCGGACCCGCTGTTCGCGCATGTCATGACGCGCCGGTCGAACAAGGAACCGTTCGACACCAATCGCCCTGTCGCGCCCGAGACCATCGCCCAGATCGCCCGTGCCGCGATCCACGGCAGCCGCGTTGCGGGCGACGCGTCCGAAGGCAGCGTCGCCGCCTTGCGCCAGTTGACCAGCGATGCGCTGATCGTGGAAATCGAAACACCGCACACCTTTCAGGAAAGCGTGGACCTGTTCCGCATCGGCAAGGCCGAGGTCGAGGCGAACCCCGACGGCATCGACTTTTCCGGCCCCCTGTTCGAGACTTTGGGCGCCTTTGGCCTGATGACCCGCGCGGCGATGGCGGACCCCACAACCAGCATGTTCGCACAAGGCAAGGCGGCCGTGCTGGCCAATACCGAAACCGCGATGGGCCATCTGTGGCAGGCGACCCGTGGCAATACCCGCGCCGACCAGATCATCGCAGGGCGCGACTGGCTGCGGCTGAACCTTGCCGCGACGGCTGCGGGCGTCGCCATGCAACCGCTGAGCCAGGCGCTGCAAGAGTTCCCCGAAATGGCCCTGCATTACGAGGCCGCGCATGCGCTGCTGGCGCAGGATGGAGAGACCCTTCAGATGCTGTGCCGTCTGGGCTATGGTCAGACTATCGCCCCCAGCCCGCGCTGGCCGCTGGAGGCCAAGCTGATCTGAGGACTGCATGGACGAAGAAGGCAGACGCGTGTTCCGGTTCTTCAATGAAATCGGGATCATCAACCAGTTGGCCGGGGCGATTTTCGCGGCCCGGCTGCCGGGCGGTTTGCACGTGTCGCATTTCGCCCTGCTGAACCATCTGGTCCGGCTGGGTGATGAAAAGACCCCGCTGGCGCTGGCCTCCGCCTTTCAGGTGCCCAAGACGACGATGACCCACACGCTGGCCGTGCTGGAAAAGCGTGCCGCGATCCGGCTGGCCCCGCACCCCAGCGACGGGCGCAGCAAGATCGTGTTCCTGACGGATGCAGGCCGCAAACTGCACGGCGACGCGATCGCCAGTATGGCGGACCCAATCCGCAAGATCACCGACGATCTGGGGGATGGTACGATCAGCGACCTGATCCCGCAGCTGGAAAAGATCAGGGCCTATCTGGACCAGAACCGCGGCATCTGACCCTAGTGGAAATCCCGCGATTTGGGGATCACGCGCACATCGCGCGGATGGCTTGCACGCGGATCACCCCCGATCGGGCGGCGCACCTCGTCGGCATGGGCAAGGGGCGGGTTCATGCGATCCTCGGACAGGCGTTCCAGCGCATCGCTGCGGTCGGTCAGCACATGGGCCACCACATGAATCACGTCACCGTCGCGCTGCACCACGCCATGCACGTCGATCAGGCGGGCCTGCATCACGACCTTGCGGTTGGCCTCCATCACCTTGGGCCAGACGACCAGATTGGCGACACCCGTTTCATCCTCGAGCGTGATGAAACACACACCCTTGGCGCTGCCCGGGCGCTGGCGGATCAGCACAACGCCCGCCAGCTTGACCGGCTGCCCGCTGCGCATCTGCGCCAGCTCCGCCGCCGGACGATAGCCTTGCCGCGTCATGCTGCGGCGCAGGAATGACAGCGGATGCGCTTTCAGCGACAGGCGCAGGGTCTGGTAATCGGCGACCACCTGTTCGCAGACAGGCATCTGCGGCAGATCGAACCGGACCTCGGCCCCTTCGTCGCGGGTATCGGCAAACAGCGGCAGGTCGGGTGCATCGCGCAGCGCCCGCGCCTCCCATAGCGCCTGCCGGCGGTCGAGCGTCATGGAGCGCAGCGCATCCGCCGCCGCCAGCCTTTGCACCGTGCCGGCATCGAGTTTGGCGCGGGTTTTCATATCTTTGAGATCATCAAAAGGCCGCCCCCGCGCATCCATGATCCGCTGCGCCATATCGCGGCGCATCCCGTCGATCTGGCGCAGGCCAAGCCGGACAGCAAAGACACCGGGGGCCAGCGGTTCAAGGCTGTTGTCCCAGTCGGAATAATTCACATCCGCCGCCCGCACGATCACGCCATGTTCGCGGGCATCGCGCACGATCTGGGCGGGGGCGTAAAAGCCCATCGGCTGGGAATTCAGAAGTGCTGCGCAGAACACGTCCGGATAATGGCATTTGATCCAAGAGGAGATATAGACCAGCAGCGCAAAGCTTGCGGCATGGCTTTCGGGGAAACCGTAATCGCCGAAGCCCTTGATCTGGTTGAAACAGCGCGCCGCGAATTCAGGGTCATAGCCGCGCCTTATCATGCGACCGACCATCTTTTCCTCGAGCGCGCCGATGGTGCCATGCGACCGGAAGGTCGCCATCGCCTTGCGGAGTTCATTGGCTTCCTTGGTGGAAAATTCTGCCGCGACCATGGCGATCTTCATCGCCTGTTCCTGAAAGATCGGCACGCCAAGGGTGCGACCCAGTACCTTTTTCAGCTCATCCGGGTCATGCTGCGGGCCAGGGCTGGGGTATTCCACCACCTCGGCCCCGCTGCGACGGCGCAGGTAAGGATGCACCATATCGCCTTGGATCGGGCCGGGGCGGACGATGGCGACCTGAATGACCAGATCGTAAAATGCGCGCGGTTTCAGGCGCGGCAGCATGTTCATTTGCGCGCGGCTTTCGACCTGAAACGTGCCAAGGCTGTCGCCCTTGCACAGCATGTCATAGACGGCGGGGTCTTCCTGCGGGACACTCGCCAGATCGAACCGCTTGCCGTGATGGGCGGCGATCAGATCAAACGCCTTGCGGATACAGGTCAGCATGCCCAGCGCCAGCACATCGACCTTGAGGATGCGCAATTCGTCGATATCGTCCTTGTCCCATTCGATGAAACTGCGCTCGGGCATGGCGCCATTGCCGATGGGCACGGTTTCGGTCAGCGCCTTTTCGGTCAGAATGAACCCGCCGACATGCTGGCCCAGATGGCGCGGCATCCCGATCATCTGGTCGGCCAGCCGGATCGTGCGCGCCATCAGCGGATCGCGCAGGTCGATCCCCGCCTCTGCCGCTTGTGCCGCGCCAATCTCGCGGCCCCAAGAGCCCCAGATCGTCTTGGCCAGCGCAGTCGTCACATCCTCGGACAGGCCCATCACGCGCCCCACCTCGCGCACAGCCATGCGCGGGCGGTAATGGATCACGGTGGCGCAAAGTGCGGCCCGGTTGCGGCCGTATTTGTCGTAGATATGCTGGATCACCTCCTCGCGGCGTTCATGTTCGAAATCCACGTCGATATCGGGGGGCTCCTTGCGTTCCTCGCTGATGAAACGCTCGAACAGCAGGTCGTTCTTGGCAGGGTCCACGGCGGTGATCCCCAGCACATAGCAGACGGCGGAATTGGCGGCAGACCCGCGCCCCTGACACAGGATCGGCGGCTTGCACTGGTTGCGGGCGAAATCGATGATCTCGTGGATGGTCAGGAAATATTGCGGGATATCAAGTTTGGCGATCAGCGCCAGTTCCTTGCGCAGCGTCGCCTGCAAGGCCGCAGGCACCCCGTCCGGATAGCGCGCCGCCGCCCCCCGCCATGTCAGGTCTTCCAGATACTCCTGCGGGCTGCGCCCTGCAGGGACGGTTTCATGCGGATATTCATAGGCCAGATCGCGCAGATCAAAGGTGCAGGCATCGGCCACCTCGCGCGTCGCGCGGATCGCATGGGGCCAGTCGGCGAAAAGCCGGACCATCTGTGCGGGCGATTTCAGATGCCGTTCGGCATTGGCATCCAGCAGAAACCCCGCCTTGGCAATCGTGGTCTTGTGCCGGATGCAGGTCATCACATCCTGCAAGGGGCGGCGGTCGGGGGCATGGTAATGCACATCATTGGTGGCCAGAATGGACAGCCCGTGCCTGCGCGCCAAAGCATCAAGGCGATTGATCCGCGCGCGGTCATCGCCACGGTAAAGACAGCTTGCCGCGATATGACGCATCCCCGGCAAGGCGCGCGCCAGTCGCGGCAGGCCCGCCGCGAAATGCCCCAGATCCGCCCCCGGCACAGCGATCAACTGCACGCCCGCGGCATGGGCGACCAGATCATCAAGGCTGATGTCGCAGGCCCCCTTGGCCTGCCAGTCGCCGCCCGCATCCCGCATCTTGCCTTTGGACAACAACCGGCACAGCCGCCCATAGGCCGCGCGATCCCGCGGATAGGCCAGAAACACCTCGCCCGTGATCAATTCCAAGCGGCAGCCGATGACGGGGCTGATCCCCGCCTTGAGCGCGGCTGTATGCAGCCGCACGACACCGGCCATGGTATTGAGATCGGCACAGCCAAGCTTGTCATAACCCAGCGCATGCGCCGTCGCCGCCAGATCCACCGCATCGGACGCGCCGCGCAGGAACGAAAAACAGGTCGTCACCCCCAATTCCACAAAATCCGCACGCGGATTGGGGACAAAACCGTCGCCTTCCAATTCCCGTCTGGGGTGTTGATGGTCATTTTGCGGCATGACACGCCCGCTTCTTATTTCTCCAAATACTCCCGCCGGAGGCAGCGCGACCCATCCTCATCACACGAACATCCCGTGGACAAACCAGCGCGGATCACCGCCGCGCCCGTCCGTGTGCAGCCCTTCGCGGTACAGCCACAACCGCTGGCCCACCTGATCCTCGACCTTGAAATAATCGCGCAGGCGGGTGCCGGGGCGGTCTTTCCACCATTCGGGCGCGATGCGCTCAGGCCCGGCATAGCGGGCCACGCGGTGAGTCTGGCGGCGCCAGACGAATTGCGCGGGCGGGCCTTCGGGAACGGCGTAAAGCACGCGCACCTCCTCGGGCTGATCGAGCAGCCGCAGCGGGCGTTCGCTGGCAGGCACAGGCATCAGCGCAGGCACATCGGCGATGGCGGGCAAGCGCGCCTCGGCCCGTTCGGGGATGTGGCTGGCACGCAGGACGGGCCGGGTCACGGCACGGTCCCCGAAACGGGCGGTCAGCCGATCCAGCAGATGCGCCAATTGCAGATCATCGTCCGATCCGCCGTCAAGATGGCTCTGGACGTTCTGCACCGCGCCCAGATCGGCGGCTTCGAGCGTGATCAGATCGAACCCGTAGCCGGGATTGATGCGGTCCACCTTGTCGCGGAACAGCCCGTGCAGATGCACAGGATCGCGCGACAGGGCGGACATGGCCACTGACAGATGGCTGATGTCGCCATCCGTGCGATAGATCGTCAGATGCAGCCGCCGACAGCCTTGGCCCGCCTGCTGCAACCCATCGCACAGATCCTCGCAAAGCGCGGGCAGATAGGGGCTGGGGTCGAAAATCGGCTCTGCCAGACGGCTTTGCACGACAAACCGCGGCGCGGGATCGACGCTCGACACAGGTTCCGCGCGCTTGCCCAAAGCCTGATCCAGCCGCAGCAGCGGATTGGCGGGCAAGGCGGCCTTGGCGAAACGGCGGGTCAGCGACAGGCGCGGCACATCCATCACCGCCCCGATGGTTTTCAGCCCCAGACGGCGCAACAGCAGCACCGTCGCGCCATCCAGCCGCAGGCCGGTCACAGGCAAAGCACCCAGTTTCACCGCCACCTCATCCTCGCCACAGAGCGCGCGCACAGGGCCAAACCGCGCGAGCGCCCAGGCCGCCCCCCAAGTGGGGGCCACGGCCAAGCGCGCGGTGAGCCCGAGCAAGGACAATTGCGTTTCCATCTCGACCAGCATCGCGGCCTCGCCACCCAGCAAATGGTCCGACCCCGTGGTATCAAGGATCAGACCATCATCGCCGTCACGCACGGTCCACGGACACCAGCGCCGCGCCCAGAGCACAAGCCGGTCGAGTGCGGCAAGGTCCCCCGCCTGATCGGCATAGGCGACCTGCAGGTCAGGGCAGATCGCGCGCATATCCACCACGCGCGATCCCGCCATGATCCCCGCCAGCCGTGCCGCGCGATTGGCGGCATGCACGACAGGGCCGTGATGCCCTTCGCGCGCCAGCACCAGCGGGATGTCATCCGGCGGCGCGTTGCCCTGCCGTTCCATCACCCGCGTCCAGCGTTCGATCGGAAACTGGGGCAACCAGATCGACACGATCCGCCGCCCGGTCATAGGTGGCGACCCATTGCCCCGGTTTGGCATCGCGCGACCGGAAGAGTTCGATCGCCCAGCGCGGCGCACCGGGCGCTTGGCGGTCGTGCGGATGCGGGGCGGACGGGCGCGCCCCGATCCGCCAGCGGTCGCGCGCCGCACTCAGATTGGGATGCGCCGCGCGCCGGATCAGCCAGCAGGCAACACCCGCCGCCTCGGACCGCAAGGCCAGCCGCTTGGTCGCGGTGAAATCCAGCGCCGCCGGATCGCCCCAGATCTCGCCGATCACACCGCCCAGACTGCGGCAGCGCAGGCCTTCCTCCATCGCCCAAAGCACATCGGCGGCGCGCGTGACATTGACCATGATGATCGGACGCAGGGGGCCAGTCCCCGCAAGGCTGGGAAACCCGCTTTCCTTGCGCGACACGCGGTCCTGCACCCAGAGCAAAGGCCGCTGCCCGCGCGGCAGGCGTGCCAGCGCAAAGCCCAAGGCAGCGGGATCCGCGGCGGTTTCGACAAAAGCCTCGGACAAGGTAAACCGGGCCAGCCCCGGCTGCTGCGGCTGGCCTTCCGGCGTTTTCTGCATACGAAGCAAACCCATACACGTCACACCTAATTTCGGATCAAAATGTTCATGCTTTGTTCTAGTCTATCGCGCTGATTCTGACAATCCGCCAGCCGCCCTGCTGCGGGATGCCGCAGGCGAAAGCCATGGCCGACAGGACAAAAGACAATCGGACCGGCCTGCAATTTCCGCTTGTTCTTGGCGTTCCATTGCTGCTAGACCCCGCGGCGGAGATGTGGCCGAGTGGTCGAAGGCGCTCCCCTGCTAAGGGAGTAGGCGGGAAACCGTCTCGAGGGTTCGAATCCCTTCGTCTCCGCCACTATAAAAGCATAGTCGCTTGAAATGTATCAGCTTTTAAGACCAACAACCTAGGCTGGATACATTAATGGATACACTTCAGTGACTGCTAGCAGCAAACACACTTAGCGTTCATTAACTGAACGCAACTTGTTGTTATAAGCCGCGGTCACCTTGCGGGCCCACTCTCCGTTCAGAAGCCACCGGGATAGGGCTACCGCGCTGCGCGAGGGCAATGATTGCTTCTGACAGTGCATTGGAAGACCTGTTCACCTTTTTGTTACCCATACCGAGATGCATGGCAAGTTTATCAAGCGCTTTAAACCTGTCCCCTAGCTTGATTTTCAGCGACACCAATTCGGCATCGTCATCACCAGCAGCCTTCCGGATAGTCGGTGTAACAGAGGTGGTTCGGTTTGATTGAACAGGTTCCTGGCGTTTTCTAAGTGGTTTTCCGCCTTGGTTATGCCGCTACCGCTTCGGGCATCGGCTGGTTGAAGTAGGCCTGATCGGGGGTTCTGCCGTCAAGCGATGAATGGGGCCGCCGGCTGTTGTAGAAGGTCAGATACCGGCCAATCCCCGCGCGTGCCTCGGAGACGCTGGCATAGGCTCGCAGGTAGACCTCCTCATATTTGATGCTCCGCCACAGACGCTCGATGAAGACGTTG
>NZ_KB907993.1 GCF_000382265.1 Yoonia vestfoldensis DSM 16212
TATACAGCTTCTACTCCAAAACCCGAAAGTTCTCGTGGGTTATGACGCGGAAGTTGTCTGACACCTTGTCGCGGAAGTTTTTCCATTCCTGCGGGATGGTTTCACGCATGAATGCAAGAATGGCGTCGGCAAACTGTTTCTGACTTGGGTAGTATCGATTATGGGTGACGTATTGATGCAAGACGGCCCAAAGCCGCTCAATCGGATTGAGATGGGGGCAGTAGGTTGGCAGCTGGATCAGATGGATGCGGCAAGCCGTCCTGGCAAGAAAAGCCCTGACATCGGGCCCTTTGTGGTAGGCGGCGTTGTCCCAGATGACATGAATGATGCGCTTGTCGGGGTTGCGGGCCTCGATCTTGGTCAGAAGCTGCGCGGCACTGACCCCATCAACGGTTGTGGGCTCGACAAAAGGTGCATCGAAGGTTTCGAGGTTCACAGCCCCATGAATGTTCACGCGACCACGCCCCGCCGTGCTGAGAACCGCTGGATTTGATCCAACCTTCACCCAGCCAAATGCGGGCTTGGTCTGGTATTCCGGATGCACAGCGTCCGCGAAGTAAACGGCTTCATCTGCTGGCAACTTGCGCATCAGGCGTTCGTATAGCGCGATAAAGGTTGCCTGTTTTTCCGCTGACGCCACGCGCGGCAGGGGCCGGGGCTTGCGGTATTCAAAGCCCAGGCGGGCCAGGAGCTTGATGCAGCCAGAATTTGAGTAGTCCAGACCAAACTCAGCACAGATATGTGCTCGGATCTCGACCGTCGAGCGACAGAAGCGGTCTTCCAGCCAAGCGCACAACGCAGCCTCCTGTGCCTGCGACATACGGGACTGACCGCCCTTCCAGCCGTCGAGGGCAAGCGAATCCCAGCCAACTTGCAGGTAGGTTTTATGCCAGCCCCGGATCGTGTCGTCGTCCAGATACAGGAAATCCGAGATCTCCTGGCAGGATTTACCGTCGTCGAGCAGCAGGATCGCATTTGCCCGACGGGCAATACCGTGATCTTCGCGCTGACGGCGCACGCACGCCTCAAGCTCGATACGGTCTGATGCGGAAAGAAAGCCGGGGCGGATCATAGGCATAGCTGAATCGTTTCAAACCCAGCCGTCAAGACGTCAAATTCGGCTTCTGCAGGACTCGGAGTATAACTTTAAATTCGCCAGGGCGAAGATGATGCATCCTTTCGAAACAGACGCGCACGAAACTTGCGCATACACCTTCAAAATCGGCACCAGCAGTCTGACCAGGTAGCTTCGTTGCCGTCGTCGCGGGTCCAAGCTGGTCAAGGATAGCTTCTGCAATGTCACGACTTAGCCTAGATGCCTTGTCTGCATTACTCGGGACACCGGAGTCACTCTTGGTCAAAATACCCCCAAGAAGTGTCGCGTGGAACTCACGCCGTGCAGTCGTTAGCCAAGCTTCGCTTTCGGTCATTTGCCAACGATCCGCAGTGATTTGCGCGCAGAAATCGCTACGCGGACTTGGGTAGCTACAGCTTGCGCAACAGGCGGCGGGAACGCATTGCCCACTTGCCGATAAGCAGGTGTTTTCTTGCCAGAGAACTTCCAATCGTCCGTGAACCCTTGCAGTCGCGCTACCATGCGCACTGTCAGCCGTGGACTACCGACAAAATCCCTCTCCGGCGCCTCGTTGGCAATCCCCATACCATCAACTCCCAGGGTCGCCCAGGCACGTTTGGCACGCGTCGGCCCGAGGTCTGGACCACCATGTTTTTTTGAACCGCCAACAACTGTAGGCGCAATGTCATCAGCTTGTCTGCTCCACCATGCTGCGCCTCTCCAGCCATTTTCAGCCATCAGGTCTTGCAATGTCTCGCCAACTGTTTGAGGTGAGGTGCCCGACGATACTGGCCAAAAAAATTGGTCAGCAAACTCTTTGCGTATCGCTACGATCACCACTCGCGGGCGCAACTGAGGAACGCCAAAATCAGAGGCATTAAAAAGATGCCAGTCAACATGGTATCCGAGCTTGCTGAGCTGTCGCTTAAGCTGCTGCCGATAGTCGGCGAAAACAGCGTCAAGGAAGCCGCGAACGTTTTCAATCATGACAGCCTTAGGCTGTATTTCGTCAACCAAGCGTAAAGCATCAGGGAAAAGGTTACGTTCGTCCGCGTGACCAAGCTGCTTACCGGCGGCTGAAAATGGAGGACAGGGCAGCCCGCCTGCCAGTAAATCAATGCCTTTAAACGGACGACCGTCAAAACTACCGAGGTCAGCTTGCTCGCCCTGAATTACATTCCAATCAGGTCGATTCAAAAGCAACGTATTACGGCAGTGCTGGTCAATTTCAACCAACGCCTCGTGGCTGAAGCCCGCCCGCTCTAATCCCAAAGCTTGCCCGCCAGCCCCAGCGCAAAGTTCCACCGACGTCATTTCAGCAACCATTGATCGCTCCATCTAATTGTACCTTATCTGTGTAGCATATCCACAATAGACACAAGATATCGCTGCACTGCGCCAATATGTTCACTTAATGTTCTTGATAATGCTGAACATTTCATAAAGCAAGCGCCAAGCAGGCCGAGGTATGTGCATCACTGAAAACTAACATTGAAGTCATGTGGGTAGGACCGTCTCCACCCCCTCCCCCACTTGCCCCCTCGCCTCCTCTCCCCTACACACAACCAAAGCCAGTTAGGGAGGCCGCATGCGCCGTGTTGTCATCACCGGGTTGGGGATCGTCTCGCCCATCGGGAATAATGCCACCGAAGTCACCGCCGCGCTGAAGGCCGGTACGTCCGGCATCGTCGCCAGTGCGGAAATGGCCGAACACGGCTTTCGCAGCCGCGTGGCCGGCACGCTCAAGATCGACGTGGCCGATCATGTGGACAAGCGCACTTTGCGCTTCATGGGCCCCGGTGCGGCCTATGCCCATATCGCGATGGGCCAGGCGATTGCCGATGCGGGGCTGACGCCGGACCAGATCGTCAACCCGATGACCGGCCTGATCGCGGGGTCGGGCGGGCCGTCCACCTCGGCCATGTTCGCCGCCCATAACGTCGTGACCGAAACGGGCGCGACCAAGAGGATCGGGCCTTTTGCGGTGCCCAAATGTATGTCCTCGACCGTCAGCGCGAATCTGGCGACGGCGCATCAGATCAAGGGGATGAATTTCTCGATCACCTCGGCCTGCTCGACGTCCTTGCATTGCATCGGCATGGCGGCGCAGCAGGTGGCACTTGGCACGCAGGACATCATGTTCGCAGGCGGCGGCGAAGAGCTGGACTGGACCCTGTCCTGCCTCTTTGACGCGATGGGGGCGATGTCGTCGAAATACAACGACACGCCCGAACGCGCGAGCCGTGCGTTCGACGCAGGCCGCGACGGTTTCGTGATCGCGGGCGGCGGCGCGATGGTGGTGCTGGAAACGTTGGACGGCGCGCTGGCGCGTGGCGCGAAGATTTACGCCGAGGTGACGGGTTTCAGCGCCACATCCGACGGTGCCGACATGGTCGCCCCCTCCGGTGAAGGCGGCGAACGCGCGATGCGCGGGGCGCTGCGCACCCTGCCAGAGGGGCGCAAGATCAGCTATATCAACGCGCATGGCACATCGACCCCCGTGGGCGACGTGGGCGAGGTCGAGGCCGTGCGCCGCGTCTTTGGCCGTGGTGCGACCCCGCCGATCAGTTCGACCAAATCGATGACCGGCCACAGCCAGGGTGCGACAGGCGCACAAGAAGCGATCTATTGCCTCCTGATGTTACAGGACGATTTCATCGCGCCTTCGATCAACGTGGAAACACTGGACCCCGCGCTTGATCCGGCGGAAATTGCGACGGTACGTGTGGACGATGCGGGGCTGGATACGGTGATGACCAATTCCTTCGGCTTTGGCGGGACCAACGGGTCGATGCTGTTGTCGAAATATCAAGGGTAAGACAATGACGATCACATTGCAGGGCAAACGCGGGCTGATCATGGGCGTCGCGAACGAGCGCTCGATCGCCTGGGGCATCGCCAAGGCCATGGCCGAGGCGGGCGCGCAGCTGGCGTTTTCCTATCAGGGCGAGGCTTTTGGCAAGCGTCTGGAACCGCTTGCGCAATCGGTAGGCTCGGACATCATGGTCGATGTCGATGTGACCGATGATGCCAGCATGGATGCGGCCTTCGCCCTGCTCAAGGACCGCTGGGGCACGCTTGATTTCGTGGTCCATGCCATCGCCTTTTCCGACAAGACCGAACTGACGGGCCGTTTCATCAACACCAGCCGCGAGAATTTCAAGAATTCGCTGGCGATCTCCTGCTATTCCTTCATCGACGTGGCGGCACGCGCCTCTGCGATGATGCCCGACGGCGGCACGTTGCTGACGCTGACCTATCAGGGATCGAACCGCGTCACCCCGTTCTACAACGTCATGGGTGTCGCCAAGGCCGCACTCGAATCCGCGACCCGCTATCTGGCCAACGACCTTGGCCCCCAAGGCATCCGCGTCAACGCGATCAGCCCCGGCCCGATGAAAACGCTGGCAGGGGCCGCGATCGGCGGGGCGCGCAAGACCTACAAGCACACGGAAATGAACACGCCGCTGCGCGCGAATGCCACGCTCGAGGCCGTGGGGGGCACCGCCGTCTATCTCGCATCCGACGCGGGCGCCTGTACGACGGGCGAGATCATCCGCGTCGATGGCGGTTTCCACGTCTTGGGAATGCCGCAGCCCGACCATCTGGTCTGACCTGCAGCTTCTTATTTCCCCAAATACTCGCGGGCGTGTCGGGGGCGGCGCCCCCGACACGCCCCGGACTTGATCCGGGGCCTCCCCTGCCGCCTCAAGCAGCCTTGATCGCCACAACCTCGACCGCGAACGTCAGATCCTTGCCCGCCAGCGGATGGTTGGCGTCCAGCATCACCTCGGTCTCGGTCACTTCCGCGACCGTCACCGGCACGACCTGCCCCTGCGGGGTCTGCATCTGCAACTGCGTGCCGGGGTCAAGCGGGATATCGGCGGGGATATTGTCGCGCGGCACGGCCTGCTGGGCTTCGGGGTTGTGGTCGCCGTAAGCGTCCGCACAGGGCACAAGCACGGTCTTTTTCTCGCCCACGGTCATGCCGGGGATCGCAGCGTCAAGTCCGGGGATGATCTGGCCGGACCCGACCACGAATTCCAGAGGATCACGCCCCGCAGAGCTGTCGAATGTCACCCCGTCCTGCAGGGTCCCGGTGTAATGGATCTGGACGGTATCGCCCGCTTTGGCCTGTGTCATGGCGTCTTTCCTTTCGTTTTCTCAATAAATCGCAGTCCCAACCTAGGAAAGCTTGCCTTCGATTGCAAACCGCTTTGCCTCTTTTCGCTGGGACCGCGCTGTGCCAAGTTCGCGCCGAAGGGGGCCGCCATGCCGATCAGAGCTTGCGTTTTTGATGCCTATGGCACGTTGTTTGACGTGAATGCGGCGGCGGCGAAGGCTGCCGAAGACCCCGCCTATCCGGGGCTTGCGACCGTCTGGCCCGCCCTTGCGCGCGACTGGCGGCGCAAGCAGTTGGAATACACATGGCTGCGCGCCGTGGCAGACAGGCACTGCGATTTCTGGCAGGTCACGCAGGATGGTCTGGACTGGGCGATGGAGGCGCAAGCGCTGGGTGATCCCGCGTTGCGTGCCCGTCTGCTGACGCTCTACCGGCAGCTTCCGACATATCCGGAGGTGCCTTTGATGCTGGCAGCCCTCAAGGCGCGGGGGTTTGCCACCGCGATCCTGTCGAACGGATCACCCGACATGCTGGACGCCGCCGTCACCTCTGCGGGCATCGCGCCGCAGCTTGATGCGGTCCTGAGTGTGCAAAGCGTGGGTGTCTTCAAACCGCATGCTCGCGTCTACGATCTGGTCGGTGCGCATTTCGACTGTGCCAAGGATCAGGTGCTTTTCGTGTCCTCCAACGGCTGGGATGCGGCGGGGGCTGCGGCCTATGGGTTCCGCACGGTCTGGGTCAACCGCAGCGGCGATCCGATGGACAGACTCTACGCCCGGCCGCACCATACCCTTCCCGATCTTGTCACCATACCGGAGCTTATCTGATGCCGCATTTTACCACGCCTGACGGTACAGCGCTGCATTACACCGATGCAGGCACCGGTCTGCCGATCATCGCGCTGGCCGGGCTCACGCGCAACGGCGCGGATTTCGACCATGTCGCGCCGCATCTGCCCGTGCGCCTGATCCGGCCCGATTATCGCGGGCGCGGGCAATCGGACTGGGCCGATCCGGTGACCTATACGATCCCGCAAGAGGCCGCCGACGTGCTGGCGCTGATGGATCATCTGGGGCTGGACCGGGCGGCGGTGCTTGGCACCTCGCGCGGGGGGCTGATCGCGATGATGCTGGCCGTGACCGCCAAGGAAAGGCTGATCGGGGTCGCGCTGAACGATATCGGGCCGGACATCGCGCCGGCGGGTCTGGCTGTCATCAAGGATTACATCGGCCGCAATCCCGCGCAGAAAACCTATGTCGCGGCCGCCGCAGCGCGCGCAAAGCTCTGGACGCATTTCACAGGCGTCCCGATGGACCGCTGGCTGGCCGAGGTGCAGGCGCATTACGCAGAGACCCCCGACGGGCTGGTGATCCGCTATGACCCCCGCCTGCGCGATGCGGTGCTGGCGGCGGGCGCGCAGCCGGTGCCGGACCTTTGGCCGCTGTTCGACGCGTTGCAAGGTCTGCCGCTGGCCCTGATCCGTGGCGCGAATTCCGACCTGTTGACGATACAGACGGCGGACGAGATGACCCGCCGCCGCCCCGACATGATCCGCGCCGATGTGCCGGGGCGCGGGCATGTGCCGTTTCTGGATGAACCACAGGCGCTGGATGCGCTGCATGCATGGCTGGAGAAAATGCAATGAATATCGAGATGATCCGCGCGGCGGCAGAACGGCTCGCAGGCCATGCGCGGCGCACGCCGATCCTGACCTCGCCGTTTCTGGATGCGATCGCAGGGCGGCGTGTGTTCGTCAAAGCCGAATGCCTGCAGCATACCGGATCGTTCAAGTTCCGGGGTGGCTGGTCGGCGGTCTCGGCGCTGTCGCCCGCCGCGCTGCAAAAGGGCGTGATCGCCTTTTCCAGTGGCAACCATGCGCAAGGCGTGGCCTTGGCCGCGCGCAGCCATGGTGCGCCCGCCGTCATCATCATGCCCGCCGATGCGCCCGCGGTAAAAATCGCCAACACCCGCGCCTTGGGGGCCGAGGTCGTGCTTTACGATCGCGCGACCGAGGATCGTGACGCCATGGGTGACAGGCTGGCAGGAGATCGGGGGTTGACGCTGATCAAGCCGTACGACGAACCGCAAGTCATCGCGGGCCAAGGCACCTGCGGGCTCGAAATCGCATCCGAGATGACCGCTTTGGGCGTGACCCGCGCCGATGTGATGGTCTGTTGCGGTGGTGGCGGGCTGACCTCCGGCATCGCACTGGCACTGGCCGCCGATGCACCCGGCCTGCGCGCGCGGCCGGTGGAACCCGAGGGCTTTGACGATGTGGCACGCTCTCTTGCAAGTGGGCACATTGAACGCAACGCGCGGCTGTCCGGCTCGCTTTGCGATGCGATCGTCACACCGCAGCCGGGTGATCTGACCTTTCCGATCATGCAGAAACATTGCGGGCCGGGGGTTGTCGTGACCGAGGATCAGGCCTTGCAAGCGATGGCGCTGGCCTTTGACCGGCTGAAAATCGTGCTAGAACCGGGCGGTGCCGTGGCGCTGGCGGCGGCGCTGTTCCATCCGGACGCCAGTGAAGGCGATGCGGTGATCGCGGTGGCGACCGGCGGTAATGTCGATCCCGCGATGTTCGCGCGGGCGCTCGCCTGATGCAGGTCGTCCGCGACGGCGTGGCGCTGGATTATGATGTCAGCGGGCCGGATACTGGCGCGCCTGTCGTCTTTGCAAATGCGCTGGGAACGACTCGCGCGATCTGGGATCAGGTGGTGGCAGACCTGCCCGCAGGTCTGCGGATCATCCGCTATGACATGCGCGGGCATGGCGCGTCCGATGCGCCGGACGGCCCGTACAGCATGGGCCAGCTGGTCAGCGATGCCGAGGCGGTTTGCGATGCCGCAGGTGCGCGCGATGCCATGTTCATTGGCCTGTCCGTCGGCGGGATGGTCGCGCAGGGGCTGGCGGTCAAACGCCCCGACCTGATCCGCGCGCTGGTGCTGTCCAACACCGCCGCCAAGATCGGGAACCCGAAACTCTGGCAGGACCGGATCGACACGGTACGCGCCAAGGGGCTGACGGCCCTGTCCGACGCCGTTCTGCAACGCTGGTTCGCGCGCGGTTTCTACGGCTCGCCCGGGATGCAGCCGTGGCGCGCGATGCTGGAAAGCACGCCCGTTGCTGGCTACACCGGCACCTGTGCCGCGATTGCAGGCACCGATTTCTACACCCCGACCGCGGGCCTGCGCATCCCGACGCTGGGGATCGCGGGGATCGACGATGGATCGACGCCGCCCGACCTTGTGCGCGAAACGGTCGATCTGATCCCCGGATCCCAGTTCGTGCTGATGCGGCGCGTGGGCCATCTGCCTTGCGTCGAGGACCCCGCAACCTATGCCGCGCATCTGGCGGATTTCATGAAAGCTGTCGGCCATGTCTGATTTCCTGCTGATCCACGGGTCCTGCCATGGCGCATGGTGCTGGGATGACCTGATCCCGCATCTGACCGCCGCCGGGCACACAGCCCGCGCCATCGACCTGCCGTCGCATGGGCAGGACCGCACACCGGCGGGGGATGTGACACTCGACCTTTACGCCCGCGCCATCGTGGATGCCATCGACACGCCGGTCATCCTTGTCGGTCATTCGATGGCGGGCTATCCGATCACCGCCGCAGCAGGTCTGGCACCCGACAAGATCAGCGCGCTGGTCTATGTCTGCGCCTATGTGCCGATGGCGGGCAAGTCGCTGGCGGATATGCGGCGGATGGCGCCGTCGCAGCCTCTGCTTGATGCGATCGTCGTGGATGCAGACCGCGTGACGTTCAGCGTCGATCCTGCGAAAGCGGCAGAGAAGTTCTATCACGATGTGCCTGCCGACCGCGCCGCTTGGGCGATTGCGCAGCTTTGCCCGCAGCCGATCCTGCCGCAGGAAACGCCGCTTGTGCCCCAGCACAGGCTGCCACGGCATTACCTGCGCTGCACCGACGACCGGACCATCCCGCCGGCATTTCAGGCAACGATGACCGCAGACTGGCCCGACGGCACGGTAGCGGACCTGTCCAAATCGCATTCGCCGTTTCTGTCCGATCCGGCGCTGCTCGCGCAGCATCTGATCCGCATCGCGCAGGCCCTTTGACAGGGGCCTGCCGGCCTAAACCCTTGGACTTGCGACGACGCCTTTGGTATTCAGAAACGCGCGTTGCGTGAGGCAAAAGGGGTCCCATGGGGTTCAACAATATCAGCGAGGTGACCGGCTTTGCTGGTGGGATTGATCAGTGGACGCTGACGGTCGATCTTTCCGACCCGTCGGTGACGATGGTATCAGGCGATTTCGATGCCGTTAACGCAACAACTGGCATCAATCAGGGCGACGGCGGCGTTACCTACACGATCACATCGCTCAGCGGAAACTTCGGGACCTACACCAACAACTTCGTGTTGAATGCCGCGACCGGCGTGTTTTCGTTCGACATCGACCGCGCGGCGGTGATCGCCAGCGGCACCGACCAAGTCATCCAGTTCCAGATCACCGGGCGATCCGGCAATACGTCGGATCTCGATACCGTGAGGATCACGCTGCTGATCTGCGTGGCCCGCGGAACCCACATCCGCTGCGCGCAGGGGCAGCGACGCATCGAGGATCTCAAAGCGGGCGATTGGGTCGCCACCATGGACGCGGGCCTGCAACAGGTCAGATGGATCGGGTCACGGTTGCTGTCGCAGGACATGCTGCGCGATCACCCTGAACTGCGCCCGGTGCGGATCGCCGTGGGGTCGCTGGGCGCTGGTCTGCCGCGCCGCGATCTTGTCGTTTCACCCCAACACCGCATCCTTGTGTCTGACTGGCGCGCGCAGCTTTTTCTGGGGCAGGACGACACGCTCGTCCCCGCCAAAGGGCTTGTCAACGGCACGACCGTCACTGTGGATACCGCAATGACCGAAGTCGAATATTTTCACCTGCTGTTCGACAGGCATCAGATCATCTTTACCGAAGGACAACCGACCGAAAGCTTTCATCCGGCCGATTACACGCTTGGCGCAATCGACGCCGATATGCGCGCCGAAGTCCTGACGCTGTTTCCGGCGCTGGCGCAGGATCACTTGGCCTATGGCCCAACCGCGCACCATGTCTGCCGGGTGAAAGAGGCCAAGGTCATTGCCACCGCACAGGCCAGCCTATGACCCCCGAACAGCAGGCGGCGCGGGACCGCGAAATGCCATCTCAGGAAAAACTGCGCGTCTATGGCGATTGCCTGTTTCTTGCCATGCGCAGCCAACACCATGCAGGCATGACGCTTGCGACATTGCGGGCCGCGTTCGAGCCTGCGATCGACGCGGGGCAATTCCGGATTTTTCGCATCGACGACATCCCGCGCGGGATGTTCACATGGGCCTTCCTGAGCCCCGACGCCGAAGCGCGCTTTGTCGCGGGTGCGCCATTGACCGCCCAAGACTGGACGTCGGGCGACAGGCTCTGGCTCATCGACCTGATCGCACCCTACAAAGGCATGACCGCAGCAATGGTACGCTGGATCATGCGACCGGGCAATTTTGCCGAAAAGACATTCATTTTCCGGCGCGTCATGAACGGCAACAAAACCCGCAAGATCCTGCATGTCGACTTTGACCGCCCCGACGCCAAGGTGACGTTCCTGCACCCCGAGGATTTCGTCTAGCAGCGTCTGCCCGGACGCGGTTTGAATGGCGCTTGCAAAGTGAACCCAACAGTCTAACGGTGCGTGCATGGACAAACGGCTTCCGGTCACTTTCATTCTGATATCGGTGATGCTTGACGCGATGGGGATCGGGCTCATCCTGCCGGTGATGCCTGCGCTGATCCAGGAGGTCGAGGGCGACGGCATCGCCGCCGCCGCTGTCTGGGGCGGGGTGCTGGCGACGATCTTTGCCGCGATGCAATTCATCTGCGGTCCCATGGTGGGCAGCCTGTCCGACCGTTACGGGCGCAGGCCGGTGCTGATCATCTCGTTGGCGATCATGGCGGGCATCTATGTGCTGATGGCATTGGCGCATACGATCTGGCTGCTGGTGATCGGGCGCGTCATCGGCGGGATCACAGCGGCGACGCAATCGACATCCGCCGCCTATATGGCCGATATCTCCAAGCCCGAGGAAAAAGCCGCCAATTTCGGCCTGATCGGCGCGGCCTTTGGGGCGGGCTTTGTGCTGGGGCCGCTGATCGGCGGGATCTTGGCGGAATACGGCACGCGCGCGCCGTTCTGGGCGGCGGCTATTCTTGCCGGAGCGAACGCGGTCTTTGGCTATGTCGTACTGCCCGAAACCGTAACCGACCGCATCCGACGCCCGTTTTCATGGGCGAGGGCGAACCCGTTGGGCGCATTCCGCAACATCGGGTCGCTGCCGGGGCTGAAGCGGCTGTTGTTCATCACCTTCGTCTACACGATTGCCTTTTTCGTCTATCCGGGCGTCTGGGCCTATTTCGGCGCGGCGCAGTTCGGCTGGGGGCCGGGCATGATCGGTCTGTCGCTTGCGGTCTTCGGCGTCGGAATCGCCGTGGTGCAAGGGCTGCTGCTCCGCCCGATCATCAAGCGCATCGGCGAGAGGCGCGCCGTCATCCTCGGTCTGGGAATCGATGTGGCGGCGTTCATTGCGCTGGGTTTCGTGACCAACGGCTGGATCGCGCTGGCGCTGACGCCCCTGACGGCCTTGGGGTCGATCGCGGGACCCGCGTTGCAAGGGATCATGTCGCGCACCGCCGCCGACAACCAGCAAGGCGAATTGCAAGGGACGGTCACGTCGATCAACGCTGTTGCCACGATTGTGGCTCCGCTGATGGTGACGCAGACCTTCTGGTTCTTCACCACGCCCACCGCCCCCGTCTATCTGCCCGGCGCGCCGTTCCTGCTGTCGGCCCTGCTGACCGTCGGCTGCATCGTGGTCTTTATCCAGACCCCACGGCCACAGCGCGCCCGCGTCACATAAGGTCGCGTTCTGACTTGCAGTCGGTCGCTGGCCGCTTCAGGTTGGCCTTTGAACCAGACCACAGGACCCATCATGCCACAGATCAAAGCCGCCGTTTGCCACGCCTTCGGCGCACCCCTGACCATCGAGACTGTCAACCTTGCCGCACCCGATCATGGCGAGGTCGAGGTCACGCTGAAAGCCTGCGCTATCTGCCATTCCGACGTGACCTATATCGACGGCGGCTGGGGCGGCACCCTGCCTGCGGTCTACGGTCACGAGGCGGCAGGCCATGTCACCGCCGTGGGTGACGGGGTGCGCGGGCTGGCCTTGGGCGATCCGGTGGTCGTGACGCTGATCAGGTCCTGCGGCACCTGCCCGTCGTGTGCGGGCGGGCGGCCTGTGGCCTGCGAAAGCGATATGGCAAGCGGTCCACTGACCACGGCGGACGGAGGCCCGCTGCATCAGGCGATGAATACGGGCGGCTTTGCCGAGCGTGTCGTCGTGAGCCAAAGTCAGGTCGTGAAACTGTCCGACACGATCGGGATGGAGGCCGCGTCCCTGCTGGCCTGCGGGGTCATCACCGGCATCGGCGCTGTGGTGAACGCCGCGCAATTGCGTGCGGGGCAGGATGTGGTCGTGATCGGCACGGGCGGTGTCGGCCTCAACGCCATTCAGGGTGCGCGGATCGCGGGTGCCCGCCGGATCGTCGCGGTCGATATGACCCCCGAAAAGCTCGCCATCGCGCGGGAATTCGGGGCGACCGATACGGTGCTGGCGACCAGCGACAAGCCCTGGCGCGCCGCGAAAGAGGCGATGGGGCGCGGGGCCGATGCGGTATTCGTGACCGTGGGGGCGATCCCCGCTTACGATCAGGCGCCGCAATATCTCGCCAATGGCGGCAAGGTCATCATGGTCGGCATGCCCCATTCGGGCGCCATGTCCACCTATGAGCCCGTGATGCTGGCGGCGACTGGCCAAGGCATGGTCGGGTCCAAGATGGGCGACGTGGTCATCGCGCGGGATATTCCCTGGATGGTCGATCTGTACGAACAGGGGCGGCTGAAACTGGACGAGCTGATCTCGGGCCGCTGGCGGCTTGACCAGATCAACGAGGCGATTGCCGATACCAAGACCGGCGGCGCAAAACGCAATGTGATCATCTTCGACTGACCCTCCCATCTTCCAAGCCCAAATATCCCCGCCGGAGGCATCACAACCCCGCCCCGACCACCACAATTGCGATGAAAAACCACGCCCCGGGCCTGACCCGGGGCCTCGCCCTCAGATCAGGGACAACGCCATGAAACTTGCCGATCTCGATATCATTGTCACCGCCCCCCCTGCTCCCGGCTGGGGCGGGCGGTACTGGATCATCCCTAAGGTCACCACCGACACGGGCGTCGTCGGCTACGGCGAATGCTATGCGTCTTCCGTCGGGCCAGAGGCGATGAAAGCCGTCATTCGGGACGTTTTCGCGCGGCACATGGCGGGCGAGAACCCCGAGAATATCGAACTGATGTTCCGCCGCGTCTATTCCGCAGGCTTTACCCAGCGCCCTGACCTGACGGTGATCGGCGCGTGGTCGGGGCTGGAGATGGCCTGCTGGGACATTCTGGGCAAGGACCGCGACCGCCCCGTGCATGCGCTGATCGGCGGGCGCACGAACGACCGCATCCGCGCCTATACCTATCTTTATCCGCGCCCGTCGCACCCCCTGCCCGATTTCTGGTCCAGCCCCGATATGGCGGCCGAAGTCGCACTCGACATGGTCGACCAAGGCTATACGGCCGTGAAATTCGACCCCGCCGGCCCCTATACGATCCGTGGCGGGCATATGCCGTCGATGCATGATCTGTCGCTGTCGGTCGCATTCTGCAAAGCCATCCGCGAGGCTGTGGGCGATCGTGCCGACCTGCTGTTCGGCACCCATGGCCAGTTCAGCACCGGCGGTGCGATCCGACTGGGCCAGGCCATCGCGTCCTATAGCCCGCTCTGGTACGAAGAACCGATCCCGCCGGACAATGTAGCCGAAATGGCCAAGGTCGCGGGTGCGGTGCCGATCCCGATTGCCACGGGCGAACGGCTGACGACCAAGGCCGAATTCGCGACCGTTCTGCGCAGCGGGGCGGCGACGATCCTGCAACCGGCCTTGGGGCGGTCGGGCGGTATCTGGGAAACCAAGAAGATCGCCGCGATGGCAGAAGTATACAACGCGCAGGTCGCCCCGCATCTTTACGCGGGCCCCGTCGAATGGGCGGCCAATATCCAGCTTGCATCGTCCATCCCCAATATCCTGATGGCCGAAACCATCGAGACGCCGTTCCACATGGCGCTGATCAAGAACAGCCTGAGCGTCGAAGGTGGCTATATCCCCGTCCCCACCGCCCCCGGTCTGGGCATCGATTTCGACGAGGATCTGGCCCGCGCGCATCCCTATACCGGCGACGGGCTGCATTTGCAGATGCAGGAAGACGCCATCGGCTATCACGGGGTGAACAGCTTTGCGGGTGGTGCGCCCGTGAAGATATGATGGTGCGAGGTGGTTTCTCAGCCATGGCTATGGCCTGCCTTGCGCTGCTCGCAGGGTGCGGCGGGCCGTCGTCGTCATCTTTCAATCCGCCCTCGGAGGACATCGAATGCATGGCGCGCGCGATGTATTTCGAATCCGTCCGGTCCAGCCGTGACGGCATGATCGCGGTCGGCAGCGTGGTGATGAACAGGGTCGACTCCGACGCCTATCCAAACACCGTCTGCGGCGTGGTCAGCCAGCGCAACCAGTTCGCCCCCGGCGTGATGACCAAGCGGATGGAAAGCCGCGCGGCACCGCTTGCACGGGCGGCTGCGCAATCCGTACTTGCAGGCGAACGCCACCCCGATGTCGCGGGTGCGATGTTCTTTCATGCCGCGACCTACCGCGCATCGTTCAACAACATGCATTATGTCGTCACGACCGGCGGCAATGCGTTCTATGAACGGCGCAGGCCCGAGAACGTGACAGCGCCCCGACCGTTGCCCGCGACCGAGGGGATCACAGGGCGGTGACCGCTTTGCGGTCCCCCGCTCTTTCCATCCGTCCCGCCCCCCGTTAAACTGAACCCCGTTCAGCAGGAGGCATCATGACAGGCAAGGTAGCGGAACGGCGCAAGGCACTGCGGGAAAATCTGATCGAGATCGCAGAGCGCGTGATCGCAACCCAAGGGTTGGGCGCGCTGCGCGCCCGCGATCTGGCGCGCGAGGCGGGCTGTGCCGTGGGCGCGATCTATAACGTGTTTGGCGACCTGACCGATCTGGTGCTGGCCGTGAACGCGCGCACCTTCCACCGTCTTGGTGCGGATGTGGCGGCGGCCTTGGCCGAGGCACCGCAAGACCCTGTCGAACAACTGGTCGTCATGGCGCAGGCCTATCACCATTTTGCCGCCGCCAACCACCACAGCTGGCGCGCGCTGTTCGATCTGGAACGCGCGCCCGATGCCACTGCCCCCGACTGGTATCTACAGGAAATGGGGCAGCTCTTTACCTATATCGCCGATCCGTTGCAGGTGATCTTTCCCGACAACGACGCGCAGACCAATGCACTGCTGACGCGGGCGCTGTTTTCGTCGGTGCACGGGATCGTGCTGCTGGGGCTGGACCGGGCCAGCGCGGGCGTGCCGTCGGCGGATATCGACAGGATGATCGCGCTTGTGCTGCGGCAGATCGCGACCAGCTGATAAATTTGTGAACATCGTTCATTATTTCTCTTGACGGGAATCGCGGGTCCCATTATCTCCATTTTCATGAACAGCGTTCACGCTGACAAAAACGGAGAGACAGATGTTCAAGACACTCGCCACCCTGATCCACGGGCAGAACGCACGGGCCGAAGACCGCGTGCGCGACGCCTTCGCGATCGAACTGATCGACCAGAAAATCCGCGAAAGCGACAACAGCCTGCGCGCGGCGAAAGCCACGCTTGCCAGCCTGATCCAGCGTCAGCGGTCCGAGGAAAAGCAGCACGCGGGCCTCAAATCCCGGATCGCTGACCTGACCCGCCGCGCGCAGGAGGCACTTGCCAGCGACCGCGAGGATCTGGCGGCCGAGGCGGCCCGCGCCATCGCCGCGATGGAAAACGAACTGACACTGCGCGCCGAAACGCTGGCACGGCTCGACCAGAAAGTGATGCGCTTGCGGTCCTCGATCGAGGCCGGACATCGCCGGATCATCGACCTCAAACAGGGGGCCATTCAGGCCCGCGCGGTGCGGCGCGAACAGGATATCCAGATGCGGATGCACCGCAGCGGTGTCACCTCCTCCAGCGTGGACGAGGCCGAAGAGCTGATCGCCCGCGTGCTTGGCCGCGACGACCCATTCGAGCGGTCCGAGATTCTGGCCGATATCAACCGCGATCTGGACGGCGGCAGCATCGCCGACCGGATGGCCGATGCCGGCTTTGGCCATGCCACGCGGTCTACCCCCGATGACGTGCTGGCCCGCCTGAAAGCCGCACAAGACTAATCCATATCAATCAAGGAGATCAAAAATGCACACGACACGTTCCGATAACGCCCTCATCATGTTCTTCAACGGTGCCGCCGTCGTCGTGGCCTATGCCATGCTCGGCCTCTCGCTCTGGCTGTCGCCTGATGTGCCGCTGTCCACCAAAGGCTATTGGGGCATCGCCATCCTGCTGTTGACGTTGGCCTTGGTGAATTTCGTCAAATACCGGTTTGACGACCGTCTGTCCGAGGACCGGATCACCCGTCTGGAAGCCGCGCGCAACGAAAAGCTGCTGTCCGAATACGTGAACGCCGACAAGGACATCTGACCCCCGCCCCGTCCGTGCGATCACGGGCGGGGTTCCCTCTTTCCAAAACCGCAACGCTTCGCCAAAGTCAGCCCCATGTCATACCTGCGCCAGTTCGCCGCCCGCATCACAGGCCAAGCCATCCGCATCTTTGCCCGCGCGATCACCGCGGTGCGCGCGGACTGGCAAGGCATCGAACCCGTGCCGCGCCAGCGCGTGTATTTCGCCAACCACACCAGCAACGCAGACATGCCGATGATCTGGTCCTGCCTGCCCCCTGCCTTGCGTCGCGACGTGCGGCCCGTGGCGGCGGCGGATTACTGGTTGAAGAACAAACTGCGTGCCTTTGTCGGGCCAGAGGTTTTCAACTGCGTCCTGATCGACCGCCGCCCCGAGGTGGACGACAAACCGATGGACAAGATCCTCGCGGCACTCGACGAAGGATCCTCGCTGATCATTTTCCCCGAAGGCAACCGCAACATGACCGACGATCCGCTGCTGCCGTTCAAGGCGGGGCTTTACAACATGGGGCGCGCGCGGCCTGACGTCGATCTCGTGCCGACATGGGTCGCCAACCTGACCAGCATCATGCCCAAAGGCGAGGTGATCCCCCTGCCGCTGATCTGCACCGTCACATTCGGCGCGCCGATCCATGTGCAGGACGGCGAAAGCAAGGATGACTTCCTGCGCCGCGCGGCGGATGCGCTGGCGGCCCTCGCCCCGCAGGTGCGCGCATGACCAGCACCACCGCCGATATCCTGCTGCTGGCTTTCGGCAGTTTCAGTATCCTGATCGCGCTGACCGTGCTGGGCGAGGTCCTGCGCGCCCGCCAGCCTGCGGACATGCCCAATCCGGTCCTGGAAACCTACATGACCCGCGTGCAAAGCTGGTGGGGCATGGTGGCCTTCGTCGGCATTGCGCTTTTGACGGGCAAGGTCGGCGTGATGATCCTGTTCGCCTTCGTGTCCTTTGCCGCCTTGCGCGAATTCCTGACGCTGACGGCCAAGACGCAGGCCGACCATATCGCACTGGCGCTCGCGTTCTTCGTGGTGCTGCCGTTGCAATATGTTTTTGTCGGCATGGGCTGGACCGGGCTGTTCGCCATTTTCATCCCTGTTTATGCCTTCCTGCTTTTGCCCATCGTCTCGGCCCTGCGCGGCAATGCGAACCGCTTTCTGGTGCGGGTTGCCGAAACCCAATGGGCGCTGATGATTACCGTCTTTTGCGTCAGCCATGTGCCCGCGCTGATGACGCTGGACCTGCCCGATTACAGCGAACGCGCGGTGCTGCTGATCGCCTTTCTGGTGATGGTGGTGCAACTGGGCGATCTGCTGGAATATTTCTTTGGCCGCCGGATCGGGCGCACCAAAATCGCCCCCGGCCTGTCGCCCAAGACATGGGAAGGCGTCGCCTGCGGTGTCACCTGCGCGATGATCATCGGCGGCTTGCTGAGCTGGATCACGCCCTTTGCGCCTCTTGGCGCGATGGCGATGGCGGGGGCCGCGTCACTGGTCGGCATGTTCGGCAGCATCGTGTTCGCCGCGATCAAGCGGGACCGGGGCGTCAAGGACTGGTCGCATCTGATCCCCGGTCAGGGCGGGTTCGTGGACCAGCTCGACTCTGTGATCTTCGCCGCGCCGATCTTTTACCACCTGACGCGGTATTTCTACACCTAGGCCCAGAACTGCGGCAGTTTGCTGAGGTTCTTGGCCATCAGCGTGCCGATCCCGCCCACGTTGTGCCGCCGGATCGCGCGGTAATCCTCGCGGCTTTTGCGGATCATTTGCGCAAAGCTGCGGTTGCTCGCCCCGCCCATCTGCATCTGCACCATGACATGCGGGATATACGCGAGCCGCACCTGCCCCGTGGTCAGAAACCGCAGCATCCCGTCATAATCGCCCGAAATGCGATAGCTGGTGTCGTATAGCCCTGCGCGGTCAAACACGTCCCGCCGCAGATAAAGCGTCGGATGCGGCGGCATCCAGCCAAGCGCCAGCGCGCGTGGGCTGAACGCGCCTGCCCGCCAGTGCCTTATCACGCGCGCCGGATCATTGCGCGCGACATAGTGCAGATCGCCGTAGACACCGTCGATGGCAGGGTCGGCCAGCACATCGGCCACGCGCGCCAGAACGGTGGCATCCGCCAGCACATCATCGGCGTGGAGCAGCCCGATCACATCGCCTGTCGCGCGCCTGATCCCTGCGTTGATCGCCTCGTAAATCCCGCCATCAGCAGCCGAGACCAGCGCCATCCCCTCCAACCCCTGCGCGTGCAGAAGTTCGACCGTACCATCGGTGGACCCGCCGTCCTGCACGACATGTTCCAGATCGGCATAGGTCTGCGCCCGCAGGCTGTCCAGCATCCGCGGCAGGGTCGCGGCCCCGTTGCGCACGGCAGTAACAACCGAGATTTTCATGCGGCATCCTTTCGGGGTTCGGGGAACAAGTCGATGCCCAGAACGGTATGGATCGCGGCAACGGGGCCTGCGCCTGTCTGCGCCATGCAGCGTTCGACCTCGGCCAGCTTGGCGTCGACAAGGTAGCGGTACCAGAATCCTTGCAGGACATGGAACGCGCGGGCCTGCGCGCCGTCCCGAAAACCGCCGCGCAGGATGTAGCGGTAAAGGTAATAGGCCCCCGCCCGTAGCCCACCGGGCAAGCGCGCGTAGAGGTTGTCCTTGATCCAGCGTTTCACCCCCGCAGCGCCTGTTGGTGTAGGTTGCACAGGCAGAAACCCGTGCCGCTGGTTGAGGATATCCACCACCTCGCGACTGGCATAGCCGTTGTGCTTGGCGATCCACCAATCCAGCGGCTTACGGTTGTCGTCGATGATCTGCCCCGCCAGATGCGCGACAGGGCCGTCCACGACGATATGTTCGTCCATCCAGCGGGCCTCGACCCGACCCTGCCCTTGGCGGAACAGCCGCAGCATCCGCGCCGGAAAAAGACCGCCATAACGGACAGGCTGGCCCTGAAACCACATGCTACGCCCAACGGTGATGCCCGCCACATCGGGCAGGCCGGCGGCGATCTGCGCGGCCAGTTGCGGCGTCACATATTCATCTGCATCGAGCCGCAGCACCCATCCGGCGCCCGACCCGAGCCGGTCGAGTGCCGCGTTGAACTGCAGCGCGTAATTGGACCATGAGTGAAGCCAGACCTCGGCCCCTGCCGCGCGCGCGATCTGCACCGTGGCGTCGGTCGATCCGCTGTCCACCACGATCACGCGGGTGGCGACCCTTTGCAGAGACGCCAGAGCGCGCGGCAGGTGCAGCGCCTCGTCCCGCGTCAGGATAATCGCGGTCAGGTCGGTCATTGGGGTCTGATCTGCATGGGATTGCCCTGCCCGATATGGCGCGCGGGCAGGTCGCTCAGCGCCACGCCCCGCGCGCCCAGGATCGCGCCCGCACCGATCACGACGCCCGGCCCGACGAAGGCATCCGCACAGACCCACGCATCCGGCCCGATCACGATGGCTGGTCGCAGCAAGCGGCGCGCGGGGTCGCGCCAGTCATGGCTGCCTGCACAGAGATGCGCGTTCTGCGACACCGTCGCGCGCGGCCCGATATGGATCGGCCCCAGCGCATAAAGGATGGCGCGGTCGCCGACGGCGGCCTGATCCTCGATATGGAGGTGCCAGGGGATCGTGATCCGCACGGTGGGATGGATATGCACCTCGCGCCCGATCCGCGCGCCGAAGAGCCGCAAGAGCCACACCCGCCAGACCCAGAACGGACGCGGGCTGAACCGGAACAGCGGCTGGCACAGCCCCCAGAGGATGCGCGCGACCTGCGCCTTGGCGGACCAGTTGCGCGCGCGCCGGTTTGCGCTGATGTCGATATGTGTCGTCATGCCTGAACCATCATTCCTTCGCCTGCGGCAAGGGCGCGGTAGAGGTCTTTGAAGCTTGCGACCATCGCATCGGACGAGAAATCGCGGATCATCCAGTCGCGCCCCCGCGCGCCCATGGCCGCCAGATCACCTTTGGCCAGCTGCGCGATCGCGGTGGCGAGATCGTCGCGGGCAACGTCGATGCAGGCCCCCGCGCCCATCAGATCAAGGCGCTGCCACGGCGTGCCGGTCGTGGTCAGCACCGGCACGCGATGGGCCAGTGCCTCGGCCACGGTGATGGCGAAATTCTCGCTATGGCTGGGCAGCACGAAGAGATCGGCGCGCGCAAAGGCCTGCGCCTTGGCATGGCCCTGTACATCGCCGTGGAAGCGGATGCGCGGGTTGTGCTCGGCGGCTTTGCGCAAGACCGCCTCATCCGCTGCCGTGCCGGTGCCATAGATGTCGAGCGTCGCCTGCGCGGGCAGGGCCGCGATCAGCAGGTCGATGCCTTTCTTGGGATGCAGCCGCCCAAGATACATCAGCCGCAGCGCGCCATCGGGCCGGTACCGGCGCGGCGCAACGGGGGGAATGGTCACGCAATTCGGGATCACGGCCGTCTGGATACCGCGCAGGCGCGCGACACTCTGCGCGGCTTCGACACCGGCGGTGACATGCAGCACGGTATCAGTTGGGCGCAAGGCTTGCGCCACCCTCTCGAACAGATGCTTGACCCTGATCCGTGGCGCGTCGGGCCAGTCCTGCGTTGCCTGCAACGCGCCACGCGGCGACCAGACCAGCGGTTTGCCCATGGCGCGCGCCAACGCCAGCACCGGCACGGTTGGAAAGGAATAGGTCCCCGTCAAATGCACCACATCCGCCCAGAGCATCGCGGCAGGCAAGCGCGCGAGCAGCCCCGGCGCGATGCTATGCCCCGCAACCCTGTGCGCATAATCCACGCGATAAGCCAAAGGCACGCGCCGTACCCTGTCAGCCACCGCAGGCCCTGCCGCATCGGTCGTCAGCACCCGCAGATCAAAGCCAGGGGTCGCCGCGATCCCGTCGCAAATCGCCTTGGTCGAAAAGATCGGCCCGCCCCAGAAGGTCGCAGGATAAAAGCTGGGGGTGACGTGCAGGATGTTCATTCCGCCACCCTTGCGCGCTGGCCGATGATCCGCGCGGGGTTGCCCGCAACGACAGCACCCGCAGGCACGTCGCGCGTGACCACCGCCCCTGCACCGATCACCGCGCCATCGCCAATCCGTCGGCACTGGGGCAGGATCACGGCGCGCATGCCGATCCAGACGCCAGCGCCGATGGTCTTGACCATCGGCTGCGGGACCGACCACGGGTCAAGTCCGTGGTCATGGGTATAGATCACCGCCCCTTCGGAGATCAACGTGTTATCCCCGATCACCAGCCCGCCCGTTGTGTCCAGATGCACATCGCGGTTGATCTGCACGCCGTCGCCAATGCGCAGCCCGGCGCGGCCTGTCTCGGCTGACACCTCGACCCCGCGCCAGATATAGCATCCCGCGCCGATGGTGACCGAGGACGGATCGTCGAACCGCACGCCGGGCTGAAACCGGCTGCCCGCACCGACCTGCGCCAGCGTTGCGCGGTGCCATTTCGTCGCGGCGATCAGCCCCAACCGGCGGCGGATTTGCGCAGGCATGCGCAGGGCGCGCAGAACGGATTTATGCATGGGACAGCCTTTCGGTTGGCACGGCCCGCCAGCGCAGGCGGCGGACAAACAGCGCGCGGATCAGCAGGATCAGCACCAGTTGCGCCGCGGCCCCCACGACAAAGGCGCTGAAGGAGGATTGCAGGCAGGCCTGCACGAAGGGGTAGAACAGGATCGGATAGAGGAATGCCGACCCAGTCCGTGCCGTACGGCGGGCGTCCAGCAGGAACGCCTCGCCCAGACGGAAACCACAGCCCAGCACAGGAGCGACAGCCAGCCCAACCCAGCCAAAGTTGATGAAGGCCTCGCCCGGTCCGGTGACGTTGAACGCCCCGCCCGTCGCCACATCCATGATCTCGCGCTTGAAATAGACGCCCAGATCAATGGCGGGCTTGTCCGGCCAGAGATCACGCGGCACCCAGCCAAATGCCCACCACCCATAGCTTTGCCCCAGCAGCATCTGCGCGGGTTCCACATGGCCCGTGACCATCACCGCCACGTTGAAATCCAGAAAATAGGTCGATCCGATGATCTGGCGCAGGATCGTGGCACCCTCCGCGCCCAGCCGGAGTTGGGTCATGTAGGCCGACAGCAGCACGATCCCTGCGGCGGGCAACAGCCCAAGCGCCAGTTGCCGCCAGCCCATCCGTCCACCCAGAATGGCATGGGTCGCGATTGCGTAGACAGTCAGTTCCACCAGTTCGAACCGGTCGCCCGACACCAGCGCGATCCCCAGCAACGCCACCGCCAGCGCCAGCGTCATCACCACCCGCATCGGGCGCGGCTGCAGGATCGTCTGGGCAAGGCAAAGAACAAAAGCGAATTTGGGGATCACGAACAGCGTCTTGATCCCGGCAAGCGTGGCACCCACGCCATCGGCGTTCACGTTGATCTGCTTGGCGCGGTTCAGCCCTTCGATCAGGCCGGCATCGCCGATCCCCATGCCGCGCGCGCGCAGGATGATCGCCATTGTCACCACCGTCACTGCCAGCGCGACAGCGACAAGCACGCCCATATGCTGCACACCCGAAGCGACTCCGCGTGCCGCGACGACCCCCGCGCCGACGGATTGCGGCCGGCATGCCAGCAGATAGCCAAGGCAGATCAGCGCCACGAATCCCCCAAGATAGATCGCGCCCACCAACGAGGCCCCGGGTGCGGGATCGAACCTTGCGTAGAACGCCAACTCGGGTGCTGCGGCATAGGCCACGGCCTTGACCAGAAACCCGAGGCCACAGAAATAGCCCAGGATATGCATGGGCGACACCCAGGCCAGCAACCCTTGCCGTGCCGCGATCCAGAACGGCAGCAGCGTGCAGAGCGTCGCAAGCGCGATGATCAGGACATCCGCCACGCCAGCCTCCCCGTTGGGCGGGCCAGCGTGTTGATCCCCATGCCGCGCAGAACCCAGAGCCATAGCAGTGCCGAACACAGGCTGGTCCCCGCGACATAGGCCAGCGCGTTGCCCATGGCGCCCTGCGGCGCGACCAGCACGACAGGCGTAAGATAACACAGCACACCCGCAAGCCGGGCGATCGCCGCGAGGTGACCGTGCCCGGTCAGGGTGGCGACGGTCATCCCTTGCGCAAAGGCCAGTTGGATCAGCGTACCGCCAAGCAGCACCAGAAGAATCGGCACCGGCAAACCGGGCAGCCAGACCGACAGGACAGGCAGCGCCAGCAGCGTCACCCCCGCCAGCGCCAGCCCCGGCAGCAAGGCGATGCGCGCCCCTGCATCGCTCGCGTCCTGCAGGGCGGGCGCATCGCTTGCGGCATGGGCAGCGCTGATCCGCCCCGCGCTGACCCATGTCGCCACCGACATCGGCAAGGCCACAAGGTTTGCCAGACGCCGCAGCAGCGCATAGACCCCGATCTGTTCAGGTGTCAGGAACTGGCCGCCGACGATGATATCGATCTGCGCCAGCACCATCCCCAGCACCGCCACCGCCCAGAGGTTCGCGGTCAGCACGCCCGCGGGCTTGTCGTGACCGATCAATGTGCCGCAGTGCGGATGCCGGACGACCAGCCCTGCCACACCAAGGCAGACAGCGCCGAGGATCAGCGCGGTGACCCACAGGATCTCTGCGGGATCGCGCTGCGCCAATCCCGCCAGCCCAAGCGCAAGCAGCGGCGCGCCATCGCGCAAGGCCATCGACAGATGCACCGAGCCCAGCACGCGCAGGATACTGGCCAGACAGGACGCAAGATTGACCGCAACCGCGACGGCCAGAACGCCCGCCCATGGCATCTCCGGCCAGATCAGACGCAGGATCAGGAACGCGCCCGCCGCCGTCAAGCCGGGCAGACCCAGACAAAGCTGGATCACCGCGCGCGGGTGCATGCCCGCGCCATCGCCAAGCCGTGCCAGCAACGTCAGCGGCCCGCCAAACCCCAGCACGGTGGCGCTGACCAGCGCCAGCCCCCAGGCCACGATCAGCGCACCGAAACCGTCAAGACCCAGCAGCCACGCGAGCCCCAGCAGAACCGCAACATTGCCCGCCACCAGCCCACCCCGGACAAAAACCGCAAGGCTGGCGGGATGATGAAGGAAATGCCGCAGGATCGACATCATGACGCAGATACTACCTTAACGACGCGTTCAGGATGTTCGCGCCGCTCTCACTGTTCCTTCATTGTGATTAATTTTGTCTTAACCCCTTTGTGGTTTCTGGACCGGGTTGCGTTGTCGATTGGAAAGCCCTGTTCATGCCCCGCCCCGTTCCGTATTCACCTGATCCTGCCTTTCTCGCGCTTGACCGGACGGCGCCGGTCGATCTCGTACAGATGCTGCGCGTGGTCTGGGCAGGGAAATGGATGATCGCACTGATGACGGGGGTCGCCGTCCTGCTCGCGGGCTACTACGGCTTTGCGCTTGCCAGTCCGCGGCACGCCGCCGTGACCGTGATCGACATGCGCGTCGCGCCTCCGCCCGTCCTGCCTGCGGGCAGCGCCGAGACTGTCAAACCCGGCACACAGATACAGGTGCTGCTGGCCACGGCGACACTGCAACAGGTGATCGACCGATTGGAGCTGCAGGACGATCCGGCCTTCAACCGGTACCTGACCCCGGTGCCGCCCTTGTCCGTGCGGGGCATCCGCACGAGCCTGCGCAACCTGCTTATGGGGCAGGTCGAACTGCCGCCCGATGGCGCGGCAATGGCGGCCAAGCTGGTGCAAAACCTGCGCGCCGCGATCACCGTCGAAAATCCACGCGATAGCGATCTTTTGCGCGTCACGGTGACGACAGGTGATGCCGACAAGGCGGTGAGTATCGCCAACACGCTGGCGGCGGTCTATCTGGCCGATCAGGTGACGCGTAAGCGCGACATGACCGAGGCCGGCGTCGCGTGGCTGACCGCCAGATTGGACGATCTGCGCACCGAACGGACCGGGACCGAGGCCGCGATCACCGATCTTGTCGCGCAGGCAGGTCTGCAGGACCCCACGAGGTCCGACGCGCTGGGCCGTCAATTGCAGGACACAGAGGCGCGCCTGATCTTGGCAACGGACGCATTGGCACGGACAGCCGACAGCGCCAACCGCCAGCGGCTGACCGCGCAGACGACCGCGCTCGGGGCCAGCCGTGACGATCTTGCAGCACAGGTGCAAGCGCTGAGCGCAGCCAATCAGGCACGCGACAGATTGCAGTTGGACCTTGATGCCAATCTTGCACAGCAAGCGGCGTATCAGGACCGGTTGCAGGATCTGGCCTTGCGCCAAGGCCAGCTTGCCCCGGACAGCCGTGTGCTGAATGCCGCGACAGAGGCGCGTTACATCGGCCCGCAAAAGGTGCTGCTGTTGCAGCTTGCCGCCCTTGTCGGCGCTTTGGGCGGGCTGATGCTGGTCGTCTTGCGCCATAGCCTGCGGCGCAGTTTCGCGGATGCGGCCGCCTTGCAGGACGCCACCGGCCTGCCGGTTCTCGCGCAACTGCCGTCGCTGCCGTCACGCAGGCCGGCGCGCTTGCTTTATCTGCTGGACGCAGCGCAGGCCACAGCAGCGACCGAAGCCTATAGGCACCTGCGCACAGCGCTGTTGCTGCAGGGCGCGCAGGCACCGCAGGTGATCCTGTCCACCTCGGCGGTTCCCGGCGAAGGCAAGACCACGCAGGCAATCGGGCTCGCACATGCGCTGGCGCATCTGGGAAAAAGGGTATTGCTGGTCGATGGTGACCTGCGACAAGGAT
Source organism: Yoonia vestfoldensis DSM 16212 (assembly GCF_000382265.1). Taxonomy (GTDB): domain Bacteria; phylum Pseudomonadota; class Alphaproteobacteria; order Rhodobacterales; family Rhodobacteraceae; genus Yoonia; species Yoonia vestfoldensis. Next base: position 26,568 of record NZ_KB907993.1, read on the forward strand.
CGTTCCGGCGCTACTTTCCGCTTGCGGGAACGGATGGGCTGGCTGCGGTGATCCTCGGCCATCTCGATCTGACAGCTGCAACAGAGCCCAGCCTGATCCCGGGGGTTGATCTGCTCGCAGGCGGCGCGCAGGATGCAAACGAGGCTGAAACCCTGTTTTTGCCAGCGCTGGCCAAAGTGATCGCGCAGGCGCGCGCGGCCTATGATGTCATCGTGATCGACGCTCCCCCGGTTGTACCGGTATCAGATGCGCTCGCGCTGGGCCGCCATGCCGACGCGGTGGTGGTCGCAGTCCGCTGGGACAAGACGCCAGCCGCCGTCGTCCTTGCCGCCACCGAGAAACTGGCAGCGGCCGGTGTGCAGATCAGCGGGCTGACGCTGACGCAGGTCGATACCCGCAAACAGGCCCGGCGCGGTGGGATCAGCTTTGCCCGCTACGGGCGGGGGTATTTTCACGCCTGAACCGGGTTGACCGCAATGATGTGGCGGCTGGAAAACCCGATCACATCGCCCGCCTGCATCAGCGTTTCCGCAGGCAAATCCGCCGCGACATAGGCCTTTGCAATCCAGTCGAGCGAACCGGTTGCGCCGTGTCCCTCGATATTTGGCCGCAGGAAGGTCGTCACCGGACCGATCAGGTTGCCCGGCACAGGCGATGGTGCGGCCTGACAGCCATAAACCAGATCGCCTGTCACCCCGCGCCCAGACAGACCAAGCCGCGTCGTCGCTCCAAAGCCGATATTCGCCGGCGTCTGGCCTGCAAAATCGGCGAGCGAGACGCTATTCTCCGGGCCCCTGACATGCTGGACCGCCACGGCCGCGCTTTCTCCGTCCCAATGCACGAGGGGCAACATCCCGAGATAGAGCCACTCGAACGTCGCAGCCGGGCCCGTTGCCGTGACCTGCACGTCGTGGCGCACCTCTCCGGGCGTGATCCGGCGGGTCATCTGGCATTCGCCGATATCGCCGCCGCTGCCGCGCTGCCATGTGGTGTTTTCAACAGAAACGATCTCGGCGCCGACGCGCAGGCCAGTGCCGACGATCGCAGGCACGAATGGCGCGGCATCCACCGTCACGCTGCGCGAGACCAGCGTTTCGTTGCCGTGTGTCTGCCCGCCGATCTCGGTCGCGGCACCGTCGATGACGATACGGGCGGCATATTCCCGCTCGGAGGCGTAGTCGATCGCTTGAAACTGTGGATAGGTGGGGCGGTTGTCGGCACGCCAGTCCAATGCGCCGTCGCCGCCGATCCCCGACAGATGCGCAGGCGGCATGGTCCCGCTGATGCCGGTCGCGCGGGCGGCATAAAACGTGCCTTGCCACTGGACCTCGTCGCCCATGACATAAGAGGTCGCAGGCTGCCAGACCGGTGGCAGGATGCCGTCGTCGGACAGATCGGCGCTGAGCGCGAGCGCCTCGATCATCAGGCTGTTGCCGCCGGGTGTGGCCACACCGCCATGCGACAAAAGCACGACATGGGTGCCGGTCAGGCCGGTTGCGACACGGATGCTGCGGCGGCGCTGCATGTCGGTGGCGGTATGGGTGCTGAACGCCTTGAACCCCAGCCCTGCAGGATCACCGATGGCATCGACCAATGCCTGCCCGCCGTCGATGTCCACGCGGCAGTACCCCCCTGACGTGCGGCCCGTGAAACAGATCCACAGGTCATATGGCTTGGCCCGATCCACCGTCACGCTGACCGTGGCTGCGAGTGACGAGGTACTGATGGCGCGGTTGCCGGTATAGCTGCCCGACAAGCCAGAACCGGAGGATTGCAGCTGCGACCAGCCCGCCGACAGACCGAAAGCCGCCACCGGATAGACCTTGCGCAAGGCACAGGTCAGCGTTTCGCGCCACGACAGCCGCGTTGCCGCATTGACGCCGTCCAGCCGTAGGCAGGCAGCCGTCGCAGGGCCGGTCTCGGTCCAGACGGTCAGCCCGCCTTGCGGTCCGGGGGCAAGCGCCACATGCGCGCCGCTGCCCTTGGCGAAAAATGCGGCCAGCGGGTCGCGCGCGGCCGCCGCGGCATAGGCGGGCGAAAGCTCCAGTCCGATCATGGATCAGTACCACGCCACAAGCTGCGCCGTCGTGCCGCTGGCCCGTACACGCACGGGACGGATCGACAGGACCGCACCGGCCGCCACGTCATAAATAACGATCTGACCATCCTTGTCCTGCAAGGCCGCGGTGCCCGCGCTTTGCACGAAGATCGCGCGCGGGCGCACCGGCAGATCCGCGCTGTCCGACGGTGTGACGACATAATGCGCCACAGCGGGCGAGGTCAGGTTGACGTAGTCGGAACTGAATGGATCAGGCATCGGGGACTCCAGATATGTTGCAGCCGCCATCATCCGCCGTTCGCGTGAAAGCCGCGTTGCCGCATCGTGCGGTGCGGCACGCAACGGCACTGGCCAAGCACGGCTCTGTCGCGGTAAAGCACACAGCATGGCGTTACCCGACCACCTGTCAGACACATCTTCGGACCACTTCGAGGGCGGGCCGCCGCTTCCGGAGCGTCCGTTCGTTGCAATCGGCGATGTACATGGACGGGCAGATCTGCTGGCCCCCTTGCTCGACCGGGCGGCATCGGATGGCCTGCCCGTGGTGCTGGTGGGCGATTACATCGACCATGGCCCGGACAGCGCCGCAGTGCTGCGGCTGTTGCAAGATTGCACGGCGCGGATCGCCCTGACCTGCCTGCGCGGCAATCACGAAGACCTGCTGCTGCGCTTTCTGCGCCGCCCGCGCAAGACCGGCCGCACCTGGCTGCGCTATGGCGGACGGGCGACCCTGAAAAGCTATGGCATCGACAATCTGCCAGATGATTTTGTCCCCGCCGACCTTGCCCGCGCACGCGACGCGCTGGAGGCCGCGCTGGGTGGCACGGTCACATGGATGAAATCCATGCCCTATTGGTGGCATAGCGGCAATGTCGCAGTCCTGCATGCGGGCGCCGATCCGGCCCTGCCGCTGGCCGATCAGGTGCCCAAGGCGATGGCCTGGGGGCATCCCGACTTCGGTCAGGTGACGCGCCGTGATGGCATCTGGTGCGTGCATGGCCACAGCATCGTGCCGCAGCTGACCATCCGAAACGGCGTGGTGTCCATCGACACCGGCGCGTGGAAAACCGGCAACCTGACCGCCGTGATCATCGGCGACGGCAGGGTCCGCGCGTTCTAGGCCCCCTTGCGCGTCAGCACCACGACGATGGTGCGCCACGCGATCCACAGATCCAGCCGGAAAGAGGCGTTGGCGATGTAATGCAGGTCCGCCGCCACTTTGCGCCTTATGCCATCGATCCCGTCGACATAGCCCACCTCGGTCTGCGCCAGACCGCTGACACCGGGCCGCACGCTGTGGCGTTCGGCATAGCCCGCGATTTCGCGCAGATACACACAGGCATGGTCATAGCTGTCGGGGCGCGGGCCGATCAGGCTCATTTCGCCGCGCAGGACATTGATGATCTGCGGCAATTCATCCAGCCGCGATTTGCGCAGGAACCGGCCCAGCACGGTGATCCGGTCAGCCTCCAGCGCGTCGAAAGCACCACGCGCCGCGCCGGTCGCCGCGCGCATGGTGCGGAATTTCAGCGCGGCAAAGCGGTGGCACTGATAGCCCATCCTATCCTGCCGATACATGAGCGGACCGGCATTCAGGAACGGGTTCAGGACCACCAGCACCGCCCCGACCAGCACCAGCACGACCAGCAGCGCCAAGGCGACCGCCCGGTCGAAAATCCGCTTTGATACCGGCGGCAGACCGGTCCGCGCAAGGGACAACGCCGATGCAGCCGGACAGGCAGGATCGGCAAGATACACGCCGTGGTGAGACACATCAGACATACCGCGTACCGCCTTTGCCATTCTGACCCGCCGACGCGATGCTGCGACCGGCATAGGACGAAAATGGCGGTACATGGTTAAAGAGTGGTTAAGTGGAACGGGGACGACGGCACCGGATGGCAGATTGAGCATCCCTCTTGTCTTTATCCACGGCGCGCCGGACACTGCGCCCATGACCGAGACCGCCAAGATACCCGCCCTGCGCATTCGCATCGTCTTTGGCGAGGCCGAGATGATCGGCCCCGGCAAGGCCGAATTGCTGGAACGCATCGACCGCTGCGGGTCGATCGCAGCCGCCGGGCGCGAAATGAAGATGAGCTACAAGCGCGCATGGCAGTTGATCGGCACCCTGAACGCCATGTTCGGCGCGCCGCTTGTGGACAGCACGCGCGGCGGTCCGGGCGGCGGCGGCGCTGTGCTGACCGACACCGGACGCAGGGTGCTGCGGCTTTACCGCGACTTTGAACAGGCTGCGGCGACTGCAGGCGCGCCCCATCTGGATCAGTTGCAATCCATGCTGGGGGATATTCCCGAAGAAAAATAACGCTTGCCTGCGACGCGCTTGTGCTGCGATATGTTTGTCGAAACATATCAACAGGGAGACGCCCATGCCGATATCATCTGCGGGCCGCGCCATCGCCACGGCCATCACTGCCGCGCTTTTGCTGGGCGCCCCACTGCGCGCCATGGCAGAGGATCTGACGATCTTTGCAGCGGCCAGTCTGACCAACGCGCTTGACAGCGTGGCAGAGGCATGGACGGCAGAGACCGGCCTCGCCGCAATCGTCTCTTATGCGGGATCATCCGCACTGGCGAACCAGATCCAGCAAGGTGCGCCTGCCGATATCTTCATTTCCGCCAGCGTCGACTGGATGGACGCGGTCGACAGCTCGGGCGATCTGCGCCAAGGCACACGCCGCGATATCCTTGGCAACACGCTGGTCCTGATCGCGCATGGTCAGGATGTGACACCCGTGACAATCGACGAAAATCTGGATCTTGCCGGGATGCTCGGCAACGACCGGCTGTCGATGGCCTTGGTCGATGCGGTGCCTGCGGGCATCTACGGCAAAGCGGCGCTGACGTCGCTGGGGCTGTGGGACAGCGTGGAACCGCTGGTCGCGCAATCCGACAATGTGCGCGCGGCCCTTGCCTTTGTCGCGCTGAACGAGGCGCCTTTGGGCATCGTCTATGCGACCGATGCAGCGGTCGCGGACAACGTCAGCATCATCGGCACCTTTCCGGCCGGAAGCCATGCGCCGATCATCTATCCCGCCGCGATCACGGCACAAAGCGACAGCGCCCATGCAGAGGCGTTTCTTGATTACCTCGCGTCCGACACCGCCCGCGCCATCTGGCAGTCGTACGGGTTCAGCGTCGTCGAGTGATGGGATCTGACTGGGCAAGCTGGCTCGGCCCGGCGGAATGGCAGGCCGTACGCCTGTCGATCCGCGTGTCGTTCTGGGCGACGCTCGCCAGCCTGCCCTTGGGGATATTCGTGGCCTATGCGTTGGCGCGGTGGGATTTCTGGGGCAAGCAGGTCCTGAACGGCATCGTGCATTTGCCGCTGATCCTGCCGCCGGTTGTGACGGGTTACCTGCTGCTGATCACCTTTGGCAGACGGGGGCCTGTGGGTGAATTCCTTGACGCATGGTTCGGCATCGTCCTGTCGTTCCGCTGGACAGGGGCCGCCGTTGCCGCCGCGATCATGGCCTTTCCTCTGATGGTCCGCGCGATCCGCCTCGCAATCGAGGCGGTGGACCCCAAACTTGAAGCCGCCGCCAGCACGCTGGGTGCGTCGCGCCCTTGGGTGTTCGCCACCGTCACCCTGCCGCTGATCCTGCCGGGGATCATCGCAGGGTCGATTCTTGCTTTTGCCAAGGCGATCGGCGAATTCGGGGCGACGATCACGTTCGTATCCAACATCCCCGGCCAGACACAGACGATCCCGTCCGCGATCTATGCCTTTCTCCAAGTGCCGGGCGGACAGGACTCTGCGACCCGTCTGGTGATCATCGCGATCATCATCGCGATGGCGGCACTGCTCTTGTCCGAATACCTCGCGCGCCGCGTCGCCAAGCGGGTGGCGGGATCATGAGTTTGCGGATCAAAGTGCAGCACGGTTTTGCGGGGTTCGACCTTGATGTCGATATCGACCTCCCCCACGGCGTCAGCGTGTTGTTCGGCCCGTCCGGGTCCGGCAAGACGACGCTGATCAACGCCGTGGCGGGGCTGCTGCGCCCGGATCACGGACGGATCGCGGTCGATGACTGGGTGCTGCTGGATACCACCGGCCGCCGGAACCTCGCCCCGCACCGCAGGCGCATCGGCTATATCTTTCAGGATGCACGCCTGTTCCCGCATCTGACAGTGCGCCAGAACCTTGCCTATGGGCGCTGGTTCGCGCCGCGCGATGCCCGTGTCGAAAGCATGGATCGCACGGTGGACCTGTTGGGCATCGGCCATTTGCTTGCCCGCCGCCCCGGCACGCTCTCGGGGGGTGAAAAACAGCGCGTCGCCATTGGGCGGGCGCTGCTGTCCGGGCCAAGGCTGATCCTTGCGGACGAACCGCTGGCCGCTTTGGACGAGGCGCGCAAGGCGGAAATCCTGCCCTATTTCGAACGCCTGCGCGACGAGGTGGCGGTGCCGATCCTCTATGTCAGCCACGCCTCGGCAGAGGTGGCGCGTCTGGCCACCACGGTCGTCGCCCTGCGGGAAGGCCGCGTCATCGCCTGCGGTCCACCCGCGCAGGTGCTAGGCGATGTCGGCGTCGTCGGTGCGCGCGGGGCTGCGTCGCTGCTGACAGCGCGTGTTGTGGCGCATCATGCGGATGGGTTGACGGAACTTGCCACCGGCGCAGGCACTCTCTGGCTGCCGCGCATCGGTGATGCAGCGGGTGCGACCTTGCAGGTGCGGATCATGGCGCAGGATGTGATCCTGTCGCGCGACAGGCCTGTGGGCTTGTCCGCACTGAACATCCTGCACGGCACGATCAGCGATCTGCGCCTTGGCGACGGCCCCGGCGCGATGGTCACGCTGGCCGTGGACGAGGATCGGCTCTCTGCCCGCATCACCCGCCGGTCCGTAGAGGCGATGGGGCTGGCCAAGGGGCAGACCTGTCACGCCGTGATCAAAACGGTCGCCGTGGCACCGGACGATATCGGGACCGGGCGCCCTAGCCCACCATCCCACGATTGAACCGCTGTTCCAAAAGCTTGAAGGCCAGCGCCAGCAGCCCCGCGATCACCATATAGATCACCGCCAGCAACAACAGCGGTTCATAGATGATGAACGTATCCTGCCGCACACGGCTCGACACTGCATAAATCTCGATCACCGTGATCGTGGCCACCAAGGGCGTCGCTTTGAGTTGCAGCACGGTTTCGCCGCCCAAGGTCGGCAGCGCGCGTTGCAGCGCCTGCGGAAACCAGATGCGCCGGAAGATCGCGAACCGGCCCATGCCCATGGACCGCGCAGCCTCCAACTGCCCACCGGCGACGGATTTGAACGCGCCGCGCATCACCTCGCCCTCGTAGCCCGCGAAACTGAGCGACAGGGCTAACAATGCATAGGGCCATGCCTGCCGCAGATAGGGCCACAGCTCGCTTTCCCTGATCCATGGAAATTGCGGAAACAGGCTGCCGACACCGAAATAGATCAGCCACAACTGCAACAGCAGCGGCGTGCCACGGATCACCGTGCAGAACGCACGCGCGGGTGCTGCCAGAAACCGTGGCCCTGCCGCCTGCGCCAGACCCAAAGGCACCGCTAGCATGAACCCGATCAGGCAACTCAAGCCGAGCAGCCACAATGTCCGCCAGATGCCCTGCACCGCCAGATCATAATAGCGCGGAATCCAGTCCCAGCGCAGCGCCAGCGCTGCCCAGACCACAAGGCCCAGCGCCACCGCGACCATGACGATCCGGTGCGGCACAAAGACCTCTTCTGCGATCCTCTGGTGGTTCATTGCGCGGCCTGCCCGCGCCGGTAGCGCGCCTCGATCCAGCCGAAGATGCGGCCCGACAGCAGCGTCATCGCCAGATAGATGGCGCCCGCCGCCAGAAAGAACGTGAAATAGGCCCGCGTCGATCCTGCCGCCTGCCGCGTCTCCAGCGTCAGTTCGGAAAAGCCGACGATGGCCAGCAGGGCGGTATCCTTGGTCGCGATCAGCCAGAGGTTCGACAGGCCCGGCAGCGCCAAAGGCAGCATCGCGGGAATGGTCACGCGCCAGAACGTCTGGACCGCACCCATGCCATAGGCGCGCGCCGCCTCGTGCTGGCCGCGCGGCACCGACTGGATCGCGCCACGCAGCACCTCGGTCGCATAGGCGCCCTGCACGATGCCCAGAACGGCGATACCCGCGACAACGCCCGAAATTTCGACAGGCCGCTGCCCCATCGCGCGCAGGGCCTGATTGAGCAGGTCCGTGCCCGCGTAATAGAGGATCAGGATCAGGATCAGTTCAGGCACCGCCCGCACGACGACCGTATAGACCGACAGCAGATCGCGCGTGACCGGGCCGCCATACAGCTTGCCCAGCGCGCCCGCCGTGCCGATCAGCAGGCCCAGCGCAAAAGCGCCAAGTGCGATCTGCAGGCTCGCCCAAGCGCCGCGCAAAAGGTTACCCCCCCAGCCCGGCGGCTGGAGGGACAAAAGACCGACCGATGTTTCCAGCCCCGGCCAGAGGGCATATAGCCAGTCCGACACCCGGTGCGCCGGGCTTAGTTGCCGTAGATCGAGGTGGCGAAATAGCGCGCCGTGATCTCGTCATAGGTGCCGTCGGCAATGATCGCGGCGATGCCTGCGTTGATCGCCGCACGCAGGTCGTCCTCGCCCTTGCGCATGCCTGCGCCGACACCTGCGCCGAGGATGGCTTCATCCGGGGCGACGGCACCCTTGACCTCGCAACAGGCCCCAGCTTCGGTGGCAAGAAAATCATCCATGGCCAGACTGTCGGCCTGTGTGGCGTCGATCCGGCCTGCAGCGAGGTCCTGATTGGCTTCGTCCTGCGTCTGATAGGTGCGCAGTTCGGTCGCCCCTTCGAAATAGGCCTGTGCATAGGCTTGGTGGATGGTCGACACCTGCACACCCAGCACCTTGCCCGCAAGGCTTTCGGGGGAGGCGTCCATTTCCATGTCACGCTGGCCCACGATCACGGTGGGCGTGTTGTAATAGGGGTCCGAGAAATCGATAGTCTGCATCCGGTCGGCGGTGATCGACATCGACGCCATGATCGTGTCGATCCGGCCGGACACCAGCGCGGGAATGATCCCGTCCCATGCGGTCGGCGTCAGCACACAATCCAGTTCGGCGGCGGTGCAGACGGCGTCGATGATCTCGACCTCCCAGCCGACCCAATTGCCCGCCGCATCGGGCGAGGCGAAGGGCGGATAGGGTTCGGCCGCGATACCGACGCGGACCTCTTGGGCCTGCGCCAGACCGGCGACAGCGATCAGGGCGGTGGTCGCGAGAAGGGTCAGTGTCTTCATGATATCTTTCTCCTTGTTGAACATAAGAGCGCTTTGCGCGCTTCTTGATCATCCCGCAGCACCCGCATCGGCACAGCGTTCGCCAACGCTGCGGCACGCCAAAGTGCATCGCAACATTTTTGTGATTGTATCTGGCCAAAATGGCAGCAATTATTCAAGTGTATAATTTCAGCAGAAGATGGACGACATGCGCTTTGGTGCCGAAGACCGATCAAAACCTCTTGCCGCCGTGATCATGCGCGCCCCCGGCCCCGCCATGGCCAAGGCCCGCCCGCAGGACTGGCATTACGGCGCAGGGTTTGACCCTGCCCGCGCGGAAATCCAGCATGCGGAACTGGCACGGATCATGACCGCCAGCGGGGCAGAGGTGCATTGGATGCCATCCGCCGATGACGGCCTGTCGGATGCGGTGTTCGTGCAGGACCCGTCGTTTGTGACCCACCACGGGGCCGTGATCCTGAACATGGGCAAGGCCTTGCGCCGCGCCGAACCGGACCTGCATGCCGCCTTCTACGACAGTATCGGCGTGCCGGTGATCGGCCGTCTGACCGGTGATGCCACGGTCGAATCGGGCGATTGTTTCTGGCTTGATCCAGACACGCTGGCCGTGGGGCGCGGGGTGCGCACCAATCAGGCAGGCATCATGGCCTTGGCGGATATCCTGCGCCCTTATGACATCGCTGTGCAGGCCTATGACCTACCCTATTGGACCGGCCCCGCCGCCTGCCTGCATCTGATGTCGCTTGTGTCCCCGCTTGGCCCCGATATCGCGCTGATCCATGCGCCCTTGCTGCCCTATGCGCTGTGGTCGGATATGCGCGCGCGCGGCTGGACCCTGCTGCACGCGCCCGAGGATGAATTCATGGCCTCGAACGGGCTGAGCCTGAACGTGCTCGCCCTGCGCCCGCGCGATGTGGTGATGGTCGACGGGTTCCCACAGACCCGCGCCCTGATGCAAGATGCAGGCTGCAATGTACAGGTGTTCGACGGCGATGCGCTCTGCATCGCCTGCGAAGGTGGCCCCACCTGCCTGACCCGTCCGGTGCTGCGCGCATGACCCTGCGCCGCACCTTCAAGCGCGAAGGCGAGGAGGCGCGCCGCGCCGCGCTGATCGACGCCACGCTTGATTGCATTGCCGAAGGCGGGCCGCAGGCCGCGACCGTGCGCGCGATTGCGCTGAAGGCCGGTGTCACACCGGGCCTTATCAAGCATTATTTCGACACCAAGGAAGACCTTGTCGCCGCCGCCCACGAAACCCTGATGACCCGCCTGACCGAGGCGAGTGCGGCGGCCCTTGACGATCTGCCCGCCGATCCGATCGCGCGACTGGCGGGGTTCATCGCCAATGCGGTTACGCCGCCGGTCGTCGACCCGCGCGCCATGGCACTGTGGGCCGCGTCGATGCAACTGGTGCCGCGCGATACGGCCATGCGCGACGTGCATGAAGCGACCTATCTGGCGTTCCGCGACCGGCTGGAAGGGATGATCGTCGATGCCCTGCGTACGGCGGGCAAACCCCATGACAAACCCGCGACACGCGCCCTTGCCATCGCCGGCAACGCGCTGCTCGACGGACTGTGGATCGAGGCGTCTGTCCTGCCCGACCAATTCGCGCAAGGCGAAATGCGCACCATCGCGATCCGCGCCTTTGCTCGGCTGCTTGACCTGAAACTGCCGGAGTAAACAATGCAATATGCTGATGTCACCACCCGCCTCGCCGGGCTGGGGTCGGATAAATGGGTGCTGAGCGCCGCCGCCAATGCGCGCATCCGCGCGGGCGACGCGATCATCAACCTGACCATCGGCGAACCCGATGTACCGACGCCTGACACGCTGATCGACAGCGCCATTGCCGCAATGGGTGCAGGGCGCACCGGCTATTCCAACGGGCGGGGCGAGCCGTCGTTACTGGCCGCCCTATCAGGCAAGTATAGCGCCCTGACCGGCCGCAGCATCGGGACCGACCGCTTTCTTTGCCTGCCCGGCACGCAGACATCGCTGTATCTGGTGCTGACAGCCCTTTGCGATCCGGGTTGCGAGGTAATCCTCGGCGATCCGATGTATGCGACCTATGAGGGGTTGATCCGTGCGTCGGGTGCCGTGCCGGTGCCCGTCAGCCTTGACCCCGCCCATGCGTTCCGCCTGCAGGCGGCGGATGTGGCGGCGGCGATCACGCCTGCGACGCGGGTCATCATGCTCAACACGCCGCATAACCCGACAGGCGCGATCCTGCGGCCTGCCGATCTGGACGCGATCTGTGCGCTGGCGGCCGAACACGACCTCTGGGTCGTCTCGGACGAGGTTTACGGCAACCTGACCCATGAGGGCGCGGTCTTCACCTCCGCCTTGGCCAATCCCGCCTATGAAGAGCGTGTGATCGTCACCGCCTCGATTTCCAAATCGCATGCCGCACCGGGGTTCCGGTCCGGCTGGGTCTGCGGGCCTGCCGCCTTTTGCACGCAGGCGCTGCCCCTGTCCGAAACCATGTTGTTCGGATCGCAGCCTTTCATCGCCGACATGACGGCGCAGGCGGTGGCCAGCCCGCCCGACCTAGCGAAGGCGATGGCCGGGCGTATGGCGCGGCGCGCGGGGATCATCCACGCAGCCCTTGACGGTGTGGCCGACCTGCATGTCCACAAGCCCGAGGCGGGGATGTTCGCCCTGCTCGACATCCGCGCGCTGAGCCACGATTCCAAAGCCTTTGCGCTGGCGCTGCTAGAGACGGAGGCCGTCGCCGTCATGCCCGGCGCGTCCTTTGGCAAAGCTTTTGAGGGTTGGCTGCGGCTGGCGCTCAACGCGAGCGATGACGCCACGCGCGAGGCTTGCGTGCGGCTCAGACGCTTTGCGATGGGCTGGCCACGATGACGACCGTCGCGCAAAGCCTTGTGCGCTGGTTGCAGCAGATGGGAACCGAGGTGATCTTTGGCATCCCCGGCGTGCATACGATCGAGCTTTACCGCGCCCTGCCCGACGCGGGCATCCGCCATATCACCCCGCGCCACGAGGCGGGGGCAGGTTTCATGGCCGATGGCTATGCCCGCGTCTCGGGGCGGTTCGGTGTGGCGCTGGTGATCACCGGACCGGGGCTGACCAATATCCTGACGCCGATGGCGCAGGCGCGGGCGGATAGCGTGCCGATGCTGGTGATTTCCGGCGTGAACCGGCGGGACAGCTTGGGCAAGGGGCTAGGGCATCTGCACGAACTGCCCGACCAACTGGCGCTGAGCGCGACACTGGGTCCGGCGTTCCAACTGGACCGTGCCGACGATCTGCCTGCGATCCTCGACCAGATTGCCGTTGCCCTGACCACGGGGCGCGGCGGGCCGGTGCATCTGCAAATCCCGCTCGACCTGATGGCGGCCACGGCCCCTGACGCGCTGCCGCTGCCCGTGATCGCGCCTGCGTCAGTGCCGGATGTCATTTCCGCGAATGCCTTGCTGGCGGACGCAAAATCGCCCGTGATCATCGCGGGGGGCGGCTGCCGCCGCGCGGGGGCGGCGCTGCAGGCATTGGCAGACCGCCTTGGCGCGCCGGTGATCCTGACCACCAATGCGCGCGGGCTGATGCATGGTCATCCGCTGGTCGTGCCTGCGTCACCGAGCCTAGCGCCCGTCCGCGATCTGATCGCCTCGGCGGATCAGCTCGTGGTACTGGGGTCCGAAATCGGGCCGACCGATTGGGACATGTATGACGATGGCGGCCTGCCGGACCTTACACGGATGATCCGCGTCGATATCGATGCCGCGCAACTGGCCCGCCACCCTGCCGCCGTCATGCTGCAAAGTGATCTGGCCGCGATCCTGCCGCGTCTAGAAGGTGCAACCAGCGCCGATGGTGCAGAGCGCGCGGCCCAAGCGCGCAACGCGGCCTTTGCGGCCTTGCCCGCAGGCTATGCCGCCGAGATCGCCGTGCTGGACCGCCTGCGCGACAGCTGTCCCGGTGCGATCATGGTCGGGGATTCCACGCAGGCGATCTATGCGGGCAACCTCTATTACGACCACGACCGGCCCTGCGGCTGGTTCAACGCGGCGACAGGCTACGGCGCACTTGGCTATGCGCCGGGGGCTTCGGTGGGCGCGGCGCTGGCGGCCCCTGACGCACGCATCCTGTGCCTGATCGGGGATGGCGGGCTGATGTTCAGCCCCGGTGAGATGCTGACAGCGTTCGAAGAAAACCTCGACATCACCTTCATCGTTTTCAACAACGCAGGCTACGGCGAAATCGCCAGCGCGATGAAAGCCGCAGGCGCGCAGGTGCTAGGCTGCACCCCGCGCCCGCCGGATTTTGCGGACCTCGCACGCGCCTGCGGTCTGCCGTTTACCCGCACAACGCCCGCTGCAATAGACGCGACCGCCCGCGGCCCCCGCATGATCGAAGTCACCCTGCCGCCTGTCACGACGACCTGATCCGGCTGGGCGGCACACCGAACCGCCGCCGGAATGCCCGCGAAAAGCTGGTCGGATCGACGAACCCGCAGCGCAGCGCGATATCGCGCAGATCGTGGCGCGTGTCGGTGACCATCCGCCGCGCCATCTGCAGCCGAAGGTCCAGATAGGCGGCCCCCGGCCCCTGCCCCAAGGTCTCGCGGAACAATTGCTCCATCCGGCGCAGACCAAGCCCTTGAGTACGGGCAATCGTCTCCAGCGGTAGCGGGTCCTCCAGATGCGCATTCATCAGCGCAAGCGCCCCCGCCAGCCGCGCATCGCGGGCGACAGGCAACAGGCCGGGGCGCTGCGGGCGGCTGCCATCGGCCTGCGGCTCGTACTGGAACGATGCCGCCACCTGCCCTGCCAGACCCGCGCCACAGCGTGCGCCGATCAGATGCAGCATCAGGTCAGCAGCAGGGGCGGCACCACCCGCGGTGAAGCGGTTGCGCGAGATGACGAAACGGTCCGGCACCACATCGACGGCCCTGTGGGCGCTGGCGAAATCCTCCAAGTCTTCCCAATGCACCGTGGCGCGATGGCCGTCTAGCAACCCCGCCCGCGCCAGCACCCAAGGCCCGGCATCGACTGCCCCCACCGCGCGGAACCGCCCCGCGATCCGGCGCAGACCCGCGATCAAGGGGCGCGTCGCGACCTCGGACTGGTTGTAGCCTGCCACGACGATCAGCGCATCGGCCCCTTCCGCCGCCGCAAGCGGCCCGATGGCGGGCAAGGCGATCCCGCAGGTCAGCGGCACATCCGCCCCCGAGGGCGACACTACCCGCCAGCGGAACCTGTCCTGCCCCAGATGGCGGTTGGCGTTGCGCAAAGGGTCCAGCACCGACGCGACCTCTAGGATCGAGGCGCGCGGCAGCACCAGCACCGCGATGTCGAGCGGCTGGTCGGAGGCCGCAAAGATGGTTTCGGATATCGCCATAAATCTTTCGTAAATCGCCAAGCCACCCCGCGCAACCCTGCTAGCCTCATGGTTAAGGAGGACCCCGATGCCACTTGCCATGAACCGCGAGGTTTTCATCACCTGTGCCGTCACCGGATCGGGCGGCACGCAGGATATGTCACCGCATGTCCCCCGCTCGCCCGCACAAATCGCCCACGCCGCCATCGACGCGGCCAAGGCGGGGGCAGCCATCGTGCATTGCCATGTCCGCGACCCCGAGACCGGCAAACCGTCGCGCGACCCGGCCCTTTACCGCGAAGTGACCGAGCGTATCCGCGACGCGGACACCGATGTGATCCTGAACCTGACCGCCGGCATGGGCGGCGATCTGATGTTCGACGGCACCGAAAGCATGCACCGCATGTCCCCCAAATCCGATATGGCGGGGGCGGCCGAACGGGTGCAGCATGTCCTCGACTGCCGCCCCGAGATCTGCACGCTTGATTGCGGCACGATGAATTTCGCCGAGGCCGATTACGTCATGGTCAACACCCCCGGCATGCTGCGCGATATGGCGACGCGGATGGTAGCCTCTGGCGTGCGGATCGAGATCGAGGCGTTCGACACCGGCCATCTGTGGTTCGCCAAGCAACTCGTCGCCGAAGGCATCATCCCCGACCCCGTGCTGGTGCAATTGTGCATGGGCGTGCCATGGGGGGCGCCCGATGATCTGAACACCTTTCTGGCGATGGTGAACAACGTGCCGCCGCATTGGCACTGGTCGGCCTTTGCCTTGGGGCGCAACGAAATGCCCTATGTCGCGGCGGCGGTGCTGGCAGGGGGCAATGTGCGGGTTGGGCTTGAGGATAATCTCTACCTGTCAAAAGGCGTGCTGGCCACGAACGCGCAACTGGTCGAAAAGGCCGCAACCATCATCGCAAACATGGGCGCGCGGGTGATCGGGCCGGAGGCCGTCCGCGACCGCCTGCATCTGACGAAACGGGCCCCGCTATGAAGGCCGCGATCATCGGTGGCGGCGTGATCGGCGGCGGCTGGGCCGCGCGGTTCCTGCTCAACGGCTGGGATGTGGCGGTCTTTGACCCAGACCCCGACGCCCCGCGCAAGATCGCAGCCGTGCTGGACAACGCCAAACTGTCGCTGCCCGCCCTGTCCGATGTGCCGCTGCCCGCGATGGGGCACCTCAGCTATGCCGCGAGCTTGGCCGAGGCTGTGACGGATGCAGAATACATTCAGGAATCCGTCTCCGAACGGCTGGACCTGAAACACCGCGTCTATACCGAAATCCAGAGGGAAGCACCCGACACGCCCCTTGGCTCTTCCACCTCCGGCTACAAGCCGTCGCAATTGCAGAAAGGGGCGATCAACCCCGCAACGATCTTTGTCGCCCACCCGTTCAATCCTGTCTATCTTTTGCCTCTGGCTGAGGTTGTGCCCAGCCCCGCCAGCGACGCAGCCCTGATCGAAGGCGTCAAGGATACCTTGCGCAGCATCGGCATGTTCCCCCTGCATGTGCGCAAGGAAATCGACGCCCATATCGCCGACCGGTTCCTCGAGGCGGTCTGGCGCGAGGCGCTCTGGCTGGTCAAGGATGGCATCGCCACGACCGAGGAAATCGACGAGGCGATCCGCATGGGTTTCGGCCTGCGCTGGGGCCAGATGGGCCTGTTCGAGACTTACCGGATCGCGGGCGGCGAAGCGGGGATGAAGCATTTTCTGGAACAATTCGGCCCCTGCCTGACATGGCCATGGACCAAACTGATGGATGTGCCGGAATTCAACGACGACCTGGTCGATCTGATCGCGGGCCAGTCCGATGCGCAATCGGGCCACCACACGATCCGCGAGTTGGAACGCATCCGCGACAGCAATCTGGTGGGCTTTCTGCGGGTGCTCAAAGACCGCGACTGGGGCGCGGGCCGCGTGCTCAAAGCGCATGACGCGCAGCGGCGCGACACGGTGCAGACGCCGGACGCCGACGCCCCGCTGGTCCGCCTGCAGGTGCTGCCAAGCTGGATCGACTATAACGGACATATGACCGAAAGCCGTTATCTGTTCGCAGGCTCGGAAACCTCGGACACGCTGCTGCGCCTGATCGGCGCGGATATGGATTATGTCGCAGGCGGCCAGAGCTATTACACCGCCGAAACCCATATCCGGCATCTGGGCGAGGCGAAACTGGGCGACCATCTGACCGGATCGGTGCAGGTGTTGGGCGCGGATGACAAGCGGCTGCACATCTTCATGACAATCGCCAAGGATGGGCAGGCCGTGGCGACGCTGGAACAGATGCTGCTGCATGTGGACATGGCAGCTGGCAAGGCCTGCCCCGCCACCGCCGCCGTGCTGGACCGGCTTTTCGCGATCCGCGACGCCCATGCGACGCTGCCCCGCCCTGCTGGTGCAGGCCGTCATATCGGACAGGGGAAAAGCTGATGCATTTCGGCATGACCGATGAACAGCGGATGATCGTGGACACGACCCGCGCTTTCGTGGAGGCAGAGCTTTACCCGCATGAAGCGCTGGTCGAACGCACGGGCCATCTGCCGATGGAGCTGGTCCGCGAAATCCAGGGCAAGGCGATGGCGGCGGGTCTTTATGCGGCCAATATGCTCGAAGAGGTGGGCGGCGCGGGTCTCGATACCCTGTCTTGGCTGCTTTACGAACGCGAATTGGGTCGCGCAAATTATGCGCTGCACTGGACCTGCGTGGCGCGGCCTTCGAACATCCTGTTGGCGGGGACCGAGGCGCAACGCGAAAAGTACCTCTACCCGTGCCTGCGCGGCGAGACATGGGATTGTCTGGCGATGACCGAACCGGGGGCCGGGTCCGACCTGCGGGGTATGCAGGCCAGCGCGCGGCAGGACGGGGGCGACTGGGTGCTGAACGGCACCAAGCATTTCATCAGCCATGCTGATATCGCGGGCTTCACCATCGCCTTCATGGCGACGGGGGAAGAGGCCACGCCGCGCGGCACCAAGAAAAAGATCACCGCCTTCTTCGTCGACAAAGGCACGCCGGGGTTCACGGTGCGCGACGGCTATCGCAACGTCAGCCACCGTGGCTATTCCAACGCCATTCTGGAATTCGACGGTTGCCGCGTGCCTGCCGAGAACATCCTGGGCGAAGTCCACAAAGGGTTCGAGGTCGCCAATGACTGGCTTGGGGCCACACGGCTGCAGGTCGCCGCGACCTGTCTGGGGCGTGCGGACCGCGCGCTCGACCTTGCCGTGCGCTATGCGGCGGAACGCCGCCAGTTCGGCCAGCAGATCGGCAAGTTTCAGGGCGTCAGCTTCAAGCTCGCCGATATGGCGATGGAGCTGAAAGCCGCCGAATTGCTGACATGGGAGGCGGGCTGGAAGTTCGACCAAGGCGGCGTCACCGACGCCGACATGGCCATGGCCAAGCTGAAGGCCAGTGAAGTGCTGGCGATGGTCGCGGACGAGGCGATCCAGATTCACGGCGGCATGGGGTTGATGGACGACCTGCCACTGGAACGGATCTGGCGCGATGCGCGGGTCGAACGGATCTGGGAAGGCACCAGCGAAATCCAGCGCCACATCATCAGCCGCGCACTGCTGCGCCCGCATGAGGGCTAGTCAGGGGGCTGTCTGCCCCCTCGGCGCGGCGCGCCTCACCCCCGAGGATATTTGGGAACAGATGAAACGATATGTTAACCAATCCATGGCAAAGTGACCCCGCGGTACAGGGGGGGACCCCGATGACCGCAACAGGTGAAGTTTCCCTGTCCTGTTCGCGCAGGACAGGGCGACGCCTCCCTTTCATTTGTTCAAAAATATCCTGGGGGTATGGGGGCAAAGCCCCCGTCTGCCTGCCATGCAGGCAGGTGCGGCCATGACAGACCTGTCGCGCTTGCTGCGACCGCGCAGCATCGCTGTCCTCGGGTCCGGCTGGGCGGCCAACGTGATCGAACAATGCCAGCGTATGGGGTTCGACGGGCCGGTCTGGCCCGTGCATCCAACGCGGGAAAACATCGCGGGGGTGCAGTGTTACCGCGCGCTGGCCGACCTGCCCGCCGCGCCTGATGCGACCTTCATCGGCGTCAACCGCCATGCGACGATCGACGTCGCGGGCGAACTGGCGGGGATGGGCGCAGGCGGGGCGATCTGTTTCGCCTCGGGCTGGCGCGAAACCGGCAACGGAGATTTGCAGGACCGGCTGGTCGCGCTGGCGGGCGCGATGCCGATCCTCGGGCCGAATTGCTATGGGGTCATCAATTACCTTGACGGTGCCCTTCTGTGGCCTGACCAACACGGCGGGCGGCGGGTGCACCGGGGTGTCGCCTTGCTTAGCCAATCCTCGAATATCGTCATCAACATGACGATGCAGGCGCGCGGCTTGCCTGTCGCTTACGTCGCCTGTTTGGGCAATGCAGCCCAAATTGGACTGGCGCAGCTTGCTGGTGCCTTGCTCGCCGATGATCGCGTCACCGCACTTGGGCTTTATATCGAGGGTTTGGGCGATGCATCGGCTGTTGCCGCGATGGCGGAGGCCGCGCAGGCGGTGGGCAAAGGCATCGTCGCGATCAAATCCGGCAAGACCGAAGCGGCACAGACCGCCGCCGCCACGCATACCGCGTCGCTTGCGGGTGGCGGCGCGGCCTCTTCTGCCTTTCTGCGCCAGATCGGCGTGGCGGAGGTGAACACACCCGCGGAACTGCTCGAGACGCTCAAGATCCTGCATCTGCACGGGCCGGGGCTGGGACGGCGGCTGTGTGCGGTGGCCTGTTCGGGTGGCGAAGCCGGGCTGGTCGCGGATCTTGCTGCGCCCTTCGCGCTGGACTTTCCGCCAATCGGCCCGGCGCACGCAGAACGGCTCGCCGCCACGCTCGGCGCGCTGGTGACGATTGCCAATCCGCTGGATTACCAAACCTTCATCTGGGGTGACGGACCGCGCACGACGGACGTTTTCAGCACCATGCTCGCCGGCTTTGATGCGGGCCTTTTCATCATCGACCCGCCACGCCCCGACCGTTGCGACCCATCGAGTTTCGACCCTGCCCTGCATGCGATCGTGTCGGCTGCACATGCCACCGGCAAGCCTGCCTTTCCAGTCGCGTCCTTGCCCGAAAATTTCGACGAGGACCGCGCCATCGCGCTGATGGATCAAGGCATTGCACCGCTGATGGGGTTGGAGACCGCGCTGGCAGCGGTCAGGGCCGCACAGGTGACGGCAGGTCCTGCGGGCTGGCGCAACTGGACACCTGTCGTTCGTGATGGCTCGCTCAAGATGCTGACGGAAGATGATGCCAAGCGGCAACTCGCATCGGCGGGCATCACTGTGCCGCGTGGCGTCACCGCCCCGACCCTGCCCGCGTTGACCCAAGCGGCGCAGATCCTGATACCGCCGCTGGCACTGAAAGGGCTCGGGTTCGCCCACAAGACCGAGGCAGGTGCGGTGCGTCTGAACCTCTTCAGGCTTGACGGGCAAGCAAAGATGCCAGGCGCCGCCGGCTATCTGGCCGAGGAAATGGTCACGGGCGCCATCGCCGAACTCTTGCTCGGTGCGCGCCGCGATCCAGTCTACGGCGCGACGCTGACGCTGGGGTTCGGCGGTGTCACGGCCGAATTGCTGGGCGATACGGTGACGCTGGTCCTGCCGGTGACGGCGACTGAGATCGCGGACGGTTTGCGCCGTTTGAGGCTCTGGCCGCTGCTCGACGGCTATCGCGGCAGGCCATGCGCCGATATCGGGGCCGTTATCCGCGCGGCACTGGCATTGCAGGACATGCTGGAAACCGACAGGATGCTGGAGGAAATCGAAATCAATCCGCTGATGGTCGGCAGCGATTTTGCCGTGGCTGTGGATGCCGTGATCTGGAAGGAAGACCCATGATGCAAATGCGCAGCGATGGCCCGATCCGTACCCGCCGCGAGGGTGCGGTGCTGGAAGTGACGCTCGACCGGCCGAAGGCCAATGCGATCGATCTGGCCACCAGCCGGATCATGGGCGAAGTATTCCGCGATTTCCGCGACGACGACAGCCTGCGCATCGCGATCCTGCGGGCGGCGGGCGACAAATTCTTTTGCCCCGGCTGGGACCTGAAAGCGGCTGCCGATGGTGACGCGGTCGATGCCGATTACGGCGTGGGCGGTTTCGGCGGCTTGCAGGAACTGCCGCATCTGAACAAGCCGGTGATCGCCGCTGTCAACGGGATCTGTTGCGGCGGCGGGCTGGAACTCGCGCTGAGTTGCGACCTGATCCTTGCATCCGACAATGCCACCTTTGCGCTGCCGGAAATACGGTCGGGTACGGTGGCGGATGCCGCGTCGATCAAACTGCCCAAACGCATCCCCTATCACGTCGCGATGGATTTGTTGCTGACCGGGCGCTGGTTCGATGCGCAAGAGGCGCTGCACTGGGGTCTTTTACGCGAAATCACGACGCCCGCTGGTCTGCTGCCCAAGGCTTGGGAGCTTGCGCGTCTTCTGGAGAACGGCCCGCCGCTGGTTTACGCCGCGATCAAGGAAATCGTGCGCGAGGCAGAAGACATGCGGTTTCAGGACGCGCTGAACCGGGTGACCAAACGGCAATTCACGAGCGTGGACCGGCTTTACGCCAGTGACGATCAGAAAGAAGGCGCGCACGCCTTTGCCGAAAAACGCGATCCGGTCTGGAAAGGCCGCTAGACCGGCGACAATTCTTCCAGCAGCGGGCGTTGGTGACGCAGATGTGCCGCAACGATCTGGCGGGCCTGATCAGCGGTGGCGAAGGGGCGCGCAGGCGTCATCGGCGGCAGCTCTGGGGCAAGGCTGACCTCGTCAGGCGCATCGTCATCATCCTGCAGCGCCGCGGCAGAGACAGGGCCGACGAAAAGCGTCTCGGCGGGCGCGCCATTGGCCAGCACGATATCGTGGCGGTCCAGCAGGATGTGGTAATAGCTGATCGGCTGGATCGTGCGGGCAACATCGATGCCGGGCAAGCCGACAAGACGGAACGCGGGGATCAGAACCTCTTCTGCACCGCAGATACGCCGCGCGATCCGCGAGGCGACAAGGATGCGATGCTGGCGCGACACCGACAGGTCGCGCGTAGGCAGCCCAGCGCCCAATGCGCCGGCCTTGATCGTCACCGGCAGGAGGCGCGTCTCTCGGTAAAGCTCGATCGGTCGGATGTGGCGGGCATGGGTCGCGACGATCCGCCGGGTCTGCCCGTCGCGGGTCAGAACCTCGTCACCGGCGCGCAGCGCGGCCACCTGGCACGGGCCATCCGGTGTCTGCAATTCGGTATCCGCCGCAAAACACACCACCGCAGAGGAAACAGAATCGATCCCGATCTCGATGATGTCGAAATTCCCGCTGTTGCCGCCGGTGCCGAAGACCTTGATCCTGTCGATCGGTATGTTGATCGTCAGGAACCCGAGACTGTTGTTGTCGAAAGATCCGGTGCTGGTCACGCCACCGTCTTCGATGACATGGGTGCCTGTCTGCACGGGGGTCGTGCCTTGGATGATTGACGCGAAGGTCGCGTCGCCGCTGGCGATCAGCGCCTGGATATCGACCAGTGCGCCGTCGATCTCGATCTTGTAAATCTCGCCGGGATTGCCTCGGTCAAATTTGAGCGTGACGCCGCGCACCAAATTGTCGAAATTCACTTCCACCGATTGCAGGCCGTCCGCCGAAATCCGCGCGGCCGCCGTGCTGTTCGCGGTGGTCACGGTCGTCGCGGTCGAGATGATCGTATAGCGGACACTATCGCCATCTGCGGTCGTGATGGTCCCGTTCGCCCCGTTGCCGTAATTGTTGATCACATCCTGAAACGCCATTCTCTTACCCACCGCAGCAACCATCATTGGCGCTTATGGTGACCGCGACACACAAGCCGATCAAGCGTTTTCTAGGCTGATCCCGAAACGGCGCAGATGCGCAGAATCGCGCGGATGATGGAACAATGCGCGCGGCAAAGGGTTCCTTGTCCCTGACCTGGAGGATACATCATGACCATCACACCCCGCATCGCCCTTGCCGCAATCACGCTTGCCCTGTCGACACCCGCCGGCGCGCAGACGCCGGTGATCGCGTGCCAAAGCCAGCAAAGCCTCGAACAGGCGCTGACCAGCAACGGCGAGATCATGCCCGACGATTGCCGCCCGATCAGCATTGCGCGCCTGTCGAACGACGGGCAGGACCTGTGCCTGCTTGATCTGTCGCGCGACGACAGTTCGCTGATCGACACCCTGCGGGATGCAGCGGCACCCGACCAATGGTGGATGCTTTGTGCGGACCTGACCGTTGAGGCCACCGACCAATAACATCCGATTGCGCCGGGCGAGGACCGAAACCTTTTATTTCGACCGCCGCGCGCAGCACGTGCAAGTGGCGATCCCACGATAACTGGCGCATCTGTTGATTTCAGACCAAAATCTGCTGCAAAGCTCAATCATATCCTTTTTTTGATATCAATGTGTGAGCTGCGGCATTGCAAACTGGCGCCTGCAACCCAACCCGAGACGCTCTCTGAGCGGGGATCGCCTGAATAAGGTCCTCCTCTCGGGATCATGCCGCGCATGACACTGTCGGGGAGAAATGCTCGGGCATCACCAATCTGCCGATGCGGCTTGGGTTCTTCTATCTGGTCGCCATCATGGATTAGCCCACCGCCAAGGTGCTTGCCGCGCGCATCCCGAACACACGCCGTGCTCTATTCGCTGGGAAAAGACGCAACCCAACCCGATCAGCAGGTGCAAAAAGTAGCTTAATTTACGCCAGAACCTGTCGAGCCGAGAGGGAGTAGCTCACATCACAAGGCTCGACTTCCGGAAAACTCTAGCCTAAGCGCATGTCAATAACGCAAAGGACTTTGTCTTATGTTCAAATTCTTACGCTCTGTTTTAGGGTTTCAAACACAAGATCGAAATTCGAGCACAACGGGCTTCAGCCAAAGCCGCGTGTTGCGTCGCCCGGATTGCATTGCGCATAAGGATGTTTGCCTTTTCTCTATCTATGCGCCCGGCGGCAAAGTATCCCGCGCTACTATCGTCTATTTGGAAAGCCTTACACAAAATGGTTTTACCGTGATCGCCTGCGTTGCGTTAGACGATCCGGAGAGTGGATTTGAATTGGAAAGCCTGTCTTCTGCTGCGGGCGTCGTCGTGCATAAAAATGGTGGCATGGATTTTGCCGCTTGGGCGGGCGCGCTGCGCCTTTTGCCGGACTGCTGGTCCGCATCGCGCTTGGTTTTTACTAACGACAGTGTCTTCATGCTGCCAAATCTGATCGGTCCTTTTATCGAAAAGCTACGCTCGGAGACCGCCGACTTTGTAGGTCTTACAGACTCGCTCGCCATCAGCCCACACGTGCAGACTTACTTCTTTCAGTTTCAGGGGCCTGCCCTTTTAAATCCACAATTGCAAAACTTCTGGGCCTCGGTCCAAGTGTTCAAAAACAAAGAAGATGTCATCAAAGAATATGAGGTTAAGCTGCTGCAACATGTGACCGACGACTGGCGCTTAACCAGCAATGTCATGTTTTCGCTCAAAAAAATTCTGCCTTTTGCTTCTAATCTTGACTGTGCCAATTTTAATGTAACCCATTCCTATTGGGAGCACTTGGTTACACTTGGAATGCCCTTTGTGAAGGTGGAACTCTTGCGCGACAACCCCTTGCACTTGAACATTTTGCATTGGAGATCGGTTTTTCAGGCGTATGGCGCACGTGTCGATCTTGCTGAAGAGCACATCAAAATCCGCAAAAGAAGCGCGTATAGTTCATCAGCGATGGCGCTGCAAGATCGGTCTGAGTGGCGCATGATATTAAAAGACATTAACCGTGTTCGTTTGAATGCCCGTCGACGCCGACGGGCGCGCAAGGCTATTAGCGCACATGGCCAGCCGCAGAAATGAAGAAGCACTGATTTGTCCACTCAAACTGGTCCGAAACACAGCCTCCGCCGACGGATCGTCTTTTCTATCCTTCAGAAACTGGCTAAACAGGAGATATTCTTCTCAGCTCAGAGACGCGAAAAGTTTCGACGATCAGCCGCGAAACGAGATCCAAGCCGGGCCGACGCGAAGCCGTACGCAAAATGGCTGGAGCCAGATTGGTATGCATCCGTACATGGGCTTGGGCATCCAAATGATGCACACGCACATTTTTCTCAGCTTGGCTTGCCTCTGTGCTATGCGCCACACTCATCGTTGGCAGCTGAAGACGGTGTCACATTAACGCATTGGGGTGCCGAGCTATTGGTCAGGTCGGGCGTCCAGCTTGGCAGCAATGGCTCGCGCCCGTTGACACCCGACGATCCCGCAGCCCTTTGCCCATTCTCGATCAGGAACGAGGCTGGAAAACGGATCGCTGTCGTCACAGCGATCTTTGGCGACTTTGACCGATTGCTCCCCGTCGATCCTGCATGGGCTAAGAATACGGATTTCTTCCTGTTCTCAGATCAAGTCTTTGATCAGCAACGCGTTTGGCAACCTGTGCATTGCAATTATGATCACCATGACAGTCGCCGCCGCGCCCGGTTTGTCAAGGTCAATTTGCCCACGTATTTTTCCGACTATGAGTGGGTGATTTGGATTGATGGGAATATTCTGCTTTGTACTGACCCCGCAACTATTGCTCGTGCACTCGACGCGCAGCAAGTTGACTTCGCAAGTTTCAGACACCCTGATCGCACGACGATAATCGCAGAGGCGGAGGCTTGTCTGCGATTTGATAAGGACGATATCGGCGCAATAGGTAATCACATCAAACGCAACATACCCACAATACGAAAACTCGAACCTTTATTGTTTGAAACGAATGTGTGCGCGATGCGGCCAGGCGATCAAGAGGTTCAAAACATGTGCTCTGTCTGGTGGGAAAAAATCATGAATGGGTCGAAAAGGGATCAGTTGTCGCTGCCTATCGCAGTCTATGATATCCCGCGATTGAGGTATGGGTTCTTGCCAGACAGGATCATCAAAAGCGCGTGGTTCGCTAAAGTCAGGCATAAGAATGAGCAACGCTGACCCTCGGTCGCCCGTCGAAATCGTTGTGTGCGTTCACAACGGTCTTGAAGACGTGCGCAAATGCCTGACCAGTCTGATGGCGACAATGCGAGATCACGACAGGCTTGTGATTGTCGATGATGGCTCTGGCACCGAAACGATGCATTTTTGTCAGACAGTCTTTCATGAATTGGGAATTGAAAAATGTATCCTGCTCCGGCGGCCAGAAGGAAGTGGATTTTGCAAAGCCGCAAACGCCGGACTCAAGGCAACGTCGTGCGAGACGGTGATCATTCTGAATAGCGACACCATAGTCGTCGGTGACTGGATCACGCGCATCACAGCTTGTATGTCTGCTAATTGGAGGATCGGTATAGTAGGGCCAATGTCAAATGCGGGAGGATGGCAGTCTATTCCAGAGCTTCCAACTGCAACCGTCTCAAGCAACCGCGTGAGAAGTGATCTTGCGACGTTGGAAGAGATACACGAGCAATGCGCCAGATTCGCCGGAAATTTATGTCCTCCGATCGTAGAACAGATCAATGGTTTCTGTTTCGGGGTAAGTCGCGATGTACTGAACAGGATTGGTCTGTTCGACGAGGTTAATTTTCCTATGGGTTATGGGGAGGAGAACGATTTCACCTTCAGAGCGATGAATGCTGGTTTTCTTTGCGCTGTCGCGCTTGATTGCTGTTGATTGTCACTGAGAACTGACCCGGCATTTTCATCGAGATCTGACCCACCCAGTCGTTATGATCTGCGTATTATGATGGCGTCAATGGTGGTGTCTCCTTTCGCTTTTTCTTGGCTGTTTCGGAGCTGGCCTTGAAGCGGTAGCTGTCATTGCCGGTTTCGAGGATGTGGCAGCGATGGGTGAGACGGTCGAGCAGTGCCGTGGTCATTTTGGCATCGCCAAAGACGCTGGCCCATTCGCTGAAGCTCAGGTTG
>NZ_KB907994.1 GCF_000382265.1 Yoonia vestfoldensis DSM 16212
TCTTCATCGATCAACGGCGCTTTGCGGCTGCCGCGCTCAAAAACGCCCGATGCGCCATCCAGCAGCGCACGTTTCCATTGGTTGATCATTGTTGGATGCACGCCGAACCGGCTCGCCAACTCCGACACGGTCGCCTCGCCTTTCAGCGCTTCCAGCGCCACCTTCGCTTTGAACTCAGGGGCATGCTGCTTTCGTTTCGACATCTTCGATCTCCTTCGTGGTGAAGATCAGCAGACAGCAAATCCGAGCTTACGTCATTGTCCAGTTTTCGGGGACCACCTCAGTTCTTGCAATTTCGACATTGCGCTGGAGCTCTCTTGCATTTGCAATGTCCTGAGCGGTCGCAATGCTTGTCGAGGAAAAAAGTGAGAGCGCCGCAACCGCTAAGAGGACCTCGTTCATAATCGTCTCGCAGGAGTAATTTCCAAGTAACTGTGTGAAATTTTCTAACTGAGAGCAAGTCTTTGAAAAGGGCACCAGACAACAACACGAATGTCGGTGCTTCATTCCCTATTACTTTGTGATTTCTCTTTGACGTACCAAACTTTTTGAACGGCGCGGGAAGCCGCAATTCGACTGCATCGCAATTGAGCGTTGGCTTGACGTTAATCGTAAAGACATCTTCGACTTGCCCGCCTCTCTCAAACACCCAAAACCCTGAACTCCCGCCTGATGGCAGCGGTGGCCGTCCACCACGCTGACGCCCGGGTGCGCTGCTGGTGCAGATCGAACGCCGCCTGATCGGTGAAGGTCTCGTCCACCTGCCAGATCAGCGGGTCGGCGGCCGGTGTTATGTCGAAGTGGAGGCAGCCGGCCTCGGCCCGTGACAGGCGGATATGGTCGGGCAGGTGGGTCGTGACGTTACCCGCCTCATGCGCATCGGCGCAGATCAGCCGGCCTGTCAGCCGGATCATCCCTGCATCAGCCGTGGCAAATCCCCGTTCAGCCCTGCGGCCTGCCGCATGAAGCTGCGGCGCAGGCGGGGGGCGCTGTTGACCAGTCCCATGCCGATATCGCGGGCGGCGCGGATCAGCGGGTTGTCGTTGGAAAACAGCCGGTTGAACGTGTCGGTCGCCAGCGCCAGCGTCGCCGTGTCGAACCGCCGCCATTCCTGATAGCGCTGCAAGGTCTGGGCGCTGCCGATATCCTCGCCCCTGCTGCGGGCGGTTGACAGCACATCGGCCAAAGTCGCCACATCGCGCAGACCGGCGTTCAGCCCTTGGCCCGCAATCGGGTGGATGCCATGGGCGGCGTCGCCCACCAGCGCCACGCGGTCGGCAATCAGGCTATTGGCCAGTGTAAGGTTCAGCGGATAGCTGAAGCGCGCGCCGGTCAGGTGGATGTTGCCAAGGAAGCTGCCAAAGGCGGGTTTCAACGCGTCCAGAAAGGCCGCGTCATCCATCGCGACCAATTCCTGCGCGCGGGCGCGCCCTTCGCTCCAGACGACCGAACTGCGGTTTTCCGTCAGCGGCAGGATCGCAAGCGGGCCGTCGGGCATGAAGAATTGATGCGCGATCCCGCCATGCGGTTTGTCATGTGCGACGGCGCAGACAACGGCCGTTTGCCCGTAATCCCAGCCGGTGCGCTTGATGCCCGCGCGTTCGGCAGTGCCGGATTTGCGCCCGTCCGATCCGACCAGCAGCTGCGCGTCCAGCACCTCGCCACTGGCCAGCGTGACCTGCACGCCGCCCGCTGTGACCGATTGCGCGACCACGGTTTGCCCTGCCAGATGGGTGATCCGGTCGTCCTTCGCCATTGCGTCTAAGAAAGCGCGGCGCAGGTGCCGGTCCTCGACGAGGTATCCCATCGGGCCTTCCTCGATCTCGGCATGGTCGAAATGCATCATCCAGGGGCTGGGGCCTTCGCCCGCGCGCCCGTCGTTGACCTTGATTTCCAGCATCGGCTGGGCATGCGCGGCAATGGCGGGCCAGATGCCGATACCGCGGAGCAGCCGTGCAGAGGTCAGCGCCAGCGCATAGCTGCGCCCGTCAAAGGCGGGGTCTTTGTGGACCGGCAGGGTCTGGCTGTCGATCACCGTCACGGTGAACCCCGCCTGTGCTGCCGCCAATGCCAAGGCCGGGCCGTTCAGCCCGCCGCCCACGATAAGGATATCTGTTTTCATAAGCCGCAATATGGGCGCTTGCGCGGGATTGTCCATGCGCCTTTGCGCCGCTACGGTCCCGCCAAACAGGAGTATGACACATGCAAGACTGGCGCTGGATGACGGCTGCGGATCTGGGGCGCGGGATTGCGGCGGGGGCCATTAACCCCGTGGCGCTGACCGAGGTTTATCTGGCGGCCATCGACGCGCATGAACACCGCGACCGGATCTATGCCCGCGTCACACATGACCGCGCGCGCGCCGAGGCGAAGGCGGCAAGCGCGCGCGCGGCATCGGGTTTCCGGCGTGGCCCTTTGGACGGTGTGCCGGTGTCGTGGAAAGACCTGTTCGATAGCGCGGGTATCGCGACCGAGGCAGGCACCGCCCTGATGGCCGGCCGTGTGCCGGAACGTGATGCCCGCGTGCTGGAAACTGCCACTTCGGCGGGACTGGTCTGTCTTGGCAAGACCCATATGTCCGAGATCGCCTTTTCCGGGCTGGGCCTGAACCCGATCACCGCCACGCCGCCTTGTGTGAATGACGCGGGCGCTGTAGCTGGCGGGTCGTCGTCGGGGGCGGCGGCGTCTGTCGCGTTCGGCCTTGCGGCTGCGGGGATCGGCACGGATACCGGCGGGTCGGTGCGGATCCCTGCGGCATGGAACGACCTTGTGGGGCTGAAAACCAGCCACGGGCGGCTGTCGCTGGAGGGCGTCGTGCCGCTCTGCCTGACCTTTGATACCGTCGGCCCGCTTTGTCGGTCGGTCGAGGATGCGGCGCTGTTGCTGGCCGTGCTGGAAGGGTCGCAGCCCGTTGATCTGGGTGGCGCCGATCTGACAGGCATACGGCTGATGGTGCTCGATACCATCGTCCCCGAGGATGTGCGCGACGCGCCCCGCGCGGCGTTCGAGGCCAGCGTGGCAAAATTGCAGGCGGCGGGTGCACAGATCGAACACCGCTATTTTTCGCAGCTTTTCGATGCGTTCAACGTCGCGGGCAATCTTTATGCCGCCGAAAGCTATGGCTGGTGGCGCGATCTGGTCGAGGCGCATCCTGAAAAGATGTTTCCCCACATCCTGGAACGTGTGCGCGGCGGCAAGACCGTATCGGGGCCCGATTTTGTGGCGGGCTGGAACATGCTGCGCCGGATCCGCCAGGAATATGCGGCCGAAACCGCAGCGTTCGACGCGGTGATCATGCCGACCGCCCCGCTGCTGCCGCCTAATGCCGAACGGTTGTTGACCGACGACGCCTATTACAAATCCGAAAACCTGCTCGCCCTGCGCAACACACGCGTGGCGAACCTGCTGGATGTCTGTTCGATCACCCTGCCCACGGGTGTCGCGTCCTGCGGGATCATGTTCAACGGGCAGACTGGGACCGAAGGGCGCCTGCTGCGGGTGGCGGCAGCGGCGGCACGGGTGTTGGGATAAAAGATTCTGGCCTCCGGCGGGGATATTTGGGCTCGGAAGATGGGCAGAAGCCGTCTGAAAAGCCACAAATTCAGGTTCCTGCAAGGCTAGTTCTGGACACAAGCGCCTTTGCTACGTTAGTTTGATGTCAAAGCGGGGCGAAATGATCCCGCGAATTGAGGCAGTTATGGATTTTCCCGCGCGGTTTTCGGACCTTCCGGTTGCGACTTGGCCACGCCTGCGTGCGCTCTTGGACGTGCCAACCAAGGCCACCGGCGTCATCAACATGACGATCGGCGAGCCGCGCCATGCCTTTCCGGCCTTTGTCGGGCCGTTGCTGGAACGGCATCTTGGCGGGTTCAACAGCTATCCCAGCAACGAAGGCCAGACCGATCTGCTGGCGGCGATGGCAGGGTTCCTGCAGCGCCGTTACGGGCTGGATGTGCCGACCGACCGCATCATCGCGCTGAACGGCACGCGCGAGGGGCTTTATAATGCCGCGATGGCGCTATGTCCTGAGGCCAAGAACGGCCAGCGGCCCGTCGTGCTGATGCCCAATCCGTTCTATCCGGTCTACGGCGTCGCTGCGATGTCCGTAGGGGCGGAGCCTGTCTATGTCGCCGCAACATCCGCCACCGGCCATCTGCCGGATTTTGCCAGCCTGCCTGCCGACACGCTGGACCGCACGGCGATTGCCTATATCTGTTCGCCAGCCAACCCGCAGGGCGCTGTCGCGTCCGAGGCGTATTGGCGCGATCTGATCGGGCTGGCGGAACAGCATGATTTCATGATCTTTGCCGACGAATGCTATTCCGAGATTTACCGCGATGCGCCGCCGCCTGGCGCGTTGGCGGTGGCGGCCGCTATGGGGGCCGATCCTGACCGCGTGCTGATTTTCCAATCCCTGTCGAAACGGTCGAACCTGCCCGGCCTGCGCTGTGGGTTTGCAGCGGGTGGTGCGAAATCCGTCGCGCGGTTGCGCCAGTTGCGCGCTTTTGCAGGGGCACCTTTGGCTGGCCCGTTGCAATCGGTCGCGGCGGCGGTCTGGGCGGATGAAGGGCATGTGGTGGAAAACCGCGCGCTCTATCACCGCAAATACGAAATTGCCGACGATATCCTTGGCCATGTGCCCGGCTACCAGTCGCCACAGGCGGGGTTTTTCCTTTGGCTGCCGGTGGCGGATGGCGAGGCGGCGGCGGTCACGCTTTGGCAGCAAACCGGCGTGCGGGTGCTGCCGGGGGCGTATCTGAGCCGCGATGTCGCGGGCGAGAATCCCGGCCACGGCTATATCAGGGTCGCCCTGGTGGCCCCGACACAAGAAATGCAGCGCGGTCTGACACTGATCCGCGACTGTTTGTACACATAGGAGATACCAGATGGCATCTTACCAGTCCCGTCAGCGCGACCCGCTTTTCGACAGCACCACGCAGGCCGCGTTGGAAAAACGCAGCCGCGAGCTGGTGGGTCTTGCGCTGATCGTGACGGGTGCCTTGTTCGCTGTCGTGATCGGGACCTATTCGCCGGACGATCCAAGCTGGATTTCCGCAACCGACGCGCCGGTGCAGAACTGGCTGGGCCATTTCGGTGCGTCGATCGCCGCCCCCTTGATGATGGTGATCGGCTTGGGGTCTTGGATTATCGCCACGACGCTGATCGGGGCGGGCGCACGGTTCGTGTTCCACTATGGGCAGGAACGGGTGATCGGGCGCGCGATGTTCGCACCCGTTGGCGTGGTTGTCGCGTCGGTCTATGCCGCGACACTGGCCCCGTCGCAGGACTGGCCTGCCAATTTCGGCATGGGTGGCCTGTTCGGCGATACCGTGCTGGGTGTGCTGCTGACGGTCCTGCCGTTCGGCACCGTGTTCGGGGTCAAGCTCTTGTCGTTCCTGGCGGCGATCCTGATGGTGGCGTTGCTGACTTTCTTGCTGGGCTTCACACGTCCCGAACTGCGCAAGGGATTGCGGTTCGTGATGCTGGGCACCGTGCTGATCTATGATTTCCTGATGCGCATGATCGGCAAGGGTGCGGCCCTGTCGGCGCAAGGCGCGCAAGCGGCCAGTGCCGCCGTGCAGGCCCGGCGTGCGCAGCCCAAGATGTTTGCCGATCCGTATTTGGCCGATGAACCCGTCAGCCGCCCGCAGCCCGTCGTGGCACCCGATTTCGAAAGCCGCCTGCGCGCCGCCGCCGTGCTGCGCGCGCGGCCCACGATGCACGCCGATGAACCGCCGGTCACAACGACGCGCCATATTCCTGCGGCTCCACCGCCGTTGAACGCCCACACACGGCCCGCGGGGCCGGAAACTGCGCCCGGTGGCGGTGGTTTCCTGTCCGGCCTGTTGCGCCGCAATGATCCGATGCCGGAACCCGAACTCGTTACGCGCGAACCGCGCCTGACCGCAACCGAGGCAGCCCCCGACACCGCCCGTGTCAGCGCGCGCATCGCCGATGCCATCCGCAGCCGGGCGACCCCGCCATCGCCGACGGGCGTGCGGATCGAGCCGTCCCTGACCGCAGGGCGCGGCCCGAAGCCGCTGGTCTATGCGCCCTATCCGCCGCTGGTCACGCCAGAGCCTGATCAGGACGACGTCTTGTTCGAGGACGACGAGGCCGTTTCTGGATTTGACATGGCGAACCCGCATATGCCGATCCCGCAGGTCAATATCCCGCCCGCCCCGCCGGTCGTCGAACCGCGCGCCGTCGTGCAGCACCCTCCCAAACGCCCTGTCCAGCCGTCACGTCAGGCCGTGGCCGAGGCGCAGCCCGCGCTGAAATTCGATGATCCCTATGCCGATTACGAACGCCCGCCACTGTCACTGCTGACCAATCCGATCGAGATCACGCGCCACCACCTGAGCGACGAATCCCTGAGCGAGAACGCACGGATGCTGGAAAGCGTGCTGGATGACTACGGCGTCAAGGGTGACATTATCGCCG
Source organism: Yoonia vestfoldensis DSM 16212 (assembly GCF_000382265.1). Taxonomy (GTDB): domain Bacteria; phylum Pseudomonadota; class Alphaproteobacteria; order Rhodobacterales; family Rhodobacteraceae; genus Yoonia; species Yoonia vestfoldensis. Next base: position 6,445 of record NZ_KB907994.1, read on the forward strand.
TGCGTCCCGGCCCTGTCGTGACCATGTACGAGCTGGAACCGGCGCCTGGCCTCAAGGCCAGCCGTGTCATCGGGCTGGCTGACGATATCGCACGGTCGATGTCGGCGCTGTCGGCGCGCGTGTCCACCGTGCCGGGCCGGTCGGTGATCGGGATCGAACTGCCCAACGAGAACCGCGAAAAGGTGGTCCTGCGCGAAATCCTGTCGCACCGCGATTTCGGCGACGGCAACCAGAAACTGCCGCTGGCCTTGGGCAAGGATATCGGCGGCGAACCGATCATCGCGAACCTTGCCAAGATGCCCCACCTGCTGATCGCAGGGACCACGGGGTCGGGGAAATCGGTCGCTATCAACACGATGATCCTGTCGCTGCTGTACAAGCTGACGCCGCAGGAATGCCGGATGATCATGATCGACCCCAAGATGCTGGAACTCAGCGTCTATGACGGGATTCCGCACCTGCTTTCGCCCGTTGTCACCGACCCCAAAAAGGCGGTTGTCGCGCTCAAATGGGTCGTGGGCGAGATGGAAGAACGCTATCGCAAGATGTCCAAGATGGGCGTGCGCAATATCGACGGTTTCAACGGCCGCGTGAAAGAGGCGTTGAGCAAAGGCGAAATGTTCAGCCGCACCGTGCAGACAGGTTTTGACGACGAAACCGGCGATCCGATCTTCGAGACCGAGGAATTCCAGCCCGAAGTCCTGCCTTATATCGTCGTCATCGTGGACGAGATGGCCGATCTGATGATGGTCGCGGGCAAGGAAATCGAGGCCTGCATCCAGCGCCTTGCACAGATGGCGCGGGCGTCCGGTATCCACCTGATCATGGCCACACAGCGCCCGTCGGTCGATGTCATCACCGGCACGATCAAGGCGAACTTTCCCACCCGCATCTCGTTTCAGGTGACCAGCAAGATCGACAGCCGCACGATCCTGGGTGAAATGGGCGCCGAACAGCTGCTCGGAATGGGTGACATGCTGTATATGGCAGGCGGGTCCAAGATCATGCGCGTCCACGGCCCCTTTGTCAGCGACGAAGAGGTCGAAGAGATCGTGAACCACCTGAAAGGTTTCGGTCCGCCCGAATATATGTCCGGTGTGGTCGAAGGCCCGTCCGACGATCAGGAAAGCAGCATTGATCTGGTGCTGGGTCTGGGTGACGGATCCGATCTGGAAAACGCACTCTATGACACGGCCGTCGCCATCGTCATCAAGGACCGCAAATGTTCGACCAGCTACATCCAGCGCAAACTGGCGATCGGCTATAACAAGGCTGCGCGTCTGGTCGAGCAGATGGAAGAGGAAGGCGTGGTCAGTTCCGCCAACCACGTCGGCAAACGCGAGATTCTGGTGCCCGAGCAGCACTAGGCGTTGGTCGGCCACCCGATAGATGCCTTGGCGCACGGCGCGGCAGACCCCGGTGCTTGCGGCGATCGCATTTTCGTTGCGTCACGTCATCAACAGATGTCGTATGGGGCTGTCGTAAGTCAAAACGGGACACTCCCTTATGTTGGCGAAATATGGGCTGAAAGCGGTGGAGTATCTGTCATACGCGCTTGCGGTTCTTGTCGCGTTGCCGCTGATCGTGCCGGACTTGCTTCCGCAGTCTGCTCCGAATGATCTTGCGGCGGTTGTTTTTGTTCTGCTCGGTGTCGGCGTCTTGCTGCCACGGGTGATCGCATATTTCTGGTGGCTGAGGGTTCCGGCGCATGTCGGCCCGTATCGCGGGACCTGGGACGGCGAACAGAGCGCCGGATACACTTACAAGGTGGGCAATCAGCAATATGCGCGGTCCTTTCGCACAATCTATGGAACCGACCAGATGACCAGGCTGCAGGTCTGCGTCAATCCGCGCGCGCCATGGGTCGGATATCCGGTGTTCTGGAATGTCTGGTTGTTCGGTGCGACGATGGTCGGCCTTGGTCTGTTTCTGCTGGTCAGCGGCGTCCAGTTTTTCAACTGAAAACCACGAAGGCGCCAACAAAAAACCCCCGCTGCTTGCGCAATCGGGGGTCAATCGTTTCAACGTCGGGGATGCTTTACAGCATGCCTTCGCGTTGCAGTTTCTTCCGGGCCAGCTTGCGCTGACGACGGATTGCTTCGGCCTTTTCACGGGCTTTGCGGATCGACGGCTTCTCGAAATGCTGCTTGAGCTTCATTTCACGAAAAACGCCTTCACGCTGAAGCTTTTTCTTCAGAGCACGCAACGCCTGATCGACGTTGTTATCACGAACACTTACCTGCATGTGGTTTTCACCACCTCTCTAAGTTGGATTTGCAAAATTGCAGGAGTTGGCCGTCTAGCAAAGATGGACTAGTTTGTCCAGTATGCCCACGAACAGGAGGCCAGACGATGACGCAGACCCCCACCGATCCCGTCAAGCTCCAGTTGCTGGACGCCATTGTGCCACATGTCGCGTTCGATGGCTGGGCGCGCGCAGCCTTTGACGCGGCCATCGCCGACAGTGGAGTTGATCCCGCATTGGCCCGCACGCTGTGTCCGCGCGGGGCGGTTGATCTGGCCATCGCATTTCATGAACAGGGTGATCAGGCGATGGTCGCTGCGCTGCACGCGGCTGACCTGACGGGCATGCGGTTTCGCGACAAGGTCGCCCATGCGATCCGCCTGCGCATCCGCGCGATCCCCGACAAGGAAGCGGTGCGCCGCGGCACGGCGCTTTTCGCGCTGCCGCATATGGCAGCCGATGGCGCGCGGCTGATCTGGGGCACGGCGGACCAGATATGGACGGCGCTTGGCGATACGTCGGACGATGCGAACTGGTACACCAAGCGGCTGACCCTGTCGGGCGTCTATGCGTCGGTCGTCTTGTACTGGCTGGGCGACGACAGCACAGGCGGGCAGGCGACGGATGCGTTCATCGACCGGCGCATCGGCGACGTCATGCAATTCGAAAAGGTCAAGGCGCAGATGCGCGACAATGCCTTGCTGAAACCGCTGACGGTCCCTTTTGGCAAGTTGATGGCAGGGATCAAGGCCCCGCGCCGTGACGTGGACCCCGACCTGCCGGGCGTCTGGCGCGACCCGACATGATGCAGGCCGTCGAGATCACGCAGGCAGGCGGGCCAGAGGTGCTGGCCCTGACGGAACGCCCCATGCCGCAACCGGCCCATGATCAGGTGGTGATCAAGGTCGCCTATGCGGGTGTGAACCGCCCCGATGCCTTGCAGCGTGCGGGGCTATACAATCCGCCAGCCGGAGCCAGCGATCTGCCGGGGTTGGAGGCCGCGGGCGAGATTGTCGCCTTGGGCGCAGGTGTGACCGATTGGAAGATCGGCGACCGCGTCTGTGCCTTGCTGCCGGGTGGTGGCTATGCCGGTTATGTCGCGACCCCCGCCGCGCACTGCCTGCCGGTACCCGGTGGCCTGACGCTGGCGCAGGCGGCCTGCCTGCCCGAGACGTTCTTCACCGTCTGGTCCAATGTGTTCATGCGCGGTCGTCTGCAGGCGGGCGAGCGGTTTTTGGTCCATGGCGGCAGTTCCGGCATCGGCACGACCGCGATCCAACTGGCGCATGTCTTTGGTGCGCGGGTGTTCACCACCGCCAGATCTGACGATAAATGCGCGGCCTGCGTGGCTTTGGGGGCAGAGGCCGCGTTCAACTATCGCGATACCGATTTTGTGGCGAAAATGAAAGACATAGGCGGTGCTGACCTGATCCTCGACATGGTCGGTGGCCCGTATATCCAGCGCAATATCGCAGCTTTGGCAGATGACGGGCGGCTGGTCCAGATTGCATTTCTGCAAGGGCCAAAGGTTGAATTAAACCTTGTACAGTTGATGACCCGTCGCCTGACGATCACCGGATCGACGCTGCGCCCGCAATCGGACCTTGCCAAAGCGCGGATCGCGCAGGACTTGCGCCAGCATGTCTGGCCGCTGATCGCTTCGGGCCGCGTGCGCCCTGTCATGGATCAGGAATTTGCCTTGGCCGATGCCACCGCCGCCCATGCGCGGATGGAAAGCAGCGCGCATATCGGCAAGATCGTGTTGAAGGTCGGCTGAGGCACAAAATTTTTCGACGAAAAGTTTTACCTGCCTCTCCGGCCGTTACTGCCGTGGCGGATAGGCTTTGTAGACCGCCAGTTTCCAGCCAAAGGCCAGACTGCCGGCGCGCAGCGCGAAGGTGACGCCCGCGCAGACCAGCAAGGCCAGCGGTGTCGCAAGGCCGAGTGCCAGCGCGAGCAGCGCCGCCACCCCGCCTGCCAGCGCGCAGGTGACGTAAAGCTCGCCCTGTTTCAGGACCAAAGGCACTTCGTTGCAGACGACATCGCGCATCAGCCCGCCCATGCAGCCTGTGATGATCCCCATGATGATGACGATCCCGAATGGTTGGTCCAGCGCCAGTGCCACGGCCACCCCTGCAGGCACCGCAAAGGCCAGCGCGCAGGCATCCAGCCACAGGATCGTGCGATAGCGGCTTTCCAGCAAATGCGCTGTCCAGAACACGCCAAAGGCCGCAATGGCCGCGACGCCGATATAGGTCGGGTCGGCCACCCAGAACACGGTGTCGCGGTTCAGGATCACATCGCGGATCGTCCCGCCGCCCACCGCCGTCAGGCTGGCGATGAACACAAAGCCCACGATATCAAGCTGCGCACGGCTGGCGACCAACGCCCCTGTCAGCGCAAAGACAAAGACCGCCGCGTAATCAAGGACCATCAGCAGCGTCATGGCTTGAACGGGGCCATGCCCGCGCGGGCGAGTTCGTCGGCGCGTTCGTTTTCGGGGTGGCCTGCGTGCCCTTTGACCCATTCCCAGCGGACCTTGTGCTGGGCTGTGGCGGCATCCAGCCTGCGCCACAGGTCCTCGTTCTTGACGGGTTTGTTTGCGGATGTTTTCCAGCCGCGTTTCTTCCAGCCGTGAATCCAGCTGGTGATGCCGTCTTTGACATAGGCGCTGTCGGTGACGATGGTGATTTCCGTCGCCCGCCCCAGCGTTTCAAGCGCCGAAATCGCGGCGAGCAGTTCCATGCGGTTGTTGGTCGTCAGCGCCTCGCCACCTGACAGAGGTCGCTCCTTGACCACGGTATCGCCGTCACGTGCGATCAGCAGCGCGCCCCAGCCGCCGGGGCCAGGATTGCCCGAACAGGCCCCGTCGGTATAGGCGTAAAGCTCGGGCATCACAGCACCAGCGGCAGGAAGGACAGCACGACCAGTGCCGTCAGCAGCCCGCGCAGACGCATCCACCATTTCGGCGCAAGACCCATCTGCCAGAAATGCCAATCCAGCATCAGCAAGCCAAGAAAGCCGACGATCAGGTTGACCGCCGCCCCTGTCGGCCCACCGCCTGTCATGAAAAACGCCCAGAGTGCGGGGATCACGGACAGGATATATCCGGCGGTAGCGGCCCTGCCGGTGGCCTTGGTGGCGAACCCCCACAGAACCCCCGACATGAACGACAGGATCACCGCGCCATAGAAGAGCTGCACATGGGGTCCGACAAAACGTGGCCCGATGGTCATCGTGCCCCATTCGGCAAGCTCGGGGCGCAGCACGGTCAGCGCGCCCCAGAAAAACGGGATCAGCCCGGCAAGGCCAAGCAACAGGGCGGAACGGGGGATGGTTGTCATGCTTTCTCGAACGCCAGTCTGGCCCCGAGGGCGGCAAAGATCGCGGCGAAACTGCGGTTCAGCCAGCGCATGACGGCCGCGCTTTGCAGCAGCCTGTCGCGCGCGGCGGCAGCGAAGATGCCGTAGACCAGAAAGACCGCAAGGGTCATCGCCATGAACACGGCCCCCAGCAGCAGCATTTCAGCGGTCGCCGTGGCGGGATCACCTGACAGGAACGGCGGCAGCAACGCCAGAAAGAAGATCGACAGCTTGGGGTTCAGGATGTTGATCAACGCCCCGCGTCGCGCGATCAGGACAGCGCTTTGCCTTTGGCCATCGGCCTTGATCGCCAGCGCCCCGTCGAATTTCAATGCCTGCCAAGCAAGATACAGCAGATAGGCCACACCTGCGAATTTCACGATCTGGAACAACAGCGCACTGGTGTGCAGCAACGCAGCCAGCCCCACGGTCGCCGCCATGATATGCGGCACGATCCCGAAAGTGCACCCGACGGCAGCGGCAATCGCGGCGCGCCGTCCCTGGCCCAGCCCAAGTGCGAGCGTATAGATCACCCCGGTGCCAGGAGCGATGCAGACGACGAAAGCCGTCACCAGAAATTGCAGGCTGATCATCAGGCCGGTTCCCGCAGAACGCGCGGTACCTTGAACTCGACGTTCTCCTTGGCGGTTTCCACCATTTCCACGGTCACGTCATAGCGGGCGCGGAAGGCGTCGATCACCTCGTTGATCAGGACTTCCGGCGCGGATGCACCTGCGGTGATGCCCATCGACCGGATACCGTCCAGCGCGCGCCAGTCGATGTCCGATGCCCGCTGGACCAATTGGGAATAGCTGCATCCGGCACGCGCGCCGACCTCGACCAGCCGTCTGGAATTGGACGAATTGGGCGCACCGACGACCAGCATCGCGTCGCATTTGGGGGCCATCGCCTTGACCGCTTCCTGCCGGTTGGTGGTGGCGTAACAGATGTCTTCTTTATGCGGGCCGATGATCGCGGGGAAACGGGCCTGCAAGGCCGCGACGATATCGGCGGTATCATCGACCGACAGGGTGGTCTGCGTCACGAAGGCAAGGCGCGCTGAGTCGCGGACCTGAACTGTCGCCACGTCTTCGACGGCTTCGACCAGCAACACCTCGCCCTCGGGGAGTTGCCCCATCGTGCCGATGGTTTCGGGGTGGCCTTCGTGGCCGATCATGATCATCTGCAAGCCGTTGTCGGCGTGGCGCTGTGCTTCGATATGGACCTTGCTGACAAGCGGGCATGTGGCGTCGACATAGATCATCTCGCGCTTGGCGGCTGCGGCTGGCACGGCCTTGGGCACGCCGTGCGCGGAAAAGATCACGGGGCGATCATCGGGGCAATCATCCAGTTCCTCGACGAACACGGCCCCTTGGTCGCGCAGGGCGTCGACCACGAATTTGTTGTGCACGATCTCGTGGCGCACATAGACCGGCGCGCCCCATTTCTGGATCGCCATTTCGACGATCTTGATGGCGCGGTCCACGCCGGCGCAAAAGCCGCGGGGCGCTGCCAGATAAAGCGTTAGGGGCGGTTTGGTCATCGCATTCTCCTGCTGGTGCCAGAGGTAAAGCCTGACGCCGCGCGGGTCCAGCCCTTGCCGTTCGCAATCAGCGATTTGCCGCAGCGGTCAGCCGCCAGAACCGCCATGGCAGGATCACGGCGACAAAGCCGATCCCGATCCCGTAACCCGTCCAGACGCCAAGCGGCCCAAGTCCTGCCCAAAACCCCAGCACCGCCGCCAGCGGCAAGGCGAAGAGCCAATAACTGACCAGCGTGAACCGCGTCGGCCAGTCGAAATCCATCGCCCCGCGCAGCGCGCCAAGGGCGGTTGATTGCACTCCGTCCGCGACCTGGATCAGCGCCACGATGATGAACATCGCCGTGGCAAGGAAGACAACGTCGATATCAGTCGAGAGTGCGGCGGCGATGCGGCCCCCGAGCAGGATCAGCGCAATCGTTACGGTGACCATCCAGACGGTCACGACGCCGATGGCAGCCACCGCGATGGGGCGCAGCCGTGCCGGATCACCCGACCCGCTCGCCTGTCCGATGCGGATCGCCACGGCCGCCGCCATGCCCAAAGGCAGCATGTAAAGCACGCCACCCACCGCCTGCACGATCTGGTTCGCAGCCAAAGCGGTCGCGCCAAAGATCCCGAGCATCAGACCAACCACCGCAAAGGCCGCCCCTTCGCCTGTATAGCCGATCGCCAGAGGCAGCCCGCCGCGCGCCAGTCTTTTGCGCAAGGCGCCGTCGGCAGAGGCACGGAACAGCCCTTGCCGCGCAAGCCAGCCGATGGCGACCAAAAGTGCCAGTGTCTCGGCAATCAGGCTGGCCAGCCCCGCGCCGATCAGCCCCAGCCCTTGCCAGTCGCCGATCCCCCAGATCAGCACATAATTCAGCGGGATGTTCAGGATGACGGCCAGAAAAGCGAAACCCGCTGCCGTCCATGGCCGGTCCATCGCGTTCAGCACCTGCGCGATCACCATCAGCAGGGCGACGGGCACCAGCAGTGCCGACATCGCCAGCCAATAGGGCGTGATGATCGCCAGCACTTCGGCGGGTTGGCCGATCAGCGGCAGGATGAACAGGATCAGCGCCATCGCCGTCGCTGCGACCAGCCCCGCGAAAACGGCCAGCACCAGCCCCGCGCGCAAGGCGGCGGCAACAGCATCCGCCTGCGCGCCGCCGTGCCGATGCGCGGCCTCGATCCCCACGGCAGAGACGAACCCATAGATCGCGGAATAAAAGATGATGATCGCCGCCGTCGTCAGCGACGCTGCCGCCAGCGATACGGTGCCCAAGGGCGCGATCATCACCGTGTCCACCACACCAATCAACGTCGATGCCGCAAGCCCCGCCACGATCGGCAGCGCGAGTCGGATCAGCGGCCCTATTTCTGCCCTGACGGATGCAAGGGCAGGGCGAGATATCATCGGCATGTTGAAAGTCCGCGCAGGAAAACATACGGTTCGTATGTCAGTGAGATAAAAACATACGAGGTGTATGTCAATGGGCGAACCTGCCCCGCGCCGCAGCCGTGGCGAAATGAGCGAACAGACGACGGCCCAGCTGCTGGCCGCTGCGCGCCGCGCCTTTGCGACGAGTGGTTATGCGGCCAGCGCGATGGATACGATCTGCGCTGATGCCGGTGTGACGCGCGGCGCGCTCTATCACCATTTCGGCGGCAAAGAAGGATTGCTGGAGGCTGTCGTCTATCAGATCGACGCCGAAATCTCGGCCCGTCTCGACATGGAAGAGAAACGGCACGCCGATCCGTGGGTCGGGTTTCGGGCCTGTTGCAGGCTTTGGCTGGAACAGGCGCTCGACCCGGAAATCCAGCGGATCTGCCTGCGTGACGCGCCATCGGTGCTGGGCCAGAAGCTGCGTGATCTGGACGAGATTTCCGCCATCGTCGAAATCCGCGATTCGCTGGCGGCGTTGATGCTGTCGGGCCGTATCCGCGCCACCGACCCCGAGGCGCTGGCGCGCATGATCAACGGTGCGCTGGTGGATGCCGCCCTTTGGGTGGCAGCGGCTGGCGACCAACCCGGAGCACAGCACGCGGCACTTGACCGCGCCCTTGCCGCTGCCGATGTCCTGCTGGACGGCTTGGAACGGCGGGACTAGCTGCTGGTGCTGTCGGTGTCGGCCATGTCTGACCGCGGTTCGCGGGCGGGCCTGCCGATCACTTCGCGCAATTCGTCCAGTTCGATGAAATTATCGGCCTGACGGCGCAATTCATCCGCGATCATCGGCGGCTGGCTGCGGATCGTGGACACGACGGACACCCGCACGCCCTTGCGCTGCAAGGCTTCGATCAGGGGACGGAAATCGCCGTCGCCGGAAAAGATCACGGCGTGGTCCAGACGCGGGGCAAGTTCCATCGCATCCACGGCCAGTTCAATGTCCATGTTGCCCTTGACCTTGCGTCGCCCCATGCTGTCGGTGAATTCCTTGGCGGGTTTGGTCACCATGGAATAGCCATTGTAATGCAGCCAGTCGACCAGTGGCCGGATCGGCGAATATTCGTCGTTTTCCAGCAGGGCGGTATAGTAGAACGCGCGCAACAGCTTGCCCCGCCGCATGAATTCCTGGCGTAAGAGCTTGTAATCGATGTCAAACCCAAGCGATCTGGCCGCAGCATAAAGGTTTGATCCATCAATGAAGAGCGCAAGACGCTCGTCCCGATAAAACATGAAAGTCCTTTCGACTAATTCCCTTGATCATCGATGTGATGTGAGTGGAAGGTTGATCAAGTAAACGCTGATATTATAGGGTGGTGCGCGTGTGACAAGAGGCGCGTTGCGGTATGATCGGCCAGATGACGCTTATTGCCCTTGGCAGCAACGACGGGTCGTTCCAGGGTGACGCTGCGGCAAACATCGCGTGGGCCGTCAGCCGAATCGCCCCGCTTGCGCAGGGTCCGGTCAGCGTCAGCCCATTCTACGCGACCCCGGCCTATCCCACGGGGTCCGGCCCGGATTTCGTCAATGCGGCCATGGCCTTTGTCACCGGCATGGACGCTGTGGCCATCCTCGAAACATTGCATGGAATAGAGGCAGAGGCCGGGCGCAGCCGCGCGGTGCGCTGGGGGCAACGCAACCTTGACCTGGACCTGATCGCGGTTGCGGATCAGGTGCTGCCCGATGCCACAACACAGGATCATTGGCGCGGCCTGCCGCAGGATCTGCAGGCTGCGACCGCACCAGACCGGTTGATCCTGCCCCATCCGCGCGTGCAAGATCGCAGTTTCGTACTGGTCCCGCTTGCCGATGTGGCCCCCGGCTGGCGCCATCCTCTGCTGGGGCTGAGCGTGGTGCAAATGCTGGACCGGCTGCCCGAGGCTGACCGCGCGGGCGTTGTCCGCCTGACCGATTCATCCGCGAAAGGCTGAAAATACGGGCAACTCGTGGCCACTGGCCCTTGTCAATCCCTTTTGAACGCACTAGGGGTGCAGCTTCCGAAGCTTCCTGTCCGGAGATCTGTCATGGCCCGCGTTACCGTCGAAGATTGCGTTGATAAAGTCCCAAACCGTTTCGAGCTTGTCATGCTTGCCGCGCACCGCGCCCGTGAAATCGCCGCTGGTTCGCCGATCACCGTGTCGCGCGACAACGACAAGAACCCTGTCGTATCGCTGCGTGAAATCGCCGAAGAAACCCAGCAGGCCGATGATCTCCGCGAACGCATGATCGAAGCCAACCAGACCCAGATCGAGATCGACGAACCTGAAGAGGACAGCATGTCCTTGCTGATGGGCGCCGAAGCCGATCGTCCGGTCGAGGACGACATGTCCGAGGAAAAACTGCTGCGCGCGCTGATGGAAGCGCAGGGTCAGCGCTAGGGCGGGCTGTTCAGCCTGCCAATGATAGGCGCGGAACCAGATGACGAATGCTGATAGTCTGATCTCTCTGGTTCGCGCCTATAACCCGAAAACAAACCAAGCTTTGCTGCGCGATGCCTTCGCCTTTGGTGCAGACATGCACGAAGGGCAATTCCGCCATTCCGGCGAGCCGTATTTCACCCATCCTGTCGCCGTCGCCCATATCCTTGCCTTGCAGCAAATGGATGATGCGACGCTGATCACCGCCCTGCTGCATGACACGATCGAGGACACCAAGGCGTCATTCGCGATGGTGGAGGCCCGATTCGGCCGCGAGATCGCCGAACTGGTCGATGGTGTGACCAAGCTGACGAACCTGCAACTGACCTCGACCCAGACCAAGCAGGCGGAGAATTTCCGCAAGCTCTTTATGGCGACCAGCCGTGACCTGCGCGTCACGCTGGTGAAACTGGCCGACCGTTTGCACAACATGCGCACGATCAAATCCATGCGCCCCGAAAAGCAGGCGCAAAAAGCCCGCGAGACGATGGAGATTTTCGCCCCTCTTGCCGGTCGCATGGGGATGCAGTGGATGCGCGAGGAGTTGGAGGATCTGTCCTTTCGCGTCCTGAACCCCGAGGCGCGCAATTCAATCATCCGCCGTTTCATCACGCTGCAACGTGAAACCGGCGATGTGGTGCAAAAGATCACCGCCGATATGCGGGTCGAACTGGAAAAGGCCAATATCCTTGCCGATGTCGCGGGCCGCGCCAAGAAACCCTATTCCATCTGGCGCAAGATGCAGGAAAAGGATCAGGGGTTCAGCCGCCTGTCCGACATCTATGGGTTCCGCATCATCGTCGCGACCGAAGGCGATTGTTACCGCGTGCTGGGCACGATCCACCAGCGCTGGCGCGCCGTGCCGGGGCGGTTCAAGGATTACATCAGCCAGCCGAAATCCAACGGCTATCGGTCGATCCATACCACCGTATCAGGCCGCGACGGCAAACGGGTCGAGGTGCAGATCCGCACCCGCGAAATGCACGAGGTGGCCGAAACCGGCGTGGCGGCGCATTGGTCCTACAAGAACGGTGAACGCGTCGAAAACCGCTTTGCCGTGGACCCCGTGCGCTGGATCGCATCGCTGACCGACCGGCTGGACGACGACCAGAACCACGAAGAATTCCTCGAGGCCGTCAAGCTCGAGATGTATCAGGATCAGGTATTCTGCTTCACCCCCAAGGGCGAGGTGATCAAACTGCCGCGCGGGGCGACGCCGATCGATTTCGCCTATGCGATCCATACGCGGATCGGGTCGGCCTGCGTGGGGGCCAAGGTGGACGGGCTGCGCGTGCCGCTGTGGACTCGGCTCAAGAATGGCCAATCGGTCGAGATCATCACCGCCGAAGGCCAGACCCCGCAGGCGACATGGATCGACATTGCTGTGACCGGCCGCGCGAAAACTGCGATCCGGCGATCCTTGCGCGAAGAAGACCGCGAACGCTATGTCCGGTTGGGCCGCGAACTGGCGCGCGTGGCCTTTGAAAACGTGCGCAAGAAATCAACCGAAAAGGCGCTGCGCACCGCCGCCAAGGCGCTTGCCATCGACAGCGTCGAAGAATTGCTGGCCCGACTGGGCAGCGCCGAGGTGACCGGCAGCGAGGTCGTGCGCGCGATCTATCCCGAATTGGCCCTGACCAATGGTGATGAGGTTGATCAGGGCCGCGCGGTGGTCGGGTTAAGTCCCGATCAGGTCTACAAACGCGGCGCCTGCTGTCAGCCGGTGCCGGGCGAACGCATTCTTGGGATCACGTTTCGCGGGCAGGGGGTCACGATCCATGCCATCGATTGTGCGGCGCTTGTCGATTACGAAGAACAGCCCGAACGCTGGATCGACCTTCATTGGCAGGAAGGCACGCATGCCGCCGTCAATACCGTGACCTTTGATGCCACGATTGCAAACGACACGGGCGTGCTGGGGCGCATTTGCACATTGATCGGCGAACAGAACGCCAATATCTCTGACCTCAAGTTCATCGACCGCAAGCCCGATTATTTCCGCCTGCTGATCGATGTCGATCTGCGGGATGCCGAACATCTGCACCGGGTGATGACGGCGCTGGAGGCTGAAAGCAACGTGTCGTCCATCGTGCGGCATCGTGATCCAGGCCTTGCGGGGACAACGCGTGGCTGACGGGCCAGAAGGGAAGTCGTGGTTTGGTGTTCAAGCGCAGGGATAGGCGGCCGATCTGGAAGATCGTGCTGGACTTCGTCTACCCGCGCGGCGGCTGGGCGCGGGCCTTTGGCTATGTGAAACACCGGCTGCGGCGGCTGCCCGACACGCCAGAGAAAATCTCTCGTGGGATCGCGGCGGGTGTCTTTGCGGCCTTCACGCCATTTTACGGGCTGCATTTCGTGATCGCTATCGTGCTCGCGCGGATCACGCGCGGAAATATCCTTGCGGCGCTGCTGGGGACATTTGCGGGGAACCCGCTGACCTATATCCCGATCGCGATCGCGTCCTTGGGGACAGGCTATTGGCTGCTGGGGCGACCGTTCAACGCCGCGTTGTTCGGTCTGGATTACAGCGTGACCGAAGATTACTGCACGCTTGGCTGCCAGTTCAGCAACGCTTTCGCCGATATCGTCCACAACTTCGTCGCCATGTTCACGGTGGAAACTGCCGACTGGACCGGCCTGATCGCCTTTTACCATGAGGTGTTCGTGCCCTACCTGATCGGCGGGATCGCGCCCGGACTTTTGTGTGCCTTGCTCAGCTATTATCTGTTCGTCCCGATCATTGCGGTCTATCAAAAGCGGCGTCGCAAGGCCTTGCAGACCAAGCTGGACCAGTTGAAGAAATGACCGCCACCGCCTGAAAGGGAACCAGAATGACACAGACGAACCTCCGGCTTGGCGTGAACATCGACCATGTGGCGACCGTGCGCAACGCGCGCGGCGGGGCCGTGCCCGATCCGGTCCGCGCGGCCTTGATGGCGCAGGATGCCGGGGCCGACGGTATTACCGCTCACCTGCGCGAAGACCGCCGCCATATCATCGACACCGATATCGAACGCCTGATGGCGGCGCTGCGGATCCCGCTGAACTTCGAGATGGCCGCGACGGCGGAAATGCAGGTGATTGCCCTGCGGCACAGACCCCATGCCGTTTGTCTTGTCCCCGAAAAGCGCGAGGAACGCACGACCGAGGGCGGGCTGGATGTGGCGGGAAATGACAATGCACTGGCCGCCTATATCGCGCCCTTGCGCGACGCCGGATCCCGCGTGTCGCTGTTCATCGCCGCGGACGAGACCCAGATCAGGGCCGCCCACCGCATCGGCGCGCCGGTCATTGAACTGCATTCCGGCGCCTATGCCGATGCTTGGGCGGAAGGTGACTGGCAGATGCGCGACGACGAATTGCGCAAGATCACCGACATGACCGCCTTTGCCACCGACCTGGGGCTGGAGGTGCATGTGGGCCACGGGCTGACTTATGATTGCGTCACGCCCATCGCCGCCTTGCCGCAGATCGCCGAATTGAACATCGGGCATTTCCTGATCGGCGAATCCATCTTTCGCGGGCTTGGTCCCGCGATTGCCGAAATGCGCCGCCTGATGGACGCCGCGCGCGCATGATCCTGGGCATCGGCACCGATCTTGCGAATATCGACCGGATCGCGGGCACGCTCGACCGCTTTGGCGACCGGTTCCGCAACCGTGTCTTTACCCCCACCGAACAAGCCAAGGCCGAACGCCGCCACGACACGCCCGGCACCTATGCCAAACGCTGGGCCGCGAAAGAGGCCTGTTCCAAGGCGCTGGGCACCGGCCTGCGCATGGGGATTTCTTGGAAAGACATGGCGGTGTCGAACCTGCATAGCGGCCAGCCCGTCATGGCCGTGACCGGCTGGGCGCGCGAACGGCTGGACCAGATGACGCCACCGGGGCATGAGGCCATCATCCACGTCACGTTGACCGACGATCACCCTTGGGCACAGGCCTTTGTCGTGATCGAGGCGCGGCCCATCGCTTGACTCCACCCCTTTGCGCGATCATGTAGCGTCAAACCTTAAAAGGAACGGAAAATGGCCGAAAAAACGGGCTTTGTCAGCAGCGTGAAAGAGACGATCAAGACGATCTTTTGGGCGCTGATCATTGCGGGCGTGTTCCGCACCCTGTTCTTTCAACCGTTCTGGATCCCGTCAGGGTCGATGAAGGACACGTTGCTGATCGGGGATTTCCTGTTCGTCAACAAGATGGCCTACGGCTATTCTTATGCGTCCTGCCCGTCGATCCGTGTGCCTGCGGTGGGTCTCGACATCGGCGCGGATGATTTTTGCGGCTGGTTTGCCGACAGCGACGACCGCCTGTTCGGGTCCGACCCTGAGCGTGGCGACGTCGTGGTTTTCCGGCATCCGGTCACAGGGCTGGATTTCATCAAGCGCGTGATCGGTGAACCGGGCGACCGTATCCAGATGATCGACGGTGTGCTCTATATCAACGATGTGGCGGTCGGGCTGGAAGATGGCGGCACTTTCACCGAGGTCATGGAACCACAAGGCCCGATGGGCGGGCGTCCCATGTGTGCCAACGGGCCTGTCGGTATGGGTGCGGAGTGCATCAAGACCCGCCAGATCGAAACCCTGCCCGACGGGACGAGCCATGCCATCCTCAACATTGCGGACCGTGCGACCGACAACACCGGCGTGTTCACGGTGCCTGCGGATCACTTCTTCTTTATGGGTGACAACCGCGACAATTCCATCGACAGCCGCGTGCCGCAAACGCTGGGCGGTGTCGGCTTTGTGCCGCGCAAGGATATCGTGGGCCGTGCCGACCGTGTGCTGTTCTCGTCCGCGGGCCGGTCGATGCTGGCCTTCTGGACATGGCGCAGCGACCGTTTCTTCAAGGCGATCGAGTGAAACTGTCCGCCGATCTTGCCGCCTTTTCGCAACGTCTTGGCTATCACTTCGTCAAGCCGGAATTGCTGGTGCGGTCGGTGACCCATTCGTCGATGGTCAGCGTCCACCGCGACGACAACCAGCGGCTTGAATTTCTGGGCGACCGCGTGCTGGGTCTGGTGATGGCCGAGGCGCTGCTGAAGGCCGATCCTTCCGCGCCCGAAGGGTTGCTGGCCCCGCGCTACAACGCACTGGTGCGCCGCGAAACCTGCGCCGATGTCGCCCGCCAGATCGACCTTGGCGCGGTGATCAAGCTGGGCCGGTCCGAGATGAAATCGGGTGGCCGCCGCAAGGAAGCTCTGCTGGCCGATGCGATGGAGGCGGTGATCGCCGCGATCTATCAGGACGGCGGGTTTGATGCCGCACGCAAGGTTGTGCTGCACTTGTGGGGCGCGCGGATCACCGATGTCGCCGATGACGCCCGCGACGCCAAGACCGCCTTGCAGGAATGGGCGCAGGCGCGTGGCGAAGCCCCGCCCACCTATACCGAAACGGCGCGCACCGGACCTGACCACCAGCCCGCCTTTACCATTGCCGTGCAACTGGCCTCCGGCCAGACCGAGACAGCGACCGCAGGGTCGAAACGGCAGGCGGAACAAGCCGCCGCCGCCGCCCTTTTGAAGAAAGTTGACCCATGACCGACGCACCGACCAAAGCGGGCTTTGTGGCCCTGATCGGGGAACCGAACGCGGGCAAATCGACGTTGCTGAACCGGATGGTCGGCGCCAAGGTGTCCATCGTCACCCACAAGGTCCAGACCACCCGCGCCCGCATTCGCGGTGTCGCGATGGCAGGGCAGGCGCAGCTGATTTTCATCGACACACCGGGCCTGTTCAAACCGCGTCGCAGGCTGGACCGCGCGATGGTCGCCGCGGCATGGGGCGGGGCTGCGGATGCCGATGTCGTCGTTTTGATGATCGAGGCCCATCGCGGCATGAGCGAGGGCGTCAAGGCGATCCTTGCCAACCTGCCCGACCGGATGGGCAAGACCAAGGTGGCGCTGGCGATCAACAAGATCGACAAGGTCAAATCCGAAAGCCTGCTGGCCCTGACCCGCGACATGAACGAGGCGTTTCCCTTTGCCGAAACCTTCATGATCTCCGCCGAACGCGGGCATGGTTGCGACGCCCTGCGCGCCTGGCTTGTGGAACAGGTGCCCGAAGGGCCGTGGCTGTACCCCGAGGACCAGATCGCCGATCTGCCGATGCGCATGATCGCGGCGGAAATGACGCGCGAAAAGCTGACCCTGCGGCTGCATCAGGAACTGCCGTATGAACTGACCGTCGAGACCGAGAATTGGGAAGAACGCCCCGACGGGTCCGCGCGGATCGACCAGCTGATCTATGTTGCGCGCGACGGCCACAAAGGCATCGTGCTGGGCAAGGGCGGCGAGACGATCAAAGCCGTCAGCCAAGCCGCCCGTGCCGAGATCATGGAATTTCTGGGCCGTCCGGTACATCTGTTCCTGCAAGTGAAAGTGCGCCCGAACTGGCTGGAAGAAAAGGAACGCTATTCCGAAATGGGCCTGGATTTCAAAGACGGCAACGCATGAAATTGACCGCCGACATCTGGGTGTCGGCCTATCTGACAAGGCTGCGTCTGGCGGCGATTCCCGCCTTTGTCGTCGCGCGCGGCGATGCCACGGCGGGGGCGGTGATGGTCAAGCTCAACACGCTCGACGGGCGCGCCTGTTGTTATCAGCGCAGTTTCGATCTGATGACGGGCGACCGCACGTGGGTCGTTCTGGCCGAAGGGGCCGAGCATGATGTCGATCAGTCCATCCAGCGCCAGCGCAGTTTCGACCCCGACCTGTGGGTGATCGAGGTCGAGGACAAGGACGGGCGTCATCTGCTGGATCAGGACGGTTTGACGTGACGTCCGCGCGGACGTTTGGAAATTATTAACTTTTCGAACCTATCCCAGCAGGAAGGTCTGCGGTGTCCCCGCCAATGATCTGGCTAGGTGATCTACCGTTCAAGCCGGTCACATCACGCAGAGGCAAGGCGATTTTCCCATCGCCTTGCCTCTCAGATTCTGCCTGCTTGCATCTTGGACCGTCAGCGGCTGATATTCCCCCATGATTGCTAACATCGCCCCATGATCACCTGGCGTGACGACGCCGCCTTGCTGGCGGTGCGCCCCTTTGGCGAAACCTCGGTCATCATCGAGGTGTTCAGCGCCGCGCATGGCCGTCATGCAGGCGTCGTGCGCGGCGGGACCAGCCGCAAGGTCGCGCCGATGCTGCAACCGGGGGCGCAGTTGACGGTCACTTGGTCCGCGCGGCTCGACGATCATCTGGGGTCGTTCACGGTGGAACCTGTCCGGTCGCGCAATGCCGCAGCCATGGGGGACCGTCTGTCGCTGGCGGGGTTGAACGCCGTTTGCGCCTTGCTGGTGATGGTCCTGCCTGAACGCGAGGCGCACCCGCCGCTTTATCACCGCACCACGGGCCTGCTCGATCTGTTGGGCCAACCCGATGTCTGGCCTTTGGCTTACTTGCGCTGGGAACAGGCGCTGCTGGAGGAAATGGGGTTCGGCATGGACCTGACCGCCTGTGCGGCCAGCGGCGTCAATGAGGATCTGGCCTTTGTGTCGCCGAAATCCGGTCGCGCGGTCAGCCGCGATGCGGCGGGTGTCTGGGCCGACAGGTTGCTGCCTTTGCCGCCCGTGCTGGCGGGCAAAGGCGATGCGTCGGGGTCCGAGATTGCCAAGGCGCTGGGTACCACGGGGTTTTTCATCGAAAACCGCCTGATCAAGGGCTTGGGCGACCGCCCGATGCCTGCCGCCCGCGCGCGCCTGATCGACGCGATCCTGCGGCTTGATCGCTAGACCAGCTTTTTGTCGATCAGATAGCCTGCCGTCGCCACGACCGATTTGTTCACTTGCCGCAGTCCGCGCCCCAAGGTCGCCATCGCGCGGGCGTTGTCGTATCTGTCCTGCTGCCCTAGCGACGGCACGATCGTGCGGATCGCGGGGTCGAAACGCGCGAGAAAGCGCACGATGAAATCAGGCGCAACCCGTGTCACGATCCGGCGCGCGGGATAGGCGGCCTTGATCGCCTGTGCCATCTCGGTGAACCAGATGAAACGGTCGACGGCCATGATCCGCTGGCCATAGGTGTCGGGCTTGTCGATGACGGTCACATGCAATGCGGCCACATCCTGCACATCGACGGCGGCAAAACCGAAATTCGGCAGCATCGGGTCCTTGCGCCGCAGTAGCCGCGCGATGACGCCGACCGAACTCCCATAGCGCGCGTCAAGCGGCGCACCGACCACAAAGCCGGGGTTAATGACCGTCAGCCGCATGTCTGCGGCCTCCTGCACGACAAAATCCCACGCGGCCTTTTCGGCCAGTGTTTTGGATTTCGTATAGGCCGTGATGTCTGGGTCGGCGGGGTCGGTCCAGTTGGTTTCGTCGTACGCTGTCTCGCCCGGTGGCAAGGCCGATCCGCTGATCGCAGCGGTCGAGGACGTCAGCACCACGCGCGCGACACCCGCCGCCTGCGCTGCACGCAACGCGCGCAACGTGCCATCGACGGCGGGGCGGATCAGGTCGTCGGGGTTGTCAGGCGGGGTGATCGGAAAAGGGGACGCCGTATGGACCAGCACATCGACCCCTGCCAAGGCCTCTGACCAGCCGTCATCGCGGGTCAGATCGACCTGCACAAAAGCAAGCGCAACGTCGGTATCGCCGAAATGGGGCGCAAGGGCCGCGCGGATGGCATCGCCGCGTGCAAGGTCACGGACCGTCCCGCGCACATGATAGCCCGCTTGCAGCAACTGCAATGCGATGTGTTTGGCGATATAGCCAGAGGCACCCGTCAGCAGGACGATCTTGGGCATTGCGGGTTCCTTTGTTTCGGCGGGTCATTACCAAGGGCAGACCCGTCCGGCAAGCTATCCCAGCAAGCGCCGCGCGATCACCTGAGCCTGAATTTCTGCCGCCCCTTCAAAGATATTCAGGATGCGGGCATCGCACAGGATACGGCTGATCTTGTATTCCAACGCAAAGCCGTTACCGCCGTGGATTTGCAGCGCATTATCGGCACAGGCCCAAGCCACCCGCGCGCCCAAAAGCTTGGCCATGCCCGCTTCCAGATCGCAGCGGCGGTCGTTGTCTTTTTCATGGGCGCTGAAATAGGTCAGTTGCCGTGCGATGGTGATTTCCACCGCCATCATGGCCAGCTTGCCTGCAACGCGGGGGAAGTTGATCAGCGCCGCGCCGAATTGCTTGCGGTCCTGCGCATATTGCATGCCCACATCCAGCGCCGATTGCGCCACACCCACGGCGCGCGCGGCGGTCTGGATGCGGGCGGATTCAAAGGTCTGCATCAACTGCTTGAACCCCTTGCCCGTTTCACCGCCTAAAAGGTTGTCACCCTTGACCATGAACCCGTCGAAGGCGAGTTCGTATTCCTTCATTCCGCGATAACCCAGCACCTCGATCTCGCCACCGGTCATGCCTGGGTTAGGAAAGGGGTCTTCTTCGGTGCCGGGGGTCTTTTCGGCCAGAAACATCGACAACCCGCTGTAATCGGTGGTTGCCGGATCGGTGCGCGCCAGCAGGGTCATCACATGGGTGCGCGTGGCATGGGTGATCCATGTCTTGTTGCCGGTGATTTCCCAATCATCGCCCTTTTTGACCGCCCGGGTGCGCAAGGACCCAAGGTCGGACCCCGTATTGGGTTCGGTGAAAACGGCGGTCGGCAGGATTTCGGCTGAGGCAAGGCCGGGCAGCCAGTGCTGTTTCTGCGCGTCGGTGCCGCCGCAAAGGATCAGTTCAGCCGCGATTTCGGTGCGTGTGGCCAGTGACCCCACACCGATATAGCCGCGCGAGAGTTCTTCGGACACCACGCACATTGACGCTTTGGATAGGCCAAAACCGCCATATTCTTCGGGGATGGTCAGGCCGAACACGCCCATTTCCGCCATCTCGTCGATGATCGACAGCGGGATCAATTCGTCCTTCAGATGCCAGTCATGCGCATGGGGTTCCACCTTTTCGAGGCTGAAACGCCGGAACTGCGCGCGGATCATCTCCAGCTCTTCATCAAGGCCGGATGCGCCGACCGTCAGGTTTGCCGCCTGATCCTGCATCAGCTCTACCAGACGCATCCGCGCGGCCTGCGTGTTGCCTTGGTCGCAAAGCGTCATCACGGCGGGCACCATCATCGCGCGCATGTCGTCCTGCGACAGGCCGATATCTTGCGGGCGCATGATTTCACCCTGGCTCATCGGGATGCCGCCGTAGATCTGCCAAAGGTATTCGCCGAATGCGATCTGGTGGATCAGCTGTTCCACCTCGCCGAATTTGCCGTCCGCTTGCAAACGCTGCGCCCAGTCCTGCATTTGGTGCAAGGATTGCGCATAGGTCGCAAGCCACGCCAAGCCGTGTGCCGCCGTCTGATGCTGGTCAATCAGCGCGCCGGAAACGCGGCCATCGCGGCTGACTTTGGCGCGCACGATATCCTTGGCCAGCGCCAGCACCGTATCGACGGCAGGCAAGGCTGCGCCGGTCAGGTCCAGCAGATCGGCAAGGATCGGGCTTGAGGTCAGATGCAGGTCCTGTCCGTCATGGGGCATGGCGAGTCTCCGGTTTATGTGCAGGTGCAGAGATAGGCACTTTGCAGCCGCAGCGCAATATTAATTCGCAGACTGCGACACTAGTGAATGAAAATGTCGCTTCCGATTTTCTGATGCCAAGCGTCGCGGAACGGCATATGACGCAGCATGTCACATTTTTTCGCTGTCATCACGCCTGAATTGTTCATCTTCGCTTGTGTCGTCACGTTCCTTGGCGGGTTCGTGAAGGGCGCGGTCGGTTTCGCCATGCCGCTGATCATGGTGTCGGGGATGGGTATAGCCATCGCGCCCGAACTGATCATCGCGGGGATCGTCCTGCCGATCGTGGTCAGCAATATCCTGCAAGTCGCGCGCGCGGGTCTGGGACAAGCGCGCGAGGCGGTGTTGGAACACTGGCGCTATATCGCGGCAGTCTGCGTGATGATCCTTGTCTCGGCGCAATTCCTACGGCGCATCCCGACGGATACGCTGTTCATCGTGCTGGGCGTGCCTGTGGTGATCCTGTGCCTGATCCAGATCGCGGGCTGGCGTCCGGTCATCGCCGCGCGGATGCGGCGTCCGGTCGAATATTTCGCAGGGATCGTGTCGGGTGTCCTTGGCGGGCTGACCGGCACATGGGGGCCGCCTACAGTGCTGTATCTGCTGGCGCTTGGCACACCGCGTGACCGGCAGATGTCGGTGCAGGGCGTAATCTATGGTTTGGGGTCGGTGATGCTGTTTCTGGGCCATGTGCAATCGGGTGTCCTGAATGCACAGACATGGCCGTTTTCGGCGGCGCTGGTGGTGCCGGGGATGCTGGGTATGTGGGTCGGGTTCCGGCTGGGCGACCGTTTTGATGCCGACAGGTTCCGGCAGGTCACGCTCTGGGTGCTGGTGATCGCGGGGGTGAACCTGATCCGCCGCGGCGTGATGGGCTAGGACAGCAGATCGCTGTAACCGCAAGCCTCGGCCAGACCGGGCAGCGCCTCTGGCGGGACGACCTCGAAGTCGACAGAGAAAAGCTCCTGATCGGCGACGACCGCCGTGAACGTCCACGTGCCGGTGACGCGTTCGTAATCCTCGTCGAACTGATAGAATATGATGGACGGCTCTGTCCCACTGATCCACGATGGATAGCTTTGCTGCGTGATCCCGGCC
Source organism: Yoonia vestfoldensis DSM 16212 (assembly GCF_000382265.1). Classification (GTDB taxonomy): domain Bacteria; phylum Pseudomonadota; class Alphaproteobacteria; order Rhodobacterales; family Rhodobacteraceae; genus Yoonia; species Yoonia vestfoldensis. Next base: position 29,063 of record NZ_KB907994.1, read on the forward strand.
GCGCCCATCGGCGGATGTGTCACGACCATCGTGACGCCGGCCAACCCGTCGGGGTCGAGCATTTGGGCCTTTACGCCAAAGCCGATCCCGATCACCGCAGGCACCTGTGTGATCTCGGCGATGAAGGGCGGGGTCTGATCTATGAGATGCGTGCTACCGGCGATCGTGTCCGGCGCAGGTGACGACCCAATCACCGGCGGCCCGCAGACGACGCCCGCGCGCAAAGAGGCAAGAGCCTCGGACTGCATGGCCTGCGCCAGGGCGAAAAGCGGGGGGGTCGTCAGCAGAACGAGGAGGGACAGGATGCGCATGGCGCAACCATAACGCGTCCTGCGCCAATGTCGAGATTGCGCGGGGCTGGAACAGGTTCTCCCGACGCCTGTCAGCCGATTGCCGCCGCCTTCACGTCGTCATCAATGAACGGCACGTATTTCGCGAAATTGTCGCTGAACATGCCGACAAGCTTGGCTGCCTGCGCGTCATAGGCGGCCTTGTCCGCCCATGTCGCGCGCGGGTCGAGCAGTTTGGGGTCCAGACCGTCCACTGCCACCGGCACTTCGAACCCGAAATGCGGGTCTTTGCGGAAGGTGCTTTCGATCAGCGTGCCGTCCAGCGCCGCTGCCAGCAGCGCGCGCGTCGCCTTGATCGGCATCCGGCTGCCGGTGCCATAGGCGCCGCCGGTCCAGCCGGTGTTCACCAGCCAGCAGGTGGCCCCATGGCTTGCGATCTTGGTGCGCAGCAGGTTGCCGTAAACCTCTGGCCTGCGCGGCATGAAGGGCGCGCCGAAACAGGTGCTGAAGGTCGGTTCCGGTTCGGTCACGCCGCGTTCGGTTCCCGCCACCTTGGACGTGAAGCCCGACAGGAAGTGGTACATCGCTTGCGCCGGTGTCAGCCGCGCGATGGGCGGCAGCACGCCGAAGGCATCGCAGGTCAGCATGATGATGTTCTTGGGGTGCCCGCCCAGTGCCGTTTCAGACGCGTTCGAGATGTAATTCAGCGGATAGGCGCAGCGCATATTCGCGGTCAGGCTGTCATCCTCGAAATCCAGCTCGAACGTCTCGGGGTCGAACACCATGTTCTCGATCACCGTATGCGGCATAAAGCATGTCGCATAGATGTCCGGTTCTGCCTCGGCGCTGAGGTTGATGGTCTTGGCATAGCAGCCGCCCTCAAAGTTGAAGGTGCCGCGATCCGACCAGCCATGTTCGTCATCCCCGATCAGCACGCGGCTGGGGTCGGCGGACAGCGTCGTCTTTCCGGTGCCCGACAGGCCAAAAAACACTGCCGTGTCGACAGGGTTGCCGGGTGCATGGTTGGCGCTGCAATGCATCGGCATGATGCCTTTTTCGGGCAAAAGGTAGTTCAGCAGGGTGAACACCGATTTCTTGTTCTCGCCCGCGTATTCGGTGCCCCCGATCAGGATCAGCTTGCGGTCCAAATTCAGCGCAATCACCGTATCGGTCCGGCAACCGTGGCGCGCGGGATCTGCCTTGAAGGTCGGGCAATTGATGATCGTGAATTCCGGGGTGAATCCTGCCAGTTCTGTTGCATCCGGACGGCGCAGCAGGTGCCGGATGAACAGCCCATGCCACGCAAGCTCGGTCACGACACGCACATCCAGCCGGTGTGCGGGGTCGGCACCGCCGAACAGGTCCTGCACGTGATAGGTCCCGCCCTGCATGTGGGCCAGCATGTCGGCATAAAGCAGGTCGAACTTCGCCGGGTCCATCGGGGCGTTGTTGTCCCACCAGATGCTGTCTTCGACGGACGGGGTGCGCACGACGAATTTGTCCTTGGGCGACCGGCCCGTATGCTTGCCTGTCGTCACAAGCAGGCTTCCGCCCTTGCCCGTGACGCCTTCGCCAGCCGCGATGGCCGCATCGTGCAATTCCGAGGCAGAGCTGTTGTAATACACAAAACCCAGCCCTGTGATGCCTTGATCTTCAAGCTTCATCGTGGGGTTGACCGTACCTTGGTCCATGGGTTCGTTCCTTTTCAAAAGGGCAATCTAGCCAAACATAGGTTTCCATATCATCAAGTTTTCATGCCTTGATAGAGGGAGGAACGGGCGTTAGCGCAACCAAATGCATGTTAGCGCAACCATTGCGACCCTACGTCCCTCGAAGCATCCGGCATGGCGGATCGGCGGTGCAAAATTGAACCGATTGCGGCGAATTTGTGGCGGAGGACTCTTTGGGGATTGATTCGCCTAGATAAAGGGCGGCAAATCATGTAGTTGTTAAGAGTCCACGTGAAATGAATAGAGGTAAGACACCCATGTCGAGAATCGCTCTGGTTGACGACGACCGCAATATCCTGACCTCTGTGGCGATGACGCTGGAAGCGGAAGGGTTCGAGGTCGAGACCTACAATGACGGTCAAGCGGCGTGGGACGCATTCAACAAACGCATGCCGGACATGGCAGTTCTGGATATCAAGATGCCCCGGATGGATGGCATGGACCTGTTGCAGCGGCTGCGGCAGAAAACCTCGATGCCAGTCATTTTCCTGACCTCCAAGGATGACGAGATCGACGAAGTTCTCGGCCTGCGGATGGGCGCGGACGATTACGTCAAAAAGCCGTTTTCACAGCGTTTGCTGGTGGAACGCATCCGGTCGCTGTTGCGGCGGCAGGATGCCATCGCCGGCGAAGAGATCGAGGAAACCGAAGAGACCAAGATCATGGTCCGCGGTGATCTGGTCATGGACCCGCTGCGCCACGCCGTGAAATGGAAAGGCCGCGACGTGTCGTTGACTGTGACAGAGTTTCTCTTGCTGCAGGCCTTGGCGCAGCGTCCGGGCTTTGTCAAAAGCCGCGATCAGTTGATGGATGTGGCCTATGACGATCAGGTCTATGTCGATGACCGCACGATCGACAGCCACATCAAGCGCCTGCGCAAAAAGATGCGTAACACCGATGACGAGTTTTCCGCGATCGAGACATTGTATGGAATTGGTTACCGTTACAACGAAGAATAGGGCATGAGTTCTGCCCCAAAGATCGACGTGCGCGACCTGCGGTCCGTGCGCAAGGCGGCGCTGTCGCCCGATCTTGTCTTGGGCGAAGACTGGGTCGACCCGGACACGGCACGCGACAGCGCCACTTATATCAACGCACCCAAACGCGGGATCATCGCTCTGCGAAAATCCCCGATCGCGCGCAAGATCGTTGTCTTCAACCTGATCGCCATGTTCATCATGATCGCAGGGGTGCTGTATCTCAACTCCGCGCGCGACAGTCTGGCGTTTCAACGCGCCAACGGTCTGGTCTACGAGGCCCAGCTGATTGCCGATGTGTTCGAAGCACAGATGCCGAGCGTTGCGCCCGTCAATCTTGTGACTGCAGATGGAATCAACCCCGCCGCGACCCTCGCGGGCCTGAACCTGCGCGGTGGTCTGGAGGTGTCGGTCTTCGCGCCCGACGCCACGCTTGTTGCACGCACGACCGGCCCCTTGACCGAAAACGAGATCGCGGAACTCAACGAACAGATCGGCCAGACGTTTCTGACCGATTTTCTGGGATCTGTGACAGGCGGTTTGTTTGGACTTTTCGAACGGGCAGAGGCAGAGCCCGGTCAGCAGGGGCTGGCCACCGTGTCGCCCGCCCTGGTCGCGGCGGCGATGCAGGGCGACACCCAACTGAATATCACCGAGGTCGGGGGCAACTCGATCTATGTCGTCTTTACGCCGATCATGCGCAACGATGAACCCATCGGCGTAATCGCAGCGGCCACCGCCGCTGGCGAAGTCGACGACCTTGTCCGGCGCGAACGCGAAGAGGTGCTGCGCCTGCTGTTCGTCGGTATCGCCGTCAGTATCGGGCTGAGCCTCGTGCTGGCGTCGACGATCGCGAACCCGCTTGCTGATCTTGCGACAGCCGCCGAAGCGAGCCACCAGAAGAACGCGCGCAAGATGTCGCCCGTCCGCGTGCGGATCCCCGACCTGACAGCGCGCCCCGACGAGATCGGCCGCTTGTCAGGGGCGTTGCGCGGCATGGTATCGGCGCTTTACGAACGGATCGAAAGCAACGAACAATTTGCCGCCGATGTCGCGCATGAAATCAAGAATCCGCTGGCATCCTTGCGGTCTGCTGTCGGCACGATGCGGATTGCCAAACGTGACGACCAGCGCGAACGCATGCTCGAGGTGATCGAACATGACGTCAAACGCCTCGACCGTCTGGTCAGCGACATTTCCAACGCGTCGCGGCTGGACAGTGAACTGGTCAAGGAGGACGAAGAGACCTTCGATCTGATCAACATGCTGCGGAACGTGAACGATTATCTTGGCAAGGATGCCGAAGCGCGCGGCATCGAATTCGTGGCGGACGTGCCCCGCACGCCGATCATGGTGCAAGGACTCGAAGGGCGGTTGGCGCAGGTCTTTGTCAACCTGATCAGCAACGCCATTTCGTTCTGCGAAAAGGGGGATGCGATCCGCGTCTGGACCCGTACCCGCGAAAACCGCGTGCTTGTCGTCGTGGAAGACACCGGGCCGGGCATCCCCGATGATGCGTTGCGCAAGATCTTCCAGCGCTTTTATTCGGAACGGCCAGCCGGGCAGTTCGGCAACAACTCGGGTCTTGGGCTGGCCATATCGAAACAGATCGTCGAGGCGCATGGCGGCGTGATCTGGGCTGAAAATATCCGCCCGACCGACGCCGATCCTACCTCCGAACCTGCTGGGGCAAGATTTGTCGTCGGTCTGCCACTGTAAGGGATCGCCATGACACAGCCCGAAACGCGCCACGGCACCTGTGTGGCATGGGGCGACGGGTCCGCATTGATCATCGGTGCCTCGGGCCGTGGCAAATCCGCCCTCGCGTTGCAGTTGATGGCGCTGGGCTGCACGCTGGTGGCTGATGACCGGGTGCTGCTGCGTCCGGTCAGCGATGGAGTGCTGGCGGAATGTCCGCCCTCCATTGTCGGAATGATCGAGGCGCGCGGCGCCGGTATCCTGAACGCGGCCTGCCAGGCGCGCGCGCAGGTCAGTCTTGTCGTCGATCTTGACCAGTCCGAGGACCAGCGCCTACCTGCGCTGATCAAGACACGGATCTGTGGCTGCGACATTCCCTTGATAAAACGCATCGACGGACCACATTTCGCCGCAATAATCGTTCAGATCCTCAGGGCAGGCTGGAGCAACCGATGACCGAAGATTCCCGGACAGTGCCGACCACGGTCCTTGTGACCGGGCCGTCCGGTGCAGGCCGGTCCACCGCGATCAACGCGCTGGAGGATTTGGGCTACGAGGTCATCGACAACCTGCCCCTTTCGCTTTTGCCGCGCCTGCTCGATGGCCCGCCGCCCAGCCGCCCGCTGGCGCTTGGCCTTGATGTGCGCAACCGCGATTTCGGAACGAACGCGCTGATCGCGACCATCGACCAGCTGGCCGCGCGCAGCGATCAGGTGATGCAGGTCCTCTATCTGGACGCCGCCGAGGAAGAGCTGGTCAAACGCTATTCCGAAACCCGCAGGCGGCATCCGCTGGCCCCGGCTGGGCCGCCGCTCGCAGGGATCGCCCGCGAACGCGACCTGCTGGTGCCCGTGCGCAGCCGCGCCGATGTGCTGATCGACACCACAGGCCTGTCGCCGCATGATCTGCGCGCCGAAATCGACCGCTGGTTCGCCACTGCCGAGGGGCGCAATCTGGGGGTCACGCTGCATTCGTTTTCCTACAAACGCGGGCTGCCGCGCGGCATGGATATCGTCATGGATTGCCGGTTCCTGCGCAACCCGCATTGGGATGCCGATCTGCGCGCGCGAGACGGGCGCGACCCCGATGTCGCGGCCTATGTCGCCGCCGATCCGCGATTCGAAGACTTCTTCGGTCGGGTGAAGGCGCTGATCGATCTGGTCCTGCCCGCCCACAAGGACGAAGGCAAAAGCCACCTTTCCATCGGCTTTGGCTGCACCGGAGGGCAACACCGTTCCGTCATGATCGTCGAACGCATGGCACAGGCCCTTGCGAAAGACGGGTGGCATGTGTCTAAACGGCATCGAGAGTTGGAAAGGCACGATACATTGGTCAGCAAGGAACGACAGGCTTGATCGGGATAGTCATCGTCGCGCATGGCGGTCTGGCGCAGGAATACCTGTCCGCCGTTGAACATGTCGTCGGGCGTCAGCCCGGCATGGTCAGTGTCGCTATCGGGCCAGAGGATGACCGCGCCCTCAAACAGGCCGAGATTTGCGACGCCGCCGATGCCGTCGATACCGGCGCGGGCGTGATCATCGTGACCGACATGTTCGGCGGATCACCGTCGAACCTGTCGCTGCGCGCCTGCAGTCCGGCCAATCGCAAGATCCTTTACGGGGCGAATCTGCCGATGCTGATCAAGCTCGCCAAATCGCGCAAACGGTCGGTGCCCGATGCCGCCGAGGCGGCGATTGCGGCGGCGCATAAATACATCAACAGCCACAACGGCGGCATGTCCGAATGACGACAGCAGTCCTGAAGATCGAGAATATCAAGGGCCTGCACGCCCGCGCCTCTGCCAAGCTGGTCGAGGTCGTCGAAGGTTTCGACGCTGAGGCTACCGTGCGCAAGGATGGCGAAACCGCCAGCGGCGACAGCATCATGGGTCTGTTGATGCTTGCCGCGTCCATCGGCACCTATATCGAGGTCGAAACCCGTGGGCCGGACGCGGAACCGCTGCTGGCGGCGATCACAGCACTTGTCGCGGACAAGTTCGGCGAAGGCGACTGACCGCCTAAAACCAGTCATCTTTCGAGCCCAAATATCCCCGCCGGAGGCATAGAATCTTTTCTGGAACCGCGCGGCTCAGCGCGTCGGCACCGGTGTCTCGCCGCGGTAATCATAGAACCCGCGCTGTGTCTTGCGGCCCAGCCAGCCTGCCTCGACATATTTCGTCAGCAAGGGGCAGGGGCGGTATTTGGTATCGGCCAGCCCGTCATGCAGCACGTTCATGATCGCGAGGCAGGTATCCAACCCGATGAAATCCGCCAGTTCCAGCGGCCCCATCGGATGGTTCGCCCCCAGTTTCAGCGATGTGTCGATGGACTGCACCGATCCCACGCCTTCATATAGGGTATAGATGGCCTCGTTGATCATCGGCATCAGGATGCGGTTGACGATGAAACCGGGGAAATCCTCTGATGCGGTGCTGGTCTTGCCCAGCTTTTCCACGACCTCCTGACAGGCGCGGAAGGTGGGTTCGTCGGTGGCGATCCCGCGGATCAATTCGACCAGTTGCATGATCGGCACGGGGTTCATGAAATGGAACCCCATGAATCGTTCGGGCCTGTCGGTGCGCGACGCCAGCCGCGTGATCGAGATCGACGAGGTGTTCGACGTCAGGATCGTGTGCGGTTTCAGATGCGGCACGAGATCCTCGAAAATCGCGGCCTTGATCGTTTCGCGTTCGGTCGCGGCCTCGATGATCAGGTCGCTGTCGCCCAGATCTGTCAGCGTCTGGGTGGACGCGATCCGGCGCATCGCCTGCGCCTTGGTATCGGCGGTGATGATGTCGCGCGTAACCTGCCGTTCAAGGTTGCGGTCGATCTGGGCAAGGGCGGCTGCCAGTGCATCGGCGCTGATATCCGTCAGCAACACGTCATAGCCCGCGACGGCAAACACATGAGCAATGCCGTTGCCCATCTGACCCGCGCCCACAATTCCCACACGTTCGATCGCCATGACTTTTCCTTTACAGGTTCCGCCGTACCATAGGCCGCTGCATGGGCAGGCTTCAAGCCGGACAGATGCAGCAAATTTGTCTGAAATCCGATCATTAGCGATTTGGCAAAACAATTGCGCGAATCTCCGGGTGAAATGACAGCACCGGGACCGATGATGCGGCAAGAATCGATTGATATGGGCGATCTGTCCTATGCGCCATGTCGTTATGGCAATTCGCGGATCCTGTTCCGGGGACCGCGCAAGCCGCTTGATCGACCCTATATCGCGTTCATCGGCGGCACTGAAACCTATGGTAAATTCATCGAAAAACCGTTTCCGTCGTTGGTTGAAACAGCCTTGCGGCAGATCTGCGTGAATTTCGGCTGCGTGAACGGCGGCATTGATGCCTTTGTCAACGACCCGACGATCATGGAAATATGTCACGCTGCCGATATGACGGTGGTGCAGGTGTTGGGGGCAAACAACCTGTCGAACCGGTTTTATTCCGTGCATCCGCGCCGCAACGACAGGTTTCTGCGCGCATCCACCGTCCTGCAAGCCATCTATCCAGAGGTGGATTTCACCGAATTTTCATTCACCCGTCACCTGCTCGGCCGCCTGTTCGAGATTTCGCCGGAAAGGTTCGACATCGTCGTGCATGAATTGCGCCAGGCCTGGCTTGCCCGGATGCAGAACATGCTGCGGCAGATCGGTCCGCACAGCATGTTGCTTTGGTTTTCCGATGAACCGCTGGACGATACCGACTGGGCTGCACGGCCGGGGCAGCTCCAGACCGATCCATTGTTCGTCACGGCCACAATGATCGATACATTGCGGCCCTTGGTCAGGACGGTGGTTGTGGCCAATCCGTCAGAGCTCGCTCTTGGACAGGGCACCATGGGCATGCACTACCCGCCATCGCAGAAATCCATCGCTGCGGAAATGCTGGGCGTGCGGTGCCATGCCGAAGCCGCTGCAAAATTGATTACCGCCTTGCGCGACGAGATGTTCAAGATCTGAACGGCAAAAGGGCCGGCATCGCTGCCGACCCTTTCTTGATCAGGCTTCCGCCGTATCAAAGCTTGCTGGTCAGTTCCGGCAGGGCGTCGAACAGATCAGCGACAAGGCCGTAATCGGCGACCTGAAAAATCGGGGCTTCCTCGTCCTTGTTGATGGCGACGATGATCTTGCTGTCCTTCATCCCGGCAAGGTGCTGGATCGCACCGGAAATGCCCACGGCGACATAAAGATTGGGCGCGACGACCTTGCCGGTCTGCCCGACCTGCCAGTCGTTCGGCGCATAGCCGCTGTCCACGGCGGCGCGCGACGCACCGACAGCCGCACCCAGCTTGTCCGCCAGTTTCTCGATCAGGGCGAAATCGGCCTGCGAACCCAGCCCGCGCCCGCCCGACACAACGACGCCCGCCGACGTCAGTTCCGGCCGGTCAGAGGCTGCGACCTTGTCCTCGACCCATTCGGACAGGCCGGTGCTGGCCGCCGTGCCGATTGTTTCGACGGGTGCCGCGTTGCCTGCCGCCACAGCTTCGAACCCGGCGGTGCGGATCGTCATCACCTTGACCTTGTCGGACGAGGTCACGGTCTGGATCGCGTTGCCCGCGTAGATCGGGCGCTCGAACGTCTCTGCATCGATCACGGTGACGACTTCGGAGATCATCATCACATCCAGCAAGGCGGCGACGCGGGGCAGCACGTTTTTTGCATCCGAAGTGCCTGCCGCAGCGATATGGGTGTAATCCGCGCCCATCCCGACGATCAGATCGGCGACAGGTTCAGCCAGCGTATGGCAAAACCCGTGATCGGGCGCGAACAGCACCTTGCTGACGCCGGTCAGGGTCGCTGCTTCTGCGGCGGCGGCATCGCCGCCCTGTCCTGCGACCAGCACGTGCACGTCACCCAGCGGGACAACCGCCGCAAGGGCCTTGGCCACGGCATCGGTCGCCAGCGCCCCATTGGTCACGTCTGCAAGTAAAAGAACAGCCATTACACAGCCCCCGCTTCTTTGAGTTTCGCAACCAGTTCGTCCACGGATTTCACGATGATACCCGCCTTGCGCGTGCCCGGTTCGACAGTTTTGACGACGTTGAGCCGCGGCGTGACATCGACGCCGTAATCGGCAGGCGTCTTTTCATCCAAGGGCTTTTTCTTGGCCTTCATGATGTTCGGCAACGACGCATAGCGCGGTTCGTTCAGGCGCAGATCGACGCTGATGATCGTCGGCATCTTGACCTTGATGGTCTGCAGGCCGCCGTCGACTTCGCGTGTCACGGTCGCATGATCGCCGTCGATGCTGACGTCCGATGCAAAGGTCGCCTGTGACCAGCCTAGCAGTGCGGACAGCATCTGCCCCGTCGCGTTCATGTCGTTGTCGATCGCCTGCTTGCCACAAAGCACCAGACCGGGGTTTTCTTCCTTGACGATCGCAGCAAGGATTTTTGCGACGGCCAAAGGCTCGATATCCTGATGCACGTCTTCACTGGCCACGACCAGAATGGCGCGGTCGGCCCCCATCGCAAGCGCGGTGCGCAGCGTTTCCTGCGCTTGCTTGACGCCGATGGACACGGCCACGACCTCTTCGACCTTGCCGGCTTCGCGCAGGCGGATCGCCTCTTCGACGGCGATTTCGTCGAAAGGGTTCATGGACATTTTGACATTGGCAAGATCGACACCGGAACCATCCGCCTTGACGCGGACCTTCACGTTATAGTCGATCACGCGCTTGACAGGTACGAGCACCTTCATCTGCGTTTCTCCCATAGAATTCTTCATGCGGTCTGATGCAGTAGTTAGCGGCTGCAGCCCGGTGGCGACAGTGCAAAATCGACGCGGCAGGTGTCAGGGACGCCACGTTCTTGACGCGAACGTCAAGTCAGGTGGGTTTGAACCCACCCTACGTCAGCGGTTCGCCCCCGGAATCCACAGCACATCGGCACGCCCGTCGTCATTGGCGATGCGCGACGCCTGAAAGAACCAGTCCGACAGCCGGTTGAGGTATTTCGCCGCCGCCGGATTGACCGCCTCGGCGCGTGCCAGTTCCACCGTCAGCCGTTCCGCGCGGCGTGACACTGTCCGGCAGAGATGCAGATGCGCCGCCAGCGCCGACCCGCCCGGCAACACGAAACTGCGCAGCGGTTCGACCTTGCCGGTCATCGCGTCGATCTGGCTTTCCAGCCGCGCGACCTGTGCATCGCTCATCCGCAGCACGGTATAGCCAGCCTCGCCATCCTTTTCCATGTCGGGGCGGCACAGGTCCGCGCCCAGATCGAACAGGTCGTTCTGGATCATCGCGAGATGGGTGTCCATTTCGCCGGTCGCATGCAGGCGCGCCATGCCGACAGTGGCGTTGGTTTCATCAACCGTGCCATAGGCATTCACCCGCAACGCGTATTTCGCCACGCGGTCGCCGTTGCCCAGCGCCGTTTCGCCTGCGTCGCCGGTTTTCGTATAGATCTTGTTCAGCACCACCATGTGGTCAGCCCCCTTGTCCGCGCAGATAAACGAATAGCACAATCAGGATCACCGCGACGAATTGCGCGCCGATCCGCCAGCGCATGATCTTGTTGGCGTTCTTGCGATAAAATTCGCCGCCTTTGCCGAAGGACCCGATTCCAAGGAGCAGGATGCCCAGCACCAGCAGCACCGCAACGGCGACCAGCCAGAAAAGAGGGTCGTTGGCCATGAGTGTCTTCCTTTGATCTTGTCAGCGCGACCTAGCGCCGCCTGACCTGTTGGCAAACCCCTATCCGCGCAACAGCACCGCATCAAGCAATCGCGTCGGCAGCATCCGCCGCATCAGCCCCGCCAGATAGGTGGGTCGCGTGACATAATAGCGCGGTTTCGGATTGGCCGCCGTTACCGCATGCAACAGCTTCGCGGTCACGGCGCTGGCGGGCAGCTCGAACCGATCTGGTCCGCTGTCAGTGTAAAGCCGCGACAGGAGCGTTTCATATTCACCGGACCGTGCGGATGCTTTCCAGTCGATCCAGCGTTCGAAATGCGGGATCGCATTCTTGCGGATGTCCGACGTGATCGGTCCGGGTTCGATCAGGATCACCTTGATCCCGGTGCCCGCCATTTCCAGCCGCAGCACATCGCTCAACCCTTCGAGCGCGAATTTGCTGGCGACATAGGCGCCACGCCACCGGATCGCGACCAGCCCGAGCACGGACGAACAATTCACGATCCGCCCGTGTCCCTGCGCGCGCATCACGGGGATGACCGCGCGGGTCAGCGCGTGCCAGCCGAAGAAGTTCGTCTCGAACAAGGCGCGCAATCCGTCGACGGGCAGGTCCTCGACCGCACCGGGCAGCGCATGGGCACCGTTGTTGAACAGCGCATCGAGCGTGCCGCCTGTCGCCGCCAGCACCTCGGCCAGACCTGCGGCGATGCTGGCCTCGTCGGTATAGTCGATGCGCGGGCTCTCGAAGCCGAGCCCCGCCAGCCGCGCGCAATCCTCGGCCTTGCGGCAGGACGCGAACACACGCCAGCCCGCAGCCCGCAAGCCCTGCGCCGCGTCAAGCCCGATACCCGAAGAGGCACCTGTGATCAGGATGGATTTCTGCACCATGGCGCAGCTTTGACGAATGCCGGACGAAAGGGCAAGCGGCCCCGCATCCCCATTTCCCCGCTTTACGGGTGAATCCTTGATCGCTACACGACAGAACATGAATGATGAGAACGAGACCGCCCCCGGCCCCAATGACGTGACCGAATCGCTGCGCAGCGCGATCGGCGACCGCTATCTGACCTATGCGCTGTCCACGATCATGCACCGCGCGCTGCCCGATGCGCGCGACGGGCTGAAACCGGTCCACCGCCGTATCCTTTATGCGATGTCGCGGCTGCGGTTGTCGCCGACTGGCGGTTTCCTGAAATCCGCCAAGATCAGCGGCGACACGATGGGCGATTTCCACCCCCACGGCGATGCCGCGATCTATGATGCGATGGCGCGTCTCGCGCAGGATTTCAACGTCCGCTATCCGCTGGTGGACGGGCAGGGGAACTTTGGCAATATCGACGGCGACAACCCCGCCGCCTCTCGTTACACCGAGGCGCGCATGACCGCCGCCGCCGAGGCGCTGCTCGAAGGTCTGTCCGAGGATGCCGTCGATTTTCGCGACAATTACGATGGCCGCCTGACCGAACCCAGCGTCCTGCCCGCCAGTTTCCCCAACCTCTTGGCCAACGGGTCCAGCGGCATCGCCGTCGGCATGGCCACGAATATCCCGCCGCATAACCTGCACGAACTGATTGACGCCTGCCTGCATCTGATCAAATCGCCCGGTGCAGCGGATGACAGCCTGCTGACCCATATCCTCGGCCCCGATTTCCCCACCGGCGGCGTGATCGTCGAGCCGCCCGAGAACATGGCCGAAGCGTATCGCACAGGGCGCGGGTCGTTCCGCTTGCGCGCCAAATGGGAGGTCGAGGATCTGGGCCGCGGCCAGTGGCAGATCGTCGTGACCGAGATCCCCTATCAGGTGCAGAAGTCGAAACTGATCGAGAAACTGGCCGAGGTGATCCAGACCAAGAAGGTGCCCCTGCTGGCTGACGTGCGCGACGAATCCGCCGAGGATGTGCGCGTCGTGCTGGAACCGCGTTCCAAAACCGTCGATCCCGAAATGCTGATGGGCATGCTGTTTCGCAATTCCGATCTCGAAATCCGGTTCAGCCTGAACATGAACGTGCTGATCGACGGGCTGACGCCCAAGGTCTGTTCGCTGAAAGAGGTGCTGCGCGCCTTTCTGGACCACCGCCGCGACGTGCTCCAGCGCCGCTCGCGTCACCGCCTGGGCAAGATCGACCACCGGCTTGAAGTGCTCGAAGGCTTCATCATCGCCTTCCTGCATCTGGACCGGGTGATCGACATCATCCGCTACGACGACGACCCCAAATCCGCCCTGATGGCCGAGGATTGGGCGCATCCGCACATCCGCGCGACATCCGAAAAGGATTATGTCGGGCCAAAAGCCACGGACCCCGAAATCGCCCTGACCGAAGTGCAGGCCGAGGCGATCCTGAACATGCGCCTGCGGTCGTTGCGACGTCTGGAAGAACTCGAACTGATCGCCGAACGCGACGCGCTTGCCGCCGAACGCAAGGCCATCGTCGCGCTTTTGGCTGACGAGGCGCTGCAATGGGCGCGCATCGCGGATGAATTGCGCGAAACCCGCAAACAATTCGGCCGCTCCAGCCCCGGTGGCGTGCGGCGCACGCAATTCGCGCTGGCCGCCGATGTGGCCGATGTCCCGATCGAGGCGATGATCGACCGCGAACCCATCACCGTCGTTTGTTCGCAAATGGGCTGGGTGCGCGCGATGACCGGCCATATCGACCTGACCCGCGACTTGAAATTCAAGGACGGCGACGCCGCCCGTTTCACCTTTCACGCCGAAACCACCGACAAATTGCTGGTCTTCGGTGCCAATGGGCGGTTCTACACGGTCTCTGCCGCCAACCTGCCGGGCGGGCGTGGCATGGGCGAGCCTCTGCGCCTGATGATCGACCTGCCGAACGAGGCGGAAATCATCGACATCCTGATCCACAAACCGGGTGAAAAGCTGCTGATAGCCTCTGCCGACGGCAACGGCTTTGTCGTACCCGAGACCGAGGTGGTGGCCCAGACCCGCGCAGGCAAACAGGTTCTCAACCTTGGCGACAGCACCGCGCGGCTGTGCAAGCGCATCACCGGCGATCATGTCGCCGTGGTGGGCGAAAACCGTAAAGTGCTGGTCTTTGGCATCGACGAGTTACCCGAAATGACTCGTGGCAAAGGCGTGCGCCTGCAAAAATACAAGGACGGCGGGCTGTCGGATGCCACGACATTCACGCTGGCGGACGGGCTGACATGGCTTGATCCCGCGGGGCGCACGCGTACGCAAACCGACCTCGAGGAATGGATCGGCAAACGCGCCACCGCCGGGCGGATGGCGCCACGCGGCTTCCCGCGGGACAACCGTTTCACCTGATCATCTTCCGAGTTCAAATATCCCCGCCGGAGGCCTGAAAGTCAAAAGCACGGCACAGGCCGCATTGCGCTTGATTTCCCGTCCGTTTCCCAATACATCGCCCGCGATGTTGAAACGGGTCGCGTCGGCCCCTCTGAAATTAAGGTCCTGAAGAATGGCAAAGGCAAAGTTTGAACGTAACAAGCCGCACGTGAACATCGGCACGATCGGGCATGTTGACCACGGCAAGACGACGCTGACGGCGGCGATCACGAAGTATTTCGGCGACTTCCGTGCCTACGACCAGATCGATGGCGCGCCCGAAGAAAAGGCCCGCGGCATCACGATCTCGACCGCGCATGTCGAATACGAATCCGAATCCCGTCACTATGCCCACGTCGACTGCCCCGGCCACGCGGACTATGTGAAGAACATGATCACCGGTGCCGCGCAGATGGACGGCGCGATCCTGGTGGTGAACGCCGCTGACGGCCCGATGCCGCAGACGCGCGAGCACATCCTGCTGGGCCGTCAGGTCGGCATTCCCTACATGGTCGTCTACATGAACAAGGTCGACCAGGTGGATGACGCCGAACTGCTCGAACTGGTCGAGATGGAAATCCGCGAACTGCTGTCCAAATACGACTATCCCGGCGACGATATTCCGATCATCCCCGGCTCGGCCCTGCATGCGATGAACGGCACCCGGCCAGACATCGGCGAGGAATCGATCCGCAAGCTGATCGCGGCTGTCGACGAATACATCCCGACACCGGCCCGCGCCGTCGACCTGCCGTTCCTGATGCCGATCGAGGACGTGTTCTCGATCTCCGGCCGTGGTACGGTCGTGACCGGTCGCGTGGAACGCGGTGTGGTCAACGTCGGCGACGAGATCGAGATCGTCGGGATCCGCGACACCAAGAAAACCATCTGCACGGGCGTGGAAATGTTCCGCAAACTGCTGGACAGCGGCCAGGCTGGCGACAACATCGGCGCGCTGCTGCGCGGTGTGGACCGTGAAGGTGTGGAGCGCGGCCAGGTGCTGTGCAAGCCCGGTTCGGTCAAACCACACACCAAGTTCGAAGCCGAGGCCTATATCCTGACCAAGGAAGAAGGCGGCCGTCACACGCCGTTCTTCGCGAACTACCGCCCGCAGTTCTACTTCCGCACGACGGACGTGACCGGCACGGTTGTGCTGCCTGAAGGCACCGAAATGGTGATGCCGGGCGACAACCTGAAGTTCGAAGTCGAGCTGATCGCACCGATCGC
>NZ_KB907995.1:0-30921 GCF_000382265.1 Yoonia vestfoldensis DSM 16212
TTATACTCCGAGTCCTGCAGAAGCCGAATTTGACGTCTTGACGGCTGGGTTTGAAACGATTCAGCTATGCCTATGATCCGCCCCGGCTTTCTTTCCGCATCAGACCGTATCGAGCTTGAGGCGTGCGTGCGCCGTCAGCGCGAAGATCACGGTATTGCCCGTCGGGCAAATGCGATCCTGCTGCTCGACGACGGTAAATCCTGCCAGGAGATCTCGGATTTCCTGTATCTGGACGACGACACGATCCGGGGCTGGCATAAAACCTACCTGCAAGTTGGCTGGGATTCGCTTGCCCTCGACGGCTGGAAGGGCGGTCAGTCCCGTATGTCGCAGGCACAGGAGGCTGCGTTGTGCGCTTGGCTGGAAGACCGCTTCTGTCGCTCGACGGTCGAGATCCGAGCACATATCTGTGCTGAGTTTGGTCTGGACTACTCAAATTCTGGCTGCATCAAGCTCCTGGCCCGCCTGGGCTTTGAATACCGCAAGCCCCGGCCCCTGCCGCGCGTGGCGTCAGCGGAAAAACAGGCAACCTTTATCGCGCTATACGAACGCCTGATGCGCAAGTTGCCAGCAGATGAAGCCGTTTACTTCGCGGACGCTGTGCATCCGGAATACCAGACCAAGCCCGCATTTGGCTGGGTGAAGGTTGGATCAAATCCAGCGGTTCTCAGCACGGCGGGGCGTGGTCGCGTGAACATTCATGGGGCTGTGAACCTCGAAACCTTCGATGCACCTTTTGTCGAGCCCACAACCGTTGATGGGGTCAGTGCCGCGCAGCTTCTGACCAAGATCGAGGCCCGCAACCCCGACAAGCGCATCATTCATGTCATCTGGGACAACGCCGCCTACCACAAAGGGCCCGATGTCAGGGCTTTTCTTGCCAGGACGGCTTGCCGCATCCATCTGATCCAGCTGCCAACCTACTGCCCCCATCTCAATCCGATTGAGCGGCTTTGGGCCGTCTTGCATCAATACGTCACCCATAATCGATACTACCCAAGTCAGAAACAGTTTGCCGACGCCATTCTTGCATTCATGCGTGAAACCATCCCGCAGGAATGGAAAAACTTCCGCGACAAGGTGTCAGACAACTTCCGCGTCATAACCCACGAGAACTTTCGGGTTTTGGAGTAGAAGCTGTATATACAGACTTTCTGGATAGGGATTGGCGGGACTTTTCTGAGCCCGCACGCTGGTTTGTCCAGACGCAGTCCCTGAATACCTGCTTCCGAGACGCCCTATCCGCGCGGAAAATTTTCTGTGTTCGGCTTATCATTTTCGGACGCGCGAGCGCTGAGGGCACGATCGCTACCCCCATCGATTTCACGGGTCATGCGCGGGTGTTTCGATCCGTCATACAAACTCAGGAAATTTTTCTGCCCCGGCCTGCCCATTTTCCTTGCCCCATAAGTGGTCTCGCGAGCGCCCGTCCGGGCGCGGCGCTAAACCGCGCGGCGGCTTACGCCGTCTGCCAGATAGAAGGACACACAATGAACATGCAGTTTCCTGACCGCGGGCAAAAAGATGAACGCCCGGCACCAACCTCTGCGCCCCGCCGCTTGCCATTTCTGGCAAAGCTTTCTGGGCGTAACCGCGAGGTTCTGTCAAAATGCCCCAGCGATGTGATCGCGCAATCCTCCAGCCTCGGCGCCGCATTGCTGGTCGCCGCGGCTCTGCATGCGATCGGTTTGACCGCGGCGCTGATCATCTTGAACGTCCCGGTCGAGTTCGCCGTTGTCGCAGCGGCGATCACTTCATCGGGTCTCTTCGCGCTGGACCGGAACGTCGTCCATTCCGTGGATACGGCGGGCGCGCAAGCGGCGATGCGCCGGATCGGTGCCAGCACCCTTTCGGACCTCTCACACTGGACGCATGGTTTCATCAAGCTGGTCCTGCGGACCCTCTTTTCGGTCTTCACTGCCATCGTCATCGGGGGCGCGCTCACGCTGCACCTGTTCGCGCCGGATGCGGCCATGGAACTCGACCGGCGGCAGATCGAGATCGACCGCCCCTTCATGGACGAAGCGAGCGCCCAACTCGACGTGGAACGCGCGGCATTGACACTTAGGGTCGAGCGTGTCGATGCGACCACATCGCAAGAGGCAGACCGGGCGCGGCGGCGCGTTGAGGCCCAGCAAGAACAAATTGGCGTAGCGGAAACCCGCGTCGAGCGCATGCAAGGCGAACGCGATCTCCTTGTCGCCCGTCTTAACGCTGCCCGCCTTGAGGTGGCACGTCAGCGCGATATCATGCATTGCGAAGTCAGCGGGGTCACCGACACCTGTCCCGGTGCATCGGGTATCATCGGTACCGGGCGCCGGTCTGACCTCGCCCAAAATCGTGCGATCGAGGCTGAAGCTGCCATCGAGGCAATCCTCTCCGCCATGTTGCCGGCGGAACAGGGCTTACGCGAAGCGGAGTCCACTTTGCGTGACGTGCGCCGTGTGGCATTGGACGCGCCCACAGATACGCTGACTTCTATGGGTGATGATCCCGTGGTCGCCGCAATGGCTGCTTTGGCGGTCTTCGATGCGTCACGCACGGCGCGCGCAGCTGCTTTGGTGGCAGTGAACCCGTTGCGCGAGACGATCGAAAAGACCAGCCTCGCCAATCAACTTTCTGCTCTCAAGTCACTTGCTGAGCGTGACACCGCGTTCCTGATCGCAGTTGTGGCGGTGAAGCTCTTTACCTTCGCGATGGAGATGATGGCGATCATAGGCGCCCATTTTATGCATCGTTCAGAATACCACCTGCGTCGCGGTCGTATGCTGCGTAATGCTGCGCGGGAATTGCAAAATGGGAACAATCATGACTTCCTCGACGATGCCCGTTTGCGCGAAGCGGTGCGTGAGCAGGTGTGGGAAGAAACCAAGGAAAAGATGGCAACCGATATCTTCGCAGCCAGCACAAAAGCTGCTGGATCTCGGACGACAGTGCATAACTGAGCTGAAGCTTTATCCGCCGGTTTTTCTTCCCTGCAGCGCGCGTCCGAGTGAACGGGTGCGCGCGTGCTTTTAGGCCGCCTTGCAGCTCTTAGGTGTATCGTTTTTTGGCTACGCAGGGACTGCAGCTTGCCCATCGCTTCGGCGTTGATCTCGATCGCACCAGTGCCGCGGCAGGCGATCTCGGCCCGGGAAAAGCTGGGCCGAGGCCCGCGACGACAATTTGCGGTGCTGATCTGCCCATTCGGACACGGTCAGATCCGGATCGGGGCGCATCCCGCGACGCCAAGACCTCAGGATGTCCTCCGCACCGTCAAAACCGAGGTCGAGGTCTGCGGTTAGATCATTGGTGGCCGTGTCGTCACTATCCGAGGTCGACCCGAAGATCGGCAAGGGCGTCGAGTTGCGCTCTGACATGGGTTTCCAGCACCCTCTTCAGGATCGCGGCCTCGATATTCATTGGCTTGGCCGTTTGTTTTTCCACTTTGGCTGCCATTAATGCCGCGACTCTGCTAGGCCATGTGACCCAGACATCGCGTTCCTGTCGCGCAAGCCTAAACACCAGCGTTTCCGCCCGGGCGCGATCAACCAGCGTGCCCTTTTTCTTCTGGATCGCCAGTTGGCGTTCCTGCGCTTGATAAACCGTTAGCGCGGTGCGGACTTTCAGATAGGACGAGCTGTCGGCCGAGCCGCTGAATGCAGTGTCACCGCCGGTGCTGCGCCGCTGCTGGTCCGGGTCGGTCATCTCAGCCCGACGCACATCGGAGGCTGCCGCGTTGATCGAGCCATCGCTGTAGACCACCAAACGCCCCGCCTTGCGGGCCTTCTGGATCGCCCCGCGCGAGATGCCTGAATGGGCGGAATACTCGCGCTCGCTCATTCCTTCCATGGCTTTGCCCGCTTTGATTAAAGCAATGATATTGCTTGTTATTCAGTTGATTACACTCGCCACTAGAGCGATTCTGATGACACAAAAACGATGCAACTCACACCCGGAGATCCCGCCATGACCACAAAGACTAAGGCCCCCAGCGAAGCCCTGCTGCTGGAGATTGCCGCCAAGCATTTTCATCTTGAGACGCTGGAAACCCGCAACAGCGACAGCCTCGACTTTCACGATGTGTCGGTCTGGTCGATCCGCGCCGCACTGGAAGCGACCTTCGCCGCTGGCCAAGCCGCAGCCCGCTGAACAGGAGAGCAGCCATGACCACCCGCCGCGCCACCACCCCGAACGATAAAGCCCTGAACGCCTTCATCTCTGCCAAAGCCGAGATCGACATGATGCTGGAGCGCCTGAAAGCCCTTAGCGACGATCACTTCAACACCCACCCCGACGAAATCAATTGGGGCGACGTTGGTACCCTGAACCATTACGCCAGCCTGCTGCGTCAGATCACCGACAGCGCCTTCAAGGAGGGCGAATACGCCGAGTGAGGCGACCCCGCCTTGAGCCTGCCCCGCGATGGCGGGGCTTGGCCTCATAGAAGCGTGCCGCATCCCGCGCGCCGTGAACGCAGAGGCCACCATGACCAAACTCACCGAAACCCAAGCCATCATTCTCAGCGCCGCAGCCCAGCGCGCGAGCAATCTCGCGATGCCGTTGCCAAAGGGGCTGCACGGCGCTGCCGCAAAAAAGGTCATCAGCATGATGATTGGACGCGGTTGGCTCGAAGAGGTCGACGCTGACCTGCGCAAGGCCGAGCCGCTCTGGCGCGAGACCGGGGATGGTCACGGCACCACGCTGATCGTCACTGACGCAGGGCTATTGGCCATCGGGGTGGAGCCGGTTGTGGTGAAAACCATGGCCGCGATCCGCACCCACGCGACCCAATTCCCCGCGCCCAAACCGACAACGCCGAGAACTGGGACCAAACAGGCGCAGATTATCGCGCTTTTGCAGCGCCCCGAGGGTGCTACTATCGCCGAGATTGTTGTGGCAACTGGCTGGCAAGCTCACAGCGCGAGGGGCATGATTTCCGGGGCGCTGAAGAAGAAGCTGGGTCTGCCTGTCATCTCGGAGAAGGTCGGAGGCAGAGGGACGGTGTACCGGATTTAGTAGCGCCGCGAGCGAGACAAAGTACCTTCCAGCTATAATGGCGCGCCAGGCCGCTATTGCGTCTGTGAACTGATTGCGTCGCGGCGGTAGAATGTCAGGCGAATTGGGCAAAGCCCTCTGGCCGAAACCGGACCACCGCCTCGGGGCCGCGGGGATCTAGGTCGAACAGCGCAGGCCTTGCCTGAAGATAACTGCGCCATGTCTTCTCGGGAAAGCTGCTGATCCGAATGCCATGTTGCACATGCATTTTGGGCGCGAGATCAGCAATACGCATCCCGGCACCCTTCTTGCTGTGTGCGCTTATCATGGCCCTGATCTTTCCATCCATCTCAGTGATCTCGCCTCGTGTTTTGGGCACGAGCTTGAGTGCTTGCTGATTTCCGACTTCGACAAAGCTCGAACAGGTGGCTCTGAAAGACTGCGGTGCCTTTGCCTCGCCTATACCGATGACCTTTGCGCCGTGTTCGCGCAGTCTGAGCGCAAGATGCGTGAAATCGCCGTCGGATGTGGCAATGATGAAGCAGTGCATACCCCTTGAGAGGATCAGTTCCATCGCATCAAGGGCGAGAAAAATGTCGGCAGCGTTCTTTCCTGTGCCCGCATGAACGAGACGATAACCAATCGAGCCATGCCAGTCTGATGCAAGCTTTGCATCCAGATAGGCGCGCACCACAGAAGGGTCGCCTTGCTCTGCGGCAATACCCAGAATGGCTGCGGCGTGTTTCCCGCTGATGTTGTCTCCATCTACAAGCACTGCCACAGGCTGAGTCATGTCAATCACCGTCTAATGTCTGCTGCAAAATCGATATCCGAAGATTGCGCCCAAATTTCGGCACCACCACAAAGCGAGTGTATTGGTTTTCGTTGGCTAGCCGCTAATTCTCAATTCGACCCGGCAGGATTGGTGCGTTCATGCCGCCAGCCTTTTCGCCTTCAGGTCGGCGAAGGTCTCACCCGTTTTCGCCAGAACAGCAGTGGCGCCGGTAAATTTCTGCCAACGCTCGATGGCCACGTCGACGTAAACCGGATTTAACTAGATGCCGAAGGATCGTGGGCTTGCATTCTATGTCGGGCAGCGAAAGCACCAGCGCGACCGAAATTCCACCTTTGAGCGCACCCCAGATCATAATCGCGATCACACCTTTGATGAAGGTCCGAAGCGGTTTCAGCACCGGTACAGGTGACCACCATTCACTGCGCCATTGGATTCAATGTGTATCGGGCGTTAGCCAAGCAGGTAGCGCTGACGAAGCATGCCCGCTGATCGCGGCGGCGGCACAGGCGGCAAGTCCGCCAAACCGAAGTGCACGACCAGACAGACCCGGTCCGTAATGGGCATATTTCCCCGAATTGGTCATCACCGCCCGGGTTATAGGGGGAAACAGCGGCTCGGTGATCGAACACCAGTATAGGTCGGGGAAGACCTGCACGCCCGCATCTGTCAACGCGGACAGCGTTCCGTCTGCTTTCGCAAGGGCGATGACATTGCGACCAGCGGTGACGATTGTGGCAATGCGCACAGACCGCCCCTCCAGGGCCTTTGCCAGCGCATGGCATTCGATCAGCGACGCATGGGGACTGCCGATCGCGACAAGATCAACGGTTTCCGGGCCATTGTTCAACTGCCGCCAGGCGTCGGTGGAATCGGCAAGCGTCACGCCTATGCGGGCGGTGCCCGGGGAGGCCGCGCCAGCGGCCTCGGGCGTGATGCCTTCAATATGCAGCATCGGTGCGGCAGATGTTGTGCCAAAGGCGGCGCACATCGCCTTGAGATCATCGCGGCTGGGTACACACTGGCCGAGCCCGGTCAGCAGCGGGATCCGGTCGGGTGATTTCAGACCCGCCACATAGCCGATCAACGGCCAGATCGCATCATCGGCACCCGTCGGCACCTCGATGTCCAGAACCACCCGCGCTCTGCGCTCGGCGTCAATATAAACCCCTGAAAGGGGTGCGCGCCCGGTGACAGCCATGCACAGATCCAGATAATCCGGATGTTTCAAGGTGCGCGCGCCAAGGACCGTATTGGCATAGATCACCGCATTGGATTCTGCCCAGGCGATGGACTCGCCCTGTTGCGGGGGATCGTCCAGCAGGTAGGGCGCGCAGGTAAAGGTCGGCTGGCAACCCATGCCCACATAAGCATCCGCCAGACGCGAGGCGGGCGCACCAAAACGGGCCGGCACGCCTTGGCTGCGCCAGTTCTGCCGATCAACGGAAATGGCATTGATGGTGGTCGGCACGCGGACCGACGCGCCCATTTCAGCCATCTTCTTGGCAAAAATCAGGTTGGCGGGGTGGGCATAGATGCATCCGTCGATATGCCCGCGTGCGATATCGGTCAGCCGGGTTGCCCCTTGCTGGGCCGCGACCGTGCAGATGATCCGCATGGCCAGCGCCGCCGCAGGGCCGTCGCGCCCGTCCCGAACGGCGCGGTCCTCGTCCGTCAAGGTAAGCTCTGCCGTCGGGTTTCTGGAGATTGGAATGCACAGGCCGTCACCGATGAGTGCACCCGCCTCGATCTTTAGCCAGACCTGTTTGGACAGGGTGGCGAACTGGGCGGCTGAGACGCGCAGGACCGGAAATCCACATCCGAACACCTCGCCCGCGATCAAGGATCCAAGCGTCAGGATATCTTCGGCCTCGGAAAAGATCAGCGCGGCGGGTGCCCTGGCGTTCAGCGCCAGATCCAGCATCACACCAGAGCCCGAGCATGACCCCCGGCTGGTTGGCATCATCAGCACAGACCCCGCGACCTGCTCGCCGTGCAAGGGGTGATGGGCGTCGATGACGTGGGCGGTAGTTGGATCAACGCCGCCCCAGAAACTGAGACCAAGCGAAGCTGCCAGAACCGGGCCCTCGGCGGTTCCTGCGACGATAGACGAGGCGCTGTCACTGGTCATTTTGCGATCAATCCATGTGCGAGACAGTTGTTGGTGAAGAATGCATCGCAGCGCGTCATTGTGGCCTAATCAGGCACCGGGATGTCGGCTCCTATGATCTGGCCCAGTTCCAGCAACAGATCCTCTCGGAACTGATCGGCCACCAGTTGCACACCGACAGGCGTGGTCCCAACGGCCCCAGTGGTGACCGTGAGGCCTGGCAGGCCCATCAGCGGCAGGCCGATCTGCGGGGTTTGCGCTTCGATCACGGCGTCGAAATCCGCTTGCGAGGCGGTGTCGCGGTGGTTGGCAAAGGGCAGCTCGCCCGACACCGGCAGGAGCAGCACCGGATAGGTCGCGAAGAACGCCCGCCACAACCGGACAAGGCGCAGCCGTGCCGGGAACATATCCATGAACCCGTTCAGGTCGGTTTCTGGCGCATGACGGCTCAGGTTTTCATAAATAAAGATCGCATCAGGGTCACCCTCGTCATAAATGGCCGCCCCACCCGTACGGCGCATTTCGGCCAGCCACAGGCTCAGTTGCAAGGCCACGGCCTCTCGCAAGGGAGGGGTGGCAACCTCTTCGACCTGCCAGCCAGCGGCCTCGGCCTTGGCTGCCGCCGCTTGCAGGGCGGATTTGATCGCGGGGTCCACGACCATGCCGTCGGGCTCCATACACAGAGCCAGACGGCGTGGCTGGTCGGGGCCGGACAGCGGCGCAGGCACCCACCACGGGTCACGATCATCACGGGCGGCCATCGCATGTAGCGCCAGCGCGAGATCGGGGATCGAGCGGGCAATCGGGCCCGATACGGCCATCAGTTGCGCCCCGATCATCCTGTCCGGGCCGCTGGAATTATAGGCGGGCACCCGACCCAGCGACGGCCGCAGGCCATGCACGCCGCAAGCATAGGCGGGGTAGCGGATAGATCCCGCAATATCAGTACCATGGCCGATCAGACCCATGCCGCTTGCCACGGCTACCGCCGCCCCTCCAGAAGAGCCGCCGGGCGTCAGGTCGGGATCGCGCGGGTTGATGGTCGCGCCGTGCATCAGATTGCGGGTAAACCACCGCAGCGAAAAGGCGGGCGCATTGGTGCGGCCGATGATGATAGCCCCTGCACGCCGCAGGTTGGCCACCACCGGGTTGTCTTCGGCGGCGATCAAGCTCTGCTGCAGGCGCAGGCCGTTCGTCGTGGCAAATCCTGCCTGATCCACATTGACCTTTACCGTCACGGGTATTCCCGCAAGGGGCCCCGGATCCTGACCCATGGCCAAAGCCTGATCAACCGCGTCAGCGGCGGCAAACGCCTGCTCATCGCAGCGTTGCACGATGGCATTCAGGGCTGGGTTCAAGGCATCGACCCGGTCCAGCGCGGAGGCCACAAGCGCGCGAGCGCTGGTTGCGCCAGTGGCAAGGCGTGCGCGCATTTCCGTGGCAGTCAGGCTGTGAAGATGTGACATGGTCGTTCCTTCGCTGGCTACCTGTCATATCCCGAAAGGTAGTATGGCACTTTCTTGAACAGCTCTGGTCTGAGTTTGTGCCAGTCTTTCATCGCCTGCAAGGGCGACTTGCTGCCCAGAGCTGATCGCGCAATGGGAGGCATCCACACATGGCTTCCGACGCCTGGCTTCCGGCAGGGTGGCTTCCGCAAACTGGATTCCCTGGATTCCGAAAAGAATCCAGCGCGCCCAGGTCGTGAATCGGCAAGCCTTTGATAATGGGTCAGTTTTTCCGAGATGCAGCGTCAGGTGGATTCCGCCTGGATTCCCCGGTGAAAGTGCCTGTCGCTAGCGAAATGCCGCGCTGCGCCCCCCCGCATACGAATGCGAGCTGGGAGGAACCATGCCAAGGGGGGGGCGGCGCTGAACCCCATTGCCCAGCGCCTTCGTGTCAAGCGCCGGGTCTTATGTCCAAGTTCTTGTTAAGCACCTGTTCGATGTTCTGGCTCCAAGCCGCCTTGAACGCCGGGTCAGAAGCAAACAGCTTATAGAGCTCCAGTTCGTCCTTTCGCCGTTTCAGCATCACGTCCATGAGGATTTTCTCCAACGCTAGCCCTCGGTTGAAGGGGTCAGCGTTGTCCTCGTACTTGGCCGTGTAGTCCGGGTGCGCACGGATGCTGTTGACGATATTGACGAATTTGACCCGTTGCTCTTCTGGCGTTGCGCTCCAGCCCTGAAACCACCGCTCGTTGAAGCTACGAATAATGTCATCTAGAGGATCAGTTTCCGGATCGCCGTCGCGGTTGCCGCGCGGGTTCGGGTTCTGCGGGGTCAGTTCCGTATCAGACGCATCAAGGCCGATCTCATGGTTCAGCTTCGTGCGCTCCAAGCCGTAGGATGACAGATCGACGGCCTCCAGCAGTTCATCAAGCATGTCTTGATTGGGATCCTTGATCTTGAGTTTGGGGATCAGGAACTTCAGCAGCCAGAACAGCTTTTCCCATTCCAGCACTTCAAAGGGGATGATCGACGCCATCTGACCGTAGATCTTCACGAACTGCTTAGCCTTGATCTTGAAGTCGATCTTCTCGGCGTCAGGCAGCTCCAGTTCGGCGTTGAAACGGTTGGCCGCGATATCGATGATCGGGCTGAGGGTCTGGGCATCTTCACCGGCAAAATACCGGGTCACGAAGTCTTCGACCTCCTGCCATTCGTACACGCCCACTTGGTCTAGCGCGTCCTTCAGCTCGTGCAGCACGTTGACGTCGGTCGCCTCGGACAGCGTGGTTACGGTGTAGAAGGGGTCGAAGGCAGTCTTGATGTCATCGACGCTGTTGAAGAAGTCGAGAATGAACAGGTCTTCCGTCCGTTTGCCCAGCTTGGGGGCAGAACGGTTGAGGCGGGACAGGGCTTGGACGGCCAGCACGAACTGCAGCTTTTTGTCCACGTACATCGCGGTCAGCTTGGGCTGGTCGAAACCGGTCAGATACTTGTTGGCCACGATCAGCAGCCGGTAGTCATCGGTGTCGAACTTGTCCCGCGTTTCGCTTTCGGGAAAGCCGTTCATGTCAGCTTCGGTGTATTTCACCCCGTCGACGGTCTTCTCACCAGAAAAGGCGATCAGCGCCTTGAAAGGGTTTCCTTGCGCATCGAGGAGCTTCGTCACCGCCTTGTAGTAGCGGATCGCGGCCTCGATGTTCTGGGTGATGATCATCCCTTTGGCTTTGCCGCGCAGCTTCTTCGTGTTCACGACCTGCGGGATGAAGTGGTCCAGCATGATCTCGGCCTTGGTGTTGATCGTGTGCTGGCTCCGCTCGACATAGGCGCGCAGCTTCTTCTGGGCCTTCTTGGTGTCGAACAGCGGGTTTTCCTCCACCGACTTCTGGATTTCGTAATAGCTTTTGTACGTCGTGTAGTTCGCCAGCACGTTGAGGATGAATCCCTCTTCGATGGCCTGTTTCATGCTGTACAGGTGGAACGGCTTGAAGCTGCCATCCGGCTGGCGCTCGCCGAATTTCTCAAGCGTCGTTGCCTTGGGCGTGGCGGTGAACGCCAGATACGACGCGTTGCCGCGCATCTTGCGCGATTGCATCGCCGCCAGGATGCGGTCCTGCGGATCGTCCTCGTCCGGGTCCACATCGCCCGCGCCCATCGCGCGGTTCATGTTGTCGTGCGCCTGGCCGCTTTGGCCGCTGTGCGCTTCGTCGATGATTACGGCGAACCGCTTGTCGCTCAGGTCTGATATGCCGTCGATGATGAACGGGAACTTCTGGATCGTCGTGATGATGATCTTCTTGCCGTTCTCCAGCGCCGCTTTCAGGTCGGCTGACCGCAGCGCCGGGGCGACGATGTTCTTGACCTCGGAGAAATCCTTGATGTTGTCGCGCAGCTGTTTGTCCAGCAACCGGCGGTCCGTTACCACGATAACGCTGTCAAACAGTGGTTGGTCCAGACCGCGCGCGCCGGGCAGGCTGGTGCTTTTGGGGTAGGTTTCGATCAGTTGATACGCAGCCCAAGTGATTGAATTCGATTTGCCCGACCCCGCCGAATGCTGGATCAGATAGCTGTGGCCGACGCCGTTGGTGGAGGCATGATCGAGCAGACGGCGCACCACGTCCAGCTGTTGATAGCGCGGGAAGATCAACGATTTCTTGGCCAGCGGATTGGCCGCCTTGCCTTCCAGCAGCACGAAATGCTGGATGATGCCCGCAAGGCTGGCGGGCTGGAACACCTCTTCCCACAGATATGCGGTCTTGTGGCCGTTGGGGTTGGGCGGGTTGCCCTCGCCGTTGTTGTGGCCCTTGTTGAAGGGCAGGAAGAACGTCGCGGGGCCTGCCAGTTTGCTGGCCATGAACACCTCGTCGGTGTCCACCGCCATATGTACAAGCGCGCGGCCGAACTGCAGCAGGGGCTGGGTTGCGTCGCGGTGGTCGCGGTACTGCTTTTGGCCGTGAAAGCGGGCGGTCTGGCCGGTCCAGGCGTTTTTCAACTCCACCGTGATCAGGGCCATGCCGTTCAGGAACAGCACCATGTCGATCTCTTCCAGCGGGTTGGTCTGGCTATAGCGGACCTGGCGGGTGATGCTGAAGATATTGGCGGTGAAGTTTTCGTGGACGCGGGCGGCAGAGCTGGCGAGCGGCGCGGGATACATCAGCGTCAGATGCGCATCGTCAACGTCGAGGCCCTTTTTCAGCAGATGCAGCAGGCCGTTCTTCTTGATCATCCGATCAAAGCGTTCAAGGATCTTGGCCTGCCAATCGGACGGATTGCGCGATTCCAGCTTGGCCAGTTCCTTGCCCTGTGTCGCGTGCAGAAACTGCCAGAACATCGCGGTGTCGAGGGCGAACTGAGCGTTGAAATCACCGGGCAGGCCGATGCGATAGGGGGCGCTGCCCACTGGCGCGGGCTGGCCAGCCAACTCTTCGGTCGTGTGGCCGGTCAGGTGTTTTTGAATGGCCTGTTCGAGTGCGATTTCGCGAGTGTTGCTGACCATGCTATCCCCTAAATGACTTTGATCTTGCCGGTGACGGCCGCGTTGATCAGGCTGGTTTTGTATTCCTTGAGCGCCGCGATCTGGTCTTGCTTGATGGAAATAGCGTCGTCAAATTTGGCCGACAGTCGATCAAGATGATCAATGATTTCACCTTGTTCGAACTGAGGCGGGATCAAAAGCGGGATATCCATGAAGCTGTCGGTGTAAAGGCGGTAAAACCCTTCAACGATGCCGCGAACCCGAAGCCTGAATTCGCCGAGGTATTTGGAGGTTTTGAAGAGAGACTCATAATATCGGCTGGACGCGCCCGCGACGAAAGGCCGGAACACAGAATAGTCTGGGCTTACAAGGCCTTCCATCGAAGCGATCGAGAAGACCGCAAGATGCGCCTTCAGTCGATTTAGGACCAAGTCACCTTCCCTGACTAGTTTGGCCCCCTCATAGCTTTCGGAAACCAGAGATTTTTCCACTAGGTTGGCCGGGACAAGGCCAAGTTTCTGGCTCATCGAAAGATGCTGTTCGGTGCCTTTGGCCGAGCGTTCATTGATCTCGACAAACATGTGCTTGTTGCGCTTCACTTCCCAATGCGCGGGGATTTGGCCGATCCAGTCGATGCCGCTGTCTTTCATCGGAGCGGCGGGGTTCAGGCCGCGGGTGACGGCGTCCTGAATGATGATCTGCCGCCGCTCGCGCAGCAGAGCGATCTGGTCTTCCTTGATCTTCACCGCCCCGTCGATCTTGGCGCATTTGTCATCAAGGAACGCCGCGATGGCGCGCTGTGCAGACAAAGGCGGAATCGGCATCAAGGAGTAGGAAAGCTCTTCAAAGCTGATGTTCTTGCCCTCACGGATTCCCACAACCGAAGTTTGAAGTTCGGAAATGAAGGCGTAGCTTTTGAACAAATACCGATAATAGCCGCTATCGAGGTTCGCGTGGCGTCGCTTCAAAACTGTGTAGGCCGGGGAAATAATGCCGTCATGATGGCAGTATTCAAGGCCGCCCTCGAAGGATCGAAGGCTGATGGCAAAGTCTTCTTTCTCGATGAACTTGAAGCTTTCGAGGTTACCTGATGGCATGACCATGCGGTTTTCAACCCAAGTCCGCGGAACAACACCTTGTCCTTGGGTGACCGAAAGCAAAGTCGCATCGGGTTGCCCCTTTTGCGAGTGATCGCGAAAGAGGTACTTCATCTTTTTGATGTCCCAATCGGTTGGAACTTCGCCCAGCCATTCCGCGTGGCTGTGCTTTGTTACTTCCGGCCTTGCATAGCCATAGGTGTCCATCATTCCACCTCCGACAGCGCCGCCACCGGCACTCCCAGAATGTCCGAGATCAGCCCGTCTGCCTGCTGTTCCAGCGCCAGAATATCCGCCGTCACCGCGCTTAGGCCGCGCAGGGGTTTGTGGCGGTAGAAGTATTTGTTGAAGCTGATCTCATACCCGATCTTGACCGTGTCGAGGTTGATCCAGGCCTCATCGACATGGGGCTTCACCTCGGCCCGGAAATAGCGGTGGATGCTGTCTTTCAGCGGCACAGACTCGCTATCGCGCAGGTCGGCGTTGGAGGCGTAGGTCAGCCAGCTGCCGTCGGCTTGCCTATACAGGCCGAAATCACCCAGATCGGCCACATCGCAGCCCAGCCGTGCCGTCACCGCCGCAAGCTCGGCGTTCGTGAAACGCAAGGATTTGTCGATGACCTTTTCCGCATCCTCGGCATACCAGCTGACCGCGTTCAGGATGGCGTTTTTCTCGGTCGCCGACAGCTTTATCTTGCGGGCCTTCAGCGCCTTGGTCACGCGTTCGACAAAGGCGTTGTAATCGGCGGTCTCGTCGGTGCCGACGGCCTGCATCAGCGTGTGGCCATGCGCCAGCAATTCACGCAGCCGTTTCCAATTGGCGGTATCCAGCAGTTTGGCGCGGGCGCTGGCGTTCAGGGTGATGCCTTGTTCCTCGCACCAGACCATGATCGGCTTGGCCTGGTCCTTCAGAAAGCCAGCGTCATAGACCGCCTCGCCATGGGTGTCCCACAGATGCTCCATCGGTTCGCGCAGGGATTTCTCGAACCGCAGCGGGGCCAGCCGTTCGCCGCTGAATTGTGCGCGGCGGCGGTCGGGGCGTTCAATGGTGACCTTGTGATAGCCGAAATCGGTGTTGTCGAAGATCTGCACGGCAATGCCAGTGGGATCGCCATTGGCGTCAAGCTGGCGTTCGACCGGCTGGAACGCGAGGGTGGCGTTGGTGATCGCGTCAATATCTTCGGGCCCAAATTCGCAGTTCTTGTCGCCAAGGTTCTTGCGCAGTTTGCGGTACAGCAGATTGGCGTCGATCAGCTGCACGCGGCCGCGCCGGTCAGCGGGTTTGGCATTTGTCAGCAGCCAGATGTAGGTGGTGATGCCGGTGTTGTAGAACAGGTTGTTCGGCAGCTGGATGATGGTGTCGAGCATGTCGTTTTCGATGATGTGGCGGCGGATGTTGGACTCGCCGCTGCCCGCATCGCCAGTGAACAGGCTGGAGCCGTTGTGCACGCTCGCGATGCGCGCGCCGATGGCGCTGTCCTTGGTAGACTTCATCTTGCCCACCATTTCCATCAGGAACAGCAACTGGCCGTCGCTGGAGCGCGGGGTGGCGTCCTTGGTTTCGATGGTGCCCCAGTAGTCGGCCAATTCGACCTTGAAGCGCGGGTCGATGACGTCATTGCCGTCCTTGATGTGTTTCAGTTCGCTGTTCCAGCTTTTGCCGTAGGGCGGGTTGGACAGCATGAAGTCAAAGCGATTCGCGGCGAATTCATCGGTCGAGAGAGTGGAGCCGACCTTGATGTTCTCGGGGTTGTTGCCCTTGATCATCATGTCAGATTTGCAGATGGCGTAGGTCTCGTCGTTGATTTCCTTACCGTAAAGGTAGACGTCGCCAGTGGCCTTGATCTGGCCATCGGGGTCGATGACGTAGTTCTGCGATTCCGTCAGCATGCCGCCACTGCCGCAGGCGGGGTCATAGATGGTCATGACCGGGGGCAGGCGATCCTTGATCGGGTCGAAGACCAGGTGCGTCATCAGATGGATCACCTCGCGCGGGGTAAAATGCTCCCCCGCCTCTTCGTTGTTTTCCTCGTTGAACTTGCGGATCAGCTCTTCGAAGACATACCCCATGCCGAGGTTGCTGAGGGCTGGGAGCGTGTTGCCGTCCGGGTCTTCGACCGGGTGCGGCGTGAGGTTGATGTAGGGCGAGATGAACTTTTCCAGCACATCCAGCAGGACCTGCTTGTTCGCCATGTGCCGCATCTGTTCCTGCAGCTTGAAGCGCGAGATGATCTCTTTGACGTTGTCGGAGAACCCGTTCAGGTAATCTTCGACATTGGCCAGCAGGATCTGCTGATTGTTGGTGGCAGTGGCGTGCACCCGCTTCAGCGTCCACTTGCTTGTGTTGAAGAACACATAGCCGGAGGCCGCCTTGAGCGGGGCATCGTCCAGTTCGGTCTCCTTCATTTCATCCTTCTGAAAGCGCACTTCTTCCAGAACGGCAGCCTTGGTGGGTTCAAGCAGGGTGTCGAGGCGGCGGAGGACAACCATCGGCAAAATAACATCGCGATACTTACCGCGGACATAAACGTCGCGAAGGCAATCATCCGCGATTGACCAGATGAAAGAGACGAGCTTGTTGTGTGCAAATTGGTTCATGGATGGGTTCAGCAGTCCTGTTGTCATGCCGGTACGTGGAGTGCGGCAATTTTGTTAATCGAATTAGGCGGTTGGCCCTCGATGCTGTCGCTCACAGTATGAGGTGAGCGGTGATGTCGCAACGGGGTGGTTCAATCCTGGGGTGATCGCAGCTCCGAGTGGGGCCAGTTCGACCGTCGTTCCATGGTGATCTGGGCCTCAAGTTGCTCGATCCGTCGATAGAGAGCTTGGCGATCCGCCACTGCAGCTTCAACTTTGGCCTGCGTTTCCTTGTCGGGCAGTGGAATCGCCAAGCTTTTTAGATCCTTCATGGCGATTGTCTGAATCGCAGATCCTCCAGCCAAAGACTTCAGATGCTCCTGCACCACTTCATCCGACAGATATTCGCAGAGGACACGGGGCGAGAGCCTATGCCTGCCTTTTAAACGCAGGATCATCAGAGACTGACCAGCAGCCCAAATGGTCGATGACCCTTCTGCAGGAACGTCGTCGGGCACGATTCCGATTTTGCCGACGGCACCTTTGAAGGCAATCAGCACATCGCCCGGCCTGAGCATCTGATTAGAGGCTTTTCGATACTGCATACGATCAACGGCAATCTTTCGCGATGGATCAACGACATTGCCGTCATCTGCAATATCCGCTGGGGCCGCTTCGAGAACGACATACTCACCGTCCTCTTGTTGGGTGAGCGCTGCTGGCCGGATCATTTCGACAAGATCTGCAAGTTCAGCGACATCTGACTTTGCAAGCAACCGGTCAATCGCATCGCGTGCGTGGCGATCAAGGTAGCGATCAACTGTGAGGGTGTAACCTTCTTCCCTAATGCTACGCAGGTCGATGTCGCGTGCGAACGCTTCCGTCCCAGTCAGTTCCATATCCGGAAGTTGCGACCAATCGACTCCTTTGCGAATTTCCAGCCGACCACGCTCCCGCCTGGAAGCGAACTGTTCGTCCGAGAGGTTGATGAAGCGGATAGTGGCGTGGCTGGTTCCCTTCGACGAGAGCAGGAGCAGCGCCGTGTTGATGGAGGTGTTTTGAAACATCATACTTGGGCCGATGCCCATGACAGCTTGTAGTCGGCCAGAATGCACCAGCTCCTCGCGCGCAATGGCCTCAACACCGACAGCGCGGAACAACGCCCCCTCAGTAACGGCCAAAACGGCGCGCCCTTTCGCGTTTAGCAGAGCATCGGCAATTGCCACGCTTTCGCTCGATAGCCGACCGTGACGGCCGCCGAAAATACCAAGGTGTGAGAGCGTGGACTCGGGCACGTCTCCAGCGCGCGACATGTCGAAACCAAAAGGCGGCATGATTAGTTCTGCGTCAAAAGCTACTTGGCCTGAACGCATCCAAGGGTTCGCGTCGCTGACCTTGATGTCGAGATCAAGAATTGCAGCTATTTGCGCAAGAATTCGGTTGTCCTGCTCCCAGCCTGCATATTCGATGAAGGTCGGCATAAGCTGATTCTTCCGATTGATAGCGAAAAGCAGGGCGGGTCTGAGGCTTAACGGGTAGGAAAAGCGCGCGCTTTGGGCCTCGCCCAACAAGCCTAGTAGCTCTTGCGCTGCGTCCTGCCGGATCCAGAACTCTCCAAAGTCGCGGCCTGCGATGCTGTCCAGCATTGTGGATAGTTCGGACATTCGACGGTCCATCGGGGCTTCGAGCAGTGCCTTGGCGGCAACTTGAATGAGCGCGTCGCTACTTTGCTGCTCCAGATTATTCGCGATCGACGCGCTATCTCTCCAAGCATCTCCCTTGCTAAGATTCGCGGCCGCTTCGATGACTGACGTCACGATTTGGCCTGTCGAAAGCGGCGAGCCACGCAGATTGTTCAGGACTTCCTGGAAGGTCATGTGAATTCCAAAATCAGGAGTTAATTGTTTTTGTGCCGGGCCGGCAAAATTTTTCGGCTCGGTATGTTGTGACCAAGCTGTCACTAGCCGCTACAACGATGACCCCACCCTTGCGCTCGGCATCATCGAGGAACTTCAGCTTTCGCCGAAGCTCGCACATTTCTGCGCGGATGGTCTTGGTGTCTAGGACATACCGATCGCCTTCGATGCGGCCAAGATCAAGGGCTAAGCCAACCAGCTCCTTGCGAATGCCGCGTTGGTTCATGCGAGCGTCAATGTGTGTGGTGGTATGCATCGGTTCGCCTCCTGTTGTTGGATCATATATGAGACACTCCCGGCAAGAAGGCAATAGCAAATTGTAAAAAGCAGAAGATAACTTTTAAGGCAGCGCCATGCAGTTCGATTTGGGATTGGTTTGGGGATGTGCTGACCACGGCGTCACCTTCGGCATCGCCTCCGTCACCTCCATCTCCCGCAGCATACCACCCGCCACCAGCCCATCGCGCACCCAGCCCAGCGCGTGCCACCAATCCTCATAACCGCGCCGAGCGGCTGCGATCTGTTCAGGATGCGGTCGCCAGGTGATTGGGCAAGCCAGAACCTCGACCGTGCGCCACTTGCCCCTTGTCAGTACCCGCTCTGTCCCGACGACGATTGTTGTGGCCCTCTCGCCATGCTGATTTTGCTTGGTCTCCATTGGCACGCAACGTGGCACGGCGCCGGGCATCCAATCTGGGGTTATCCCAGCGCGCGCCATTTCGGCCACGCTGATTGCCATGCGGATGCCGCCGAGCCTGTCGGGAATCCCGGCAACGTTGGCGGCGATCACTTCGGCATCCGCATGGGTGTAACTGCCCATCTTGTGCTGACCGCCGTCGACCTTGCAGCCCAGCGCCGCACGCTGCAGCAGGATATATTCGAGGCCAAACCCGAAGCCTTCCTCGGTTACATTCTTTGGTGGAGGAAGTTCCAGCTGCGCTTGTTCCACCCGAAACGCCCATTCCAGCGCCGCTTGCACGCCCAGCGCGCGCTTCACTTTTGCACCACCGGCGCGGCCAATCCGTCCTTGCATGCTCATTGCCGCAATCCTTCAAACAGGTTCATCTGCGCTGGGCCTTCCGGCCCGTCCGTCGGCCGCCAAATCCAAGGGCCCGAGGCCATGGGCAGCTGCGAGAGCGCGCCACGCATGTGCTGCTGCCAGTGGATGAACTCCGTTCCCGAGCAGGCGTAGAGCGCGTGCCCGATAGGCCAGCCCATCAGCCATCCGACGAAGAGCGGATTCAGCCGCCGCCGCGCCCGGCCCTTCAGGATCCGCCGCGAGGCGGCGCGCCCATGCGAGGCAATCATCGAAGCCCACAGCGGGCGCGAGATCGGGAAGTGCGGCGAGGACCGCCGCCCATGCGCCATGATCACCGGGCCCGGGTGGGTGAAGCCCTGTTCCGCCCGGTAATGCAGAATATCCATCCGGCTTTTGCCATCGGCGCGGATGATGCTGGCTTCGCTCGATCCCTTCCAGTTCTGCGCCGCCGGTGTTGGCCACTGGATCGCCTGCGCCGACAGCTTGGGTTCGCCCCGGCTGTTGATCTTGCCACGCAGCCGATCCATCTGATCGTCCGCCACCGGCGTCTGCCATTGCGCCGCCTGCGCTGGCAGGGGGGGCATGCCGCCCGAGCCGTAACTCTGGCCCGGCCCGCCTTTCGCGCCATCCGTGGCTTTCGGCGTCGACCAGTTCGTTATGCCCAGCGCCAATGCCTCGGCTTTGCGCGTGAAGTCGCTGTTCCCGGCCGGGTTGTAGCTGGCCGTGCCGGGATGCAGGCTCATCGGTGTGGGCCAGGATGAAGATCCGCATCCGCTGGTGCGGCGCGCCGACTTCTGCCGCGCTGAACAGGCCCGCCGCAGGCGTGTAGCCCATGCCCCAAAGCTCTCGCAGGACGGTTTCAAGGCCGAGTGTGACATGCCCGGAGACGTTTTCGAGGAACACCCATTCTGGGCGACATTCGCCAATGACGCGGGCGACCTCTGGCCAGAGGTGGCGCGGGTCGTCTGCACCGCCGCGTTTGCCAGCGGCGCTGAAGGGCTGGCAGGGATAACCGGCGAGGACGATGTCGAATGCGCCGCGGAACACCCGGGCATCGAAGCTGCGCAGATCGTCCCAGATTGGAGCGGGCGCAAAATACCCTGCGCGCTGGGCGGCAATGAGCACAGTTCGGGGCCAGTCTTCCCACTCGACGAAGGCGCGGGTGTGATAGCTGGATTCGGCGAGCATGAGGCCCAGATCAAGGCCTCCGCCGCCTGCGCAGAGGGACAATCCATGCCGGGGACGTGACACCATGCCATTCACCGGATCCCCCGCATCCGGAGCCGTTCCGCCGTGACAAGACCCCGGCCCAGCATCGCATCGCGCACGGTGTTGTTGATCGCGCTGACGGGCAGGTAGCGATCAGAATTGATGATCTCGGCGTAGAACACCGGCAAATCGACGATGGGCTTCGCGGTCGACACCGGACCAGCCTTGCCCTTACGGCGCTTCCGACCAGCGTCATCCGTCTTGCGCTGGGCGGCGCGCTGCATGGCGCGGTCGAGCGCCTTTGGGCCATCGGGGGGGTCGGGATGATCCTTGCGGCTGTCCTTCGCCGCATCGACGATCTCGGCCTCGGTCAGCCCCAACTCGCTGCGCCAGCGCTGGACGTGCAGCCGTGCCGGTGTCCCTTGCCACCAGCCCGGCAGGGCGGCTGGGTCCAGGCCCAGCGCCAAAATCAGATCTGCGAAAAACTGATCAAATTCGAAATCGCGCGCAGCTGCGTCCTCCTCCTCCTTTACTGGTTTACTTAGTGGTTCCCTTACAAGGTTAGTGTCCGGATTCCGGACACGGCTTTGGTCATTTTCCGGACACGGCTCAGGGCAAAATCCGGACACGGCTTTTGGGTCAATCCCGTGTCCGGATTCTGGACACGGCTCGACCGATATGCGGGTATCGGAGCCGATTTCAGCCGCAGTTTCAGCATTGTGGTCGATGGAAGCAAACCCGTGTCCGGTTTCCGGACATGGAACCACATCGGCGGGTGTGAAGCCGGGTTCAAAGCCCAAGATGTAGCGGGTCGGGAGCTGTCTCTTGGTCACCGGATCGATGCGCGGCACGCGGCGCAACAGGCCCACGGTTTCCAGCTGGCCGATGTGGTCATTCAGCGTTGATCGGCTGATCTCGCAATCATGGGCCAGCCGCGCCTGCGAAGGGAAGCAGCCATAGTCGGGATTGAACCGGTCGCAGAGATGCCAGAGCACGATCTTCGTGGTGGGTTTCAGCCCGCGCTGCTTGATGGCCCAGTTGGTGGCGTCATGGCTCATGGCGCAGTCCTCCCAACAGGGGCGGCGATGCGCGTGGTAAAACCGTGATCAGCCAGCGCGCCCAGCGCGGCGTCGAGGCTCCGCACCAACGCCCAGCCAAAACCCTGCGCCAGCACGGCATCACGAAACGCCTCTTGCTCAGGGCGCAGGCGGCCTTTGGGAGCTTTCAGTTCAAGGAAGAGCACTCGGGCATCGCAAATAATCATCAGATCGGCAAAGCCCGCATGAACGCCCATGCCGACGAGGATCGCCTGGCGCTTGGCACCGCGGGGACCGGGTTCGGTTACCTCATTCGCGCAGTGATGCACGATGGCCGTGCGGGGCAGGACGACGCGCAGGGCTTGTACGACCGCACGTTGCAGATCGGCTTCTGGGGTGCCACGGCGGTTCATTGCCCGACCTCCCCGTTTTCATCACGCTGGGCCTGCCGGATCGGCCGCCGCGCGTCGATCACCACCAAGAGCACGCAGGCGTCTTTGCGTTCACCGGGGGTTTCCCCATGCGTGACCAGAACATTGCATGCCAGCCGGATCAGGTGGTCGCTGTGATGGGCGACATCGGCGATGACGGCGCGGGCTTCGGTCAAGCGGTCGGCGGGCCATGGGGCATGGAGGTAAAGGTTCATGACCGCCCCCGTGATTTGCGCACCTGATGCACCTGTTCCTGCGCGCGGATCCAGTCTTGAACGGCGATCCTGCGGTAAAGCGACTTTCGCCCTATGCGTGTGCAGGGCGGTCCCTGGCGA
This sequence comes from Yoonia vestfoldensis DSM 16212, assembly GCF_000382265.1. Classification (GTDB taxonomy): domain Bacteria; phylum Pseudomonadota; class Alphaproteobacteria; order Rhodobacterales; family Rhodobacteraceae; genus Yoonia; species Yoonia vestfoldensis. Next base: position 22,438 of record NZ_KB907995.1, read on the forward strand.
CGTGCTTCCCATCTGGCGAGGGTGTCCGCTGTGATGCCAAGTTCGCCTGCCAATTGCTCGCGGCTGATCCAGTCGGCCAGCAGGTTCAATGGTTCATGCGGGACTTCGGGCGGGGGTTGTTTCATGGCTGCTCCATTTGCCTCATGCCCCTCTCGCGGGGGCACGGACAGCGAAGCAGACCGCGAGGGGCGGAAGACAGGCGGAAGGTGGAATTGAAACCCGACGACCAATTCCGGCCCTTTTTTCATTGGGGTTTCAAGCGTTTCTGATTGATGGCGGGAGGGGGTCAGCGCCGACAACCCGTCTAATATCGCAAGGCTTTATGCGCCCGTCACAGGACGAAACTGCTCGTTCTTCCTGGCAGGTCAAATTGGCGGGCACTTAACAGTGATTCGCAGGATTTGCCTGTGGCGGAATTGCCTGAACGACCAATTCCGGTCCCGCGCCGACGACATTCAACGGCACTCGAATGTTTGTTGCGGCAACCGACTGCATTGACCGACTATCACGGGTTCGTGATTGCGTGCTCGCCCATAGGATGCGTATTCTGGGGGTGAGCAGCAAACAAGAATCGAAAAAGACGAACACAGCCAGGCGCCAGCATCCCGAGGGATGCGGCTCTGGCCCACAGGCGATTTTCCTCGACAGAAGGCTCAGCACCTAACCCGTCCGCATGCGTTGCATCGCGGGCTTTGTAACCCCGCATTCTGACGGCTTTTGGCCGAACTATGTCGCATGTCTGAAAGGATTTTACCTATGCCTCTCCCGCCTATCGCCTTTTATTCGATCTATGAACTTTCTGCGCGCTGGGGCTGTCCTCCGGCAGATGTCGCAGGCTGGGCCGCAGCCGGGCATTTTCAGGTTCTGGCGGGCATCCCGCCGGTCAGCTGTGGTGACGAGACTGTCGCAGGGCTGGTCGAGGTGCCGATTGCCGAACTAATGCCGATGTTCCGCCGGTATGGCCCAAGCGATGAACTCTGCCGTCTGAAGCGTGTCCTGCCGCCCGGAAGCAAGGTCTGGCTGAAGGTGACCGATCCACCTGATGGCCTGCCCATCCGGTCCTCGGACCTGCTCTTGGCCGCCCACACGGTGCAGCAGTTTGAGGAAGAACGTGATCTGATGCGCCGACCAGCCGCGAACACGGGCGCTGCCCCGAGATATGAATGGGACGCGATGTACGCGTGGTTGACGTGGTTCGTCTTCGAGAAGGGCGTGCCTGAAAGCCAAACAGCGCTGGTGGCGTTGGTACAGGAATGGTTCGTGCAAAACTCTCGGTCAGGCGAGGTGCCAGAGGAAAGCACCATCCGTAAGCGGTTGGCAGCACTCTGGCGCAAACTGCGCGGCGAAGAACCGGTCTGACGGTCAGGCTGACTTCGTCAGCCCGGCATCATCCTGCGCTGCATCGTGCACAAGGCGCGGTCGCGGGCGCAGGATGCTGGCCACGGTATCGACGCCAGCGCGCAGCGGCGAGTCCATCAGGTGGGCGTAGCGCTGTGTCGTTTGCATCTGGCTGTGACCCAAGAGCCTGCCGATCATTTCCAGCGATGCACCACCGCTAACTAGCAGGGAGGCAAACGTGTGGCGCAGATCGTGAATACGCACATCAGGCAGATCCGCCTCTTTCTGGACGCGTGCCCAGAAACGGCGGATTTCGCGTACGGGCTGGCCGACGGTCTCACCGGGGAACAGCCATGGGTTGCCGTGCGGTACCACCATCTGGCGCTGGCGCACGATGGTCACCACCTCCTGCGAAATCGGTACACGATGGATCTTGCGCTGCTTGGTGGTCGCGGCGGGTTTCGACCAGATGACATAGTCGAGGTTGAACTGCTCAAACCGTGCGGTGCGCACCTCGCCCACGCGCGCGCCGGTCAGCATGCACATGCGAATGATCGCCGCCCCGCGCTGATCCTCGGCGCTGTCCAGCACTGCCGCGATCCGGGTCAGTTCTTCGGGGCCAAGAAACCGCTCGCGGGCCTGTTCGATGCGGCGGTGGAAGCCCTGCGCCGGATTATCGGCCCGCCATTCCCATTCCATGGCCAGCGTGAACATCTTGCGCAGGACTTCACCCATGCGGTTGGCGCGGATCGGGGTCGGCTTGTGGCCCTGTAGCTTGCGGGCGCGGTTGTTTGGTTTTGCCTTGCAAGGGCGGGGGCGGCCTTCGGCGACGAAATCAAGGAACCGGGCTACATCGGACTTGGTGATTTCGGTCACCAGCTTGTTGCCCCAGGCCGGTTCCAGCATTTTCCTGAGCATCGAGACCTGATCACCCGCATTATTCTTTGCCAGTTTCGGCAAATGCTCCGCAATGTAGCGGTCAATCATGTCCTTCATGCGCGGGGCTTCACGGAAATCCTCCCGCACGGCCAGAGGGTCGCGCCCCTCGTCGATGGCGCGGCGCAACTCCTTGGCGCGTTCGCGCGCGGCGGTCACGCTCCACTCCGGCCAGCGTCCGATGTTCATACGCCGCTGCCGCCCGGCATGGCGATAATCAATGGTGAAGGTCCGCGCCCCCGAGGACTGAACCCTCGCGGCAAAACCGATCACCTCAGTGTCGAAAATCTGATAGCTGACGCCCGGCCGCAGCTCAGCGTCACGCAGGGTTTTTTCGTTCAGTTTCAGTCGTTTGACCATGTATCCGGCCTCCTTGTCCCGCGACACAGGCGTAGATCTGCGTCCTTATCAAGTCAGAGCACGGGGCAGGGGCGGAATACAGGCGGAAGGCGGAATTGAAGTGAGATGCGGAATTCCGGTCAATAAAATCAGTGGGTTGTGCGAACTCACCCAGCGCACGTTGCGAAGAATTGGGAGGATCAGTAGGGGCGGGCAGAGCAAGATTGAGGATCATTCGATGGTCCGAAGAGTTATTCACAGCATGGTTGATAGCTTTGGGTGACCGACGCAGGGTCGATCTGCCAATCACTATTGAGGAAAAGCTACTCGCAGGCTACGTTAAAGGGTGTCCAGGAGGGTCGCCGGTGGATTCGTACCTTGATATTGCCCACAAAGTGCTATCGGCGGCACGTCGGCCTATGTCGGCAAAGGCAATTTTGGCCGCAGCGCACCGCTCAGCCATCGTACCGATTAACCTCAGAGGCCAAACCCAAGTTAAGACGCTTCAGGCGCGATTGAGTGAGGATATTCTCTATCATAGATCTAGTTCGCGTTTTTTCCGAACCGAGCCGGGGCAGTACTTCCTGTGTGAGCTAATTGCTGACCCCGACATTCCGGACAAATACAAAGAGCGATTCCCCGCCAGGCGTAGGACGCGCGACCTGCAAGGCGCGTGGCCGCTGGCATTCGACGAGAAGTTCCTTGAGAACCATTTGCGGAAAGATGCTGACATACCGGTGGATACTCTTCTACGGTCTGTCTCTACCCATAACGCCTTTAAATACTTAGAAAAGCACGAGAAAGTAGGCGGTGATTTGCCCACTGTCTGGACGTTCTCCTTGGTGCGACGGGGCAAACAGCTCCTATCCTATCGCGTGGGACGTTACCGCGACGACCGGGAGGCGTTTGCTAATAAGCGTTCGATTGGTTTTCCCGGAGCAATCACTGAGTCCGATTTTACACTTTTTTCGCGTGATGATTTTGGTATTCGCGAAAACGCTATGTCTGTTCTGATGATGGATCTAGACCTGACACCCAAGACGTTCCCGGCGGATCAGTTTGAGGCGCCTGAGCCGATCTTTGCTTTTGAGTGCACGGGTGATAATAATGTCCGCTCTTTGCTGATCGTCATGCTTTGGTCTTGCCCAGACTGGTTTGAGCCAACCATGAGACGGCTGTCTTTGAACGACCCGACCTGGCTCGACGCAAAGGTGTGCCCAAACAACATTGACGATTTCGAGCCATGGAGCATAGGAACTTGGCAGCGCCTACTGAAAACCGAGGCGTTCGTCGGGTAGGTCTAAAGACCATCCCTGCTCTGAAAACCGCCTACTTGGAGCACGAACTAAACACCCCGAATCCTCGCCGCCAGAAGGTCGCCCTTCAGGAGCTGGCCAGCCATTATCGGAGACGAACTCAGCTTGGCCCGGCTGATCGGTACAAATTTGAGGTCCACATCAACGGCCTCATTGCTGTAAGTTCTGACGTCAAAGTGGTGCGTTGGGGCCTTAACTGTCTTGCACAGATGGGTACCATGGCCCATTCAAACACCCCCGTGGGCATAGCGCTCAGGCGGTATGAACAATATCCGGAGATAGTCGCAGCCGCAGTGGCGGCCCTTTCGAAGATGTATAACGGCAACCTGGCTGCCTGCCCTGTCCTTGGCACAGTAGACCCTTTGGTCAAAACGCTGGCAGCGATGCAGAACACGGATCACGCCAAGCTCGACTTGTCAGGGCTGAAAATCGACATAAGCAAAGTTGACGCGGAGGTTCTTAAGCTCGCCCTGATCACGGTTGGCCTGAACCGCTCGGTCGAAAACATGTTTCATCCCTCGTATCGGAATGGCGAACTTTTGAAGGTTCTGGGCGAGCACCCGGACCCAATCGTGCGGCAGTATTGCGTTTGGTCGGTCATCGAAAATCCGACCATCCTCCTCACTGACCTTGGAGTGCCGTTCGGTTCGCTGGAACAGCAGCCCCCGAACGTGCAGTCTAAGCTTCTTCAGCTAGGCGCAAAACAGATCAAAGATCCAATTGAACGCCAAGACCTCATCAGGAATGGCACCTACCTTTCTCACCCAGACGCGAGGGAAGGTTTGGCGAAGGGCGTGCTCGACATACACTACGACGGCTTGGATGAAGTAACGATCGGTTGGTTTGATTCTGAAGCCAACAGTGGGGTGCGCGAGATACTGGCGGAACATTTTGCCAAACATGCGCATCTCTCCGGCACCTACCACGACAAGGCGATTGAGATTTACGACACTGACACCACGCTTAGGCAGCGGCTGTTGGTTGGATCCGAAGGCACCCGGCTGCATTCTATTCTTCAAGGGTCCAGCTCATCACAAGGCACTTCACTGCTTGTGGGCTTTGAAGAAGATTTGCTTGGCCTGATTATTGCCGATAAGAAAAGGAAAGTTCAGTTGAAAGTACTCATGATGATGGCTTCGCCGATGAAGCAAACGCATCTGCGGCTAGACCAAGAAGCTCGGGACATGAGTCATGAACTGGCCATGGTTTCAGGTGCTGCCCAGCAAATTGAAGTCGAATTTGCACATGCGGTACGGATCAAGGACATCCAAGGATCCGTCCTGAACGCAAAACCAAAGGTTCTGCACTTCAGCGGCCATGGCTCCCCCGGAAGCCTCTGCTTTGAGAACGATCAAGGGACAGCTCAGAACCTAGAGGCCGACGACTTCGCGGAGTTCTTATCCTACCTGAGGGGGGTCGAGTGCGTCGTCCTGAATGCTTGCTTCTCTGACAGTGTGGCGAAGGGTGCTGCAAAGCATTTAAAGGCCGTTGTTGGCTGCGATGTTTCCATTGGAGATGATGCTGCAATCAGATTCACAAAAGCCTTCTATCGCGCTCTTGCGCATGGAGAAACTTACGCAAACGCATTTGGTTTGGCAGTCAACGACCTAAACATGGCCGGGTACAGAGGCGAAGCTGCCAAGTACAAGTTTACTGTTGGAAGCGCATAGCGTGCGCCCAAAGGATCATCTTGTCGAGCTGCCGCGAGCGACCGCTTGCCGCCGAGACCTACCCAAAGTTCGCACGTACTCGATGAGGCTGCGGCGCTGGACGATTACCGTTAGGATGTCATCGTCACTGCTCTTGTCAACGTCTGGTCAACACGCGAATGCGGTTTTGACCACGTCGGGAAGCGCCAAAACCCAGCAAAAAACGACCAAGACCAGGGAAATAGTTTTTTATATCAACGTCTTAACTCGTAAGCCATTGATAAGAATCGCTTTCGCACCATGGCCCATTTACGGCTCATAACCTGAAGGTCGTAGGTTCAAATCCTACTCCCGCAACCAAAATATCTAACCATTCCAAATGGTTAGAATACGACAAAAACACTTGTGTATGAGTGCGCGCGTTTTACCTCAACGCCACCTCAACGTTTGACGAGTCCCCCTGAAAAGCGGGGACTCTTTTTGCGTTTGGCCTCTATGAATGCATGTGGCAGCATCGCGCCATGATCGCGTTCCGCGCCCTTTCAGATGACCATCCTGACCTTGGGCATTCGCCCCTGCTGCGCGCTGCCCTCCTGACTCTTCGTTACGCGCAGGAGCACAGGTCCATCGGTTTGACCAAGACAATGGCGTTCAAACGCGTCTTCGTCCATTGGGCGGTCGAGCACTTTGAATGGCCGGGCTCGAGTGCGGAAGAAATGTTCCGCTACAACAAGGTCATCAATGAATATGAGTTTCCGCCGCTCGAGGTGCTGCATTACCTTCTGATCAAATTGCGCCTCGGGCGGCACTTTAAGGGCGAGTTTCGCGTGACCAAGCGCGGCGGAGAATTGGCACAGGCACCCGCGCCACTGTTCGGCGAACTCGTCCCTTTCTTCGTCCTCGAAATCGACCATGTGTCCTATGCGCGCTTCGACGAGCGCCTCTTCGGCAAATGGGATGTCTGGATGAACGTCATCAACGTCGAGGCGGACCACGGCACCACCGAGCGGGCGCTGTTCGCAGCGTTCTATGGCAAGGATTATGATTGGGACAATGCCGGATGGCGAGAAATGGCCGCGTTCTCTTCCGGTGTCCTGCGCCCGCTCGAATGGGCGGGGTTGCTTGTCCAGACCCGTGAAGAACACGATGGCAAGCATGTTCACCACGTCTTCAAGACTCCGCTCTGGCGCAGTGCAATGAGACTGGATACCGACGAACTGCTTCAGCCCGTTTCGATACAGTAAGCCACCTATGCGCATTCGACTGATCAAGTCCGCGCCCACCACTTTGCGCGCGGACCCGCTCCACGAAAATCATCGTCCGCTCCCCGCCGCCGTCGAGGAGTGCCCTCAGTTCGCCGCGATCTCGCGCAGCAGTGGCGTGATCCGGCGCACGGTTGCACGGCGGTTGCGTTCTTCCGCGGTCTGCGTCTGCACTTTCAGGAAAGACTCGCCATAGCCCTGAACGATCAGGTTTTCAGGTGGGATGTGGAATGCTTCGGTCAGAGCCAGCGCGACCGATTCAGCACGCCTGTCCGACAGGGCGAGGTTGTAGCTTTCGCTCCCGACCGCGTCGGTATGACCTTCGATAAGGAATATCTCGCGCGGATTCTCGAACAGCAACTCCTCGATCAGGATCCCCAGCCGCACAAGACTGTGGGCCTGTTCTGCCGGGATCGCGGCAGAGCCGGACTCGAAGACAACCGTATCAAGATCAATCGCCGGCACGAGGCTGCGCACCTGCTCGATCTCGCGGATCTGGCGCAGGCTGAAGGTCCGGCCCGCGTCATACGCCATTTCTTCGCGCAGCGCCGCACGCAAGGCGGCCATATCGCTTTCGGCCACCGACAGGCTGAGCGGAACCGGGCGCGTCGCCACCAACTGGCGCACATCGACCTCCGGGAGAGGCTGCAGATCGTCGAACAATTCGTATTGCGTCCCGTCAGCGTAAACAGCGGCCCGCCGCAGCACCCGTCCGCGCGAATCGCGGATCGTGACGACCTGCGATCCATCAACTCGATCGAGCGTGGTGCGCGACGACCCGTCAGCAAATGTTTCGGTTCGGATCGTCGCACCTGGCTGACGTAAGAGCGCGTCGTCATCCTTGTAAACGGCAAGGCCTTGCTCGCTTTCAACGACGACGCGGTCGCCTGTATTCGCCACCACGCGGTCGCCATTGCGCAGCACCGAGCCGACCACGACAGCACCCAGACCGAGCAAGAGAGCCTTCTCGAGATTGCTGAGCCCGCGGTCTTGTGTGGCACGGGGTTCCGAACCGTCTGCAGCGGTTGCGAACTCCTCGGCACTGGTCCGGACTGACTCTGCGTCGAGGGATTCTTCGATCACATCCGTCGGAGCCGCCGCCGTTTCCGGGGTCGCAGCCACTGGTGCCGCATCGTCAGCAACGGTCGGATCAATCAGTGCCATCGCTGCCGCTTCCTGGGCGGCCTGCACAGCCGCTTCCACCGTTGCCGCGTCCTCTGCCGCCTGCGCTGCCGATTCCGCCGCCTGCGCTGCCGATTCCGCTGTTGCGGCTTCCTCTGCCGCCTGCGCTGCCGCTTCTGCCGCTGCGGCGTCTTCCGCGGCCTGAGCAGCCGCTTCTGCCGCCGCGGCTTCCTCTGCCGCGAGTGCAGCCGCTTCCGCCGCTGCGGCTTCTTCCGCCGCCTGCGCTGCCGCTTCCGCTGTTGCGGCTTCCTCTACCGACTGCGCTGCCGCTTCTGCCGCCGCGGCTTCCTCTACCGCCTGCGCTGCCGCCTCCGCCGCTGCCGCTTCTTCCGCGGCCTGAGCAGCCGCTTCCGCAGCTGCGGCTTCTTCTGCCGCCTGCGCTGCCGCCGCCGCCGCCGCGGCCTCTTCCGCGGCCTGAGCAGCTGCTTCCGCCGCTGCGGCCTCTTCCGCGGCCTGAGCAGC
>NZ_KB907995.1:31021-32015 GCF_000382265.1 Yoonia vestfoldensis DSM 16212
GCGGCCTCTTCCGCGGCCTGAGCAGCTGCTTCCGCCGCTGCGGCCTCTTCCGCGGCCTGAGCAGCCGCTTCCGCCGCCGCGGCTTCCTTTGCCGCCTGCGCTGCCGCTTCCGCTGCTGCGGCTTCTTCCGCGGCCTGCGCTGCCGCTTCTGCAGCTGCGGCTTCTACCGCGGCCTGAGCGGCCGCTTCCGCCGCTGCGGCGTCTTCCGCAGCCCGCGCTGCGAATTCCGCCTCGGCAAGCAGCGCTGTTGCCTGCGCTTCGGCTGCGTCGGCAGCCGCTATCGCGCGGTCTGCTTCGGCTTGTGCCTCCGCCTGCGCGGTTGCAGCTGCTTCTGTGTCCTCGGATGATGCCGCTTCTTGTGTCAGGCGCAGCGCCTCTGCTGGAGTGCCCCCACCGAGTGGTCCAAATTAATTGTTGGTGCATGGTTGGCCTCTGGTCTATTGGCATGATGCTTTTTGGTGCCGGTGGACGGTAACCTAAGGCGCTATGTGGCCTGACAGTGTTGTAGTGGCGACGCCATCTCTCGATGAGGATCTGTGCCTCGCGCAGCGAGTAGAAGACCTCACCGTTCAGCAGTTCGTCCCGAAAGCGGGCGTTGAAGCTCTCGCAGTAGCCGTTTTCCCATGGTGATCCTGGGGCGATAAAGGCTGTTTTGGCACCCACCGCGCCGATCCACGCGCGCACTTTCTTTGCAATAAATAGAGGTGGCTGCGCAAATTTGAACAACTGGGATAAGTGGATTTTCCGCGCAACAGCAGCATGATGCTGCAAGCGAGGAGATGATGATGACAAAACGACCGCGCCGGAATCACAGCCCGGCATTCAAGGCGAAAGTGGCCGTGGCCGCGATCAAGGGCGAGAAGACGCTGATCGAGCTGGCACAGGATTTCGACGTTCACCCGAACCAGATCAAACAGTGGCGGGACCAGCTGCTTGAGGGTGCGACTGGTGTTTTTGGGGACGCCGCGAAGGCCGAACCAGAACCGGTGATCGA
>NZ_KB907996.1 GCF_000382265.1 Yoonia vestfoldensis DSM 16212
AAATCAAACGCTTAAAGCCCGACCTAATCAGTCGGGCTTTTGCTTGTGCAGTTCTTGTCAACGCCTTGTCAACGTTTGACGAGTCCCCCCTAAAGCAGGGGGCCTTTTTGGATCTGGCTTGCTCTAAAACCTTGTGGCAGCATCCAGCCATGATCGAGTTTCGTATTTTCCACGATGACCATCCTGACCTGAAGCACTCGCCGTTGCTGCGCGCAGCGCTGTTGACGCTGCAGTATGCGCAGAAGCACGGGGCCATCGGTTTGACCAAGAGCAAGGCGTTCAAGCGCGTCTTCGTCCACTGGGCCGTGGAGCATTTTGACTGGCCTGGCAGCAGCGCGGAGGAGATGTTCCGCTACAACAAAGTCATCAACGAATACGAGTTCCCGCCGCTCGAGCTCCTGCATTACCTCTTAATCACCTTGCGATTGGGGCGGCACTTCAAAGGTGAATTCCGGCTGACCGAGCGCGGTACGGAACTGGCACAGACACCGGGGAAGCTATTCGCTGATCTGGTCCCCTTCTTCATTCTCCAGATCGACCACGCGTCCTATGCGCGCTTTGAGGATCGTCCATTCGGCAAGTGGGATGTCTGGATGAACGTGATCAACGTCGAGGCAGATCACGGGACAACCGAAGGCGCGTTGTTCGCGGCGTTCTATGGCGAAGAACATGATTGGGACAATGCGGGATGGCGCGAAATGGTCGCCTTCTCATCTTGCGTCTTGCACCCGCTTGAATGGGTAGGGCTGCTTGTACAGACCCATGAAGAGCGCGACGGCAAACATGTGCATCACGTCTTCAAGACGCCCCTGTGGCGCAGTGCCCTGAAACTAGACACCGATGACATGTTGCGGCCAGTTTGTGTTCAGTGAACAGTCGGGGAGCTTCCGACGAGAGTGGACCTTCATGATTGTTGCAGCGAAAGTCTTAAAAGAGTCCACGATTTTGATTTCTGCGTCTTGCATGGATGTTGGCTGTCACCGCAACCACCAAATACATAACAAACTAAGTCTGGATTCTGTCATGAGCCTGAAAACACGGCATTTTTCAATAGTGCCACCTAGGCCACAGGACTGTTGGTCATTTCTCACGAAACCAATTGGTCAGAAAATTGGCGATACTTGGCGCATTATTGTCTTCGATTACAAACCTTGCAGCCTTCTTGACTGCTATTGATCCATTTCCCATGGCGACTGAGTTCGAAAATTTACTTATCATCTCTAGGTCATTGTCAGCATCTCCGAAGACTAACACATCACTAAAATCGCTCGATGCCGCGTCGATCAGACTCACTACTCCTTGGTACTTAGACGCTGAAATTGGGCTTATCTCAATAATCGTTGGCCGATCCGAGAATAGGTTGACCGCCTTCGTTAGGCAGCTGGCCTTAAGGTCAGCGAGAGCTTGAGAAACGGCAGCTTCAGCTCCACGAAACATCAGTTTATAGACCGATTTTTTGGCAGCAAGCTCAAGCAAACAATCCTGTCCAATCTTATCTGGACGGAGCCCTGTACCGCGAATCTCGCGTTTCAACCAATAGTCTTCTCGATTTGCAAACCAGTCGTCCCGAGAGAACAGCGACGCCGTTAAATCCTTTCCTTTGACTACTTCGAGCGCGAGGCTAATTTCTTCGAAACCGAGCGGTGTTGAAAGATGCGCCGAAGAATTCACATCAAACTCTCCGTATGCGAAGCAGAATGCTCCATTAAAAGCAACAACTCCGCATTCGACTTCAATCTGCGACCTAATCACTTCAATCGACTTTGGCGCTCTAGCAGATGCTAGAATTATCTTAACCCCCTTTGCTCGATGCAAATACTGTAAGAGGCTGATGTTGTCAGGAAGAACTCTCTTCTCACTGTTAATCAACGTACCATCAATATCAAAGACTAGAGTCGATGCCATTTCTTCAGCCTAACATATCAGTATCTTGGAACCCGTTTTCTCAATCTTAGCAAGGTCACATGCTTGCTGAGCTGTTTCGTCGGTGATGATCGATAATTTTGGACCAAACTCCGCGAACGTCAGCTTCTGCTCGATCCCAAATTTTCTGCCTTCAATTAGCGCGACGCTCTTTTTAGACCTTTCAAACATAACACGTTTGGTACTGATCATTGTCTTACTTTTGTTTGCCAGTCCGATCTCTCCGTGGACTCCATTAGCACCCAAAAAGCAGATATCGAATTCTTCCACGCCAGCCTTGGTTAGAAATTTGGATATCTGTTCATCAGCGTCTTGCTGGACTGTTGACAGCGACACAGGTCGGCAAACCCCGCCTATCAAGAACACTGAACAAGAAGCATTACGTTCGTTTCCGTCGATATCAGTAAGGCAACGCATTATCTCCGAAGCAATTGTCACTGAGTTTGTTAATATTTGAACCCCATAGACAAGGCGAGCCTCCAAAAAGCCACAGAACTCCAGCACCATCTGATGCGTGGATGAGCCACCATCAATGCAGATGACCATGTCATCCTCGATCATTGTAGCTGCAGCTTTAGCGATGGCTTTCTTGGCTGCTTCTCCTAGTTCACGTTTTTGGCTAACACTCTCGTTTGCTAAGAACGCAATTTCCTGGTCGAAAAAATAGCCTTGCAGTTGATTGGATTCCTTAAGACGCCCCAAAACTGCACGCATGCCCTCAACATCTCTAAAGTCACACCCATGATGCAAGTTAACCAACTGCAGTAGTTCATCGTTCCGAACAGGGTTTTCCCGGCGATACGGGTAGATTTCCTCTCTGAAGGCTTTGGCGTACCGTGCAAAAGTTCTTTCTGCATTTAGGAAAGTACTCTCGGCCGACTTGGCTTCCGTCACCGGAACTTTCTGCGATCGCACAGAGATTGCAAAAAGCTCGTTCACCAATTGCCTGCAAGCCGAGGCGATGGTTTCTTCGCTAAAATCCAAACAGCTTATGTACTTCCTCTTATCGAGGTCATACTGGCTGATAACGGACAATGCCGACTTCTCCACGACAAATGGGAGAAGCACAGGTGAGTTTACATTCAGCTCCTTATCGAGTGCCCATTCAATTTCCTTTTTGACCCAGTCAGATTTTGCAGCAAAATCATCCAAAAAAAGTAGGACGTAGTTGCTATCGTTTCTTACTGCATGATCCAATGTCTCATACAGATTGTCTCCCAAATTGATGTCTTTCTCGTCGAGCCAGACATCAATAAAATCCGGCAACTGTCGTCGCACTTCTCGAACGAGCAGCTTCTGGCGTGAGCTGTGGCTTAAGAAAATCTTCATCAGTCGAACCGCCTTTCTACTACTAGATTAAGGCAATTGCCTTTTAAAATCGCCCATGAATGACGCCTTTTCGAACGGGTTGTCAGGCAAGGATTATTTTCAACCCTGCCTACCTACGTTATTGCCTGCAAGGTGTAGGTGTAAATCCTGTTTGTTTTGCCATCTGTCGAAACAACTACCGGCAATGGAGGCCACATCGACAAGCCTATGTTCCCATGTGACAATGTTGAAAACTACTGCTTCGAGCACTTTTCCATTTTCGATAGCGGCCCTTAGTGGCAAGCGCAGCGAACCGCAGAAAAGTCCGCACTGCGGTCACTCAAGATGGACGTCTCGAATGACCGCTCCACCGCAGTTGGCTCTACCTCGCCCGTTTGTCGGCAACCGACCAAACCACCGATCCGATGGTCAGCAGTGCTCCGATCACTGGTTCAATATCGGACGCTTCGACATAGCCTTTGGCCACCAGCGCGGTGCCAGCGACGGTCAGAATTTGGCGGATCAGCGCGAGGATTGTAGGTTTCAGCATGATTTTCTCCTCTTCATACTTCATTGGTGGTTGCGAGGAATTCGCCCGGCATCATGGTCGGCAGGCGTTGCGGGCGGGGCGGATAGGTCGCGGGCCAGCGGACGCCCAAAAGGCGTGACTTGGCGATGCGGGCGATGGTGACCGCGTCGGACTGGTTGCCGCCGAGCACGTAAAAATGCGTGTCGTCCTGACCAATGGCGAAGCCTACATGGCCACCAGAGCCGCGCGAGAACACCAGCACCCCGCCGGGTGTCGGCTTCACCTCCTGCCCGAACAGCAACCAGTTGCGGGCCCAGTAGGGATTGGTGCCCAGCGCTCCCAGCAAGGGCTCGTCTGGCAGCGCCACGCGGATGCAGGTCTCCACGAAATCCCCGCACCATGGGTTCTTCGACGGATCGCCTAAGGACCGGCCATCACGCTTCAACCAGTCCATCAGCCAGGAGCGATCACGGGCTTCATGACGCCCCAAGGCAGATTTGGCCTCCGTGATCCAAGGCAAGGGGCCCAGCGGGGCGACGGCTGCCGCGCGCCCATTCGCGGCCAGCAGCGCCTTCATCGCGCGGGCAGTGCGCAGGCCCCAGAGGCCATCGATTGCGCCAGGTGAATGGCCCAGCTGTTCCAGACCATTTTGGATCAGCCGGATGGGGTCACGGGTGTTGGCAGTCATGGGGAGGCTCCTTTCGCCCGTCGCCGGGCATGAAAAAACCCGCCTTGCGGGCGGGTCGGGGTGGATCGGTTTGATGTGTATGTGTTGGTCAGTTGGTGCGGCCGCGCTGGAAGGCCTCGAACATCAGATCGCGCATCGCACGGATGTCTGCCTCGATGCGTTCCAGCCGGTCAGCGTCGGTCTCGCGGTCTTCGGCGCGCTGGCGGTCTACGCGATCGCGCTCGGCCAGAAGCTCGCGGTCCAGCCGCGCCAGCATAGCGTCATTGGTGAAGGCTTTGCGTGTGACAGCGGCCAGCAGAGCTATGGTGCCGCCGATCAGCGCAGTGATCGCGGCGGTGATGCCGTGGTCGCGAAAGGCAGCGCCAACATCCTGCAGCAGTGTGGTTTGTTCTGTCATGGTTCGGTCCTTTAGAAATCGGTCTCGACGTAAACACCTGAGCAGTCGTAGGCGACCGCCGCTGCCGTGGCGCCGTTGTTCATGTAATTGCGCGGGCTTAAGAGCTGGGTAGTGGCAGGCATGTCGGTGGTGATGGTGAACTCGACGGCTGCGCCGCTGACCTCCTCGACCACCCGCACGCCAATATCCTGCCCGTTTGGCGCGGCGGCGATGTAGAGCGTCAGCACGTTCGTTAGGCTATTGACCGGGAAGCTAGCGCCCAGATCCGTCAGGCTCGGTGCGCCGGTACCATCGTTGTGCACCAGCTGCCAGTTGGTATGGGTGCCGCGCTGGAAGCCGATCCCGATGCAGTTCGCCGCAGCTGCCAATGTCAGCGTGGTGGCCAATGCCGCAGTTGACCCATAAAGCCCGAAAAAGCCCATGCCGGTGGCCTGAAGAACGTTTAGCGAGAGGCGGTTGACGTAGTTCCACCCACCCAAGCCATCAGCATTACCGCGCCAGCAGACCCAGCCTGCGGAGCGTTCTTCGGCGGCAGCGTTCGCGGTTGCGGCACTGCTGACGCGCCAGCGCCGCATGCTGTCGGCCAGACCGATGGTGGTGAGCGTTGGCGTCGCCACAGTGCCCACGGCGGTGCGCGGCATGCCATTGGTGTTGACCGTCGTGCTGCTCGATGGGGCCCATGTTGCGATCCGGTTCACCCCGAAGTGGGGCTGCAACGGAAAGAACCGGCCCGAAGGGCGCTGCACGTCGAGCCATCCCGCCCCTGCGCGATCCCGGGCGTAGACCGCAAGCTTGCCCGCAGGCGGCGGGTCCGGGGCGGCGGGCAGGCTTGGCATATGCAGCGGTTCGGGCAGTTCGACCCGGCCGGAGCTGCGGTCAATCCGGATGGCATCAAAGAAGGTCGATCCGTTCGGGCTGACCTTGAAGCTGAAATCGTCGCTGCCCAACAATCCGATCAGTGCCCGCGCCGAGAAGCCGGTCTTGAAAGCGAAAGCGGCGTCGTTGGCTGGCGCGGCCTTGTTGAAGGTCGCCTCGATCCCAGCGCCTGCGTTGTTGAACAGCATGGCGGGGGTGTTGACTGAGAGCCTATTGAAGTTGTCAGCGGTCGCACCACCGAGCCCCAAGAGCTGGGCGGTCAGGTTTGCCTGTGGCATGCCAACCAGCGTCACGGCATTGGCGAAAGTGACGGTTGGCGTGTTCACCACCGTGGCCCCGGCAGCCCCTGCGGTGGCCGAGCCGATGTTGACGATGGTGGTGGAGCCCGATGCGCCACCAGTCCCGAGATTCAGGGTCTTGGTGACCCCAGTCGTCGTGGCCCCGGTCCCCATTCCATATGTGGCCGTCGTGGTTGCTGTGCCGATGGATGCTGCCGCTGCTGAAACTGTGACAGTGCCCGACGCCGTCAGCGTGCCCGAGAAGGTTTTGTTGCCGCTGAACGTCTGGGTGCCTGCGAGGATTGCCAGTTCGCTGGAGGTGTTCGGCAAGGTGAAGCTGCGGGTCGTGCCGGTGCTGATACCTGACAGCGAGAACAGCGCACGCTTTGTCGGATCGACGGCATTCACCAGACTGAAGATGGCATCTGATACATCCACCGGTTCTCCGACGACATCCCAGGCGGTCCCGTTCCAGACGACAAATGCCTGTTCTGCGGCTATCCAGGCCAGCCAACCCGGGCGCGGGACCAACCGCATCCAGACGCCATCGACCCAGAAGGCCACATTCAGATCCCAGCCTGCCCAAAGGCCGGTGGCACCAGAAACCACGATATATCGGTCGCCGTCGGCTGGCGATGCGGGTGGCGTGGTGCGGCTCCGGTCGAGTACACTCAGCTGCACCATAGCGTCCAGCAGCCGAAGCGCCTCATTGTGGGTGACATGTTTTTGGGCCTGCGATGCCAGGATGTAGGGCAGCAGGAGATGGGTGGTAATGTCGGACATGATAGCCTTCAGAAGATGAGGGTAACGGACCGCCCAGCGCCCCGGCCGATCAGGGCGGAGAGCTGATAGATCCGAATTGCGAGGGATTGGTCGGGGCCGAGCAGTGCGCCCCAATCGGTTGTCTGCTGGGCCGCGGTGTAGAAGACGCTGGTTGTATTGGTGGTCAGCGTGCGTTTGACGGTTTCGCCATCGCGGATTTCCACTTCATAGGTCTCAAAGTCCTCGGCCAAGGGCACATCTCCCATGCCCCAATTGTCGGCGGCGAGGGATCGCGACCGGCGCGTCCAGCGGATCGTCAGATCACCCGGGCTGCGCGCTGTTCGCCACGGCTGTTCGATATGGGCCACCGAGAAGGGCCGCAGCCCAGCGCCTTCGGGCGTGAAGCTGATCGCGACAAAGGTGTCATCGCTGACCGGCCGCGACGCTGGGCCGATGCGCCAGTTCCATGGCAGGCCCAGATCAGCCTCAGCGATGGGCAGTGATGCCAGCGTGTTATCCAGAACAACCACCCGTGTGCCGGTCGGCACCATGCTTGTAATCGCCCCTTCGGTTCCACGCTGGCCGCGTAGTAGACGTGTCAGGCGATAGCGTCCGGGCGCGAGCAGCTCGGCATTCCCCGCTTGGACGATCTCCCATTGCCCAGCGGCGGCCTCAATGGCCAGCGCATTTGCACCGCCCAGCAAGGCGATGTCTGTGACACTTTCCAGCGTGCCCGAGAACAGATCGACCTCCAGCGCGTTGCCAAGATCGAAGCGCGATACCGGACCGGCAAAGAAGTCCGCAGCCAACCGACCCACGCGCGCGCGGGTGCCAAATGTGTTCAGCAGCTCAAATCCATCCATCGCGGCACTGCGGTAAACAGCGATTGCGCCCGGCCACGGTCTGGCATGGGCGGCGACAAAGGGGCGATGCGCGGGTTGATCTTCACGCAGCTGCGGCAGATCGAGCAGAACCACATCGGGCGACCCGAATACCACGGGCGTCGACAATGATGCGGGGCGTGGATCACCGGGCGGCAGATCGTAGACGGCGCGGTCCTGGCGCACGGCATCAATGCTGCGCAGGTCCGAGTCCGCGATGGACACCAGCCGCAGTTCCGTCAGGCGGCCATCATGGTCGAGCAGGATCACGTCGCAGGGATCCAGCGCCAGACGTGAGGGAGGCAGGCGGAACACGGCAGTTTCGCGGCCAACCCATGCCTCCATGAGCGCGCGACGGCAGCGGCGTTCGGCTTCTTCTGGCGGCACCGCCATCGGGAAGGCCTCGGAAGCGATGCGTGTCGTGTCCACTGTGATGCGCCGGGCTTCGACTTGTGCTGCATCATAATCCTCATCCGCACGTGCGACTTGCCATTTGAGCGCCTGCGGCAGTTCGGTTTCCTGCGCGCGGGTGAGTTCCATGACGTCGCCTTCCGATGATGACGCGACCATCGCGTCGGGCGCGATGTTCATGCTGGCAATCCGACCGCGCATCAGGAACTTGATGCGCCCCTCGCTTTCCACCGCATCGAAGCCAAAATGCCGTGCGAGTGTAGAGATCGAGGCGCGCGGAGCTTCCAGCGCCGAAATCACATAGCCTTCGACACCGCCCCAAAGGCCGGAGACATCGATCCGCTCCTCCGGCATGCCAGCGCGCAGGCAAAGGTGCCGAACCAGCGCCGCCAACGACACCGCGCCCAACCGTCCGGTCAGCCAATGCCCACGCCGCCAGTTCGGACCATCGGTCCAGACATCTGTCAGTTCGGGAAAAAACGGATAAGGGCGCGCATCCCAAGTCCAGGCGGCGCATTCCGGCACATGGACCATCCGGTTGCCATAGACAGAGGAAGTTGGATTGTTCACCGCGGCACCCCAGAACAGATAGGTCGCTTCAAGGTAAGCCCGCTGGATCGCGTCGTCCCGCCACCCCCGAGAGAAATGCGGCTCGAAACTCTCAGACGACTTTGGATCAAAAAACACGTTCGGCTGGTTGGTGCCCCGATCAATCGCCGGGCAGCCCAGCTCGGTGAACCAGATCGGTTTGGACTGCGGCACCCACGCGGTGGGCGTTCCGCTTTCCACCCCACCCGGCCGGTTGAAATGTGGGTTTTGCCACCAGGATCGCAGATCCTTGAAGCGGTAGACCCACGGCTTAGCGGCGGCACCGTCGGTGATCGGCGTCCGGACCTGCGCCGCCCGGTCGGCCAAGCTGGCATAGAACCAGTCAAAGCCTTCGCCGCCGGTGATATTGGATTGCAGGTAGGACCGGTCGTAGATTGCAGGCGCGAGGCTGGCGTCGGCATGATCAAACCCGTCACGCCAATCCGAGAGCGGCATGTAATTGTCGATGCCTATGAAATCGATGTTGGCATCGGCCCAGAGGGGGTCGAGGTGGAAGAACACATCGCCGCTGCCGTCGCCCGGCTGGTGGCCAAAATACTCCGACCAGTCAGCGGCGTAGCTAATCTTGGTGCCGGACCCGAGGATCGACCGCACGGCCGCTGCCAGATCGCGGTAGGCTTGCACTGCCGGGTAGGTGGTGGCGTTCGACCTGATCGTGGTCAGGCCCGGCATCTCAGTGCCGATCAGGAAAGCATCGACACCCCCGGCGGCTTTGCACAGATGCGCGTAGTGCAGCACCATGCGGCGCAGACCCCAATCGCCAGCGGGGCCGGTCCAACTGACGCTCTCCCCTGAGACGCCGAAGCTGGCAGGTGTCGCCGTGCCGAATAAGGCTGTGACCTGCGTTGCCGCTGCTGGAGTTTTATCGACGGTCCCGGCAAAGCCTGCCGCCGGGGAGCATGTGATCCGGCCGCGCCACGGGAATGCGGGGTGGCCTATCGCCGAGGCATTGGCACTGTAGGGGTTGGGCAGCACGTTGCCGGGCGGCACATCCATCAGGATGAACGGATAGAAAGTGACGCGCAGACCGCGTGCCTTCATTTCTTTGATCGCCTGCACCACCGCGAAATCTGCCGGGGTGCCGCCATAAACAGGTCGGTCCTCGGCGTCGCGGCTGACGAGAATCGCATTGGCGCGGCTGACACCATTCACCGACCAGGCTGAGGGCGTGGTCGACTTGGCCGCTACCTCGACGCCGGGACGGACCTTGCAGCTGCCAGCCCGCAGATCGTCGCCAAACCAAGCCACCACCAGCGATACGCTTTCCACGGCTGGTGCCATGGATTGCAGCCGGTCCAGCGCCACGACAATATCGGCAGTGTCGGAGATCGCATTCAGGTTCTCGGCGACGGTTGCGCCGCCAGCGCCGCTCGATTTCTTCACTGGCACCGTCGCGTAGCTGAACTCGCCCGAGGCCGGGATCAGGGTAACGGCTTTGACCAGCCCCTCGGCGGTGTCCGCATCTGCGAGCGGCCGGAACACCTCAAAGCTGATCTGTGGCAGGCGGTTGCCGAAACCGCTGAGGTTCAGCTCCTCAAACACGACATAGGCCGTGCCCCGATAGGCGGGGGTGTTGGTCGCGCCCATCTTGGCGGTGATGAACGGATCGGGGGTCTGCGTCTCGTCGCCGGGATACCAGCGCCAGGTGACACCGGTCATATCCATCGGTTTGCCGTCGACCCAGACGCGGCCGATGCCGGTGATCTCGCCCTCGCAAAGCGCCACGGCGAAGCTGGCATAGTAGAGATACTCGGTCGTCGTGACCTTCGCGCCGCCCCCGCCACCCTTGCCGCCACCTTGGGTCGTGGTCTTGGTTTCCTCGCGGAAATCAGTGGCCCAGATGATATTGCCACCAAGCCGCATCCGGCCAAAGAGGCGCGGGATTACAGCGCCTTCGGTCGCAGAGGTGATGCGCAACCCGTCGAGCCGCGCGCCTTCGATGCGTTGGGCGGGCGCGAGGGACGACACAATCCAATTGTCGACCATGGATCCTACGGTCGAGCCAATGAAGCCGCCAATGCTGAATGCGCTGACGCCAAGCAGGGTGCCGCCGATGGAGCCACCGATCGTGGCGCCAACCGCCCCGAGTACAAGCGATGCCATGTGTTTGGACTCTCAGTGTTGAGGAAAAAAGAAGGAAAAGGCGATGCGCCGCCGCCAGACCGGGGTCAGAGCTTCCTCGACGACGCCCAGCCGCTCATAGGAATGGATGAACATGTCGGGCTCCGTCAGGATCCCGACATGCTTGGCGATGGCGCGCGGCGCCATGCGAAACAGGACCAGCGCGCCGGGACCGACGTCAGTCAGTGCAACCGGAATCATCATGCGTCGCGCCCCATCCGCCAGCACCTCGTGGGGTCCGGTCTCGCCCCAATCGCGGCTGTAAGGTGGGATCGTGAAAGGCTCATTGCCGACCACCTCGCGCCAGACGCCGCGCGCAAGTCCGAGGCAATCACAACCCACGCCACGCAGGCTGGCTTGGTCATGGTAGGGCGTGCCCAGCCAGCTTCGTGCGGTGGCGACAACCAAGGCAGGATCTGCTCCGGACAAAGACTGCCTCACAGCACCCCGCCTTCGTGCCCGCCGTCCTGACTGGCATAGCGCAGGACTGAATCTTGACCAGGGATGTTCGGGAACCCACGAAAGTTGGCCGTGTTGGCGAATTTCGTGCCACACGTCACGATCCGCTTGTCGCAACCAGCCCGTGCGACAAAGGCGTCGCCCTCGGCGATGGCACGCACCGGCCCTTCCAGCAGGGTCAGTGTCGTGACGCTGTCTGCCAGATCATGCGCCAGCACCTCGATGATGCGCCCGGTATTGGCACCACTGGTCCAGGTGATCGTGCCGGATGTGAACCAGCCCGCCTCGAACGCCGATAGACCCGAGGCCATAAACGCGCGGTCACGCAACAGGTCGGTAATCATGCCCGCACCCTTGTAGGCGGTGTTTTCCAGATTGATCCCGCAGCGCACATCGCCCAGCGCCGCATCGCACCCCGCCTGAAACGTCCGCCCAACGGTCTGGCCTAACACATGCGCCAGCGACCGCACTTCCGCCACGAAGGCCATCCGCCCGCGCCGGATTTGACCCACAGCCCCGCGTCGCATCAGCACCCGCTGGCTGGTGTCGGCCCAGTTCACCCGCCACAGCTCCACCGCTGCATTGTCCCAGCGCCCGTCGAGGATGTCCGTCTCGGTGATGCGGTCCGAGGTCAGCACGCCGCTCGCGTCTTGCGCATCAACGGCAAGGTCGGAGCCGGAGCGGATTTCCGAGGCGGCAAACCCGCTTTTGGGCTCAAACTCTGTCCCATCGAATACCAGCGCCCGATCATGGTCAGTAAAGCCCAGCGCCACGCCGTCCGCCCGCGAAATCCGCCAGCACCAGGACAAGGTGGTCGTGCCATCATCGAGATGCGCCTGCAGCGCAGGGGAAAGGGATTTCATCTGCGGATCTCCAGCAGCGGGATGGACGTGATCGAGCCTAGCCGTTCAATGTCGAGGGTAACGTCGAGCGTGTCGGTGTCGAAGCGCACAGGGACATCGAATTCGAAGCCTGCGCGGATAATGACGCCATTGGCCGGGGCTGTGGTAAAGGTGATCATGCCGGTGGTGGCATCGAGCGCCCAGCCCGACGTCTGCTCCACCATGCCCAGCGCAATCCGCACGGAACCAGTCACGGGCTTGGCAATCATCCGCGTCCAACTTTGCGCGCCGGATGCATAGTGTTTTGCCAGCTGGAAGGTCTTCAGGCTGCCTGTGCCGGTCCCGATCTGCTGATCAGTCGCGGATATTCCCTGCGAGGGCACTGAGGATTTATAATCCGCCCAATCTTTGTACCGAAAGCCGTGCAGGCGACCGTTCCGGGCCTCGAAGAAGGCAACCACCAAAGCCAGATCATCTGCACGGCGAATGCCGTAGACGACATCAAAGCGCCGCCGGGAGTTCGCCCAGCTGGCGTTGCGTTCTTCGTCTCCAGAGGCCAGTTCCACGATCTGGGTGCGCCGTTCCGGCCCGCCGCGCGCACCACGGCTGATGTTGTCGGGAAACCGAACCTCGTGGAACGCCATCACATGCCCCTCCGACCGAGAGAAACGGCACGGGCGATATCAGCCGCGACCTGTGTGCGGGATTGCCGAAAGCTTTCCGCATCGCGGGACATGATTGTGACGGAGATATTCGGCGCTGCGCTCTGTCCCTGGCCATATCCAGCAGCTTCGCGGCGGGATAAAACACGCTCGCCGCGCTGTAGGATCGCTGGAACCTCGTCAGGGCGCAGTCCCGCCCAGCCCCCGGAGTGCATGCGCGGGGCACCGGCGAAGGCCATGGCAGGCACCATCCGGCGGTTACCTGCGACGCCAACTGTGCCGCCTGAATGCAGGATGTTTGCGAACAACCCGCCCGAGCCGCCAAACGCACCCGACAAAGCATTGGCGATTGGCCCGAGAATAAAGCGCCGCGCGGCCAGCTTGGCCAGATCAGCAAGCATCGAAGTGACCAGGCTGCTGAAGTCCAACTTGCCGGTTTTGACGAAGTCGCCCACGGCGTTCTCGGCGCTCTGGAACGCCCCGACCAGCGTCTGGCCTATATCGCCGCCGATATCGCGGGCCTTGTTAGCATAGTCGGCCAACGCAGCCGTAACCGCGCCCCAGCCAGTCGCCGCCTGTTCCGCACCCTCGGCAGCTGCCGACCCGGCTGCGCGCGCTGCAGCACCTGCACCACCGGCAGCGGTCGCTGTGTCATCCAGTTCAACCCCGAGCGCATCCGCCGAGGTGGCAGCATCCGCGAGGGCCGTTTCGGCCTCGGAACCGGCGCTGGTCATCGCGTCACGCAGCGCCTGCCAGCTTGTCAAAGGACGGCTGGCAGCATCGGCCAGCATGCCTGCTGCCTCGCGGTAGCCATCGGCCCGGGCGCTGGCATCGTCGGCCGCAGCCCCCAGTCCCAGATCAGGCGTATCGACGTATGTTCGCCCCAGTGCCGCGGAGAACGCGTCAGCTGCCGCAGCACCGGCCGCTTCAGCCGCACCCGCGAAGGGGTTGTCGATCCCGCCAAGGGTCACCGGATCGAGCGTGCCGATCCGCACGCCGCCTTCGCCGGTGGCCCATTCGGGGAGCAGATCCAGCGCTGCGTTCAGCGTCGCAATGAAGCCATTGATCCGGGTGACGACACCATTCAGCATCGACTCCACACCGCTGATCAGCCCGTTTGCCGCCTGAAACGCGAAGTCGCCAATGGCAGCGGGGAGCCATCCCCAGATCGCCTTCATCGCATCGAAAGCGCCCTGGAACACAGCCACCGACCGGTCACCAAAGCTGAACACGCCGGTGACGGCACCATCGAGCGCAGTCAGCGCTGTGGCTTTCATCCCCTCCCAGCCTGCCGCCATCCGCGCGAGTGCTGCGTCCAGCGCGAGGCCGATGCGCCCCCAAACCTCGGAGGCGAGGTCGGAGAGCAAACCCATCGCGTTACCAAAGCCACCGGCACCGGCCATCAGCCGGGTAAACTGATAGACCAGCTCGCCCGCGCCGACGATCAGCGCGCCAATACCGGTGCGGATCAGGGCCCCGCGCAGGAACACGAGGGCAGTGGCGAGCCCGCGCACCGAGAGGGCAGCTACAGCCATTCCGGCGACCCAGCGCCCTGCCATCACGGCGGCAAAGGTAGCGGCATAAGTCGTCAGGCGTCCGATATTGTCGAAGAGTGCCGTGATCGCGATGCCCACCGGGCCGGTCGTGCGGGCCATTGCTGCCAGCGCATTTGCAACTGCTTCCAAGGCCGGAGCCGCCGCGACCGCCAGCTGGTTCGATACGCCGCGCCAGATCAGCCCAAGCCGGGAGATTGCGTCGTTGGTCCGCTCGATCTGATCGGCGTCCTGCTCGGAAACAACGACGCCGAAAGCAAGGACATCCTCTGTCGCCTGCCGCAGTGTCGCGGTGTCGATCCGCGACATGGCGATGGAGCCTTCCTCGCCGAACAACTGCCCCGCAACTGCGGCGCGCTGGGCGGCAGGTATGAAGTCTTCAATGGCCGCATTGATTGCACCGACACGCTGGTCCAGCGGCAGGGCGATCAGGTCGGCGGCCGAGAGACCCAGCCGGTCCAGCGCATCAGCAGCGGGCCCGGTCCCTGCAGCCGCCTGGCTCAACCGCCGCGTCAGATCCTTCGTAGCCTGCTCGATCCCGGACATCGACACACCGGCCAGTTCACCCGCCCGCTCCAGCGTCTGGATCGAGGCGACGGTCGTCCCGAGCGACTGCGCCAGTTTTGCCTGCGCGTCCACCGTCTGCAGGCCCGAGCGGATCATAGCGGCCCCGGCGGCGGCCAGCGCCGCCGTTGCGGCGGCTGCAGCCAGCGTGGCACGACGAGCGAAAGCGGCCACGCGGGCATTGGCCATGTCCATCTCGCGCGACAGACGTCCGAACCCGCGCGCCCCGGCCTCACCAACACCTTCCAGCTCGGCGCGCACCTGGCGGCCGCCTTCCGCCACGAGGCGGACGGATACCCGTTTTTCAGCCATCGCGGCTTCCTTCCATCTGTTCGTTTACTTTGCGGACCATCACGGCCTCGATTTCGGGCAGCAGTTCGGCGGCGATCAGGGTGTCGATGCCTAGCGCTTGGGCAAGTGCAATGGCAGCACCCATGTCCCAGCCCAGCACAGCGCCCGGGACTACCCGCAGCTGCCCGCCGAGGCGGCCGACCAGATCCCAGACCTGCCAACCCTCCCGCGTTTGTGGCTGGTTCAGTCTTTTGGGGCAGTCCGGGCAGCGCCCTTCGCACGCCGCGCAATAACTGTCGCCCCCGCCGAAGGACCAGTCGGCAAAGGCGCGGAGACGTTTTTTTCCGCGTCCAGGATCAGGCCCCGCGCGACGTATTGGGTCTGAAAGGCCTCGAATATCGGCCAGATTTCCAGAAGGGCGTCGATACCATCGGGTGTGACTGGCAGGGAATTGCCCACGTCATCACCGACACCCTCCCAATCCAGCACGGCCCGGCGTGCGACGGCCTTGGCCATGGCGAGCGCGAGTTCCTCGGTCGTGGCCGTATCAGGCATGACCTCGATGGCGGGATCGGCGCGGGCTGAGACCATCAGCGCGGTGGTGAGCGGAGCCACCAGCAAACGCAGGCCGGGCGCGAGGTCCAGCCACTCTGGGACGGCGGTAAGGTTCAGTCGGATCATGATCAGTATCCTGTAAGGGTGTTGATAAGGACGGCGGTGCACATACGAGCCGGGCTGGTGGCTTTGGCGGCTTGCCAGTCAAAACTGGCCTGCACGCCTTGGGGTCCGGCAATCTCAATGCGCGGGCGGGGCAGATAGACGGCGTGAGCGGTGAAGGTGAAGCTGGCGTTGGCCCCGAGGCTGTAGTTGAACTCCAACTCGCAGGGGCTGCCGTCGATCGCTTGCGTGACCAGCGTTGTGTCGGAAAACCGCACCTCGATCCGCCCCGTCAGGGCCGCCATTGTCGGATCAGCCCCATCGATGCGGCCATCGCCGCGGATCGTCTCGATGCGGTCGAGATTGTTGGAATAGGTGATCTCGGCGGAGACGACGTTGCCCAGCGCCGTGCCGTTGCGTTTGACGGTGCCGTTAAAATGGCCGAAGCGCTGAAGAGCGAGAGCGGTTGGTGTGCCAGCGGCCGTTGTGGCTGCGATGGTTTCGCCTTGGGCGATAAGACGGGCGGTGGCGGTCAGCAGACCCGAGCGTTGCATCTGCCAGGACAGTTGATCCAACACACAGCCGGAATACATCGCAAATCTCGGCACTTCCGGCATCGCCGTCTCGATGGACATGCTCGGCAGCGTCCAGTTGCCCGACTGAAACGTGTGGGTCTTGGGCGTAGTGCCGCTTGTGGTCGGTTGCCCAAAAGCCGCCTTCAGCCAGAAGCCGAAGGCCTCGACATCAATCGGGGTCACCACCTCGCCGTCGGCTGTCACCGCATCCTTGATCGGGGCGAGCGGATCGCGTCCATAGCCCAGAAGTTCGGATTCCAGCAACGGCTGTTCCGCGCCAAGCGTCGCCCGCGCAAAGGGCATCAACCGGAACCCACTCACCGGCGGGGTGCCGTAAACTGTCTCAAAGCCAAGCGCCATCTGCGCCCGGGCGCCTTGCGCTCGTGCCATATCGTTCTCCTAATTGTCGGGGTGTCAGGCCAACGGGCCCGTGGTGGTGTAGTGCAAAACGACGGTGATCACCGCCGCTTTCAGGGTAACAGCGCCCTCAACCGGCAGATCGACAGAGGCAGGGGCCTCTGCCTCGACCCAGTCGCAGAGGCCGCCGAGGGCGCGGTCGGTTTCCAATGCTGTGCCGATCTCAGCGATCAGCGCGTCGAAGGCAGTGGCCCGATTTCCGGCTGCCTCGACGATCACCTCCAACTCGGCGCGATGCTCATAGTGGTAGCGCAGCGGCGACAATGTGACCTCCGGCTCGCCGGGTTGGCCGTCGCGTAGTATGATCAGCCCGGCCGCTGGGATCCGTTCGGGGAGAACCTCTTCTCGCAAGGTGAGGGCAGCAAGCGGCTGCAGCCGTGCATGAAGCGCTGCGAGGACGGTTTCTCGGGTTGTTGGCATGGTATCCGATGGGTTTGGTGGACTCTCGACGGAAAGTGACATGTAGTGATCAAGACTGCAGCGGTCCGAAAGCGATTGAATTGAAAGAAAATCTTGCGAATGCATACGGATACGCCAAGAAGGCATTGAAACGCGGCGCAGCAGAGGTCGAAGCGGCAGCGCCGCATTTTGAGAAAGCTGTCGCTTGGGGCAAGCGGCAGCATGAGCGCCTGTCGCCGCATATCCCGAACCAAAGTCAGATTGAGATCTGGGCAAAGGACAATGCGGCAAGGTTCGGGTGGAATGAAAAGCCGAAAGCAAGCTCACTTGAGCACTTGGAAGAAAACCTGAACGCGATCGTCGCGGCCATCCGGCAGGACTCCGAAAAACGAACACGTATATTCGTCAACACGGTGATCGGCAAAACAACTGGTATTGCCGCTGTGACCGGTATCGCCACCCTGATAACAGCTTTCGGTACCGCTGGGACCGGCGCCGCGATAGGGTCACTCACTGGTGCAGCGGCAACAACGGCGCAGCTGTATTGGGTGGGCTCGATCATCGGTCTCGGGACCGCTGCTGGAGGAGTGATCTTGGCGGGAACCGGCATAGGCATTGGAGTCGGCGGCGGTCTTGTAGCAAAGCGATGGCTCTTCGGTAAGCCCAGACCCGAAGGTGATCTGCACGAGCACGAGAAGGCTATCCTCGTGGCCTGCATCACGTTGATCAAGGCGATCCGGCAACAGATCGAGAATGGCGCACCGACAACCAGTGCCGAAATGCGCCTCATCGCCGAGCATGCGCTGATCCCTTTGGCCAATCAGATCAACCAATATTGGAGCCAGGCGAGCCTGGACGAAGAAGGAATTCCCGGATGTCAGCCATTTACCAAGACGCTCGCCTTACTGCATCAACGCAAGCTCGATCACTGCAGGACAGAGATCGGCCGGATCGCGATCTCAGCCTTGGCCGCGCCGCAATAGGGGACGGACAGCGCAGCGCTGCCGTTGTTATTGCGGTAACCCTCCAGCGACTGGTTGATGACAGCAGCCGCTTCTGGTCGGTTGAAGAGCGGCTGGTGCTTGACGCGCTCCGGCGGTCATCTGACCAGTTGCGTGATGCAGATGTTGGTGAACTCGCTGCCTATGTGGCCGCACTGGACCCGGGACAACTTCGGGGTGTCGCTTCGAATATCAAGGGCATCTACCACGAGCTGCTGTATGTTCATGGCGTGAACGCGGATGGGGGAGAGATTACCGCCGAGGTTTTCGGCGCGACCAATCATCCGGGTGCAGATGTTCAGTTCCTCGTAGAGGGGGACGTCATCCGAGAAGTTCAGCTGAAGGCCGTCGCATCTGTTGCGCCAATCCGCGAGCATCTTTCCCGATATCCCGAGATTGAGGTCCTGGCTACAACAGAAGTTGCGGACAAGATCGACGGAGTAGCCAGCTCAGGGCTGTCCAACGAGCATCTGACAGCCAATGTCGATCACGTCTTCTCCGGTTTGCCCGGCGATGGACTGCTTCATGAAGTCGGCGAGGCTGTCGCAACTTCGGCGCTCGTTTCTGGCGCTTTGGCCGCAGGCCGTGTTCTGCGAGCAGGGTCGGTTTCGCCCGATCAATTCCGAAGTGCCTTTGGTGACATGGCTGTGGGAGCAGTTACCGCGACAGTGCTTGACGCGCTGCTAGCTGGTGTTGTCTGAGGAATCAGCCCGATAATCTGCTACTCCACCTCTCCACAATCAACCCCGGCACACCATCCACTGCACGCTCTGCATCCCGCGCCAGATCCAGCCGTTTGCGCAGCTTGACCTGTGGCACCAGCAGGAAGATCGGCACGGTCGCCACCCCGCGTCCAGTCTTGGACCTGCTCGCCACAGCGCGGCCTTTTGTATTCAGCCGCCCCTCGGCTACCAGCAGGCTCGGGCCTCGGCGGCGATAGATGAACCTCAGGCGCAATCCGGTGCGACGTTCCCATTCGCCGGGGGTGATCCGGCCGCCTCTGGTGCTCTTGCCAGCAGCAGCGGTTGGGATGGCAAGCCAGAAGCCATCTTTGGAACGGATCAGCGGGCCGGTATCATGCGCGCCGATGATCACGGGGGCTTTTGACCAGACCAGCGCCGCCGCGTTCAGGCTGTTGCTGGTCCTTGGGAACGTTGCCAGACGGATGCTGTTGCCCAGCCTTGTGCCCAGCCCAGCACCGGTGATCTGGGTGCGCCAGGCCGACTTCAAGCTGCCGCCTGCCTCTCGCATGGCCGCCGACACCGCCTTTTCACCGGCAGCGATTTCGGCCTGCATCAGGGCGGCAATGTCGGGATTGATATTGACCCGCAGCCTCATGTTGGCCTCAGGTCTAGCGACCAGACAAGCCGTTCACGGTCACGCATCGGCTCGCCCTGGATGGTAAAGCTGTCGGTGCCGATCACGATCAGATCGCCGGGATGGGGATCCGGCAGATCGGACAGACGCACGTCGACCATCGTGGTATCGCTGACAAAGCGGCCCGCGCCGAACTCGGTGATGCGATCCGGGGCGCGGCGGATGACGCGGATCGTGCGTTCATCGGAGGTGGTTGCCGAGATCCAGAGCGCGGCGACCGCCATGGAGGGGTTTGCATAGATGCGGTCCATGGCGGCAACAAAGACGTTCATGGTGGGCTCGTCAGTTCGAGGTCTGCAGGCGGATCGCGATGCGCGGCCGCTTGTTCACCGGCAGGATCGAGGCCTCCGTCATCAGGTCGATCCAGCGGCCCTTTTCGTCGAGATGCTGGCGCGCGTAGAGTGGCAGACCCATGGTGTTGGCCGCCTCCAGCAAGTTGGCAGGCCCGCCATAGGTGGTGAAGGTGTCCATGGTGCCCAAGGGGAAGGCGATGCCTTCGCTGGCGGGGACCAAGCGTTCGGTCGCCTTGGTGGAAAGCGTGACGGTGCCCGAGTATTCCTCGAACACGATGCCCGCGAAGGGAAAGTTGCGCCGCATATCTTCACGCAGAGGTTGGGCTCCGGTGGCGGCATAGAACTTGTAGGCTTCCTCGGTCTTGGGATGCGCGATCAGCTTGTCGAAGAATTCGCGGCTGACCAGTGCGTGAACCGAGGACATCGCCTCGCCCAACAGGTTGTCTTCTACCGCGCGCAAGACCTCGCGGACTTTGCCCTGCACGTTGGTACCTGCGGTGCCCAGCAGGAAGTCCACCGAGATTTGTGCCAGCCCGAACTCGGTGAAGTAGTTATAGAGGGTGGTGCCAGAACCGTCTTTGACGATGCCGCGCAGCGCGTTCATCTCCATGTACTCGCGCGTTTGGGCATGCTTGCGGCGCATCAGCTGCAGCTTGCGGTTCATCACCTCGACCAGCGGGTCGGCCCTGTCGAAGACGCCCAGCGCGGGTTGGCCCTGAATGTCGCCGGGCAGGATCACATCGTCATGGGGGATCCATGGCAGCGCGAAGGACCGCATCGACCGGCCTTCCCGGGTGCCGACGGTGGCGGGGCCGCCGAGGGGGACAGAGGGCAGCAGGTTCAGCACGCCCTCGTATTGCTCGATGATCACCGACCGCTGGCTGACGCCTTCGAAGCGGAACAGGCCGATCTGGCCGAGGCGGGTGTAGAGGTTGGGCAGGATGTTGATGGCCTGCGTCATCTCGGCCAGCGAATAGCCGCCAGCGTCAAACGGATTGCGGACAAGGGTCATGGGGTGCTCCGGGGGAAAGAGGGATGGATGTGGATGCGCCGCGCCGGTGGGCGTCAGACGCCGTCGCGGGCGATGATGCCGACGGCAGCCAGCTGGCCGAGCTTGGTGGTGATCTTCGCGCCATCATCGACAGTGGCGTCATAGGCGAGGCCCGCGCGCGACACGATTGAGGGGCCGCGCACAACCACAATGCCAGTGGCGTCCGCCAGCGTGGCGTCGACGGCATAGAGCAGCACAGCACTGGCAGTCTGCGCACCATCAGTGCCACCGCTGGTCGCCAGCTTGTATTTGCCATTGACCGTGATGCGGCCGAGGACCGCGCCCACCGGATAGCGCGTGCCGATCAGAAGCGTGATGACTTCACGGGTGTAGTTCGGGTTGACCTCATATTTGAGGACATCGCCCATGCTGGGCTGTTCCGTCAGGGCGGGCATTGGTTGGTCTCCATGTTTGGGGGGTGGCAGGTGGTTCAGCGCGAGGACGCAGCGGCCTTCTTGGCGGCAACAATGATCGGGCTGTCTTTCGCGGCGTCAGCAGCCGGGGCGGTGGCGATGATGCCAGCGGCATCGCTGCGTGCGGCGAGATCGGCCAGCACGCGGGCGCGCAGGGCTTCGGGTTTCAGGCCACGTGTCACGGCATCGGCCGCATCGATGGCCACGCCGAGCCGCGCGGCTTGGGCACAGACCTGCGCCACCTCGGCCGCCTCGGCACGGACGGCGTCGGCGGTCATGGTGGTTGCGTCGTGCGTGAGCGTGGATGCGGCGGCTTCAACAGGCTGTTCGGGTGCCGTCTCGGCAGTGGTCGTTGTGTGCGGTGTCATGGGTGAAGTGGAAACAGGTGCCGGGCTCGGGGTGTCGGTAGGCGTGGTGGTCATCTGTGGACCCTTTCTGTTGGTGGGATTGGTGCCGCGCGGGGCGGCGGAGAAGGAACGAAATGCGGTGACCGGATCGGCCAACTCGTCGGCCAGACCGGCGGCAATGGCATCGGCCCCGCGAAACACGGCGGCCTCTGTGGCCAGCGCTGCCGCGTGGGTCAGCCGATCCCCGCGACCGGCGGCGACAGTTTCGGCGAAGAGGAAGCGCACGACCTCCAGCTCACGCTGCATCTGGTTGTGCACGGCCTCGGGCAGCGGCTGATATGGGTTTGCGTCGATCTTGTGCGATCCTGCATGGATCAGTGTGACGGCGATGCCCTTCTGGTCCAGTGCGCCGCTCATGTCGGTGTGCAGCGCCACGACCCCGATGCTGCCAACAGCCCCGGTGCGCGGTAGAATGATCCGGTCGGCTTGCGATGCCAGAACATAGCCAGCGGACAGCGCATGTTCCGCCACGAAGGCGTGGACGGGTTTCTGCACCCGTGCCGCCCGGATACGATCAGCCAGATCGAAGGCACCGGCCACCTCGCCGCCGAAGCTGTCGATATCAAGAGCGATACCACGCACACTCGGATCCGCGACGGCCGCCTGAAGCTGAGCAGCGATCCCCTCGTAGGAGGTCAGCCCCGAGGATTGCCCGATCCACGCCCCGCGATGCACCAGCGTTCCGGCGATTTCGATCACCGCGATACCATCAATTACCGCATAGGGCTGGCTGCCATTGCGCTGATGGCGCTGGGCGAGATCATGGCCAAACAGCGACGCGCGGGCGGGTGGGGTCGCCTGTTCAGCACCAGCGGACGGCAGATCAATGCCATGAAAGGTGATCTCTTGCCCGGTAATGCGCGGGCCCAGCCCGGACAGAAAGGCCAGCGCCTTGGCCGGGTCGACCATCAACGGCGTGTTGAAAGCGCGCTGGGCGATTTGGGCGTGGTGCATCATTCGCCCTCCTTGAGGTCAAGTTTCTCGTCGCCGGTGTCGTCGACCTCGTCGTCCTTGGCGCTGTCCTGATCCGCATCTTTCGCCGTGCCTTCGCCCGGCCCCTGCGCGGGCGACCCCGGACGCCGGAAGTCGAGGCCCAGCGCCAGTTCGCGTTTACGCTCGGCAGCAATCTCGCGGTCGACCTGCTCGGCGTCGTATCCCCGCTCTGCCAAGGCTTGTGTCCGTGACTTCAGACCCGCCTCGATCTGAAGGATCTCGGCCGATGCGTCCTTCATCGGGTCGATCCAGTCCCATTTGGTCGGCAACCAGGCGCAGGCCTGATATTGCCGCCGCTGGCTGTCATAGCCGGGCAGGTCCAGCGCGCCCGACAACACTGCCGTGTCCATCCAGCGCACCCAGACGGCGCGGCACAGCTGATAGACCAGCACGCCATGCTGCCAGGCGGAGATGCGGCGGCGGAATTCTATGAGGCTGATCCGCGTGTTCGAGAAGTTGCCCTTCGCCGTATCGCCGGTCAGGTAGCCGTAAGGAATGCCTAGCGCCGCAGCGATTTGCAGCAACGTCCGGTATTGGAACAGCTCGTAGGTGCCGCCCGAGTCCGGTGTGGCCGGGGTCGACACGTCCTCGCCGGGATCCAGCCGCACCACCTGGCCGGGCTCGACTTCCAGATCATCCTCGGTCGGTTCCAGCGGGGTTTCTGGCGCGGGCGAGGTGATAAACATCGCGAACATTGCAGCGATCTTTTTGCGCTCCAGCTCGGCGTCGTCGTAGAGGTCCAGCGTGAAGAGCTTGACGATTGCAGCGGCAAACCGTGACACGCCCCGCAACTGACCAGCTTCCACAGGGTCGAGTACGTGGATCACATCTGCGGCGAGCACACGGACGGTCTCATTGGTGAGGCCGGGATCGGTCAAATCACCGGGATGGCGGCGCAGAAAGTGATAGGCCACGCGGCGGCCGATGCCGTCGAACTCGATGCCCTGCCGGATCAGCCCCGCGCCGGGCAGCGTGCGGTTCATGTCGAGGGGCAACATTTCTGCAGGTAACATCTGCAGTTGCAACGGCACGGTCAGACCGTCTTCCGCCCGGCGGGGCCGAATTCGGATGAACACCTCGCCCGACAGGAACACCTCGCGGGCAGCGCGACGCTGCAGCCCATAGAAATCGGTCAACCCTTCGGCATCGGCGTCATCTGTCCAGGCAAGCCACAGTGCCTGCAACTCTTCCTTCTTGGCTGCGTCGGAGATGCTCGACGACGGCTTGATCCCGTCACCGACGACATTGCTGGCAAAACTCTCAACGGCGTTTGCGGCATAGCCATTGTTACGCACCAGCCATCGGGCGCGGGCGGTGATCGTGTCGCCCGAGGCCGCGATCAGCGTGTTTACATGCGCGCGGGAGGCGCGGAACCCGCGCAGACGGCGATGGGCTTGGGCCGCATCAAACCCGCCGATGATGCTGCCGATGCGCTGCCGGAAGGCCTCAAACGCCATGGATCACAGACCCTTTGACGCGACTGTGCCCCAGCGACGACGACGCGGGGTGCCTGTCGTAGCTGTGGCTATCCGGGTTTCGAGGTCACTGATCGCGTTCGCCAGTTCCGCGTCCGAGCCATAGTTGATCGACTTGCCGTCATAGCTGACCGAGCGGACGCCTGCATACCGCGCCTCCTGCAGCGCGGTCAAAAGTGCGCGCATCCGTTCCAGATCCATCTCAATCCCTCATGAAGTTCGGTGTGTAAGCCCGGCGTTTGCGCCGTGGCGTCGTTGGTGTTCCGGCTTTCGGCGCAGCAGGCGTTGTCGGCTCAAACGGAACCTCCAGTTGGGGTGCCGGGCGCGTTTCCACCCCGGCCTGTTCTTCAAGCCGTCGCCAGGTCGCCTCATCCCAGCGATCGGCGCCCATGATCCACGCGGCGGCCCGCGCATAGACCCGGCAGTCGAGCGCTTCGTTGCGCTCGCGCATTTTCTGCCATTCGGGGTGGCTGTAGCCGCGCTTGTTGCGCACCGTGACCAGCTGTTCCGCCACCAGCTGCTTCAGCCATTCGGTGTCGATCCAATCGGGCAGGTGTACGGTGCCGGGCGCGTCACAGACGCCCAGCGCCCGGTCTTCATCCGACGGCCGTTCCAGCCGCAGGTAGCGGTAGGTCTCGGTCTTGAACGTTGCATTGGCCACGGACCAGAGCCGCGCGCCGCGCCGCAGGCGTTTGCCGCCGATGGTGGCGTCGACAAAGGTCGGACCCGACACCGGCGTCGCCCGGTTGAAGCCTTCCAAGCCCTTGATCGGCGAGACCTGGTCGAACCCCTGTTTGCGCGCCCATGCATAAACGGCCGGTGCTTCATAGCCAGTGTCGATGGCCAGCTTGCCGATCAGCATTACTGCCCCGTTGGCGCAAGCCCAAGTCCGACCGAGCAGCATGGTCAGCTTGTCCCAGCAGGCCGGATCGTCCGGACCACCGGCAATCACGATGTGATCCACGAGCCAGCTTTCCAGCCCACGCCCCCAGGCCCAGACATCGACCTCGATCCGGTCTTTCTGCACATCCACGCCTGCGGTCAGGAACAACCCGCCCTCGGGGATCTGTGTCCCGAAGGCTTCGCGGCGTTCCGCCAGCCGCTGCCATTCCGGGGCATCGCCGCTCTCGACCCACGTCTCGCCCAGCAGCGTGTTGCGTGCGGCGCGCAGCATTTCTTCCGAGCCTTGCGCCGCCAGCCAGTCGCGTGCGATCTGCTGCCAGCTCTTCCAGCCCAATGGCGAATAGAGCGCCGAGAGGTGAAAGCCGATGGAATGCGGATCGGTGGATATAGCCGTCGCCCGCCATTCGCCCTTTTCCAGCATCTGCGTCTTGTGGTGCTCCGCGATGGGCTTCTCACAACCCTCGCAATGATAGGCTGCGGTGTCTGGGCGCCCTTTGTCCCAGCGCAGCCGCTCAAATTGCAGCCATTGCATGTGGCCACAATGCGGGCACGGTACAAAGTAACGGCGCTGGTCCGATGCCTCGTATTCCCGCTCGATCCGACTGATGCCCCGGATCGTTGGGGTCGAGACCATGAACACCTTGCGACGATGCGAGAAGGTCGTCGTCCGCGCTTCGGCCAGCGTGACCGGATCGCCTTCCTCGTCGGCGCTCGCCGGATAGGCATCCACCTCGTCGAGGAAGATGTACCTTGCAGGCATCGACCGCAGGCCGGTGGCGCTGTTCGCGCCAGTCAGCACCAGAATGCCGCCGGGGAATTCCTTGGACAGCATCGAATTGCCCGCATCCCGCGACCGCGCTGGATTGACCCGTTCCCGCAGCGCCGGGCTCTCGGCGATCAGCGGGTCTAGCCGTCCGCGCGAGCTACGTTTGGCCATTTCCACTGTCGGCAACACCGCCAGCATCGGCCCCGGGGCGTGGTGGATCACGAAGCCGATCCAGTTGTTGCCCGCCTCGGTGGCCCCGACCTGCGCTGCCTTCATGAAGCTGATGCGCTGCGCCGGATGGCGCGGCGACAGCGCATCCATGATCTCGCGCAGGTAAGGCGTGCGCGCGGTGCGGTATTGCCCGGGTTCGGCCGAGGCCCGCGACGACAGCTTGCGATGCGCATCGGCCCATTCCGACACTGTCAGGTCGGGGTCTGGCCGCATCCCGCGACGCCACACCCGCAGGATGTCCTCCGCACCGTCAAACCCAAGATCGAGATCAGCGGTTAGGTCGTTGCTATCATCCGAGATCGACGCGGAGATCGGCAAGGGCATCGAGTTGCGCTCTGACATGGGTTTCCAGCACCCTCTGCAGGATCGCGGCCTCGATATTCATTGGCTTGGCCGTTTGTTTTTCCACCTCCGCCGCCACTTCGGCTGCCATTAATGCCGCGACTCTGCTGGGCCACGTGACCCAGACATCGCGTTCCTGACGCGCGAGGCGAAACACCAATGTTTCCGCCCGGGCGCGGTCGACCAGCGTGCCCTTTTTCTTCTGGATCGCCAGTTGACGTTCTTGCGCCTGATAGACGGTCAGAGCAGTGCGGGCTTTCAGGTAGGACGAGCTGTCGGCCGGGCCGCTGAATGCAGCATCGCCACCGGTGCTGCGCCGCTGCTGGTCGGGGTCGGTCATATCTGCCCGGCGCACATCAGAAGCGGCTGCATTGATTGAGCCATCATTGTAGACCACCAGACGCCCGGCCTTGCGCGCCTTCTGGATCGCCCCGCGCGAGATGCCGGAATGCGCGGAATACTCGCGCTCGCTCATTCCTTCCATAGTGCCGCCCGCTTCGATTAAAGCAATGATATTGCTTGTTATTCAGTTGATTACACTCGCCAATAGAGCGATTCTGGCTGCAGGAAAACGATGCAACTCACACCAGGAGATGACGCCATGACCACAAAGACCAAAGCCCCCAGCGAAGCCCTGCTGCTGGAAATCGCCACCAAGCATTTTCATCTCGAGACGCTGGAGACCCGCAACAGCGATAGCCTCGACTTTCACGATGTGTCGGTCTGGTCGATCCGCGCCGCACTGGAAGCGGCCTTCGCCGCTGGCCAAGCCGCAGCCCGCTGAACAGGAGAGCAGCCATGACCACCCGCCGCGCCACCACCTCCAACGACAAAGCCCTGAACGCCTTCATCTCTGCCAAAGCAGAGATCGATACGATGCTGGAGCGCCTGAAAGCCCTTAGCGACGTTCATTTTGAAACCAACCCGGACGAGATCAACTGGGGCGATGTCGGCACCCTGAACCACTACGCCAGCCTGCTGCGCCAGATCACTGACAGCGCCTTCAAGGAGGGCGAATACGCGGAGTGAGGCGACCCCGCCTCGAGCCTGCCCCGCGATGGCGGGGCTTGGCCTCATAGAAGCGTGCCGCATTCCGCGCCCCGTGAACGCAGAGGCCACCATGACCAAACTCACCGAAACCCAAACCATCATTCTCAGCGCCGGAGCCCAGCGCGCAAGCAATCTCGCGATGCCGTTGCCCAAGGGGCTGCACGGCGCTGCCGCGAAAAAGGTCATCAGCATGATGATCGGACACGGCTGGCTCGAGGAGGTCGACGCCGACATGCGGAAGGCCGAGCCGCTCTGGCGCGAGACCGGCGATGGTCACGGGACCACGCTGGCCGTCACTGACGCGGGGCTTCTGGCCATCGGGGTGGAGCCGGTTGTGGTGCAAACGATGGCTGCGATCCGAAAACGTGCTGCAGAGGTGCCGGTTGCGAAAGTACCAACGCCGAGAACCGGGACCAAGCAGGCGCAGATCATCACCCTTCTGCAGCGTACCGAAGGGGCAACTATCGCCGAGATTGTTGTGACAACTGGCTGGCAAGCTCACAGCGCGAGGGGCATGATCTCAGGTGCCCTGAAAAAGAAGATGGGTCTGGCTATCATCTCGGAGAAGGTCGACGGACGCGGCACGGTACATCGTTTGACCGCCTCCTGATCATCTGAAATTCACCCCCAGCGCTGGAACAGTCTGCGCAACGCGTAACTGCGCAGGAGTGAGATGCCGACGAACATCGCGCCGATCATCAGGTTTTCGCCAAGCGACAGGTGCAGGCCAAACCATGGAAACGCTACGATCTGCGTCCCGATGGCCAGCGCATAGCCCACGACGACATTCGTTACGGCCTCGACAAGTGACATCTTGCGGGACTGTGTCATGCGCATGTGAGCCAAGCGAGGGCCCAGTGTTGGACCCCACCCTGCAGCAGGGGCGCATTCATGTCGCCAGCCTCTTGGCCTTCAGGTCGGCGAAGGTCTCACCCGTTTCCGCCATAACAGCATTGGCGCCGGTGAACTGTTGCCACCGCTCGATGGCAACATCGACGTAAGCCGGGTTCAGTTCGATCCCGAAGCAGACGCGGCCGGTCGTTTCCGCCGCGATTAATGTTGTGCCGGATCCCATGAAGGGCTCAAAGACTGCTTGGCCGGGGCTGGAGTTGTTCAGGATTGGCCGCCGCATGCATTCGACCGGCTTCTGCGTACCGTGCACTGTGGCCGCGTCCTGATCCTTGCCGGAGATGTGCCAGAGCGTGGTCTGCTTCCGGTCACCCGCCCAATGCCCCTTGCCGGTCTTCTTCACCGCATACCAGCACGGTTCGTGCTGCCAGTGATAGTCGCCACGGCTGAGGACGAGGCGGTCCTTGGCCCAGATGATCTGTGACCGGACATTGAATCCAGCCGCCACAAGGCTTTCGGCCACAGTCGAGGAATGCAGCGCGCCATGCCAGACATAAGCGACATCGCCGGGAAACAACGCCCATGCCTCACGCCAGTCTGCCCGGTCGTCATTCAGCACCTTCCCGGTGCGCTTGGTCTTCGCCGCCCCAGCTTGGTTGCGCCAGGACGGGTCATATTCCACGCCATAGGGTGGATCGGTCACCATCAGCAGCGGCCTCACAGCTCCAAGCAACCGCCCAACCACATCAGCGGAGGTGCTGTCACCGCAGATCAGCCGATGCGATCCGAGTTGCCACAGATCGCCTGCCACGGAAACCGGCGTGACCGGCGGTTCTGGAATGTCATCCTCACCCTCGACAGCGCCACCTTCCAGCTGATCCGGATCGCGCAGCAAGGCGTCCAGATCCTCGTCGGTGATGCCCAGCAGCGACAGGTCAAAATCCTCAGCTAGCAAACCCGCGATCTCGTCACGCAGCATCGCCTCATCCCATTCGCCCAACTCGGTCAGCTTATTGTCGGCGATCCGGTAAGCACGGCGCTCGGCCTCGTCGAGATGGCTCAGCCGGATCACCGGTACGTCTTTCAGCCCCAGCATGGTGGCGGCAAGAACCCGGCCATGCCCGGCGATCAGTTCGCCATCGTCTGCGACCATGCAAGGCACAGTCCAGCCGAACTTCGCCATGCTGGCGGCGATCTTGGCCACTTGGTCGATACCGTGGATTTTGGCATTGCGTGCATAGGGGCGCAGCCGGTCAATCGGCCAAGTTTCGATCTGGCGCGGCGCAAAGACCAGGTCCATGGGGTGGTTCTCAATTTTGGCAGGGCGGATACGACGATGCGCGCTGGCGACAAGGCCAGCGACAGAATCAGGATCCGCGATGTGGGGAAAAACGAAAGCGCCCGAGAGGGGTATCCTTCGGGCGCTATTCTTCGATGATCAATAGGTAGGTCAAGGGGGGCAGCTTTGTCAATTGGAAAACAGGCTTGGATTCAACGACTTCCAGGCAGGTGGCTTCCCTTGGCTGGCTTCCGACTGGGTGGCTTCCGCTAAGTGGATTCCCTGGATTCCGAAAAGAATCCAGCGCGCCAAGATGGTGATTCCGCAAGCCTTTGATAATGAGTCACTTTTTTCAAGATCGCCCGGCAGGTGGCTTCCGCCTGGATTCCCCGGTGAAAGTGCCTGTCGCTAGCGAAATGCTGCGCTGCGCCCCCCCGCATACATTCAGGGCCGGGGAGGAACCATGCCAAGGGGGGCAAAAGCAGCAACGATATTGATTGCAAAAACCTGATCAGCAGCCTCAGGAAAGGGCTGAAGGTAAATCCGACAACATGAGACGATCAAGCAGCATATTGCGCATTTCGCAGCTCGTCTCGGGAACTAGAAGACAGGCGTTGCACGCGGCACCGTTCACCAATGAGCCATCAAAGTGGGCCTGCGGGGTGCTCTCGGAGCAAATCGGGTCGTTTGAGCAAACTTGCATCTTTTCGATTGCCGCGTCCAACAGCGTGACGATCTTGGGTGCCATTGCGACTAAGCCGCCCAGCGAACCCTGTGCGCCAGATGCGGATGTGTAAATCAGGATGCCGAGTCGACCGATGGCACCCTGTGTTCCGTCTGTAGGCAAAGCGTACACACGCTCCTTTATGGACGTAGCGGGGTAGCCGCACTGCAAGGCTATCTCGGACATTAGAGCGTGTGAAAGAGAATGCAGAAAGGTGTAAGCCCCGCCGGGAAATGTTGGGGAATTCTTGAATTTCCCCGCCCAGTCCTGGTAGGCCAAGCGTAGAGCGCTGATCCGCTCTAAGTTGAAACCTGATTGAACGATTTTTCCAACCGATGATGGATCGAACTGCAAGAAGATGCCCTCGCCGTTCTGCTCGATTGCTGGAAGCCAATCTGCGTCGCCGAGACTGGCACCCTCAACGGCCAGCAGAACCTCCTCCAAGCTGCCATCCGACGCAACTGGGGCAGGCTCTAGCCGGGTAAACCCGTAAAGGCAGGTTACCTCCGTTAGCCGCTTGACCGCCACGACACGAGAAAGCAGTCGCTCAAGGCTGTCGCCGGTCTTCCACTCATGATCCAGTAATGTTGTCGCATGCAGTCGGGAGTCAATTGAGTTCGTACCTATCGTCGCTTTTCCGGAAGCCAAGATGTCGAACTCTGCGACTTTCGGCGAAGAACTTGGGACAGAGGTGTCGGAATCTGTGGTGTTTTTCAGTTCCTGAATTCTGGAAAAAAGTTGATTTGGGTCAACCTTTCCAAACAAGTTTGAAAGTGCTGGGCTGAAGCTGAGCACGCCTATCAGTTGATCGACACTTGTGAGTGGTGCAAGGTTGGCAAGGTTAGCCTTGATTACGTCGCCGATAAGGTCGGCATCAACAGGTAGGGCTATGACGTTTGCTACCTGCGGAAAGTACGCATTCGTTGCACCGCGTACCAAGAGCTTGAGGTTTTCGTTGCAACCGTTTGCATCAACCGATTGATCGCCAAGCCATGGCTGATGACCGTTGCAACCGCCGAGGATCCCTTCAGCAAAAAGGTACTCGAATTCAACGCGTGCACCGCAGTCGCATTCAATGGATAGGTCCTTTGGGTCTGCACTAGTGCCGCGATCCAAAAACCACATTGCAGATCGGCAGCCAGCTTGGCCTTGTCCACGATGAACGAGACCCCGCCAGTTGATATCCTGCATATGACCTTTTTTGCATGCCGAGAGGTGGCTGCGCAAATTTGAACAACTGGGATAAGTGGATTTTCCGCGCAACAGCAGCATGATGCTGCAAGCGAGGAGATGATGATGACAAAACGACCGCGCCGGAATCACAGCCCGGCATTCAAGGCGAAAGTGGCCGTGGCCGCGATCAAGGGCGAGAAGACGCTGATCGAGCTGGCACAGGATTTCGACGTTCACCCGAACCAGATCAAACAGTGGCGGGACCAGCTGCTTGAGGGTGCGACTGGTGTTTTTGGGGACGCCGCGAAGGCCGAA
>NZ_KB907997.1 GCF_000382265.1 Yoonia vestfoldensis DSM 16212
TCGATCACCGGTTCTGGTTCGGCCTTCGCGGCGTCCCCAAAAACACCAGTCGCACCCTCAAGCAGCTGGTCCCGCCACTGTTTGATCTGGTTCGGGTGAACGTCGAAATCCTGTGCCAGCTCGATCAGCGTCTTCTCGCCCTTGATCGCGGCCACGGCCACTTTCGCCTTGAATGCCGGGCTGTGATTCCGGCGCGGTCGTTTTGTCATCATCATCTCCTCGCTTGCAGCATCATGCTGCTGTTGCGCGGAAAATCCACTTATCCCAGTTGTTCAAATTTGCGCAGCCACCTCTAAGTTACGCAAGGCATCGTCACGTTCGGCGCGAT
This sequence comes from Yoonia vestfoldensis DSM 16212, assembly GCF_000382265.1. Taxonomy (GTDB): domain Bacteria; phylum Pseudomonadota; class Alphaproteobacteria; order Rhodobacterales; family Rhodobacteraceae; genus Yoonia; species Yoonia vestfoldensis. The sequence continues at coordinate 329 of NZ_KB907997.1, forward strand.
GCTCATCCATCCAGACCTTACGATTATTTATCGCGAGATCTGCAAGGAACGTAAATGTTTCTGGCTCTACCATTGTTGAAACTCCTGTTTCGCTGTCACTGCGTGCCTTTCGCTGGTTGTGAGACAGTGACACGCTAACTTCCGAAGGATATAATTTAATCAAGAGTATCACCATGCCGGAAGAAGCTGTACGTTCCGAAAACCGCTTAATGGACCGGCAGAGTACAAGTCAAAACAGAAGCCTTTTACACGGTCACCAGACACAACTGTCTTTGACGCCGTGTCCGCGATGGCAGAAAAGAACTATTGTTCTGTCATTATTGTTGACGCCGATAACAAAGTTATTGGCGTGGCGACTGAGCGCGATGTGATGAACAAGGTTGTGGGCAAAGAACTGGATCCCAAAATCACCCCGCTATCCGCTATCATGACAAAAGATCCGCGAGTGGTGCAGGAAACAGATGATTTGCTGGATTGGCTTCGGATTATGTCAAACGAACGGTTTAGGCGCTTGCCAGTCGTCGACGCTGATGGGCACATCAAAGCTATGTTCACACAGGGTGATTTTGTGTCTTACACGTGGCCAGATCTGATCTACCAGATGAAGTCGATAGCGACAGCGACAGTCGTTAAAAATTGGCTATTATTCCTGATCGGGGGCGGTGTTACACTTTATTCTATCGTCGTGGTCATTGTGATCAGCATCGTCAATTAACCGAAAGGCCGGTAACTGGACCACCGCGCGTGGTTATTATCGGTGCTGGGATGGCCGGGCTGGCCTGTACAAGCAAATTGGGCTGCGCACGCGTTACGCCAATCATTTTGACAAGGGCCGTGGCATTGGTGGGCGCATGGCGCCCAAACTTATCGAACAGAAGCGGTTTGACAGAGGTGCAAGATATCACGGCGAATGAAGATCGTTTTGCCGAGGTGCTGGGTGACCTGCAAACAAAGGGTGCGGCAGCCAAATAGGATGACGGTTCAGGCTGTTCGCGTTTCGTGAGCGTCCCCGGAATTTTGGGATTGCACCGCGCGCTGTCTGAATGCTTCGACATTCGGCAATTGGCGCAGGCCAGCGCCGCGTTCAGCGCGCAGCATCTAGAGGACGATCCAGCAGCGATATCCGCGAGGATGCTTCCGCTTTTGTGTGATCAGCTCAGCCTGGCTACAAATCAAGTGACCCACGCAAGCGCGCATTGTTGGCGCTATGCCCGCGTGACTGTGCCCTTTGGCCGGCCGTTCTTGAAACTGACCGTGTCACTCTATGCCGGCGGCGACCGGTGCATCGGCCCACGGGTTGAGGATGAATGGATCAGTGGCGACGCGATTGCGCAAGATATTTGCAGACCCTTTCATGACCGATGATCCGCGTATTGCACGCCAAATCACGCTGATCCGGGAGGAAATGTCGCCACCGCCGGGTGCAGGGCTTGTGCGTATGGCGCTTGGTTTGGGTATGATATGCCACGCGCTATTTGCTACTGTGATCCTCTCGATGGTTCTGGTGTTGTTGTTTAGCCTGAGCCAGAGTTTTTGCACCGTGCCCTGGCCGTGGGCGATACTGGCCAACGCAGCCTTAATCGTACAATTTCCACTGGCCCATTCGACCTTGCTGACAAAAAATTGCAATGGCACCTTACAACGCCTTTTCCCCGGACCATACGGGGCAACACTCGCAACGACGACATGTGCGGTCATCGCGTCCGCGCAACTTTTGGCACTGTTTACCCTATGGAAGCCATCGGAGATCATCTGGTGGCAGGCTGAGGCTGCTATATTTGGGCCATCAGCACGGCCTATGCGGTTGCGTGGTTGATCGGTGGTAAGGCAAGTTTCGATGCTGGCGTTGAGGTACAGTCAGGTGCGCTTGGCTGGATATCCCTGATGGTGCGTATCCGGCCTATATTTCCTGACATACCAATTCAAGGCCCGTTCTGCCCGATCCGCCAACTGATCTATTTGGCCTTCGCCCTGACGCTTTGGCTGGTGCCTGTGTGGACGCCAGACCAACTGGTCCTCACGGTGAGCTACACAGCCTATTGCCTGTTTGCGCCACGCTTCAAAGAACGCTGTTTTACCGCACGGTACGGAGCGAAATTCGATGCCTTTAAGACGACAGTCCCATATATATCTTGCCATGATGACAACAGCTAAAATAATGGACACAGCTTGAACGTCGTTCAGGTCGGCGAATTCCAGTAGTCGCGGGTCTGGGTGAAAGGGTCAGGATTTTTGCGGGTCTACTATGCCACATGTGCGCAACTGCCGCGACCAAAGTGAAAATCCACAGAGACCGTTGTTTTTATTTGATAACTTTTCGAAAATTTGCAAACTTCGAAGAGGTTGCGGCTTTTTGACGTAGCAGTATGCCTGCGGCTTTTTGACGTCGCAGTATGCCTGCGGCTTTTTGACGTAGCAGTATGCCATTGAATACGAACGAGCAGAACTATCCTCCTTTTCATGATGTTGATTGGAGAAAACACATGGAAACTTTATCGATAGGTCAATACGAATTGATCTATAATGCGTTCTCGTTCGGCTTCGCGACGCTCGCGGCTGCAACGTTCTTTTTCTGGCTCGGTATTGGTCAGGTAAAACCACAGTATAAAACCGCTCTTGTTGTAACTGGTTTGGTGACATTCATCGCGGCCTACCATTATTTCCGTATCGGCCAAAGCTGGAACGAAGCGTATGTGCTTGCGGACGGCGCATACGTCGCCAGCGAAAAGACCTTCAACTCTGCATACCGGTATGTGGACTGGCTTTTGACTGTGCCGTTGCTTTTGGTTGAACTGATTTTGGTGATGAGCCTCACGCGCTCTGAAACAGTATCGCGCGCAACAAAGCTTGGTGTCTTGGCACTGATCATGGTTGCACTGGGTTATCCGGGCGAAGTCTCTGATTCAGGTAGCGTTCGCTGGATCTTCGGTCTGCTGTCGATGATTCCATTCCTATGGATCGTCTACGAGTTGTACGTCGGTCTGGGCAAGGCAATCGAAAGCCAGCCAGAGAGTGCACGCGGTCTTGTCAGAACCGCACGTAACGTGACCGTCGCCAGCTGGTGCTTTTACCCCGTCGTCTATTTTGCAGGCGCAATCGGACTTGAAGGTGCAACTGCAACGGTTGTGGTCGAAGTCGGCTACACGATCGCAGACATCGTCGCCAAAGCCGGCTTTGGTGTTCTTATCTTCTTGATTGCCATGCGCAAAAGCGAAGATTCCGAAGCCAAAGAAACTCTGACTGTTCCAGCATAGGATCAGCAAGGACCGCCCCCTAATATTATGGGGGCGGTCATCCTTCTCAAACAATTTGGACGCTTTTGATGCTCGATACACAGCGGCACTCAACAGTCTTCGTTGACGACGTAGACGCCGAGATTGAACAACTTATTTCACGTGGTCCAAACCGAGTGGCCGACGCGGCACGATACCATTTCGCGGCAGGCGGGTCGCGCGTGCGCGCCCAATTGGGTCTTGATGCGGCTGCAGGGCTGGATTTGTCACGACAGGCTTGTATGGCCTGCGCCCTCGCGCCCGAGCTGTTACATAATGCATCGCTGATCCATGACGACTTGCAAGATGGTGATCGGATGCGCCGTGGAAGGCCTGCCGTCTGGTCGAAATATGGTAAAGATATTGCGATACTGACCGGCGACTTTCTCATTTCGATGGCCTATGCGACGATCGCACAGCATCCTAAGCCTGCAGTGGCGCTTCGTGTGATGCACGATACCATCACGATGACAATTTCTGGGCAGATCAATGACTTGGGTGCGACGCAACCGCCGCCCGAGGAATACGAAAATGTAGCTGCCAGCAAGTCTGGGCCGCTTCTTGCATTGCCGGTCAGGCTCGCGTTGGCCGCAGCAGATATGCCGGGCCAAAACATTGCAACACGTGTTGGCCGCGCTTTATCAGTTACTTATCAGATACTTGACGATATTTGTGACCAAGACGCGGATCTTAAACACGGCGCAACCAATATCTGCCTTGCCTTGGAAGCCAGCGGGCAATCGCGCGCATCTGCAAAGATCATTGCCTGTGCGTTGGCGCAGACATCTTTAGAGGCCGCACGACTGGACGCCAACAGCCTTTCCCAAAGTGCCGGCGCTGCGTTTCTATCTCTGGCAGACCAACTTGAAACCAAATTGAAGGATGTATCCGATGCCACGTGATGCCAGTTTTTCGTTCACACAATCCGCCATTGTTGCGGGTGCTGGATTTGGCGGTATTGCAGCAGCCCTGAGGCTACGCGCCAAGGGCTATGATGTGCACCTCATCGATCGTTGCCCCCGTCTGGGCGGACGGGGGCAGGTTTTTGAAAAAGATGGATTTCGCCATGACGCCGGACCAACCGTACTGACAGCGCCTCATTTATTTGAAGAGTTGTTTGCGTTGTTTGGCAAAAAAATGTCGGACTATGTGACTTTGGTAGTGCCCGATCCCTGGTATCGATTTCAGTATCACGATGGCGACACGTTTGATTACGGCCCGACCGACGCCGCGACTGAGGCTGAGATTGCGCGCATTTCACCGGATGATGTCGCAGGTTATCGGCGGATGGCCGCGTGGTCCAAGAAAATCTACGACGTGGGTTTTACCAAGCTATCAGCGGTACCGTTCCATTCACCCGCTTTCATGATTAAACAAATCCCGCATCTTCTTAGGCTTCGCTCTTTTGAAAGCGTCTGGTCGATGGTGGCGCGGCATCTCAAACATGACAAATTGCGGCGCGCGTTTTCAATCCAGCCGCTTTTATTGGGGGGCAATCCGTTTTCGACAACAGCCATCTACGGGATGATTAACCACCTCGAACGTGAACACGGTGTCTGGTTCGCAATGGGCGGCACCGGTGCACTTGTCGATGCGTTTGAGCGTCTGATGCGGGAGGAAGGCATCACTGTATCGCTGAACACGACCATCGCGCAGATCAAAGTCGAAAATGGTCGGGCATCCGGCGTCGTGCTGGACACAGGCACACAGATTGATGCTGACGTCGTTGTGTCAAACATGGACCCGGTTCATGTCTACCGTAACATGCTGCCGCAGTCGGACGTTTCAAACGTTGCCAAAGTCCGCGCAAAGGCGTCGCGCCTGTCCATGGGTCTGTATGTCTTGTATTTTGGGGCCACGACGACATGGCCCGATGTGGCGCATCACACTGTCTGGTTTGGTGAACGCTACAAAACCCTGCTGCGGGATATCTTCAAAAAGAAGAAATTGGCCGATGATTTTTCACTTTATGTCCACAGGCCAACCGCGACGGACCCCAGCTTTGCACCAAAGGGATGCGACAGCTTTTATGTGCTATGCCCCGTGCCAAACTTGGCCGGCGGTCAGGATTGGGCCACAGAAGGGCCAAAATTACGCGACCGGATTGTTGCTTCGCTTGAGGCCACGATGCTGCCCGGACTGGCGGAACACATTACGGCAGAGTTTGCGATGACGCCTGAGGATTTTAGCCATGATTACCTGTCTGTCGACGGTGCCGGTTTTTCACTTTCCCCATTTTTTACGCAGTCAGCATGGTTTCGTTTCCATAACAAAGGCGAAGGGATCGAAAACCTGTACTTTGTGGGCGCAGGCACACATCCCGGTGCGGGACTGCCAGGCGTGGTGTCATCTGCCAAGGTCTTAGACAGCCTCGTGCCTGTTGCGGAACCGGTCTTGTGAACCCCGAAACTCTGATGGCCAAACATGCGCGCAGCTTTGCGCCAGCGGCATGGCTGCTACCCCGCTCCGACCGGTTACGCATTGCACGGCTATATGCCGTGTGCCGTAGCATTGATGACATTGCCGACGAAATAGGTGGGGACGTTGGTTTTGACCGTCTCACAAAACTACACAGCGCTCTTGGTCATACGGCCCCGCGAGACCACCTTGCTGTCGAAGCCCACGACTTGTTCAAAGACCGGCCAATTGGGCTAGGCGCTTTGGCTGATCTTGTCGCGATGGCAGCGAAGGATACCGGAGATACGTGCTTGAGCGACGCCGCCAGCCTTGACGCCTATTGCATGGGGGTCGCCGGAACCGTTGGGGTCATGGTTTGTACGCTGTTCGACATCGACAAGATCCATCATCCAAAAGCTGCAGATCTTGGAAAAGCCATGCAGCTGAGCAATATCTGTCGTGATGTGGCGGACGATGCCCGGATTGGGCGCAGATACCTGCCTTTTGATCTTTGCCCTTATCCGCCAGAAGCGATTATTGTGGGTGATCCAGCTGCACTAGATGCAGCAGAATCTGCAATGGCCAGCCTTCTTGATCAAGCGGATGATCTGTACCGATCGGGGAAATCGGCACTGGCCGTTCTTCCCTGGCGGTTGCGCCTTGCCGTTGCGGCGGCAGCGGCAATGTATGCCGGGATCGGGACAGAACTGCGGTTGCGACGTTTGCAGCCACTTGCCGGACGCGCTGTGGTGCCTGTCGCGCGCAAGGCTGGCTTGGCTTTCGGTGCGATAGCCCGAGAAATTATTGAAACACGGAACCGCGAAAGCAGGTCCAAACATGCAAGTGCCTGATTTTGATGTTGCGATTTTGGGCGGCGGTTGCGCAGGGCTAAGTCTTGCCGTGCGTTTGGCGCAAAGCGATCTGTCCGTGCGCATTATCGAACCGCGCCAAGAGTACACAAATGATCGCGCCTGGAGCTTTTGGCGGACGCGAGCCGATCCATTTGAGGATTGCGTAAGAAAAGAATGGTCGTCTTGGACCATTGCAGGTCCATTGGGCTTAACGGCACGTAGTTCATCACAGATGCGCTATCAGACGGTCGAAGCAGGTACTTTCTATCATCGGGCCTGCGAGATGATTGCGAAAGGTTCCAATATGACCCTGTCGCTTGGCGTTTCGGCCCAGAGTGTTGCGCATTCAAGCGCGGGTTGGCAGGTTCACACCAATAAAGGCACCTTCACCGCAGCGACTGTTGTCGATACGCGTCCTCCGCGCCGCATTCCGACCTATGGTCAGTTCTTTCTTGGCCGCGAAATTAAAACTGAAATACCGATTTTTGACCCAGATGTTGTTCAGCTTATGCACTTTCGTAGCGGCTACAGCGCAGGCGTCGATTTTGTGTATGTCTTGCCCTTTGCGGTCGATCAGGCGTTGGTCGAGGTCACATCATTTGCCCCGCACAATCCGGGTCATCAGATATTTACACGGTGGCTTGATGCTGAAATCGCAGTACTAAATCCCGGCCAAACAGAAGTCCTGCGGACCGAAGCGGGCGCACTTCCGATGCAGGCAGGGTTTGCCGATCTGAAACACGACAATGTCATCCACATGGGGCTGGGTGGCGGTGCGGCGCGTCCATCCACCGGATACGCCTTTACACGCATTCAATCGCAAGCAGATCATGTGGCTGCAGCACTTATCGCAGGTGAATTTCCTGACAGTAAGCTTGATGGTCGTGTGACACACTTTATGGACCGCGTTTTTCTACAAGTTCTGGCAGCCGCACCAGCACGCGGCCCGGCAATGTTTCAAAGCCTGTTCCGAAATGCGCCCGCCAACCGGTTAGAACGCTTTTTGTCCGGATCGACACATCCGCTGGACCGTCTGTCCGTCATGGCCTCACTGCCGCCGCTCCCGTTCTTGCATGCTGCAGCATTTCCAAAGTGATTTACCCCCAGATCTGGCAAACGTGGTTCTTCGCCGTCAGCGTTTCAGTTGCAGTTTTAATGACCTTTTTGATGCAGCCCACGCCTCACACCCAGATGCTTTTGCTGGTGCCAACTGTTGCCGTACTTGGCCTGCCGCACGGTGCTCTTGATCTGCCAATCGCACAAACACTCTGGCCCTTGCACGGATGGCGCGGGAATATACGGTTCGGATTACTTTATATTGGCTTAACGGCGTTGGTCATCGGGTTCTGGATACTATTTCCCGGTCCTGCACTTTTCGCGTTTTTGATTTATTCTGCCTTACACTTCTCGGGCGATTGGGCTGAGGCGACACCGTCGCTCCGTTGGACAGGAGGGATCGCAACGATTGGCGCGCCGGGTCTGTTTTGGCAAGCAGAGGTATCAGACCTTTTTGCATTTCTCGCGCCCGCGCCAGCTGCGGATCTCGCAGCGATGGCTCTGGCTTACGCTGGTGGGACAGCGTTAACCTGCTACACCGTGACCTTAATATGGCTTCCTGCATCGCGGACACGGGCAGCGGTAGAGCAGGCCATCATCTGGTTCGCAGCGGCCTGCCTTTCGCCACTTGTCTACTTTGTTCTTTATTTCTGTGCTCTGCATTCGTTGCGCCATTTGACTAATGCGCTTCAGTCCGTCGAGAACACACGCCAAGCGATGCGCGCTGCGACAATTTTATCAATAGTAGTAATTGTTGCAGCGTTTATAGCTTTCGCGATTTTGCAAAAAACAGAAACATTTATTCTAGAACAGACCATCATGCGGGTCGTGTTTATCGGTCTCGCTGGTCTCACTGTGCCGCACATGCTCCTCATAGATCGGTTTCAACGACACGGACGTCGACCACCCTCAGAAAGGTGATCTTATCTACGTCTCGCTTGTTGAACCCGACTGCTGTGAAATGGCGGATTGAATTCTATCTGTTTAAATCCAACAGACTGACTGAAATGGAAAAATTTTCCGCATCGCAGAGAGCTCCCGTACTGCGAGGGTGAGCAAATGCCGCTTTAGCATTCGCTGCGGCAGGGAAATGGAGCTTTGTCCGCACTCCGATCACTCAAGATGGACGTCTCGAATGAACGCTCCGCAGCCGCTGGCCCTACTTTGCCCGCTTGTCGGCGACCGATCAGACTACCGACCCGGTGGTTAGAAGCGCGCCGATGACCGGTTCAATGTTGGAGGCTTGGACATAGCCTTTGGCCACCAGCACGGTGCCAGCGACAGTCAGAACTTGGTGGATCAGCGAGAGCATTGCAGGTTTCAACATGATTTTCTCCTATTCAGACTTGATTGGTAGATCCGAGGAATTCGCCCGGCTTAATCGTCCGCAAGCGTTGCTGACGGGGCATTATGGTGACAGGCCAGCGCGCGCCAAGGAGGCGGGACTTGGCGATGCGGGCGATGGTGACGGCATCGGACTGGTTGCCGCCCAACACGTAAAAATGCGTATCGTCCCGCCCCATCGCGAAACCGACGTGCCCACCCGAGCCGCGCGAGAACACAAGCACCGCGCCGGATGCCGGCTTTTCCTCCTGCCTGAACAGCAACCAGTTGCGTGCCCAGAAGGGATTGGTGCCCAGCGCCCCCAGAAAGGGCTCGTCTGGCAGCGCCACGCGAACACAAGTCTCCACAAAATCCCCGCACCATGGGTTTTTCGATGGATCGCCAAGGGACCGACCGTCACGCTTTAGCCAATCCATCAACCATGTACGATGTCGGGCTTCATGACGGCCGAGAGCAGATTTGGCCTTAGTGATCCAAGGTATCGGACCCTGCGGCGCTAGGGCTGCCGCGCGCCCGTTCGCGGCCAGCAGCGCCTTCATCGCGAGGGCGGTGCGCAGTCCCCAGAGGCCGTCAATTGCGCCAGTGGAATGGCCAAGCTGATCTGACCCAGTCTGGATCAGGCGGAGGGGATCGCTGGTGTTTGCATTCATGAGAAGGCTCCTTTCGCCCGTCGCTGGGCAAGAAAAAACCGCCTTCCGGGCGGGTCGGGATGGATCTGTTAGTTGCGTGCGCGTTGGTTAGTCGGTGCGGCCGCGCTGGAAGGCTTCGAACATCAGATCCCGCATGGCGCGGATGTCGGTCTCGATGCGTTCCACGCGGTCGGCTTCGGTTTCGCGATCTTCGGCGCGCTGGCGGTCAACACGGGTGCGCTCAGCCAGAAGCTCGCGGTCGAGCCGCAAGAGCCTGGCGTCGTCGGAAAATGCTTCTCGTGTCATGGCAACCAGCAGAATTAAGGTGCCGCCGATCAAGGCGGTAATGCTGTGATCGCGAAATGCTGGCGCAGGCTTCCATCGCCGCGATGCAGGACTGTTGCTCACCCAAGGCCTTCAGCTACTGCGGGCGGGATAACTTCCGGCGGAATACTACAGAGCCGCCGATTCCCGCGCCGTGCGCATGAAACACGTTCCTGAACAAACCTCGGCCAAGGATGCCAACCTATTTCATAAATCCTCCTCTGCTAGTGGTGTTCCAACACCCGCTACTTTGGTAGGTTGGGTGCCGCCGGGGGCGCCCAGCCCATCGCTTAACCTTTGCATGCAAGGCTAACGCAGGTGGGTCGCATAGGTTTGTGGCATCGCGGGACTCCCAAGGCCTATCCGCTGGAGCCCCGCTAGTTTTTTCACCCGAATACAAGCCCACCATCGACGATCAGATTTTGTCCCGTCACGGCCCGCGCCCATGGCGATGCAAAGAACAGCACCGCGTCTGCCATATCCTCTGGCGTGGTCACCCGTCCCAGCGGCGTTTGTGCGGCTATGATGTCGAACACGGCATCAGGGGTGGCGGCACTGGCATCTGTTGTCCGCAACAAACCGCCAGACACCATGTTAACCGTGATCCCCATCGGCCCCAGCTCCTTGGCCGCTGTCCGGGTAAAGGCCAGAAGTGCGCCCTTGGCAGCAGTGTAATCGTGATAGGGCACGACGGGATTTTGCATTAGGTTGGTGCCGATCGTGATGATCCGACCGTAACTCTGTGCCGCGCAGTGGGTTTGCATTGCCGCAAGGCAGTTCAGCGCACCACCCACCGATGTTTCGGTCTGCCGCGCGATATCGGCCCAGCTCATGCGGTCCAGATGTGCCCGCGCATCACCGTTGAAGGCGAAATCAGCCAAGGCGTTGTGGACCAGCACATCCGGGGCGCCAAAGCGTGCGGTGATCTGATCCATCATCGCCCCGACTTGTTCCGGGCTTGTCACATCCGCCTTGAACGCGCCAGAAAGGGGACCAAGCTCGGTGGCGAGTGCTTCAGCCGCCGCCTGGCTGTTGCGGTAGTTTATAGCGACCCGTGCGCCTTCGCGGTGAAAGGCGCGGGCGATGGCGGCTCCAAGGCCGCGGCCTGCGCCGGTGACAAGAACGGTTTGATCAGAGATTGGGCGCGTCATAGAGTGTTTCCTTTGAATAGAGCGTGAAAGTGGTGGGTCGGGCCATGGCCCATCCCGACCGTCAGGGCATCTGCGGTCGCGATGGCGCGGGCGACATAGGCCTTGGCGTGCGCTGCGGCCTCAGGCAGGGTCAGTCCAAGGCCCAGATGTGTCGCCAGCGCCGAGGACAGTGTGCAGCCTGTGCCATGGGTCTTGCGACGCGAACGCCGGGCAGCCACACCAGTTCTTCCGCACTGGCCAGAAGATCCGGGCAATCGTCCCCGCCCAGATGGCCGCCCTTGAGCAGCACCGCGGGAGGACCAAGCGCCAGCAGCGCGCGCGCTTGGTCCTCCATGTCGGTGCGGGTCATAGCCTCGGGTAGGTCAAGTAGGTCGGCGGCCTCGGGCAGGTTCGGGGTGACAACAGTTGCCATCGGCAACGCTGCGCGCAAGGCGGCAACCGCTGCGGTCTGCAACAGCCGGTCCCCGCTTTTGGCAACCATCACCGGATCGAGGACGATGGGTGCGTCAAGGCCGGACAGCCCGGCGACAACTGCGCCGATGATCCCGGCATCACCCAGCATCCCGATTTTGACCGCATCCACCCGAATATCGGCGCGGATCGCTGCAATTTGTGCCGTCACGAAATCCGGTGCGACCATCTGCACGCCAGTCACACCTTGGGTGTTCTGCGCCGTAAGTGCGGTGATCACGGCCATAGCATAGCCACCATTGGCCGAGATCGTTTTGATATCGGCCTGAATTCCCGCGCCACCCGACGGGTCAGACCCCGCAATCGACAGGATGTTGGGGATCATGCCGTCGCCCATTCTGCCAGCAGGGCACGGGTTGCAGCCTCGGAGTCGGGTGCGCGGGTCACAGCGCTGACCACGGCCATGCCGACGGCCCCGGTGGCGCGCACCGCCTTTGCATCGCCGGGCTTCAGGCCGCCAATGGCATATGTGGGCATCGCCGCAGCCGCCACAATTTCCGCCAAACCGTCAAAGCCGATCGGGGTGGCATGATCGGGCTTGGTCGGCGTGGCCCGCACTGGGCCTGCGCCGACGTAATCCACACCGGGCGGGATTACGCGGGCTTGCGCCACAGTCTCGATGGACAGACCAAGGATCATTCCGGGGGGCATCCGTTGGCGAATGGCCGCCGCGTCGCCATCGCCCTGACCGATGTGCAGCCCATGCGCGCCGGTCGCCAGCGCGACCTCGAGCCGGTCATTCACGATCAGCCGCGTGCCAAGGGCGGTCATTTCCGGCAAGAGTTGCCGTATAAGCGCCGCCAGATCGTTACTGGACGCGGTCTTGTGGCGCAGTTGCACCCACGCAGCCCCACCCCGCGCCGCCGCGCGCGCCTGTTCGACCACGGGAAGGTCTGCGCTGGGATCGGTGATCACATAAATCGGCCCCATTATGCGCGGCTGACCTTTGCGCCTGCGGTCACATCCTGCGGCGTCAGGGCGTAAAGTGCATCCAGAAACGCCACCTGAAAACTGCCGGGACCATTGGCCCCTCGCACCGCGCATTCACCCGCCAGCCCGAAATAGGCCAAAGCGGCCACAGTCGCGGACAGGGCGGGTTGGCCCACCAGAAACGCGGCGATCACCCCGTTCAACGAACAGCCCAAGGCGGTCACGCGCGGCATCAGCGCATCGCCATTCGCCACGCGGAATCCTTGGATTCCATCGGTGACATAGTCCACCGGACCAGACACCGCGACCACCGCACCACAGCGGGTAGCAAGGTCGCGCGCGCTGGCCTCGGCTGCGGCCACCGGGTCGGCACTGTCCGCGCCGCGCCCTGCGCCGCCAAGCCCTGCCAACGCGAGAATTTCGGACGCATTGCCGCGAATGACCGTTGGCCGCAGAGCCATAAGCCGCGCGCAGACATCTTGTCGAAACCGCGTGGCCCCCACGCCGACGGGGTCCAGCACCCATGGCCGATCGCTCGCCGCCATCGCCTGCGCGGTCATCTCCATCGCCTCGGCCCAAGCCGCATCCAGCGTGCCGATGTTCACGCTGAGCGCCTGTGCGAGGCCCGCAAACTCTACCACCTCTTCGCGGGCATGCACCATGGCGGGCGATGCCCCTGCCGCCAGAGCCACGTTGGCGGCGATATTCATGGCCACATAATTGGTGATTTGGTGCACAAGAGGCGCTGCCGCCCGCATCTTGGCAAGAATTGCTCCCATGTCTTCCATAACGCTCCCTCGCTGTGTGCAAGGGGCCATTGGGATGCCCGATATAGCCACTAGAGGCCAAACGGGGGACACCACAGACTCCCTACGCCAGCATTATCTGGTTCAGGTTCAAAGGGTACTTCTCAGTCCGGATACCCGGACGCCCCTGTCGCGAATGTCAAAAAATGCGATTTCAAGGTCCGCGTCAAGCAGGTTATGGATGGTATGTCGGGTTTCGGTCGTGCCACGTCGGGGCTTTGAGGCTGCATGTTGGAAAAACCGGTTCAAGGGTTGAGCCGGAGGCGCAAGCTGCTTCGAAGGGGGTTTAGCGACGTGATGTTGCCTCAGGGGAAAAAGACATGAACACAGCCTTCCTTGCCTCCGTGATTGTGCTTTGCGTTGGTGTCTTCTGGGGCGTATACTGGGTGCCTGTGCGCGCAATCGCAGCGCTTGGGCTGGATGGCGCATGGGGAACAGGCGCGATCACCTTGGCGGCGATGTTGTTCCTGCTGCCGTTCGTTGCGGGAAAGACCCATCTGGTTCGGGACACTGGATTGGTTGGTGTGGTGTCGATTACGCTGGGCGGTGCCGCCTTCGCGCTGTATTCCATCGGGTTTCTCTATGGCAAAGTGGCGCTTGTCGTCCTTTTGTGGTTTTTCAGCCCGGTCTGGAGCGTGCTGATCGCCAAATTCGTTCTGCGATGGCAAGTTCCAACACTGCGGTTGATCGCAATTGGCGTGGGGCTTGCCGGATTGTTCATCATGCTGGGTGGTGAGGGGAGTGTGCCGGTTCCGCGCAGTCTGGGCGAATGGATGGCCTTCATCGGCGGTCTGATCTGGGCAGGTGCTACCGCAGGAATGCGCCTGAAGTCCCGTGTGCCCCCGCTGCCTGCGGCGTTCGTGTTTGCATTGGGTGCGACACTGACCTCGTTTGCCGTCGCCCCGTTCCTTGAACCGCTACCCGCAATCGCTGGAGAAGATGCGGTTTGGGTCGGGATCACGGTGCTCGCCACGGGTGGGCTATGGTGGGGGCTGTCGATTGCCGGCCTGATGTGGGCCACCATTCGGCTTGACCCGGCTCGGGTGGGTATCCTTCTGATGCCCGAGGTGATTTTCGGTGCGCTGACTGCCGCCATCTTTGCCGGTGAAACGCTATCTGCCAGCGAGATGATCGGTGGTGGGTTGGTTATTCTATGCGGGGTCCTTGAGGTTTGGCCAACGAAAGCGAATGCCGGGCATCCGCGAGCGGCAAAGAACGCGCCATAAGCGGCGATGAATCTTGATCGCTGCCCAAGGGTCAGGCCTTCGCCGCGCGCGTCAAGACCGGGGTAGCCTCAGCTTGCCGCGCCACGCAAGCGACTTCTGGTTAAGCACCGCAAGGTCGATCTGGTCTGTGATGATCTGTTCGCAAAGCTGAACCGCAGCCAAAGCTTGAGTATGACTGAGGTGCTTGTAGGCAGGCCGGGCGATGTGGTCATACCAGACCCCTTCGCAGATCGTATCCAGGACGATGTGCTGAAAACAATGGTCGTTCCGGACGGGCCAGTGACGCTTTTCGCCAAGCGCGAGGAATGGCATGACCGTTCGCGTCAGATGAACGTAGCGCGCAACCGGATTGTCGGGCGGCGTTTGCAGGAAGTCGAAATCGTGTTGCATCTGGTCCTCGCCCCGACAAGCAGTTCGTTCGTTGCCGTCGAGCGAATGTAGCGCCTGTTTGGTGCCGCGACCACAATCACCGGCAGAAACTGAAATCTATCCAATCCAATGGCTATTCATCGCGTTGCCGCCAAAACGTTTATTTGCAGCGCTGCAGTGATACCTTGACTTGCCGTAGCAGCGGCGCACTTCGGATGTTATAAGACAGCCCGTGCTCGACCCGGCAACCCTTGGTGAAATCATCGAGATGGCGTTAAGCGATAACGACAGTTTCGCTGCAATTAAAAACCTGCATGGGCTTGGCCCTGACGCAGTCAAAACCCTGATGCGGCAAAATCTGAATACTGGCAGCTACCGCGCATGGCGCAGGCGGGTCCGGGCATTCTCTGACCGGCGCGAGGTATATAAATGACCTCGGATCTGCACCCTTGGGCGGCTGATCTGTCCGGCCTCTACGCGCAGGTCTGGACGCGGCTTGTGCGCGGTGTGCGCGACCGGCGCGCCCCGACCCGTCATCCGACCTTGGCGACGGTCACGCCAGATGGCAAGCCGCAGGCAAGAACGGTGGTTCTTCGCGCGGCGGACAAAAGCACAGGGACACTGGACATTCACACCGATCTGCAGTCGTCCAAAGTGGCGGATTTGCGTGCTACACCCTTTGCCGCGCTGCATGTGTGGGATCAAGCTGCGCACCTGCAGATGCGGTTGGAGGCCACGGTGACGATCCTGACCGGGGCGGATGTGGCAGCGCTATGGGCTGAAGTTCCGGATGCGTCGCGCCAATCCTACGGCAGCCTGCCCGCACCGGGGCAACCGATTGCACAGGCGCTTGATTATGCAAAGCAGCCCAACCCAGAAAGCTTCGCGGTCCTTCGGCTGACCGTGCAGACAATTGATGCGGTGCATCTTGGGGCCCACCATCGCCGCGCCCGGTTTGATCGTGATGCCCGCTGGGCCGGGACATGGCTCGCGCCCTGATGCGGCGGACGCAAGGACTGTCCGGTGCAATCAGACCGCCGCGGGACGCTGCGCCGTCAGCGCTTCGGCATCCAAGGTCAGCCGCACGCCAAGACTGCCTGATCCGGCCAGAACGGGCCGCTTGCGCAGGCAGATATCCAGCGCCTTGATTGCGGGGTAAGCGGCGCAGGCATGGACGATGCGTGTCATCAACCGCTCTTGCGTTTCGTAAGGACACGCGCGCGCCAAGGCATCGATTTCGCGGATCAGCGGGTCATAGTCGAAAACATGCGCCATCCCATCCTGCGCAATCAACACGAGGTCCGGCGCGATGGTCAGGGTCAGGTCAAGCAGATGCGCCTCGGGCACAACGTCGCCCGTGCCGTAGGTTCCGATCCGGGCCGCGACCTTCAGGTCTTTCAATTCGATTTGGCTGTATGCAGGCAAGGTCAGAGCTCCGGTAAATGTAAGAAAATCTTTTGGCCCGGCGCATTTCGGTACTTGGATGGCTGCATATCAAACGTCGTCGTCCATGAGATCATCGTCAACGAGGTAAGGACCCACCTTCATCAATTGCTGGGTCAAAAGCGCCTTGTAACGACGCTGGCGCCGACGCGCTTTCGCACCAGAGGCGCGCCAGTCTTCACGCTTGTCCTGGACAAGCTCTTCAAGATCGGCGGCAACCGAAATCTTGTGCGCGTCGGAAGGTGAGGTTCGTTTTGCCATGGGCAGGTTGTAGTGGTCCTTTGAGCGGCGACAAGGCACCTCGCGGCACAGCTGACGGCAGCGGTCCTCTTTTCGGGGGCAGATTTTACGCCTACCGCTGTAAGCATCGCGACGATGCGCCTGACAGCCCCTGCAATGGATGCTGTCAATTGACCAGCACGGGTGCCTCGCGCAGATATGTGCGATCTTCGATCTGTTTCACAAGAAAATCGGCGACACTTGCGCGGGAAATGATCCCGTTGCGCCACGACGCTCGCTCGCGAAGCACCTTGTAGCGGCTGGATTTCGGGCCGTTCAGCAGCACGCCGGGCCGCGCAATTGTCCAGCCCAGACCGCTTTGCTTGATCAGGTCTTCCTGACGGGTCTTGTCGTCATAGGCACGGCCAAACACGATCTGAAACGGCACGCGTTGCAGCACGCCGATACTCGTCCGGCTGTCGCCAGCCCCGAAACCTGTGACGCAGACAAGACGCTTGACCGATTTTTCCGTCATCACCGCGACAATCACACGTGTCGCATCGGAAAACAGATGCACGGGTTTAATAAGGTCGCCAAAGCCCACGCCAAGTGTCACGATCACGGCATCGACGTCAGCGAGGGCAGCTTCGACATCTTGCTGGTGCGTCGCATCACCTTGCACCTTTTCCAGTCGCGGGTCGGACAGGGTCATAGCGGCGGCAGACCGTGCGAAGGCGCGCACCTCATAGCCAGCGGCCAGTGCCGCCTTGGTCGTTGCCAACCCAATACCCTTGCTGGCACCAACGATAAGAACTTTCACAACGAAACCTCCAGTTTTGACGGTAAATGATGTCCGGGAATGTACACCTGACGAAGCTTAGGATCAGGATGGTTGACGCATGTCTTTTCTGCGGCTCTGTCTAAGCCGGTTTGACCCAGCGACAAGCTGCGGCTGCGATGACAATCCACCCTCAATCATGCTCTCCATCGCGGCGGCGTCCCGCTCCGCGCATGAATAGCTTTGGCCGCTTGGCCGCGACTGTAAACGTGGCTGCCGTGACCGCAGCAGCCGCAATCAAGACCGCATGACCAAGTATGCTGGCCGCAAGAAACGTATAACTTCCGATCGCGACACAGAAATTGACCGCCCACATAAAGCCCAGCACCTGCAAAACATGGTGCCGGGTTGCGACATCGGGAATATGACGAAGGGGGCTGACCCTGTGATCAAAAATGAAACGCCATACAGTCACGACAATGGTTTTGATATCTCTGAGTATGGCTTCGGTCCTTGCGCTGATTATAGCATTAGATTTGTTGGTCGCGTCCGACCCGTATACAAAAGGAAATATAGCGCTGGACCGCACCTTTCCCAGCTTTCCAAGACCTCGAACCCTGCCTGATCGTACTTCCAAGGCAGCAACTTGCCCCCCGTGCGCAGATAAACAAAGTAACGCTGGGTATTGCCGCGCACGACAAGCCGCACGCCGGTTGTGCCCTCGGGCGGCCTCCTGACCAGATCAAGCCGCATCTGGATGGACCCACCGCGGTTGGCGGTGCTGACCCGGCCCGTTATACGCGCGCAGGATTGGCCGTCTTCGAGCGCAAAACTGACATCGCCGGTGGACAGGCCCCCATCACCTGATCTGTGAAGAACCGCCAACGGGTTTCCGGCTGCATGGTAAAATCCTCAAGAGTAGTTGGCCCGGTTGCAGATCCGTCAGCCAGCGCGGGCGGCATCGCCGCACAAAAGCGCGTTGCAAGAAAGACCGCTCCAAAAGTATCCGCATGACGACCTTTACCAATGTCGCGTGCCGGGCGCGCCCTTGATCTGGCCGTCCAGATTGGGCGTGACCCAGCCGCCGTAAAAGTCGCCCGGCTGCGGGATGACGCGCAGATCGCCGACCCATGCCTTCTCCATCAGCCCGGCATAAAACGCGACATAGCCTGCAAGGGCCGCAAAACCGGCGGTGGGGCTGTCATAGCACCACGCGGCGCGGGCGGCGATCTTGCCACCGGAAATCACATCGAAATAGCACGCGACGCCCTTCCACTCGCAAAAACTGCTACCTTGCACCGGACGCAGGGTGGCTTGGATGTCCTCGGTTGGCAGATAATAGCTGGGGGCGTGGTGGGTTTCCAGCACGCGCAGGGCTCCGGTGGTTTGGGCCACCACCGCCCCACCCAGCCAGATCATGATCCGCTGTGGCACAGGTTCCAGCGCAGGCGGGCGGGGGTAGGATTGCACGTTTTCGCGTAGCATTTCGGTCATGACAAAGCCTCAGCCAAGGGTTTGCGCGCGATCCCCATATAGAGGATGGCGGTCAGCGGTAGCGGCCCGAAGGTCAGATCGAACCGGCGGTTGATTCCGCGCGGGCCAAGGCCGGTCACAGTGCCCGGCACCAACCCTGCACCTTGTATCGCGGTGCGCAATTCTCGTGGCTTGATAAACATGGCGGGGTCATGCGTGCCGCGCGGCAACAGGCGCAGGATGTCTTCAGCGATGGTGATGGTGGCAAGCCGGGCCAGCGGGTTGCGGTTGATCGTGTCAAACAGGAACAGCCCGCCGGGGCGCAGGGTGCGGGCGACTTCGGACAGAACCTTGTTCAGGTCAGCGACGTGTTCCAGCACATCGACGCAGACAACAGCGTCAAAACTGCTGTCACCATAGGGCAGAGCCTCGCCCACGCCGACATCATAGCCGATGCGCAAACCTGTCGCGCGGGCATGGGTGCGGGCGGCGTCAATGGCGTCCGCTGCCGGGTCGATGCCGGTGACATCTGCGCCGCGCGCCGCCAATGCCTCTGCCATGAACCCCCCGGCGCAGCCCAAGTCCAGCACCGCTTTGCCCTGCCAGTCGATCTGGCGGTCGAACCATTTCAGCCGCCCCGGCACGAGGTTTTTCAGCGTGCGCACCCAGCGGATATCGTCCGACCACCAGCGGTCTGCCACTTTGTCATAGATCGTCAGGTCATTGCGCATCGGGCTGGTCCTTCGGCTTGGTCAGGCGTGGCAGAATGTAGGGCACTTCGGCGCGGTAGCGATAAAACCTTGCGCCATAGCGGGCGGCGAACCGACGCTCCTTCAGGCGCGGGGCCAGCAGGCAATAGGCGGTCAGGCTGATGGCCAGAACCAGTTGATCCGGCGTCCAGACCGGCGGCGTCCACAGCGTCAGCGCGAACGCCACATAGATCGGCTGGCGGATCAGGCGAAACAGGCCGCTGGTCGGCATGTCGGGGAACACCGGACGGATCCGCGCCAGAAGCGACATCCAGCCGAGCGCGCCCGATTGCACCTCCGCCCCCGCATCAAAACTGGCTTTCAGCAGGATCAGCCAGCTGGCCGCGTAAGCGGTGGTCATGGCGAAGAGCGCCACCCCTTCGGCCCGCCACCAGACAATGCCCGACGGTGTCCACAGCGCAAACAGCGCCAGCAGCTGGACCGATGCAATGATGGCATAGGTGGTGGTGGCCAGCGTTTGCCCATGCGGGCCGGGGATCAGCCGCGCCAGAAGCCGCCCGCCGCGCCCGGTCAGCAGCAATGAATGGACCAGCGGAAATTGTGCGATCAGGGCTGCGTTAGCCAGCGCCGCCATTGGCCAGGGCACGGTGCCGAGGCTTTCGCTCAGGCCAAAGAACATCGCCGCGATCATCGCCAGCACGGCGCTGGCGAACAGCGCATGGCACAGCACACCAAAGGTCAGCGCAAGTGCGATCCGCCCCAAACCAGAGGGCGGGCGCAGGGCGGCGCGGATCAGCGTGATAAGTCGGGCGATGCGCGGATCGGTCCACATGGTCATCGCACCCGCTTATTTTGGGCCAGCAGATCAGCGGCAATGGCGGTACCGCTGTCCCACGCCGCCTCGATCCGCGCGCCAAGGCACCAGTCGCCGCCCAGATAAAGGCTGGCATCGTCGCTGCGCAAGAACGGCTGGCCAAGCGGTTGCGTCACCCGCGCATAGCGCCAGCGGTGGGTGCTGGCGTGGGTTACGGTAGCGATGTGTGCGCCCAGTCTGTCGCACAGCAGAGGCAACATGCGGGAAGTCAGGGTGGCGGGATCATCTTCCAGATTTGCCATGCTGAACGCCGCACCGGCCTGCGCCACCCACAGCGCGCCGTGCCCTTGGGGGCGGCCCGGCTTGGCACTGTCTTGCGCGATCCATGACAGCGGGTCGTCGGGATCTCTTCGGGTGACGAAGGGTGCTAGGCCCGGAACCGCCGCCATCAGCGTCAGGCAGGGGGCCAGTTGCACTTTGCCAAGGGCTGCGACCAGCGGGTGATCCACGCCCAAAAGCGCCGCCACCTGCGGCGCGGGCACCGTGACCACCACCTTTGCCGCGGGCAAAGTGCCGTCAGCCAGATGCAGCAGCCAGCCCCCTGCATCAGGGACCAGACGCAAAACTTGGGTATTTTGCCGAATATCCAACCCTGCCCCAAGAGCCTTGGGAAGGGCCGACATGCCCGGCACGCCCACTGTGTGCGTGCGCCCCGTACCATCTGCCCATCCGGCCAGCGCGCCCGCGTTTTCCAGGCCATCCAGCACGCTCGCAAAGCCAGCGCCACGCGCGTTCACATATTGCGCCCCATGATCGAACTGCAAATCCCCCGCCCGCCGGGTGGCCACGCGCCCGCCAATGCCACGCCCCTTGTCCAGCACAACGGATGCCATGCCTGCGTCGGCAAGCCTGCGCGCACAGGCCAGTCCGGCGATGCCCGCACCAATGATGATGACAGGCGTCATGCGGGCAGCACCTGTTCGAGAATGTGAGGGATGTTTTTCCTGACCTTGAAGAACCCCGCCGTTGCATGGGGCCAGATGGCAGCATCCCAATCGCGCCGCCATTCGCACAAAGTTATGCCTGCGCGCGCGAGCGATGGGGCCGCCTCTTCCAGCCAGTCGTGCAACGGTCCTTGGGTGATATAAGGCGTGGCAATCTGTGTGGCGCCTGCCCCCGCCGCCCATTTGGCAAGGGCTTCGGGGTCACCTGCGTGCAACGCCGACGGAGCTGCGCCGATTCGACGTGCAGCATCAGCCAGCGTGCCTGCTTCAAACGCAGTGACCAAGCCTGAGACGGGCAAGGGGGACCGCAGATGGCTGGCGCTCAGCGTGGCGACAGTGCGGATATCAAGGCTTGTGAGGTTGAAATCCTCAAGGCGGCAATCTTCATCCGTGATCAGCAGGGCCGTGGGCACACCGGGCTTCGGGGCGGTCACATCCCGCAAAGGCAGGACGGAAGGCAGGCCCTCGGGTTCCGTCGCCTCCAGCCCTTGGGTGACTTCCGCTAGATCAGACCGCCGCGGGGTGAACCGACCGGCGGTAAAGGTCGCAATGTTCTGCGCATCCGCCGGATAGGGTTTGCCGCGTGTGTGCAGCCCTGCGGCCCAACGCCAGCCAAGCGTGTTGGACGCGGCATCGCCGTCCAGCAGATGCCGGTAAAAGAAATCCGCGCCCAGCCGCCATGGCAGGCCAAGGGTAAATATCCAGATCGACGCGAACCACATCCGCGCGTGGTTGTGCAGATAGCCGGTATCGATCAATTCCGTGGCCCATGCATCAAAACACTCCAGACCCGTTTGACCATTCATCGCGCGCTCCACATCCCGGCGCAGGCGGCGGTCGCGGTCAAGGGCAGCAAGGTCGGCCTCCAGCCCGGTGACATAGCTCGCCCAGATCTGCGGGCGGCGCTCCAGCCAGCCTTTGAAATAGCCGCGCCAGATCACCTCCTGCACGAATTTCTCGGCACTCTCGGGGCCGTGTGCTGCCAGCGCCGCCGCTACGGCATCCTGTTCCAGCACCAGCCTGCGCCGGATATAGTGCGACAGTACCGACACCGCCTTGTGCGCGCCTGCACCGTGGTCGGTGTTGCGGCCGTTGGCATAGCGACGGCCCATGCGGGGGATGAAGGCTTCCAAGATAGCATCGCCAGCGGCGCGGGTGGGGGTCCAGTCGGTCATCAGGTTCATTCCAAGGGTTGATCGTAGTGACAGGTTTCGACCATCGGGCGCAGTGCCACGCGCTTGCAGTGCGCCAATAGCGTAGCAGTGGGTTACACATCGCGGTCAATGCGGGCGGCCACGCTGTCTGAGTACCACACACGGGGCCCGCGTTTGTTCGGCAGCGCAGCTCCGCCGCTGTGATTGTCGTTGGGCAAATGCGTGCTCCCGTGTCAGGTGGGGACGCGCTGTTTGCGCAACTGGCGCAGGTGCCAACGGTAGATCAACGGGGCCAGCACATGATCATAAGCCGCACCCGCGATCTGGCTGATCCCCGGCAAGCCCACGATCCGGCCCAGCAGACGATAGCGTGGCATCTGCGCCCAGAGCACCAGAAACGCCGCAATGCCGGACGTCATCACCCCGTCATGCAGCACATAGAGCCTGTGCGCCGCCGTATCGGCATCCAAACCCCACTGGTCGCGCGCGTCCGTGTTCAGATCATCAAACCTGATCGGCAGACCCGCCTCGCCCGCATAGCGCGCGTAATGCCCGATTTCAAAGTTACAGACCGGGCAATTGGCGTTGTAGAGAACGGATGTTTTGGTGCTTTTTCCCATACCGCCCAGTTAGATTTACCGCCCATGAAGTCAAACCGATGGCCCCTGCGCTGTGACGTCCTATGCGACCGGGCTAACCTGTCTGGCTCGCAGCGTGAATAGCCTCGCGCGGTATTGCAGCCTTGTTCGCCAGATTCATCTGTACTGAAGAAATGCGTAGCTACGCAGACATCCATTAATGTAATGATATTGCTTGTTATTCAGTTGATTATACTCGCCACCAGAGCGAATCTGTGTGCAGCAAAGTGCAGCCAAACGATGCAACTCACCCAAGGATGACCGAGCCATGACCGCAAAAACCAAAGCCCCCAGCGAAGCCCTGCTGCTGGAAATCGCCACGAAGCATTTTCATCTTGAGACGCTGGAAACCCGCAACAGCGACAGCCTCGACTTCCACGATGTGTCGGTCTGGTCGATCCGCGCCGCACTGGAAGCGGCCTTCGCCGCTGGCCAAGCCACAGCCCGCTGAACAGGAGAGCAGCCATGACCATTCGCCGCGCCACCACCTCGAATGACAAAGCCCTGAACGCCTTCATCTCCGCCAAAGCCGAGATCGACACGATGCTGGAGCGCCTGACCACACTCAGCGATGATCATTTTGAAACCAACCCGGACGAGATCAACTGGGGCGACGTTGGCACCATGAACCACTACGCCAGCCTGCTGCGCCAGATCACCGACAGCGCCTTCAAGGAGGGCGAATATTCCGAGTAAGGCGACCCCGCCTTGAGCCTGCCCCGCGATGGCGGGGCTTGGCCTCATAGAAGCGTGCCGCATCCCGCGCGCCGTGAACTCAGAGGCCACTATGATCAAACTGACAGAAACCCAAACCATTATTCTCAGCGCCGGAGCCCAGCGCGCGAGCAATCTCGCGATGCCGTTGCCCAAGGGGCTGCACGGCGCTGCCGCGAAAAAGGTCATCAGCATGATGATTGGACGCGGCTGGCTCGAAGAGGTCGACGCTGACCTGCGCAAGCCCGAGCCGCTCTGGCGCGAGACCGGCGATGGTCACGGCACCACGCTAATCGTCACCGACGCAGGGCTACTGGCCATCGGAGTCGAGCCGGTTGTGGTGCAAACGATGGCTGCGATCCGCCAACGTGCCGCCCAACCTCCCGCACCCAAACCGCCAAGCCTGCGCGCCGGGACCAAGCAGGCGCAGATCATCGCGATGTTGCAGCGCCCCGAGGGAGCAAGCGTCGCCGAGATGGTCGAAGCGACATCGTGGCAGGCTCACACGGTCCGGGGCGCAATCTCGGGCGCGCTGAAGAAGAGGCTTGGCCTGACGATTGTCGCCGAGAAGGTTGAGGGTAAGGGGATGGTCTACAAGTTGCCCGCCTGAGCCGTCCTCGACCGTTGAGCTAGGCTGTCGCCTGCGACCGGACTGCGATCATTCATTGCCACGACAGAAGATCGCAGGCCGCCGCCTTTAGGATGTCCTGCGTCAAAAGCAGTTCACATGGGTAGATCTCGCCCGGTTCCGGCTCTCCCCGTTATCCAGTTGTGTTGATTGTCACTGAGAACTGACCCGGCAGCAGCAGAAATTGTCATCGAGAATTGACCCATGTGCAACCTTACCCCGGCTTGAATCAGCTGGGAGCACTTGGAGTGATAGACATGGGATTTTTAAAAGTTATCCGGAAATGGGCGCTGCGTGACAAGATGCCCATTCGCGAGATCGCGCGGCGGACGGGCGTGTCTCGCAACACGATCAAGAAGTATTTGCGGGAGGGGATTGTTGAACCTGCGTTTCACGCGCCAGATCGTCCCAGCAAGCTG
>NZ_KB907998.1 GCF_000382265.1 Yoonia vestfoldensis DSM 16212
GCGCCGAAAGCCGGAACACCAACGACGCCACGGCGCAAACGCCGGGCTTACACACCGAACTTCATGAGGGATTGAGATGGATCTGGAACGGATGCGCGCACTTTTGACCGCACTGCAGGAGGCGCGATATGCGGGTGTTCGCTCTGTCAGCTACGATGGAAAATCGATCAACTACGGCTCAGACGCGGAACTGGCGAATGCGATCAGCGATCTGGAAACCCGCATAGCCACGGCTACGACCGGCGCACCGCGTCGCCGTCGTTGGGGCACCGTCGCGTCAAAGGGTCTGTGATCCATGGCGTTTGAAGCTTTCCGGCAGCGGATCGGCAGCATCATCGGCGGATTTGACGCGGCGCAAGCCCACCGGCGGCTTCGGGGTTTCCGGGCCAGCCGCGCCCATGTGAACACGCTGATCGCGGCTTCCGGCGACACGATCACCGCCCGCGCCCGCTGGCTGGTCCGGAACAATGGCTATGCGGCCAATGCGGTGGAAAGCTTCGCCAGCAATGTTGTCGGTGACGGCATCAAACCCTCGTCGACCGTCATGGATGCGGCCAAGAAGGAAGAGTTGCAGGCGCTTTGGCTGGCCTGGACCGACGATGCTGACGCCGAAGGGCTGACAGACTTCTACGGGCTGCAGCGGCGGGCCGCGCGCGAGGTGTTCCTGTCAGGCGAGGTATTCATCCGCATCCGGCCGCGTAGGGCGGAAGATGGCCTGACCGTTCCCCTGCAATTGCAGATGCTGCCTGCCGAGATGCTGCCGCTGGACATGAACCGCACTCTCCCCGGCGTGGGTCTGATCCGGCAGGGCATCGAGTTCGACGGCATCGGACGCCGCGTCGCCTATCACTTTCTGCGTCGCCATCCCGGTGATCTGACCGATCCGGGCCTCACCAATGAGACCGTCCGTGTTCCCGCCGCGGATGTGATCCATGTGCTGGACCCTGTGGAGGCCGGGCAGCTGCGTGGCGTCTCGCGATTTGCGGCTGCCATCGTCAAGCTGTTCACGCTCGATCTCTATGACGACGCCGAGCTGGAACGGAAAAAGATCGCGGCCATGTTCGCGATGTTCATCACTTCCCCAGCGCCGGAAACGCCGCTGGAACCAACCGAGGAGGATCTTGAGGTTGAGCCTGGTCAAGTGGTGCGACTGGATCCGGGTGAAGACGTCTCGACCCCGTCCACGCCAGACTCGGGCGGCACCTATGAGCCGTTCCAATATAGAACCCTGCTGCAAGTCGCAGCGGCGCTGGGAATTCCTTACGGCTATCTGACCGGCGATACGGCGAAGGGCAACTTCTCGAACACGCGGATCAGCCTGATCGAGTTCCGCCGCCGCATATCAGCTTGGCAGCATGGCGTGCTGGTATTCCAGCTGTGCCGCGCGGTGTGGACACGCTGGATGGACACGGCTGTGCTGTCAGGTGCTATCGACTTGCCCGGTTATGACAGCCAGCGCCGCCAATATCAGGCCTGCGCCTGGTTGCCGACCAAATGGGACTGGATCGACCCGATGAAGGACGCTTCTGCCGAGATCCTGCAGATCGAGTCCGGGCTGAAATCCCGCACGCAGGCGATCTCCGAGCGCGGATATGACGCTGAACAGGTCGACCGTGAGATTGCCGCCGAGCGCAAACGCGAATTGGCACTGGGCCTCGACTTCCGCCGTCCGGGATCCCCGGCACAGGGGCCTGTCGCAGGCTCTACAAGTGATAATGATGCTGCGGCGGGCGAAGATCCTGAGGGCGATACAGTTGAGAGAGACCACCCTGACGCCAAGGCAGAGCAATGAAGCAGTCAGACAGGCAGGAGATCAACTCCGGGCAACTGCGCCGCCTTGCGATCAAACGTCACGAGCGATGTGGCCCCAGCACGGCGCGCAGCAGCGGCAATCATCAGATCCGCAAAACCGAAACCCTCGTCGCGATATCGGAACAGCGCCGTCCCCACATCATCTGCCGCTTCGATCTCAATCTCGACAGCGGCCAGCAGACCTTCGAGCGCAACGGTGACATCTACACGACTGAAGCCATAAGCGCGCTCCAGCACCCAGACGAGCTCCAGCATAACCTCGCGACAGATAAATCCCGGTGCGGCTTGCGTCAGCCCGCGCATTAAGGCGCTGGCAGCAGCAGCTTGTTCCGGATCGTCCTGCGTCAGGAACCGCACCAGCACATTGGTATCGATGGCAATCATTTGTCGGGGCGCAGCCCGTCAATTGCCCCTGAACTGATTGCGTCATCCATCTCGTCGAGGCTGACCGGCTGTTTGCCTGGCCGCGCCAACAGGCCTTCGAGATCTGCCACCGGCCGGGCCTTCAACAGTCTGACCTCGCCGTCCAATACAACGTAGCGCACCTTGTCACCGCTTTTGAGGCCGAGTGCTGCCCGGACATCGCGCGGCAGCGTCGTCTGGCCTTTGGTGGTCACCGTCGATTCCTGCATTGCTACGATTCCTTACTTATTGACGTTTCTCCTTACCATATCGGGGGAAGCCACTGTAAATCAAGCCCTGCGACAGGACCCGAACATGTATCACGCCCAGATCGCTCAGCGAGCGTTTAACACCCCGTTGATGGTCGACCCTGCCAAGGCGCTGGCCTTCCTGTCTGGGTTGGGGTCGCGCATCACTGGGCGGGAGATCACCTTCCAAGGGCTGGACGTCGACGTATCCGATCAAGCAGCTGTCAAACCGCCCACCCGCGTGTCGCTATTCGGCAATGATCTCGCCCAGCGCCATCAGCGCAATGGCAGCCAGCCCTACGCGGTGGTGGACGGCATCGCGGTGATCGAAATCGCCGGGACGCTGGTTCACCGTGGCGCATGGATCGGACAGTCGTCGGGGCTGACCTCCTATGAAGGGATCGCTGCCCAGCTTCAGGCGGCCGTCGCAGATCCGGGCGTCCGTGGTATCGCTCTCGATATCGACAGCTTCGGCGGCGAGGTAGCGGGCGCCTTCGATCTGGCCGACCGCATTCGGGCGTCGCGATTGCAAAAGCCGGTGCAGGCCTTCGTGGCCGAACATGCGCTGTCCGCTGGCTATGTTCTGGCTTCCCAAGCTGATCGGATCATTGTGCCGCGCACAGGGGCCGTTGGCAGCATTGGCGTAGTCGCGCTGCACACAGACATGAGCGGCGCACTCGACCAGAAGGGCATCGCTGTTACGCTGATCCATGCAGGATCGCACAAGATCGACGCCAATCCGTACCAGCCACTGCCCGAGGCGGTGCACGACCAAATGCAGCGTGAGTTAGAGGTGGTCCGCTTCCTCTTCGCCGAAACCGTCGCCGCAGGTCGCGGGGATCGGCTGACCCATGCGGCAGCACTGGCCACTGAGGCTGCTGTGTTCCGTGGGGCCGATGCCATTGCCGCCGGTCTGGCCGACGAGCTTGCCGATCCCGTCACCGCCTTTTGTTCCTTCGCCGCCGACCCACGCGGCACCAATCCCACCAACAGAAAGGGTCCACAGATGACCACCACGCCTGAAACATCCACTGAAACTGTCGACACACCTCCGGTCGAGACTGCACCAGCGGCTCCGGCAACAGCGGCGACCGTACAGACGCCCAATCCAGTGGCTATGTCGGCCGACGCGGTACGCATTGAAGCAGCAGAAGTTGCGCAGGTCTGTGCGCAGGCTGCCCGGCTCGGCGTGACCATCGATGCCGCCGACGCTGTAACGCGCGGGCTGAAACCCGAAGTCCTGCGTGCCCGCGTGCTGGCCGATCTCGCCGCTCGCAGCGATGCGGCGGGCATCATTGCAACTGCCCCGGCCGCAGCTGCCGCCAAAGACAGCCCCATCATCGCGGCCGCAAAGAAGGCCGCGACCGACGCCAAGCGCTGATCCAGCACCTATCCCCAAATCCTAAAACATGGAGACTGACCAATGCCCGTCCTGACGGAACCGCCCAGCATGGGCGATGTCCTCAAATATGAGGTCAACCCGAACTACACCCGCGAAGTGATCACCTTGCTGATTGGCACGCGCTATCCGGTCGGTGCGGTCCTCGGCCGCATCACGGTCAACGGCAAATACAAGCTGGCGACCAGTGGTGGCACTGATGGTGCGCAGACTGCCAGCGCTGTGCTGCTCTATCCCGTCGACGCCACATTGGCGGACGCCACCGGTATTGTCGTCGCCCGTGGCCCCTCGATCGTGTCGCGCGCGGGCCTCGCCTACGACGGCACCGTCGATGACAGCGCGAAGATCACCACCAAACTCGGCCAGCTTGCCGCTGTCGGCATTATCGCCCGCGACGGCGTCTGACGCCAACCAGCCCAGCACATCCATCTCTCATTCACCCGGAGCCCCCCATGACCCTTGTCCGCAATCCCTTTGACGCTGGCGGCTATTCGCTGGCCGAGATGACGCAGGCCATCAATATCCTGCCCAATCTCTACAGCCGCCTCGGCCAGATCGGCCTGTTCCGCTTCGAGGGCGTCAGCCAGCGCTCAGTCATCATCGAGCAATACGAGGGCGTGCTGAACCTGCTGCCCTCAGTTCCCCTCGGCGGGCCTGCCACAGTTGGCACCCGCGAGGGCCGGTCCATGCGGTCCTTCGCTCTGCCGTGGATCCCACATGATGACGTCATCCTTCCCGGCGATATCCAAGGCCAACCCGCGCTGGGCGTCTTTGATGGCGCCGACCCGCTGGTCGAGATAATGAACCGCAAGCTGCAGCTTATGCGGCGCAAGCACGCCCAGACTCGCGAATACATGGAGATGAACGCCCTGCGCGGCATCGTCAAAGACGGGGCGGGCACCACCCTCTACAACTACTTCACCGAGTTTGGCCTCGCGCAAATCTCGGTCGACTTCGTGCTCGGCACCGCAGGCACGAATGTGCAGGGCAAGGTCCGCGAGGTCTTGCGCGCCGTGGAAGATAACCTGTTGGGCGAGGCCATGTCCTCGGTCCATGCGCTGGTCAGCCGCGAGTTCTTTGACAAGCTGATCGCGCATCCCAAGACCGAAGAGGCCTACAAGTTCTACGCGGCCACCGGGGCCCAGCCGCTGCGCGAGGATATGCGTCGCAACTTCCCCTTCGCGGGCATCGTCTTCGAGGAATACTCGGGCACCGTCACGCTTTCCACCAAGGCGACCGAACGACTCGTCCCCGCCAGTGAAGGCATCGCCTTCCCGCTGGGCACCATGGACACCTTTACCACCTATGGCGGCCCGGCCAACCTGCTGGAGGCGGCGAACACGATGGGCCTGCCACTCTATGCCCGCCAGCATCTGGATGAAAAGGGCCGCTGGATTGACCTGATGACCGAAGCCTCGATCCTGCCGGTCAACAAGCGGCCGCGCATCGCGATCCGCCTGCAAACCTCGAACTGACGGGCCCAACATGAACGTCTTCGCCGCCGCCGTGGACCGGATCTATGCAAACCCATCCATGGCGGTGGCAGCCCTTTGGATCTCGGCAACCACCTCCGAAGAACGCACGATCCGTGTGATCCGCCGCGCCCCGGACCGGATCACCGAGTTCGGTGCGGGCCGCTTTGTCAGCGATACGATGATGGTGGACGTCCGCGTCACAGACCTGCCCGATCCCCGCTCGGGTGATCTGATCGTGATCGGCACCGACAGCTTCACCATCCAGGGCGAGCCGGTGCGTGATCGTGAATGCCTGATCTGGTCGCTGGACCTGAGGCCAACATGAGGCTGCGGGTCGCGTTCAGTCCCGACATCGCCGCCCTTATGCAGGCCGAAATCGCTGCCGGTGAAAAGGCGGTGTCGGCGGCCATGCGAGAGGCAGGCGGCAGCTTGAAGTCGGCCTGGCGCACGCAGATCACCGGCGCGGGTCTGGGAACGAGGCTGGGCAACAGCATCCGTCTGGCAACGTTCCCAAGGACCAGCAACAGCCTGAACGCGGCAGCGCTGGTCTGGTCCAAAGCCCCGGTAATCGTCGGCGCACATGATACCGGGCCGCTGATCCGGTCCAAGGATGGCTTCTGGCTGGCGATTCCAACCGCTGCTGCTGGCAAGAGCACCAGGGGCGGACGGATCACCCCCGATGAATGGGAGCGCCGCACCGGTTTGCGCCTGAGGTTCATCTATCGCCGCCGGGGCCCAAGCCTGCTGGTGGCCGAGGGGCGGCTGAATACAAAAGGCCGTGCGGTGGCGAGCAGGTCCAAGACCGGACGCGGGGTAGCGACCGTGCCAATCTTCTTGCTGGTGCCACAGGTCAAGCTGCGCAAGCGGCTGGATCTGGCGCGGGATGCTGAGCGGGCAGTGGACAGGGTGCCGGGGCTGATTGTGGCGAACTGGGTAGAGGGGCGGTTGTGATCAGCGCCGGTCCAGCTTGCCGAATTCGCTGTCCAGCAGGGAGCGGATCTTCTTCGCCGCACCGCGCAGGGCTGCGTCCACATTGGCGTCGTTGTGGGTGACAGTCTGCGGTTGCATTCCCTCTGGGCGGGCCTCGACGGTGCAGCGAATATCGTCGGACCCACCTTTGGCACCGTTCACATCAGCCAGATGCACCTCGATCCGGGACAGTCGGTCGGTCAGATGCCCGAGCGCAGAAGTGACGACCGTTTCGGCCTCATCTGCCAAGCCGTCGTTCCCTTGAATATTGGAATCAGTGTTCAGTTGAAATTGCATGTCGGTCCTCCTGTTGAATAGTCACTACCATGAGAGACCCTGCAGGTCACTGATCCGGCGCAAGTACACCTGCAAGATCAGTAAACAGGCCTGCACCCTGACAGCGCAGGCCAAAATTCAGAGCCACCCACAATGCACACCACCCGCGAAACTGTCCTCGCCGCGCTTCACGCGCAGCTTCAATCCTTGGCTGCCCTTGCTCTTCGTGACGAGGTGCTGCCCGAGCGGATCCCGCCTGCGGGGCTGATTATCCTGCGCGACGGCCAGCCAGGCGACCCGGAGGTCACGCTGTCCCCGCTGCGATATCACTATGAGCACCGGGCCGAGTTGGAGGTTGTCGTCCAGGCCCCGAATGGTCGGGCCAGCGCCTTTGACACCCTGATCGCTGCCATCGGCACAGTGCTTGAGGCCGACCGGACCCTCGGTGGTCTTTGCGACTGGGTCGAACCCGAAGCTCCAGCCTCTGTCGATCTGCCAGTCGAGGGCGCTGTCACCCTGAAGGCAGCGGTGATCATCGTCGTACTGCACTACACCACCACAGGTCCGCTGGCCTGACATCCCGACAATAAGGAGAACGATATGGCACGAGCGCAAGGCGCCCGGGCGCAGATGGCGCTTGGCTTTGAGACGGTTTACGGCACCCCGCCGGTGAGTGGGTTCCGGCTGATGCCCTTTGCCCGGGCGACGCTCGGGGCGGAGCAACCGCTTCTGGAATCCGAACTGCTGGGCTATGGCCGCGATCCGCTCGCCCCTATCAAGGACGCGGTTACGGCCGACGGCGAGGTGGTGATCCCCATTGATGTCGAGGCTTTCGGCTTCTGGCTGAAAGCTGCCTTCGGCCAGCCAACAACCTCTGGCACGACGCCCAAGACCCACACATTTCAGTCGGGCAACTGGACGCTGCCCAGTATGTCCATCGAGACGGCGATGCCCGAAGTGCCCCGTTTCGCGATGTATTCGGGCTGTGTGCTGGATCAGCTGTCCTGGCAGATGCAGCGGTCGGGTTTACTGACCGCCACAGCGCGGCTCATTGCTCAAGGCGAAACCATAGCAGCCACAACGGCCGCTGGCACACCAACCGCGCTGGCTCTGCAACGCTTCGGCCATTTCAACGGCACGGTTAAACGCAACGGCACGGCCTTGGGCAATGTGGTCTCCGCCGAGATCACCTATTCCAACAACCTCGACCGGATCGAAACCATCCGTGGCGATGGCCGCATCGACGGGGCCGACCCCACCATGGCGGCGCTGACTGGGCGGATCGAGGTGCGGTTTTCCGACACAACGCTGGTGACTCAAGCCATCGACGGCAGCCCCTGCGAATTGGAGTTCAATTACAGCCTTGGGGCAAACGCAAGTTTCACCTTCACCGCCCATGCCGTCTATCTGCCCCGCCCCCGGATTGAGATCGCCGGGCCCCAAGGCGTGCAGGCCAGCTTTGACTGGCAGGCGGCGAAGGCCACAAGCCCCGCGCGTATGTGCACCGCCGTCCTTATCAACACACTTACAGGATACTGATCATGATCCGACTGAACCTGACTGCCACGCCTGAATGGCTGGACCTCGCGCCCGGCCTGCGCTTGCTGGTGGCGCCGCTCACCACCGCGCTGATGGTCTCAGCCCGCGCCGATCCCGCCATTGAGGCCATGCCGGATACGGCCACGACCGAGGAACTGGCGCTCGCCATGGCGAAAGCCGTAGCCCGCCGCGCGGTACTGGACTGGGAAGGTGTCGGCGATGACGCAGGCGATATCATCCCTGTTACGCCCCAAGGCATCGACGCCCTTCTGGAGATCTGGCCAGTCTTCGAGGCGTTCCAGACCCAATACGTCGCGCGCGGGTTGATCCTGGACGCGGAAAAAAACGTCTCCGCGCTCTCGCCGACTGGTCCTTCGGCGGGGGCGACACGTATTGCGCCGCGTGCGAAACAGCCTGCCCGGACTGCCCGGTAAGGCTGAACCGGCCACAAACGCGGGAGGGCTGGCAGGTCTGGGATCTGGTCGGCCGCCTTGGCGGGCAGCTGCGTGTGATCCCCGGCGCGGTCTTGGGCTGGGATATGGGCGCGGCCTTGGCTCTTGCACAGGCGCTGGGCATCGACGCGCTGATCGCCGCCGAACTGCTGCCCGAAATCGAGGCCGTGATGGTGCGCAAAGTGAACGAGCAGATGGTCGAGAGAGAGCCCGGCGCGCTCAGGTCTTGATCTTCTCAATCAGGACCACGCCCGGCAGACCCTCGAAATGCGTGTCGCAGGTCAGCAGCGTCGCTTCTTGCGCCAGCGCCGTGGCGAAGATGATGGCATCCGCAGTGGCAAGCTTATGGGTGCGACAGGCCTCGGCGGCCGCAAGCGCGATTTCTGTATCAAGCGGGATGATCTGGCAGACTTGCGTAAAGGCGATCACCTGATCGGACTTATCCTCAGTCACCTCACGGGTGAGCCATTTTGCCAGCTCAAGTTGCACCATCGTCGGCACCAGCCAATCAGACTGCTCGGGCAGATGCTCGGCGAGCGTGTTCCCGGTAGGTGAGCCGATCAGCCATTCGATCCACGCCGATGTGTCGACAAGGACCTTCAAAACCGATCAGCGCGGTCACGGTAGTCGGTAGCCGATGCGCCTTGCGCAAGGCCCTTCAGCGCTTCGCGCTGCGGAACGGGCACCAAGAGAACGCCTGTTCCTTTGGGGATAAACGCGAAGGTCAGCCCGGCTTCCCAGTGCTGCGCGGCTCGGATCGCCTTGGGGATCGAGATCTGGAACTTCGAGGAGAGGGTCGCGGTCTCAGACATCATCATACCTTTTGTTAATCGATGCGACAAACGTAAGACAGTTGCGTCAGAAATTCAAGGATCCTGTTCCATGGCCGAGAAAAGAGTGAGCGTCCGCCTCGTCGCCGAGGGCGGCCGCCAAGTGCGCGCCGAGCTGGAAGGTGTCGGTGAGGCAGGCGCGCGCGGCTTCGGGCGTCTGTCCTCCGAGATGGACTTGGCGAATACACGCGTTGCTGCCTTTGCCCGCCGAGCCACGCTTGCTGCTACGGCTGCCACTGCGGCGCTGGTGGCTGCAGGCGGCGCGATGATCCGTTCCGGGCTGCAGACGGTGGATGCACAAGCCAAACTGGCCCAATCACTGGGTACGACAGTGGCTTCGATCCAGACGCTGGAGCGCGCGGGTGAACTGGCCGGTGTGTCGATGTCCGGGATCGAGCAGGCCACGAAGGATCTGACGCGGCGGCTGAGCCAAGCTGCTGCCGGGACCGGGCCCGCTGCTGATGCGCTGGACCGGCTGGGTCTCTCGGCCGCCGACCTGATCGCCCTGCCGCTGGACCAGCGCGTCGGTGCGATCAATGCGGCCATTGAAGACTTCGTTCCCGCTGCCGAGCGTGCCGCCGTTGCGGGGCAGTTGTTCGGCGAGGAAGGCTCCATCGCCATGTCGCGGATCGATACGGCAACGCTGCGCCAGGCGACAGAGGATGTTCTCGCTTTCGGGGTTGTTGTCTCGGAGCAGGACGCTGATCAGATCGAGCGCACCAATGATGCGATCTCACGGTTGGGGCTTATCTGGCGCGGCGTGTCGAACCAGCTGGCGGTCGCCGCAGCCCCGGCGTTGGAAGCAGTCGCAAATGCGCTGGCAGCAATGGCCCGCACGACCGGCCCGGTCGGCATCGCGATCACGGCGCTGTTCGACAACATCGGACGCCTCACCACCTACGCCGCAACCTTTGCCGCCGTGATGGCGGGTCGCTGGGTCGCCGGAATGGCAGCTGCTGCCCTCTCGGTGCGCGGGCTTGCCACAGCCCTCGTGTTCCTGCGCGGCGCGCTCATCCGAACCGGGATCGGCGCGCTGATCGTCGGTGCGGGCGAGTTGGTCTATCAGTTCACCCGACTTATGGCCGGTGCCGGTGGCTTTGGTAACGCGATGGGTTTGCTGTCCGACCTCGTCTTCGAGGTATGGGGCCGGATTGGTCTGGCACTTGATGCCGCACTGGCGCGCATGGCAGCAGGCTGGGAGGGGATCAAGGCCACTGCGCTGACTGCGCTCGACGGTGCCGTCACCGGCGTGTTCAGCTTTGGTGACCGGTCGGTTGCGGTCTTCCAGGGCGCGTTCGATGCCATGAAGGCGATCTGGGGACGGCTCCCCGGTGCCATAGGCGACTTCGCGTTTCAGGCGGCAAACGGGCTGATCAGCGGCGTGGAGTCGATGCTGAACGGTGTCGTCACCCGGATCAATGGGTTTATTACGACACTCAACGCTGCACTGGACCTGCTCCCCGAATGGGCCACTGGCGAAGGCGGCGTGCGGATCGGCACGCTTGATCCGGTGACGCTCGGCGGGATCGACAACCCTTTCGCGGGGGCGGCAGAGGCGGCCGGTGCTGCGGCAGCCGACGCATTCACCGCGGCTCTGGGGCGGACTTACGTCGATACGCCTGATCTGGGGCTTGGCGCGGCAGCCAATGATGCCAGCGCCCGGGCCGACGGATACCGTGAGGCAGCAGGCATGCTGGCCGATGCGGCTGGTCGTCCTTTAACAAGCTGGCAGGCGCTTCGCGACGCGATGACCAGCGCCGGGACCGAGGCGGAAACAGCCCTCGCGGATGCTGCCACCTCAGCGGATGCTCTCGCGCTTGAACTGGATGACACGGCCGCCGCTGCCGGTGGTGCTGGTGCTGCAGCACGCGCAGCCGGGGCAGCAGCCGCCGAGGGTGCGGACCAAGCTGTAACTGGCTGGGGCGCAGTCACGGCTGCTCTTGCCGACTATGCAGCCGAGGCCCGCAATATCGGTGGCGATATCGGCCAGACGCTGGTCGGGGCGTTCCAGGGCGCGGAAAACGCTGTGGGCGACTTCGTCAAAACCGGCAAGCTGGATTTCAGCAGTCTGGTCACTTCGATGATCGCTGATCTGGCTAAGCTGGCCGCGCGGCGTTTTATTCTCGGCCCCATCGCAGATGCCTTGTCGGGCGCGTTTGGCGGCGCGGGCGGATTGTTTGCAAACATCCTGCATTCCGGCGGCACAGTTGGTATCGCAGGTAGCAGCCGGATGGTGCCCGCCATGGCCTTCGCTGGAGCGCCGCGTATGCATTCCGGAGGCTGGGCCGGTTTGAAACCAGACGAGGTCCCCGCAATCTTGCAACGCGGGGAACGCGTGTTGTCGCGCAGGGAAGCAGCTGGCTATGGTCAGGGCCAAGGTGCAGCGCCCACCGTCAATGTTACCATCATGTCGCGCGACGCCGAAAGCTTCCGGCAATCCCGCACGCAGGTCGCTGCTGATATCGCTCGCGCCGTTTCTCTCGGCCGGAGGGGCATGTAATGGCATTCCACGAGGTTCGGTTTCCCGACAACATCAGCCGGGGCGCGCGCGGCGGGCCGGAGCGGCGCACCCAGATTGTTGAACTGGCCTCTGGAGACGAGGAGCGCAACGCCAGCTGGGCCAACTCTCGGCGGCGCTTTGATGTCGCCTACGGCATTCGCCGCGCAGACGATCTGGCAGCGGTTGTCGCCTTCTTCGAGGCACGGAACGCTCGCCTGCATGGGTTTCGCTATAAAGACTGGGCCGACTACAAATCCTGCCTGCCATCGCAGGCGGTCGCCCCCACAGACCAGCCCATTGGCACCGGCAATGGCGCCGTCACCACCTTCGCGCTCCTGAAACGCTATACCTCCGGCGCCCAAAGCTGGACCCGCGCCATTGCCAAACCCGTCGCGGGCACAATCCGGGTGGCCTTGAACGGGGTCGAGCAGATGACCGGTTGGAGCGTCGACACCGCCACCGGCAGTGTCACGTTCAATGCCGCCCCCGGCGCGGGCGTCGCAATCACCGCTGGCTTCGAATTCGACGTGCCCGTCCGCTTCGACACCGATGTGCTCGACGTCACACTCGACATTGAACGGCTGGGCTCAATCACGTCCATCCCCCTGCTGGAGATCCGCAGATGAAATCCCTTTCCCCTGCGCTGCAGACCCATTTGGACGATGGCACGACCACCTTGTCCTGGTGCTGGCGGATTTCGCGGACGGATGGCGTGGCGCTGGGCTTCACCGACCATGATCGCGCCCTCAGCTTTGACGGTACCGAGTTTGAGCCTGAAAGCGGGTTTGCTGCCTCAGAAATCCGCTCTGGCTCCGATCTGGCCGTCGATGCGCAGGACGCGAGCGGCGTGCTGACCTCGGACCGCATCACCGAGACGGACATCCTCGACGGGCGCTGGGACAATGCAGCGGTGGAGTTGTGGCGGGTGAACTGGGCCGACACCAGCCAGCGGGTGCTGATGCGGCGCGGTGCTGTGGGTCAAATCCGGCGCGGGCGGATGGCCTTCGTGGCGGAAGTGCGGTCGTTGGCGCATGTGCTGGGCCAGACCGTCGGGCGGACGTTTCAGGCCGGGTGCGATGCGGCGCTGGGCGATGCGCGCTGTGGGATCGATTTGGAAAACGCTGTCTACAAGGGTGCGGGCATGATCACCGACCTGTTGCGCGACCGCGCGTTCATGGCCTCGGGCCTGTCGGCGTTCGAGGCGGGATGGTTTACCTCAGGCACGATCACCTGGACCAGTGGTGCCAATACCGGGCGCATTACCGAAGTGCTGGCCCATGGATTAGCCGATGCCATCGCGACACTGACCCTGCTTGAAGCCCCGGTGCGCACCATAGCCGAGGGCGACGCCTTTGTCGCACGGGCTGGTTGCGACAAGCGGATCGCGACGTGTGGCGCGAAGTTCGCCAATACCGCCAACTTTCGGGGCTTTCCGAACATTCCCGGTCAGGATGCAGTGCTGCGCTATGCCAGCCAGGACGGCAGCCATGAAGGCGGCGTGCTTTGATGACCGCCGCAGATCCTAACCTTGTCGTTACTACCGCGCTATTATGGCTCGGGACGCCTTATCACGATCAGGCCAGCCTGCGCGGCGTGGGTTGTGATTGCCTCGGACTTGCGCGTGGCGTCTGGCGAGAGGTGGTCGGCAATGAGCCTTTCCCAATCCCACCCTACAGCCGCGATTGGGGCGAGACCGGGCCG
Source organism: Yoonia vestfoldensis DSM 16212 (assembly GCF_000382265.1). Lineage (GTDB taxonomy): Bacteria > Pseudomonadota > Alphaproteobacteria > Rhodobacterales > Rhodobacteraceae > Yoonia > Yoonia vestfoldensis. The sequence goes on from NZ_KB907998.1 coordinate 13,604, forward strand.
CGCGAGGTGCTGGCGGACGGGGCACGGCGCATGATGATCCCGATTGAACCGAATGACATCAGTCCCGGCGCGCTGATCCTGTTCCGCATGACGCCGCGCGCCATCGCCAAGCACGTCGGGATCGTGACCGCTCCCGACCGCTTCATCCATTCCTATGAGCGGCTGGGCGTCGTCGAGGAAGTCCTGACTCCTGCCTGGCGGCGGCGTATCTCCTTCGCTTTCCTTTTTCCTCAACACTGAGAGTCCCCACATGGCATCGCTTGTACTCGGCGCGGTTGGCGCCACGATCGGTGGCTCCATCGGCGGCACCCTGCTTGGCGTCAGCGCATTCAGCATTGGCGGGTTCATCGGATCGACTGTGGGATCCATGGTCGACAATTGGATTGTGTCGTCCCTCGCGCCCGCCCAACGCATCGAAGGTGCACGGCTCGACGGGTTGCGCATCACCTCTGCGACCGAAGGGGCCGTGATCCCACGGCTCTTTGGGCGAATGCGGCTTGGCGGCAATATCATCTGGGCCACCGATTTCCGCGAGGAAACAAAAACCACGACCCAAGGCGGTGGTAAGGGTGGCGGGGGCGGCGCGAAGGTCACGACGACCGAGTATCTCTACTATGCCAGCTTCGCCGTTGCATTGTGCGAGGGCGAGATCACCGGCATCGGCCGCGTCTGGGCCGACGGCAAGCCGATGGATACGACTGGCGTCACCTGGCGCTGGTATCCCGGCAATGAGACGCAGACCCCCGATCCGTTTATCGTCGCCAAGATGGGCGCGGCCAACACCCCCGCCTATCGCGGCACGGCCTATGTCGTGTTTGAGGAACTGAACCTGAGCGGCTTCGGCAACCGCCTGCCACAGATCAGTTTCGAGGTGTTTCGGCCGCTCGCAGATGCGGACACCGCAGAGGGGCTGGTCAAAGCGGTGACGCTGATCCCGGCCTCGGGCGAGTTCAGCTATGCGACGGCCCCGGTCAAGAAATCCGCTGGCGCTGGCGGCGCGACCACTGCGGAAAACCTGAATGCCATTTCCGATACCGCCGACATCGTCGTGGCGCTCGACCGGCTGCAATCCATGGCCCCCGCGGTCGAAAGCGTGTCGCTGGTGGTAGCATGGTTTGGCGATGATCTGCGGGCTGGCAGCTGCAAGGTCTGTCCCGGCGTCGAGGTTTCGGCCAAGACCACGACGCCCTCGGCTTGGTCAGTGAATGGTGTCAGCCGTGCCAATGCGGTTCTGGTCAGCCGCGACGCCGAGGACCGCCCGGTCTATGGCGGCACCCCGGCAGATTTCGCGGTGGTGCAGGCGATAAAAGAAATGAAGGCGCGCGGTCTGCGCGTGACCTTCTATCCGTTCATCCTGATGGATGTGCCGCCCGGCAATGCCAAGCCAAATCCCTACAGCGCCAACGCTTCAGGAGTGGGCCAGCCCGCATTCCCATGGCGCGGTCGGATCACATGCTCCCCAGCCGCTGGATTTTCTGGTTCGGTCGATAAAACTGCCGCAGCAGCCGCGCAGGTCTCGGCCTTGTTTGGCACTGCGACACCTGCCAGTTTCAGCGTCTCTGGCGACAGCGTCAGTTGGACCGGCCCCACTGGCGAATGGGGCTTGCGCCGCATGGTGCTGCACTATGCCCATCTTTGCAAAGCCGCAGGGGGCGTCGATGCTTTCTTGATCGGCACCGAGATGCCGGGCCTGACCACCATCCGTTCAAACGCCACGACCTACCCGGCGGTGCAGGCCTACCGCGATCTGGCAGCGGCCGTGCGGTCGATCCTCGGGCCGGGCACCAAGATCAGCTATGCCGCAGACTGGTCAGAGTATTTTGGCCACCAACCGGGCGACGGATCGGGCGATGTGTTCTTCCACCTGGACCCACTTTGGTCAGACGCCAACATCGATTTCATCGGCATCGACAACTATATGCCGCTCTCGGATTGGCGCGACGGGTTTGACCATGCAGATGCCGTGCTGGCCCCGGCGATCTATGATCGGGATTATCTGCAATCCAACATCATCGGCGGCGAAGGTTTTGACTGGTTCTATGCCAGCCCCGGCGACCGGGCGGCGCAGGTCCGCACGCCGATCACCGATGGTGCCGCCGCAAAGCCGTGGGTCTATCGCTTCAAGGACCTCCGCGCATGGTGGCAAAGCCCGCATTTTAACCGGCCGAGTGGGGTGGAGAGCGGAACGCCCACCGCGTGGGTGCCGCAGTCAAAGCCGATCTGGTTCACCGAACTGGGCTGCCCCGCGATTGACCGCGGCACCAATCAGCCAAACGTCTTCTTCGATCCGAAGTCGTCCGAGAGTTTCACGCCGCACTTTTCGCGCGGCTGGCGCGATGATGCGATCCAGCGCGCCTATCTAGAGGCGACCTATCTGTTCTGGGCAGCACCGGCCAACAACCCAGTCTCGGCGGTGACCAGCACGCGGATGGTTCATCTGCCAGAATGCGCCGCATGGACTTGGGATGCGCGCCCCTATCCGTTCTTCCCCGAACTCACTGATGTCTGGACTGATGGTCCGAACTGGCGGCGCGGCCATTGGCTGACCGGACGGCTGGGCGCGGTGTCACTGGCCGCGCTAGTGCGGCACCTGTGTTTGCGCGCGGGCATGCCGGAGGAGCGCATCGACGTCTCCGGCCTCTGGGGTGCGGTTGAGGGCTATGTCATCTCAGCCTTAGAAGCCCCAAGGGCATCGATTTCCACGCTGGCCCGGCACTTCGGATTCGATGCTGTCGAGAGCGAAGGGCGCATACGCTTCCTGATGCGCGGTCGGATTGCCAGTCTGAACATCACGCCCGACAGCATGGTGGCCGCATCATCATCGCAAGGTGACGTGATGGAACTCACCCGCGCGCAGGAAACCGAACTGCCACAGGCCCTGAAGTGGCAAGTCGCACGTGCGGATGAGGATTACGATGCGGCGCAGGTCGAAGCCCGGCGCATCACTGTGGACACCACGAGGATCGCCTCCGAGGCCTTCCCGATGGCGGTGCCACCGGAAGAAGCCGAACGCCGCTGCCGCCGCGCGCTGATGGAGGCTTGGGTCGGCCGGGAAACTGCGGTGTTCCGCTTGCCACCCTCAAAGCTGGCGCTGGACCCCTGCGATGTGATCCTGCTCGATCATGATGGCCGCCTGACGGAACTACGGCTGGTGTCCATCGCGGACTCGGACCTGCGCAGCATCGACGCCGTGCGCCAGGACCGTGCCGTTTACGATCTGCCGCCCGGTGATCCACGCCCCGCATCATTGTCGACACCCGTGGTATTCGGCACACCCGATGTGGTTCTGCTCGATCTGCCGCAGCTGCGTGATGATCAGCCTGCACATCGCCCCTTTGTCACCGCCCATGCAAAGCCTTGGCCGGGCGCAATCGCCGTCTACCGAAGTGCCGCGACGGATGGGTTTGAGCTGCTGACCACCTTTGGCACGCGTGCGCGCATGGGTGTGTTGGCTGCGGATTTCTTTTCCGGTCCGGTATCGCGCTTCGATCTTGGCAATGCGCTGGAGGTAGATCTGTTCTCGGGCACGCTGGAGAGCGTCACCGATATTTCCCTGTTGGGCGGCGCCAATGCGCTGGCGTTGGAAACCGCTCCCGGCACATGGGAGATTGTCCAAGCTGGCAATGCCGAGCTCCTCGCACCCGGACGCTATCGCCTGACACGACTGCTGCGGGGACAGCGCGGAACCGAGAACGCAGTCGTGGGTGTCGTCCCGACCGGCGCGCGTATTGTTGTGCTTGATGCCGCATTGGCAGTGCTGCCGATCGCCGAAGCCGATCTGGGCCTGCCGTGGAATTGGCGCATCGGCCCAGCCTCGCGCCCGGTCAGCGACGAAACCTTTGTCGCAATTCCGTTCACCCCGGAAGGCGCTGGCCTGCGGCCCTTCTCGGTGGCCCATATCGAACAGCCATGGCGGACAGCGCGCAGCCCGGGTGATCTAACGATCCGGTGGACGCGCCGGTCGCGATCCCTCGCCGCCGACAATTGGGGCATGGGAGATGTGCCCTTGGCAGAAGGCCGTGAGGCCTATGAGGTGGAAATCTTCGACGGGGCAACTCGTAAGAGAACCTTACAAGTTGCCACACCCTCCGCCCTCTACACCGCGGCCCAGCAGACAATCGATTGGGGCGCACCACTTGGTCCGGGCCAAACCCTCGTAATTCAGATCTATCAGCTCTCGGCCCTGATCGGTCGGGGCGCTGGGCGATCCGTCACCCTTATCTTCTGAAAGCAGGACCATGTCCGACATCACCACCCACCTGCTGCTGCCCTACATCCTGGCATCGCAGGCCCAGAAGCATGTCACCCATAACGAGGCGCTGCGGCTGCTCGATGCCATGGTGCAGCTGTCAGTGCTGGACCGCACGCGCACCGCCCCATCTGCGAGCCCGACCGACGGCGACCGGCATATTGTGGCGTCTGGGGCGACAGGTCTGTGGGCTGGCTGGGACTTGAACGTGGCCTTCTGGGTCGATGGCGTCTGGATGCGGCTGGTGCCGCGCCCCGGCTGGCTGGCCTGGATCGCCGATGAAGCTGCGTTCGCTGTGTGGGACGGGTCCGCTTGGGAACCGGTCGGGATGCCGCAGGATGTATCTGATGCCATCTTCAGTCTGGTGAATGCCGTCGATCCGACAAAGCGCGCGCTGTTCTCGCTGTCAGGTATCAGCACCGGCACGACCCGCAGCTTCACCTTGCCAAACACCTCGAGCGAGCTGGCAATCCTCGCAGGCACCCAGACGTTCAGCGGCAACAAAACCTTCTCGGGCACGCTGACGGCGTCGGGCACTGTCACAGTTTCAGCAGCGGCAGCATCCATCGGCACAGCAACCACGACGGCCACATATGGAATGGGGACCGGGGCCACGACGACTGGGGTCACCAAGACCCTGAACCTCGGCACCGGTGGTGCATCGGGATCCACAACGGTCGTCAACATCGGCTCGGCAACGGCGGGGGCGGGCGGGGCCACGGTGGTGAACACGCCAACCGTAACTTTCGCCAACGCTGTCACACAGGTTGGCATGCCGCAAGCCAACCTGACCGCCCAGCTCTTGGGCCTCGGTGGCGCAACCGCTGACAGTTTCAATCGGCTCTCAATCAACACCCCCGCCATGCTGTTCAACAACGCAGGCACCGGGATCGAGGCAACCTTCAACAAGAACGCCCCCTCCAATGATGCAGCCTTCGCCTTCAAGACCGGCTTCTCAGCGCGGGCGTTGATTGGATTGTTGGGATCGGACGACTTCAGCTTCAAAGTCAGCCCGAACGGCTCCGCGTTCTTTGACGCCATCAGGATCGATCGCAGCTCCGGGCGGGTTGAACTCCCCGAGCCGCTGCACATGCCCAGCTTGCCTGCGGCACCTGACCCGCCGCCTGCGGGCAAGCTCGCGGTCTACGCCCGGGATCGCGCAGGGGCGGGATGGCTGGACGTGCAGCGCCCTTCGGGCCGGTTCTTTCCGTTGCAGCCCCACTTCGGGGTGAACCGGATCGCGACATGGGCACCGTCAAGCAGCACGACAGTCAACACCAATGGCATGCCACGGACGGCTGTGGGCACGGTTGCAACGCCAACACTCACCACCAACGGTCTGGCCGACAGCATGCGGCGCTGGCGCGTCAGCAGTGCCGCAACAGCCAATGCTGCTGCCGAAGAACGCTCTGCAGGCTGGGTCTGCTGGCGTGGCAATGCCGATGGCTTGGGCGGATGGAACTACGTCAACCGTCTCTCGCTGAACGTTCTCCAGGCCACCGGCATGGGCTTCTTCGGTCTGTATGGTTCGATCTCGGCGCTGGCGACGACCCTGACGCTGGCAACCGTGCTGAACTGCATCGGCATCGGCTTCCAACGCGGCACCCATACCAACTGGCAGCTGGTACACAACGATGGCTCCGGCGCACCGAGCCTGACCGATCTGGGTGCGAGCTTCCCGGTCAATAGCCTAACGAACGTGCTGACCCTCTATATCGCCGCTGCGCCAAACGGATCTGACATCGGCGTCCGTGTCGTCGAGGAGGTCAGCGGCGCGGCGGTTGAGTTCACCATCACCGGTGACATGCCCGCCGCCAACCAGCTGCTGAGCCCGCGCAATTACATGAACAACGGCGCGACGGCAGCGGCGGTCGCCTACGACTGCTCGGGTGTTTACGTCGAGACCGATTTCTAAAGGACAGAACCATGACAGAACAAACCACACTGCTGCAGGATGTTGGCGCAGCCTTTCGCGACCACGGCATCACCGCAGCCATTACTGCGCTGATCGGCGGCACCATCGCTCTGCTGGCCGCTGTCACACGCAAAGCCTTCACCAATGACGCTATGCTGGCGCGGCTCGACCGCGAGCTTCTGGCCGAGCGCGATCGCGTAGACCGCCAGCGCGCCGAAGACCGCGAGACCGAAGCTGACCGGCTGGAACGCATCGAGGCAGACATCCGTGCGATGCGCGATCTGATGTTCGAGGCCTTCCAGCGCGGCCGCACCAACTGACCAACACATACACATCAAACCGATCCACCCCGACCCGCCCGCAAGGCGGGTTTTTTCATGCCCGACGCTGGGCGAAAGGAGCCTCACAATGAATGCCAACACGCGCGACCCCATCCGGCTGATCCAGAATGGTTTAGAACGCCTCGGCCACTCCCCTGGCGCAATCGACGGCCTTTGGGGTCTGCGCACTGCCCGCGCGATGAAAGCGCTATTGGCTGCGAACGGGCGCGCAGCAGCCTTAGCGCCTCTCGGTGGCTTGCCTTGGATTACCGAGGCGAAGTCCGCGATGGGGCGTCATGAAGCACGCGACCGCTCCTGGCTGATAGACTGGTTGAAGCGTGATGGACGCAGCCTCGGAGATCCATCGAAGAACCCCTGGTGTGGGGACTTCGTGGAGACGTGTATTCGCGTGGCACTGCCAGACGAGCCCTTGCTGGGGGCGCTAGGCGTCAATCCGTACTGGGCGCGCAACTGGCTGCTGTTCGGGCAGGAGGTGAAGCCGACTCCCGGCGCGGTTCTGATCTTCTCGCGCGGCTCTGGTGGACACGTCGGTTTCGCGATGGGGCAGGACGACACGCATTTCTATGTGCTCGGCGGCAACCAGTCCGATGCCGTCACCATCGCACGGATCGCCAAGTCCCGCCTCCTTGGCGCGCGCTGGCCTGCCACCGTTCCACCCCGCCAGCAACGCCTGCGGACGATGAAGCCCGGCGAATTCCTCGCAACCACCAACGAAATCTGAACTGGAGAAAATCATGCTGAAACCTGCAATCCTCGCGCTGATCCGCCAAGTCCTGACGGTCGCTGGTACCGCGCTGGTGGCCAAAGGCTATGTCGAAGCGTCCGATATTGAACCAGTGATCGGAGCACTGCTGACCATCGGATCGGTGGTTTGGTCGGTTGCCGACAAACGGGCGAGGTAGAGCCAACTGCGGTGGAGCGGTCATTCGAGACGTCCATCTTGAGTGACCGCGGAGCGGACAAAGTGTAAATTCGCTGCGGGTACGCGAATGTCTGCATTTCCGCTAAAGAGCTTTCTTTGCTGGGACGCGGCATTTTAATTCGTGCCTGCGCGCGCGGCGTCATCCAGCTACTTAACTGCAGTCGCTTAGATTGTTGTACTGAATTTAGTCATTTCGATACCATGACGGGTTGCCACCACCTCTGCAGCCACCCGGTCTCTGTCCAGAAGCAGCAACGCAATGAGCTTTCGGGCCGTACCATGCGTTTGGGGATGGTTAGGATTCGCGGAGAAAGCAGCTTCGCGGATTGCCAGAGCCTCTTCCAGAAGAGGCCGAGCCTCTGCCAGCTTGTGCTGTTCCAAAAGAAGGGCGCCAAGATTGTTGCAAGCCTCCCCCAAGTGAGCGTCATCCGGCGGTAGCACTTTTCGCCGGATGGAGAGTGCAGCCTTATAAATATTTGATGCTGCACCCCGGCGCCCCTGCAATTCGTAAAGGATCGCGAGGTTATTAAGACGGATCGCCACTTCCCGGCTTCGCGGTCCATTTACGATCCGGTCCAACCGCACTGCTTGATGGAACCGCGCCCGCGCCCTGTCGAACAGCGCCAACGCAGCCGCGCCACCCCGTTTCTGGGCTAAGGAGCGTAAGTGTTCGCCATGATTTGAGAGCGAGATTGCATAGTGGGCTTGAATGATAACAGGGTTGGATTCAGCAAGCCTGACTGCATGTGCACTTGCCTGTTCGGCCCAAGATACGCGGCTAAGATTTCCTAAATCCTTTGCAAGATTACTCCAGCCCATGATCATGTGAAGATGATTGTCTGGCACGCCTCGCCGCTGCTTCGCCCGCAGATTGGCGATTGAAAAGCGCAGCGCCAACTGATCTTGCCGCAGGGCCCATGCGTACACGCTCGCCTGATTGAAAAGATAGTCCATGGCCCGCGTTGAGGGGCCGCCGCTGGGGCCTGCATGCAAAGCCGTCACATGCGAGTTTAGACGGGCGCAGGTCGCAAAGTTAATTGCGTACCCAGGCGCCGCTCCATCCGGATAGCCCGCCGAAATCAATGCGGCGGCAGTAGCGGCCCACGCATCAGCATCGTCGCCCAACTGGACACGCTGCGTGGCTTGAATCAGGCGGTGCAGTTGCCTGCCGGTTGCGTTGCGCTCCATCAGTGACCTGCGTTCCAGATCAGCAAAAGCCCTTTCAATTGCCGGGCGGTCCCGGGCTAACCGCCACAGCGATTGAGGCACTGCCCCGAGTTTCTCAACTTCGTCAGGGTTAGACTGTTTTTCCTTTCCGTCCAGCATCGCCACCAAGTCTGGGTCCAACCCTTCTGGTGCTAAGAAGGCAAAGGTCTTCAACAACAGCCGCGCGTCTTCGCCTAGCCGTTCAATGGACAAGCTGATGGCGGCGTACACCGAGTTGTTATAGTCCTCGACAGTGTCAGGCAGATCGTCGAGCAGCGCTTCGATCCGCTCGATATAGCCCTCAAAGCTTACCGATGGCACGTCGCGCAACCAAGCACCGGCGCAAACCAGAGCGAGCGGTAGGCCTTCCAGGGCCTCGACAAGGCGCTCAGTGCCAAGGCGATCTTCTTTGCGACCGGATTCCTGTTCCAAAAGGCTCACACCCTGCCCAGTAGAAAGGCGGCGGCACGGCGACTCGTGTAGATTGGGCCAACCGCCTTCCCTTGAGGTATAAAGAAGGTGCGCAGCCCCACGCACCGGAACTAGTCCAGCTAGGTCGCGCGGGCGGATAGCGTTGTCGTACACGAGGAGCCAAGGATCGATTTCCGCTTGCAAGGCGAGGATAGTCTTCTTAGCGAGGGCCTCGTCTGAACGCTCGGAGGCCTTCTGCAAACTCAACGCGTCGGCTAGGTCACACAGACTGGCGATGGCTGTCTGACGGTCGGCAGCATTAATCCACCAGATTCCGCGATACAGGTGTCCGTATGTCGTGGAGTAATGACGCGCCAGCATGCTTTTGCCTATACCGCCCGTCTCCCGCAGCACAGCACCGGGCAGATTTGCTACAGCCTGCGTGCGCATCAGCAAGTTATGTAGCGCGGTCACGTCATCATCCCGTCCTACTACTTTGCGGTCGATGGTAATGCTTGGAGAAAAAATCACAGGCCAGTTCTGTTCGCAGCCCTCCCGCAAGCGCTTCACCTCAACCGGGTCGATCTGCAATCCCGCACAGAAACGACTGATTGTGTCGGGCGTCGGCGCATGGCGGCCTCGCTCTACATCAGAGACCTCGCCAGACCTGGTCTCGTCTCCATAAACCAGCCTGGCCACGTCCGCCTGGATCAAGCCGGTGGCCGTGCGGGCTTGTCGGATCAAAGCCCCAAAACGGCGCTGAAATGACTCCGGGAGGGCCGCCCGTAGCTGCACTGAGTTTCCCTTACGACCCATACCCGCCCTTTCGCTATCAAAGCATTGTCATGATGTTAGCGCCGCCCGGGTGGCACAACCTTAACTAAAGGAAATGTGCCATGTTAGAGAAACTATACAACCTTTTACGGTGGGCGTTTGCGCAGGTGCGCTGGCTTGGGCTTATTCTGGCTACGGTTATCGGAATTCTGATGGCAGTTTGGAGCGGTCCTGAGGTGTACGAAAGCGGCTGTTATCAATGGCTCCGAATTTCAGAGAAATCGGATGCAATAGTTGTTATTTGCCAATACTCAACCGCTGAATAATTGGCAACATTTGGCCCTGCTTCGGCAGGGCCAAATGTTGTTATCGTCAACCTTCTCGCAATTGAGACAGCTTACTCGTCAGAGTAAGCAACTTGATGCACATGACGCATGATAAGGAAAACGCTCGATAACCCCATAAAATAATTGAAAAAAACCTCCACTAAAGCTTTTGGTAGCGTCGGGTTTTTGGAATAATTACAGAAGCCGACATTCAAGTGCTTCGCAGCATCCGGTAGAATGGACTCCTTTGAAACTTTCGCGGCAACAATCACAAATGTCCGCTCCCGGACTGTTCATTGAACGGCAACTGGCCGCAACATGTCATCGGTGTCCAGTTTCACTGCGCTGCGCCAGAGCGGCGTCTTGAAAACGTGGTGCACATGTTTGGCCCCGCGTTCTTCACGGGTCTCGACAAGCAATCCGGCCCATTCAAGCGGGCGCAAGACGCAAGATGAGAACGCGGCCATTTCGCGCCATCCAGCATTATCCCAATCATGTTCTTGGCCATAGAACGCCGCGAACAGCGCGCGTTCGGTTGTGCCGAGGTTGGCCTCGACGTTGATCACGTTCATCCAGACGTCCCATTTTCCGAAGGGACGCTCTTCAAAACGTGCGTAGGAGGTGTGGTCGAGTTTCAGGACAAAGAACGGGATCAGCTCGGCAAACAGCTTGCCCGGCGCCTGTGCCAGTTCTGCGCCGCGCTTGGTCAGACGGAACTCGCCTTTGAAGTGCCGCCCTAGACGAAGTATGATCAGAACGTAGTGCAGCACCTCAAGCGGTGGGAACTCGTATTCGTTGATGACTTTGTTATAGCGGAACATCTCCTCTGCGCTGCTGCCGGGCCAGTCAAAATGCTCAACCGCCCAATGCACGAAAACGCGCTTGAACGCCTTTGTCTTGGTCAAACCGATGGCTCCGTGTTCCTGGGCGTACTGCAACGTCAACAGCGCCGCGCGGAGCAAGGGCGAATGCACGAGGTCAGGGTGATCATCGGAGAGAATACGGAACTCGATCATGGCTGAACGCTGCCACAAGGTTTTCCGGCAGGCCAGATCCAAAAAGGCCCCCTGCTTTAGGGGGGACTCGTCAAACGTTGACAAGGCGTTGACAAGAACTGCACAAGCAAAAGCCCGACTGATTAGGTCGGGCTTTAAGCGTTTGATTT
>NZ_KB907999.1 GCF_000382265.1 Yoonia vestfoldensis DSM 16212
CCACGGCACTGCTCGACCGTCTCACCCATCGCTGCCACATCCTCGAAACCGGCAATGACAGCTACCGCTTCAAGGCCAGCTCCGAAACAGCCAAGAAAAAGCGAAAGGAGACACCACCATTGACGCCATCATAATACGCAGATCATAACGACTGGGTGGGTCAGATCTCGATGAAAATGCCGGGTCAGTTCTCAGTGACAATCAACACCGTTGGTTGGTTTCACGTATGGGCGAAACGACCGGTCAGGCCATTTCGTCCGCGACCTTGCCCACGCCCATCGCAAGGGCATCCAGCACGTCGTTCTTTTCGCCGCTGTCATCAATCTTGGCCTCGATGTCGGCATTCAGGCCGCCGACGGTTTCAAGAATGCTGGCGACTTCTTCGGGGGTGACTGCGGCACCACCTTCGCCGCTGGCATCCAGCGCATTGGCGATGGTTTCCACGACGCCGCCGATCTTTTCGAACAGCGCATCCGCGTCCGCCTTGGACAGGTTCTTGGAGCTGTTGATCAGGCTGATCGAGCTGCTGAGCGCCTGCAACAGGTCCAGCAACTGCGTCACGTCGAAGTCGGCCAGCGCGGCTGAGGCGTCCGTCGTTTCAGAGGTGGCATCGGTTTTTGCCGCCCGCTGTTCGCTTGAGACAGGGGCACCGGGCCGCAGGGTGACGACGGCATCGTTGAAGTCGTTGTCACCGTTCTTGCGGTCTTCAAACTGGACGATGACAGTGCCATCTTCCTGTTTCGTGGTCCGCATCTGCTGGCTGCTGGCGTCGATGATCTGTCCAGTGCTGTTGTTGCGCAACCGGACTTCGGGGGTCATGCCCGCCTCAATCGGTGCAAGACTGCCATTGCCCTGTTTGCCGTTGCCCTTGGCCTTGGTATCGACTTCGGTCCACTCGCCTTTGGCGTTCTTCATCTCGACGGTCAGTGAATCGCCCGCGGAATACGACACCGACGGTTGCCATTTGCGCGCGGTCGGGGCCGGCGGCGGCGGGGTGTCGGCGGCCTTTTCGGCAGCTGTCGTCTTGGCCGCCTTTTGCCCGCCGATCGTCTCTGCCAGATCGTCGATCTTGGTTTGCAGCGGGTTGGCTTCGGTCTTGGTTGCTGTGCCACGGATCTGGGCGATCAGTGCGGCAATCGCCTCGCTCAGCTTGGATGACTTGGCCGAAGAATTCTGCGTTGTCTTCACCTCGGCCAGCAATTCCTTGACGCCGGACATGTCCATGTCCTTTGGCGCGCTGGATGTGCTGTCGGTCCTTGTGGTCACGGGGGCCGTCGCCTTGTCATAGGCCTGGCGGAAACCGTCGGCAAAGAACTTGATCTTGGACGCATCGCCGTTCGATCCACCATCCACCGCGCGGCGCTGCTGCGTGGTGAACAGCGCGGCAAGGTCGTCCATGTAATCGGTACCCTTGTCGTCGAGGCTGAAGGCATTGTCGCGATAGGACGTGACGGATGCGCGGTTCATCATGTCGGCGGCATTGCCCACGCGGTCGTAATAGGCATCTGTCGCGGTATAGCGCTGGTCCTCGAGCTGCTCGGCCTTTTCGCTGAGATAGTCCATTTCCTTGTCGAGCTTTGTCGCGAAGGATTTTGACATCTGCACTTGGCTGTTGTCCCCGAAGACAAGCGTGATCGCGTCCCCGCTTGGTCTGTTCACCGCATCGGCGGCTGGTAGGTTGGTGGTACTCATCGTTTTCTCCACTTCATGTTAATGGGTTACCGTCAGTTCATCCTTCGTTGTCGTCGTCTTTTTCCGCTTCCTGCACCTGAGAGAAGGATTCCTGATACAGGCTGGTCGCGTTCGCCATGATGATGTTCCACAACGCGTCAAGTTCCGGCGCGGATGGCCCAGATTCTGCTGGCGCGGTCTGTGCCTGGCCGACGGCGCTGGGCGGGGTGTTCTGATCAATGGTTGCCATCGAAACTCTCCTTCTGCGTGCGGGCATCGGCCCGGGGGGGCGGTATCAATAACCGGGATGCTTGGTGTAGGTGGTGGCCGTGTCGGGAAAAGCGGCCTGTGCCTGATAGGCTTGCTGGTCTTCTCCGGGGCGGCGCTTGAAGTAATCAACCGATCCTGACAGCAGCGCATTCTGCGCCGTCGATGCAAAGGCTTGTGACTTGCCGCTCATGACGAAACCGCCTGCCGCATTCAGGAATTGATCGAAACCGCCTTGTCCGCCCTTGTCGATCTTGTTCGCCAAGGCAAAGCTGCCAGCGGCGATGGCAGGATTGCCGGTCATGACGCTGCCGACGATCCCTGCGATTTTCAGAAATCCACCGAATAGTCCCATATCCATCTCCTTTTCTCGGATGCCGGCACCGCGTCTGTCGGTGCTGCCCAGCATCTGGTGTGATCCCTTTTTGGGGACCGGACCTTTCGAGAAACTGACGACCCTAAAAAACCTGCGGGAGCCAAGATAGATGATTGATTTTACGTGTTTTTTAACTTGAGCGCGCCAGTCCGACACGTCTCTGGACGGCTTCTGCGTTAGTCCTGACCGGTGGCGGGTTCGGGGTCCGGTGTGGTCGTGCCGTTCCAGATCACCACGGATTCGCCACGGATGACGATCATGTTGTGTGCCGGACGTACTGGCGCGTCGGGCGTGTCGCGCTGGGCCAGCATCAGGAAAGTGTTTTCCACAAGTTCCACATACCGCGGCGGCCCCGTGACGATTCCGATACCGGCCGTCGTTTCGCGCAATGCGAACCGGGGATCATGGGCGCCCATATCGGTCAGCGCAGCCGTCAATGCGGCGGGTGGCATCCCGTTGAAGTCAATCACGACCGATTTCATCTCGTCCAGGGGGCTGACGTGAATGGTGACACCGTCGTCATACCAGACAAGCCCGAATCGTGCCGTGACCGCGTCAAGAAAACCGGTCGTCGTATAGATGCCCGAGAAATTCGTCAGCCGCCCTTCGATTGCCGGGTCCATGTTGATCGACAGGCCAAAGGCGGTGGCATATTCGCGCAGCACGTCTCCGACCTGTTGGTCGATGATCATGAATTGATGGGTATTCTCAGCATCGGACATCGCCGATGTGCCAGCAAGGCAAAGCGCCAAAGTCGCAGCGCGCAGCGTGTTCATTTCTGACGATCCCCGTCCGGCGGCGCCTTGAGAATTCTCCAGCCAGCCGGCGCCTTGTATCCTTTACCGGGCTTGTATGCCGACTTCTGTTTTACCTGTTTCTTGGCCTTGCGCGGCTTGGCGTCCGCGAATGACGGCGTATCCGGCAGATCACGAAAGAACGTGTCAGGCAGCGCCAAGGTCGCCGAGATCGCTTTTCCGATCATTGCAAGATAGTCCGACATCGCCTTGCTCCTTGCGCGCCACAATATGTCCCAAGGTGACGTTCCAACCTGTCGGGAACCTGTCGAAACGCCTACGCAATTTTCCGGTGCGGCTGGTTCAACGGTCAGATCGCCGAAAGAAACAGGTGCGAAACAGGGTGCAGTGTGTCACCACGCGTGCGTTCTCTCTCTCGGTCGCGTGATGACACCGGGATGGTCGGCCGCTTTGGACCACCATCCGCCTTGTCGGGCCGTGCATTCTCTCTGGCCGGTCCGAACAAGCCGGCGGGCGCCTTGCATCAGGGTGCCCGCCGCAGCCGGACGTTCATTTACCATGCCTTCGAAAGGTCGCGACTGCCTGACCGTGTTGAAGGGTCACGACAGTCCCCCCGAGAGATGACTGCCCCGGGCGCTTGAATTTCAGCCGGAAACACGACCCGCCACCGCGACGCGGCCGGTAATCAATGCTGGCGCGGTGAACAGACATGATACTTGCCGCAAGCGACAGACCCAGGCCCGACCCTGGCAGATGAGAGGTCCCTGCACCGCGCCGAAAGGGCTCGAACAACTGGGTGACTTCCGACAGCGGGATGCCGGGACCCCGGTCCAGGACATGGACAGTGCCGCCAGATGTGACGACAACCGCGATGGTGCTGCCGGACGGAGCATATTTGATCGCGTTCTCCAGAAGATTGCAGATCGCTTCCTCGGCAAGCGCCCGGTCCATCATTGCGCTCACAGGCCCGCCGATCCTGCGGAAAACAAAGCGTTGTCCGCGATCCAGCGCCAGCGGCAGCAATCGTTCACACACGGTCGCTGCGGCCGCGTCCAGCGATCCCTGTTGCATTCGCACCATCCCCGACCGGCAAAGGCCCGCAAGGTGCAACTGGTCGATCAGACGCAACATGCGCTGGACATCATGCAGAATACGCGAACGATCGACAGCGGTGCGTTGCAGTTGCGCCTGTAGCGCGCAAAGCGGCGTCTTGAGCTGGTGGCTGACCACTGCCTCCCATGGGATGAGCGAGACATCAAACATGCGCCGGTGCCTCCCGAAGGATGTAACCAAGGCCACGGACAGTTTCGATCTGCACCCGCGCGCTGCGCGATTTCAGGATGCAGCGCAAACGGTGCATCGACACGTCGATGGCGTTGTTCGACACGTCTTCGTTGAACCCATAGATCGCCTCTTCCAGATAGCCGCGACTGACCACGCGACCCGCAGCACGGACCAGACATTCCAACACATCGGTTTCGCGCCGTGCCAGGGAAACCGCCTCGCCATCGATACGGACCTGCCGACAAACGGTGTCGTAGGACAATCCCCCCAGATGCAGTTCCGCATCCTCAAGCTGACCAGGACGCCGCAAGACCGCTTTCAGCCTCGCGTAAAGTTCGGTCGGGACCAGCGGCTTGACCATGTAATCATCGGCGCCGCCTTCCAACCCGTGAATGCGGTCCGCGAGGTCGGCCCGGACGGCTGACATCACGATAACAGGCATGTGTCGCTTGCGCTTGCGCAGGTCACGCAGCAAGTGCAGCCCGTCGCCGTCCGGCAAATGACGGTCCAGCAAGACCGCATCATAGGGAAAAACCGATTCCGCCGACATCGCATCAGCCAGCGTATCAACGACATCGACAGTGAAACCGCCCGCCACCAGCACCGGCACGGCAGCGTCCGACAAGGCGGACTCGTCCTCGACGAATAAAATTCGCACATTTCTCTCCATTCGATTGGTGACCTCGGGCCACGAAAAGTTGAACGCAGCGGGGCCCTCAAAAAGGGACTGGTCAGATCGGAGAGATACAGCGGCCCCACACCACTACCCAAAGTAGAGCGCGGACGTTGATTCGTGACAACCCGGAAATAACGCATTGCGGCATTTTTTTGTTCTTTGAGCGTCAGGCACCCGACGACGGCCGGAAAACTGCACCGCGATCGGCGATAGATCGCGCATGATCGGCCCGATTGTTTTCCGACAGATTCCTGTAATGATAATTGTTTCGAAAAAGACGGCTTTGGTCGCTGATTCTTGGGCGATCAAGACGCCGTGATTCGATACGCCTAGGCGTCCATCGCCGCGATTGTCCGCCATGCGGGCAGAATGGCATCATGACAATCGCTCCACGCGCGGTCAAAATTCGCGCGCGACGAGCGCCAACTATCACGTGTCATTTCACGGTAATCGATTTCGTAAATCGAGCGCAAAAGCCGCCCGGGTTGTTCCAAAGCCCGCGTCGATTGTATCGGATTCTGCGACAATCTGTCAGCAAAGACTGCGCCGAAAGCATCGCGTGTTGCACGATGTTCGGGGTTGTCACTGTCGAACCGGGTCAGCAGAACGCGCATGTCGCAAAAGGCCTTTGCCCGCGTGCTTGTCCCCGCTGCGCGTGTATCCTGTCCCAGTTCTTCCAGCACCGCTGCAATCTGCCCGATAAACGCAGTCGTACTGTCAAAGTCGTCCCATGTGGCCGCTGTTGGGACGCAAAGCATGTCAGAGGCGTAAAGAGCGTTGATCGAATGAAAGCCGATCCCCGGCGGGCAATCCAGAAAGACAAGATCCCAAGCGTCGTTGGGCAGATGGTCCAGAAAACGCGACAGTGCGGCATAATGCGACCAGTCACGGTCAAGTTGCCGATAATGCGTGCTGGCGAACGAAACAAATGCGGCTTCAACGCAACTGGGTATCAGATCGATCGTGGACCAAGGGGTCTTGCGGATGAAGTCCGTGTTGCGCAAATCCTCCAGTCCCAGCTTGCGCAGCGATGCCGGCGCTGCATGGGACGCATGTCCGGCCTGCGCGGCATTCATCTGTGCGGTCTGTGTCACGAGGTCACGCGCGAGGATGCCCCAGATCGTCTGCTCTCGGGATACATGTGTCACGCCTAGGGATCGTGACAGCACCGCCTGAGGATCGCAGTCAATAAGCAAGACACGATAGCCGTCCAGTGCCGCGGCATGTGCGAAATGCAGCGCGGTCGTTGTCTTGCCGGTCCCTGCGTCAAAATTGGCAAAAGCGGTGCGGAAGGCACGGCCTGCGGGGCGGTCTGGTTGCAGCGTCCGGCCTCTGACCGTCAACCTGCGACGCAGCGTGTTGACCTCTGCCAAGGAAAACCAGCGCTGGCGACCGTTGGGTTCCACCTTGCCCGGAGGGAAACTCCGGTCGGCGGCCAACTGTCCGCGAAACGTCGATTGATTGATCCCGAGGATCAGTTCGCAGACTTCCCAAGACGAAAACCTCCGCAGAGTCTTTGCGTCACTTTCGGTGCTGCCTTGGCCGCTGACCGCAAGGTGCAATCTGCGCGAACGAGCCTGAAGGCTCCGAAGGTCGTCAAAAGTCAACATCATCGTCTCCGACCGAAACTCGCAACCTGAGAGCGAACACCCTCAGTTCACTATCATACATCAAAAAAGTGCCGTCGGATCCTGCCCGACCTCACTTAGGGAAAGCATTGTGCATCGGCAGACGATGCTGCCCAAAGGGCGGTGCTGACTTGTCATGACCTCGACCCGTTGGCTGTGGGTGCTGCTTGCACCAGTTGATCCGGACTACCATCTTGGCCATCCGCTTGCCTTTGACTATGCCATGTTTCCTTTCGGGAAAATGGCGAGCTTGCATAATTATGCAGAATTGTGACTTGCCGAAGCAAATGTGACGAAAAATGTGGGCGAGGAGAGGTGGGCGCCTTGCCCCGCAGACGTGCGGAATCGCGGCCGCGGCCGTCGTGTCGCTGTCGTGATCGCATTTCCGCGCACGGACCGCGTTTACAGCGGCTGCGCCGTCTTCCCCGACAAGATGTCAAATGAAGATCTGTCTTGACGCTTCGCATCCTCGTTGGGAAAAATCGCCGGTCTGCGCAACCTATCGGAATGTGATGACCTCGCTGTCACCTAACAGGCGGACGCACCCTTGCGACGGAACCGCCCCAAGCAACATTCCAGCCGACCGTGGCGGTAGATGGCGTTCAGAACGCAGCAGCGGCGCGCGCTGCCTGGTCATAGGCGCCAGAAAGGGTGCGCAGCACCGCCGCGATCCTGCTCAGGTCCGCAGGATCATGCCCCAACTGCCGCGCTGCCCGCACAACCAGCGCCTCGCGGATTTCGCCGTAGCGCGCGCAAAGCTGGGTGCCCGCCTCGGTGATCGACACGGCCTTTTCCTTGCCTTTGCGCCCGGTCTTGACCAGCTTGTGCGCTTCGAGCTTCTTGATCGCATAGTTCGCCAGATGCGTATCCTCGATATTGAGCACAAGGCAGATGTCGGCCAGCGTCTTGGGCCGGTCGCGGTGGTTGACCAGATGTACGATCAGCACCTCAAGCGCGGACAGCCCCGGCATTCCCGCCGCCGTCATGCACCGCATCATCCAGCGGTGAAACGAATGGTTGGCCATGGTCAGCGCGAATTCGACCTCTGACAGGGCGGGCAAGGATGAACTGGCCAGATGGGCCGAACTGACCACCGGCCCGATATCGGGCAGGGGCCGGATCGGGTCTAGCGGTTCAGCATCGTGTTTGGAAGCCACAGGGCAATCTCCGGGAAAATGGACAGGATCGCTGTCGCGAGGACAAGGATAAGAAAGAAAGGAAGCGCCATGCGGGCGATGGCAAAAATGCCCCGCCCGGTGATGGATTGCAACACGAAGAGGTTGAAACCAACGGGCGGCGTGATCTGGCTCATCTCGACGACGAGCACCAGAAAGATGCCGAACCAGATCGGATCGATCCCTGCCGCCATGACCATCGGCAGGATCACCGACGTGGTCAGCACGACGATGGAAATCCCGTCCAGAAAGAACCCCAGCACGATGAAGAACAACAGCAGCACCGCCAGCAGCGTGAACTGCGAATAGCCCTGTGTGCCGATCCATTCGGCCAGCAATCGCGGGATGCCGGTATAGCCCATCGCCACCGTCAGAAAGGATGCGCCAGCAAGGATAAAGGCGATCATGCAGGTCGTGATCGCGGCGCCTTGCAGGCTGGCAATGGTGCTGGCGCGGTCCAGCCCGCCGGTGAAGCCCGAGATCATCAGCGCACCGACGACGCCGATCACCGCCGCCTCGGTCGGCGAGGCAAGCCCGCCGTAGATCGACCCGATCACCGCGACGATCAGCGCGACGGTCGGCCCTAGCGCCTTGATCGCGTCCCAGCGGTCGGCCCAGCTTGGCGCGGGTTCTTGTGCCGGACATTTGTCCTTGTTGAAGATTGCCCACAGCATGACGTAGCCCGCAAACAGGGCCGCCAGCATCAGCCCCGGCAAAACGCCCGCAAGGAACAGCCGCGCGATGCTTTGTTCAGTGGCGGCGCCATAGACGATCAGGATGATCGACGGCGGGATCAGAAAACCAAAGGTGCCCGCGCCCGCCAGCGTGCCGATAGAGATGTCGGGATCATAGCCACGCTTTTTCAGCTCTGGCAGGGACATGCGCCCGACCGTGGCTGTCGTCGCCGCCGATGATCCCGACACGGCGGCAAACAGCGCGCAACCAAGGATATTGGCGTGCAGCAAACCGCCCGGCAGCCGCCGCGTGAACGGTGCCAGCCCGCGGAACAGGTCCGATGACAATCGCGACCGGAACAGGATCTCACCCATCCAGATGAACATGGGCAGCGCTGTCAGGTCCCAGACGTTCAGCGACCCCCAGACCTTAGTCGCGAAAACGGCGCCACCCAGCCCGGGACGTGTCAGTTCCATCGCGACCAGTGCGACCGCCATCAGCGAAAACCCGACCCAAAGCCCCGCCAGCAGGAACCCGAACAGTGTCACCACAAGGATGATCGAAAGTGTCAGCAGATCCATGTCAATGCCCGCCCATGCTGCGCGCGTCTTCGGCCCGCTGAAAGGCCGGGTCCTGACCGCGCAGCGCTGTGACCAACTCGTCGGCCAGTGCGATTAGGAGCAGGGCAAAGCCCAGCGTCATCACCCCCTGCGGGATCCACAACGGAACCTGCACCATGCCAAAGGATACGGCAGCGAACTGCCATGAATCCAGCGCCTGCGCCCCCGCGTGCCACGTCGCAAAACCCGCAAGCCCCAGTGCCACGGACAGCACGGCAATGCCGAGCCCGCGCTGGAGACGCGGTCCACCCACACCCAGCAAAAGGCTGACACGGACATGGCCGCCCGACCGCAGTGTCGCAGGCAGCGCAAGCGTGGCCGAGGCCACGAACAGGAAGCCCCCGAAATCCGACAGCGATGGAATGCTGAAACCGTAAGGCACAGCGCCCGCGATGATCATGGCGCGATCCAGCACACGGCCAAGGATCTGCACCAGAACCAGCGCCGCGATGGCGACCATCGCCAGACAGGCGATCGTCAGCGCGGCAGAATAAAGACCGTCCAGGACCTTGCGCATCTGCGCCCCCTCGTTTGATGGATAAAAAAAGGGCAGGGCGCGTGGCCCTGCCCGATCCGGCCTAGTTGGCGCGGTAGGTGTCGAGCACCGCCGCCCCGGCATCGCCGGCGCCATCCAGCCATTCGGCGGCCATGATCTCTCCGATCTCGGCCAGACGCGCGGACAAGGCGTCCGACGGCTGCATCACCGTCATGCCTGCCGCCTCAAGTGCCGCGATCTGGGTTGCGGTTTCGGCGCGCGACATCTCCCAGCCGCGGGCCTCTGCGGCTTCGGCGGCGGCCAGCACGGCGGCGCGTTCGTCATCGGTCAGCGCGTTCAGCGCATCGGTGTTCACAAAGACCATGTTCTTGGGCAGCCAGGCCTGCACGTCGATATAGTGGCTGGTATAGTCCCACGCCTGCGAGGATACGCCCGTCGACGGCGATGTGATCATCGAGGCCACGCGTCCTGTGCTGAACGCGGTGGGAATATCGCCCGCCTCGACCTGCGTCGGGATCATCCCCAGAAGCTGCGCCATGCGTTCGGTGGCATTGTTGTAGGCGCGGAAGGTCACGCCTTGCAATTGGGCGGGGTCGGTCACTTCTTCGCGCAGGAAAAACGACTGGCCCGGCCATGGCACCGAGAACAAGAGCGTCAGCCCCTGATCTTCCAGCGCCGCCGCAACATCGCCGCGCGAGGCGGACCAAAGCGCCGCTGCCTCGTCATAGCTGGCGGCAAGGAACGGGATACTGTCCACCCCGAAGACGGGGTTTTCGTTCACAAGCTGCGACATCAGGATTTCGCCTGCGGGTGCCAGACCGCGCCGGACTGAATCCTTGATCTGGCCATGGGCGAACAGCGATCCGGCGGAATGGATCGTGATATCGAGCGACCCGCCCGTCGCCGCGCGCACTTCGTCCGCGAAGGCGGTGATGTTCTGGGTATGGAACACGGCGTCGCCATAAGGCGTCGGCATATCCCAGTTCGTCTGGGCCATTGCGGGTGTAGCGGCCAGTGCGGCGGCAAATCCTGCGGCGGTGATGTAATGCTTCATTCTTGAACTCCCTTGGTTTTGATCATTCTGGCGTGATATCGATTAAACGTTGACAGTATGTCGGCAAATCGTCAACAAAAATATGATTGGGAGTTTTTGATGTGGTCACAGGCGACGGAAATGCACAAAGAAATGGCAACGGTGTGATCATGACCACCGAACCTGCACAGCGATCGCGACCGCTTGTCAGTACGCTGGGCGTCGACGGGTTTCTCGTATCGTTCGGCGCGCAATTGTCAGAACCCGCGAACCGCGCTGCGCTTGCCTATCGCGCGGCGCTCGAGACGGCGGATATCGCCGGAATCGCAGAAACTGCGACATCGCTCACTTCGGTCTATCTGCGCTTCGATTTGGCAGCGGCCGATCATGCGCGGATGTGCCAAACGCTTGACGACTTGCTTGACAGCCGCGATTGGTATGCCGCGTCATTGCCCGAAGGGCGCAGGCGCTGGCGGGTGCCGGCGGTTTTCGGCACCGATCTTGCCCCCCAGTTCGAGGAGGCGGCCCGCCTTGCCGGTCTGTCGCCCGCGCAGGCCGTTGCCGCGCTTTGCGCCGCGCCTTTGCGGGTGCAGACCATCGGCTTTGCGCCCGGTCAGCCTTACCTGGGTGAATTGCCGGCCGTGTGGAATATCCCCCGCCAATCCGACCTGACACCGCAGGTGCCACAAGGCGCGCTGGCGCTTGCGATCCGGCAGATGGTGCTGTTCTCGGTCAGCACGCCAACGGGCTGGCGGCATGTCGGCCAGACCGCCGTGCGCCTGTTCCGCCCCAAAGCCCCCGATCCGTTCCTGCTGCGTCCGGGCGACGAGGTGCATTTCACCGCCGTATCGCGCGACGCCTTCGAGACCCTGCGCGCAGAGGACGCGAACGGTGGCGCAGTCGCCGAGGTGATCGGCTGATGGCCCAGATTATCGTGAAAAAGGCGGGCCCCGGTGTGACACTGCAGGACGAAGGCCGCGCTGGCTATCTTGCGCAGGGGCTGTCGCGCGGCGGCGCTGTCGACCGTCTTGCGCTCTGCGAAGGGGCTGTGCTGCTCGGACAATCGACTGATATGGCCGCCATCGAGATCGCGGCAAGCTTTCTGACCATCGAGATCACGGCCGCCGTCCGCATCGCCCTGACCGGCGTGCCGATGCGCGCGCGGTGCAACGGTGACGCCTTGGTCTGGCAGGCAAGCCATGCCCTGCCCGCAGGCAGCACGCTCGAACTGTCAGCCAGCGCGGGTGGCTACAGCTATCTGCATCTGGGCGGTGGCGTCGCGGCGGATGACGTGCTGGGCGCAAAAAGCGCGCATCTGGCGGCGGGGATCGGGCAGATGATCGCGGCAGGCGACCGTCTGGCGATCAGCGACCACGACGCCGGGCGCGCAGGCCTTGCGCTGGCGGCAGAGCCTTCGACCAAAGGCGCGATCCGGCTGGTCGCAACGCCGCAGACCCCGCTTTTCGCTGATGCCGAGCTGGCGCGGTTCACCGCGACGACCTTTCGCAAGGATAGTCGTGGCAACCGGATGGGCCAGCGGCTGGTCCTTGACGGGGGCGGGTTCGGTGCAAAAGCGGGGCTTGCCATCCTGTCCGAAACCGTCGTGCCCGGCGATATCCAGATCACTGGTGACGGCGCGCCTTTTGTTCTGCTCTGTGAATGCCAGACCACCGGGGGCTACCCCCGGATCGGCACCATCTTGCCCTGCGATCTGCCGCGGTTCCTGCGGACCCCGGCGAACGAGGCGATCACTTTCGCCTTCGTGTCGCTGGAAGAGGGCGTAAAGCTCGAACTGGCCGAATTGGTGCGCCGCGACGGGTTGCGGGGTCATCTGCGCCCGCTGATCCGTGATCCGCACACAATCCCCGATCTTCTGGCCTATCAGTTGATCAGCGGCGTGACGCGCGGCGACGATCTGGACGGTGATCCATCATGAGCCAAGGCGGCGATCTGATTGCATGCTGACAGGCCGTGGCTGCTCGCGATTGCGCTGTCGGCCCGGTCATCGCTCTGGGCGCTCACCGCAAGCAGATCGACCCGAGGCAAGATCAAAAGCAATGTTTGCCTGCCGACGCGGCCGATGTCCCTGCCCCGCGTGTCGTGCGTTCAAGCTTTGCGAAATCAAGGTCAGCGTGCGGTATTCGGTCCGCGACATGATCGGGACCCGTTCTTGAACGTCGATCCTGGCAATCCTGCATCACCACGCGCGGCAGGCACCGAGCCCGCCTGGCCGACCGGCCATCTGGCGATGGCCATTTTTTCTGTTGATCGACGCATGATCAGCACCTATGCTCGGACCGTTGGCGCGATGTCCGCGTATTTACGTGAAATGGTTTTCACCGATGCAGAACAACATCATTCTGACGCATCAAGCGTTGGCGTCGGCGCGTTCGGCTGTGGACAGATGGCGGGTGGCGGCCAAGCTGCTCCATACCTACGGCGCGACCTGGATCACGGCAGGGTCAGCACCCAGACAGGCATTGCACTCTGTCGTCGTCGCATCCACCACGCCATCCGCGCTGATGGCGGATTATCTGGCCGAGAAAATCTATCAGCACGACCCATGGATGCACCATTGCGCCGAAACTGTCACCTGCGATGAAATCAGCCACGATGATATCTGCCGAAGTCAGCTTGTCGCGCCGGACACCAAGCTCTGGACCGTTCTCGCTGATCATGGGATCAAACATGTTGTCCTGATCCCAAGCTGGCAGGCAGCGCGGCCCGGCGGCATCGTGTGCTATGCAACGACCCCTGACGCTGCGCGCGACCTGCGCGCAGAGCAAACGAGGTCCGACTTGGTCAATTGCATCTGGGCCATTGCCGCGTGGTTCCGCCCAGAGGACATGGCCCGAAATATTGATTCGGTCTATCACATCTGCCCGGCCCTGAATCCGCGCGAGATCGAGACATTGCAGTGGCTCTCGACCGGGCGTCAGACTGCGGAAATCGCCTGGGAAATGAATATCGCGAATGTTACAGTCAGCATGCACCTGCAATCCGCCCGACGTAAACTCGGCGCGCGCACGCGGGAACAGGCGCTTGCGATCGCCATCCGCAACGGGCTGATCCATCTCTGATATCAATATTGATAGCTGTTTTTGGCTTTTTGCCGATCCTAGGGTGGCGAGGTCCGGACCTTGCGCGTCCGGTCGCCATTTCGCGGGAGACAAATTCATGGCATTTGACAGGACAGCGCGTCAGGCAAAGATCCAAAATGCGTTTGTTGCAGCCCTTGTGTTGATCGGGTGTACGATCACACCGGCATTTGCACAGTCCTGCACGGAAAAAATGGCTGCGGCAGAGACCATGCTTGATCGCGTCACAGCGGAGCTTGCGCAACAACCCTCGGTCTGTCGCCAGTGTCAGATCAGCCTGGAGAGCTTTGAAGTCTGGTTCGATTTCAACAATGAATGTCCGCAGGCAGACCCTACCGGCGAACAGCGCGCAGAACTCGAAATCTCGATGGAAGGGCTGCGCGAATGCGTGCGCTCGTTCTGCTGACACTTCTTGGTCTGTCGGGTGGAGCGCAGGCCCAAGACGGAATCGAAGATTGCGAATTCACCCAGTTCACTTTTGATCTCTATGTGAAAGGCTGCGCAGAAGGTGAGGCCTATTCCTGCGCAGCCAGAGACAAGCTCGCACCTGCCCAGAACGCGTGCCAGTCCGATGCGGCACAGGCGGGCACCCAAGTCACAGACCAGGATCGCACCGATGCTGATGACCCCGTGGCACCTGCGGCTACGCCTGCACCATCACAATCGCCGGACCTGACCGATCTTCCACCCGTCTTTGCCTATGGCGGCCCTGCGTCGCCCGATATCACCGAACTGACCCCTGGGGTGCGGGTTGAATCACGCGATTTCGTGGATGATCGTGGCAAATACATCTATCGCCTGAACATTCGCAACGACAGTGACAGCCTCGTGTGTTGTCAGGTCAGCTTTGATTATCGGTCATATCTGGCCTTGCGCGCAAGGCCCGGCCAATCGGCTCCGGTGTTCGCGTCATCACGTGTCTGCACATATCCGAACCGCAGTTCGCCAGTCTCAGTAGAAAGTGCCGTCATCGGGTCAGTCGCATGGCGGATAGATCAGTGTAGTACCAGGGACTGAGAACGGCACGGAAGGGATGATCGACAGTATAGCTGGACCTGCTTTGCCCATGACACCTAGCCTGCCTGTTGCCAGCGCGGATCATTGCGCCGACCACGCTGCCATGACGTTGCGGCCCGTACATGCGGGGAACACTGACAGTGCAATGTGATCCGAGCAGATCACGCGGCGCCTGCCGGTCATTGGTCGCCAGGCTACGAAAACCGGCCCATCCACAAGCAACCTTGAACGCGTTTTTCATTTCACCACAGACAGCTTTGTGCAGATCAGAGAGAGTATTATGAAAAGATTGATATCGGCGTTTTTCGCCTTGAGTGTGCTTGTTGGCTGCGACGACACAGGTACGGGTCAAGGCGCTTCTGCGACGCAGGGAAACCAGTATTTCTTGAACTATCGGTATGTCGATGCATCGCGCGCCGACGGCAATGCCGCTTTCGACAGTTTGCTGGCGGGCCAAGAAGAACAAGCACGCGCCCTGTTCGTCAGATCAACGACAACTCTGGCCGATGGTGCGGCGCGACATCGTATTGCAGCCCGCCAGCAAGCAGACAACATTGCGACACTGGGCGCGGTCGTGGGCGCTGGTATCGGTATCGCCGCGATCCGCAGTGCCGACGTCACAACTGTCCGCGGCCAGCAGGTCTTGCAATCGCAGCTGGATACACTTGGTCAGATCACAGACATGATCGGCAATGGCGCGCAGGACTACGCCGCCTCACGGATCACAGCACAAGCACGCGATGTGCAACTCAACCAATGGAGATCGGTGGTTATTTCTGATCATCGCATTGCGCGCAGCATCGTCAGGGTACGCAACAATACGACCGGAGGCTATTGTACGGGCTTTTTTATCAGGCCACATGTCATCGCGACCGCGTCACATTGCTTTGACCTTGGGCATTCCATGTCTGCCGAGAGGCAGCAGCCCGAACGCGGAGGTGATTTCATGCGCGGCCGGACCGTGCAGGTACCGATCTATCAGAATTTGGTAAACCTGAAGTTTGAAAACTGCCCGGGGGCACGCGATGACAATGACCGCGTCAGATTGTGCGGTGCCGAAGATTTCGCAATGTTCGTCACGCCGCAACGCAGCCAATATTTCATCCCGATTGGATCGCCGGCGGTTGTCGGGGAAAGCCTGACGACCATCGGCTATTCGGCCGACCTGAATGCCGGCTATTTTCTGCGTCTGGATGTCGGGTGTTCCGTTCAGGCCGTCAGCCGTGGAAATCTCGCGCGGACCAACTGCACCGGCTACCCGGGGGATAGCGGGGGCCCTCTGGTGCGGATCACGCCGGGCCGCGGGATCGGGATTGAAGCGGTTGGTATTGCATCGTCCGGCCGGACAGGGGGCTCACTGGACCGCACGACAGGCAGGAGAAGCTACGCACCCGCGGCAGGTCTGAACGTTTTCTTCGAAAACCCCGACCTCGACCCCCGAGCACGGCTCTAGTCTTTTGCGACAATGCGTCTTTGTTGCGAAAGAGCATAGGCAAAGACCCGTTGGGGCAACAGATTTTCAGGAAAGAACGCTCACCTGAGATCACGACCCGGCGCACCGGGCAGCAAGACCGGGATCAATTGCCAGCCAGATCGGCACCTCCCTGATCAAGCGGGAGATCCTCGCGAAATTCATCCGGGTTGCGATTTCGCGTTATCCGTCTTTCTTTTGTCGCCATGGATGCTGTCAGCCGTGGGACATCATATCGCGATAGGTCCGGAGCTTTCCATCAACCCGCATAATCGGCAGTTCACAGCCGATAGTTGTGCAGCGTGGGTATCGCTTAACACGGCAAAACCCGTTAGTAACCGCGTGAACCAAACGTAGAAGATACGCGCAGATGGCCCAACCACAGAAATGGCATGAGCGATGGCTTGCCCGTTTGCCCGCAGATCGTCTCATCATGCGGCTGCTGCTGGAAAGCTTTCACGAACATCGCTGGAAATATCTTGCCGCATCGGGCGCGATGGTGCTTGTCGCTGCGGCGACCGCCGCGACGGCATGGATGATGGGGCAGATTGTCGATGCATTATCCACCCCGGAAAATCGCGGTCAGGTCATGGCGGTCGGTGCAGGTGTCGCGCTCGTCTTCGCGTTTCGTGGCGTTGCGATGTATGTACAAGCAGTGCTGATGGCACGCGCGGGCAACCGTATTGTCGCGCAAAAGCAGATGCAGATCTACCACCGGATGCTGGGTCAAGGGGTGGCGTTCTTCAACAGCAACGAATCGTCCGAGTTGCTGTTGAAGGTGACGCAAAGCGCCCAAGCCGCCCGTGCCATCATCGATACGATCGTGGCAGGTTTCATCCGCGATCTTCTGACCCTGATCGGCCTTGTCGCGGTGATGTTCTATCAACAACCCGTGCTGTCGCTGGTCAGCCTCGTCGTTGCCCCGATCGTGGTTTACGGGGTGCAACGCATCCTGCGGCTTGTGCAGGATGTGATGCAGCAGGAAATGGCCGGTCTGGGCGAGATCATCCGCGTGGTGCAGGAAACCTCGCTTGGCGCACGCGTGGTCAAGGCTTTCGGGCTGGAGCCCAGCATGGCCAACCGGATGGAAGTCGCCGTCCGTCAGGTCGAAGACCGCAACAACCGGATCGTGCAGCTGCAATCCGCAACGATGCCATTGCTGGATATCGTTGCCGGTCTGGCGATCGCATCCATCGTGATCCTGAGCGCGGTTGATCTGTTTGGCCGCGCGCCGGGGACGCCGGGGCAACTCATGTCGTTTGTGACTGCTTTTCTGATGTCGTACGAACCTGCCATGCGCCTTTCCAAGATGCGGGTCGTCATCGAAAGCAACATGGTCGGCGTCAAGATGATGTACAGTCTGCTCGACACCAAGCAGACGATGTTGGAAAACCCCGATGCCATGCCGCTTGCGCCGGGTCCCGGGGCGGTCGCCTTGTCAGATGTCAGTTTCGCCTATGGCGAGAATGAACAGGTCTTGCGATCCGTAAACGTGATGTTCCAGCCGGGCAAGACCACAGCCCTTGTCGGCCCGTCGGGTGGCGGCAAATCCACCCTTTTGAACCTCATTCTGCGGCTCTATGACCCGACCGAAGGCACCGTCCGCATCGATGGGCAGGATATTCGCACCGCGACCTTCACGTCTCTGCGCGAAAAGATCGCTTTCGTCGGACAGGATACGTTTCTGTTCGCAGGGACAGTGATGGACAACCTGTTGCTCGCGCGCGGTGACGCGACCGAAGACGAAGCAATCGCCGCAGCGAAAGTCGCCCACGCGCATGAGTTCATCGAAAAGATGCCACGCGGTTATGACACGGTGATCGGTGAAAACGGATCATTCCTGTCGGGCGGCCAGCGCCAGCGCCTGTCCATCGCGCGGGCTGTGCTGCGGCGGGCCCCGATCCTGCTGCTGGACGAAGCGACCAGCGCGCTTGACAGCCATTCAGAAGTGTTGGTGCGCGACGCTCTCGAGTCCATCACCCGCGGCGTCACAACCATCGTCATCGCTCATCGGCTTTCGACCGTGATGAACGCGGACGAAATCTGCTATCTTGAGGCAGGAGAGATTGTGGAACAGGGCACGATCGACGCGATGCTTTCGAAGGGCGGAAAGTTCAAGCAGCTTTACGATGTGCAATTCAAAGGCAAGTAAGGCCGCCATGTATTGATCGCCGCCAAGAGGACGCGATGCAGGGTTGCTGAAGGATTGACCACACTCATTGACGTTTTGAGAGGATTGATGCTCTTCTCGCTGGTCTAGCGCAATTCCAGATTGTGATTTGGCCGGTGTTCGGTTAACCGCAACCAGAGTGCCCAGTTGCAATGTTTCTTCCAAACTCACGTAGTTTCTTCCAAACTCACGTACACACGCAACCACACTTAAAAGAGCGATCTCTTTGTATGGGTATTTCTTTCAACTCACTGGCGATCCCAGCGCTCATCCTTGTGCAGCCCCGGCGCTTTGACGACGCGCGCGGCTATTTCGAGGAAACATGGAACAAGCGGGACCTTGCGCAGAGTGGCGTCAGCGCCGACTTCGTGCAGGATAACCATTCGCTTTCCGTGCACGAAGGCACGCTGCGCGGCATGCATTATCAGGCTCTGCCCCGGGCGCAGGACAAGCTGGTGCGCTGCACCCGTGGTTCCATTTACGATGTCGCGGTCGATGTTCGCAACGGCTCTCCGAGCTATGGTCGATGGGTGGGTGTGACGTTATCGGCCGAAAACGGGCACCAATTGTTCATCCCAAAGGGGTTCCTGCACGGCTTTGTCACCTTGGAGGCAGACACAGAAGTTCAGTACAAATGCTCGGATTATTATGCGCCGGAATGCGATGGAACAGTCCGGTGGGACGGTATTGGGATCGACTGGCCCCTGACGGGTGACCCGGTCTTGTCCGCCAAGGATGCGGCAGCACCGCAGTTCAGCGACTTCACGTCGCCTTTCACCTACGAGGCAGCAACGTGAAGCTGCTTGTGACTGGCGGTGCCGGCTTTATCGGATCGGCTGTCGTGCGCTTGGCCATTGCGCGGGGTCACGCGGTGGTCAACCTTGACGCACTGACCTATGCTGCTTGCCTCGACAATCTGGCGTCTGTGACGGCATCGGCCAATTATAGCTTCGAGCATGCCGATATTCGCGACCGCGCGGCCCTTGATCGGGTGTTTGCCATCCATGCGCCGGATGCCGTTCTTCATCTTGCCGCGGAATCCCATGTCGACAGATCGATTGACGCACCGGCTGACTTTATCGGTACGAATATCACCGGCACCTTCAACATGCTGGAGGCCGCAAGGGCCTATTGGACCCGCTCGGGCCAGGCCGAGGCGTTTCGGTTTCATCACATCTCGACGGACGAAGTGTTCGGGTCTCTCCCGTCCGATCCGTCCATCAAGTTCACCGAAGACACGGCCTATGACCCGCGGTCGCCCTATGCGGCCTCCAAGGCTGCATCGGATCATCTTGTCCGGGCCTGGCATGAGACCTATGGGCTGCCTGTCGTTCTGACGAATTGCTCCAACAATTATGGACCGTTTCATTTTCCGGAAAAGCTGATCCCTGTCGTCATCCTGAACGCCCTGGCCGGGCAGCCGATCCCGGTCTACGGAAACGGCGAAAACATCCGCGATTGGCTTTACGTAGAAGACCACGCGGACGCACTTTTGCGCGTCTTGCAGACCGGACAGGTGGGCCGCAGCTACAACATCGGCGGCAATAACGAGGTGCGCAATATCGACCTGGTGCGGATGATCTGCGCCATTCTTGACACCAAGCAACCAAAAGCGCGCGGCAGCTATAGTGACCAGATCACCATGGTGGCTGATCGCCCCGGCCATGATGCACGCTACGCGATCGACCCGACGCGGATGAACAGCGAATTGGGCTGGTATCCCGCAGTGACACTGGAACAGGGCCTTGACCGGACCGTCCAGTGGTTTCTGGACAACGAGACATGGTGGCGCCCGCTGCTGGCCCGCGACGGCGTTGGCCGACGACAGGGTATGCGGGCATGAGGCTGCTGGTTTTCGGGACAACCGGACAGGTCGCGAAGGAACTTGCGCGACGTCGCCCGCAAGATTGCACGATCCGGTTTCTTGACCGCAGGGATGCGGACCTGTCTGATCCGGCGGCATGCCACGCGGCGATCCTCGCGTCCGATGTCGATGCCGTCATCAACGCTGCAGCGTGGACCGCCGTGGATGATGCCGAAATGCACGAGGCGCGTGCGACAACGATCAATGCCGATGCACCAGGCGCGATGGCGGCGGCCTGCCTGCGCATGAACATTCCGCTTCTGCATCTCTCGACCGATTATGTCTTTGACGGTGCGGGCCAATTGCCATTCGCGCCGTCGGACCCGGTTGCGCCGCTTTCGGCCTACGGACGCTCGAAGCTGGCAGGCGAGAACGCGATCCGCCTGACGGGCGCACACCATCTGATCTTGCGGACAAGTTGGGTTTTCTCGCCATACGATGGGAATTTCGTCACGACCATGCTGCG
Source organism: Yoonia vestfoldensis DSM 16212 (assembly GCF_000382265.1). Classification (GTDB taxonomy): domain Bacteria; phylum Pseudomonadota; class Alphaproteobacteria; order Rhodobacterales; family Rhodobacteraceae; genus Yoonia; species Yoonia vestfoldensis. The sequence goes on from NZ_KB907999.1 coordinate 20,743, forward strand.
CCTCGGCGCGAGCAGAAACGAGGTTGCAGTGATTGCCGACCAAATCGGCGGTCCGACGCCCGCGGGTGATATTGCCGACGCCCTGTTCGTCGCCGCCCGTGGCATGATTGGCGGAAAGCCCGGTGGCACGCATCACTTTGCTGGCGCACCCGACACAAGCTGGGCCAATCTTGCACGTCATGTCATGGATCAGGCAGGTTTGGACTGTGCCGTCCGCGACCTGCCTTCTTCTGACTATCCGGCACTGGCGGTGCGACCGCTCAACTCCCGCCTTGACTGTGCTTCCTTCACTCTGACGTTCGGTCTCGAACGGCCGGACTGGCGGCGTGGTGTCAAGGAGGTCATCCTGAACCTTGGAGACAAGACATGAAGCGCAAAGGCATCATCCTGGCAGGCGGGTCCGGCAGCAGGCTCTGGCCGATCACAATGGGCGTCTCCAAGCAGTTGCTGCCGATCTATGACAAGCCGATGATCTATTATCCGCTGTCTGTCCTCATGCTGGCCGGGATCCGCGAAATCGCGATCATCACGACGCGCGAGGACCAGCAGCAATTCCAAAGATTGATGGGCGACGGAAGCCAATGGGGATTGGAATTCACCTGGATCGTGCAGCCGTCACCCGATGGGCTGGCGCAGGCCTATTTGCTGGCGCGCGACTTTCTTGCCGGAGCACCTTCGGCATTGATCCTCGGAGACAATATTTTCTTTGGCCATGGATTGCCTGACCTGTTGGCCGCCGCTGACGAAAGGGCAAATTGCGCAACCGTTTTTGGTTACCATGTGACCGACCCAGAGCGCTATGGCGTTCTTGATTTCGACGAAGATGGCAATGTCCGTTCAATCATCGAAAAGCCTGATCTGGCGCCATCGAACTATGCGGTCACGGGTCTCTACTTTCTTGACGGGCGGGCATCCGATCTCGCGGCACGGGTAAGGCCTTCTGCGCGTGGCGAACTCGAGATTACCGACCTGCTTGAACTCTACCGTGGCGATGGCTTTCTGAAAGTCGAGCGCATGGGTCGCGGCTTTGCGTGGCTTGATACAGGGACGCATGGCAGCCTTCTTGATGCCGGAAATTTCGTCAGGACCTTGACACAGCGCCAAGGGCTTCAGGTCGGCTCGCCTGACGAAGTCGCGTTCCGCGCTGGCTGGATCGACGCTGGACAACTCGGCAATCAGGCCGATGCATTCCACAAGAACGGCTATGGACGTCACCTGAAGTCACTTCTGCACTAAATTCAGGCATCCTGAACTGGAAAGAGCCGCAAGCGCCGGCTGACACAATTTTGAATTGTATTCATCGCCTCTTAAGACTCGCGGATCAGGCCCGACAATCACAAGATGTGAAACGCAAGCACACCAGGTGGACGAAAGGTATCGCAAGATGTCGACAGCATGCGATTACACAAGGGGCCCGGACCGGACACGTCAGCAAATCGGCGAGTGTTGCGACCCTGTTATTGGGCAAACGGACCAAAAACCGGCATTGGAACACTGATGGGCATAGATGCGAGTCCGACAACCCCACGCTTTGCACTGGCACGGATGGCTGCGATACTGCCTTTTCTCAGGCCGATCTCTGGTGTCGCTGACCAGGTCAAAGTGTGTAGGATTTGCCACCTTGGGTTGAACATAGGTTCGTGCCAAGTGGATGACCAAAGGTATCGCATGATCACCGGCCATTGTTCTGCGGGCGGGCTGGATGTTCCGTTGGATGCCGGTTTCCCGGTCTGTGACGACAGGCGTGCCGATCCGATCCAGAAGATACATCCGGCAATCTGGTCGCACAGGAAAAATACAAAAAGACATGAACGTCTTTGAAAGGATGTCGATGCCGACAGGGATACCTCTTTGGAAGATCCGCCGCGAGGTCAGGCGGCTGGCCGGTCAGGTCCTCGGTCTACCGGCAAAGATAGCTGACACGCCACGACGTCTAAGAGAACCGGCGCGTCGTGCGGCGCATGACAGGAACTTTGAACGTGTCACCCGGTTGACCGCAGGGAACGTCCCACTGAAAGGTCGGATCGCAATTTTGTTGATCTACCAGCCCGCCGGTGTCGCCGTTTCGACACTGATGACCTGCAGATGGCTCGTCGCAGAAGGGTATTCGCCATTTTTGGTTTCGAACACACCGCTGGGCGATGCGGGCCGCAAGCAGCTTCAGACCGAATGCTGGCGCCTGCTGGAGCGACAAAACTTCGGCTATGATTTCGGGGGCTATCGTGATGCAATTCTCGCGCTGGGACGCCTGCAACTGGCGCCAGAACGATTGATCGTGATGAACGACAGCGTCTGGATGCCGATGAGTCCAGATCTGATGACGCGTCTCGAAACACTTGCTGAAAAAGCGGACATCGTCGGACTTTTGCGGGATGAAAAGGTGCGTCATGACACTGCGGGCGGGCATCCGTCAGAACGCTTTCATTTGGAAAGCTACTTCTACCTCATCACAAAGACAGCACTGGAGCATCCGGCATTTCAGGAGTTCTGGGAAACATACCAGATGACCGATTTCAAACCCGACACAATAAAGCACGGCGAGATCGGTTTTTCCCGCAGAATGACCAAAGCCGGGCTTCGGCTCGAAGCGCTGACCCGACGTAGCATGTTTCTTGAACATCTGGCCACGCAGGACGACGCTTTCCTCATCAAGACCTTGCGATACGCTGCCTACGCCGATCGAGATCTGGAAAAGGCGGCCGCGCGATTGGCGCAACGTGATCCGTCAGAGACGGGTTGGCGTGCTGCGGCGGTTGACCATATCCGCCGTGCGGTGAACCGCAAGCGGTTCAATGCCACCTTCCCCTATGCCAATGACAGGATATTTGGGACAATCTTCATGAAGAAAAGCGCTGAACCGATATTTTGTGCGATGCGTCAAGGCTATCTTCGTGCGCTTTCCGACGGCGAACTGGCCGCACCGCCCGACGCCGTTCTTGATGAGATCAGGTCGATCACCGCGGCGCGGAAGTAGCTTTTCGCGCAAGCAAAGCTCCAACGAACAAGCCTTGCCTAAATTGCAGGGATGCTCGTATCATTTCCTGAAAGCATCTTGTGCAAGGGCGGAACCAGTGGACAAGACCGTCGACAACACCACTATCCTGGAGAAAACGCTTGCTGCTGCGCAGCAGGATCAACAAACAACTGAGGTGGTCCCCGAAAACTGGACAATGACGTAAGCTCGGATTTGCTGTCTGCTGATCTTCACCACGAAGGAGATCGAAGATGTCGAAACGAAAGCAGCATGCCCCTGAGTTCAAAGCGAAGGTGGCGCTGGAAGCGCTGAAAGGCGAGGCGACCGTGTCGGAGTTGGCGAGCCGGTTCGGCGTGCATCCAACAATGATCAACCAATGGAAACGTGCGCTGCTGGATGGCGCATCGGGCGTTTTTGAGCGCGGCAGCCGCAAAGCGCCGTTGATCGATGAAGA
>NZ_KB908000.1 GCF_000382265.1 Yoonia vestfoldensis DSM 16212
AGTTCGGCGTCATCCACCTGGTCGACCTTGTTCATGTAGACGACCATGTAGGGAATGCCGACCTGACGGCCCAGCAGGATGTGCTCGCGCGTCTGCGGCATCGGGCCGTCAGCGGCGTTCACCACCAGGATCGCGCCGTCCATCTGCGCGGCACCGGTGATCATGTTCTTCACATAGTCCGCGTGGCCGGGGCAGTCGACGTGGGCATAGTGACGGGATTCGGATTCGTATTCGACATGCGCGGTCGAGATCGTGATGCCGCGGGCCTTTTCTTCGGGCGCGCCATCGATCTGGTCGTAGGCACGGAAGTCGCCGAAATACTTCGTGATCGCCGCCGTCAGCGTCGTCTTGCCGTGGTCAACATGCCCGATCGTGCCGATGTTCACGTGCGGCTTGTTACGTTCAAACTTTGCCTTTGCCATGGTGTGGCTCCTTGAATTTTGTGTTGGGGCGGCGGGGATAACCCCGCCCTACGGGGGGTGGTAGGGCGGGGTTATCCCCGCCGCACCGTTAAGCGTATTTCTTCTGGATCTCGTCGCTGATGTTCTGCGGCACCGGTTCATAATGATCGAAGATCATCGTGAAGTTGGCGCGACCGGACGACATCGACCGCAAGGTGTTGATGTAGCCGAACATGTTGGCCAGCGGCACGAAAGCCTCGATCACGTTGGCATTGCCGCGGCTGTCCTGCCCCTGCACCATGCCCCGACGCGATGTCAGGTCACCGATGATCCCGCCGGTATATTCCTCGGGGGTCACGACTTCGACTTTCATGATCGGTTCAAGCAGTTTCGCACCGGCCTTGCGCATCCCTTCACGCATACACATCCGTGCAGCGATCTCGAACGCGAGGACCGAGGAGTCCACATCGTGATACTTGCCTTCCAGCAGGGCCACCTTGAAGTCGATGACGGGGAAGCCTGCCAATGGACCGGAATCCATGACCGACTTGATCCCTTTTTCGACGCCAGGGATGTATTCCTTCGGCACCGAACCACCGACGACGCGGCTTTCGAACGAGTAGCCTTCGCCGGGCGCTGTCGGCTGGATCAGCAGCTTGACCTCACCGAACTGGCCCGACCCACCGGATTGTTTCTTGTGGGTATAGGTGTGTTCGACTTCGTGGCCGATGGTTTCGCGGTATGCCACCTGCGGCGCACCGATGTTCGCCTCGACCTTGAATTCGCGCTTCATGCGGTCGACCAGAATGTCGAGATGCAATTCGCCCATGCCCTTCATGATGGTCTGACCGGATTCAAAGTCAGTTTCCACGCGGAAGGATGGATCCTCTGCAGCCAGACGCGCCAGCGCGATGCCCATCTTCTCTTGGTCGGCCTTTGTCTTTGGCTCGACCGCGATTTCGATCACGGGCTCTGGGAAGGTCATCGTTTCAAGAACGACAGGATCGGACGGATCACACAGGGTGTCGCCGGTTGTCGTGTTCTTCAGACCACCCAGCGCGATGATGTCACCGGCCCAGGCTTCGTCGATTTCTTCGCGGTTGATGGCGTGCATCATCATCATGCGACCGACACGTTCCTTGCCACCTTTGGTGGAGTTCAGCATCGCATCGCCCTTGGCCAGCTTGCCCGAATAGAGACGGGTGAAGGTCAAGGACCCCACAAACGGGTCGTTCATGATCTTGAACGCAAGGCCCGAGAACGGCATGCTATCATCCGCGCGGCGCGGGATGTTGCGCGTCTCGGTTTCGTCACCGGGCTTGAAGCCCATGTAGTCGACAACGTCCATCGGGCTTGGCAGATAGTCGATCACGGCGTTCAGCAGCGGCTGCACGCCTTTGTTCTTGAATGCGGAGCCAGCCAGAATCGGGACGAATTTCATCGCCAGCGTGCCCTTGCGGATCAGCTTGCGCAGGGTGTCCACATCAGGTTCTTCGCCTTCGAGATAGGCCATCATCGCGTCGTCGTCCATGTCGACGGCCAGTTCGATCAGCTTGCCGCGCCATTCCAGCGCCATATCGTTCAGGCTGTCGCGGATCGGCTGACGCACCCAGGACGCGCCCAGGTCTTCGCCAAGATAGACCCATTCTTCCATGGTCACGAGATCGATGATGCCTTCAAGCTCGGTCTCGGCACCGATCGGCAACTGGATCGGGGCAGGCACAGCGCCTGTCCGGTCAGCAATCATCTTGACGCAGTTGAAGAAATCGGCGCCGATCTTGTCCATCTTGTTGACGAACACGATCCGCGGAACCTTGTAACGGTCAGCCTGACGCCAGACGGTTTCAGTCTGGGGTTCGACACCGGCATTGGCGTCCAGCAGACAGATCGCACCGTCGAGCACGGCCAGCGAACGTTCCACCTCGATGGTGAAGTCAACGTGGCCGGGGGTGTCGATGATGTTCATGCGGAACTTGGTATCGGAGATCCCGTCAGCGGTCGGGTCGTCCTGACGCTGCCAGAAGGTCGTGGTCGCAGCCGAGGTGATCGTGATGCCGCGTTCCTGTTCCTGTTCCATCCAGTCCATGGTCGCCGCGCCATCGTGCACTTCGCCGATGTTGTGGGATTTGCCGGTATAAAACAGAATCCGCTCGGTGCAGGTGGTTTTACCTGCATCGATATGCGCCATGATACCGAAGTTGCGGTAGCGGTTCAGTGGGTAGTCGCGTGCCATGTCGGTTCGTCCCTATTACCAGCGATAATGGCTGAACGCTTTGTTCGCGTCGGCCATCTTGTGGGTGTCTTCGCGCTTTTTCACGGCAGTGCCGCGGCCTTGGACAGCGTCGAGCAGTTCGCCTGCAAGACGTTCTTCCATGGTGTTTTCATTGCGCTTTTTCGCAGCGGCGATCAGCCAGCGGATCGCCAGCGCCTCACGACGCTCTGGACGGACTTCGACGGGCACCTGGTAGGTCGCACCACCGACGCGGCGCGAGCGCACTTCGACGGATGGCTTGATGTTGTCCAGACACTCGTGGAACACTTCCACGGGCGACTTTTTCAGCTTGCCTTCAACGCGATCAAACGCGTTGTAGACGATCCGTTCGGCAACGGCTTTCTTGCCGTCGACCATCAGGTTGTTCATGAACTTGGTCAGAACGGTATCACCAAACTTGGCGTCTGGCAGAACTTGGCGCTTTTCAGCGGCGTGACGACGTGACATGTGATCTTTCCCTTACTTCGGACGCTTCGCGCCATATTTGGAACGGCGCTGCTTACGGTTCTTGACGCCTTGAGTATCAAGAACACCCCGCAGGACGTGATAACGCACACCTGGAAGGTCTTTTACACGGCCGCCACGGATCAGGACGACAGAGTGTTCCTGAAGGTTGTGGCTTTCACCGGGAATGTAAGAGATCACCTCGAAGCCGTTGGTCAGACGCACCTTGGCGACTTTCCGCATGGCCGAGTTCGGTTTCTTTGGTGTGGTGGTGTAAACGCGCGTGCAGACGCCGCGTTTCTGAGGGCAGGATTCCAGGTGCTGAGACTTGGATTTGACAATTTTCGGCTGGCGCGGCTTGCGGATCAGCTGCTGAATCGTTGGCATCGTGTGATGTTCCCATCTATTCACATGTATGCGTCCGGCAAACGCGGGTTTCAAACCATGCCTTTCGCGTATGAAAAGCACAAAAATTCCGCAGTCGAACCCTTACCGGAGGTTCGGTGCGGTCTGCATCCAGAGGAACAAGGCTATAATCGCCCGGTTCTTGGCCACGACAGATGTGATATCGGGACAAATGGGAAATCCCCGCCCGGATGAGCGGCGTATAGGCCGTTGCGCATGGGCTGTCAACAGGGGCAGAGCCGTGCCGTTTGCCTCCGAATACCCCGGAAAACAAGCTGCTATTGCATAGCATCATCGACAGCGCGACCGTGGTTGCAAGAGGCGCAAAGCCCGACACGCAATCTTGCAAGAATCGACACCGGGCTAGCTGGAGACCACACCTATGAAACCGATTTTCCCCGCCCTGGCGGCCTGCCTGACATTGGCCGCATGCGCTGTCCCGACGCCGCCCAGCATTGGTGAACGCGAGGTCGACCGCGCCTTTGCCGAAGCCGCGCGCATCAGCCGCCTGCCGGAAACCGGCCTTACCGGTCTGCCGACCGGATCAGCCACCTATTCCGGCCAGATCGGGGCAGACGTGACCGGCGACCTGAACGGCAGTATCCTGGGCGATATGGCGATGACAGTGGGCTTTGGGGCGGACCGCGTCACGGGGTCTGTCACGAATATCAACCTCATCGACACCGCCGGACGGCCGGATCAGTTGCTGGACGGTGGTCTTGCGATCAGCGGGTTCGAGGATCGGGGCAACATTCTTGCCGGGGCCAGAGGCGACGTCTCGGGTGTGACGCCGGGCGGCTCTTTCTTCACGTCTGATATGAACCTGACGTTGCAAGGCAGCGTGCGCGACGACTTCCGTGGCGGCGATGCTGTGTTCGGGACAGCGACAGGCAATGCCGTCGGCGATGTGGACCTGTTCCTTGACGGTGTGTTCTTCGGCACGCGGTAGCGGGATCAGCGGATGCGGTCCGGCGACAGATTGTGCCGGATGCGCAGCCGCCGTTCGCGCCAAAGCGTGAACAGGCCTGTGGCCACGACGATGGCCCCGCCGAACAGCGTCAAGGCGTTCGGCCATTCGTCGAACACCAGAATTCCGAGGATCAGCGCGACCAGCAGGCTTGTGTAGCGGAAAGGAGCGACAAAACTGATCTCGCCCGACCGCATCGCGCTGACCGAGAAGAGATAACCGAAAATCAGAAAGATCGTGGCGCACCCAATCTGCAACAATGATGTGGGCGACATCGTTTGCCATGTGATGAAGAGCGACCCGACAGCCCCCAGCGTCGTTACCCCGATCGCCGCGATCAAGGCCACGAACACCACCGGCACCTGCACCGACATCCGCCGCACCGCCAGATCGCGCAGCGTGATGCAGGCCACCGAAATCAGCGCATAGATACTGTAGCCACTGAAATCCGCTCCGCCCGGCTGGATGATGAACACCACGCCCACAAAGCCGATGCCAATGGCCGCGAACCTGCGCCAGCCCAACGCCTCGCCCAGAAACAGCGTTGCAGCCAGGCTGACGGCAAGCGGCAGCGCCTGGAGGATCGCGCTGACATTGGCGATGGGCATGTGGAACAGCGCGGTCAGAAAGAAATAGGTGCCGCCGACCTCGCCCAGCGTGCGCAACAGGATCAATCCCCAGTCGCGCCGTGGCAGGTTGAAATGCAGCTGGTTCATCGCCCGGCACATGAGCGTCAGGCAGATGATCGCGCCGGTCCCCCGGATCAGGACCGCCTGAAACAGCGGGATCTGGTCGGACACGGATTTCATGAAAGCATCGTTGACCGTAAAGGCGAACATGCCCCCCGTCATTAGCAACGCACCCCGGATATTGTCAGACATCACCGCCATGCCCAAGGAGGTATCAGCGCCGCTTGACCTCTGCCAGAGAGATTGCGCCGGGGGCACCGACATTCTGTTCCAAATGAAAAGGCCCCCGAAAGCGGGGGCCTTTTCGTTGTTCGTTTTGCCGAGCCTTACGCGTCGTTGTCGTCGGACGCTTCGGTGCGCGCACCGAACACATCGGTTTCCTCGTTCCGCACGGGCGCAACCAAGGCGGCCGCCTGTTCGGCTTCTTCGCGGCGGGCCTCGATCACGACATTGTCGCGGTCTGCGGCGATCTTGCGCATCTGCTGGGTTGCCCCGCCTGTGCCTGCCGGGATCAGACGACCGACGATGACGTTTTCCTTCAGGCCGATCAGCTTGTCCCGCTTGCCCTGAACCGATGCTTCGGTCAGCACGCGCGTGGTTTCCTGGAACGATGCCGCCGAGATGAAGGACCGTGTCTGCAACGACGCCTTGGTGATCCCCAGAAGGATCGGCTCGCCCGTTGCCGGACGGTCGCCGCGTTTGATCGCCTTGGCGTTGGCTTCGTCGAACTCGGCCTTGTCGACGGTTTCGCCTTTCAGCAGAACCGTGTCACCGCTGTCCTGGATTTCCCATTTCTGGAGCATCTGGCGCACGATGACTTCGATGTGCTTGTCGTTGATCTTCACGCCCTGCAGGCGATAGACGTCCTGCACTTCGTCGATCATGTAGACGGCAAGCGCCTCGACCCCCATGACCGCAAGAATATCATGCGGGGCTGGGTTACCATCCATGATGTAGTCACCCTTCTGGACAAAGTCACCTTCCACGACGGGAATGTGTTTGCCCTTGGGCACCATGTATTCGACCTTGACGTCCGCATCTTCGGCGCTTTCGATCGTGATCCGGCGCTTGTTCTTGTAGTCCTTGCCAAAGCGCACGTAGCCATCGATTTCGGCGATGATCGCGTGATCCTTGGGGCGACGGGCTTCGAACAATTCGGCCACACGCGGCAGACCGCCGGTAATGTCCTTGGTCTTGGCACCTTCGCGCGGGATACGCGCGATCACGTCACCGGCTTTCACGTCCTGACCGTCTTCGACGGACAGAACCGCGTCGACCGACATACCGTAGGAGACGGGGTTGCCGTCATCCTTCAGCACGACCTCGCCATCGGCACCGACGACGATGATCTTCGGTGCCAGCTCGTTTCCCTTGGGGGCGGCGCGCCAGTCGGACACGATACGCTGGGTCATGCCCGTCGCATCATCTGTGTCTTCACGTACGGCGATCCCGTTGACGAGATCGACGTATTTCGCCGTACCCGACTTTTCGGCGATGATCGGCAGGGTATAGGGGTCCCATTCGAACACCTTGTCGCCGCGCAGGATGTCCTGGCCTTCCTTGACCAGCACCTTGGAGCCGTAACCGACCTTGTGGGTCGCACGATCCTCGCCTTCGGGTCCGACGATCGCGATGACCATGTTCCGGCCCATGACGACGTTTTCGCCAGCGGCGTTTTCCAGCAGTTGCGCGTTGCGGAACGTGACCTTGCCGGGCTGCGACGCTTCGAGGAACGACGCCTGCCCACCCTGTGCCACGCCGCCGATGTGGAAGGTCCGCATCGTCAGCTGTGTACCGGGTTCACCGATGGATTGGGCGGCGATGATACCGACCGCTTCACCGATGTTCACGCGTGTGCCGCGCGCCAGATCACGGCCATAGCACATCGCGCAGACGCCATCTTCGGCCTCGCAGGTCAGCGGGCTGCGGATGCGCATCTTGCCGATGGCTGCGGCGTCGATCATGTCGGCCTTGCGTTCGTCGATAAGCTCGCCTGCGTGCACGATCACCTCGTCGGTGCCGGGACGGATAACGTCATCGGCAGAGACACGGCCCAGCACACGCTCGGCCAGCGACGACACGACCTCGCCGTCGTTCACGGCCGCTTCGGCAGTGATCGCACGGTCGGTGCCGCAATCGACCTGACGGACGATGCAATCCTGTGCCACGTCGACCAGACGACGGGTCAGATAGCCCGAGTTCGCCGTCTTCAACGCCGTATCCGACAGACCCTTGCGGGCGCCGTGGGTGGAGTTGAAGTATTCAAGAACGGTCAGACCTTCCTTGAAATTCGAGATGATCGGCGTTTCGATGATCTCGCCGTTCGGCTTGGCCATCAGGCCGCGCATCCCGCCAAGCTGCTTCATCTGTGTGACCGAGCCACGCGCACCGGAATGGGCCATCATATAGACAGAGTTCGGCTCGCTTTCCGATCCGTCGGCGTCGCGGCCGGCGGTCGAAATGGTGGTCATCATCGCCTCGGTAACCTTGTCGTTGGCTTTCGACCAGGCATCCACGACCTTGTTGTACTTTTCACCCTGGGTGATCAGGCCGTCCATGTACTGCTGTTCGAAATCCTTGACCTGGTCGCGGGTCTCGTCGACCAGCGCCCATTTGGTGTCGGGCACGACCATGTCGTCCTTGCCGAACGAAATGCCCGCCTTGAACGCCTCGCGGAAACCCATGGTCATGATCTGGTCACAGAAGATGACCGATTCCTTCTGGCCGCAATAGCGGTAGACGGTGTCGATGATCTGCTGGACTTCTTTCTTGCGCAGCAGACGGTTGACCAGCGCGAAAGGTGCCTTGGCGTTCAGCGGCAGAAGCACACCCAGACGCAGACGGCCCGGTGTCGTTTCGAACCGTTCCAGCACTTCGTTGCCTTCGTCGTCGATCTGGATCATCCGCGCGGTGATCTTGGCGTGCAGATGCACCTCGCCTGCGGCCAGCGCATGTTCGACTTCGTCGATATTGCTGAACGACATGCCTTCGCCCTTCATGCCTTCGCGCATGATGGTCGTGTAGTACAGGCCAAGGATCATATCCTGCGACGGCACGATGATCGGCGCGCCGTTGGCAGGCGACAGCACGTTGTTCGTGGACATCATCAGAACGCGGGCTTCCAGCTGCGCCTCAAGGCTCAGCGGCACGTGAACAGCCATCTGGTCGCCGTCAAAGTCGGCGTTGAAGGCGGTACAGACCAACGGATGCAGCTGGATCGCCTTGCCTTCGATCAGGACGGGTTCAAACGCCTGAATGCCCAGACGGTGCAGCGTGGGCGCACGGTTCAGCATGACGGGGTGTTCGCGGATCACTTCATCCAGGATATCCCAGACTTCCGGCCGTTCTTTTTCGACCAGTTTCTTGGCTTGTTTCACGGTGCTGGACAGGCCCTTGGCCTCCAGCCGCGAATAGATGAACGGTTTGAACAGTTCGAGCGCCATCTTCTTGGGCAACCCGCACTGGTGCAGCTTCAGTTCCGGCCCGGTCACGATGACCGAACGACCCGAAAAGTCGACGCGTTTGCCCAAAAGGTTCTGGCGGAAACGCCCCTGCTTACCCTTGAGCATATCAGACAGCGATTTCAGCGGACGCTTGTTGGCACCCGTGATCACGCGGCCACGACGGCCGTTGTCGAACAGCGCATCGACGGATTCCTGCAACATGCGCTTTTCGTTGCGCACGATGATGTCGGGCGCGCGCAGTTCGATCAGGCGCTTCAGGCGGTTGTTCCGGTTGATGACCCGACGATACAGATCGTTGAGGTCGGATGTCGCGAAACGGCCGCCATCCAGCGGGACCAGCGGGCGCAGTTCCGGCGGGATCACGGGGATCACGGTCAGGACCATCCATTCCGGACGGTTGCCGGATTCAAGGAAGTTCTCGACGATCTTCAGACGCTTGATGATCTTCTTGGGCTTCAACTCACCTGTCGCCACTTTCAGATCGGCGCGCAGCTGTTCAGCTTCGGATTCCAGATCGATCTGGGCCAGCATTTCGCGGATCGCTTCGGCACCGATATTGGCCTGGAACGCGTCCATGCCGTACAGGTCCTGCGCGTCGTTGAATTCTTCCTCGGTCAGCAACTGGCCATAGGTCAGGTCGGTCAGACCGGGTTCGATCACGACGTAGTTTTCGAAATACAGGATGCGTTCCAGATCGCGCAGGGTCATGTCCAGCATCAGGCCGATACGGGATGGCAGCGATTTCAGGAACCAGATGTGCGCGACGGGTGCGGCCAATTCGATATGGCCCATGCGTTCGCGGCGGACCTTTTGCAGGGTCACTTCCACGCCACATTTTTCGCAGACGACGCCGCGATATTTCATGCGCTTGTATTTGCCGCACAGGCATTCGTAATCCTTGATCGGACCAAAGATACGCGCGCAAAACAGACCGTCCCGCTCTGGCTTGAACGTGCGGTAGTTGATGGTTTCGGGCTTCTTGATCTCGCCGAAGGACCACGACAGGATCCGTTCGGGCGATGCCAGAGACACCTTGATTTCGTCAAACGTCTTTGCCGGGGCAACCGGGTTGAACGGGTTGTTTGTCAGTTCCTGGTTCATTGAATGACCTTTCCAGGTTGGGGACAAGCGAAGCTATAGTCCCGAATGTCGTACAGGCTGATGCCACGTGTGAGTGCAAGAGTGTCGGCCGTTGCATCAGGAAGACCACAGGTTTCCTTTGCAGCGCCCAAAGCAATATCGCGTCCTGCGCTAGCGTCTTCCCAGTTCCCGAATACGCCCAGTGCACCCAACTGCACGCGTGCAGAATGGGTAAACTGGCCATCTTGTGCGGCTTGCACTTCAACCGAAGCGCAGGCCACAAGAACCGATAGACCGCCGAGCGTCAGAGCGATCGGAGTTTCCCTCACTCCTCATCCTCCGCATCCAGGAGTTCCATGTTGAGGCCAAGACCCCGAACTTCTTTCACAAGCACGTTGAAGGACTCGGGCACGCCAGCCTCGAAGTTGTCCTCGCCTTTGACGATGCTTTCATAGACTTTCGTCCGCCCTGCCACGTCATCCGACTTGACCGTCAGCATTTCCTGCAGGGTGTAAGCAGCGCCATAAGCTTCCAGTGCCCAGACTTCCATTTCCCCGAAACGCTGGCCGCCGAACTGGGCTTTACCACCCAGAGGCTGCTGCGTGACAAGGCTGTAAGGCCCGGTGGAACGCGCGTGGATCTTGTCATCGACCAAGTGGTGCAGTTTCAGCAGGTATTTGACACCCACCGTCACCTTGCGGCTGAACTGCTCACCGGTGCGACCGTCAAACAGGATCGACTGACCCGAGGTGTCGAAACCGGCACGCCGCAGCGCATCGTTCACGTCAGCCTCTTTCGCGCCGTCGAACACGGGTGTCGCAATCGGCACACCGCGTGTGACGTTGCCCGCAGCTTCGACCAGATCATCCTCGGCCATGTTGACGATGCCTTCTTCGTAGACATCATCGCCATAGGCGATTTTCATCGCTTCACGCACCGGTGTCAGATCGCCGGACCGGCGATATTCACCCAAAGCCTCGTCGATCTGGATACCCAGACCACGCGCGGCCCAACCCATGTGGGTTTCTAGGATCTGACCGACGTTCATCCGCGACGGCACACCCAGCGGGTTCAGACAGAAGTCGACAGGTGTTCCGTCCGCGAGGAACGGCATGTCTTCCATCGGCACGACCTTGGAAATGACGCCCTTGTTGCCGTGACGACCGGCCATCTTGTCGCCCGGTTGCAGCTTGCGCTTCACCGCGACGAACACCTTGACCATCTTCATGACGCCCGGAGGCAGATCATCGCCGCGACGGACCTTTTCAACCTTGTCCTCGAACCGTGCATCCATCGCCCGTTTCTGGATTTCGTATTGCTGGTTCAGCGCCTCGACGATTTTCGCGTCGTCTTCGTCTTCCATGGCAAGCTGCCACCACTGGCCACGGCTCAGTTCGGACACGCTCTCCTCGGTGACGACGGAACCTGCCTTGAAGGCTTTTGGCCCCTTGGCTGCTTTCTTGCCACCAATGATATCCCACAGACGCGCATAGATGTTGCGGTCGAGGATCGCACGTTCGTCATCGCGGTCGCGCGACAAGCGTTCGACTTCTTCACGCTCGATCTGGAGCGCGCGTTCGTCCTTTTCCACGCCGTGACGGTTGAACACGCGCACCTCGACCACAGTGCCAAAGTCACCGGGCGGCAGGCGGAGCGATGTATCACGGACGTCGGAAGCCTTTTCACCAAAGATGGCGCGCAGCAGCTTTTCTTCCGGCGTCATCGGGCTTTCGCCTTTTGGTGTGATCTTGCCGACCAGAATATCCGCTGGCCCGACTTCGGCCCCGATATAGACGATACCGGCTTCGTCGAGGTTACGCAGGGCTTCCTCGCCGACGTTGGGGATGTCGCGGGTGATTTCCTCTGGCCCGAGTTTCGTGTCACGGGCGGCGACTTCGAATTCCTCAATGTGGATCGAGGTGAAGACATCGTCGCGCACGATGCGTTCGGAAATCAGGATCGAGTCTTCGTAGTTGTAGCCGTTCCATGGCATGAACGCGACGACCACGTTCTTGCCCAGAGCCAGCTCACCCAGATCGGTCGATGGACCATCGGCGATGACCTGACCTTTCTGGACCAGATCGCCCACCTTCACCAGCGGACGCTGATTGATGCAGGTGTTCTGGTTCGATCGCTGGAATTTGCGCATCCGGTAGATGTCGACGCCCGCATCGCCCAGTTCCAGATCGGATGTCGCACGGATCACGATCCGCTGCGCGTCGACCTGATCAATGATACCGGCGCGGCGCGCCATGATGGCAGCACCGCTGTCACGCGCCACGACTTCTTCGATGCCGGTGCCGACAAGTGGTGCCTCGGCCTGCAGCAAAGGCACGGCCTGACGCTGCATGTTCGACCCCATCAACGCACGGTTGGCGTCGTCGTTCTCGAGGAACGGGATCAGCGATGCGGCGACCGAAACGAGCTGTTTCGGCGACACGTCGATCAGGTCCACGTTTTCGCGTGGCGCCAGTGTGTAATCGCCGTTCACGCGAGTCGAGACCAGATCGTTGCGGAACGATCCGTCAGGGTTCATCGACGCGTTGGCCTGCGCCACGGTGTGACGCATTTCCTCGGTCGCGGACATGTATTGCACATCATCCGTCACCTTGCCGTCCACGACCTTGCGGTAGGGCGTTTCGATGAAACCATACTTGTTGACGCGGGCGAAAGTGGCCAAGGAGTTGATCAGACCGATGTTCGGACCTTCCGGCGTTTCGATCGGGCACATCCGGCCATAGTGGGTCGGATGGACGTCACGGACTTCAAAACCGGCACGTTCGCGGGTCAGGCCGCCGGGCCCAAGCGCCGACAGGCGACGCTTGTGCGTCACTTCGGACAGCGGGTTGGTCTGGTCCATGAACTGCGACAGCTGGCTGGAGCCGAAGAATTCGCGCACGGCGGCAGCGGCAGGTTTCGCGTTGATCAGATCCTGCGGCATCACCGTGTCGATTTCGACCGAGGACATGCGTTCCTTGATCGCGCGTTCCATGCGCAGCAGGCCGACGCGATACTGGTTTTCCATCAGCTCGCCCACGGAACGGACGCGGCGGTTGCCGAGGTGGTCAATGTCGTCGATATCGCCCTTGCCGTCGCGCAGTTCGGTCAGCGCCTTGATGCAGGCGACGATATCCTCACGGCGGAGCGTGCGGATGGTGTCGTCGGCGTCAAGGTCCAGACGCATGTTCATCTTGACGCGGCCCACGGCGGACAGGTCATAGCGTTCGCTGTCAAAGAACAGCGTGTCGAACAGCGCCGATGCGGAATCGACGGTCGGTGGTTCGCCCGGGCGCATCACGCGGTAGATATCCATGAGCGCGGTTTCGCGGTTCATGTTCTTGTCGGCCGCCATCGTGCTGCGGATGTAGCCACCCACAGAGATGTTGTCGATGTCCAGCACGGGGATCGAGGTGATGCCCGCGTCGATCAGTTCCTTCAAGGTGCCGCCGACAACGTCGCCGGTCTTGTCCATTTCCAGCGTCAGCTCGTCACCGGCTTCGACATAGATCGCGCCGGTGTCTTCGTTAATGATGTCACGCGCGACGTATTTGCCGACGATCTGGTCGTAGGGGACCAGCAGCTTCTTGACCTTGCCTTCGTCGATCATCTTCTTGACCGACCGTGGCGTCACCTTTTCGCCAGCCTTTGCGATGATCTCGCCGGTATCGGCATCGACCAGATCATAGGTCGGGCGTGTGCCGCGCACGCGTTCTGGGAAGAACTTGGTCGTCCAGGCGTTCGCCTTTTTGTCCAGCGCGTAATCGACAGTGTTGTAATAGGCATTCATGATGCCTTCCTGGTCCAGCCCCAGCGCATAAAGCAGGGTGGTCACAGGCAGTTTGCGGCGACGGTCAATCCGGCAGAACACGAGGTCCTTGGCGTCGAATTCGAAATCGAGCCAGCTGCCGCGGTAGGGGATGATCCGGCAAGCGAACAGCAATTTCCCCGACGAATGGGTCTTGCCCTTGTCGTGGTCAAAGAACACGCCGGGCGAACGGTGCATCTGGGATACGATCACACGTTCGGTGCCGTTCACGACAAACGTGCCGTTCGGCGTCATCAGGGGCATATCGCCCATGAACACGTCTTGTTCCTTGATATCCTTGACGGATTTGGATCCTGTGTCCTCGTCCACTTCGAACACGATCAGGCGAAGCGTCACCTTCAGCGGGGCAGCATAGGTCATGTCGCGCTGCATGCATTCTTCGACGTCGTACTTGGGCTTTTCCAGTTCGTATTTCACGAACTCCAGCACGGCGGTCTCGTTGAAGTCCTTGATCGGGAAAACCGACTGGAACACACCCTTGATGCCTTCGCCGTCAAGCGGTGTTTCGCTGTCGCCGGAACGCAGGAACAGATCATAGGAAGATTTCTGAACCTCGATGAGGTTCGGCATTTCAAGCACTTCACGGATTTTGCCGTAATACTTGCGCAGGCGTTTCTGACCAAGGAAGGAGGAAGCCATGTGCGATATCACCTTTTGTTTGTCTCTCGAACGTGCGGCGCCCGGGCTGCGCCGCCACATCCATTTGACCGGGGGTTTCAAGTCTATTCGTGGCTGCCGTCCCACCGGCTGCCTCCCGACTTTTCAACCTACCCAAGAGGTGGGCCACGCATGGCCTGCCGCTAAGACAGGTTTGGCTGGACGCACGATCAGTGCGTCCAGCCGTGTTGGTTCGGCAAAGGAGACCCTTTGCCAGATAAGGCTTAGGCCAGTTCGACGGTCGCGCCAGCTGCTTCCAGCTTGGCTTTGATTTCGTCGGCTTCGGCTTTCGATGCGCCTTCTTTGACCTTGCCGCCAGCTTCGACCAGGTCTTTTGCTTCTTTCAGGCCCAGACCGGTGATGCCGCGCACTTCTTTGATCACGTTGATCTTCTGTGCGCCGGCGTCTTTCAGGACGACGTCGAATTCGGTCTTTTCTTCTGCAGCTTCAGCAGCAACAGCAGGACCGGCCATCATCACAGCGCCGCCAGCAGCGGGCTCGATGCCGTATTCATCCTTCAGGATGGTTTTCAGTTCTTGTGCTTGAAGAAGGGTCAGACCAACGATTTCTTCAGCCAGTTTTTTCAGATCAGCCATTTTATGCTTTCCGTTCGTTTTAAGTGTGTTCCAACGTGAGGCGACAGCCCCAAGTCAATTCAGATGCTTTACGCAGCTTTCTCTTCGATGGTCGAAAGAATGCTCGCGATGTTCGAAGCAGGCGCGCCAATGGCCCCGGCGATGTTTGCGGCAGGTGCTGCGATGCAACCCACGATAGAAGCGATAAGCTCCTCGCGGCTTGGCATCCCGGCAACGGCTTTCACACCGGCTGGATCCAGTGCCGTGTCACCCATTGCCCCGCCCAGAACGACCAGTTTCTCGTTCGTCTTGGCATAGGCATCGACCACTTTCGCTGCTGCGACAGGGTCTTCGGAATAGGCGATCACGGTCATGCCCGTCAGGTAGGTTGCGATGCTTTCGCATGGCTTACCCTCAAGGGCAATCTTGGCGAGCTTGTTCTTGGCAACGCGCACGGCCCCGCCGGCATCGCGCATACGCGCCCGCAGGTCCTGCATTTCAGCAACTGTCATGCCTTCGTAGTGGGCGACCACTACAACGCCAGAGCTTTCAAAGATCTGGCCGAGTTCATCGACCAATTGTTCTTTTTGTGCTCTATCCACAGTTTCACTCCAATTAAGGTGCCAAATAGTCTGGCACCGGCTCTCGTTTTTGCCGGGCAGCGGACCACCCGACAGTCGGTGTCCACGTAAACGGGGCGAGCCAAGTTGAACCGAGGAGAGCCTCGAAAAATTCTGGTCTATCCCGTCTCAGGCAGGAATTAACGGTCTTGCGACCAACCCACCGTCTCGGACGAATAAAGGCCCGAACGAATCAATCTTTCGGGCCTAGATTGGTGGTTATCGTCTGAGCGCGGGTTTGCCAAGGGCCGATTTCTCATCAGATGGCCGCTTTCATGATATGCCGATATACCTTTTTTCAATGAATGTGGCTTATGCTCGCGCGCATGACACCGCAAAGCCCATCCTCTTTCCGCAATCTGGAAGATTTCGCAGGCATCGCCTCTGACTGGTTCTGGGAAACCGATCATGCGCATCGGTTCACCTATTTCTCGGGTCGGATGGAAGCGGTGACCAAACTCAAGACCGCGGACATCCTTGGCCGACGGCGCGATATTGTGGCGGCCAACCCTGCCGGGCCGGATTGGCAGGCCCATCTGGACGACCTGAACGCGCACCGGCCGTTCCGCAACTTCGAATACCGGATCATCCGGCCGACCGACGGGTCGACCATGTGGCTGCGGGTCGCCGGTGAACCATTGTTCGATCCCGCTGGCAGGTTCATCGGCTATCGCGGCACGGGGCACGACATCACGCGCGAAAAGGTGGCGATGATGCAGCTGGAAGAAAGCAATGCAGCCCTTGCCGTCCGGAACCGCGAACTGATCGAGGCGCGTCACGCGCTTGAACAGGCCGCTTATCACGATACCCTGACCGGCTTGCCCAACCGGCGTGCATTCGAACGCGCGCTGGACGGCGTCACGGGCGGGCCCGCCATGCGGATTGCCCTGCTGCACCTTGATCTTGACAGGTTCAAATGGGTCAATGACACGCTGGGCCATCCCAGCGGCGATGCCGTGCTGATCACTGCGGCCAGACGGATTTCTGCAATGGTTGGTGAAACAGGGCGTGCGTACAGGGTCGGCGGCGACGAATTCATGGTGCTTTTGACGCGTGACATCGCGGGTGACGGCGCGCGCCGGACAGGGTGTGCGATCGTCGATGCGATGACACAGCCCATCGATCTGGATCAGCGACAGGTCACCATCGGCGTCAGCATTGGCATCGCTCTCGGGATGGCCGGTCACGATGATGCCGCAGACCTGATCGCCAATGCCGATGTTGCGCTTTACGAGGCCAAGCGTAACGGACGCAATCAAGTCTGCCAGATCAGCCCCCAGATCACAAAGCGGATGCAAGCCAGACGCCACATCGCGGCCACGATCCCCGCGGCGCTGGAACGGGGGGAGTTCACGGCCTATTTTCAACCCCAGGCGGACGTCATGTCCGGCGATATCGTCGGGGCCGAGGCACTTGTGCGGTGGCATCACCCCGAACGCGGCCTGATCAAACCCGCGGCTTTCCTGGATCTCGCGGCCGAGATGGGAATCATCGAAGACATCGACCGCCTGATGCTGCGGCTCGCACTGGCCATGGTCGACCGGCTGCACAGCTGCGGGTTGATCCTGCCGTCGATATCCGTGAACATCAGCGCGCCACGCTTGATGGACCCGCGGCTGCCCGACGACGTCGCAGGGTGCTGGGTTGATCGGCGATGCAGGCTGTCGATTGAATTGCTGGAAACGATCTATTTCGACGACAGGCGCGAAAACCCCCAGATCATCGATAACCTGCGGCGGTTGCGCGACATGGGGGTCGAAATACGCACCGACGATTTCGGCAGTGGGCGGGCGTCGATCACCGGCTTGTTGAAGGTCAGGCCAGACAGGCTCAAGATCGCTGGCAACCTGATCAAGGCGGCGGTCCATGATCGACAGCAATGCAAGGTGGTTGCAGCGATCCTGGAAATGACCCGCGCGCTGGGCATCGCGGCGACTGCGGAAGGTGTCGAAACCAGCGACGACATCGCTGTCGTCCGCGATATCGGCTGCAAATACTATCAAGGCAACGCGCTTGCCCCGCCGCTGGACGAGGATGACTTTGTCGCTTTCCTGTCGCGACACAGGATGGCGGCTGAAACGAAAAAGGCAGGCCTTGACGGCCTGCCGATGTTCTTGTGAACCGAAAGCTCGGTCAGGTATTGCCGGTCGCCGAAGCCACGTCGACTGTCACGCCAGGACCCATGGTCGAGCTGACGGCGATCTTTTTCATATAGGTGCCCTTGGCGCCTGTTGGACGAGCCTTGCTGACGGCATCCACGAAAGCACGCATGTTTTCCTGAAGCTGTTCAGCCGAGAACGACGCCTTGCCGATACCGGCATGCACGACGCCCGCTTTTTCCGCCTTGAACTGCACCTGACCGCCCTTGGCTGCTTCGACAGCTTCCTTGACGTCCATGGTCACGGTGCCGACGCGCGGGTTCGGCATCAGGTTGCGTGGACCCAGCACCTTGCCCAGACGACCAACGATGGCCATCATGTCAGGTGTCGCGATGCAACGGTCGAAATCGATCGTGCCGCCCTGGATGGTTTCCATCAGGTCTTCTGCACCGACGATATCAGCACCAGCGGCGCGGGCTTCGTCGGCCTTGTCACCACGGGCGAAAACAGCGACGCGAACGGTCTTGCCGGTGCCGTTGGGCAGGGTCACGGTGCCGCGGACCATCTGGTCTGCGTGGCGTGGATCGACACCCAGTTGCATCGCGATTTCGACGGTTTCGTCGAATTTCGCGTTGGCGTTGCCTTTGACCAGCGCGATCGCCTCGGCGACGCTCAGGTTGGCCTTGCCGTCGAACGCAGCGCGGGCTGCGGTTGTGCGCTTACCATGCTTTGCCATTACTTGACCTCCACGCCCATCGAACGGGCAGAGCCCATGATGATCTGCATTGCACCTTCAATGGATGTCGCATTGAGGTCTTTCATCTTGGCTTCGGCGATTTCGCGCACCTGCTTGGCGGTGATCGAACCGGCGGATGCACGGCCGGGGGTCTTGGACCCGGACTGAAGCTTGGCCGCCTTCTTGATGTAATAGGACGCAGGGGGCGTCTTGATCTCGAAGGTGAAGGACTTGTCCGCGTAATAGGTGATCACAGTCGGGCAAGGCGCGCCTTTTTCCATATCCGCAGTCTTGGCGTTGAACGCCTTGCAGAATTCCATGATATTGATCCCGCGTTGACCCAATGCTGGGCCGACCGGCGGGCTTGGCTTGGCGTCGCCCGCTGCAACCTGCAGCTTGAGCATGCCCATGACTTTCTTGGCCATCTGGCCTCTCCTTTTTTCAGCGATGGGCTGAAGCCCACCCTACATTTGCCCAAAACGGGCGGTGATGCCGTGGTTCGGCCCGGACGTGATCCGGTGCCTCCCACGTCTGAACACGCAAGGTTACTGTTTCGAAACCTGCGTGAATTCTAGTTCGACCGGGGTGGCCCGGCCAAAGATCGACACCGTGACCTTGAGTCGCTGGTGTTCTTCGTCGACATATTCGACCATGCCGTCGAAATCCTCGAACGGGCCGTCGTTGACCTTGACCTTTTCGCCGATCTCGAAGTGGATCAGGGTGCGCGGGCTGTCCTCGCCTTCCTGAACGCGGCCAAGGATGGCCTGCACTTCGGCGTCACGCATCGGCATCGGGCGGCCTTGTGGCCCCAGAAAGCCGGTGACGCGGTTGATCGAATTGATCAGGTGATAACCTTCGTCCGACATTTCCATATGCACCAGCACATAGCCGGGCATGAAACGGCGTTCGGTCGTCACTTTCTTGTTGCGGCGCACCTCGATGACTTCTTCGGTGGGCACCAGGACTTCGTCGATCTGGTCGGACAGGCCTTTTTCTTCCGCCTTTGCGCGGATTGCCTCTGCGATCTTCTTTTCGAAGTTCGAAAGAACGCTTACCGAATACCAGCGTTTAGCCATCTGTCAGAGCACCTTGTCGTCACGAGACCGCAATGGCCCCTGGTTCAAATTGATCCGACGCCTGCGCCGGTGTCGAAAATAAAAGCGGCGTGCAACTCGATTCGCCGCACGCCATATTTCCGAAGTTGCTTGCCTTTACCGCCGCGACCACCCGTTTTCAAGAGGGGCGCGCCATAATAAGCCGGAGCCTTTAGCCGCCGAAGTAGCCAAGCACGCCGGACAGCCCGAAGCGGATCACGAAATCGACCAACGAAAAGAAGATCGCTGTCAGTGCTGCAAGGATGAACACCATGATCGTGGTCAGCACGACCTCGCGGCGGGTCGGCCAGACGACCTTGGCCACCTCGGCGCGGACTTCTTGAATGAACTTCACGGGATTGGCGATGGCCATCGGCACGGTCCTTTATCGAAACTTTGCGCGACATACGGCGTTGCGGGGTCGAATTCAAGCCCGCATGCTGTCACGCGCCCAGTGCGGGTCCAGCAATGTCACCCCTGGCACGGCGCCGATCGCTGTGATCTGTCTGCGGTAAGCGGCATCGCCAGCGGCATGGTCGGCGGGGCTGAACCCGTCAAACGGCGGATAGCCATCTTCGACCGGCAACATCCTGCGGGCGGCAAAGCCAAGATCGCCCCCCTCGCGCAGGGCGTGACGATGCAAGACCTCGGCCACAGCGGCGGCGGAAAGGCTGCGGTGAATGTAGCGGTCCAGCGGTTTGACCATCTGTGCTGCGGATGCCCCGAGCAGCCCGGCGCAAATTCCGCCAAAATGGGTCGCATAATCCTCGTGGCACCACACAACCATTTCCCCGACCCCCGGCACGGCGCGCAACCGCAGAACCAGATCGTGCCAATCCACCGATCCCGGCGGATTGATGTTTCTGTAGTGGGCCATGCGCGTCACGACCCCGCCTATGAGTTGCTGGCAATAGGCCGCGTTAAGAAAAGCGGTCGGACGACGGACTGCGAGGAAGACGTCGATCTTGCGGTCAATAGCCTGCGCGACTGCGCTGATCCGCTGCGACGCATCGGGATAGCGGCAGGTCACAGGTCTGCGGCGGGGTGTGTTGAGCGCTCCAATGTAATTTTCTTCGCTGAACACGACACGTCCGGCCGCCTTAAAAAGCGACGCGATCTCTTCGGACGGCGCTTGCCCAGCGGTCAGCCCGAGCAGGGCCGGGACAGACTGGCGCGGTTTGCGCAGTTGATCGGGGCCAAACCAATGCACCCCGCGCGCGGAAAGGGCAGCCGCCTGTGTCTGGATAGACCGCTGCAAATGCGACGTCGCCGTCTTGTGCGCCCCGATATGGAAAGCAAAGGAACATGCTGTGTCAGTCATGGAACTGGTGATCCTTCGGCGCGGGCCGTTCCGATCGGGGCCTGGCAGGGGCAGCAGGGCTTGAACCCGCGACCTACGGTTTTGGAGACCGTCGCTCTACCAACTGAGCTATACCCCTAAGGCCGATTGACGGGTTAGTCGCAAACGCCGCCCGGATCAAGTGCCAAGCTGCGGCAGACTTGTGTTCACCGTCAGAAATGTTGAAACAGACAGCCAACCCAATACCGAAAGGCCGCCCTTGTCCCTGCGCAGACGGATCGAACGATCGGAAACGCTTGCCTCTGTCTTGGCTTGGCTTGTCGGCAGCTATCTGGCGCTGTGCAATCGGACGACCCGCTGGCATATCGAAGGGCAGGGTGATCTGCGCACGGCCTTGGCGCAGGGCCCTGTCCTTCTGGTGATGTGGCACAGCCGGTCGGTGATGGGCGCGCTGCATTGGCCTGTCGCCGACGGCCCGCTGTCGAGCCTTTACGATGCCTCGCCCATCGGGCGCGTCTCGGGCGCGTTGCAACGCCGCGTCGGGCTGCAATCCATGCAGATGTCGCGCCACACCTCCAACCTTGCGGCATCGCGGATCGTGCTCAAACGTGTGCGCGAAGGTGTCAGTATCGGGATGACCGGCGACGGCCCGCTTGGCCCCGCGCATCAGGTCAAGGATGCGCCACTGGAATGGGCGCGTGTGACGGGTGTACCGGTCTTCTGCTACGCTTTCGCCACAACGCGCGCAAAACGCCTGAATACATGGGACCGGATGCTGGTGCCACGGATGTTCGGGCGCGGTGCGGTGGTCTTTGCGCGGTTCGAGGGGGCGATCCTGCGCAAGCCAGATGAGGCCACCCGCGAAGCGCTGCGCGAAGAGATGCGCCGTTTCATGGATGCGACAACGGCGCAGGCCGACGCGCTGATCAGCCGCTAGCGGCCTTTTCCAGCGCGTCCAGATCGGCACCGACAATCGCGGCTTCGTGGGTCGTGATCCGGTCGATGTTCCAGTCCCACCAGCGAATCCTGTTCAGCACGGCGATCACCTCCGGCGCAAATCGCTGGCGGACGACGCGGGCGGGGTTGCCCGCAACGATCGCATAGTCGGGGATAGCCCCTGCGACGACCGCCCGCGCACCGATGATGACGCCATTCCCGATCTTGGTCCCCGGCAGGATCGTGGCCCCCTGCCCGATCCAGACGTCATGACCGATCACCGTGTCAGGCCCCGGTCCGGGCATCGAGGGGCTGTCCGACCCGCCGCCCGAGAAGATACCGAAGGGAAAGCTGGAAAACCCGTCGCGCCGGTGGTTGGCCGAGGCAGTGATGAAGATCACGCCATCCGCGATCTGGCAGAACTTGCCGATTGTCAGACGTTCCGGCGAGAAATCATAGAGATAGGGCGCGAGTTGTGCCGCCCAGTCCGTCGGCGGGACATGCGCGCTGGCATAGCTGTAGTCACCCGCGCTGATACGCGGATGGTCGATTGCGGCGGACAGGAACACCGTGCCTGCATGGGCAGTGCCGTCAGGCAGGCGGACGGGATGACGTGTCGCAGGGTCGGGAAAACGGGGCATGTGGATACCTTTGTGCTGGAACGACGTTGTTTCAGAAAAGGGTATGATCCATCGATGCCTCCGTAAGTTGCAGGACAAGCCTAGCGCCAATGACAAGAATTTGGAACCCTCGCACAGCAAAAAGGCCGCCCCGAGGGGCGGCCTTTTGTTTGGTGTCAGGCGGGGCGAGCCCGGCTTTTCAGTGCCGAGCGGGTGCTCGGGACTTTTGCTGCGCACATGTCCCTGCCACCCGCCAGGCGCGGCTTAGAGCAGGATCTTCGACACGACGCCGGCGCCGACGGTGCGGCCGCCTTCGCGGATGGCGAAACGCAGGCCGTCTTCCATGGCGATCGGTGCGATCAGCTCGACTTCGAACTTCAGGTTGTCGCCCGGCATCACCATTTCGGTGCCTTCAGGCAGCACAACCGTGCCGGTCACGTCCGTCGTGCGGAAGTAGAACTGCGGGCGGTAGTTCGCGAAGAACGGCGTGTGACGGCCGCCTTCTTCCTTGGTCAGGATATAGGCCTCGGCTTCGAACTTGGTGTGTGGCTTGACCGAACCGGGCTTGCACAGCACCTGGCCGCGCTCCACACCTTCACGGTCCACACCGCGCAGCAGCGCGCCGATGTTGTCGCCAGCCTGGCCGCTGTCCAGCAGTTTGCGGAACATTTCCACGCCCGTGCAGATGGTTTTCTTGGTGTCGCGGATCCCGACGATCTCGATC
>NZ_KB908001.1 GCF_000382265.1 Yoonia vestfoldensis DSM 16212
ACGATCTGGCGCGTGAAACGCAGGTTCAACAATCCCCTCCCGCAAATACTTCTTGATCGTGTTGCGAGACACGCCCGTCCGCCGCGCGATCTCGCGAATGGGCATCTTGTCACGCAGCGCCCATTTCCGGATAACTTTTAAAAATCCCATGTCTATCACTCCAAGTGCTCCCAGCTGATTCAAGCCGGGGTAAGGTTGCACATGGGTCAATTCTCGATGACAATTTCTGCTGCTGCCGGGTCAGTTCTCAGTGACAATCAACACCTGCGCGCCCAAAGCCTCGCAACCGGCGATTCGCGCGGGATCAGTGGCGTGCGGCATGCAGATCAGCGCATCCACACCCGCCGCCTGCGCGGCCCAAGCCACCGCCAGCGCGTGATTGCCGCCGCTCGCCGCCACGACCCCCGCCCCGCGCTGGTCTGCATCCAGCCCCGCAATGCCCAGATAGGCCCCGCGCGCCTTGAACGATCCGGCCTGCTGGAACAGTTCCAGCTTCAGCGTGACCCCCGCGCAATCGGGCAGCACCCCGTCCCAGCGCGCCGATGCCAGCGGCAGGACAGGTGTTTCAATCACCACATCGCGCAGGGTTTCCGCCGCCGCCTTGATCGCCGCCAGTTCGGGACCCATCGCACACCCCCAAAAGAAAAGACCCGCAGGACATGTCCCACGGGCCTTTGGCATTGTCCATCGATAGCGCGAGGTTACATCCGGCTGGCGACGTTTTCCCAGTTGACCAGATTGTCGAGGAAGTTGGTCAGGTACGCAGGCCGCTTGTTGCGGAAATCGATGTAATAGGAATGTTCCCAGACATCACAGCCCAGAAGTGCTGTCTGGCCAAAGCACAATGGGTTCACGCCGTTTTCGGTCTTGGTGATCGCCAGCGACCCGTCGGCCTTTTTCACCAGCCAGGCCCAGCCGGACCCGAACTGGCCTGCACCGGCGGCGCTGAACTGCGATTTGAACTCATCGACCGAGCCAAAGCTCTCGACCAGCGCCTTTTCCACTTCGGAAGGCATCTTGCTGTCGGCGGGTGTCATCATTTCCCAGAACTGGTTGTGGTTCCACAGCTGGCTGATGTTGTTGAAAATCCCGTTCTGCGCGACGGCGGTCTTGTCATAGGTGCCGACAATGATCTCTTCCAGCGATTTGCCGGCCCATTCGGTGCCTTCGATCGCCTTGTTGCCATTGGTCACATAGGCGTTGTGGTGGATATCATGGTGGAATTCCAGCGTCTCGGCGGACATGCCTTTTGCGGCCAGCGCATCATGGGCATAGGGCAGATCGGGAAGGGTGAATGACATGGTCGGTCCTCTTTGTTGTTCAGCATTGCGTTGGCCTTTAGGTGGCCCCCACCTGCGCAAAGGTCAAGGGCGCGCACCCATTTCCCCCATCTTCCGAGCCCAAATATCCCCGCCGGAGGCCCCGCGCCCCGCGCGGGATATGGCGGTCAGAACACGCCCACAGGGCCTGCCTTGGCCGAGGCCACCAGCAGGTCATGGACATAGTCCGCAACGGACCGGAAACAGACGACCGCAAATGTATCCGCATCCACCATCCAGAAGGCGGCAGCGACTTGCCCCAGATGGCTGCGACGAAAATCGCTTGCGCCAAAGCTATCGGGATGCAGGTCAGCAGGGGTCAGCTTGGCCATGACCTCGCGGGCAAAGGCGCCCTCGACATGGATCAGCGCGCGCGCGTCCGAGACGTTTTCGGCCAGATAATGCTGCCCGGCCAGCGCCGCATCGATCTGTGCGACCGCGTCCGTCACCTGCGCATAAGGCACCATGACCAGCACTTCATCGGGCGACATCCATGCGATGCCAGCCTCACTATCAACGGCGATTTTCACTTTTTCTGGAAACGCTTGCCCTGTGATCTTTTTGCAGATTGCGCGCAGTTTGGTGTTCGACAGATCGCCACGCAAGGTGATCATGCCGCGCAGGCCTGCGTCACGGATCGTGACTTCGCCTAGCGTGGTGCGGCCTTGCAAGGCGCTGATGGCGTCAGACATTCTGCTTTGCCCCTTCCTTGTCATAGAATACCGGATCCACGATGCGCACCGCGACGGTCTTGCCCTCTTCAACCGTGTTGAAGGTGATCACCTCGCCCATCCGGTCCGGCCCGCGATGCACCAGCCCCATTGCGATCCCGCGCCCCAGCGTGGGCGAATGATAGGTCGAGGTCACGCGCCCTTGCGTGTTGCGCTGGCCGTTGGCGTTGGTGCCGTCGGCAATCGCATAGGCCCCGTCCGGCAGGACCGACCCGTCCAGCGTTTCCAGACCCACCAGCCGCCAGCGGTCGGCGTTGTCCATGAAACTGCGTGCGTGGGCGCGCTTGCCCAGATAATCGTCCTTCTTCTTGGACAAGGCCCAGTGCAGGTTCAGATCCTGCGGAATGACCGTGCCGTCGGTTTCATCGCCGATCATGATGAATCCCTTTTCGGCGCGCATGATATGCAGCGCCTCGGTCCCGTAAGGCATGACCCCGAACTCTTCACCCGCCGCGATCAGCGTATCCCAGAACGCGCGACCCTGACCCGCTGGCACGGCGATTTCATAGGACAGCTCGCCTGAGAACGAAATCCGGAACACCCGCGCATCGAACCCGCCGATCCGGCCCGCCTGCCACTGCATGAACGGCAGCGCAGACACATCCATCCCGCCCAGTTTGTCCAAAAGCAGCTTGGCCTTGGGCCCGACCACGGCGACCTGCGCCCATTGTTCGGTGACATTGGCGACATAGACTTTCCAGTCCCACCATTCGCATTGCAGCCAATCCTCCATCCAGGCGTGGATCCGGTCCGCACCGCCGGTGGTGGTGTGGCAAAGCCAGGTATCCTCGGACATCCGCGCAACGACACCGTCATCCATCAGGAACCCGTTTTCCGAACACATCAACCCGTAACGGCATTTGCCGACACCCAGATTGGACATCATGTTGGTATAAAGCATGTCCAGAAACTTGCCCGCATCGGGCCCTTTGACCACCAGTTTGCCAAGGGTCGAGGCATCGAGCAGCCCGATATTGCCGCGCGCATTGGTGACCTCGCGGCTCACCGCGTCATGCACGGACTCTCCGGCGCGGACATAGGCAAAGGGCCTGCGCCATTGGCCGACGGGTTCGTTGTCCGCGCCATTGGCGTTGTGCCAGTCCGACATCGGCGTCTTGCGCAAGGGCTGGAACACCGCATCACGTGCCGCACCCGCGATGGCCGCCATCGAGATCGGCGTATAAGGCGGGCGGAACGTCGTCGTCCCGACATGCGGGATCGCCGTGTTCAGTGCATGCGAAAGCACCGCCAGACCGTTGATATTGCTAAGCTTCCCCTGATCCGTTGCCATGCCCAGCGTGGTGTAGCGTTTGGCATGTTCGACGCTTTCGAACCCTTCCTGTGCGGCCAGTTGTACATCGGTGACCTTCACATCGTTCTGGAAATCGAGCCAGGCCTTGGACCGCAGCGCATAGCTGGCCCCTTGCGGCATCATCCAGACGGGGGCCATCGGCCCTTGGTCTGCATCGGTCGCCACAGGTGCGGCGGTGATGCGCTTTTTATGCCCCGCGTCATGCGCGGCGGCCTTGCCTGCCGCCATACCGTCAGCCAGCACGTCAGCGCTGCGCAGATGACCGTTGGCGATGCCCGCCGCGATCACGAAGCCCTGCCCGTCAGCACCTGTCGGCGGGCGCGTCGTATCAGGGCGGAACATCGCCTGCGGGTCGTCCCAGACCAGTTTGCCGCCGCAATGCGACCACAGATGCACGACCGGCGACCAGCCGCCCGACATCGCCACGCAATCGCAGGCGATCTCCTCCAGCACGGCCCCTTCGCCCGCCTGCACACAAAGGGCGATGCCCGTCACACGCTTGCCGCCTTTGACCGATGCGATGCCCTTACCGTCAGCCACACGGATGCCCAAGGCGCGCGCCCGATCGATCAACGGCCCTTCGGGCGCGGTGCGTGCATCGACGACGACCGGCACCTCCAGCCCCGCCTCTTTCAAGGCGATGGCCGTGCGGTAAGCGTCGTCATTGTTGGTCACAACCACGGTGCGGTCCCCGATGGAGACACCGAAATTGATCGCGTAATCGCGCACGGCCCCCGCCAGCAACACGCCCGGCAAGTCATTGCCCGCGAAGGACAAAGGCCGCTCGATCGCGCCTGTTGCGGTGACAATCCGCGCCGCGCGGATGCGCCACAGCCGGTGGCGCGGGCCGTCCTGTTCAGGCGCGTGATCGGTCAGCCGTTCATAGGCCAGCGTATAGCCGTGGTCATAAACACCTGCGCCCATGCAACGTGCGCGGACCGTGACATTCGGCATATCTTCAAGCGCTTGCAGCGTGGACTTCACCCAATCCGCTGCATCCGTCCCGTCAACCTGCGCCCCGTCCACGACAGCGCGCCCACCCCAATCGGCGGTCTGTTCGATGAGCAGCACCCGCGCGCCAGCCTGTCCCGCCGCCAGCGCCGCAGCAAGCCCTGCGATCCCGCCCCCCACGACCAGCACATCGACGTGGCAGTTGAAATGCTCGTAGGTATCCACGTCACGGTCCTTGGGCGCGCGGCCAAGACCGGCAGACTGCCGGATGAACGGCTCGTAGACATGTTTCCAGAACGGGCGCGGGAACATGAACATCTTGTAG
This sequence comes from Yoonia vestfoldensis DSM 16212, assembly GCF_000382265.1. Taxonomy (GTDB): domain Bacteria; phylum Pseudomonadota; class Alphaproteobacteria; order Rhodobacterales; family Rhodobacteraceae; genus Yoonia; species Yoonia vestfoldensis. Next base: position 4,639 of record NZ_KB908001.1, read on the forward strand.
TAAAAGCCCGCAGGCAGGAACCGCGACAGATGCGTGTTAATAGCGCCCACGTCGAATTCCAAACTCGGCCAATGGTTCTGGCTGGTCGCCATCAACCCGTCGAACAATTCGGTCGTGGTGATGCGCTGGTTCGGCTCGAACGCCGCACCAGTCCCAAGATTGACCAGACCGTTCGGCTCTTCTGCCCCGGCCGCCACCACGCCACGCGGGCGGTGGTATTTGAACGACCGGCCGACCAGCATCTGGTCATTGGCCAACAGCGCCGAGGCCAGCGTATCCCCCGCAAACCCGCGCAGGCGCTTGCCGTTGAAGGTGAAACTGACAGGCTTGGTGCGGTCGATCAGGCGACCACGTCCGCTCAGACGCGTGCTCATGCGAAATCTCCCCATGTCCAGCCGGGGCGTTTGGCGCTGATCCTGTCGCGGATTTCCTGTGGCGGTTCCGTTGTCTGCGCGGGATAGGTGCCGAAGACCTCCAGCGTCGCGGTGCAGCGCGCGGCGAGGAACCATTTGCCGCAGCCATAGGCATGCCGCCAGCGTTCAAAATGCACACCCTTGGGGTTTTCGCGCACGAACATGTAATCCTCGAACTGGTCGTCGGATGATCCGGGACCATGGCGTTTCAGATGTGCCTGCCCGCCCGCATGCAGATCGGTTTCATCGGCCTGCACCCCGCAATAGGGGCATTGAAGGGTCAGCATGGGGCAACCTTTTGTCTGCACGGCAAAAAGGCGGGCGCATCGCTGCGCCCGCCTGAAGCGGTAATCATGGAAATCGGGTTATTGCAGCGGGTCGGCAGGGACCGGCTGAGGATCGGTGATCGCGGGGTCAAGAAGCGGCTCTGACGGTGGCGCGGGGTCGGCCACATTATCCATACCTGTGCCGGTGCCCATGCCCGTGCCAGTCCCCGTGCCGGTGACAGGGTCGACGACCGTGCCGGTGTCGGTCGCGGGGTCAAGGCCGGTGTTGGTGACAGGCTCGGTCGTCGTGCCGCCCGAAAACAGGGCCAGAAGAACGACGAGCACAAGAATGCCGATCGCGACGCCGATCCAGATGCGCGATCCGGATGGCCGGGTGGGAGGGGTAGCCATGATGAAAACTCCTTTGTCTCCGATGTCATCAGACCCGGAAACGCCGGAATGGCGGGATTGGTTGCATGAGCGGCACAGGGGTGGCGGTTTGCCGCCAAGCCGCGCACGGGTGCTGCGTGATGGCCGATCAATGCGCCACCCCCGCCGCTACGCTTTCGTCGATGAACTTGCCTTCGCGGAAGCGGAACATGCTGAATTCTTCGGTCAGCGGCGATGCGCCTTTGGCCATCAATTCGGCCATCGCCCAGCCCGATCCGGGGATCGCCTTGAACCCGCCGGTGCCCCAGCCGCAGTTGACGAAGACGCCATCAACAGGCGTTTTCGACAGGATGGGCGAGCGGTCGCCCGTCACATCCACGATTCCGCCCCATTGGCGCAGCATCTTGAGCCGCGCGACCATGGGGAAGGTTTCGATCAGGGCGCGGACGGTTTCCTCGATATGGTGGAAACTGCCGCGCTGGGTGTAGTTGTTATAGCCATCGGTGCCGCCGCCGATCACCATCTCGCCTTTGTCAGATTGCGACATATAGCCATGCACGGTGTTGGCCATCACGACGACATCCATGCAGGGCTTGATCGGTTCCGACACCAGCGCCTGCAAGGCGACCGATTCAATCGGCAGCCGGAAGCCTGCCATCTGCGCCATCACACCCGAATGGCCCGCCACGACCAGCCCCAGCTTGTCGCAATCAATCGCCCCCTTGGTGGTATCAACGCCCACAACGCGCCCCCCCTCGCGGCGGATCGCGGTCACCTCGCATTGCTGGATCACATGCATGCCCATGTCGGAACAGGCCCGCGCATAGCCCCAGGCCACCGCATCATGCCGCGCCGTGCCGCCGCGCGCCTGCCAGAGCCCGCCCAGCACAGGATAGCGCGGCCCGTCGAGGTTGATGATGGGACACAACTCCTTCACCTTCTCGGGACCGATCCATTCGGTTTTTACACCTTGCAGCGCATTGGCATGCGCCGTGCGCTTATAGCCACGGATTTCATGCTGCGTCTGCGCCAGCATGATCACACCGCGCGGGCTGAACATGACGTTGTAATTCAGGTCCTGCGACATGGTTTCATACAGGCTGCGCGATTTCTCGTAGATCGCGGCCGACGGGTCCTGCAGGTAATTCGACCGGATGATGGTCGTGTTGCGGCCCGTGTTGCCACCGCCCAACCAGCCTTTTTCAAGGATCGCGACATTGGTGATGCCGAAATTGCGGCCCAGATAATAGGCCGTGGCCAGCCCGTGGCCCCCTGCGCCGACGATGATCACGTCGTATTTTGCGCGCGGCGCGGGATTGGCCCAGGCGCGGGTCCAGCCCTGATGCTGACGGAACGCTTCGCGGGCGATGGCAAAGGCGGAATATCGTTTCATCGGCGCGCGATTCCCTGTCTGATATCTGCCCCTGTCTGGACCTTTCGCGGCTGCGAAAGGAGACTGCCAGCGGCGTCTGGACCGCGATTTACGACATGCCCGCGCGACAGTGAACGGCCACGGCGTCGCAGGCCCTTTTCACCCCGTGCCATGGGGGTTATGTGGGTGCCAACAAGCGCGCGAGGGCTCATGATATTCTGGATAGTGGTGGTCGTGCTGACATTGGCCGTGGCAGGGATTCTGGCGGTGCCGTTGCTGCGCGCATCCGAGGCCGAGGACAGCAACCCCGATCTTGCGATCTATCGCGCGCAACTGGCCGAGATCGACCGCGACCTTGGACGCAACCTGCTGGAACCCGACGAGGCGGAACGGTCACGCACCGAAATCGCGCGCCGCCTGCTGGCGGCCAGCAAGATGGATGCAGGTCCGGTTGCCGTGCAGAAACGACATGGTCCGCTCGCCCTGCTTGTGCTGGTGCTGATAGGCGCCGTCACCTTTGCGACCTACACGCAGCTTGGCGCGCCCGGCTATGGCGACGTGCCGCTGCAAGCCCGGCTGGCCGCGTCCGAAGATATGCGCAACAACCGGCCCGCGCAGGCGATGCTGGAAATGGTCGCCCCCCCGCCGCCGCCTGTCGACGTCCCTGAGGATTACCGCGCCGCCATCGACCGTCTGCGCGAACTGGCCCCCACCCGCCCCGACGATCTGGAAGCCTGGTCGCGGCTGGCCTTTCACGAAGTCGAATTGCGCAATTATTCGGGTGCCGCCGCCGCACAGGAACGCGTGATCGCGATCATGGGCGAAGACGCCGCGCCTGCCGACCTGACCCGCCTGCTGGATCTGCGCGTCGTGGCCGCGGGCGGGCTGGTGTCGCCCGAGGCGGAACAGTTGATCCGCGACATTCTGGCCCTCGAAGAAAACAACGTCGCCGCGCGCTATTACCTCGGGCTGCTCTATGACCAGACCGACCGGCCCGATCTGGCCTACCGTTTGTGGCGCGACATCGCGGAAAACGGTAACCCGCAGACCTTTCACGTGGCCTCTGCCCGCCAGATGATCGAGGATGCGGCCTTCCGCGGCGGTGTGGATTACACCCTGCCCGAGGTGCGCGGCCCGTCGGCCGAAGATATCGCCAATGCGCAGGACATGACCCCCGAGGACCGGCAGGCCATGATCGGCAGCATGGTCGCGGGGCTGGCTGACAGGCTCGCCAATGATGGCGGCACCGCGACCGATTGGGCGCGCCTGATCACGGCTTACGGCGTGCTGGGCGATACCGACAACGCCCGTGCGATCTGGGTGGAGGCGGCGGACGTCTTCGGCGCCAATGCCGAGGCGATGGCAATCCTGACCCCCGCCGCGCGCGACGCGGGCGTCCTGGAATGATCGTTGATGCGCCCGAGGATTTCGCCGCAGAACTGCCCCCTCATGGTGCGATCGCGGGGCTGGACCTTGGCACAGTGACCATCGGGGTGGCGGTATCGGACCTGATGCGCAGCGTCGCGACCCCGCTCGAGACGATCAAGCGCCGCAAATTCACGCTCGACGCCGCCCGCCTGTTCGAGATCACGACCCACCGCATGATCGCGGGGCTGGTGCTAGGCCTGCCGCGCAACATGGACGGATCGGAAGGGCCGCGCTGTCAGGCGACCCGCGCCTTTGCCCGCAATCTTGAAAAACTGACGCCGCTGCCGATCACCTTCTGGGACGAACGGCTGTCCACCGTCGCCGCCGAACGCGCCATGCTAGAGGCGGATATGTCCCGAAAGCGTCGCGCAGAGCGGATCGACAACGTCGCTGCAAGCTATATTCTGCAAGGCATGCTGGACCGGCTGCGACATCTGGAGGCGCGCGCGTGACCATCCCCGAACCGACCGACCACATCTGGAAACGGGCCGAAATCGACAGCCCCTGCATCAAAATCTGCGTGATCCAGCCCGAAACGCGGCTGTGCACGGGCTGCCTGCGCACGATCGACGAGATCAGCGCGTGGTCGCGGATGACGCCGGAGGCCCGCACGCAGGTGATGACAGAGCTGCCCGCGCGCAAAGGGCTGGTCGCCAAGCGGCGCGGAGGGCGTGCGGGGCGGGTGAAGTGAGGGGGGTGGGCCTTAACGTCAGATGGCTATTTTGCGGGACAAAGCTGCCGTTTACTACCGCCAAATCAAAGTAAGCTATCGGCTCCAAGTGGATATTCATGTTGATTTCCGCAAAAACAACTCTGAATCGAGGTGACGAATGCTGCAAATTTCAGTGAGGTGTGGCTGCATGCGGAATGGTGTGATCGGATGCGGGACTTCCGCTTCTCGCCTCGGTTGTCGGGCACCTCGAAACGTGCTTCAGCAATTCTAACGCCTCCTTTAGAGATGACAACGGTCGACCGAGAGCGTCTATAGATAAGGCGGAACATTTTGATGGGGTTTGTTCGTGGATCGGTTTTGGATTTAGCAGCGGTCTCCAGCAGGGCCGGGATCCGACTAATGACGGCAATCGCTGTCAGCATTGCCGCGTACCCACTTATGGCCAATCCCATTCATCCGTTTGATGCCGTTCTCACCATTTGCCACAGCACCGATATGACAGGCGAAATGATGCATGAAAGCCTTGTCGATGCCGACTGGTTTCCGATTGCTCCGGCTGATTTGCCAGATGAAGTCTTGCAGGCGTTTGTCGCGAGAAGCGCATTGGCATTCGTAGAATCGGACGACGGCGAAGCGTTCCTGTCACATTGGGAAAAGCAAAGCTCGGCAGCTTGGATGAACCGCCTCTTGCCGGACGCCATGCCGACCGATCACCTTCGGCGGTTTTATCTGCATTCAGCATCTTTCAGTTTGTTGCAGGTGTCATCGGCCTCCAACAAAGACGGAAGCACAGCAGGTGTAGGTTGTTCGGTGACGTTTACGTCCGAAGTCGTTCCAGATTGGTTTCGTGCCATAGCAGAAGAAGCAATCAGTGGATCAGCTGATGTTTTCTTGCAAGGATTATCGGGATACGAGCGCTCTTCGGAGTGGATGGCTGAAGCAGAAGTCTTTTTTATCAATCAAGATGCGATTAGCCGGGTTACCCAAGAGAATGTTCGCTTTGAGGTAATTTGGAATACGCAAATTTTGTCGCTAGAACATAGACGTAACTAATGGCATTTCTTGCTTTGATCGTTTTTATAACGACAGCTGCCGCGATAGGGTTTTTTGTTGCCTCCCTAATTCGCAAGCCTACGCTGTTTCTCAATTTGGTTTCAGCTCGATTTGAATCGGAGGAACGCCGTGTGGTGGCCTTCTGCGTTGTCGCTTGGCTGTTTGGCATCGCGGTCATCTCTTTTCTGTAGAAGTTTGAGATGGGTGACCTGTGTGAAGGCCGCGTTTATCAGTGCATCCGTGTCCGTCGGCTGGAGAAAGATGACGATGAACGTTGATGCATACAGTCGCTACTTCGTGGGAACTCAAAGTCCGCATCGGTGATGAAATGAGCAGTAATTCGCGTCTGCGGCTCTTGGCCTAATTTTGCCCTTTGCGTTAATCCTTTCGAAGGACGGCATCCGTCACTTTGGCCTTAAAGCAGCCAAACACACACGTGCACAACCCCTACCCCCGCGGAAACACAAAACACCGATCCCGCCGGATCATGATCCAAAGCGGCGTGCCGGGTTTGGGCAGGAACACCGACGGGACCGCGGCGCGCAGAATGGACCCGTCGAAATCCATGCGGAATTCCACCAGTGACGATGCCCCGATGAACCGCGCGCGCTGCACCACGCCGCGGGCGGGGGTGCCGTCTTGCGGTGTCGGGTTCGGGCCGCGACCGGCGCGGTCGAAGTCGATCTTCAGGTGCTGGGGGCGGATCACGATGTCCACATCGGTCCCGTCCGGCACGCCGGGGGCAAGGAACTGGCCGAATGGCGTATCGGTCAAAGCCCCTTGCACCTTGCCCTTGATCACGTTGATATCGCTAAAGAAACCTGCTGCCTGCAAATCCTTGGGCGCGTTGTAGATGTTATAGGGCGACCCGCGCTGCACGATCCGCCCGTCGCGCATCAGCGCGATTTCATCGGCCATGCGCAAGGCTTCGTTCGGTTCATGCGTGACCAGCAGAACAGCGGTGCCTTCGCTTTTCAAAATCTCCAGCGTCTCGTCGCGGATATCGTCGCGCAGGCGGTCGTCGAGGCCGGAAAACGGCTCGTCCATCAGCATGATGCGCGGTTGGGGCGCAAGCGCGCGGGCGAGTGCGACGCGCTGCTGTTCACCGCCTGACAATTGGTGCGGATAATCGTGCAGATAGCGCAGCATGCCGACCTTTTGCAGCAACGCCTCGACCCGCCCCTGATCCTTGCGCCCGCGCAGGCCGAAACCGACGTTCTGCGCCACGGTCAGATGCGGAAACAGCGCGAAATCCTGAAACATCAACCCGATGGACCGCCCTTCGGGGGGCACGCGGTTGACCGTGTCGCAGATCAACTGGCCATCCACATGGATCGTGCCGCTGTCCTGCATGTCGACGCCCGCGATAATCCGCAGGGTCGTGGATTTGCCGCAACCGGACGGCCCCAGAAGGCAGGTCACCTGCCCCGACATCACCGTCAGGCTGACATCATCGACGACGCGCCGTCCGGCAAAGGTCTTGACCAGATGGTCCACGGCAAGGCGGGGCACGGTCATGCAAAAATCCCTGATCAAAACAATTAGGTATAGCGCAGGTAACAATCCCCGCCGCCAAGGGCAAGTCAGGTCAGGGTAAAGTTCTGTGCGCCCACGATCTGCCCGTTGACCTGCACGTGCATGCGGTGCAGCCCGGGATAAAGCGTGAAGGTCGAGGCCCCGTCCTTGAACAGATGCCGCTTTGTCAGGGTCACGGGCTTGTCCGCCTTCGCCGCAAAGGTCTTGAGCTTGAACACCTTGGGTGCTGTCGCCCCGTCAGCTTTGACGAAATCTATGATGTAATCCACGACCAAAGGCGCATCCTGCGGCACGGTCAGCGTCAGGGCAATCTCGGCCGCCTGCCCCCGCGCGACGACCGGCGTGATGGCAAACTGCGACAGCGTGACAGGCACCTCCACGCCATAGCCCAGATGCTGCATCGCACCACGATGCCCCGCCTTGACCAGATTGCGCAGCGCATGTTTGCGCATCCATGCCAGTTCATCCGCCGCCTGCGCGCCTGTGTCCTGCCACGCCTGCAACCGCGCGATCACCAGATCGGGTGTTTTCCGCGTCAGATCGTTGAGGTGGTTGGCCACCGACCGTGTCACGAACCGCGTGTCATCGCCGTGCAGACGGTCGAGCAGCGGCAGCGTCTGCGCCGGATCGAGCCTGATGGCACGCCCCCAAGGCAGACGCGGCCGCGTGCCTTCGCTGACCAGCCGGCGGAGGTGGTAATGGTCATGCCCCGCCCAATCCTGCATCCGCGCCAGCGTGGCGTCGGGCCAGCGGTTCAGAAAGGCGCGGATCGAGAATTCCATCGAAAACCGCTGCGTGATCTCTGCCAGCAGATCAAGGCTGCGGTCGCGGTGATCCTCCAACCCATGATTTTCGACGAAAACACCCAAAGGCGCGTGGATGAAATGCCCGAAATCATCATCCGACAGGCGAGGGTCGAGAGGTGGCGGCAAGGCCGCACTGATCGCATCGGCGGCAGCAAGGAAATCGCGCGGCAGATGGTCGGCCAGCACGTCCGCGATCATCTGGATCCGCGCCATCAGCTCCAACGGGGGCATCCGCGCCATGACGTCGCGCACAAAAGGGTCCGCCCGAAATACCCCCGCCGCCGCGAACTGGCCGCCCAAAAGGGCGACCGTGTCCGCGTTGAACAGGTGATCTTTCAGGCTGAACCGTTCCGCCATCAGATCGTCGCGTTGATCGCGCCGCCATCAAGAACGATGTTCTGCCCCACGATGAACCCCGCATGCTGGCTGCACAGAAACGCGCACATCGCGCCGAATTCATCCGCTGTGCCATAGCGACGGGCGGGGATCGTCGCCTCGCGCTGCGCCTTGGCGGTGGCCATGTCGATGCCCTGCGCCTTGCTGACACCCTGATCAAGGCTGACCGCGCGGTCGGTCGCATGGATGCCGGGCAGCAGGTTGTTGATCGTCACGCCATGCTGCGCCACCTGCCGCGAGGTGCCTGCGACATAGCCCGTCAGCCCCGCGCGTGCGGCATTCGACAGGCCCAGCTGCGGGATCGGTGCCTTGACCGACCCCGACGTGATGTTGACCACCCTGCCCCAGCCCTTTTCGATCATGCCGGGCAACAGCGCCTTCATCAGCGCGATGGGTGCCAGCATGTTGGCATCAAGCGCCTTGATGAAATCGTCCCGTTCCCAGTCCGACCACAGGCCCGGCGGTGGGCCGCCTGCGTTGGTCACCAGAATATCGACGTCGCCCGCAGCCGCCAGCAACCGCGCGCGGCCTTCCTCTGTTGCCACATCCGCGGCGACGGTCGTGACCTGCACGCCGAACCGCGCGCGGATATCGGCGGCTGTCGCTTCCAGCGCGTCAGCACCGCGCGCGTTCAGCACCAGATGCACCCCCGCGGCGGCCAAAGCCTCTGCACAGCCGCGCCCCAGCCCTTTGGACGATGCGCAGACAAGCGCGGTTTTCCCTGAAATTCCCAGATCCATTATCTTTTCCCCTGTTTTGCGCCCTTGACCTAGCATTCCATGTGACGGCGGGCAATTTGATCTTACCCGTGCCCGGCGCACGGTGTAGACCTCTAACATGGCAAACAACCAGATCGCGATCGACGTTTTTCGCGCCGAAGATGTGACCGTCACCGACGGTGTCCTGATCGGCGAACCGCTTGGTTTCGCGGACGAACTGGTGCTGGACGATGTCTATACGCTGGCGCAAAAGGCCCTGCCCATGCCGCTGGATCTGGCGACAGAGGAAACCGGGCTGCGCCGCAGAACGGGGACGCAAAACGCGGTACATCTGGATTGCTGCCTGACACTGATGGCCCCGGACGGGACCACCCATGACGCGCTGGTGCTAGTCGAGGAAAGCGACGGCCTTGCCGTCGCGATCTACCTGATGGCCTTGGGCGATATCGTGCCGGACCGGCGCTACCGCCTTGTCGGGATCGCGCGCGAAACCGCGACCCGCCGTTTTGCCGAAGCGGCGGCAGGGTCGTTTGCACGCGGCACGCGGATCACGATGGGCGATGGCCGGATGCAGGCGGTCGAAACGCTGGCCCCCGGTGATCTGGTGCTGACGCGGGATGCGGGCAAACAGGCCTTGCGCCATGTCGCACAGGCCACGATGCGCGCGACGGGGCGCTTTGCGCCGGTCTTCATCACGCAAGGCGCCTTGCACAACGATGCCGATCTGGTGCTGCGCCCTGATCACCGGATCTTTGTCTATCAGCGCAGCGATCTGTTGGGTACGGGCCAGGCCGAGGTGCTGATCCGCGCGCGCCAGCTGGTCAACGACACCACTGTCCTGCGGCGGCGCGGCGGCTATGTGGATTATTTTCAGCTGGTGTTCGACGATCACCACATTATCTATGCCGAAGGGATCGCCGCAGAATCGCATCTGGTCGACGCCACCACGCAGCATGCTATGCCCGCGGGGGCCGCCCTGCACCGCCACCGCCCGCATATGGATTACGAAGTGCGCGACAGCCTGATCGACCCCGCGACAGCGGCAGCACTGCTGCGGCGCGCCTCAACGTCCTGAGGCGGTGCGTTCGGCGCCGAAACTGCCGTCGAAAACGTCGATCTCATCGCCTTGGCGCACCGCACCCCGCGCGATGACGCCCGCCACGCCCGCACCCTGCAGCCCATAGAAATCGCCAGACATTTCGGCAGTGATGACATGCGAAATCGCGTTTTGCGTCAGGCTGCCGGACAGTCCGGCGGTGAACTGGTAATCCCGCTCTGGTGCAATGGGATAGAACACGCCGTCGCCGATCTGCAAACTGCCGGTGACAGCACCCCCCGCCCCTTGCAGGTTGCCGATGCTGCCGGTCACCGGATCGGGGTTTGTGCCAAAGCTGACGCGCAGGTCCAGATCACCATCATAGAGGGAGGGCGCTGCCCCGCCCAACGGCAGGGTAAGCCGCACGCGGCCGTCATAGGCCACATCGCCCGTCTCGGGCAGGGTCGCAAAAGGCGTGATCCCCTGCACTGTCACGCGGTCCTGCAAGGCGGCAAAGGCATCGCCGGGCGCGGGATTGCCCGCACCACCGGCACCCGCGCCAGAGCAGGCCGCCAGACAACAGAAAAGAGGCAGGATGCGGATCATCCCGCCTTGTCGCGCAGTTTGGTTAACAATCCGTTACGATGCGGCCGGCCTAGGTCACGGCAACGCCTGTTCCGCGACCAGCACCAGCGTGCCGTTACGTGTGACGCCGTTCTGCACGACAACCGGATCAAGATCAGCCGCCGACAGCGCGATGACCGGATCGCCCAGAAACGCCCCTGTCATGCTGCCTGACAGGGCCAGTTGCTGGCCCCCGCCCGACAGCGCGCCGCCATAGGTCAGCCGTAGATCACGCGCGACGGGCCCGTCCGTGATCGCGACCTCGCCCGTGAAATCCTGCACGCCAGCGCCCGGCACCGTGCCGAAAAAACCCGCCATCGCACCGCTGACAGCACTTGCGCCGAAATCGACATCCAGCTGCGCATCGCCGAACAGCACCAAGGGCTGCGCCCCTTCGACGCGCAACGTGGCGAAACCCGCAAATTGCGCACGGCCATCCACGGGCAGATCGCGGGTCGTCGGTGCCATGCCCATCACACCTGCCCCCGGATCGCCCAAGACCCTGATTCGCTGGCCATCATAGATGTCCAGCCGCGCGACGCGCGGGTCGATCCCGCTGCCGGGGCTGTCACCGCCGCCGCCGCACCCCGACAGCATCACAAAGATCGCCAGCAATCGAACCCAGAAAACCATGCCACCGCCTTTCGGCACCCTTGTGGCACAGAGTTATGAATCTTGCGTCAAGACAGGCGGACACATTGCCCTTTGACCGCGAAACACCTAAAGCCATTGGCCATGACAAATCGCCCCGCCTTGCCGCCCGAAATCGCCCGCCGTCGCACCTTTGCGATCATCTCGCACCCCGATGCGGGCAAGACGACGCTGACCGAAAAATTCCTGCTGTTCGGCGGCGCGATCCAGATGGCGGGGCAAGTCCGCGCCAAAGGCGAGGCGCGGCGCACACGGTCCGATTTCATGCAGATGGAAAAGGATCGCGGGATTTCCGTCTCCGCCTCGGCCATGTCGTTCGATTTCGGCAAGTACCGGTTCAACCTTGTCGACACGCCCGGCCACTCGGACTTTTCGGAAGATACCTATCGCACGCTGACCGCCGTCGATGCCGCGATCATGGTGATCGACGGGGCCAAGGGTGTCGAAAGCCAGACCCGCAAATTGTTCGAGGTTTGCCGGTTGCGCGACCTGCCGATCTTGACCTTTTGCAACAAGATGGACCGCGAAAGCCGCGATACATTCGACATCATTGACGAAATCCAAGAAAATCTGGCGATCGACGTGACCCCTGCAAGCTGGCCCATCGGGGTCGGGCGCGATTTCATCGGCTGCTACGATATCCTGCGCGACAGGCTGGAACTGATGGACCGCGCCGACCGCAACAAGGTCGCCGACAGCATCGAGATCAACGGGCTGGATGACCCCAAGCTGGCGGAACATGTGCCTGCCGACCTGCTGGCCAAATTCCGCGAAGAAATCGAGATGGCCAAGGCGCTTCTGCCCGCGCTCGACCCCGCCAGCGTGCTGAACGGGTCGATGACGCCGATCTGGTTTGGCTCGGCGATGAACAGTTTCGGCGTCAAGGAATTGATGAACGGGCTGGCGACCTATGGTCCCGAACCGCAGGTGCAATCGGCCCAGCCCCGCAATGTCGCGCCCGAAGAATCCGCCGTGACAGGCTTCGTGTTCAAGGTGCAGGCCAATATGGACCCCAAACACCGCGACCGCGTGGCGTTCGTCCGGCTCGCCTCGGGGCATTTCGAACGCGGCATGAAACTGACCCATGTGCGCAGCAAGAAACAGATGGCGATCACCAATCCGGTACTGTTCCTTGCCGCCGACCGCGAACTGGCCGAAGAGGCCTGGGCTGGCGACATCATCGGCATCCCCAACCATGGGCAATTGCGCATCGGCGACACCCTGACCGAGGGCGAGGCGATCCGCGTGACGGGCATCCCTTCATTCGCGCCAGAGCTTTTGCAGACCTGCCGCGCGGGCGACCCGATGAAGGCCAAGCATCTGGAAAAGGCCCTGATGCAATTCGCCGAAGAAGGCGCTGCCAAAGTGTTCAAGCCGACGTTTGGATCGGGCTTTATCGTCGGCGTCGTGGGGGCCTTGCAATTCGAGGTGCTGGCGAGCCGGATCGAGCTTGAATACGGCCTGCCCGTGCGGTTCGAGGGGTCGCAATTCACATCCGCCCGCTGGGTGGCAGGTAAAAAGGAAGCGGTGGACGCCTTTGTCGCCGCCAACAAACAGCATATCGCGACCGACAACGACGGCGACACCGTGTTCCTGACCCGCCTGCAATGGGATATCGACCGTGTTGGCCGCGATTATCCCGCCATCACCCTGACCGCGACCAAGGAAATGATGGTTTGACGTGACCGGCGGCGGCAACCAAGGTGATCGTCAGGCACCCACTGGCGAATGATTGTGACCGATACCAACCAGACGTTCCCCGGCGGCATCCCCGCCTTGCTTGCCGTCTATCAAAACAGGCGCGCATTGCTGACGGGCGAGGATTTGCCGCCGCTCGACATTGAGTTCAAGCCGCTCGCGGCCCAGCCCCTGCCACCGCAGGTCTTGCCGCGCCCCGACGGGTTGTCGCGGGTGCAAAAGAAGCGGCACATGTTGCTGGGCGAATTGCAGGGCCATAGCGAACTGGCGCTGCTGCACGGGTTGCTGATCGCGCATCTGCGCAAGCACAGCTATCAAGATCATGCACCCGCCCTGTTCCGGCGGCTCTGGCGCGAGGAACAGGACTGGCTTCTTGCGCATCTGCCGACGCGCTGGCTGATTTCCGCGGTCATCACCTTTGCCGATCACGGCGTAACAGAGGCTGACAGGCGCACGGGGCAATCCTTTAACATATTGTTTTCGCTGATGAAGATATTTGAGGCTGAGCGCCTCTATTCTGGCCTGCCACCACAGAAACCCTTCCGCATCAAAGACCGCAACAGAACACCCCTGCCGCTGGGCATGGCGGATTTTTCGATCCTGCAAGGCGATCTGGAGGCACACCTGCTGGCCCCCATCTGGCGTGACGCAGGCGAAGCACCTGCCGCCGGTCCGCTTGCACGGCATCTGCTGACCCTGCTCGACCATGACGACGGTACGGTGTTCCGGCGGCTGGCGCAGATGCGCGACGCGGCCCGCAAGACACTGGAATGACAGGCGACCTTGACGATCACGTGTATTTCCGATACCGCCTACACAGGCCATCGCTGGCCCATGACGCCGGGACGCCGGAAAATTGCGTCCTTTCATTTCTTGCGGACCGATCCGCAACCACAGGACGCATATGACCAAATTCTCCGATTTGAACCTTGATCCCAAGGTTCTCAAGGCGGTGGCCGAAACCGGCTATGACACCCCTACCCCCATTCAGGCAGGCGCCATCGCCCCCGCTCTTGAAGGGCGCGACGTGCTGGGGATCGCCCAGACCGGCACCGGCAAGACCGCAGCCTTTACCCTGCCGATGATCACGCTCTTGGGCCGTGGCCGTGCGCGCGCGCGGATGCCGCGCAGCCTTGTGCTGGCACCAACGCGTGAACTGGCGGCGCAGGTGGCCGAAAACTTTGATGCCTATGCCAAATACACCAAACTGACCAAGGCACTGCTGATCGGCGGCACCAGTTTCAAGGATCAGGACAAGCTGATCGACAAAGGCGTCGATGTGCTGATCGCGACACCGGGCCGGTTGCTGGACCATCTGGAACGCGGCAAGCTGATCCTGACCGACGTCAAGATCATGGTGGTCGACGAGGCGGACCGCATGCTTGACATGGGGTTCATCCCCGATATCGAGGAAATCTTCAAACGCACGCCCTTTACCCGCCAGACGCTGTTTTTCAGCGCGACCATGGCGCCCGAAATCGAGCGGATCACCAACACCTTCCTGTCGAACCCCGCCAAGATCGAAGTGGCCCGCGCCGCCACCACCAACGTGAACATCAAGCAAGGTGTCGTGATGTTCCGCGCCAGCGCCAAGGTCCGCGAAGCGACCGAGAAACGCGCCCTTTTGCGTGCGCTGATCAATGCCGAAGGCGAGGCCTGTTCCAACGCGATCATTTTCTGCAACCGCAAGGCCGATGTCGATGTGGTGGCAAAATCCCTGAACAAATATGGCTATGACGCCGCCCCGATCCACGGCGATCTGGAACAAAGCCACCGCACCCGCACGCTGGAATCCTTTCGTGACAACAAGCTGCGGTTCCTTGTCGCCTCCGACGTGGCCGCGCGCGGGCTGGATATTCCGGCTGTGACGCATGTCTTCAACTTCGACGTGCCCAGCCATGCCGAGGATTACGTCCACCGCATCGGGCGCACAGGCCGTGCCGGACGGTCCGGTCTTGCGATCATGATCTGTTCGGGCCGCGATGAAAAAAACCTCGAAGATGTCGAACGGCTGGTGCAGAACCCGATCCCGCGCCTTGAAAACCCGCTCGGTGTCACCGCCCCCGTGGCAGATGACGCGACAGAGGACGCACCCAAGCGCAGCCGCACCCGCAGCCGCCGCGGCAAGGATACTCCCGCCGCAGTACCAGTCGAAGCAGCCGTCGCCGAAGCGCCCATTGCCAAACCTGTCGAAAAACCGATCGAAAAACGCCCCGAACCGCAGCAACAGCGTGCGCCCCGCGAACCGCAAAAGCCGCGTGAGGAACAGCCGCGCCCGCGCCATCAGGACCGGCGCGACAATGGTCCCCGCATCGTGGGTATGGGCGATGACACCCCCAGTTTCATCGCCAAAAGCCTTGAGGAACGCGCAAAGGGCTGAACCCCGCGCGGTGCACCCTACCTCGCTCCATTCTTGACAGCTGCGCCATCGCCGATCCACGCTTTGCCAAAAGTGGAGGATTTGCGATGTTGAATGGCAAAAGCTGGGATCACTGGATCGCCCAGTATCAGGAAAGCCACCAGAACCGGCTGAACCAGTTGACCCACACCATCGGCATCCCGATGATCGTGGTGTCGATCCTGCTGGGGCTGGCGAGCCTGTTCGGCGCGGGCCTCTGGGCCGCTGCCGCTTGGCTGTTCGTCCTCGGATGGGTGCTGCAATTCGTAACCACGCCATTGGCACCGCCTGCCTGACGCTTTGACAATGATCTAAGAGACGTCGCTAAGGACGTCATTAACGACGTCTCTTAGACGGGGTCTGCGATGCGTGGTGAAATTCTTGGGGCGGAGCGGCGACGCTTTTGGCATGACGACGACAAACTTGAGATTGTCATGTCGGTTGGGGTCGATGGCGCAAGCGTAACGCAGGTTGCGCAACGTCATGAGATTAAGCGACAGCAAATTTATGCGTGGCGGCATGACCTCAAGAGAAAGGGCCTGTGGTCGCCTGATGCTGGGGC
>NZ_KB908002.1 GCF_000382265.1 Yoonia vestfoldensis DSM 16212
CGCTATTTGGACAACATCTTCATCGAACGTCTGTGGCGCACTTTGAAATACGAGTGCGTCTATCTGCACGCCTGGGACACCGGATCGCAGGCACGCGCCGGTGTCCGCAATTGGATGGAGTTCTACAATCACCGCCGCCCGCACAAAGCCCTTGGCGGCCGACCACCAGCAGTGGTCTACTCACTGCAAATCGAAGCAACGCAACCCGATCAGCAGGAGCAAATCAGAGCTTAAAAAGCGTCAGATCCTGTCCAGGGAATGGGGAGCACCTCATCCTTTCGACGCTCTGCGTCTTATGGAGCTTCGTCGATGCAAGGACGGTCGAAGGCGCTGAGGCTTGGCTGAAACCCTTGAAGTTTGCGCTCAGCTTTGTCGTGCTGTTTGCAACGATCGCCCTTGTCGAGCAACGCCTGTCCGGCCCGGTGCGGCAAGGAAAGGTCATGCTGATCGTCACGTGGGTCATGGCGGCGGCGTTTCTCGCCGAAATGGCCTATATCATGTATCAGGCTGGTCGCGCGGAGGGATCGCATTTCAACTTTGCCACGCCCTTCACAGAAATGATGTACACAACCGTCATGGCAGCGGGGGCGGTGGCGCTTGTGGTCTGTATCGCGGTCATCGGCTGGATCGTCAAACGTGACAGCGATGCCGACCTGCGCCCTGCCCTCCGCGAAGCCATCTGGCTTGGTTTCCTGCTCTGTTTTGTACTGACGATGATCGTGGCGGGTTACATGAGTTTCATTGCGGAACGCCATGTCGGTATCCATCCCGCGGGGGCGCCGACCATCCTGTTCACAGGTTGGTCAGGTGTGGTGGGGGATCTCCGACCTGCGCATTTCGCATCGCTCCACATCATGCAGGTCCTGCCCGTGCTGGCGCTTTGGCTGGACCCGCGTGGTGATGCGCAGGCCGTTCGCTCTGTCCGTATCGGCGCCATCGGATACAGCGCTGTGACGCTGGCCCTTTTTGTGCAGGCGATGATGGGGCTGCCTCTTATCCGCCTTGGTTGATGGTGTCTGCCGCGTGGGACCCCAGATGTTCGAACAGGCGGGCGACGGCTTCGGCACCGGGATCGACATGACCTTCCAGCTGTTCAGGGTTGATATAGGTCGCGCGCCCCGCCTTGGCGCGGGTCAGGGTGGCGGTGTAATCGGCACCTTTGCGTGCGGCACGCGCCGCGGCAGGCAGGCCCGATGGCAATGCCTCGAGCGCAGGCAGCAGCGCATCGACCATCGTGCGGTCGCCCAGATTGGCCCCCCCGATCTGGCGCATCCGGTCCAGCCCGATCTGCAAGGCCTCGCGCATCGGCAGGCCCGATGACGACGCATCCCCCGCCGCGGCAAAGAAGATTGCCAGCAGCACGCCCGACGATCCACCCATCGTCTGGCTCAGTTCCAGCCCGATCGCGCGGTAAAGCTGCGTGTGGTCGGCAAGGGGCAGGCGGTCCATCGCGCCGATGAGCGCACGCGCAGCGGTGGCAAGGGTCGATCCGGTGTCGCCGTCGCCGGATTTCGCGTCCAGCGCGTTCAGGTCGGCCTCTGCCGCGATCAGGATGTCGCAGCATCGCGTCAGGAAGGCCTGTGTCGCGCCATGAGAAGACGCAGGCGCGCGGATCGGCGTAAGCCCGTCCGGCAGCGGCAGGACCCGTGTCGCGCCGACAGGTTTGCACCCCGGCCAGCCCGGCACCGCGACAGGCTGCGACAGAAGTTCCGCATCACCGTTGTCAAGTTCCATGACCGAGACGGAAAACCCGTGCATGTCCAGCGCGGTCATCATCGCATCCGGCCCGATCACGAAACGCAGCCGAGATCCGATATCCGACGACAGAAGGTCATTGGCAAGGATCGCCATCTCGAGGACCGATGACCCGCCAAGGTTGTTGAGCAGCGCCACATGCGGTGTGGCAGGCATCGTCGCAGCAAGCTTTTCGACGACTTTCGCCATCGCATCGCGCGCGCCGCTGGCCGCGACTTGTTCCACCCCTGCCTCGCCATGGATGCCAAGGCCAAGCTCGGCCATGCCATGCGGGATGCGATCCTCTTTCAAGGACCCCGGCACGGTGCAGGTGTCGAGCGACATGCCAATGCTGCGGCTGCGCTTGATGACGCGTTCGGCAGCCAGCGTGCAGGCTTCCAGATTTGCCCCAGCCTCGGCCATGGCACCCGCGATCTTGTGGACAAACAGAGTGCCCGCCAGCCCGCGTGCCTGTGGCAGATCAGGCAGGGCCACGTCGTCATCGACGATCACCATGCTGACCTTGTGTCCGAAAGACCGCGCGCGTTCCGCCGCAAGCCCGAAATTCAGCCGGTCGCCGGTATAGTTCTTGACGATCAGCAGGCAGCCCGCAGGCCCGGTGACCGCCAGTATCCCCGCCAGCACAGCATCGACCGAAGGCGAGGCGAACACATCGCCGCAGACCGCTGCCGTCAGCATCCCGCGTCCGACGAAACCGGCATGGGCAGGCTCGTGACCCGACCCGCCGCCCGTGACAAGCGCGACCTTGGATTTGTCCCAGTCCGCCCGCACCACGACGCGGATATGCGGATAGCCGTCAAGCCGCGTCAGCAGCCCGCCCGAGGCGGCGATGGTGCCGTCGATGGCGTCCGTAACCATGGTTGCCTTGGCGTTGATGAATTGTTTCATGGTGCTTTCTCCTCAAGCAACGCGCGCGCCATCGGCGGCGAAGTAGAATGGTTCCCTAGGACTGATCCTGACGATATCGCCCGCCTTGAGCGCGGTATGGGCATCGGTCACGGTGATCAGATCATGCGCTTTGAACGTCAGATGCAGACGTGTCTGATCGCCAAGCCGTTCAACCCGCTGCACAACGGATTCCTGCCCTTCCCCTTGGGCGATTTGTTCGGGCCGCAACCCGATATGCGTGGCACCGGGTGGTGCGCTGCCAAACAGGTCGGCGGGCAGGATGTTGATGCGCGGCTGGCCTAGACGGCTGGCGGCATAGATGCTGACGGGGTTCTGATAAATCTCGCGCGGGGTGCCGAACTGCACCAGCCGCCCGCGATCCAGCACGCCGACATGGGTGGCCATCGTCATCGCCTCGATCTGGTCGTGGGTGACGTAAAGCAGTGTCGCGCCGGAATTGGCCTGAATGCCCTTCAGCTCGATGCGCAGGTCCGAGCGCAGTTTCGCATCCAGCGAGCTGAGTGGCTCGTCCATCAGATAGACCGCCGGATCACGCACCAAGGCCCGCCCGATGGACACGCGCTGCATCTCGCCGCCTGACAGGGCCGTCGCCTTGTTGTCGAGCTTGTGGCTGATCTGCAAAATCTCGGCCACTTCGCCGACCTTGCGGTCGATCTCGGCCTGCGGGGTGCGCAGGATCGGGGATTTCAGCGGAAATTCCAGATTTTGCCGCACCGTCAGATGCGGATAAAGCGAATATTGCTGGAACACCATCGCCACATCGCGCTGGGCTGGCGTCAGCCCTGTGACGTCGCGCCCGCCGATGGTGATCCGGCCACGATCGGGCTTGTCCAGCCCCGACACCATGCGCAGGGTCGTCGTCTTGCCAGCACCCGTTGGCCCCAGCAGCACGACGAAAGACCCGTCGGGGATGGTCATCGTCACGTCATCCAGCGCCGTGGTCGCGCCAAAGGATTTCGAGATGCCTTGCAAGGTGACCTCAGCCATGCGCCAGCACTCCTTCGTTCGCAGCTGACCGCAGGGCCTGCCCGCTGCCCGCATCAAAGATCGTGACGGTGCGCGGATCGAAAGCCAGCCCGGTGGTCGTGCCGACCGCGACGGGATCGGCGCTTGCGACGCGTGCTTTCACTATTCCGTTCGGCGTGTCGAAAGTCACGATTTGCGTTGTTCCGAGGTATTCGGTCGCCACCACCCGCCCGCGATAAGGCGCGCTGTCATCAAGCCGGATATGTTCGGGGCGCACGCCAAAGGTCAGCGCGCCGGATGCGCCGATGCGGCTTTGCGGGACCTGCATCGCGATCCCGTCCAGCGCCACATGATCCGCGCCTGCGCCGATGCTGCCGTGGAAATCGAGAAAATTCATCGGCGGTGATCCGATGAACTGCGCCACGAATTTCGTCGCGGGCCAGTCGTAGATATCCTGCGGCACACCGAATTGCTCGACGACGCCGTGGTTCATGACGACGATCTTGTCGCCCATTTGCATGGCCTCCAGCTGGTCATGGGTGACGTAGACGGTCGTCGCCCCCATCCGGTCGTGCAGGGCGCGCAATTCCTCGGACATATGTTCGCGGAATTCGGCATCCAGCGCGCCAAGCGGTTCATCCATCAAAAACGCCTTGGGTTCGCGCACGATGGCGCGGGCCAGTGCCACGCGCTGCCGGTCGCCGCCGGACAGACCGCTAACGGGATGATCGAGGATATCGCTGATGCCAAGGATATCGGCGATCTCATGCACTTTCGCCGTGACCTGCGCGCGCGGCATGCCTTGGCTGACCAGCGGATAGCTGATGTTCTTGCGCACGTTCATATGCGGGTAAAGCGCGAACATCTGGAAAACAAACGCGATGTCGCGCTGGCTGGCGGGTTTTTGGCCGACCTCCTGCCCGTCGATGTAAATCTCGCCCGATGTCGGCAGTTCCAGTCCCGCCATCATGCGCAGGGTCGTGGTCTTGCCGCAGCCGGACGGGCCCAGCAGCATGAAGAATTCGCCATCCTCCACGGTGAAGGTCGAGGATTTGACGGCATTGAACGCCCCGAAATCCTTGCGCAGATTTTCGATCCTGATCTGGGCCATGATTACTCCGGGAAATGGCTGACGATGATGAACATCACCGTGCCGACAAGGGTGACGACAAAGGAATAGGTATAAAGCACCAGCACGAAAGGCTGCATCAGCATGACAACCCCCAGCCCGATCAGCACCGTCGCCAGCATTTCCCAAGGACCGCGCCTCAGCCGCAGCAGACCGTTGACGAACCCCATCATTTGCGCACCGCCCCGAATGTGATCCCGCGCAGCAGGTGTTTGCGCAACAGGATCGTGAAAACCATGACAGGGATCAGGAAGATCGTGGCCCCTGCGGCGACGGCGGGCCAGTCCTTGCCGCTGGTGCCGATGATCGTGGGAATAAAGGGCGGCGCGGTCTGCGCATTGCCTGATGTCAGCAGCACGGCAAAGGCATATTCGTTCCACGCGAAGATCAGACAGAAGATCGCGGTCGAGGCGATGCCCGTCGCCGCCTGCGGCAGCACGACCTTGTAAAACGCCTGAAACCGCGTGTAGCCGTCGATCAGCGCCGCCTCTTCGTATTCGACGGGGATTTCGTCGATGAACCCTTTGAGCAGCCAAACCGACAGCGACAGGTTCACGGCCGTATAAAGCAGGATCATCCCCAGATGTGTATCGCTAAGACCAAGGTTGCGGAACATCAGGAAAATCGGGATCGCCACGGCGATGGGCGGCATCATCCGCGTGGACAGGATGAAGAACAGCAGATCATCCTTGAGCGGCACACGGAACCGGCTGAACGCATAGGCGGCGGCGGTGCCAAGGATCATGCACAAGGCCGTTGACCCGAAACCGATGATGACCGAGTTCAGGAACCGTTCGCCATAGCGCGACGGGCCGGTGATGACCGTACCGCGTTCCTGCGCGATTGCATCGTACCATGTTTCGGGCGGGCCCGCCTCTTCCAACATCTGTGGGGTGGCGCGGGTGCGGTCGGTGAACAGGTTGACGTAGCCTTCCAGCGTCGGGTCGAACACGACGACAGGCGGATAGGCGATGGAATCCGTGGGTGACTTGAACCCCGTCGCGATGATCCACAAGAGCGGGACCATCGTGATGATCGCATAACCGACGACAAGGATGCCGGCCAACCACTTGGTGCCGCGGCGCGGTTCGGTGACGGAAAAACTCATCTTTGTTTGACCTTGTTCAGGGCTTTGACATAGATCGACGCAAGGCCGAAGACGGTCACGAAAAGGATCACGGCATAGGCCGATGAATAGCCGGTGCGCCAGCGCTCGAACGCCTCGCGCTTGAGGTCGATAGAGGTCAGCGTCGTCGTGTTGCCCGGCCCGCCGCCGGTCAGTTGCACGACAAGATCGAACATCTTGAAATTCTCGATCCCGCGAAACAGCACCGCCAGCATCAGGAACGGCAGCGCCATCGGCACGGTGATCGTCCAGAACTGCCGCCATTTGCTGGCGCGGTCGCATTCGGCGGCCTCATAGATACTGTCAGGGATCGACCGCAGGCCCGCCAGACAGATCAGCATCACAAACGGCGTCCACATCCACGTGTCCACGATCACGATGGCCCAGGGTGCCAGATTCACATCGCCGATCATCGAGAAACTGGCAGGGTCCGCGCCGGTGAAAAAAGCCACCACGTAATTGAACAGCCCGATCTGCGGCTGATACAGAAAGGTCCAGAAATTGCCGACCACGGCGGGCGACAGCATCATCGGGAATACGATGATCGTGGTCCACAGGTCATTGCCCTTGAATTTCATGTTGATCAGATAGGCCAGCGTGAACCCGATGAGGACTTGCAGGATGATCGTCCAGATCAGGAAATGCGCCGTCGCCTGCATCGTGTTCCAGATATCTGGGTCCGACAGGATGCGCTGATAGTTTTGCAGGCCGACCCATGACACTTCGTTGTTGGGCCGGTTGACACGGTAGTCGGTAAAGCTGAGCCGGATCGTCCAGATCAGCGGAAAGATATTGACCGCCAGCAGCAGAAAGATCGTGGGAGAAACGAATATCCAGGCGATCGTGCGGTCGGACAGGCCGCGGATGCGGCGGGCGACCCCCTGGGGCGTCTTGGTGGCGGCCCGGTCGATCGGGGAATAGGTCATCTTGTTCGTCCTTCGGGCGCGGTCGGCAGAGCGTGTCGGATATCAACCCCAGCCGGTATGAACCCGGCTGGGGCGATGAAACCTGCACCGCTGGGGGCTTGCGATGTCGGGCTGGCAGGATTCTAGATCTTGCCTTCATCCTCGAAGATTTCGGTCCAGTCGGCGACCAGCCCGTCAAGCGCCTCTTGTGCGGTGCCTTGGCCGGCAACCACGTAGTTGTGCACGCGGTTCTGCATCGCCAGCAAAAGGTCCGCATAGGCGGGTTCGGCCCAGAAATCTTTGACGATCGCCATGCTGTCCAGGAATGTCTGCGCATACGGCTGGCTGGTGGCGAAACCGGGGTCTTCGACCACGGCGCGCAGCGCGGAATATCCGCCCAGTTCCCACCATTGGGCCTGCACTTGGGGTTGTGCGAACCATTGGATGTATTCCAGCGCCGCATCCTGTTTATCCGAATAGGCGACGACCGAAATCCCCTGACCACCCAGCTGTGCGAATTGTCCGGCAGGGCCAGCGGGGTTCGGGAAATAGCCGGACCGGCCACCGCCCACGTTTTCATCCGCCTCGACACCCGGCCAGATGAAAGCAAAGTTCATCTGCATTGCGACCTGTCCGGACCGGAAAGCGTCGATATTTTCGCCCATATACCAATTCGAAGAGCCGGGAGCCGTCGCTGTGTCGTAAAGTTCCTTGTAGAATTCGAGGCCGGCAACCGCGCCTGCGGAATTCACGAAGCCTTCGAGGTCGTATGGCTGGTCGGGGTTCTCATAAAGAAAACCGTAGTTATAGAGCGCGTTGGTGACACCCATCGTGATCCCTTCGGACCCGCGCTCGGTATAGATTGCAGCGCCATAGACGGTGGTGCCGTCAATGTCGCGGCCCTGAAAGAATTGCGCGATATCCTTGAGCTCTTCCAGCGTGGCAGGCACGTCAAGCGCGCGGCCGTAGGTTTCCATGAATTCGGCCTGCAATTCGGGCCGTTCGAACCAATCCTTGCGGTAGGTCCAGCCGACGACATCACCAAAGGCTGGCAGGGCCCAGTAATTCGGCGTGTTCTTGGGCCATTCGGAATAGCCTGTCACCGTCGCGGGAATGAAATCATCCATGCTAATGCCGTTGGCGTCGAAAAAGTCGTTCAGCTTGACATAATGCCCGTTCTCGGCGCCGCCGCCGATCCACTGGCTGTCACCGATCATCAGATCGCACAACTGCCCGCCGGAATTCAGTTCGTTCAGCATGCGATCGGCAAAGCTGGTCCACGGCACGAATTCGAACCGCATCGTGTGGCCCGATTGTTCCTCGAAATCCTTGCTCAGTTCGACCAGGGCATTGGCCGGGTCCCACGCCGCCCAGCACAGCGTCAATTCTTCTGCATTTGCTGCGGATGCCAGGCTGGCCGCTGCCAGGGCGCTTGCCGCTGTTGTCGTCATAAAGCCGCGTTTCATTCCGTGTCCTCCTCCTCGGGAAATGTGACCGGGTCAGCCTCCTCGCTGCACCTGCCCCTCCGTCAGTGTTAATGAGGCACGTGCATCATAACAAGCGTTTTCTGAGACACGTGCGTCAAGACCTGCTATGCCGGTGTGTGAGATCGGCCTGTTTGTCTGGGTTACAGGCACGCAAATCACTGATAAGTTGGCAGAAATGAATCGTATGACGGACCAAAAGACGATGTTGCGGCCGACGACCAAGGACCTTGCGAAATCCGCGGGGGTCAGTCGCGCGACCGTTGACCGTGTTCTGAACGGGCGGATCGGTGTGCGCCAGGAAACTGTGGA
Source organism: Yoonia vestfoldensis DSM 16212 (assembly GCF_000382265.1). Lineage (GTDB taxonomy): Bacteria > Pseudomonadota > Alphaproteobacteria > Rhodobacterales > Rhodobacteraceae > Yoonia > Yoonia vestfoldensis. The sequence goes on from NZ_KB908002.1 coordinate 8,587, forward strand.
CCGCGTCAACAAGGCCATCGCAGAGCTGGGATTCGTCCGTAATCTGCAGGCCGCGAATCTGGCGCGGTCGCAAAGCTATCGGTTCGTGTTTGCCTTGCCCCGGTCAGGTGACCAGTTCCTTGACCAGATCGTGCGCCGCATCCAAGAGGCGGAGACATTGTTTTCCGCAGATCACGTGTGGTGTGACGTGCATCATATCGACGAAAACGATCCGCACAGCATTTCTGCCTATCTGTCCTCGCTGTCGAAATCCGATGTCGCAGGCGTTGCCATCATGTCTCCGGAATCGCCGCAGGTGCGCGATGCGATCATGCGCTTGCAGGAACGTGGCGTCGCCGCTCTGCCGCTGATTTCGAACCAGACGATGATGGACGCAGATTGGGTCGGTATCGACAACCGGGCCGCCGGCGCCACGGCCGGGCTCTTGCTGGGGCAATTTGCAGGTGGACGGCGCGGCACTGTCATGGTGATCGCGGAAAGCATGCAATCGCGTGACAGTCTGGAACGTCGACTTGGCTTTGATCAGGAGATTTGCGAGAACTTCCCCGGATTGCATGCGCTGCCGTCGTTGGAAACCTATGGAAACCCGGACCGCGCCCGCGCCATCATCGGCGCCAGCCTGAACGCCCATGCCGATATCGTGGGCATTTACGTGATGGCATCCGAAGCGCGAAAACCCCTGTCGATCGTCGCTGAAATGGACGTTCCGCGCGATATCATCAGGATCGCGCACGAACGCACGCCCTTTACCGAACAGGCATTGCGTGACCGGACCCTTGACGGTGTCATCGCACAGGACGCGGGCCATCTGGTGCGCAGTGCGATCCGCCGACTGAAAGGTATCGTGGATCGCCGCAAGACGCTGGGGTCGCAAGAACAGATCAGGATCGAGATCCTGCTGCGGACGAATATCTAGACAGTGACGCCAAGGACCGTCAAAGCATGGCGCAGATCGGCCTGCGCAATGTCCGGCATCGGCAGGATCGGGCGCGGCGGCTGGGCGGTCGTCAGACCCAGCAGATGCGCGATGGCATAGACGACGCGCACCCCGCCATGCGCGCGAAACAAGGCCCAGAGCGGTGCGAATGCGGCGTTCCGTTCCGCCGTCAGCGCGGCGTCTTGCGCAATTGCGGCCTGCGTCAGCCGCAAGGCCGGTTCCGGCAGGATGCCACCAACGACGCTGTACCACGTCTGCGCGCCGGCCAGCAGCGCATCCGCACAGCCCCAGTCGCCGCTGTAGCCGATGGCAAAATCGGCGGGCAGGTGGGCTTTCACCGCCGCGAAATCATCAGCGACCGTCCCTTGCGCGGGAAACGGCATCTTGACGGCGGTGATCGTCGGGATGGCGGCCAGCCGCACCAGCAGGTCAGTCGAGAAATTGAAATGTGTCGTGCTCGGGTTGTTGTAGATGCTCAGCGGCAGGTCCGTCGCCCCCGCGACCGCCAGATAATGCTGATAGGCTTCCTCCTGTGTCAGCGGCGTATAGGAGACGGGCGCCATCAGCAGACCATCCGCACCCGCCTTGGCCGCATCCTGCGCCAGCGCCACGGCGGCATCGGTGCGCAGGGCACCCACGCTGACGATCAGGGGCACATCGCCCGCCAGCGTTTCAGCGGCGATAGTGACTGCGTCCCGCCGCGCGCTGCGGTCCAGGTAGGCATAGGTGCCGGTGCTGCCCAAAAGACCCACGGAATCAACCTGCGCCGCCTTCAGCCGCAGCAACAAGCGCGCAAGGTCATCCGCAATGATCTGCCCGTCGGGCGTCGCGGGAGTGATCGGAAAGGCGGACAAGCCAGCGAACAGGGTCATGGTGTGATCCTTACAGTTTTCCGGTCTGGAACAGCCAGACCTTCAGCCCGCCATGCGGGACGGGCGCGCCTTTGGGTTTGAACGGCAGTGCGGTGGCATTTGCAAGGGCTGCATCACTGGTCACGATGCCCACGCGCCAACCTTGGAACTGCGCCTTCAGCACCTGCCCAAGTGCCGCATAAAGCCCGAACAGCAGTTTCGGATTACCGATCCGGTCGCCATAAGGCGGGTTGCAGATCACCAGACCTGGCGGGCCGTCGGGGCGCGTCAGCGCATCGACGGGCAGCGTGTCGAATGTGGTCAGGCCCGCCACACCCGCGCGGTCGGCGTTTTCGCGGCTCATACGGATCGCACCCGCATCGCGGTCGCTGCCGTAAAAACGCAGGTCGGTCGGTGTCGGGCTGTGCTGGCGCATCGCGTCCCATGCGGCGGAATCGAAACTTGCCAGTTTTTCGAATGCAAAGCTGCGGCTGCGGCCCGGATAGAGCCCCGCTGCGATTTCAGCCGCTTCAATCACGAAGGTGCCTGACCCGCACATCGGGTCCAGCACGGGTTCGGTGCCGTCATAGCCGCATTCCCGCAGGAATAGCGAGGCCAGCGTCTCGCGCATGGGGGCCTTGCCGACCCCTTGTTTATGGCCGCGCTTGTGCAGGCTTTCGCCCGAAGTATCGACGCTGATCGTCACGCGGTTGTCGTCGATCCGCAGTTTCAGGACCAGTTCCGCCTCGGCGCTGATGTGATAGCCGTTCTCTTTCAATGCAGTTTCAACGCGCTGCGAGGCGGCCCCCGCGTGGTATATCTTGGACTTGCGGTTGGTCGTGACCTCGACCCTGACCGGCACATCGGGGCGCAGCACCTCGGCCCAGGGGAATTTATGCGCGCGCTTGTCCAGCTGTGCCAGATGGAACGCCATGAAGCTGCCGATCCGCACCAGCACGCGCGTCGCCCCGCGCAGCACCAGATTGGCGCGCCAGACATCGGGCCAGCCGCCTGTCATGGTCACACCGCCTTGGGTCAGCTCACCGGCAAAGCCCGCCGCCTGCGCCTCGGCCAGAAGGGCGGCCTCGAATCCGGGGGTTGCGGTCAGAAAGATCTCGAATGTTTGTGTCATGCCGCCTGCATAGGGGTTTGCCTTGGGCTTGCAAATGGGCAAGCGGCAGCGTCTAGAAGGTCGACTGGATGCCGATGCCGATTTCGACGACGGAAGTGGTGTATTCATTGGCGGTGGACAGCGTGCGTGTCGCCTTGGTCGTCAGTGTGGGCGCAAAGCCGAAAGTGGTGAAACGGTCCAGCACTGCCGTCCCCGTCACACTGGCGAAACGGTCGCGCCGCCCGTCCAGCGTTGTGGGGAAGGTGTCATAGTGGCGATACCCGATCTCTACCCCTGTCGACAGGCGCGTCCCCAGTATGGGTCGCTCAAAAGCATATCCGACCCACGCGCGGTATTCGTCATAGATATTTTCGAACCCGCCATCCCTGTGCCGCGCGGCCAGCGTCAGTTGCATCTGGTCGCGATTGGCAAGGCGCAGGTTATAGGCGGCGGACACATCATGGGTCACCGCATCGACGACCGTGGCACTGACCGCATCCTGCCGTTGCGTCGATCCGGTCAGCGTGAACCGACCGTCAGGGCCATAGGGGATGCCCTGTTGCAGCGTCAGGGCGCGGTAATTCACCAGATGCACCCCGCCTTCCCAATAGCCGCCGAAATCGAGCGTCGCGCTGACCGGCCCCAAGGGGCTGAGGTCGCCGCGCGTGTGCGTCAGGCCCGCCTCGGCGCGAAAGGACCGGAAATCATGGCCGGTCAGCCCTTGCACCCGTGCAATGGGCGATGCGTCGAGCAAGGCGCGCGCATCGCGCGACAGGCTGTAGGTCGCCCCCGACAAAAGCAGCCCCGCCGTCGTGGCCTGCCGCTCGTCCCGGGACAGCCGGTATCCGAGACGGACGCTGCCCGCATAGGTAATGCCGGACAGCGCGCGCTGATCCTCGGGCAGTTGCAGCTGCAGATCGATCCCTTCGAAGCTCAGGATTCCATCCACTGACCCGTTGTTTATATTGCTCGATGGGGCGATTGAGGCGGTTGTTTGAATCGACAGCGGATTGGCTTGCGCTGCGCTTCTGTAGTCGCGGGCGACGGTATCGGCCTCGTCCGGCGTGCGCGCATGGTTGGACGCGCGCCGCAGCCAGATTTCGGCCCGCGCGAATTGCCCTTGCTGGAAATGCGCCGCAGCGGTCAGGCGGGCGGCCTGCAACCGCGTTGCGTCGTCGGGGGCCGCGCGATAGGCAAGGCGGCCCGTCGCGGCGGCACCTGCCATGTCATTCAGATTGGACTGCGCGAGGGCGCGCAGCATCAATCCGGCGAAACTGTCCGGTGCTGCGGTCAGCAAGTCCTGCGCTACGCCTGCTGCTGTTGCGGGGTCGCCCGCATCCAGCGCCTGTTCGGCGTCCTGCTGGGTCTGTCGCGGGTCGGCCTGTGCGATCGCTGACATCGCCGCAACGGAAAATGCGATGGTCCATCCGCTGATGCTGTTGTATTTGCCCACACTCTTGCCCACCGTCAGGTTGATGCCGACCATAGCGAAACCGCCCGGCAAGGTAACGCGGGTTTTCACCGTGACCCATTTGCGGGCTTCCCATCACCCGGTTCTGCGGTGTAGCAATTGTCGTCGGCCGACGAATACGGGAAAAACCTGCGATGCGCATTCACATTTCCATCCTTGCACTGGGGTTGCTGGCAGGGTGCATGGGGTCCGGCGGAACGGGGGTGGATGTGGTGCCCGCGCCAAGTGTCAGCCTCGTGGCGAACAACACGCTTGGGCCGCTTTTGAACGATGTGCGCGCGGCGAACGACGCTGACCCGCTGAACTTTAACAACCGCCTCGCACTTGCAGCACAGGTCCATGCGAACGATATGCTGCGCAATGACTTTTTTAGCCATACTGGCAGCGACGCTTCTGAAGTCGGTGACCGGGTGACCGCGCAGGGTTATACATGGAGCCGCGTCGGTGAGAATATCGCCCAAGGCCACCAGAGCGAGGCTGCTGTGATGAGGGGATGGACGAATTCACCCGGTCACCACCGCAACAATATCGATCCAAATTATCAAGACTTCGGCCTTGGCAAAGCAGGCTCTGGCGGCGACCTCCACTGGGTCCTTGTGCTCGCGACGCCCGGCTAACCCATTTCCCGCGCCGACTCGGGCTTTGGCACGGGTTTCGCGATGCCTTCCAGCGCTTTCAGCGGGCGGCGCACGGCTTCTTTCAGGCCTGGCCGTGTCGGTGCGGCGGATTGTTTGCTGACCTCGACCATCAACACACCCCCCGCCGCGATCACCGGGATCTTGTGACCGACCCGTTCGAACATGCCCGCCGATTTGCGCCAGAATCTGTTGCGGGACGGTGGCTGGAACAGGGTGGACAGCGTGCGTTCCGTGACGAACCGATGCTTGCGCAACTGCGCGTCCAACTGCGTCAGCGAATAGGGGCGGCCAAAGCCGAACGGCGTCGCATCCGTCCGCGACCAAAGACCGGCGCGGTTCGGCACCACGACCACGGCGCGCCCGCCCGGACCCAAGACGCGCCACATCTCGTCCAGCAGGGCAGACGGGTTCTCGGATGTTTCCAGCCCGTGCATGACGACCAGCTTGTCGATATGGCCCGTCTCGATGGGCCAGAGCGAATCTTCGCACAGGACGCTGACATTGCGGCCCTCGGGTGGCCATGGCATCACGCCTTGCGGACCGGGCATCAACCCGATCACGCGCCGCGCGTCTTTCAGATAGGGGCGCAGCAACGGCACGGCGAAACCGAAACCGGCCACGACCTGCCCTTTCGCTTCTGGCCAAAGCATGGTCAATTCATCGCGGATCACCTGCTGGGCCGCACGTCCCAGCGCGCTGCGATAATAGAAACTCCGCAGGTCCAGCACATCAAGGTGCATTGCGGTTCAGACCTCCTTGGACGACACTTTGCAAACCATATCAAGGAAAGGACAGTTTGCCATGACAAACACCGCATCCCCCGTCGAACTGGTCACGGTGGCCTGCCTGCGCGACAATTATGCCTTTCTGGTCCACAATCCGGCCACCGGCGAAACAGCCCTGATCGACGCGTCAGAGGCATCTTCGATCAAGGCGGTGCTTGCGCAGCGCGGCTGGACGCTGACCGATATTCTTTTGACGCATCATCACGATGACCATGTCGGCGGACTGGCCAGCCTGCGCGGCGATGCACGGGTCATCGGTGCCAAGGCTGACGCCCACCGCCTTCCACCGCTGGATCTGGCGGTTTCGGAAGGCGACATGCTGCAAATCTGCGGCCAATCCGCCCAGGTGATCGACGTGTCCGGGCATACGGTCGGACATATCGCCTTTTACATGCCCGATGCGGCGCTGGTGTTTACCGGCGACAGCCTGATGGCGTTGGGGTGCGGGCGGCTGTTCGAGGGGACACCGGCGCAGATGTGGCAAAGCCTGCTGAAATTGCGCGCCTTGCCCGCGCAGACGAGAATTTGTTCGGGTCACGAATACACGGAATCCAACGCCCGGTTCGCGGCCTCCCTTGACCCCGACAATGCAGACCTTACTTTGCGTATCAGGGCGATTGAAACGGCGCGTGCGGCAGGTCGGCCCACAGTGCCATCCGAACTTGACGAAGAACGGCGCACCAACCCGTTTCTGCGTGCTGACGATGCGGGCCTCAAGGCGCATCTGGGCATGAAGGACCAGCCCGACGCAGAGGTGTTTGCGCATATCCGCGCAAGCAAGGACAAATTTTAACCACGAACAGGCTGGGGTGTGACGAAAACCTGGCGCTGTTGCGACCTTCACATCAATTGTGAAGGCCAAAACCAAAATAGTCCTTGAAGGTTGGGAAAGAAAACCAAACTTTAAGAGTTAGAGGCCAAGGTGGGTTTAGCACGCAATGCTGGCCGACCCCGATGTGAAGGAGCACAGACGTGCCATCATTTTCAACAACACTCGAGCAGTCGATTCACGGTGCCTTGGCACTGGCCAACGAACGCAAGCATGAACTGGCCACGCTGGAACACCTGCTGCTGGCCCTGATCGATGAACCGGATGCCGCGCGCGTCATGCGCGCCTGTTCGGTCGATCTGGACGACCTGCGCAAGGATCTGGAAGATTTCATCGACGACGATTTGTCCACGCTCGTCACCGATGTCGAAGGGTCCGAAGCTGTGCCGACGGCCGCATTCCAGCGCGTGATCCAGCGCGCGGCGATCCATGTGCAATCCTCCGGCCGGTCAGAAGTGACGGGTGCCAATGTGCTGGTCGCGATCTTTGCCGAACGCGAAAGCAACGCCGCCTATTTCCTGCAGGAACAGGACATGACCCGCTACGATGCGGTCAATTTCATCGCACATGGCGTGGCGAAAGACCCCGCCTTTGGCGAAACCCGCCCTGTGACGGGTGCGGCTGAGGAAACAGAACAAACCACTGGCGCCGAACCTGAAAAGGAAAGCGCGCTGGCGAAATATTGCGTCGATCTGAACGCCAAATCGAAAAAGGGCGATGTCGATCCCCTGATCGGCCGCGCGCACGAGGTTGAACGTTGTATCCAGGTCCTCTGCCGCCGTCGCAAGAACAACCCGCTGCTGGTCGGTGATCCGGGCGTAGGCAAAACCGCCATCGCCGAAGGCTTGGCGTACAAGATCGTGAACCACGAGGTGCCAGAGGTTTTGGCCGGTGCGACGATCTATTCTCTCGACATGGGCGCGCTGCTGGCCGGCACACGGTACCGCGGTGATTTCGAGGAACGGCTGAAGGCCGTGATGACCGAAATGGAAAATCACAAGGATGCCGTGCTGTTCATCGACGAAATCCACACGGTGATCGGGGCCGGTGCGACATCAGGCGGCGCGATGGATGCGTCCAACCTGCTGAAACCGGCGTTGCAGGGCGGCAAGCTGCGCTGCATGGGGTCCACCACCTACAAGGAATTCCGCCAGCATTTCGAAAAGGACCGCGCGCTGTCGCGCCGTTTCCAGAAAATCGACGTGAACGAACCGTCCGTGCCGGATTCGATCAAGATCCTGCAAGGCCTGAAGCCTTATTTTGAAGAGCATCACAATATCAAGTACACGGCAGAGGCGATCAAGACCGCCGTCGAACTGTCCGCGCGCTATATCAATGACCGCAAGCTGCCGGACAAGGCGATTGACGTCATCGACGAGGCAGGTGCCGCCCAGCATCTTGTCGCCGAAAGCAAGCGTCGCAAGACCATCGGCACCAAGGAGATTGAGGCTGTCGTGGCAAAAATCGCCCGCATCCCGCCCAAAAACGTGTCCAAGGACGATGCAGAAGTGCTGAAGGATCTGGAAAAGACGCTGAAGCGGGTGGTCTTCGGCCAGGATCAGGCGATCGAGGCTTTGTCGTCAGCGATCAAGCTTGCGCGCGCCGGTCTACGCGAGCCTGAAAAGCCGATCGGTAACTATCTCTTCGCCGGTCCCACCGGCGTGGGTAAAACCGAAGTCGCCAAGCAATTGGCAGATACGCTGGGTGTGGAACTGCTGCGCTTTGACATGTCCGAATACATGGAAAAGCACGCGGTGTCGCGGTTGATCGGCGCGCCGCCGGGCTATGTCGGGTTTGATCAGGGCGGGATGCTGACCGACGGTGTCGACCAGAATCCGCATTGCGTGCTGTTGCTGGACGAAATGGAAAAGGCGCATCCGGATGTCTACAATATCCTGCTTCAGGTCATGGACCACGGCAAGCTGACCGACCACAACGGCCGAACCACGGATTTCCGCAACGTGATCCTGATCATGACGTCGAACGCGGGTGCTGCGGAAATGTCCAAGAACGCGCTTGGTTTCGGCCGCGAGGAACGGACAGGCGAAGACACCGCCGCCATCGAACGGACATTCACGCCTGAATTCCGCAACCGTCTGGATGCGATCATCAGCTTTGGTGCGCTGCCGAAAGAGGTGATCATGCAGGTGGTCGAAAAGTTCGTGCTGCAACTTGAAGCACAGCTGATCGACCGCAACGTGCATATTGAACTGACACAGGCAGCGACTGAATGGCTTGCCGATAAAGGGTATGATGCGAAAATGGGTGCGCGGCCGCTGGGGCGCGTGATCCAGGAACACATCAAGAAGCCTTTGGCCGAAGAATTGTTGTTCGGTAAGCTGGTCAAGGGCGGTATCGTGAAGGTCGGCGTCAAGAACGGCGAACTTGAGCTGACATTCGAAGCACCACAACAAGGCCGCATTACCGGCAGCAACAAACCACCGCTGCTGACGGCTGAATGAACGCTTTGGCAAGCCCCGCCATACACTCTATGGCGGGGCGGCACGCACCCCGATGCAAATCCGTGATTTGAATTCCGACGATCATCTTGGTCTGGTCGATGATTTTTATCGCCGTGCCCCCGATTATTGGCTGATGGCGGACGGTCGCGCGCCTTTGATGCAGAAGGCGCGGGATTTCTTTACCGACTGCCCGCCTGGCTGCGATCCGGCGCTGTCCCGTCGCATCGGGCTTTTTCTGAATGGGCGTCTATCCGGTTTGGCGGAATTGTCCTTTGGGTTCCCGTCGGCGGACGACGCCTATCTGGGATTTCTCATGCTGTGTCCGGAGGAACGCAATCGCGGGCGCGGGAAGGTCCTATATGCGTTTGTGGAGGATATCGCCCGAAAAGCCGGGCACACCCACCTTTATCTGGCCGTTCTGGACATCAACTCACCCGCCCGTCGGTTCTGGGAGCGCGAGGGGTTTCGTCATGCCGGCGTCACGGGGACGAACGCACGCGGGCAGACGTTGACCCGCCTGATCAAGGTATTGTCGTGTTGATTGTCACTGAGAACTGACCCGGCATTTTCATCGAGATCTGACCCACCCAGTCGTTATGATCTGCGTATTATGATGGCGTCAATGGTGGTGTCTCCTTTCGCTTTTTCTTGGCTGTTTCGGAGCTGGCCTTGAAGCGGTAGCTGTCATTGCCGGTTTCGAGGATGTGGCAGCGATGGGTGAGACGGTCGAGCAGTGCCGTGGTCATTTTGGCATCGCCAAAGACGCTGGCCCATTCGCTGAAGCTCAGGTTGGTGGTGATGATGACGCTGGTGCGTTCATACAG
>NZ_KB908003.1 GCF_000382265.1 Yoonia vestfoldensis DSM 16212
GCATCTCGATGGACGGCAAGGGTCGCTATTTGGACAACATCTTCATCGAACGTCTGTGGCGCACTTTGAAATACGAGTGCGTCTATCTGCACGCCTGGGACACCGGATCGCAGGCACGCGCCGGTGTCCGCAATTGGATGGAGTTCTACAATCACCGCCGCCCGCACAAAGCCCTTGGCGGCCGACCACCAGCAGTGGTCTACTCACTGCAAATCGAAGCAACGCAACCCGATCAGCAGGAGCAAATCAGAGCTTAAAAAGCGTCAGATCCTGTCCAGGGAATGGGGAGCACCTCACTGCGCGAGGGCAGAGGCGAGGTTAGCGTCGAATTCAACAGGATTGGGGAGCGTTGAGCGGGGCTTGGACATGGGGGGTTTCCTTTGGATCAGGGTCTGAGTTCCAAAGGACAAAAAGCCCACTTTGACTTTTCAGGGTGACGGGATCAGACCGCGCTGACCTCCAAGGCTTGGTCAGGACTTGGGTTCGACCTGCCGCTTCGCATCAATCAATGCCTGTGCGGCCTCCATCACCTGAACCTGAGATGTTCCCGAGCGTGCATCCTCCAGCGCGGCCTGTACCTTCACGCGAAACCACACGTCATACGAATTGGCCTCAGCGGCCACGGAAATGCTCCTCGAGCCCGATATCCAGCAGCTTGTTGAGGTTATCGGGCATGTCTGCAACGCGCACAGCAAATGGGAAACGGTGCCCCGTCAGGTCAGGCGCGCATTGCTCCTCTAGCCCGAGGTGCTGCCCATCCTTTTCCGTCTCATTCATTGTGCTTTCTCCGACCGTATTATTAGCCGATGCTACACCTTCCAGCGTGGCGTCGTAAACGATAATGCCAAAGGGTCACAGCAAGCTGGCCCACTTACTGATCGGGCACCGCTTCAAGGGATTTCTTGAGCCGCTTGTCCGCCGCTGCAGCTTCTTTCAAGAGCGCGTCGAAATTGTCAGGTGGATTACCATCTTCCAACATCCCTTTGAACGTCGCATATGCATCCGTCTTGCTGCCGTAGGCGCGCAGGGTCTTGTCGTCATTCACCCATGCCACCACGATGACCTTCGCATCGCTGTTGAAGCGGTAGAACAACCGATACTGCTGGAAGAATTTCGCCCGGAACCAGTGCTTGCGGTGATCGCCGAGTGTACCGCCTTGCCGGAAGGCCGCGGCACCCGGATCTGCCGGGATGGCCTCGGTGACCAGCTTGAAGATGGCGGCCAGCCGTTTCGTGCAGTTCTTCTTTTGCCAGGTCTTGGGATCGCGGGCCTTGCGCGCCTCGACCTCGAGGGTCAGCCCTTCGAGCTGGTCCAGAAAGAGCGGATGCGCATAAATCGACCAGCCATTTACGACGAGTGGCGCTTGGGCGGGCACGCTATCGCCGCTCATTCATCCTCGAGCGATAGCGGCGCATCGAGATCGACGTCGACGTTTCCGACCAGTGCTGCAAGACGGTCATGCAACGCCCCATCGAACGCTCGAACACGTTCCGGATGCGCCTTGATATCGGCCTCGACAAAATCGAGAAAGGCGCCGAGCGCGGGATCATCCTCTGCGCTGCGCACGGGCTCGATATAGACCCTGCCGCTTGGCTCGGTGCAGTAGCGGATCTGGTCGCCCTTGCCCAGCTTGAGCTGCTTGCGCACACCCGCCGGCACGGTCGTCTGATACCGATCCGTGAGCTTCGATACATCTTGTGCGAGCGCTGTCATGGCAGTCTCCTGAAAAAAGGTGCTTTGCTGCACTCGATCGGTAATGCATTTGCATTGCCTTGTCAAGATAAGCCGCAGGATCTGCTCTCGCCGGGCAAGCCGATCAACCGTCCGGCGCAGGACCTAATCTCGCCCCGCGAGATACTCCGCCAGCACCGGGCTTGCCGCGCCCTTCGCGGAGCTGAGCAGCTCCGAGCCCGCAAGCGTGGCTTTCGACAGGCGCACGAGCCCGCCGGTTTCCTCGATGCGGTAACAACGCCGCTTTTGCCGACCCCGCCTGTAGTGCGTCGCGGTGACAATCTGGCAGGTGCTGCCATCGGTGAGCGTCACAGGTGCTGCGAGCTTGATCTTGTCGCCTTCCTCGTAATCCGGGATCGACGCCCAGTCCCGGCAGCGCTGGCGCCAGGCATGGGCGTAGCTGCCCTCGTCTTTCAGGTAGGAGAGGAGCTCGATCAGCCCAAGGGGAGCACGAGACTCGTTCGGGCCAGCGCTTTCCTCCATGTCCTTGTAGCCCCAGCACCCGTCATCGTATCGGGTGAGGAAGACAGCCCCGAAAGTGATGGAACCATCCGTATCCATGACATAGGTCGCGTCCTCGACAGGGGTGCCGTCGCGATTGGTGACCCTTGCCGCCGCATACCAGGTGGAGCCGACCTTGCAGGCTTTGACCAATTCGGTTTTGCGCGTGTCGCCCTCGAAGGTGCAGAGCCGGGTGATTTCCGCTTTCTCATCCGCATATGTCTGGACGCGGCGGTCGGTGTAAAAGAGCCAACCCATCAGGCCGCCCTCCGATCATCAATCTCCATCAGCGCATCGAGCGGCACGCGGTAGGGCTGCATGGCATCGAAATCCTCGCAATTGCCGCAGTTCTGCACGATCGCGAAGGTGTCGCAGGCATCCTTGAGGATGACCCGAAAGGTGCCGCCGAGGCCCGAGGGCACTTCGTAGGTCCCGCCGATGAGATAATCCGAGGCCCGGCGTACGAAGACGCGGATGCTGTGGCCATCGGTGGCCAGCCGGATGGCCCCCTGCCCCCGGTCGATGAGCAACTGCACGTCATCTAGGATGTCGGTGTAGAACTGGCCGGTCAGACCGCGAAACGCCATGCGGCGCTGCGCCATCCAGTCGGTGTCCCGAAACGGGTTCATGCCGTTCGCGAAGGCGAAGGAGGGATCGGCCTGTTCGGTGGTGACGATGCGGGTGGTCGTGCCATCGATGCCGTTCGAGCGCAGATGCACACCATTGCCGACGATGAGGATCAGGGCGGGGCGATCAATGGGCCCGTTCCAGTTAGGCAGGAAGGTTTTGCAGGCGCGCGCATGTGCGATTTGCGCCGCGACGGCGGACGCAGAGAACTTGAGAATAGCCATGGGGATGTCTTTCGGTTGAGTGTGGGAGGGTCGCCCCGCACGGGCATTGCGCCTCGCGCGGGTCACTTGATGCGTCAGGCCGCTTGCGCCACCTCGCTGTCAGGGTCGGGGGTTTCGGCAGTGGGCGCCGTCTCATCACAGGCGACACCTGCGGTCTGCATCATCGGCGGGCACCAGGCGGCCACGGCAGCGCGCTGCGCATCCGTGAGCGTGGCGAATGGCTCGGCGAAGAGCTTGTCGCAGAAGGCGACGATCTCCTTCTTGCTCGAAGAGGCCAGTGTCACCGCCTCCTGGGCGAGGCCCAGATCCTCGCCGAGGATCTTCAGGAGCCAGGCCTTCTTGAAGCGATTGAACAGCGCTGCGTTCGGCGTCCAATACGCGCGAATGTCGGGCATGATCTCGATCTCGAACTCATGCATCAGGCTGTCACGCTGCCGGTCCCGGGCAAAACAGGACTGCGTGGTGCTGGAGGTCGCATAGGCGACGAGTTTGGCCTTCTCGCCTGCCTCCAGCGCGCGAAACGCCGCGAACTGATCCGCTGGAGAACGGGCGTCATCGAGCCAGGCCAGATCAAGCGCGTCATGCGCCACCGCCGCCTGTTCGAGCGAGGTTTCGTCGATCTCGTCCATCTTGGCATGGCTGCGGTATTCCTTGCGAGCCTCGACCTTGATCGCCTGCGTGACACTCATGCCGCTGGCCAGAACGTCGCTCACAAGCTTGAAGAGCGTCAGATCGAGCGTGGCCTCCGGATGCAGCGCCATCGCGGCCCCGAGCGCCATGGCACGCTCGGTCTTGAGGTCCTCGGCCAGAGAGGCCGGGTAGGTGATCTCGCCGGCGTCCGGGGCCTCCTCCCCCGTCGTGTTACCTGAGGCACTGCGCGTGGTTTCAGCTTTGACGGTGTCCTCCGGGCGGACAAGGCCAACATGGAGCGTGATCTGCCCACCTTGCCATGACGCAATCACCCCAGACCGCGCCAGGTCCTCGGCGCTGTAGGCCTCCTGCAGGTCGCGGGCTTCCTCTTCCAAGGTGTCCACGCGCTCGTAAAGGGCGTTGTAGGCGTCGTCTTCGAGCCCCTCATCCTCCATCTCGAGCTGCAACCTCTCGAGCTCGGCGGTGATCTCATCCACGCGCTTCTGGGCGGCCTCATCCGGTTCGATCGGGCCAGGATAGACGCGGCCATAGTCGGCCATGGTTGCGTAATCGTAGCGGACCATCGCATCGGCCCAGGCAAAGCCCAGCCTCCTATGGGCCTCCTCGGCAGCGGCAGTGAGTTTCTCGAGCAGGATGGTCTCGACCAGAGCCGCATCCTCGAGCACGGAATGCTCTTCCAGCAGATCGGACGCGATCGCCCCGCCGCGTGCCTCGTAGTCTTCACGCACGAAAGCTCCGATATCATCGCTGACCTGCACACCGCGGGATTTGAGCGCCTGACGGACAGTGTAGGCCTGCAGATAGCCGCCGTCTTTCGTGAGCGCCTCGAAGACCTCGCGCTGCGCCTCCTGGCTCGGGTGCTCGGCAAAGGCCTTCATCGTGTCGAGCGTGATTGTCTTGGCCCGGGCCGCAGCGCGGATGTCGGGGTGGATCAGGCCGTAGCGCAACCGGCCTTTGACGGCGACAACCGTCGTGCCGAAGGTCTTGGCGATCGTCTCGGGCGTCTGGCCGTCGACCTCCATCATTCGGGCGAAAGCCTCGAACTCGTCGATGGCGTTCATCGGCGCCTGGGTGACGTTCTCGGCGAGCGACAGCGCCGTGGTGACGTCACAGTCCTCCGGCACAAGGCGGCAGTCCACCTTGGTCTTTGCGGCAAATCCTTTGGCTGCCTTGTCCGCGACCAGTTCCTTCAGCGCGGCATGGCGTCGGCCGCCGGCGAGCACAGCGTATTTGCCGTCGAGCTTCTGGACGAGCAGCGGTTGGAGCAGACCCAGAACAGCGATGCTGGCTTTGAGATGCGCGATGTTCTCGGGGTCATAGGTCTCCGGGGAATTGCCCCGCACATTGGCGGGGTGCGCTGTCAGATCGCCAATCGCGACGGTGAGAGGGGTGAAACTTGTGGTCATGGGATGTCCTTCCAGGTGGGTAAGATGCGGCCCGCGCGCTCGCGCGTGACCAATCCCCGGCTTCGGGGATCACAACGACAGAAGGCCCGCTTTGCCTTTTGAGGGGCAGCGGGCCTTCATCGTCTCAGATGTCAGGTAGAGGAGTCCCCTGCCCTTCTACCAATCGCGCGACAGCATGATGGTCAGCACGCGCATGGTCGTAGCGGGATTGTCCGGGGCTTCAGCCCCGTAGCGGAAATCGGAATCCGCTTCATAGAGATCGATTTTCCAGAACACGGTCTCGCCCCGGATCTCAACCGCGCCAAAATCATGCCAGCCTTCGGGGTCATTCTCAGGCTCGAAGGTGGCAAACTCACCGGTGGCCTTCACCGCCTCGTCCATGAAGCCGTCATCGGCCTCCATGAGCGAGCGGGTGACATGCATCCGGCCCTGGATGGGCTGCGCGGGCGGCACTCCAAGGCACGCGAGCTTGCGAAACGCGTCGTTCTGCGCAGCGATCACGGTCGGATTCGGACGGTCTGTCTGGGATTGAGCGGTACTGGTCATGAGGATCTCCTTTGAGAAGTTGAAACACCCTTCCCAAAGCCCGCTTTCACTTTTCTGCTTGGCGGATGAATTGAGGCCAAAGGCGCCTTACCCGAACAGCCCTCTAGGTCTGTAGTTCGGGTTGGGGATGGTTTCGACCCACAGCCGCCCTGTTCCTTGATGCTCTCGAGCCCTGCCGAGAGAGGATAGGCGCCCTCGGACGTGCTCCACCAATAGGCACCGCGTTCGAAGGTGATGATCTTGCGGCGGCCATCTTCAAAGCAGGCTACCTAAGCGTTTTTGGTTCCTTGCGTGACATGGGGATCTCCGTTTTCTGGCGGGTCAGGCGGCCTCAGCGCTGCCCCCTGCCCTGCCCGCTTCCGATCGGGCGATCAGGTAGTCGCAAGCGCGCTGCGCGTCTGCCGCATGCTTGAAGATCGCAGTCTTGTCGGAGCGCAGAACGCGCAGCCAGTTGTAAAGATACGCCGCGTTCATCTCGAGCGTATGCGCCGTGAAGCCGAGTTCCTGTCCCAGGAAGCAGGAGGTCAACTCCGCCACGATCTCCTCGCGCGCGTAAGATGTATTGCCAAACTTTGAGAGCCCGAAATCTCGGTTCAGCCGATGCGGGGCCTTCGTGGCATGAGCAAGCTCATGTGCCCAGACCCCGTAGAAATGTCGCGGGTCCTGAAACCGTGTGATGGATGGCATGTAAACCTTGTCCACCGGCGGCAGGTAGTATGCTTTCGTCCCCGTGAAGACGGTCGTAATGTCGATGGTGTCGAAGAACGCCTGCATCTGCGGGATGGGCTCGGACGGCGGATGCTCGGGCGCGGGCTCAGGGTCGGGGTAGAAGCTGTCGGGCAGGCCCTCGATCTGGCAGGCATTGAAAACGCGATAGGATTTCTGGAAGCGGAAGATGCGGGCCTCCTCGGAGCGATGATCGTTCTCCCCCTGGTCATCCTCGCCGCCCGCGTTTTTCCGACTTTGGCCATAATACACCACGACGGAGGACTTCTCGCCCTTGCGCACCTTTGCGCCGAGGGCATTCGCCTGCGGAATGGTCATCCAGAAGGGCGAGCTATGGCCTACCATCACCGTCCGCATGGTCAGCAGGAAGTTGTTCACCCCTTGGTAGGGTTCACCGCCCACACGCAGGGGACGAGAGCTGCCACCGGCCGTCCAGGGCTTGCGCCACGGCAGAACGCCACGCTCGATGATGCGGATGATTTCGTTCGTGATGACCTCGGAGGCATCGAATTTGGGCGTGCGGGATCGTGCCATGGTTGGCGTCCTTTCGAGTGTTGGTGAGAAGATTGGGGCTCAGGTTGACTGACGGGGCCGCGGATCATTGAGGATCCTCGCACCGAGCTTTTCGACCATGTCGATGTAGGTGGTCAGCGAGACAGACCTGCCGGCACCCGAATGGCCAGGGTCGACCGATCCGTCCCGCGTCACGCGCGGTAGGTTCGCGAAGGCGATGACATCTGTGACGGGTCGGATATCGATGAACGGCGTCCCTCGTGCGACCGCAAGTGCGGCCAAGGGAAAGCGCTCGATCGGCGCGAGCGTGGACACGGTGGTCCAACCGAGATGGAGGAAAGTTCCGCCCTCTCCGCAGATCACATGCGCGTTTGGCAATGTCGCCGCCTGCCTGAGATAGCCGAGATCACGCAGGACGGTTTCGCGTTCGAGCCGCTGTGCCTGCCCCGTCTGGCCGGTTCGGCGTAGTTCCTTGTGTCGCCACCACGAGGCAGCGGTCGCGCGCAACACGCGCAAGACACCTGTTTGCATAGGAATGCCCTTCTTCCGGAACGGCAGACCGGAATCCGGCCCGGACCCATCTGAGGGACCCCAAAGGCCCTCATCCGTCAGTCACAAAACCCGAAGGACACTTTCTCTTTTTGGCGGGCAGAACCGACAGGGCTGGAAGCTTCTTCAAATATACGTCTCAGGCAGTGCTCAAAG
Organism: Yoonia vestfoldensis DSM 16212; assembly: GCF_000382265.1. Taxonomy (GTDB): domain Bacteria; phylum Pseudomonadota; class Alphaproteobacteria; order Rhodobacterales; family Rhodobacteraceae; genus Yoonia; species Yoonia vestfoldensis. The sequence continues at coordinate 7,631 of NZ_KB908003.1, forward strand.
CACCAAGACCTGCGGCATTTTCCAAGATGTGCGCGTTGTCGGGACATGGATCCCTTGGGAGAAGCGCGGAGTTCACGGCTGTTGACTTGATATTCAACAATATTGCCGCTATGTACCGTCATAATAGCTGTATGGGGGTAATGTTATGCACATCACAAACTTTGCAGAAGGCGGCCAGTTTGAGCCGCGTAAGATCGCAGCAGCGTTGCGCACCTCGGCAGAGGAGATCGCAATGACGGTTGGTCTTGGCAAGGATGCCATGCAGCGGCGGAGCCGTATCAGCTCGGACAAAACACAGCGCCGTTTGCGCGAACTGGTCGAAGTGCTCAATAAGGTCGAGCCACGGTTCGGGTCGGAACTGATGGCTTATGCCTGGTATCGTTCAGAGCCCCTGCCCGGGTTTGACGGCCAGACCGCGATGCAGTTGGTACAGGACGGCAAGGCGCAGCAGGTTCTAGAATACATAGACGCGGTCGACGCAGGCGTCTTCGCCTGATGCCTCTTACGGCTGGGCGTTATGCAGGTCCGCTCTACCGCGCCCTCAACCCTGTCTATGCGCGTGAACCTCTCTCCGGGCGTGGTGCTGAACTCTATGGAGGGCGATTCAACGCGAAGGGCACCCCGGCCCTCTACACCGCGCTCGATCCAACCACGGCGTTGCGCGAAGCAAACCAGGTCGGAAGCCTGCAGCCCACGATGCTTGTGTCCTACGCTGCCGATCTTGGCCCTATTTTTGATACCCGAGACGCAGACGCAGTTGCACAATACGGCATGACAAAAGGCACACTCGCAGATCCGGGCTGGCGCGCAAGAATGCTCGATGGGCAAACTGTTCCGACGCAGGACTTTGCCGCCAGTCTCATCACTGACGGCTTTGCGGGCCTTCTGATCCGAAGCTTTGCTAAGGGCACATCGGCGGTAGACAATAATATTGTCCTGTGGCGCTGGACTGGCGAAGGATGCAGACTTGACGTTGTGGATGACGAAGGCCGACTGTCCCGGATGTAAGAAAGCTTGCTTAGCGCGCCGTCATCTTGATGTTCATAAAGATTCGTGTTGATTCTCTGACCACCGCGGTGTTGACGCTTTTCCGTATGGAGGTTGCTAAGTGTCGCCGTCATTGGCTTCCTTGATAGTGGTCGGTAATGCCCATCTCGTTGCAAGTTTGCTATCACATTCCTTGCCTCATCATTGCGTCCAAGTAGGCGTTGGTATTTCTCACATGCCCTGAGCTGGCCCTCAGGAGCATCTCGTCGAGTGCAAGAAGAAGCCGTCCTGGGCCGTGTTCTCTGAGATGTTTTAAGATTTTGTCTTGTCCTATTCTTAGCAACTTCCCTACGTCTGCCAAAATCCTTATAACCGATTGATGGTCTCTTGGTTCATTGGGGAAAAACTCTGACACGTTTTTTAGGTCTTCCCAAGCCATAGTGGTTGGGTCTCCTCGTTCCCGGTAATCAGAGCTGGTGTGACCACCTATCGCATCCTTTTTTATATTCAATCTTGTGGGTTCTACGTGCCGGACATTTTGTCCGTCGTCGCCGGACATTTCGTCGGGCATCAGTGCGTGAGCGTCGTGGTTTCCGGCCGGAAACTCTTTGATTTCTACTCCGGTCAACTCTGCCAATTTCTTGATGAGTTCTATGATCTCTTCGGCTTTCAGAGTGGCACGCCGTAGGATGTTGCGCACTTTTTGGAGAAACGAGACTGTCTCCTCATCCTTTGCTTGACGCAGAGCTTCGACACGAAGAGCCAGTGCCTCGGCCTTAAGTGACCGTAGCTTTTCCTGATCGTCCACAAGCTGTTCTGCGTGTTCGGTGAGCTCTCTTTCCCGTTCAAACATTGGCTGCAAATCGAAGCCAAATGCATCTCTGATCAATCCACCGTAGCGAAGAGGGAACCGCTTCCGGGTTGCGCTATCCCGGCGGCGGATCAGCCCCGCATCCACGAGGTGTCCGATACACCGCCGGATCGTTCTCTCGTTCAGGCCGTTCGTTCGCTCCGACAAGGACGCGTTTGAGGGGAAGACAATGGTCATTGAAGCCGCTTGTCCAGCCTTCTTCGGCATGAAGCTGATCAAGGCCTGAAGCGTTACTAGATCATTTGGTGTTAGCCCGAGTTCTTTGCGAAGCACTCGGATCGGTTCGATGACCCTGTACGGGTTTGTACTGAGTACAGAAGATCGTTCCGCCAAGGCGGGGGTGTGAGAAAATACCTGTCTCATGATGATTTTGACAGAAAAAGCTTCCCCGTTCACCGCGAACGGTGTTGAAATCGATTCGCCTTCGGGGTATCAATCAGGTGTCGAAGCTAATTGAGGCCCTTCGGAAGCGTTGCTTTCGGGGGGTCTTTCCTTTTCTGACGTGTCCTCCTTTCGGCTCTGTTTTTGTTGTCTTTGGTTACGTGTCCTCGACGTCGAGATCCTCCGATGTCGGGGCGGCCAAATTTGAAAAATCGTCAGGATCACCACTTGTGGGCTTCGGCAGGACGGTTTGGCTCCTATCCACCTCGTTGGTGTCGATTGTGGCACTCATACCCGCACTCTTGTCCGCCGCTCGCGCGGCAGCCAAAGCCGCTAAGGCGGCCTTCGGGTTCTCTGATATCCATGCATGAAGTCCGTTTTCACTGCTCTTAACGGTAATGACCACGTTCCTTTTGGTGATCTTTACAGAGCCGTAGTCTGTCGCGATCGCTGAGAGGGAAGGAGGTTTTTGCCTCCGCATCATTACCTCAAAGGTGGCGAATCGCTTGTCCGAACCGTTCCCGGCATCTTTGGATTTCAAAATTTCTGCCGTGAAGTTCTGGTTTCCGGCCGGAAACCCGAGGCTTTCGTAGGATTTCGCAGCCGCATACCAGCGATCACGACCAACCCCCGAGGCAGGTCCAATTGCTTCTATGATCTCTGTGGGAATGCAGGATGTGACTTGCTTCATCCGGGCGAGGCCGGTGAGCTTAGCCCCGCCGCGCCGCGCCTTCTGGTCGATATTCAGGGCATCACAGACCAATCCTTCATCTTTCCCGGAATCCAGGAGAGAACGTGCGAATAGGGCCTTTTCGATCCAGCTAAGGTCCTTGCGGAAGCTGTTTTCTTGTCCCTGAGCAAGAATAGCCTGATCTTCATCGAGGGATCTGATCAGGGCCTTTGCTGGCTTTCCGATCAGGCGAAGCGCTGCGAGACGTCTACGCCCGTAGATTACCCTGTATCGGCGTCCTGTCGGGCTGATGAGTATTGGGATTAGCTGGCCTTGTTTCTCGATACTCCCGGCAAGTTCCCGGATCTCTTGATCGTCATCTAGTGAAAGACGATCCTTGAACTCAGAGTCATCGATCAGATCCGTACTGATCTCCTGAATGGAAGATTGTGCTGCATCTTGAAGGGAACGGGCCATGCCGGAAAGGGCAGGGGCTCTGGACTGGGCTTGGGTGGAGGAAAAGGAGGGATCTTCCACTTTTTCCTCGTCGTCAGGAATGTCGAATGTAACTTTGCGGGCCATTATTTGCGCCCCCATGCGGTCCCGATAAGACCTTCAACCTCGTCAACGACCCCGTTGATGGATTCAATTGCCCTATCATAGGTCTGCCGGTGAAAATCGGATCTTGCAATTTCGTAGAGCGTCTGTTGGGTAAGGCCCGCATCCGAAACAGCAGAAGACTTCAGGAATGGCTGTGTGAGTACATCATCGGTGAACATTGTCCGAAGAAAAGCTGCCATCTGTGTTTGGGGGCCGTCATTCGGCTCAAAGCGTGTGATCAGGAATCGCATGAAGTCCCAGTCTGGAGAAGCACCTACATCTGCGATTGTTGCCATTAGGCTGGACGTGAGCTGCAGGAACTGCGCCATAGAGGCCACATCAAGCATGCTCGGGATGACAGTCACGATCAGCGAAGTTGATGCAACCAAGGCAGAGAGTGTCGTAAATCCGAGCTGGGGAGGACAGTCGATGACGACAACGTCGTAGTCGGCTTCGACCTCATTTATGCACAGGGCAAGCCTCTGATAGAACGGCGGACGGATGTTGTTCCGAAGGGCATGTGCAGTTTCCGTTTCGAACTCGGACAAAAGCAAACCGGCCGGTGCCAGGTCAAGATTGTGGAAGTATGTCTTGAGCAAAATATCTCGGAAAGGGACGGGATCCTCATAGCGAAGGGCATCATAGACGGTGCCTACTTCAGGAAAATCTAGCTCCGGCCGGAAACCGAACATGGTGGTCATGGATGCCTGAGGGTCTAGGTCAATTGCCATGACTCGGTATCCATCTAGGGCCAGTTTTTGTGCCAGATGAATTGCCGTTGTCGTCTTGCCCGCTCCGCCTTTGAAATTGGCGATAGAGATGATCTGGATTTGCTCCCCATCTCGGCGGCGAGGTACGATGTGATGGAACTTTGTGCTTGACGCTGCAATCTCATGACGGGCGATGTCGATTTGCTCTGCCGTGTAGAACCTACGGCCGCGGGCGTCTGTCTCGATCTCGCCTAGATTGAGCCTGTCTTCGAAGAACATCTTCCTTAGAAAGTCTTGGCTGACCCCAAGGACTTGGGCAACCTCTGTTGAACTGAAACGCCGCAAGGCCTTTCGCTCATCTGGTAGAAAGGACTTGCGCATGTTCACATCGAGCGACTTACTCAGACGTGTTGCCATGGCCTGGATCTTTTGATCCATTCGAATCCGCTGCTCGTTCATGCTCGTCTCGCTGCCCGTGTTTCGGGTCTAATTTGAGAAAGAACGCGAAACCGACCGAAACTGATGGCTTGCGTTCTTCTGGAAAAATGTCACTAAAAGCCTTGACGGGCAAGAGATTTCTCGGACACGGCGGTCCCGCAGAAAAAAATACACATAATACAATAACTTACGCCGTCTCCTCCCTGCGTCTCAACAACTGCTTGTGGTGCCATTGGCGTGGTGACCCAAGATATACGCGATAACCATAGGGACCTTTCTCTACTTCTGAACGAATCTGATTCCCAAAGGTCACTCAAGCAACCCCAGTTTCTCGGCCCGCTCCAATAGCATTTTCACCGACGAAGGCTGCCAGCTTGTCCGCCCGCGGGGTGTGCGCTCGCGCATCGCTTCCAGCCGGGTGCAAATCGCCTGAAGCGTGATGTCGGGGTCCGTACCCTTAATGCCGGCGATGATGGCGGGCAGGCGGTCGTCCGTTTCGCGGCGCCCGGCGCGGGCCAGAACCTCGGCAGGCAGGAAGCCGTCGCGGACATAGGCCTTCACAGCGCGTATTAGGCGGCTTTGGGTCCAGCGACGCGCCTCGGGTAAGGGGCCGTTGATGATCCGCAACACGTCCTCCCAGGCCAAGTCGGGGCGCAACCGGCGCACATGGGGCACCCAGTCTTGCGCGGTCTCATTCAGACGCTCCATGTAACCGTCCTGTCGCGCCAGCCGCACCTTGCGAAGAGCAGCAGGGTCTCGCGCGCGCAGGCCCGGATTGCCGCCCACGCGTCCTTTGGTCCTTGCGCTCGCCAAGCCGGCCTTCGTGCGTTCCCGGATCAGGGCGCGTTCAAACTCGGCCGCGGCCCCCAGAACCTGCAGCGTGAACTTGCCCTGCGGGGATCCGGTGTCGATGGGGTCCTGGATCGAGCGGAAGAAAGCACCCTTCGCCTCAAGCCGCTCGATCACCTCCAGCAGATGCGACAGCGACCGCGCCAGACGATCAATGCGCACGACAACCAGCGTGTCGCCCTTGGTCACGCGCTCCAACACGCGCGCGAGGACTGGCCGCGCACGATTGCCGCCAGAGGCTTGTTCCTCATGTATCTCGGCACAACCCGCGGATTTCAGGGCCTGCGACTGGGGCAGGGGGGTCTGATCCTCGGTTGAAACGCGGGCGTAGCCGATTAAGGGCATCAAAACAGTCTTTTTGCAGTTTCATGTATCGCTAATAAACGACCGATTGATAACGCCTCGAGGAGTGACTGCCTGATGGGCTGGTTGCGGATCAATAACAGGTTACGTTGACCAAAACTGCATATTGGCATATATTGCCAATAAAGGAGGACCGACCCATGGTGACACGCAACGTTGTCTTGACCGAAACTCAAGACCATCTGGTTCAAGCATTGGTGGCGTCCGGGCGCTACCAGAATGTAAGCGAAGCGATGCGCGCTGGCCTAAGGCTGCTCGAGCAGGAAGAAGCACAGCTAGCTGGGATCCGGAAAGGTCTACTTGAAGGTCTGGCGCAGGCCAAAGCGGGTGATCTTGCGGAAGGCAGTGGCAATGATGCGATACGTAGGGCCTTTGCGACTGCTCGCGCGCGTTCATGAGCCGATCCTTCCGGCTGACCCGTCGAGCGGAAGCCAACCTCACCGAAATAGCAAAATGGACGATCGAGAATTTCGGACTGCGCCAAGCAGAGCTTTACGAGTCAGAATTGCTCAACCGCTGTGAAGGGATCCTGAGCGGGCAGGCGCACAGCCGGAGTTGCTCAGTCCTCGTGGATGAGGCCGATGACCTGCGGTTCGTAAGGGCAGGGGAGCATTTCCTGATTTTCCTGGACCGTCCCGACGAAGTCGTCATCGTTGATATCCTACACGCGCGCAGTGATCTACCGCGTCATCTGGCGGCGCTGACGGCGTTAGAGAACGAAGACGTGTGATCTGCCTCACAAGCCCGCCGCCTTGGTCAGATTGACGCGAAACCGGTCGCGGCGGCGCTGGTATCGGCGGGTCATCTCCGCTGAGGCGTGGCCGAGCTGCTTTTGCACGTAACGCTCATCGACTTCGGCGCTACTGGCGAGGCCAGCGCGTAGGCTGTGGCCGGAGAACAGCGTCAGACGCTCCTTCTCAGATAGCTCGGATCGGATGCCAGCGTTTATCACGCACCGCTTAATCAGTCTTGCGACATGTTTGTCGTTCAGTCGTGAATCCAGCGATTTCTTGCCATCGCGCGCGGTGCCGACGAAGATCGGACCGAAGTCGATGCGTCCGAAGTGCAGCCATTGTTCGAGCGCATGGACCGGGCAGGTATGATCGCTGCTACCGCGTCCGATCTCCACCTCCCGCCAGCCGGTCTTGCCGCGCAAAGTGATGAGCAGGCCGTCATCAAGGACATTGATCCAGCCACCACTGTCGAGGGTGTCGTCCTTGTGAACATCAAGGCTGACGATTTCTGAGCGCCGCATGCCACCGGCAAAGCCGATCAGCAGGATGGCGCGATCGCGCAGCCCCCGCAGGTCGAAGGGTAGAGTAGCGACCATCGCGAGGATGTCCTCCGCCAGGATCGCCTCTTTTTGCACGGGAGGGCGCGCGTGTTTGCGTTTGATCCCCGCCAGCACCGTCGCGATGTGCCGGTTTTTGCGATCAAGAGTGAAGCCCCGTTGCGCATAGTTCCAGGCGAGGCCCGAGAGTCGCCGGTCGATGGTGCTGACCGATAGGGCAGGGGAGAGACCCGACCCGGACGCGAGGTCGGCAAGGTAGAGGCCTATCATTTCTGAGGATGGCGGCATGGCCTCCGCTCCCTTCGTTCGACACCAGCGTGCAAAATGCGCCCAGTCCTTGGCATAGGCCTTCAGGGTATTGTCCGACGCCGCAGCGCGGGCATAGTCGCGGGCCGTGTCGACCAGCCGGTCGAGTGCGCTTGAACCGGCAACATGAGAGGGCAGGGCGATCCCATCGCTTTTCTCCTGATCTCTCTCGTCAACCTGAGCATCATTGATCCTATTAGGGTCCGATGATGTGAGCCTGTCGTCCCCAGAGTCCATTTTTCCCCCAAGAATGCGCTAATGTTTAGACTATGCTGAAGCATATCTTATGATGTCCGATAATGCAAACTTATTGGACATACTGACTGATTGCAAGATGAGGCGCTTCTATACAATTATCATGGTATAAAGCGCCGTGATGCGCTATGGCTAATGCGATGCAGACAGCCACCGCCCGCCAGCCTTTCGACCCGCCCGCGATCCCAAGGGCGCCTTCCTGGATTGGCGGACTCTACGCGCAGACCCTTGAGGATGCGGCCTTTTTGTCAGGTGCAGCCTTGGCCCACCTGCAGATGGTGCTGGGTCATGCGGCGGTGCCCCCGGAATTGCTGCGGGACCGTCTGGCGTTGCGCGCAGCCGAGGTCTGTCTGGCGTTGTCCGGGCGTTCGGAGCGGGCAGGGGCGTTGCGCGACGCGGTACATCTTTTGCGCCCCGGTGATCTGCCTGGGCCAGCCGGGGAAACCTATCTGGCGTGGCAGCGGGCCGTGCGGCGGCCAGTCTCACTTGCTGCATTGCATCGGGCCCTGCCTGCATATGCCCCCGATCACATTGCGCTGTGGCTTGATGCGGGGCAGGGTGCGCCGGTTACCCGTGCCGCGGCGGTGCTGGAAGCCGTGCTGACAGAAGTGCCGCGCGCAGAAGTTGCGGCGCTGATGTTGGCGGATGCGGCATTGGCGCAGGCGCTCGGTTGGGATCATCTGGTGCCCTTGCTCGCGACTGGTGTGAAACGCGCCGATCTGCGCAAGCGCGGCGATGATTTGCAGCAGGCCTGCCACCGCGCGGTGATGGCATCTGCTGTCGACATATTTCCGGTGGCCTCCGATCTGGCGCGGCGGGTCGCGCGATTGCATGCGGTTGCGCCAAAGCTGCGCGCAAAGAAGGCCGCGGATGCTGTCGCGATGTTTTTGACCTCCGACGCAGTGGCACCGGCGGTCTTGCCGTTGCCCGATCGGGCTGCCCGGCGCCTGTGTGACCGGCTGGTGGACCTTGGTGCCGTGCGCGAACTGACGGGCCGCGACACGTTCCGCCTTTACGGGGTGTAGGGATGGCGCGGGCTCAGGGTGATGCTCCGTTGGACCGCGAACTGGCCGACCTGCCACCGGATTTGCGCTGGCGCGAATGGATGCGGCGGATCGAGGCGGTGCTGTTCGCCTCTGCCGCACCGGTGTCGCGCGAAGACTTGGCTCGCGTGGTTGGGCAGAAGGCCTCGCTCGATCTGCTGGTCGCAGATCTTGGCGCCGAGCTTACGGGGCGGGCATTTGAGATCGCGGAGGTGGCCGGTGGGTGGATGTTCCGGACGCGGCCCACCTACGCCCCCGTCATCCGGGCGGCGGCGGATGTGGGCGACCAGATGCTCGATCTGCGCGAATTCGACATCGCTGTGCTGGCCGCAATCGCCTATCAGCAGCCGGTGACGCGCGACGGGCTCAAAGAGATCTTCGGCAAGGAGATCAGCCGCGATCTGATCGGACGCTTGCACGGCCAAGGGCTGATCGCCACCGGACCCCGATCGCCGCAGCGCGGCGCACCCTACACGTTTGTCACCACCGAGCGGTTCCTCGTGGCGTTCGGGCTGCAGGATCTGCGCGACCTGCCAGATCCAGAGCAGCTTGCGGATGCGGGGATCAGGCAAGATCACGCGGGTTAAATCGCTGCGACCACGCGCGTTCGGTCTTGTATCGGTAGAATACTGCGCTGCCGGGGCCGTAAAGATGGGGTATTTCACAGGCAACGCGAGACATGATGTGACACGCTGTTTGTGGTATGCTCGAGCTCAAAAGCATGATCGTGGCCAAATGCCTTCGTTAATGCAACAGTCTCCCATAGATGCTAGGCTCGATGACGCTGCGCGCTTCGCATCGGCCGCAAAGTACTTAGGGTCAGGACTCATAGCCAATAGATAACGATTGCCGCGAGCGCGATGGCGGAGAGAAAGACCTTCGGGCAGCGATCATACCGTGTTGCGACCCTTCGCCAGTCTTTGAGTCTGCCGAACATGATCTCGATGCGGTTGCGGCTCTTGTAGCGACGCTTGTCGTATTTCACGCTCACCTTGCGCTGCTTTCGACCGGGGATGCACGCGCGTATGCCCTTGTCTTTCAACCCTTCTCTGAACCAGTCAGCGTCATATCCGCGATCTCCAAGCAGCCATTTGACCTGCGGCAAGCCTTTGAGCAATGCCCGCGCGCCGATGTAGTCGCTGACCTGACCGGCCGTGACGAAGAGGTCAAGCGGGCGGCCCTTGCTGTCGCAGATGGCGTGCAGCTTGGTGTTCATGCCACCTTTGGTGCGCCCGATCAGACGTCCACGCCCCCCTTTTTCACGCCCATACTGGTCGCTGTCCTGTGAGCCTTGAGATAGGTTGCGTCGATCATCACAGTCTTTCTCTCGCCATGCTCGGCGGCCAGACCGGTCATGATCCTGGCAAAGACGCCTCTATCACTCCATCGCTTCCAGAGGTGGCTGCGCAAATTTGAACAACTGGGATAAGTGGATTTTCCGCGCAACAGCAGCATGATGCTGCAAGCGAGGAGATGATGATGACAAAACGACCGCGCCGGAATCACAGCCCGGCATTCAAGGCGAAAGTGGCCGTGGCCGCGATCAAGGGCGAGAAGACGCTGATCGAGCTGGCACAGGATTTCGACGTTCACCCGAACCAGATCAAACAGTGGCGGGACCAGCTGCTTGAGGGTGCGACTGGTGTTTTTGGGGACGCCGCGAAGGC
>NZ_KB908004.1 GCF_000382265.1 Yoonia vestfoldensis DSM 16212
GTTCTGGGCAGAGGCCGGAACGACCGAGCTCAGCAAGACCGATCCGATAACGGCCAGCGCGACGGTGGTTTTCTTGAGTTCTTTTTTCATTATACAGACTTTCTGGATAGGGATTGGCGGGACTTTTCTGAGCCCGCACGCTGGTTTGTCCAGACGCAGTCCCTGAATACCTGCTTCCGAGAGGCCCTATCCGCGCGGAAAATTTTCTGTGTTCGGCATTTTCAATGCCAGTGGCGCAAGCGTTGTTGGTTCGAAATTTGCCCCCCCAACCCGATCTTACGGATCGATCGAGGTAGTTTTGATCCTGCATATGATGGCTATGTTTGAAACTTTCGCACTCTCGAATGGGCGGCAGTTGCTGCAAAGCATGTCGAGAAAAAAGGTTCTCTGATTTGAACGGAATAGTACTTTAATTCAACACTTTACACTATAAGAAGGTCGCAGTCTTGCACGCGGTGCTTTCTATGTGCGCGATGCTGTGTCATATCGCGATCTTGAAGAAATCATGTTAACGTGAAACCTAATTTTTGATCACGCTACTTTTTTAGCGCTGGATCTTGAAATTTTTGCCGTTGGCTGCATGAAATGCCCAATCTGGGAAACGCGCTATGGCAAATCCCTGGCGGATGGACGAGAGTTACATAAGGGTTCGGGGCCAGTGGACCTCTCTCTACGGAGCAGTAGATCGGAACGGATGAACCTTTGCTTGCATGCTGTCAACGCGCGGCAATCTGGGCGCGGCCCGAAGGTTTTTTAAGAAGGTGATCGGTACAATTGGCTCAGGCACGACACCGCCAGCGCTGCCCGCCATGATGACAGAATGGCCCGTTGTCTCGGCGCCGATGGCGAAAGCGATTTTGTGGTGCAGCCGCACCGCCGTTCAGCGTAATCTCGTCTGGATGGAAGCCCGGGGTCTAATCCACGAGATGACCGGTCAAGGGCGATATCGGATGTGGCGCATCATGAACTGAAGTCTAAAGTGGATTGACAAGGTTTCAGCAGGTCCCGATTTTAATTGGTCGAATTTTAATGTTGCGACCGGCAACTGGCGCAGCGCCTGATAATATACCGCCGCCCCAAAGGGGGCGGCGGTACTGTGCGTTTCTAACTTGCAGGGTGCCGGTCACCCCGACCTGATCAGATCAAGTCGGCGTAACGGTCCGAGTCCTTTTGAATGGTGGCCAGCGTCATGGTCACGTGCTGATCAAGTTGCTCAAGGAACTTGGACACGATCCGGTTCCCAAACGCTGTCTTTGCCTCGCGCATGTATTCCACACGGACAAGCGCCCGTTCTGCCCAGTCTTTGTTCATCTCACCTGTGGCGCGCCGCTGCGTGATATCACTGAACTTCGCCTGTGCCTCGGCCTCAGCTGCGTCAAAGCTGTCCCAATCGAGGCTGGTCAGCACCTCCATCGTCTCGATCAGACGCTCGGACAGCTTTTTGCTCAGGTCCATCCCATGTGCCATATAGGCGTTGAGCGCCTCTTTTTTCCGTGCGGCGGCAACAAGCTCGCCGTTCAGCTTGAGCACTTCGGTCTGGGCCCGCAGCCTCGTGACGACCAGATCTTGGAAAACCTCGTGGGCTGCGGCGCTGGTAAGGGCCTTGGTACGCAGGCGATTAACAAGAGCGCCGATCGAGGTGACAGGACCGTTCATGGCGACGCCCAAAGGGTTGGGGGGGAGGATGTCATCCTCAAGCTCTCTGATCGGGGAACGTGTTTTGTTCGCCTCGGTTGTCCCGGGATTGTAGTATTGTGTCATGATCTTCTCCTGCTTCTGGCCCATCAGGTTGACAGGCGGGTTTCGGCCCGGATGAGTCCCGCGCCACGGCCCACTATGGGTGCGAACCGATCCATCTTTCCGGATGGAAAATTTTCTGGTGCTGGCATCTGAACGATGGCGTGCGCCCACAGCACCGCACTGGAAAATTTTCCGCGCCGACCGAATCTCTGGGCTTGGTGTTTATGGATTTTGCGCCAGGAAACATCTGGCGGGCACAATCCGGGAAGCGTGCCCTTCCCGCCCAAGATGGATAAAAGGAGACACCCATCATGTCAAAAGATCACAACGCTCAGGGACAGAAAGACGCGGCTGCGGGCACTTACAACCCGCCAAACGGGGCTGTGGGCGAAACGATCGCAATCCTGACCAGCAGCCGCGAAGGCGCGCAACAGGTCATCGACGCGAACCAGCAGTACAGCGCGGGCTGGAACAACGCCAACGATCAGAAGCGCTGATCGCACAGCCCACTTCGACTGCAAAAAAATGCCCCCGGCGCGAAAGCGCCGGGGTTTTTTGTTTTGAACAGTTCTTCAAGCCGAGCCTGTTAGCTGAGGCCGCAACCTTTGACGATCAGCTGATCTGCCGATCAGCCGATCAGCCGATACGTCGTAACAAGGGCTGGGTAGCGGAAGCTGTGTTTCATAGGCCGCTGCCTCTGCCGATCAGCCAATACGAAAGGCTTAAAGGAGCCCAAGATGAAAATCTGGTTTGATAGGCCGCAGCCTCTAACGATCAGCCAATACGTTTACGCAATGCCTACGACCTCATTAGAAAGTTTCATAGGCCGCAGCCTCTAACGATCAGCCAATACTCCACCTCCAGAAGTCCTTTTGCAACAACGGATTTTTTACCCATTTTCCACAGTGGAAAAAGAAACGGTATAATGTATACCGTAAATATGCACTGGTTCCTACAGTTTCAGATGTTTTTCTGTTTTTTATGAGCATGTTATGAGCAACCCACACTTGAATTCCGTTTTCGATCAGATCATTGGCTTTCCAATGCTCTGGGCGGGCTGGCAAAAGGTCAAGTCCCGCCATGGTGGTCCGGGCGGTGACGGGGTGACCATAGACGCTTTCGACGCCATCGCCGAACCGCGACTGCAAGCGCTGCACGCGGCACTGGCCAGCGGCGGCTACTGGCCCGCCCCGGCGCGGGTGATCGAGGCGAAAAAACCCTCGGGGGGCACGCGCACACTGCGCATTCCGGCCATCGTCGACCGTGTGGTGCAGACCGCTGCCGCGCTGGTGCTGACCCCGATCCTCGACCGTGAATTTGAGGATGCAAGCTTTGGCTACCGCCCCGGCCGGTCTGTCGGACAAGCCGTGGCGCGCGTCGCCTATCTGCGCAATGCTGGCTATGTCTGGACCGTGGATGGCGATATCCGTGCCTTTTTTGATGAAGTGCCCCACGCGCCGCTTCTGGACCGGGTCGACCGGGTGCTGGGCTGTGCACGCACAGCGGATCTGGTTGAGCGCTGGCTGCAGGTCTATTGCGACGGCGGGCGCGGGCTACCGCAGGGGATGCCCCTCAGCCCTGTGCTCAGCAACCTCTACCTCGACAGTATTGACGAGAAGATCGAGAAAGGCGGGGTGCGGCTGGTGCGCTTTGCCGATGACTTCTTGCTGCTCTGCCGCAGCGAGGCGGTGGCCGAAGGCGCGCTTGCTCGGATGACCGGGATACTGCGCGAGGCGGGCTTGAAGATTCATCCGGAAAAGACCGCGATCCGCCGGTTCGAGGATGCCACTCGGTTTCTGGGCCACATGTTCGTGCGCGGGCTGGTGATGGAGGATCCTGAGGACGGTGCCGAACATGCCCGCACTGCATTGCCGCCGCCGCCGCCTGAACCGCCCGTCGAAGACCTGCCCGAGGGGGTGCATTCACCCCGGTTGCGCTGGGTCTATGTGCATGAGCCCGGCCGGGTAGTAACGGCACGCGGCAACGCCTTTGTGGTGCTGGATGCGGTGGGTGGCGACGAGGTAGCGCTGGTTCACCCCGGCTGGGCCGATGGAATCGAGATCGGCCCAGCCGCCGCGATTGATGACGATGCGCTCCGACTGGCGCTGGCGATGCGCCTGCCGGTGGTTTTCGTGGCGGGCGATGGGTCGCTGGCAGGCACCCTTGACCCCGCGCCGGCAGACCGTGCCGACCTGCACCTCGCACAGGCGCGATTGGTGCTGGACCCGGCCGCGCGCACCGACATGGTGCGGCGGCTGGTGCGGGGGCGGATGGTGAACCAGCGGCAGACCCTAAAGCGGTTGAACGCCAAGCGCGACATTATGGCGGTCGACGATGCGGTCAAGGACATGCGGGGGCTGATTGCGCGGCTGCCCGTTCAGGGCGATGTTGATGCACTGCGCGGGATGGAGGGGCGTGGCGCGGCCGTCTACTGGACCGCGCTACAGGCGCTGCTGGACCCAGTGCTGGGCTTCAAGGGCCGCGAACGGCGGCCACCGCCAGACCCCTACAATGTGGCGGTTTCCTATATGTCAACACGACTGGCGGGGGATATGCAGGCGCTGATTTTGCGGCAAGGGCTGCACCCCGGTTTTGCGTGTTTGCACGCCAGCCAGGACGGGCGACCCAATCTGGCACTGGACCTGATGGAAGAGTTTCGCGCGCCGCTGGTAGAAGGGGCGGCGGTCACGCTGTTCCGTCAGGGGCGGCTGAAGGCCGGAATGTTTGTGCAGGAAGGCGACGGGCGCCTGAAGGCCTCATCTGTCGCAATCAAGGCAATGATCACCGGCTACGAATCCCGTCTGCGAACGTCGCTGGACAACCCGGCCGACGGGAAAAAGACGAACTGGCGTGGCCTGATGGAAGCGCAAGTTATAGCCTACCGGCGACACTGTCATGGCGAAGGGATTTTCGAGTGCTACAACCGCGAGACATAAAGATTCAAGTGTGGAAAATGATTAACATATTGGTTAAATTAAAAGAAGAGGAAGTATTCGATCCAATGTCGCAAAAAGGGACGATAAAATGGCGTGTTACTTTGTCAAGTGTGGAACCTTGCATGAAAAACTCAACTTGCAAAGGGACTTCTGGAGGGAGAGTGTACCGCCACTGACCAACGCTGCGGCGGATAAAAACAAAGTCATCATTGGCCCTACCTCTTGTACGGTGTACCGCCACCGGCCACCGCTGCGGCGGATAAAACCCTCCTTTCTAGAAGATAATTCGGTTGATTGGTGTATCGCCACCGGCCACCGCTGCGGCGGATAAAACATGAAGTTAGGAATAGTGTGTCACCTCCGACACCGTGTATCGCCACCGACCACCGCTGCGGATGAAACCCGATCGTAGAACTTGTCGAGTATTTCGTTCGTAGCGATGCTTTGGCGCTAAAGCTTCATCAGTCTAACGGTCTCCCGCATGTCGCTTGTTGGTGGCCGCAACAAGAAACTTTTCCGCGCCGACGCGCAGCCTTGGCCCGTGTCAAGCTGTTCCTGAGCGGCGCCCAGTCCCGGGCACTGCCGGAACCCGGAGAACCCCATGCGCGACCATATCGATGCCGACCGACGCGCGGCCACAATTCACCTCATCCGCGGCCAGCGCTGTGCTGTGCTGATGCTTCAAGAAGAACCGACGGGAGAATTGCGTGTTATCGGCCTAACGACCAGTGGGCGTGAAACGCTGGCGCTGACCCATGACATCACTCATGCCCATGCAATTTCCGCGTTGGCGCGCCTGATCTAGCGGCGCCCCTGCGCCGCCGCTTCAGGCACCGGATGGAAGCGCCCAAATCCGCTGGCCGTCTTTGCTCCAAGGCCGATATCCGCAAGAGTGCGCGTCAACCAATGGAGCGCAACCCGCTCCAGCCCTGCATCAATCCGCGTGCGGGGGGCGAGGCAAACTTGCAGCAATGTCCCTTCGGGTAGGCAAAGAAAGGAGATCGGGTTCGGGTCCGACCAATCGGCCGGGGGCGGCACCGCATCGCGCCCTCCACCCTGTTGAAAGTCGCCATAATGCGGGGTCATGACGTCGAATATCACCGGCAACCCTGCACCCGGCAGCACCCAGGCATCATGCCAGACCACCCCGCCCACAGCGCCATCAGCATCTTCATCAGGCCCGCAACCGAACACTGCAATGTAGAGATCGACGAAATCGTCCCACGATGCCACGTCCAGTTCTTCCAGGCTGTGACCGCCCATGCTGGCCCAAGCAAGTGCAGCCCCCTTGAGCCCGCTTCCCGGAAAGATCGGCCAGCCCGTCGCCCAATCGAGATAAATGCCATTCTCGAGCGGAGTGGGATTGCCGATCCCGCTGACCGATCGGTCGATTGCGACGAAGGGTTGCACAAGCCCACCGGTCGCACTGACAAGTTGCGCAAGCCGTGCAGCGCGCTGCGCAACTTGGCTGGCAATTTCTCCCTTAGGGTTCAAGTTGCTGGAAATGAAGTCTTCCACCAACTTCACGATCCGGCGCTTTGGCTTTCCACGTTCAACTGTCTCCTTCAAGAGATCCGGTTGGAACTTACTGCCTGAGAAGAGAATTTTATGTGCCAGAGTGACCTCGAGGTACTGCCCAAAGTTCTTCATTCCGGGCCCTCTGTTTCCAGATCATCGTACTGCGTTTCATCGTCCAGCCAGTCCTCTTCTTCCGAAGCTTCGGCGTCGTCGTCAGTTTCAGGGGCAGACTGGCCAGCCAGTTTTTGTACCTCGCTTTCGAATTCGGCGCGTGCAACAGCTTCACGCATGCCAGCGACGAGTTTGAGGGCTTGTGCCGCATGCATAAGATGGCTTTGTCGGCGCATACGATCAGCGGTCAAAGGAATGGAATAGATATCTTCGATCCATTTGGTCGGCGATATTGCGTCGCAGCCAATTGACCATTTCAAGTCCTCAAGGACCACTGAATTGGGATCTTTTGCCAACCGCATCGCCAGCGTTGCCAGCATTCCTGACTGCCGGATCTCGACCGGCAGACCCGCGATCTCCTTCTTGTAGTCGCCCCAATACTTCTTTCGCTCGCCCGTAGATGAGCCGTTTTTATCTCGCTCGTGGAACCGGAGATAGGCTTGGTGGCGAAGCTGATCATACCGATTGACCGGGTTGCTCATGTCGATGCACCTGCATCCGGCTTCTCTGCATCATCGGCGGCGGGTCGGGGGCCGACAAAGATCTGAAACCACCCCTGACCGACGGTTTCGTTCCCACCAATTTGGACATAGCGCAGGCCTGACGAGCCCCGCTTCAGGGCATCAAGCACGTGATCGACGGGGCTTATCTCTTTTGTTCCACCATCAGCATCGGGCACCGTAACTTTGCCACGTTCACCCAGCCACGAGCACATTACGGTGTCAGGCGGTAGTGTCTCTTCATACCAGATGTTTTCAGATCGCTTGTTTTCGTCAAGGACGTTTCGGGTGCGAACTGGTAGGGCGACATCAGCGAAATGCGTGAAATCGCTATCATTGAAGATCGCCAGGACCCGCTCGATTTGGAGTGCCTCGGGGAGCGCGAGAATGTCCGCCAGTAGTCTGGCGAGTTCCGCCCGAAGTTCTTGGTGATTGGCGACATCCACCGGGTCGAACTCGAAACCGCAAACAGCAGTCACCTGCTCCGGAACGTGTGCTACGCCTTGTTGTCTGGTCAAGCGATCGATTTTCGACCGCAGTGTCTTAGCTTCGTTCTCGCGACCGACAAAATCGAGGTCTCTGGCCAATCTTGAAAGAACTAAGCCACAAGTGGCCAGCACATAGGGGTAACCCTCGGCACGGAGGGGAAGCAGTATCAGGCGCGCATCCCCGACCAACAAGCGTCCGGTACCGAACCGCCCTTCGTCCCCGAAGGAGGCCCGGAAAGCGTCTTTGAGCATGGTCTGCGCCTCATCAGCGGCGCCTGAACCAACATTGTCTATGCGATCATGCCGACTGAATGGCATGTTGGCGTTTAGCGCCCCCTTCTCTGAGTGACCCGGCACGAAGGGCAGGCATGTAACGGACTCGCGTGCGACAGGCTGGTCCACAACGCCGCGACTCTGACCCTCTCCCGAGTGGACGTGGGTCTCGGCGACCAGTGTGATCAATCTGTTTGTCATGTAACGCTCCAAAGCCAATTTAACATCAAGCGGCCCCTATCTCGACAGCACCAAACCCCAGTTTGCGTTGTAAAGCAGCTGCAGCTGGGTCTGTCATGTTTAGCCCGCATTCGAGAAGACGGTTCGAAAGCCTGCTCCATGCCTCAGGGTCAGCTATCCTGCACTCGAAAACCGCGCCTGCCGGGGCAATCCAAGACCATGCCGTCCTGCCCGATGAAGTGGCATCCCATGTTGAAAACCGGCTTGCACGGCTCATCGCTGCCGACTGCAACTCAATTCCTTCGCATTGGAGGAAGGTTAAACGGTCCCGAATTCCGGGAATTGTAGTTCCTGTGACGTGGAAAGGTGTCATCGCATAAAGGCGTCTCGAGCATGGAAAAAAGTCGGGGGTCTCCCATGACGTCCTGTTTGAAGGCTCTGAGCGGAATGTGACATTCACAGAGCGACCCCTACCGCCTAATGTCCCAATTGTTCGCCGAGTATCGAGGAAGTCTACCATCGAAAGAGCTTCGATTGACTTACCGGCAACTTCAATTTCTAGCGCGTAACCACAAGGGCGCGCATTTGGGTCTTCACAAGCCCTCAAATGGTCAAGCGCGTACAATTGACCAGGAATGTTTGTCTTGTTGGCGTCGAGACCGAGTCCGACATAACTCTCCCTTGCGAAAAGGTTGGTCCCTTTCACAAGACTTGTTCTCTCTATCGAAGGTTTGGCATCCTTTAGCACTTTCGCGAAGGTTTCCTCGTGAAGCCAGTACTTGTCGTCGTGTTTGGTTTCTACCGGGAACGAAAAGAATTGATCTGAGTCACCTAGGTCGCTCTGGAATCGACTTTCTTCATTATGCTTGGGAGGCATTACGAAATCGATGTGGGCGGAAGGATCTTTGTCTTCCCGGTGACGGATAGTCATCGGCGATGACAAAAAAATCTCTCCCCTGCCGTCTACCAGCCAGAGCCTTTGAAAACTCAGGAGTCCCAAATCATCGGGGCCATCACCGATCAAGGTTTCGACGGAAACATGCTCTAGCCCCGGGACAGCCGTACAAAAAGTACTCGCGTTCCAGCGGCTGATTGAAGGGCTCTTCGCGCCTAACAGCTCTGCGATGCAGACTCGCAAACAAGACGCTAGCTGACTTGGAAGCGGAGGAAAAAGAGTGTCTGCCTGCGAAACACCCAAGTCGTCCTGATTAAACGGACGCCCATCCGACAAGTGGAGCGTGTCGTGAGGTGTCAGCGTGGCGATCAGCCTCATGCAGATATCTTTTCTTCGGCAACTGGAACATGATGATCGATATAGAGTTCGATATGCGCGATGATCCGTAGAAGTGCGATTGCTGACGCTTGAGAAGACACGCGACAATCTGGAATGGCCAGTCGCATGAGCGTATCGGCAACATCTGGAAGATGTGAGTTGGTTTGGTCGGCGGTCGGTTTTATAGCTTCCCTCGCTCCGGTAAGTGCCGCCAGAATAATTTCATAGACAGCTTTCTCATTGTAGCGCTCTGCGAATTCTCCGAATGGGTCTGCTAGCCGGAAGGCGTCCGAAACGGCATAAATTACCCGGTTGGTGCGCAAGTCAAGGCCGCTTTCTTGGGGTTGGAGTGATGCCAAAAACTTCAGCTGTTTTAACGTCTCCGTAAGTCCGCGAGATGCGTTCGGCGTTGACTTTGCGATCCCAACCCAGTCAGCAACGCAGCCTGAAAGTGAGACGACTTCCACTCCAAGGCCACCGCCTCCACAGGTGGTCTTTGTCCGTTTGAGCAGCTGCGCGGATCCCCGGATCAATCGCGAGAGTGGATAGTCGAAACGTGCGATGCTGATAGCCACAGAAATAGTTGATTGCCGCCTGTTCTTTTCTGTTTCTGCGTCCACGATCGAGGCTGCGACCTTATCAAATATCCCAGAAATCCCGTGCGCAACTTCAAGCGCATCGCCTGCCGGGCAAACGATGACCAACTCATCAGCCGCCCCGTAGAGCACAGCGGATCTGGATCCCCATGCGTTCTGGGCATTTCCTGATAGCGCGAGACGGAGTTGAGTTTGGAAATTGTTAAGCATTCCGGTCGCAATGGAGCCTTTCTCGCCGATCAGGGCGCTCATGCGATCACCGTCGAATTGCAAAATGGCGATGTAGGGTGCGGGGGAGCATCCAAGGAGATCCTGGAGGCCACTCAGCTTTTTTGTGAAGTCTGCGCGGTTCTTTTGAGCAACCAAGGCCGTACGCTGGTCCAGTACATCTTCATTTTCTTGCTGAAGTTTTGATAGGTCGCCGAACATTAAACTTCCATCCAGCGCAAGGAAGCTCGCAGCAGCGGAGGCTTGTCGCGTCGGTTGATCGCCACCGCCATGTACTAGATTTTCCCAGATCCGGCTTTGTCGTTCAGCGACGGCGTGTTTAAGCGAAATGGTCTTCGCGCTCAACGCCAGCGCCTGACACTCGGCGTCGAACTTTTGTTCGATCGCCCGGGCCATCCAGGGCGCAGCGGCAATGGCTGCCGTCGATGGCCAATAGCGAACGCTTATATTGCCAATGTCTTCTCTTCCAGACCATTGTTTACGCCTCGCCTCCCATCGCGTCGCAGATGCAGGCTTCCAGCCGATCATGTCGAGACGCGCGAGAATATCGGCCTGCAGACGCGGAAAAAGCCGCTTTACCAAGGCAGGTGCTGAAAGCCGTTCGCTGGCGCCCAGATCAAGCGACTGACCGCTGTGGCGCAAGTTGCTGTCGATTTGTCCAAGGTAATTTGAAACAGCCGTCCAGAACTGGTTTTGCTGTACGCGGTTCGAAGACCGCCGCCAACCCGAAATTTCTCTGAAGTCGCGCGACATCATGCACAGATCGCCCTCGCCAACGTCGCCGAGAAAAAAGGGCGCGCGAAAGAGTTTGCGCTCAGCAAGCCACAGATCATCCGGTCTGCTTTCATGATCATCTGCCGATCCGATCACCCATATCGTTTCCCAAAACGAGGCGTCGTCGCCATCCGTGCCGATCTGGTCCTCCCAGATTGCGCGGCTCCGCTCGAGTTGATCGCTATCGTGCGAGATCGCCGGCGCAATAAAGCTGTCCCAAACCTCTCCAGCCAATGCGCGCCAACGTTGAAGAATCTGCCCCCTGAGGCAGCGTGGATCGAAGTCGTCCGGAACGAGCGCGCGGAACTGATTGGGAATGGTTGGTTCGTATTCAACATCCGCGTGAGGTGCCTTGGCAACCGCCCTTAAGAAATCAGATGCCGCAGCCATGTCAGTTTCGTCGACGGCATAAGGCTCCAGTTCTTCAGGGGACAGAATTCTGGCACCGTTCCGGTTTGCATGAACGATGGCAACTGCGGTGAGCCAGCTCAGCAGGAAAGATCCAGCCCAATAGTCGCGTGTGCGGCGAGCTTCGCCAATGAAGCCACCGACCGGACCGAGCGAAAACCGGAGTAATTTTGTCAGTGCGTTTCCTCCGTTCCAGCTTTTGCACCGGACAAAATCTTTGCAACGGGTCCGGCACGATGATGGGTCAGTGTGTCAGCAAAAAACGCATCCGCCAACGCTTCAACCGCGTCGTCGCTAGGGCTAGGCATGCTAACAGTGGCCGGAAACTTACCGAGCCGGAAGGTATCGTTCCTATTCCTGCCCGGTATTTCGAGTGAATAGGTGATTGCGCCTGTAAGGGTTCGCATGTCTTCTGGTAGGAAGACCGCGGGTAGAAACAGCCAGGTGCCGATTGAGCCGTCGGGGGTCGCGCGGACCTTAAGAAAGAAAGGGCTGCCCCGACGCTTCGGCCCGTCTTTTGTCACATCGGGCAGATTGATTGTCAGGGTTGTCTGTAAAACTTCGTTCGTTTGCAGAACCTTTCCCCGCCGTTTTTGGTGAATGAGCGATCGTTCCGCTTGGTCGAGTTTGTCTGCGCGTTTCTTTTTGACGCTGCGCGAGTTCATTGGCAGTCCGAAACCTGCACGCAGCGGTGATGCCGATGGATTTGTGGGAAACGTAATCTGAAATCTTCCTGTGCTGCGCTCATTCAACGTTCGTGCAGCGTTTGCAATCGGCAGATACCACGTGTCGTGATCCGAAATTGCCACCTCTGAGTGACGCTCGGGCTCTTTGTCGATAACGGTGGGTCCGATCCTTGGGTGTCCTCCGTCCGGAGGTGTCAGTCCCCAACCCCGGAACCGCTGCATGGCAAAGCCTAGGGTTTCGTGCGCGATATGCGTGTCTTTTCCGTTGAATTTGGCGAAAAGTACACGGGCACGGGCGTTCAAGGCAGTATAGGGGGGAAGATCAACGATGTCGTTATGGGCATCCAGAATGGCCATAACCGCTGCTTCGATCTCCATGGCATTGCTGGGAAACAAATCGGCCGCCGATCCGCCAAGGTACGCGCCCTGCACCGTTAGACCGCCAAAACCTCGGCGGCTGCGAGAGCCGACACCCCCGAAAAGATGAAGCAGCAAAAGGGCATCGGCAATCGTCGGTGGGGCAGTCGGTTGCCCTATGTCGTTTATGGTCATAGCGAACGGCGCCCATGCCTTCCAATCGGCGAGGGCGGCGATCCCTTTGTGTTCTTTCTCTCGTGTCGTCGTGTCGGAACTGCCAAGCCAAGGCCATCCCGCACGGGCCGTCGCCGAAACAGACAATGCGCTGCGCGGCGATAGCGGACGGTGATTGTTCAGTCCTTGGCCTGCCATATAAATTCGTCCGGGTTGGCCCGTCACACGGGCGTCCCAAGCCTTGTCCAAGAACATTTCAGGCCTGTGCGCCACAGCCCATATTGCGGCGCCTTGGCCGTGCTGGCCACCCTCGCTGCCCCAGATCACCGACTGCCAGGCATGGACGCAGGAAAGGGCGGCGCGCCTGTCGCCGTGGCAAGCGCGCAGCGCCCGGGCCCAGGCTGCGGCGCGCCACCAGAAGCGAACCACGCCAAGGATTGACCCGAGGCGCCAATGCGCGTCACCCTTCGCGCGTTTCGGATCTTCATTCGGGTGATGCCCGAATAGGAAACCGGGAGTTTCAAGGCGCAGCGTCAGTTCAAGGCGTTCGGCGACACTGGGGCTTGGCAGCCGTCCAGCAACGCGCGCGCGAAGCACGTCGGGGATACGCTGGCGCTGCGCATCGCTTGGCTTGAATCCATTCATCTAAACGCGGTCTCCCGGAAGGCGTTCTGGAAGTCTGCACTGGAACCCGGAACGGATCAATCCCTTCAGCTACGCCTGCCTAGGACCGGTTGCTGCACTTTCTGTGCAAGCCGTCGGAAACAGCAAAATTGTCAGCCGTTTCACCCGGATGGTTCGACAACGCAGTGTGCTTACGGGGACAGAGGCGCTTGCAAACAAAGCAATACATAGTCGTTACGCGTGTCATAGGCCACAGCCTCTGTCGAACACAGCAGACACGTAACTATGAGTTTCAAAAGAAAAGCCAAGTTTCATTGGCCGCAGCCTCTGTCGACCACAGCAGACTTTACAATTTCATCTTAGGAGGACGCAATGAGTTTCATAGGCCGCAGCCTCTGTCGACCACAGCAGACATTGAAAACGGGCAAAGAGCCTTACAAAGAAAGTTTCATAGGCCACAGCCTCTGTCGACCACAGCAGACTGGTATCGTCAGCACTTAATGTGCAGTACGAAGTTTCATAGGCCGCAGCCTCTGTCGACCACAGCAGACACGGCACATACCTCACCGGCGCTGACTCGACGTTTCATAGGCCGCAGCCTCTGTCGACCACAGCAGACACCCCCTCTGAAAGCAACTGAAAAGATTGGTTTTCATACTGGCAAATCCACACTTGATTCAAAAACGATTTCATTTTCTCAGACACCACGACAAAATTATGAGGCACATACCCATATTCTCATTTATTCTCAACACTCTGTCGGTTTTCCACACTTGATATCCTAAGATCGATAGCTCGTTGGTCATTTTCCATGGTTGGTGCATCATTTCCTCGACGTGGAGATTGATCCGAGGTTATCTTGTTACCATGCAACTGCTCAACCTTTACATCTTCTGCTACGATATCGCCCAAAGTCGCCCAAGGCGGCGCGTGGCGGCATTGCTGTCGGATCGTGCGGTGCGGGTGCAACGGTCGGTCTTTGAGGGACGGTTGACTGCTGCCGCCGCTGACAGCCTATCGCTGCGCTGCGCGGCAGAGATCGAACCGGGCGACAGCCTGCGTGTCTATGCAGTCACGCCTGGCGGCCTTACCGCCTGCCGGACCTACGGCTGCACCCCGCCCGTGGTCGCAGGCGACTATTTGCTGCTGTGATCGCAGCCTGGCAACCTCCTGCCCCCTGCGTGCCGGTGCCGCCCGAAAGGGCGCTTGGCGTACTGGAGACCGAGGATATTGTTGTTCGGCTCGATGTGCCGCGAGATTTCGACACTGGCGAAACCTTGGCCGGGCGGCTGCGCGGCGCGCTTGGTCATGCGTTGATGGCGATGCAACCGCAGGAAAGCCGGTTGTTGGAACGCCGTGCAGCGCTTTGGCGCACCCCGACTGCCTATGATGCGCTGTTCTGTGATCCCATCGTCGCACCGCCGCGGGCAGGCTCTGTCGCGGCGGCCCCAGCCCGGCCTTATGTCTTGTTCACCCAACCGTCAGGACGCAGGGTCACAATCACCCTGCGGGTGTTCGGTCGCGCCCGTCCGTTTCTTCCGACCCTGCGGCAGGCGCTGATACGAGCCTTGTGCGACCAAGGTATCTCGGTCATGCCGCTGGCCCGTGCGCGGGCGAGATTCCCGGACATGGAAATGGAATGCGGCCAGCCGCAGCCGCCCACGCCTTTGCCAGAGGCGGCTGCCCTGCGTTTGGTCGCAACCTCACCCTGGATGCTGGATCGAAAGGGCCGCATGGCGCTGGACGCCGCGATGCTGGGCAATTCGGTGATCAGCCGGGCCGCGGCGGTGCTGGCGTGGTGCGGTTGCTGGCTCGACGTCGACCCCGAAGCTGTGAGTTTGGAAGTCCGGTCGCTTGAGCTGTGTGACCAGACACTGGCGTTCCTCACCACCGAGCGGCGATCACAACGACAAGGACGAACAATGGAATTTCGCGCGGTGTCAGGCGGCGTTACATTGCGCCGCTGTGGCCCGATCTTGCGGACACTGCTGCCGCTGATCGAGGTGGCGGGCCTTGGCTCGGCCACCACATCGGGCTTTGGGCGCGTGGCCGTATTTTACGAAGCGCCGTGGAACCGTATGTCCGGCGATTGACAGAACAGGGGGCATACCGCAGTATTTTGGTATTCTGGATGAGAGGTTTGCATGTCCCAGCCCCCGCGCTACTGCTTTATCGCCACTTTG
This sequence comes from Yoonia vestfoldensis DSM 16212, assembly GCF_000382265.1. GTDB lineage: Bacteria > Pseudomonadota > Alphaproteobacteria > Rhodobacterales > Rhodobacteraceae > Yoonia > Yoonia vestfoldensis. The sequence continues at coordinate 15,110 of NZ_KB908004.1, forward strand.
GGAAGAACAGGTCAGGTCATTACCGAGGCGCTCGATGCTTTGCTCGAAGAAAAAGGTATTGTTCCGTTTCGGATCGAGATCATCACGACGGATATCGGTGAGGAAAAAGCAAACCGCGAAAACACGGCGTCAAAGATGCCTAAGTCGGAGAGAGGCCTTCGCGATAAGATTGCAGAGCTGTACGAGGACAGAAAGAGCAATCCGAATGTTTGGAACAACGTAGACCTCGTCCCCCACAATCCATGGCAGTTTGTTGACGAACATGCCGGAAATGTGGTCTTCAATTATGTTGAGGATCCCGATGATCCCAAGAAGTACCTAAAGGATATCGAAACCGCAGAGCACCACAAGGCTTTCATGGAGCTTATAGACGAGCGCACGCGATTGCGAGGGCGATCGAATGAGGAAATGAAAAACCCCGACAGTGGTGATGCTCCCCGCCTGATCATGCTCCTCGCCGGTGGCCGCAAGACGATGTCGAGCGGAGCACAGGAGATCATGGTCTTCCGGGGTCGCCCTGATGACAAATTGTACCACATTCTCGTAAACCCCAGCTGGATCGAAGACCTTGATAAAAGCGAATCATTCTGGTTCAGGAAAACTAACGGTAAAGCTGTAAGGTCAAAAACAGGTGAAATGCTTAAGCATGAGGACAAAGAAAATCTCAGACTTAATTTGATCGAGCTTGAATACGGGATCGCGAGTGTCGTGTTTGACTATGATGAATTACCAATCAGCTATGATCTTGCGCTGAAAGCGATGAAGAGGTTTCGAGAGTCTGACAGAACGGAGCTTGTGATCGATCTGGCCGCAAGGACGCTCTCTTATGGCGGAATCAAGAATGAGGGTGAAATCGAAGAGCGGATTGTAAAACAAATTGCCCCTTTGCCGCTGGCGTATTTCGCAGCGTTAGCAGAAGTGAGCCCAAAGCGGGTCGATCTCCTCACGCTTGGAGATGCAGACACTGCCTCCAGCGACCGACATAACTTTCCCTCGTTTCGGGAAATCCTACTGAAGAAAGAAAAATTGATAGATCCGGTGCGAGCGGAACAACGCATACAAGCCAAGGCCGCACTGCTGCATTTTCTCGAATACCCAAATTACGATACTTTCAATACGTTTCATAGCGCAGCCTGCGAAAATAACGAAGCTGAGGCGGACGGTTCTGGCATGCGAGGCCGTCAAGAGGCACATTTGAAGATGTTTCCTCGGTTCCCTTTTTCTAACTCCGACATTTTTGATATTATGCTGACGAGAAGGAAAAAATTAGGTATTGACGCAGAATCCACTTATACACTCAAGATCCCAGAAAATTTTACAGGAATTGTTGAACAACATCGGAACGACATGGCGTTTTATCTTTCACGTAAAAAGCCTACCCGGAAAGATTGCGATGTTATCGACAAAAGACGTTACGAGGCGCTTGCTAGCGAAATCAGGACTAGCTTGTTGAATATTGAAACGTTTTTTTCTCGGGACGTTCTTTTGAAGACTTATGCAAGTGAACATGCAATTCTGACGGCCGCAAGAAACGATCGAAACAGAGTGATAGCTAAGCTAAATTCCGAGATCCGAGGTGAGGATGAGAACTTCTTCGTCTCTTCCGACATCATCGTGAAGGGTTTTTCAAAGAAAGCACGCAGCCGAAAGAAGTTAACATCTTCTGAGGCTCGCGATTTTAGCAGCGATGACGGAATGTACCTTTTACCGAACCGAACGATAGTTGAGCTGTCTGACGACCAGGACGAAAACTAATCAGCTGATGTCGGGTATGGCGGACGCCATGTGCAGTTAATTCGATTGAGTGGACAGATACATTCAGGCCCATAGCTGGTGTTTTTCAGTGCGCCCCCGGAGCGGTAGCACCGGGGGTGTGGCAAGCAACCTGTGGCAACCTGATCAGCGGATGCGGTCCTCGCCGCAGGATTGAGGGCGGTTGATCAGGGGGCAGTTATTGCCCGTGTAGGGGACGACGAAGTTGCGGGTATCGGGAGCGCGCCTGCACGGGTAAAGTGCGCAGATGCGGCAGCCCCGATCAATACCCGCGCCCATTGGGGTCAGGATGCGCGCATTGATTTCGGTAGCCGAGCCGATTGACAGGAGGGCAGCCATCACAGAGGCTTGGCCTAAGATAAGCAGACGTTTCATTGGATTTTCCTTTCTGAATGAATGGATAGTGGGGCGAGCTTACGCCCGCCCCCTTTCGGTCTCAGATCAGCGACGCGTGCCGGGGTACTGAACCTGCGGCAAACCCTGACGGCTGTTCATGAAGTTGCCAGCCTCCCAGCCTGCGCGGTCCCAGGCGCGGATCGCGTTGGACAAAGGCTTAGGGCAAAGGCCGCTGTTGACGCAGGCGAGCGCGCTGTTGGCGGTGTGTTGAACAGTGCGGTTCTGGGCAGAGGCCGGAACGACCGAGCTCAGCAAGACCGATCCGATAACGGCCAGCGCGACGGTGGTTTTCTTGAGTTCTTTTTTCATTATAC
>NZ_KB908005.1 GCF_000382265.1 Yoonia vestfoldensis DSM 16212
CAGCTTGCTGGGACGATCTGGCGCGTGAAACGCAGGTTCAACAATCCCCTCCCGCAAATACTTCTTGATCGTGTTGCGAGACACGCCCGTCCGCCGCGCGATCTCGCGAATGGGCATCTTGTCACGCAGCGCCCATTTCCGGATAACTTTTAAAAATCCCATGTCTATCACTCCAAGTGCTCCCAGCTGATTCAAGCCGGGGTAAGGTTGCACATGGGTCAATTCTCGATGACAATTTCTGCTGCTGCCGGGTCAGTTCTCAGTGACAATCAACATTCGGGGTGCATCGGGCAGGTATATTGGGCATTGGCAGGGGCAGGTTGCTTGGGCGAAGCGGGGTCGCCAGAGGTATAGGCCGACGGGTCAGCCTTGAATTTCGTCTGGCATTTTTCGGAGCAGAAATAGAATGTCTTGCCCTCGAATTCCGCATGATGGGTGTTGGACCCGATCTTGACTGTCATCCCGCAGACCGGGTCCTTCGCGGTCGCGGTGCTTTCGGCAGACTTGGGACTCTCGTCTTGACGCACGTCTTCCATGTCGCACCGACCCTTTCTGTTGGTTTCAAGCTGGAGCCCGCACGAGAATGAACGTTCCAGCCTTTTTCAATGTTCGTGGATGGCCAACGCCCGGTGCAAGTCTCTGGGCGCAAGGCCGTCCTTGTCGGGCCCGATGGGTGGGTGTGGCTGGACGAGCCGCTTGGGAATTTGCAACGGCTTGCGCCTTTGCTTCTATTTCGACGAACCCTCCTTTTCGTCGGATTTATTGACGCGGGTTTTGCCGGCGGGGCGTTCGGTGGCCCGCTTCAATTCATCTTGCGTGCCGATGTCACGCGGCAAGCGGCCGCCTGAACGCCCCGCTTGAGATATGGTGCCTTTGGCACCAAAAGCGTCGTCTGAGCTGTCGGGTTTCGGGGTTTTATCTTGGGTCATGGCATTTCCTTTGTTTTATCAGGTTACGGAATGAAAACGCTCGAACCTCGCTTGGCGAGGTCGAGGGGTTGCATCGTCAGGACAGGATCATCGAGAAATATCCCCCGATCAGCGCCAGCACGGTCGTGAACGCATAGCTGACCGGATAGGGCACGGCGGCGACGGAACTGCGGGATTCTTCCATGATTGCGTTCAGGCTTGGCGTGCTGTTGCGCCCACCCGTCGCGGCCCCGTCCGAGATGATCGCGTTCAGACCAAAGACCTTGATCCCGACCCAGAAGGCGACCAGTGGCGGGATGAGCGCCCCTGCAATGCCGATCAGCGCCAGCCACAGGATCGTGTCACCCCCAAGGGCCGAAATCACCTTGGGGCCGACGTTGGCGGACAGAACGGCGACAAAGGCATTCAGGCCGAAATCCTGCAGAAAGCTGCGCGCGCCTTCGTGCACAGGGCCGCCGAAATTGGGGTTGCGGCTGCGCAGATAACTTACCCCCACGCCCGCCATGATCACCCCGGCGGATGTTCCGAAGGCAAAGGGGATGCCGGAAATCGTAACCGTAATGATCCCCACCAGATAGCCCACCAGCATGGCCAGCGCGAGGTAGAGAACCTCGGACTTCATGGTGAAAAGAATCGCAGTTCCACCCAACTTTTTCGCTGCCCGTTGAATGGCGGCGTCCGGCCCATTCAGACGCAGAACATCGCCGAAATGAACGTCCGTCTTGGGGCCAAGAGGCAACTCGAGGCCCGCACGGAACACCGCCTGCACGGTGACGCCCCCCGACAATTGCGCTCCAAGGTCCGCAAGGCTTTTTCCCGAGATCTTGTGCGAGCCCACATGCACATCGGCCACCTCGATGGGTACGTTGCGCGCCAGCGGACTGTCGGACTCAGGGCCGATGAGCTTGATTTCCTTGCCCATCAAGTCCTCCACATCAGCGCGTACCGTGACGAGGTCGTTTTCTTGCACGGCGGGGTCGTTCGTCATGTCCAGAATCTTGCCATCCCGCACCACGCGCAGGATGGGCACTGCGGGAAAATCCTCGGCCAGTTGCGACAGAGTGCGTCCGATAAAGTCCTTTTGGGTGACGGCAAAGGCGCGCACGCCGACTGATGTCATGCCCATGGTCAAGGCACGGGGTGCACCGGGGACCGGATCGGTCGCCCCACCGCTGAAATCTTCCTCGGCCCGTTTTGCCTCGGCGACAGCGTCATAGCCGAACATGCGCGGAAGATAGCGGATCAGCAGAATGGTCAGCACGGTCGACAGGACATAGCTGATCGCATAGGCGGCTGCCATGTTGGCGCCGACCTGCTCGACGGAGGTGCCATCGGGCGGGACATAGGCGCCGCTGGCCAGTGCATCCTGACCGACGCCCAGAATCGCCGTGATCGTATAGCTGCCCGAGATCAGGCCCGTCGCATAGCCAGGTGCGAGACCGGCCAGCATCGCCCCGAAAAAGCAGATGACCCAGTTCAGGCTCCAGACGATGAAACCGATCGCGAGAAACGCCAGACCGCCTTTTCGCAACCCGGCAAAGAACTGTGGACCGACCTTCAAGCCCAGAGCATACATGAACAACAAGAGCATGAAGGACGACAGGATGCCGGGGATCGAATAGGTGATGCCATAGGCACCTTGCGCGATCATCGACAGCAATACCCCGACCAGCAACGTGCCAGCCGTAGAGCCCAGAGAGATGGTCTTGAAGCTGAACTTTCCGATCAGCGTTCCAAGCGCAAGCGAGAGCAGAATGAAGGCGATGGGCTGGTTGTCCAGAAGCTGGAAAAAGCCGTGAACCCCGGCCTCCGTCACGGGCAGAATTGTATCGAACACCTGCCCAATTACACCGCCCGATGCGGGGGCCGTGTCCTGGGCCGCTGCTGCACCGGCCGAGAAAAGCAGCGGCAGGCCCGAGCCATAGACGGCCGGTTTCAATATCGTCCTGCGTTCACGCTCCGCCTCAATCATGATGAAATCCCGGCTTCGCGGTGGAATTCGGGACCGGGTTGTTGACAAGGTCCTCGACGGCACGCTTGATGTCGTCCAGCAGAAGTTGCGCCAGGTCCTGGCTGACCCCGTGCCGGATCAGGATGCGCTGAACCACGGTTTCCTTGCGGTTCATTGGCAATGGATAGGACGCAATCTGCCATCCCCGCATCCGCACCCGGTCCGACAGGTCATAAAGCGTGAAACCTTGCCCCTCGTCCTTCAACCTGTAGGCGACGGCAGGAAGACCGCCGTGGCCGTCATAGACCATCTCGAAACATCCCATTGCCGCCAGCTGTTCAGCCAACCATTGGGCCGTGTCCGAACAGGCCTGCTGGACAGCCGTGTATCCATCCATTCCAAGGCGCAGGAAGTTGTAATATTGCGCGATGATCTGGCCACCGGGGCGCGAGAAGTTCAGCGCGAAGGTGGGCATGTTGCCGCCCAGGTAGTCGACATAGAAGATCAGCTCTTCGGGCAGATCTTCCTGCGTCGCCCAGATCACCCAACCTACACCCAGTGGTGCCAGCCCGTATTTGTGGCCAGAGGCATTGATCGAGCGGACCCGATCCAGCTTGAAATCCCATACGATATCCTTCTGAATGAAGGGTGCGATGAACCCGCCCGAGGCTGCGTCGACGTGAATCGGAATATCAAGCCCAAGGTCGCGCTGCATCGCATCGAGTTCCGCCGCCAGCGCCTCGATGGGCTCATAGACACCGGTGAAGGTTACCCCCAGCGTGGCCACGACACCGATCGTGTTCTCGTCGCAATATTTGCGCAGGTCTTCGGGCCTCAGGCCAAGAGCGTCACCTTCCAGCGGCACCTCGCGGATTTCGACGTCAAAGTAGCGCGCGAACTTCTTCCAGCAGATCTGTACCGGACCGGTCACGATATTCGGCTTGGTCGCGTCCTTGCCCTCGGCTTCGCGGCGCTTGCGCCACTTCCACTTGAAGGCCAACCCGCCCAGCATGCCCGCCTCACTGGACCCGGTCGTCGAGCAGCCTATCGTCTGACGCGACTTCTCGGCATGCCAAAGGTCGGCAATGATATGGACGCAGCGTTTTTCGATTTCAGCGGTTTGCGGATATTCATCCTTGTCGATCATGTTCTTGTCGATCGCGTCCGCCATCAACTCCTTGACCTCATCCTCGACCCAGGTCGTGCAGAAGGTCGCCAGATTCTGGCGCGCATTCCCGTCGAGCAGAAGTTCGTCCCGGATGAGGGCATAGGCCGCACGCGGTTCGGTTCGACCTTCCGGCATCCGATACTTTGGCAGGATGCTTTGCGATGCCTCGGTTGCGTAAATGTCCAGCAGGCTGGAGTCGTCGGCTAGATCAACGCGGTGAATGGGCATTGGTTTGCTCCTTTGAAGCTCAATTTATCTTAAGCGGAGAAAGCGCCGCCTCACTCTTGTTTCCGAATGCAAGGTTGCGACGAGGTCCCTGGACATTATGCCTTTAGGCAATCTGGCGCTCCTTCGTGAAGCCTGCGAGGCAGGTCTTGCCGCTTGCCAATGCAGGCAAGGCCATGTCACACGACAAAACCCTAGATCGGATTTGCCCGCGAACAGGACCCGTGCCTTTTTACGTCTCTGACGCGCGACACCAAATGCACTCGTTTGCCAATCGAAGATGTTAGCCATGCTTGTCGGGCACCTGTTCTGGCTGCACCGACCAGTCCGCAGGTTTGTCGGACTCGTCGGACGCGGCAACCGCTGCCGTCGACTGCACCCTGTCGGGCGCGTGATGGGATGGGGCGTAGAACGTGTAGAGCTGCATCGGACTGGTCCCGGTGTTGGTGATGTTGTGCCATGTTCCAGCCGGAACGAGGACGCACCAGCCGTCCGAGACGTCCCTGTCGAAGGTCAGATTGTCCTTCGCGGTGCCCATTTGCACGCGGCCGGTACCGGCCTCGAGACGCAGGAACTGATCGGTCTCGGGATGCTCCTCAAGCCCGACATCGCCGCCAACGGGGATCGACATCAAGGTAACCTGGAGGTAATGCCCGCTCCAGGTGACCGACCGGTAGTCGGAGTTTCGCGTCGTTCCCTCTTCGATGTTGAACGATTGCGGCTGTGGGCCGATGTCTTCGATCCGCTTGGCAGTGTCTAACATGACTGATTTCCTCGATCGACGTTCCTCAAATGGGACCTGTTGCACTATCTATGACAGCCGGACCGCCGAGACGTGCTGATCCATGATAGGTTGCCTCGCAAGAAGCCGCTTATAATGGGTTCCGCCTGTCTCAGCCCCGAGCACAGCCTTGCCATAAGCTTGATCAGTTCGTGGACCTGGGCCTGGTGCAGTAACCGTGGTCCGGACCCAATGGTCCCCGGCGAGTCAAACGGGATAGCGCAGGATCGCCGCCACTGCCGCGCCGTCGGGCATGTCTTCCCGGCGCACAGCCAGAACCTTGCCCCCCGCGAGGATCACTCTTCCAGTTATCTCGTCGATAACGCCATAGCTGTCCGCGCTTGGTTTTGTTGCCAGAGCAATCGTGCCGTCAGTCTCGTCAACCGTGCCGGGCACCACCTCGTCGATATCGACCAGTAGGAGGTCCACGGCACCAAAGGTCGCGGCGCGCGCGACGGCCTGCAGATCACTGATGGCGCGATGTGATCCGATCCGCTCGTGAAAGAGTGCTGTCGCAGCTTCGATCTCCGACGCGTAATGCCCATCCAGAACCGGCCTCGCGGCACTCGCCAACGCGCTTTCGCTCATGCTGTCGGGGCTTGCGGAGATCCCCTCAGCTAACAGACCCGGATAGCTGTTGACCGAGCGGAAGATCGGCCCCAGCGGCTCGGTCGCGGCAAGGATGAGCGGCGTCTCACGCCCTGCCAAGACCGGGCGCAGGGCGGCGTCCACCTTGCGCAGGTATTTGAGCAACAGCGACTTCTGGCCCTGGGCGTCTCCATGCCCAGTGCCCATGCCGGGGTTGTTGACCGATGCGCGACCGGTGGCGTCAGCGGCACTGCCGGGCAGGTCTGGCACGCTGACCGCTGTGGCAGGATGGTCGGCGAAGACCTCGACCAGGCGGACATCATTCTCGGACAAGGCCAGCACGAATGCATGTTGTGGAAAGACCATTGCGCGCATCAGCGGCTTGAGGTGGAAACGATCCGACACCTCGACCGTTTTGGTGACCTCTGTCGCCAGCCGGAAGGTCCGTAAGCTGTCTGGTGTGGCAAGAACCGCAAGGCCGTTGGCCTGAAGCCGCCAGAACTCGTCATCCTCGTCCAGCGCAGAGAGATGTTCCTCCAGAGCCGCGCGACGGCGCTTGTCGAAGTCTGCGGCGTCGAGTTGCTCGAGTGCCGTTCGCATCAGATTGCCGAACGAGATGCGGCTGAGAGTGACATTCTGGGTCTCGGGTGTCGTCGGCAGATAGATCGAAACACACGCATCGGCACGGGCCTCAAACAGCGCCCGGATTTCGGGGTTGGTTGGAATATCGACATAAAGCATGAAGTGTCCTTTCGAGGATCTTTCCGGGTCGCGTCACGGATACCGGAGCCGCTGTCGGCCGGTTCTGTCACGCGCTGGCCCGGCAATCGAAACCCGTTGCTATGATCGTCGATAATTGCCGACGACGGCTAGGGCAGAGCCTGGTGCGGTGCCGAGCTTTAGGGACCGGCAGCTTGTTCGTTGAGCGAGTTAGTCGAACCGACAGAGCGTGCACCGCATAGGACAGGATCGTTCGCCACCGCTGGGCATCGGGTCGTCGCTCCGTCAGCTTGCTTTTTTCGTCTGTGGCGTAGAGGGTGTTTTGTCGGCTGCGGTCTTCTTGTCAGGTGCGGTCGCGTCGCGTGGCTCGGGTCCACCCCAGCGCGGTATCGTCAGATCGTTGTCAAGCCTCCGCCCCGGAAGCCTCCTTTCGTCTGGCGTGTCGAACGCATCATTGCCAAGGGGCAGCCACGTACCGGCATGTGTGTCGCCAGAAGACCCGCCCATATCAAAGCCGGGCCTGTCGACCCCTTGGCCAAGGTCGTTGGGCGTAGGGGCCGCGTCTTGCGCTTGTTTCTTCGCCGCAGGCTTTCCGACATGATCGGTCTCTGCGGAGGATACTGACGCCGTGGATGGATTCTCATTTTTCTTCATGTCTTCAATCCTTCGTATATCTCTTGTTTTGCAACTTGCCCTCGCGCCGGACAGTGCGACTCTGACCAACGGAAACGCAGGATCCATTGGTCTTTGGCTGGCCCGAGTGCCTGCAGCATTACGAAACCCTCTACCCTTAGCCGAGTAAAAATTTCGAACGCCACAATCATCCCTTGAACTCTAAATCAGGTTTGCAGCCGGTGTATTGATCCAGATCAGCAGGCCCAAAACTGATCGGCATGGTTGGGGTTCTGCGTCTGCGATGCCACCTAACTGGCAGAATCCATCGACCTTGGCTCTGGCCAGCCATCTTTGAGAGCGCTGCAGGAGCAAATGCGGGCAGGGCGGTATGATCGATATCAGTGCCACGTCTGGCCCACGTGTTATCCTGACGGTCTATTGAACAGGAGATACCGATGGCTGCGCTGCCCTTTAATGATACCCGGATCGAAGAACTGGTGTTGCGGTTCAACGCCGTGATGGCGAAGGAAGGGACGGATATCTCTGACCTTGGCGGCAATGCTTCGGACGACGAATTGGCCGTGACCATGCAGGAAACCGGTGGCGATCTGAGCCGTGACGAGATCACCCAAGAGATCGAAAGCATGAACGATGAGCAGCAGGACGCGCTTGTCGCGCTGTTCTGGATCGGCCGTGGCGATGCTGGACCTGAAGCTTGGGAGCAGACCAAAGCCCTTGCGCGACAACAGCACGAGGGGCTGGTGAGCCGCTATCTGCTGGGTCAACCGGAGGTTGGAGAATTCCTGACGACAGGTCTGGAGAAAATGCTGGAATATGGTGTCGACTGATGTGGGGGATGGTCCCTTTGATCCTGTGACTGCACGCATCGCCCGCGCGAGCCCGGTCCCGCCCGACCGCCGGCAACGGTGACCGCGATGTCGCAATTCGAGCTTGTCGCAATCCTGCTGGTTCTGACGGCCACGTTCAGTTGGGTCAATTTACGGCTGGCGTTCTTGCCGCACACCATCGGCTTGCTTGTCATGGGGCTTGGCGCCTCGCTGGTTGTCATCGGAGCCGAGGCTGCGATGCCGGGATTGTTCAGTTATGAAGGTCTTGCAGCCCTCCTGCGCCAAGTCCATTTCCAAGAAACCGTTCTTGAGGGTATGCTCGCATTCCTTTTGTTCGCAGGCGCGTTGCATGTCGACGTGGTCAGCCTTCGCAGCCGTGCCCTGACCATCGGCACGATGGCGAGTTTGGGTGTTGTGGTGTCTACCGCGATCATTGGATGCGTCATCTGGGCAGCAACCGACCTGCTGGGTGTCGCGATATCACTGCCTTGGGCACTGGTGTTCGGGGCGCTGATCAGCCCAACGGACCCGGTGGCCGTTCTTGCCACGTTGAAAGAGGTAAAGGTCCCCGCGGACCTTAAAATATTGATGACAGGTGAGACCCTCTTCAACGACGGTGTGGGCGTGGTGTTGTTCGCCGTCCTTGTCCATGCGGCCATGGGTGACGGTTTTGACGCCCTTCAAGTGGGCGAGATGTTCGTGGTCGAGGCCGTTGGCGGTGCGGCACTCGGATGCGTAACGGGCTATATCGCCTACCGCGCCATGCGCGCCATCGACGACTATTCGATCGAGGTGCTGATGTCGCTGGCGCTGGTCGTGGGCACATATGCGATCGCATCCAGACTGGTTGTGAGCGGTCCACTGGCGGTTGTCGTCGCGGGGTTGCTGGTCGGAAGCAGGGGGCCGCGCGACGCGCTGAGCGATCAAACGCAGAGATACCTTTTCGGTTTCTGGACGTTGATCGACGAAATGCTGAACTCGGTCCTGTTCCTGCTGATCGGGCTGGAGGTTCTGGTGCTGCGGTTCGAGCCTGCCTTCGGCTGGCTGATGGCGCTGGCGGTGCCACTGGTGCTGGTCGCCCGTCTGGTGGCCGTAAGCGGTCCGGTCCTGCTACTCGGGATGTTTCGCAAGTTCGCGCGCGGGACGATTCCGGTGCTAACCTGGGGTGGCTTGCGCGGCGGCATCTCGGTGGCGCTCGCGCTTTCGCTGCCAGAGGTCGCCGAGAAATCCGCGCTGTTGGCCGCGACCTATGCCGTCGTCCTGTTCACCCTGATCGTTCAGGGGTTGAGCCTGCGTGCGGTAATCAAATGGGTCGTGCGATCATGACTGTTGATTGGTGTTTGCAGTCCAAAACGCATGGCCCCAAGGCAGAGCAAACAGCCTGTCGGAAACCGGCTTCGCTGTCAGCCCCGATAGATCCTATCAAAGCAAGGAGTTGCTCATGGCAGCGTCATTTTCGATAACCCGCGTCACAGCGGTCTGGGGACAGCTTAACTCCAGCTTCTGGTTTGTGCCCGCAGTCATGGCCTTGTCAGCGGTCGCTCTTTCTTTTGTGCTCATCGAGGTCGATGCCCTGCGCGATGTGGCCCAGACGGACAATCCGAGCGCTCTCTATACCTTCGGACCGGAAGGCGCCCGGACGATGCTGTCGGTGATCGCGAGTTCCATGATCACGGTGGCCAGCCTGATCTTTTCGATCACGATGCTGTCGTTGCAGCTTGCCTCCTCGCAGTTTGGCCCGCGGACGCTTGGCAACTTCATGCGGGATCGCAGCAACCAGATCGTGCTGGGCACGTTCATTGCGACCTTTCTATATTGCCTGTTCGTGCTGAGGTCGGTGCGGGGCACCGAAGAGGCCAGCTTCGTTCCCCATCTGGCGGTTGCGTTTGGTGTGTTGATGGCCGCGGCAAGTGTCGCAGTCCTGCTTTACTTCATCCATCACATCGCGACGTCGATCCGGGTCGAAACACTGCTGGAAAAACTTTCCGTCGAAGGTTGCGCCGCCGTCGATCAGGTCTTTCCCGAGCGACTCGGCCATGGGCCGACAGACGAAGCGGCCGGGCAAACTCTTCCTTACGATTTCGAGGCTGACAGCAAACAAATCCCGGCTGATTCAGATGGCTACGTTCAGTATATTGGCGGTGACGTGCTGATGCGGCTTGCCGCTAAGAATGATCTTGTTCTGCGGATCATAGCGCGCCCCGGCGTGTTTGTCACCGAAGGCGCGTGCGTGATTGCGGCGTATCCCAAGGCAAGGGTTTCGGACAAAATTGACGAGGATCTGCGCGGTGCGGTCGTCATCGGACGGGATCGGACACCCTATCAGGATCTGGAGTTCGCGATCCGCCGCATCGTGGAACTGGCGCAACGCTCCCTGTCGCCCGGCATCAACGACCCCACGACTGCGCTCTACTGCATCGACCGGCTGGGCCAAGTTCTTGGCCGAGTGGCAGACCGGGACATTCCCTCCCCTATGCGGCTCGATCAGAGCGGCCAGTTGCGCGTCTTGACCGAAGTCTTTGATCTTGGGGATGTCACCTGCCGGGCTTTTGCCGCGATTGCACGATACGGGATGACCGATGCGGATGTCGTCACCCGGCTTGCTGAAACCCTCGCGAAGTTGGAAAAGTCCTTTCCGCTGGCCGCGAGTGTCGCCGTTGCCGAGTTGCGTGAACAGGTGTTGCACGAAAGCGGGGGGCCGACAGTCTATGCCTTTGACCGTAAAACTCTTTTGGATTTACAGGAGAGCAGCGGGAAGAAGCCTTGAATCGGAGCTGTTGATTGTCGTTTGGATCTGACCCGGGGGGTCAAATCTCAGTGGCAATCAACAAGCAGACCATAAAATGCCACTCCGGCGGCGAGCAGGCCCACGCGGTCCTTTGCGACTTGGTTCTTGACGCGAAAGGCCACGTCCTTCCAGCCAGCAAACGGTATTTTTGCCGGAGTTACGGCATCGGCACCATGTGTCAAGGGCGGTCCTCAATTCAGAAAAATATCGCGGCGAGACAAGGCCCCCTCAAATGATCGGCAGGGTTTTGACTTCCGCTGCTTTTGGCGATGGCTGAGCGGGCACTGGGAAACCTGGGGCCCGTGACGTGGGAAGGAGTTCAGATGCCGCCATTCTGTGCCGGACAGAAAATGGGTCGTTCAAGCCCGTGACCTGCTTGTGATGCCAAGGGTCCGGCATTGTCCGAACCCAAAGCGGGGCCTGCCCCCAACTTGGGCGAATTAAACGAGCACACCCAGGAACCAGAGAACAATGAAGATAACGATCACAAGGCCGAGGACGCCACCGAGGCCACGCGTGCCATAGCGATTGTAGCCGTAGTAGCCGCCGCCGCCGCCGAACAGCAGCAGAAGGACAACGATAATCAAAAGTGTACTCATGGGAGAAATCTCTCTTTCTAGCCGATAATTGAAGGATGAAGCGCCTGTACCCGCGATGGGAATCGCAGTTCTTGGAGTCATCCCAAAGTCAAACAGTGGGGGTTCTTCGCTGCGTCTCTAGGTTCAGCGCAGGCCCAAAAAGCCCAAGATGAACAAGACGATGACCACAAAGCCGACGATATACACGATCCGGTTCATAGCATTCCTATCTGTTTGGGTAGCGGCACACGGCCGCTGACATCGACAATCATAGATCATCGTAAATCCTTGCGGACCAACGTGGATCAGTGTGCGGCGGACCGCAGCATGCGATTGTGTTTCAGGCTCGTGGGTCTTGATCGCAAGGTCGCGACAAGACGCCACCGAAGAAACGTTTGCTGTGTGCAGGTTCCGAACCCGCCTTATGCGACTATCCCTGCGACGGAAAGCCGGCGGCGGCCGTAGGCGCGCCAAACTTGGTCGAAAAAAAGGAAAACATCCAAATGTTAATAGAGGCTTCAACTCTCAAGGGTTTCACGATCGCAGCGACCGACGGCAGCATCGGCTCCTTGACTGATTTTCTGTTCGATGACGAAAGCTGGACACTCCGCTGGGTCGTCGTCGAAACCGGCAACTGGCTGTCTGGGCGCAAGGTGCTGCTGCCGGTTTCGGTTCTGGGTCACCCGGATACGTCCGCCCGCAGCTTTCCAGTCCGGCTTACCATGGCATCGGTCAAGGACAGCCCGGCCATCGACACGCATGAACCGGTGTCTCGGCAGCACGAAGAACGGATGTACGGTTACTACAACATGAGCCCCTATTGGGGGAGCGGCTTCTACATGGGCGGCTACGGCGGCTGGAGCGCGGGTATGTCAGAGGCGCACTACGCCGATTCAAGACGGCGTCAGGACGAGCTTTACACCCGGCGCCATCAGGGCGATGATCTGCATCTGCGCAGCATTGATGCCGTGACCGGCTACAATCTGCATGCCACCGATGGCTCCATCGGTCATGTCGAGGGCTTTCTGATTGACGATGCCGACTGGACGATCCATTTCCTGACCGTCGATACAAAGAACTGGTGGCCCGGCAAACATGTCCTGATTTCGCCACGCTCTGCAAAGAACGTGTCGTGGGCAGAGAGTTTGGTCAATCTGGATGTCGATCGGAAAACTGTCATGGATAGCCCAACCTATGACCCGTCCGTACCGGTGGACGCGGCGTTCGAGGCGCGGATGGCGCGTCACTATATCCCTGACCCCACGCATGAAGCCGCAATCTAAGAGGGTTGTGGGATGGGGTCATGATGCTGACTTCCGTGAAGGGCCAGACCGGCTTGCAGCGCACTTTCGTGAAGGTGTTCGAAGTGGCGCAGTCGCTGTGCGTCGTTCTCGCTTCACGAAGGACGCAGTCAGTCGGAAGACCGACGCCGCAGACCTTTGCCCAGTGTTTTAGCCCTACAGGTCGCTATCGCAGCAGCGGGCCTTCCTGATCCAGATAGGCTCGGTCGAACTCTGCAAGTTCGGCCAGCCTGTCGAAATCATGGATCGTCACCTGGCCCGTCTGAAAAGTTGCCAACCCGTCCTCACGCAACTCGCGGAGCACACGATTGACGTGCACGGAACTGAGCCCAAGCGCATCGGCGAGGTGGTATTGCGTGAGCGGACAGGCAAAACCGTCGCGCGTGCCGCGTCCCACGAGAGTCAGCCGAGCACTGAGTTCGAGCAGGAAATGCGCCGTCCGTTCACGCGCGTCTCTCCTACCAATGCCGACCAGATGCTCTACCACCATCGCCTCGTCCCGCGACGCGGCCCATAACAATGCCGTAGCAAGGCGCGGGGTGTCTGCAAATGTCTGCAGCAATTCGCTTTCCAACACTTCCGAGGCCTCGACCGGCGTAAGTGGCTCGATGTTATGGTCGGCGGTGCGGAAAAGGACCGACCGCAAGCCGAGAAAGTCGCCGGGTATCTGGAAATCGACGATCTGCCGCGACCCGTCGCGCATCAACTTGTAGGAACAGACCCAGCCCTCGGCGAGAATATACACTGCCTGGTGGGTTTGCCCCTGAAACACAAGATCGCGCCCCACAGCGAAACTGCGACGCCGCCGATGCAAAGTGTCGAGTACTGCCAAATCGGACTCTGACAGGGCAACAAAATTGCCCAGCTTGCGGGCAAGGGGACTGTGAGTGCTAAGCATCGGATACCTTTCGACTCCGGCTCCGCTGAGGGGACGGGTTCTGACAATCTTGGATTATCGGGCATCGCCCCCGGCGATCCTGCCGTGGATCAGTTCATACTACGCGCGATGTGCGACAGTTGCGATCACGTTCTCCGGCTCACGCACATCTTGTGGCCGCCATCAGAAAGAAATCTATCCATGACAACGCAAATGCCTTCAAAGCCAGTGCCTGCGGGAACAACGCCCGGAGCCGAGGCGACGGCCGCCGCCGCGCTCGCCATCTGCGAATCGCTTTTGCTGGCCCTCAATGATGCAGACATCTTGCCGGAGCACCAGATTGTCGGCGTCCTGCGCGACGCTGCGGCAGCTCATTCGAACGATCCGGGCGAAGATGGGCAGGGGGAACTGCATTCGGCGGTGGCCCAGCTGATCAACCGGATCATTGATGGTGGCAATTCGGTGCGGCGGCCATAGTGCTTGGCCAGCAGATGGCGCCGGGACCCGGGCGCCGTCTGCTCGACCTCGGTCCTTTCTGTTGAATCCGGTCCGCTCTTGTGAAGCCAGGCTTGGTCAAGGGCGATTTCTGGCGTTCAGGGCGTAGGCGTCGTCCCAATTGGCCAAAGGATCTCGGGTGGTCCGTCGACCGGAAGCGCAGCGCCAGAGAGGGTAACGCAACCAGACCCACGCCATTTTCCAAGTCAGCTTCGGCAGGCGGAATCCCAACTGAGGGGGGCGTTGGAGTTAAACTGCTCATGCCTGGAACAGGGTCCATCCTAACCTGGAGCAGCCCGTTCGGGCTAGCGAAATGCAACGGTGACGAAGCCGACTCCTGCAAGGCATCTCCGGTTCCACCAGCAAGCCTGCGAAGACGTCGAGCTAACCCCGGGAAGAACATTGCGTGCAACACCGGCTTGGTCAATTTGGTAGAATAACAGGATGGCAGATATGATCGACCGTGACACCCAATCAATGGCCTGCCAAGTGGCCGAAGCAGACCACAGGATCTCAAATCATCTGGCCTTTCTGGCTGGCTACGTCCGCCTGAAAGGCGCAGATCTGGTCCACCGCGCCGCTGCCTCCAACAAAACCGATCTTTCACTGTTCATCGACGGGATCGGTGCGCAGATCATGGCAATCTCGCAAGTTCACCGGTTGCTCTCGTCTGACGGAACGCTTGGTTCCGCCGATCTGGGCCACCATATGGGCGCCATATGCTGCGCGCTGAGGTCAGGCATCTCGCGCGATGTGGTCATCTTGGAATCGTTCGCCAGCGACTGCACAGTCCCTCTGCATCGCTTGCTTCCAACGACACAGATCGTGACCGAGGTCATCACCAACGCAATCAAGTACGGTGATCCCCTCGGCCAGCCAGGCATGATCAAGGTTGCCTGCGGCAAGCATGCAGATGGCACCGTCTCGATAGAAATCCAGGACAACGGGCCAGGCTTGTCGTCGCCCTTGGCGGAAATCGAGACGCGCGGTTTTGGCTCACGGCTCGTGCAGACTCTGGTCGAACAGATCGAAGGAACCATTGAGTATATATCGACGGATCATGGGCTGACTGTGCGCTTGTCGTTGCCTCGGGTAAAAGCAAAGGTCGGCACCGCAATTCACACCAAGGTCGGCACCCGCTCCGAGACAACTGAAATCCTCGCGTGCGTTTGAGATCAATATCTTACGCCCCAGAGAAGGTTCGACGGCAGTCGTGTTCGCTCCGCCACTTGCCCTAAAGGAAAGTTTCTCTGGACCCTGCTTCGGCCAGAATTTCCCGTTGTTTTCGAGGGTTATAGGTCGGACGCTCAGCACTGCGCCACCGGGCTAGGTGCCGGAATTCGCACTCTCCGGGCCGATATTCTCCGGACCTGTTGACTGCGTGGATTTGGTCAATTTCCCTTAAGTCATTGAAGTTATGAGCATGAATTGCTCGCAACGCTGAACACTTCGACGTCAGTGGCACCACGCTGATGGAACACAAATCGAACAATCGCTTGCCCGAAGTCGATGGACGCGGTTACGCAGCAGCGATAGTCTCGCCTTTATCCTACAGGAAAAACTGCGAGGCAGCCGGGCCACATGACAGTTAAAAGCAATGGTAATTTCGAGTTTGAGTTTTTCACTTGGCTCAAGACGTTCCTGAATGACAAGGGACTGCAGTTTTCCAGATGCGGCTTCAAGACCGGCGATGGACTTGGAGCGCGCCATGAATTTGACCTTACGGCGGGATACTGGAAGGAACCGAATTACACAGCGAACAAGCCGCCGCGGTGGCTCTATCGCGTCATTCCAGGGCCGAATGGTATTCGGGCAGAAAACCCTGCGAGCGGGGCCATCAATCTTGGCGCGATCAACACCGCACAAGAGGACAAGGCCGGTGTCATCTTTCGATTGGTTCCGCTGATCCGGCAGGCACCCGGGGATTTCGTCCATGAAAAAGGCTTCGAGGTCCATGTGCTGTTCTTATTTCATGGTGCCACGCCGAAAGGGTCTTCTGCGGAATCGTTTAATTTTGACCCGGCGACGGGCGCGATGCGTTTCAAGGGCGAAGCTATCGAATACATCGGCTGTGGCCTTCTAGGCCTGAAAGCACGCGGTACAGAGTTGAAGATCACCGAGAACGAACTGGAGCGGACGATTACTTATGGTGAAGTAGTCGATGCGCTTGCGGCAGATATCAACGGTTCTCCGTCCGGACAGGCTTCTTCCCCTATGCCAATCTTTGACTTGACCCAGCAGGCGGAGGTGGACCGACTAAAGAAAATGGTCAGCGATGCTTGGGCGGCTGCGGGACCGGTGAAGACACCGGCTGTAGTGGCAGTCGCGGGGAATGATGAAGACAAGGATGACGACGACGAAATTATCCCACCGGAAAAGTTGGAAGTTCCTGAGAATACGGACCTGCTGGGGATAGATCCGACTGTCTATCGACAGATCTGTTGATTGTCACTGAGAACTGACCCGGCATTTTCATCGAGATCTGACCCACCCAGTCGTTATGATCTGCGTATTATGATGGCGTCAATGGTGGTGTCTCCTTTCGCTTTTTCTTGGCTGTTTCGGAGCTGGCCTTGAAGCGGTAGCTGTCATTGCCGGTTTCGAGGATGTGGCAGCGATGGGTGAGACGGTCGAGCAGTGCCGTGGTCATTTTGGCATCGCCAAAGACGCTGGCCCATTCGCTGAAGCTCAGGTTGGTGGTGATGATGACGCTGGTGCGTTCAT
>NZ_KB908006.1 GCF_000382265.1 Yoonia vestfoldensis DSM 16212
CTCCGTAAGAAGGTCGAGATGCTCTTCGCCCACCTCAAACGCATTCTGCAGCTGGGGCGGCTCCGATTGCGCGGTCCGAACGGCGCAAATGACGAATTCTTGCTCGCCGCCACCGCCCAAAACCTCCGGAAATTGGCCAAGATCCTTCCTGCACCGCAGCATGATCGCCCAGCCTGACGAGAAAGGCGCTTGCGCGCTCATCACCACCTGAATTTCTGCGCGAGCGAACAGCTGTTTTTCAACAGAATCGGCGAAAAGCAGTCGTTCGCTGCACCACCGGCGCCCGCCGGCTGGTTTAGCGCCATACGCGGAACCGTTATGCCCCCCATGCGCGGAAAATCCCCGCTCGCGGTCTGTTGATATTGAATAACGCGTCACTCGGCGCAATCTGTTGCCCAAGGGTGCCGTTCCGAGCGCCCGGGCAAGAGGCATGACAATGACAAGAACAACAATTGCGATCATCGTGGTGTTGCTGGCGACCGTCAGTTTTGCGGGGACGCTGTCGGCGCAATCCGCGCTGAAAGACGAACCCGCCGTGCGGGATGGCATCATCGACGTCGGCATGGCCTATGAGATTTCGCAAAACTGCGACAGCATCCGCGCGCGCACGTTTCGTGGTATCGGCTTTCTGCAATCCCTGCGCAGCACCGCCCGCGATCTCGGCTATACCGATGCCGAGATCGACGCCTATATCGACGACCGCGCAGAAAAGCGGCGGCTGGAAGATGTCGCACGGGCGCAGCTCGCCTCGCTCGGGGCGGTGACGGACGATCCGGCCAGCTATTGCGCGGTCGGACAGGCGCAAATCGCTGCAAATACGCGCGTTGGCTGGCTTCTGCGCTGACCGCAGGTCAGCGATCACAAATTGCGGTCTTTTTTGCCGTTCGCACTGGCGTCAGGGGCACGAGCGCGTTAGAACGCCCCCAACGCGCCTACCCCTAATGCGGCACATGGCGCGACGGGAACAAGAAGGCACGCCATGTCTGATCTGCGCAAAGTCATCATCGATGGAACCGAGGTCGAGGTGGACGGGGCAATGACCCTGATCCAGGCCTGCGAAGTCGCTGGCATCGAAATCCCCCGGTTTTGCTATCATGAACGCCTGACCATCGCCGGCAATTGCCGCATGTGTCTGGTCGAGGTTGTGGGCGGCCCGCCAAAACCCGCCGCCTCCTGCGCGATGCAGGTCAAGGACCTGCGCCCCGGTCCGGAAGGCCAGCCGCCGGTGGTGAAAACCAACAGCCCGATGGTCAAAAAAGCCCGCGAGGGCGTGATGGAATTCCTGCTGATCAACCACCCGCTGGATTGCCCGATCTGCGATCAGGGCGGTGAATGCGATCTACAAGATCAGGCGATGGCCTATGGCGTGGATTTCTCCCGCTACCGCGAACCCAAGCGCGCGACCGAGGATCTGAACCTTGGCCCGCTGGTCGAAACCCATATGACACGCTGCATTTCCTGCACCCGCTGCGTGCGCTTCACGACCGAGGTCGCGGGCATCAGCCAGATGGGCCAGACCGGCCGTGGCGAGGATGCGGAGATCACAAGCTACTTGGGCGAAACGCTCGACAGCAACCTGCAAGGCAACATCATCGACCTGTGCCCAGTGGGGGCGCTGGTGTCCAAGCCTTATTCCTTTACCGCGCGGCCTTGGGAATTGACCAAGACCGAATCCATCGACGTGATGGATGCGCTGGGGTCCAATATCCGCGTCGATACCAAGGGGCGCGAAGTGATGCGGTTCCTGCCGCGCAACCATGACGGGGTGAACGAGGAATGGATTTCCGACAAGACCCGTTTCGTCTGGGACGGTCTGCGCAAGCAGCGGCTCGACACACCCTATATCCGCGAGGCCGGCAAACTGCGCAAAGCAACGTGGCCAGAGGCTCTGGCCGCTGCCGCCGCGGCTATGAAGGGCAAAAAGATTGCCGGTCTGGTGGGCGATCTGGCCCCGACCGAGGCTGCCTTTGCCCTGAAACAGTTGATCGAAGGGCAGGGCGGAAACGTGGAATGCCGCACCGATGGCGCGAAACTGCCCATCGGCAACCGCTCTGCCTATGTCGGCACCGCCGCGATCGAGGATATCGACACCGCACAGATGATCCAGTTGATCGGCACCGATCCGCGCAACCAAGCGCCCGTGCTGAACGCTCGTATCCGCAAGGCCTGGGCGCGCGGCGCGACCGTGGGGCTGATCGGGCCGAATGTCGATCTGACCTATGATGTTGTGCATGTCGGGACCGACCGGCAGGCGCTGGTCGATACCGCCGCCAAGGACATGGGCAAAGCCACCGAACAGGACAGCCTTGTCATCATCGGCATGGGTGCCCTGCGCGAAGCCGATGGCGAGGCGGTGCTGTCCCAGGCGATGGCGCTGGCCGACAAGACCAAATCGCGCTTCCTTGTGCTGCACACTGCCGCGGGTCGTGTGGGTGCGATGGATGTGGGCGCTGTCACCGAAGGCGGGATCGACGCCGCATTGGACGGGGCCGAAGTCATCTTCAACATGGGTGCCGACGAGATCGACATCAAACCGGGCGCTTTCGTGATCTATCAGGGCAGCCATGGCGACCGTGGCGCGCATCGCGCCGATATCATCCTGCCTGCGGCCGCCTATACCGAAGAAAACGGCCTGTTCGTGAACACCGAAGGGCGGCCACAGCTTGCGCTGCGCGCCAGTTTCCCGCCGGGCGAGGCCAAGGAAAACTGGGCGATCCTGCGGGCACTCTCGGCTGAACTGGGCGCGACTTTGCCCTACGACAGCCTTGCGCAACTGCGTCAGGCGCTGGTTGCGGCCCATCCGCATCTGGCCGCACTTGACGAGGTGGCCGAGAATGACTGGCAGCCGCTGCCGCTGGCAAAACCCGGCAAGGCCGATTTCGTGCTGGCTGTCAGTGATTTCTACCTGACCAACCCGATTGCGCGCGCATCCAGCCTGATGGCCGAACTCAGCGCCAACGCCAAGTCACGCAAAACCGCACCGCTGGCTGCGGAATAAGGACGACACGCATGGTCGAATTCTTCACCAATACCAACCTTGGGATTGTTCTGCTGATCCTTGCGCAGTCACTTCTGGTGTTGATCCCTCTGCTGCTGGCGCTGGCGTTTCTGATGTATGCCGACCGCAAGGTCTGGGCCGCCGTCCAGATGCGGCGGGGGCCGAATATCGTGGGGCCTTTCGGGTTGCTGCAATCCTTTGCGGATTTCCTGAAATATATCGTCAAGGAAATCGTGGTGCCTGCGGGGGCGGATAAATTCGTCTTTTTCCTTGCGCCGATGATCACTTTCGTTGTGGCGGTGATTTCCTGGGCAGTGATCCCGTTCAACGATGGCTGGGTGCTGGCCGATATCAATATCGCGATTTTCTATATCCTCGCGATCTCGTCGCTGGGCGTTTACGGCATCATCATGGGCGGCTGGGCGTCGAACTCCAAATATCCGTTTCTGGGGGCGTTGCGGTCGGCAGCGCAGATGATTTCCTATGAGGTGTCGATCGGCCTGATCATCATCGGGGTGATCATTTCCACGGGGTCGATGAACCTGACCGATATCGTGAACGCACAGCGCGGCGATGCGGGCCTGTTCAACTGGTATGTCATTGCGCATTTCCCGATGCTGTTTTTGTTCTTCATCTCGGCGTTGGCCGAAACCAACCGCCCGCCGTTTGACTTGCCAGAGGCGGAATCCGAACTGGTGGCGGGCTATCAGGTCGAATATTCATCCACGCCCTTCCTGCTGTTCATGATCGGCGAATTGATGGCTGTGGTGCTGATGTGCGCGCTGGTCACGCTGCTGTTCCTTGGCGGCTGGCTGTCGCCGATCCCCGGTCTGCCTGATGGCATCCTGTGGATGGTGGGCAAGATGCTGCTGGTGTTCTTTGCCTTCTCGATGGTCAAGGCGATCACCCCGCGTTACCGCTATGACCAGTTGATGCGGATCGGCTGGAAAGTGTTCCTGCCGATGTCGCTGGGCTGGGTGGTGCTGGTGTCGTTTCTGGCGAAATACGAAGTGCTGGGGGGCTTTTGGGCCCGCTGGACGATCGGAGGCTAAGATATGTCCAAGACCAATATGGATTACACCCGCGCGGCCAAATATTTCCTGCTGCAGGATTTCTGGGTCGGCTTCAAGCTGGGGATGAAATACTTCTTCTCGGCCAAGGCGACACTGAACTATCCGCATGAAAAAGGGCCGCTGTCGCCCCGCTTTCGTGGCGAACACGCACTGCGCCGCTATCCCAACGGTGAGGAACGCTGCATCGCCTGCAAATTGTGCGAGGCTGTGTGCCCCGCACAGGCGATCACCATCGACGCCGAACCGCGCGATGACGGGTCGCGCCGCACGACACGCTATGACATCGACATGACCAAATGCATCTATTGCGGTTTCTGTCAGGAAGCCTGCCCCGTGGATGCCATCGTCGAAGGGCCGAATTTCGAATTCAGCACCGAGACACGTGAGGAACTCTATTACGACAAGGCCAAGCTGCTGGAAAACGGCGACCGCTGGGAATCCGAGATCGCGCGCAATCTGGAACTGGATGCACCGTACCGATGACCGACCAGAACCCCTTTGAAGCCATGATGAAGATGTCCCAGGACTGGGCCAAGTCGATGAATTTCGAAATGGAGGCCTTTACCCCCAAAGGCTTTGAAAACCTCTGGCCGACCATGCCCAAGGATGCGATGGAGATGTTCTTTGGCAAGGGCATCAACCCTGAAGGGCTCGACGCCAAGACGCGGCTTTTGCTGACGCTGGCAGGGCTGACCGTGCTCGGCGCGCAGGCCGAGGCGCAGATCAGGCTGACCGTGCGCCATCTGGTCGAGGCGGGGGCCACCAAACAGGAAATCGCCGAAACCATCGCCCAGATGGGCATGTTCGCGGGCGTGCCTGCGATGACCAAGGCCATGGAACTGGCCAACGAAGTCTTGCAAAAGGACGATGACGCATGAGTGTGTTCGCCTTCACCTTTTACCTTTTCGCGATCAGCACTGTCACCGGTGGCCTGTTCACCGTGATCAGCCGCAATCCGGTGCATTCGGTGCTCTGGCTGATCCTTGCTTTCCTGTCCTCGGCGGGCCTTTTCGTGACACTGGGGGCGGAATTCGTCGCCATGCTGATGATCATCGTCTATGTCGGCGCGGTCGCGGTGCTGTTTCTGTTCGTCGTGATGATGCTCGATGTGGATTTCGCCGAGCTGAAAGCGGAGATGACCAAATATCTGCCGTTGGGTCTGCTGATCGGGGTCGTGATCCTGATGCAGCTGGCGATGGCGCTGGGGGTCTGGGGGTTTTCGGATGGGGTCGAGACGCGCCTTGCCGCGCCCGTTGGCGAGATGGAGAACACCCGCGCGCTTGGGATGCTGCTATATGACCAGTATTTCCTGCTGTTCCAGCTGTCGGGGCTGATCCTGCTGGTGGCGATGATCGGGGCCATCGTGCTGACGCTGCGCCACCGCGTCGATATCAAGCGGCAGAACGTGCTGAACCAGATGTACCGCGACCCTGCCAAGGCGATGGAATTGCGCGACGTCAAGCCGGGGCAAGGGCTGTGATGAAAAATTTTTCGCGAAAAATTTTGGTGCGACAAGAAATTTTGACAAAATTTCTTGCCCGGGGCCGTGCGGCAAAGGTGACGAAATGATCGGACTTGAACATTATCTGACGGTGGCGGCGGCGCTGTTCATCATCGGCATTTTCGGGCTGTTCCTGAACCGCAAGAATGTGATCATCCTGCTGATGAGCATCGAATTGATGCTGCTGGCCGTGAATATCAACCTTGTCGCCTTTTCGAGCTTTCTGGGCGATCTGGTGGGGCAGGTCTTTACACTGTTCGTGCTGACCGTCGCTGCCGCCGAGGCTGCGATCGGGCTTGCGATCCTTGTGTGTTTCTTCCGCAACCGCGGGACCATCGACGTTGAAGACGTCAACGTGATGAAGGGCTGACAAGATGGAAAGTATAATTCTTTTTGCCCCGCTTGTCGGTGCGATCCTCTGCGGCTTTGGCTGGAAGATCATCGGCGAGACAGCCGCCCAATGGACCGCGACCAGCCTTTTGTTTCTGGCGGCCATCCTGTCCTGGGTCGTATTCCTGACCTTCGATCCATCGCTGCATGACAACGGACGCTACAGCGTGTCGATCCTGCGCTGGATCGACAGCGGCACGCTGACGTCCGACTGGGCGATCCGCATGGACCGGCTGACCGCGATCATGCTGATCGTGATCACCACGGTATCCGCGCTCGTGCATCTTTATTCCTTCGGCTACATGGCCCATGATGAGAATTTCAAGGAACACGAAAGCTATCGCCCCCGGTTCTTTGCCTATCTGTCGTTCTTCACCTTCGCGATGCTGATGCTGGTGACAGCGGACAACCTTGTGCAGATGTTCTTTGGCTGGGAAGGCGTGGGCGTCGCATCCTATCTGCTGATCGGTTTCTATTACCGCAAGCCCACCGCCAATGCCGCGGCGATCAAAGCGTTCGTTGTCAACCGTGTGGGTGACTTCGGGTTCCTCTTGGGGATTTTCGGGCTGTACCTGCTGACCGACAGCATCAAGTTTGATGATATCTTCGCCGCCGTCCCGACGATTGCCGACACGACGATCACCTTTCTCTGGCGCGACTGGAATGCGGCGAACCTGATCGCCTTCCTCTTGTTCATCGGCGCGATGGGCAAATCGGCGCAATTGTTTCTGCACACCTGGCTGCCCGACGCAATGGAAGGGCCGACCCCCGTGTCTGCCCTGATCCACGCGGCAACCATGGTCACGGCGGGTGTGTTCCTTGTCTGCCGCATGTCGCCATTGATGGAATATGCCCCCGAAGCGATGTCCTTTGTCGTCTTCATCGGCGCCACGACCGCATTTTTCGCGGCGACCGTGGGGTTGGTGCAGAACGATATCAAGCGCGTGATCGCCTATTCGACCTGTTCGCAGCTGGGCTATATGTTCGTCGCCGCAGGCCTTGGTGTCTATTCGGTCGCGATGTTCCACCTGCTGACACATGCGTTCTTCAAGGCGATGCTGTTCCTTGGGGCGGGGTCGGTCATTCACGCGATGCACCATGAACAGGACATGCGGAACTATGGCGGGCTGCGCCACAAGATCCCGCAGACCTATTGGATGATGATGATCGGCACGCTGGCGATCACTGGCGTGGGTATCCCGCTGCTGTACGTGGGCTTTCCCATCGGTTTCGCAGGGTTCGTGTCCAAGGACGCGATCATCGAAAGCGCCTATGCCGGCACTGCAGGCGGCTATGCCTTCTGGATGCTGGTGGCTGCGGCCGCGATGACCAGTTTCTATAGCTGGCGTTTGATGTTCCTGACGTTCTTCGGCACGCCGCGCGGCGACAAGCATACGCATGACCATGCGCATGACGCCCCGCGCAGCATGATGATCCCGCTTTATGTTCTGGCCGTCGGCGCGATCTTCAGCGGGATGGTCTGGTATGGCAGCTTCTTCGGGTCGAACGACAAGGTCGGCAAATTCTTTGGCGTGCCCTATGCCGCCGCCGAGGCCGAGGGTGAGGATGGCGCCGAAGGCGAGCATGCCGAAGCGCATTATAACCTCGTCGGCGCGCCGGGCATTGGCGCAATCCACAATAGCCCCGACAATCATGTCCTGAACGACGCGCATGAGGTTGCGACATGGGTCCGCCTTGCGCCGTTCATCGCGATGCTGTCGGGTCTGGCGCTGGCCTGGCAGATGTATATCCGGCGGCCCGACTTGCCGGCGCAGCTCGCGAAACAACAGGCGCCGCTTTACGATTTCCTGCTGAACAAATGGCACTTCGACGAATTGTATAACTTCATCTTTGTGCGGCCCGCGCTGGCTCTTGGCCGTATCCTGTGGAAACAGGGCGACACCAACACGATTGACGGCGGGATCAACGGCATCGCCATGGGGATCATCCCGTTCTTCATCCGCCTCGCGGGACGGGCGCAGTCGGGCTATGTGTTTACCTATGCTTTTGCGATGGTGCTGGGGATCGCGGTGCTGCTGACGATTGTCACCCTTGGCGGGGGGGCAAACTGATGGGCAATATCCTGACGCTGACGACCTTCCTGCCCGTTCTGGGCGCGGTCATACTGGCGCTTGGTCTGCGGGGCGATGATGCTGCCGCACAGCGCAACGCCAAATGGGTGGCACTGGTCACGACGGTTGTCACCTTCATCTGTTCGCTGTTCATCCTGACCAATTTCGACCCCAACAATACCGGGTTCCAGATGGTCGAGACCCGTGACTGGATCATGGGTCTGCAATACAAGATGGGCGTGGACGGCATTTCGATCCTGTTCGTGATGCTGACGACCTTCCTGATGCCGCTTGTCATTGCGTCCTGCTGGAATGTGACGACACGGGTCAAGGAATACATGATCGCCTTCCTGATCCTCGAAACCCTGATGCTGGGCGTGTTCCTCGCGCTTGATCTGGTGCTGTTCTACCTGTTCTTCGAGGCAGGCCTGATCCCGATGTTCCTGATCATCGGGATCTGGGGCGGCAAGGACCGGATCTATGCGTCCTTCAAGTTCTTCCTCTATACCTTCCTTGGCTCTGTGCTGATGCTGGTCGCAATGGTCGCGATGTTCAGTCAGGCGGGCACGACCGATATTCCGACCCTGATGACCTTCACCTTCGGGACCGAGGATTTCAGCGTGCTGGGCGTGCAGATCGTCGGCGGCATGCAGACGCTGCTGTGGCTCGCGTTTTTCGCCAGCTTCGCCGTCAAGATGCCGATGTGGCCTGTGCATACGTGGTTGCCGGATGCGCACGTGCAGGCGCCCACGGCAGGGTCCGTCGTGCTGGCCGCGATCCTGCTGAAAATGGGCGGCTACGGTTTCCTGCGCTTCAGCCTGCCGATGTTCCCTGTGGGGTCCGATGTCATGGCACCGCTTGTCCTGTGGCTGTCGGCCATCGCCATCGTCTATACCTCGCTGGTGGCATTGGTGCAGGCGGATATGAAAAAGCTGATCGCCTATTCGTCGGTGGCCCATATGGGGTTCGTGACAATGGGGATTTTCACCTTCAACCAGCAAGGGCTG
Organism: Yoonia vestfoldensis DSM 16212; assembly: GCF_000382265.1. Taxonomy (GTDB): domain Bacteria; phylum Pseudomonadota; class Alphaproteobacteria; order Rhodobacterales; family Rhodobacteraceae; genus Yoonia; species Yoonia vestfoldensis. Next base: position 9,042 of record NZ_KB908006.1, read on the forward strand.
GATGGCGCGATTTTCCAGATGATCAGCCATGGTTTCATCTCGGGCGCGCTGTTTTTGTGTGTCGGCGTGATCTACGACCGGATGCACACGCGCGAGATCGACGCCTATGGCGGTCTGGTCAACCGGATGCCCGCCTATGCGCTGGTGTTCCTGTTCTTCACCATGGCGAACGTGGGCCTGCCCGGCACATCGGGGTTCGTGGGTGAATTCCTGACGCTGGTCGGCGTGTTCCAGACCAACACTTGGGTGGCGTTGGTGGCAACATCGGGCGTGATCTTTTCGGCGGCCTATGCGCTGTGGCTTTACCGTCGCGTGGTGCTGGGCGATCTCATCAAGGAAAGCCTGCGGTCGATCACCGACATGACGCGGCGGGAACGCTTGATCTTTGCGCCGCTGGTGGCGATGACCCTGCTGTTGGGGGTCTATCCGGCGCTGGTGCTTGACATGATCGGGCCAAGCGTTGCGGCGCTGGTCGATAATTACGACGCGGCCTTGGCGGCCTTCGATGCCGCCAGCCAAGTCGCTGCGAATGAAGGAAGCTGACCATGATCGGCGCTGATATCCAGATCCTGATGCCCGAGGTCGTGCTGTCGATCTATGCGATGGCTGCCTTGCTGGGCGCGGTTTACACGACCAAGGACGGGGCCGCATCCTTGCTGACATGGATCACGGCGGGCCTCTTCGTGCTGGTGGCCATCGCCATCGGCGTGAACGGCGAAGGCACCAATATCGCCTTTGGTGGCATGTTCGTCGATGACGGTTTCGCGCGTTTCGCCAAGATCACGATCCTCATTTCCGCCGCCGCGATCCTGCTGATCAGCGAAGGCTATATGCTGCGGCGCGGGCTGTTGCGGTTCGAATATCCGGTTCTGATCACACTGGCTGTCGTCGGTATGATGGTCATGGTCAGCGCGGGCGACCTGATGGCGCTTTACATGGGGTTGGAACTGCAATCGCTGGCGATGTATGTCATCGCGTCCCTGCGCCGCGACAGTATCAAATCGACAGAGGCCGGGCTGAAATATTTCGTGCTGGGCGCGCTGTCGTCGGGCCTGCTGCTTTATGGCGCGTCGCTGACCTATGGCTTTGCCGGCACGACCCTGTTTACCGGCATCATCGCCGCGGCAGAGGGCGGCGCATCTTTGGGTCTGCTGTTCGGCATGGCCTTCCTGATCGCGGGCTTCGCGTTCAAGGTATCCGCCGCCCCGTTCCACATGTGGACGCCCGACGTCTATGAAGGCGCGCCAACCCCGATCACCGCCTTCATGGCGACAGCCCCCAAGGTTGCGGCCATCGCACTTTTCGCGCGTGTCGTGCATGACGCGTTTGGCGGGATCATCGGCGACTGGCAGCAGATTGTGGCCTTTCTTGCGCTGGTGTCGATGTTCCTTGGCGCGATTGCCGCCATCGGGCAGAACAATATCAAGCGGCTGATGGCCTATTCCTCGATCTCGCATATGGGGTTCGCGCTGATGGGTCTGGCCGCAGGTACGGTCGGCGGTGTGCAGGCCATGCTGACCTATATGGTGATCTATGTGACCATGAATATCGGCACCTTCGCCCTGATCCTGACCATGGAAAAGGACGGGCGGCCCGTCACGGATATCACGGCGCTGAAATCCTATGCCAAGCGCCAGCCGCTGATGGCGCTGGTGATGCTGGTGATGATGTTCAGCCTTGCGGGCGTGCCGCCGATGCTGGGGTTCTTCGGCAAATATGCCGTGCTGCTGGCCGCCTATCAGGGGGGCCTCGGGTGGCTGGCCGTGGCGGGTGTGATCGCCTCGGTGATCAGCGCGTTCTATTACCTGCGCATCGTCTATTACATGTATTTCGGCGAAGACAATCATGCCCTTGATGGGCGCACGCCGCCGGTGCTGTGGCTGACGGCAGTGATCGCAGCCGCGATCGTGGGTCTGGCGTGGATACCGGGTGTCAACCTTTTCGGGCTTGACCAGATGGCCGCTGCCGCGGCTGCGACGCTTGTCAACTGACCGCACCAGCCACGGGCACTGGCCCGAAGGCTATGGCCGGATCATGCTTGATACCGTGGACAGCACCATGGCCGAGGCCGCGCGCCGCGCGGGCGACATCGACAAGCCGACATGGATCATGGCGCAGACCCAGACCGCCGCACGCGGGCGGCGGGGCCGCGCGTGGCAGGCACCTGCGGGCAACCTGAACGCCACGCTGATCTTCAAGCCTGACGCCACGCCCGCCGAGGCCGCGCGCCGGTCTTTCCTTGCCGCCAATGCGTTGTTTGCCGCCCTGTCGATCTATGTGCCGTCCGAAAAGCTGGCCCTGAAATGGCCCAATGATGTGCTGCTGTCGGGTGGCAAGGTTGCGGGCATCCTGCTGGAAAGTAGCGGGCAGGGGCCTTTCGTCGATTGGCTGTCCATCGGGGTTGGCGTCAACCTGCGTCACGCGCCGGATGGCGTGACCGACGCCGCTTTTCCCCCTGTCAGCCTGACGCAGATGGGTAGCTGGGAAGTGGCACCAGCCGATTTCCTGACCACGCTGGCCGATGCCTATGCCACGCAGGAAGCCAAGCTGAAACAGATGGGGTTCGCCCGCATCCGTCAGGATTGGCTGGGCCATGCGGCAAGGCTGGGCGAGATCATCACTGCCCGCACCATGCGCGAAGAGATCACCGGCATTTTCGACACCATTGATGATGACGGCAATCTGGTGCTGATCACCGGCACCGGCCCGCGCAGCATTTCGGCGGCGGATGTTTATTTCTAGGGGGATGGCCCATGCTTTTGGCGATTGACTGCGGCAATACCAATACCGTTTTCGCGATCTGGGACGGCGATCAGTTTCTGGCCACATGGCGCACCAGCACCGAATGGCAGCGCACCGCCGATCAATATTATGTCTGGCTGTCGACCCTGATGCGGTTGCAGAACCTCGATGTGGGGATCGATGAGGTGATCATCAGTTCCACCGTGCCGCGTGTGGTGTTCAACCTGCGTGTGCTGGCCGACCGCTATTTCAACTGCCGCCCGCTGGTGGTGGGCAAGCCTGACTGCGCGCTGCCGGTGCCGCCACGGGTGGACGAGGGCACGCAGGTCGGGCCGGACCGGCTGGTCAATACCGCTGGCGCCTTTGACCGGCATGGCGGCAACCTGATCGTGGTCGATTTTGGCACGGCGACGACATTCGACGTGGTGGAACGCGACGGGGCCTATGTCGGCGGTGTCATCGCGCCGGGGGTGAACCTCAGTTTGGAGGCGCTGCACAATGCCGCCGCCGCGCTGCCGCATGTCGATATCAGCAAACCGCAATCCGTGGTCGGCACCAACACCGTTGCCTGCATGCAGTCTGGCGTCTTTTGGGGTTACATCGGTCTGGTCCGTGAGATATGCGCAAGAATTAAAGCCGAACGCGGCAGTGATATGCCGGTGATCGCAACCGGGGGCCTTGCGGCCTTGTTTCAACAGACCGAAACCCTGTTCGATGCGTTCGAAGATGATTTGACGATGCACGGCCTGACCGTCATCCACCGCTATAACAAGGAAATTGCATGAGCAACGCCAAGACCGCCAACCGCCTGATATATCTGCCTCTTGGGGGTGCCGGTGAAATCGGCATGAACGCCTATGTCTATGGCTATGGCCCGGCGGGCAAAGAGCGGTTGATCGTGGTCGATCTGGGCGTGACCTTTCCCGATATGGACGGCACACCGGGTGTCGACCTGATCCTGCCCGATATTTCGTGGCTGATCGCACGGCGCAACCAGATCGACGGCATCTTCATCACCCACGCGCATGAAGACCATGTCGGCGCGGTCGGCCATTGCTGGCAGCAGTTGGGCGCGCCCGTCTATGCCCGCCCCTTCACCGCCAATATCGCGCGGCGCAAGCTGGAAGAACATGGGCAGTCGCCCAATGTCGTCAAGGTCGTGGACCCTTACCCGCATGTCATCACCTGCGGGCCTTTCAAAGTGTCCTATCTGCCGATCAGCCATTCGATTCCCGAAAGTGCGGGTCTGCTGATCGACACGCCGGGCGGGCGGCTGGTCCATACCGGCGATTTCAAGATCGACGAAAACCCTGTTGTGGGCGATCCGTGGAACGCGGCACTTTGGGAGGAGGTGGCCAGGCCCGGCGTCAAGGCGCTGATCTGCGACAGCACGAATGTGTTCTCCGAAAACGAAGGCCGGTCTGAAAGCACCCTTGCCCCCGCCATCACCGAGATGATGAAGAACGCGGGCGGTATGGTTGTCGCCACGACATTCGCCTCCAACGTCGCGCGTCTGAAAACGCTGGCGCTGGCGGCCAAGGATGCGGGCCGGTCGGTCGTGCTGCTGGGCCGTGCCATGCGCGCGATGGTCGAGGCTGCGACGAAAGAAGGTCTGCTGACCGATTTCCCGACCGTCGTGTCGATCGAGGATGCCTTGTCCCTGCCGCGCCAGAACCTGATGCTGCTGGTCACGGGGTCGCAGGGCGAACGCCGCGCGGCGTCCGCGCAGCTGGCGCAGGGGTCCTATCTGGGGATGAAGCTCAAGGAAGGCGACACTTTCCTGTTTTCCTCCAAGACCATCCCCGGCAATGAACGCGGCGTGATCAAGATCATGAACCAGCTGTCCGAACTGGGTGTCGATGTGGTCGACGATGCGGGTGGCAAATACCACGTGTCGGGCCATGCCAACCGCCCCGATCTTGTGCGGATGCACAAGATCATCAAGGCGCAGGTGCTGATCCCGATGCATGGCGAACACCGCCACCTGCGCGAACACGCCAAACTGGCCGAGGCCAGCGGCATGACCGGCATTGTCGCGGTCAACGGCATGATGATCGATCTGTCCGGCAACCGCCCCAAGGTCGCGGAATACATCGAAACCGGCCGCACCTATCTGGACGGATCGGTGCAGGTCGGCGCGCTGGATGGCGTGGTGCGTGACCGCATCCGCATGGCGCTGAACGGGCATATGATCGTCACGCTGATCATCGACGAAGACGGCGATGTGCTGGGCGATCCTTGGGTCGAGATCATGGGCCTACCCGAAATCGGGCGCAACGATGTGCCGCTTGTCGATGTCGTGGAAGAGGATCTGGCCCAGTTCATCGGGCGCGCGCATCCCAAGACGCTGGCCGATGACGACAAGCTGGAAAAAGAGCTCAAGATGATCGCGCGCAAATCCGCGCAGGGCGAGATCGGCAAAAAGCCCGAGGTGACGGTGATCATCAGCCGGCTGGCGTAAGGTCGCGGTCGTCGGGCTGAAGCCCGACCTACGGCATGAAAAAGGCCTCTGCGGGATGCAGGGGCCTTTTGTTTGTCAGATCCTGCCGGTGACTTTCGCCAGCCACCAGCGGGTGCCGACCAGCAGGAAACGCCAGTCTTTCAGGAATTCCGGCGGTTTGCCTTCGATGGCATGGCCCACGAATTGCAGTAACCACGCCATTGATACCGCAGCTTATGCGGCTTGACTGTTCGTCACGGATGCCACCGGCGTCCAGTTCCACGGCAGCAATTCATCCAGCCGGTTGATCTTGTGATCGTGGATACGGTCGAAGATGTCAGCCAGATAGGCCAGCGGGTCAAGGCCGTTGAGCTTGGCGGTTTCGATGATGGTCATAGCGCGGGCCAAGGTTTCCGCACCGGTATCTGCCCCTGCAAATAACCAATTTTTCCGGCCGATTCCAATCGGACGCAGGGCACGTTCAGCAGGGTTA
>NZ_KB908007.1 GCF_000382265.1 Yoonia vestfoldensis DSM 16212
CCACCAACCTGAGCTTCAGCGAATGGGCCAGCGTCTTTGGCGATGCCAAAATGACCACGGCACTGCTCGACCGTCTCACCCATCGCTGCCACATCCTCGAAACCGGCAATGACAGCTACCGCTTCAAGGCCAGCTCCGAAACAGCCAAGAAAAAGCGAAAGGAGACACCACCATTGACGCCATCATAATACGCAGATCATAACGACTGGGTGGGTCAGATCTCGATGAAAATGCCGGGTCAGTTCTCAGTGACAATCAACAGTCAGCGAAGTGAATGTAGCCGTGATGGCGGAGAAGCTGACGCTGAAACTGGAGCCAGGCACCACCCCGCGCGACAAGATCGAGGCGGCGGTGACTAAGCTGGGCTATGGAATCGGGGTCACCAAGGCTAAAAAAGCCAAGACATTCGTGCTGCCCGGCGCAAGGGAGGCCGGAAATGACCAAGACCACGATGGACCTGATCACTCGGACCATGCCGGGCATGAACACGGGACGTCGTCCGCCACCAAGCCCGCCGCCGCCCCTGTCGGCACCGAGGATGACCATGGCGCGCCCGGCCACATCCACAACGACCCCGCTGACCGGGGCAAACGTTGGTATGAAACCGGCAAAGGCCGCCTTGTGATCGGCACCGGGCTGCTCTTGGCTGCGGCCTGGGCGGTCAAGTTGCTGGCGTCCGGAGACATTGCCAACTGGGCGTTCATCGCGGCCTGCCTTATCGGAGTGGCCCCTGTGGCGCGGCGGGCGTTTTCGGCCCTTCAGGCCGGAATGCCGTTCACCATCGAGATGCTGATGACCATCGCCGCCGTCGGTGCCCTGTTCATCGGGGCGGCGGAAGAGGCGGCGCTGGTCGTGTTCCTGTTCGCCGTGGGCGAAGTGTTGGAGGGCGTTGCTGCGAACAAGGCGCGCGACGGTATCCGGGCACTGGCGAACCTGATTCCAAAGACTGCGCTGGTCGAGGAGAATGGCGCGACGCGCGAGGTGGCCGCCGATACGCTGACCATCAACCAGATGGTGCTGGTGCGCCCCGGAGACAGGGTTCCCGCCGATGGTGAGATTGTCGAAGGCACATCGGGCGTCGACGACAGTCCGGTTACTGGTGAGAGCACGCCGGTGACCAAAGGCCCCGGCGATGCGGTCTTCGCAGGATCGATCAACACCGAGGCAGCACTTCGAGTCAAAGTGACCAAGGCTGCCGAGGACAACACAATCGCCCGTATCATCAAGCTGGTGGAAGAGGCCGAAACCTCGCGCGCGCCGACCGAGCGGTTCATTGACCGCTTCAGCCGAATCTACATGCCCGCAATCGTCGGCGTGTCGCTGCTCGTGGTGCTGGTGCCGCCCTTGGCCTTTGGTCAACCGTGGGACACCTGGATCTATCGCGGTCTTGCCCTGTTGCTGATCGGCTGCCCTTGCGCGCTTGTGATCTCGGTTCCCGCCTCCATCGCCTCGTCTTTGTCGGCAGGGGCACGGCGCGGGCTCTTGATGAAGGGCGGCGCGGTGATCGAGGCGTCAGCGAAGGTGACAAAGGTTGCTTTCGACAAGACCGGCACGCTGACCCATGGCCGGCCAATGGTGACGGACGTGATCGCCTTTGACGGAGTGACCGAGGGCGAACTGATGGCCGTCGCGGCCGGGGTAGAGAACGGGTCGAGCCATCCTCTGGCCATTGCCATCCTTAACCGCGCCAAGGAGGCGGGCATCACCGCCCTGCCGTCGCGCGAGGCCAAGGCAATCATCGGCAAGGGCGTCGAGGCCATTGTCGGCGACGCCAAGGCTTGGGTCGCCTCTCCCCGCCATGCGACGGACGCGGGGGCGATGGACGGGCTCGGCCTGCGGCGGGCAACGCAGTTGGAGGAAGAGGGCAAGACGGCGGTTGTGGTCTACCGCGAGCGTCGTGGACTTGGGCTCATCGCCATGCGCGATGAGCCGCGCGCCGATGCGGTGAAGGCGGTGCAGCAATTGAAGGCGCTTGGCGTGGGGTCAGTGATCCTGACCGGCGACAATGAACGCACGGCGGCGGCCATCGCAGGCGGCATGGGCATGGAGTTTCGCGCCGACATGATGCCAGAGGACAAGCTGAACTACATCAAGACGATGGCCGAGGCCGGCGGCGTGATGATGATCGGTGACGGCATCAACGACGCGCCTGCCCTGAAACAGGCGAGCGTCGGCGTGGCGATGGGATCGGGCACCGATGTGGCGCTGGAAACGGCCGATGCCGCAATCTTGCGCGACAAGGTGACAGATGTGCCCGGCCTGATCCGATTGAGCCGCGCCACCATGGCCAACATCCGTCAGAACGTTGCTCTGGCGCTTGGGCTGAAGGCGGTGTTCCTGGTGACGACCGTGTTCGGGATCACAGGGCTGTGGATCGCTATTCTGGCCGACACAGGGGCTACAGTTCTGGTGACGCTGAACGCCCTGCGCCTCTTGGCCTACAATCCGGAAAAAGAGGTCTGAGCATGCTGCACGCCTTCGGTTGGGCGGCGCTGATCATCCTCGACGATTCTTAACATTAGACTTCTTCGCAACAGGCGATGCACAAAGCGTATCGGCATTGACCGCCAACTTGGGTTTGATCACACCGGCAATTGCCGGAGCAAGATTTCGGCTTTTCGCAATTCTATCCAAATATTCCGTTCGCGCGGATGTCTTGTAGCTGACTGTATGCCGCCGGCCAAAACAGCCAGCGGCATTTTCGTCGATCAACTCACCGCAACCTGATCTTCGCCGCGCCGGGTGAGGCTGATCCAGACCACGATGGCGATGATCGCGCCGAGGAACAAGGCGCTGGTGATGATGGTGCCCAGGCCGAGGCCGCCGTACTGGGTTGGCTGGGACAGGAAATCACCGAACGAGGCGCCGAGCGGCCGGGTGAAGATGTAGGCCAGCCAGAACCCAAGGATCGGATCGAGGCCAAGGAAGAAGTATCCGAAGGTCAGTGAGGCAATGATCATCCCGAAGAGGATGCCGCTGGCAAGGTATCCCAGACCGAAGGCTTCGGCGACCAGATCGCCTGATGCTGTGCCAAGGGCGAAGGTGAACAGGATCGCCAGCCAGTATTAGGCCTCAGCTGATGGGTGAGACCGGCTTTGGGTGATGTCTGGCTTTATCACGCATCTCCGAGCGGCAAGTGCACAACGGCTTCCAGTCCGCCCTCTGGCAAGTTGCGAAGCACGACCGAACCACCGTGTGCCTGGATGATGGTCCGGGCGATGGCGAGACCCAGCCCAACGCCCCCGGTGTCGCGGCTACGCGAACTTTCAAACCGCACGAAAGGTTCAAAGACAGTCTCAAGCTGATCATCGGGTAATCCCGGTCCCTTGTCAGCGATGGAGATGATTGCCATGCCCGGTTCTTGCGTCAGGGTCACGTTTGCGACGCCACCGTAGCGGACCGCATTGTCGATCAGATTGCGCAAGGCGCGGTTCAGGGCGTGCGGCCGGATGTTCGCAAGCAGCGGCTCGATGGGTGCAAGGCTTGCGCGGCCGCCACCAACATCATTCACCAGATCGCCCAGCAGTGAGGTGAGGTCGACCGTGGCAGTGGGCTCTGCCTTGGCGACACCGCGCGCGAACTCCAGCGTGGCTTCGACCATGGCCTGCATTTCCTCGACCAATGTCTTCAGTCGGATGCTGTCGTCTGTTTCTTCCAGCATTTCGATCCTGAGCCGCATCGCGGTCAGGGGGGAACGAAGATCGTGGCTCAGGGCCGCTAGCATATGCGTGCGCTCGTTCACGAAACGGGTTAGGCGGTCTTTCATCTGGTTGAAGGCTCGTGTGGTCTCGCGCACCTCCAACGGCCCTGTTATCGGCAGCGGGTCTGTGTCCAAACCTCGGCCCAGACGGTCGGCTCCTATGGCGAGCACACGCATCGGGCCAATGACCCGCCGCGCGCTCCACCACGCTACCAGAACCACTGCCAGCACCATCAGCAAAAGCGGCAACACGGCTTGCGATGAAAGCTGCAGGCCGGGGCGGTGGAACATCGTGCGAACGTTCAGCCATTCGCCATCGGCCAGACGGATCGACAGCGTCAACTCGATGGGGTCGGTTCGTCTTGCCATCATCGCTTCGTGCATAGGACGCATTGCGTCAGGCATGCCCTCGGGCAAGGGAAACGGGTCAACTGCAAGAGCATGGACATCCGCCCGAACCTCCCGCTCCGGTTCACCAAGGATCTGCCGGATTTGGCGCAGAACGACGTCAGCGTCGCTGCTGTTATGGGGGGCTTCCGGCTCGGGCCCCACTGTAAATCGGACCAGCGGCGAATCTGCGGCCCGCAGAATGGACGCGCGCAGATCGGTCGGTGCATCGTCCAGCAACAAGACCACATTCGCCGCACGCCCTGCCGCCTCCAACCCCAGGGCCGCGCGCACGGCCCGGTTACGCTCGTCGGTCAGCAACAAGAGCCCAAGCCCTTGTGTGACGGCCAATGCCAGCAACAGCATCGCCAGCAACTGACCCCCCAGGGATTGCGGAAACAGCCCGCGCAGAAAGGCGAAGCGCTGGCTCATGGAAGCACTCTAACATCAGCAGCAAGACTGTAGCCGCCACCCCATACGGTCGCGATCAATGCGGGCTTGGCGGGATCGGCCTCGATTTTGCGGCGAAGGCGGCTGATCTGGTTGTCGATGGTTCGATCAAACACCTGCGCCGCGCGACCCGAGGTCAGATCGAGCAGTTGTTCGCGGCTGAGCACAAAGCGCGGACGTTCCAAAAACGCAGTCAGCAGACGGAACTCGGCAGTGGTCAGATCCACTTCGGCGCCGTCAGCGTCGGTCAGGGTCCGGCGGTCGGTGTCCAGCACCCAGCGATCGAACGCCATGCGGTGTCCGGCCAGGCTGCCGCCGACGATTTCTGCCCGGTCAGACCGGCGCAGGATCGCCTTGATCCGGGCCAGCAACTCGCGCGGGTTGAAGGGTTTGGGCAGGTAGTCATCAGCCCCGACTTCCAGCCCTACGATGCGGTCGGTATCATCGCCCAAGGCGGTCAGCATCAGGATCGGAATGCCACCCTGCGCGCGCAACCGGCGGCAGACCGACAGACCATCTTCGCCCGGCATCATCACATCCAGAACGATCAGGTCGAACTGTCCGACCTTCATAGCTGCATCCATCGCCAGCGCGTCTGCGGCCGAGGTCGCCCGCATTCCGTTCTTTTCAAGATATTTCACCAACGCATCGCGAATCTCGCGGTGGTCATCGACGATCAGAATGTTGGGCGGATGGGGCGTCATCTTGTCTCCTGACAACGACCCTAGCTGAACCCGCCGTCTGCGGGCAGGATAGATTGTCGCAAACCATCTCTGCGCCGCTGCTTGCGACAGTTTGATACAAAAGACCAGTCCGCCTGACAAACCTGAGGGACATCTGCCCCCTAGATTGAGTTCATCACAATCCTATCCAGGAGAGACAGAATGAAACGTCCAACCAAATTCGCCCTTGCCGCTGTTGCCAGCCTTGGCCTTGCCGCTGTTGCGGTGCCGGTCATCGCCCAGCAAGGCCAGATGCAACATGGTGGCATGATGGATGGCGGCATGGGCAACATGGGCCATCATGGCGGCATGATGGGCGGTGCGCAAAGTTACGCCATGGCCACGTTTGACACCAATAGCGATGGCACACTCAGCCCCGAAGAAATGACGGCCGGCATTCAGGCCGAACTCACGACCTATGACACCGACGCTAACGGCACGCTATCGCTGGAAGAGTTTGCCGTGATGCATGCGGCTCATACCCGGCCGATGACAGTGCGCGCCTTTCAGATGCACGATGCGGACGGCGACGCGCAGGTGACGGAAGCTGAAATGGCGGCAATGGTCGCGATGATGCAGGACCACATGAGTGAACGGCAGGGCGACATGCAAGGCATGGGCCATGGGATGATGGGTAATAACTGACGCCCCCTTTTTCCCGCCGATCTGATCAAAAGCCGATTGGCGGGCGTTACGCTAACATGGGTCAGGAGGGAACGATGATGAACGGTTACGGTATGGGTTTGGGAATGGGTTTCGGCTGGCTCTGGATGATCGTCATCCTTGTGCTGGTCGCTCTCGCGATTGCGGCGCTTGTCAAATACCTGCGCAAATAGGGACTGCCCACCCTTACAAAGCTTCAGGCATTTTCGATTTGGGAACGTTAGGCACCCGAATAAAGTTGAGATAAGAGCAACAATTTATCGGGGGTAAAAGATGAGCTATGGACGCTTCTTTGCCATGATCGCGACGTCGACGGTCGTGATGTTCGGGTTGATGTATCTCAACACCTACGCGCTCGACCACATCTTCTTCTCGCAGACGCGAATGTGGATGGCGGTCTATATGGGTGCGGTGATGGCGATCATCATGCTCGCTTTCATGCTGGGCATGTATTCCAACAAAAAGCTAAATCTCGCGATCTTCGCGGGCGCTGCTGTGACCTTCGTGCTGTCGCTCTGGCTTGTGCGAAGCCAGGAGACCATCGACGACCTCGCCTGGATGCGGGCGATGATCCCGCACCATTCCATCGCCATCCTGACCAGCGAACGGGCTGATATTTCGGATCCCAGGGTCCGGGCGCTGGCAGATGCGATCATCGAAGCGCAGCTCAGCGAAATCGCCGAAATGAAGAGATACATCGCTGATATCGAGGCGAACGGCGAGGCACCTGCGGGCACACCCCGCGCCGAGGGCGACTGATATCGCAGACGGGTGGAAAGCAGACCTCGCTGCTGGAATCGAAGTCATGAACCGAAAGGAAATACTATGGACTATACAATCAACCGCCTGATAGCGGACGCTGATTTCGCCGCCGTTGATGCGCGCACCCGCGATGCATTGAGCGACAAGGGTTTTGGCATTCTGACCGAGATCGACGTCAAGGCGACGATGAAAAAGAAGCTGGATGTCGAGATGCCTGGCTATCGCATTCTCGGTGCGTGCAACCCAAAAATGGCCCACGAGGCCATCGCGATTGAGCCGCGTGTCGGCGCGATGCTGCCCTGTAATGTTATCCTGCGCGAGGTTGATGGCGGGGTCGAGGTCAGTGCCGTCGATCCTGTGGCCTCGATGCAGGCTATAGACAACCCGGAACTACATGCTGTCGCGAGTCAGGTGCGCGATCTCCTGAAGAAGGCGGTTGAGGCGATCTGAGATGCGCCTGCGCACCGGTATCCTCATGGCAATTGCCGCACTCGGGCTCGTCGGGCTCGGGCTGTGGTGGTTCGCGCCATCGGTGCTGGTTGATGCCCAGAGGCTTCTGGACCGCGAAACGCTCGAGGTGTTGGTAGCGCGCGCAGGCATCTGGGGCCCGCTGCTGATCATCGGCCTCATGACCGTCGCGGTGGTCGCCAGTCCCATTCCAAGCGCACCGATAGCTTTGGCCGCAGGTGCTGCCTACGGGCATGTCTGGGGCACCGTGCAGGTCGTGATCGGGGCCGAGCTTGGAGCGCTGATTGCCTTCGGCCTCGCACGGGTCCTGGGGCATGATATCTTGCGGCGGGTGTTCGGCGCTTCGGTCGATGCAGGGCTGCTCGGGTCGCAGAACGCGCTGACGGGAACCGTATTTGCCAGCCGCCTGATGCCCTTCGTGTCCTTCGACATCATCAGCTACGCCGCGGGGCTCAGCCGCCTGCACGCCTGGCGTTTCGCACTGGCGACGCTGGCGGGCATCGTCCCAACAAGTTTCGTCCTCGCGCATTTCGGCGGTGAGGCAGTCAGTGGTGACATTGGTCGGACCACATGGGCAGTGCTGGGTCTCGGACTGATCACCGGATTGCCTCTGCTCTGGATCGCGACACGGCGGCAAGCCGGGAAGGAAACCTGATGTCCGAAAGCTACAAGAAAAACAGCATCACCCTGCCGGGCGCAGTTGCGATGGGCACGGGCGTGATGATCGGTGCGGGCATCTTCGCGCTGACCGGACAGATTGCGGAGCTTGCCGGACCCCTCTTTCCACTGTCGTTCGTCGCCGGGGCGATCGTGACTGCCTTCAGCGCCTACACCTATATCAAGATGTCGAACGCCTTTCCGTCCGCGGGCGGCATCGGGATGATCCTGAAGAAAGCCTACGGGCCGACAACGGTCGCTGCGGGGGCAGCGCTCCTGATGACCCTGTCGATGGTCATCGCCGAAAGCCTCGTCGCGCGGACCTTCGGCACCTACACGATCCGGGCGTTTGGCGGCGATCCGGACAGCGTCCTCGTCCCGATCATCGGCGTCGGCCTGATCGTCATTGCTTATCTCGTGAACGTCTCCGGCAGCCGCTCGGTCGGGCTTCTGTCTATCATCATGGCCGTGATCAAGGTCGGCGGCATTGCGCTGTTCGGTGTCGCAGGCCTCTGGGCGAGCGGCCTTACCTTCGAGGCATCCAGCGGCGATACGGGTGCCACCGGCTTTGTGGCTTCCGTCGCGCTGTCGATCCTCGCCTTCAAGGGCTTCACGACCATCACCAATAGCGGGGCCGAGGTCACCGACCCGCACCGCAACGTGGGCCGGGCCATCGTGCTGTCCATCGCAATCTGCGTGATCGTCTATCTGCTTGTCGCCTTCGCAGTCGGCTCCAGCCTGCCAATCGACCGCATCGTGGCGGCGAAGGATTATGCCCTTGCCGAGGCGGCCCGGCCCGCGCTCGGGCAGACCGGCTTCTATCTGACCGTCGCGTTGGCGCTTGTGGCCACGGCCTCTGGATTGATCGCGAGCGTCTTCGCCGTCACGCGAATGCTGGCCATGCTGACCGAGATGAAGATGATCCCGCACAGCCATTTCGGAATGTCAGGCACAATCAAAGACCACACTCTGGTCTACACAGTCGTAATCGCGGGTTTCCTCACAGTTTTCTTCGACCTCAGCCGCATCGCCTCGCTCGGCGCATTCTTTTATCTCGTGATGGACATGATCATTCACGCGGGAGTCTACCGAGACCTTCGCGAGGAAATTGGCGCGCGGGGGTGGGTCATGTTGACGGCGATCGTCCTTGACGCTGTGGTCCTGACCGCGTTCGCGGCAATGAAATGGCAATCCGACCCGCTAATCGTCGTTCTTGGCGTCATCGGAATGACACTGGTGTTTCTGTTTGTCGGCGTCTTTCTCGCACGCAATCCCGCAATCGAGGGCGATCACGACCCCCATTAAAAAGAGCTTGAGGTTCCAGTGGCTGGATGCCTCACGCTGAAACAAGTCAAAAGAAAGTCGGCAGGATATGGACCACGATCATCAGCACGCAAAGTCCGACATTCCCGAAGGGGCTGAAACCGCAAAGGATCCGGTCTGCGGGATGACCGTTGCGGTCGGGTCCGACACGCGGCACGCAGAATTCGAGGACAAGACCTTCCATTTCTGCTCTGAAAAGTGCCAGATGAAGTTTGAAGGCGATCCGTGGTTCTACGCCTCGGGCCGCGCCGAGGGGCGCAAGAAAGCTGCACCCGCCAATGTGCAATATACCTGCCCAATGCATCCCGAAATCGTCCGTGACGCGCCAGGGCCTTGCCCGATCTGTGGCATGGCGCTGGAGCCGGTGGTGCCGACGGATGAGCCCAGCCATGAGTTGACGGATTTCACCCGCCGGATGTGGATATCCGCGGCGGCGGCTGTCCCGCTGATCGTGCTAACGATGGGCGAGCTGGTTGGCCTGCCTGTGCGGGACTGGATCGGCCATCAGACTGCCAGCTATCTGGAGTTCGTGCTGGCGACACCCATCGTGCTTTGGGCGGCCCTGCCGTTCTTCAAACGCGGCTGGGATTCGGTGATCAACCGCGCGCCCAACATGTGGACGCTGATCAGCTTGGGCGTGGCGGCAGCCTATCTCTATTCGATCGTGGCGACCTTCCTGCCGGGCGTCTTCCCCGAAGTTTACCGGATGGGCCAGGGTGTGGGCACATATTTCGAAGCGGCGGTTGTGATCATCGCGCTGGTCTTTGTCGGTCAGGTGCTGGAACTGCGGGCGCGGGAACGCACTGGCGATGCGATCCGCGCGTTGTTGGATCTGGCCCCAAAGACTGCGCGACGGATCCTGCCGGACGGCACGGAATACGACGCACCTTTGGAAAACATCATGGAAGGCGACCGGCTGCGGGTGCGTCCCGGCGATGCGGTCCCGGTCGATGGCGCGGTGATCGAGGGGCGGTCCTCTTTGGACGAAAGCATGCTGACCGGCGAGTCGATGCCGGTTGAGAAAGGACCGGGCGATGCGGTGACCGGGGCCACGATCAACAAGAACGGCTCTTTGGTGATCGAGGCGGGCAAGGTTGGCTCCGACACGGTCTTGGCGCAGATCGTGGCCATGGTGTCGAATGCGCGCCGATCACGCGCGCCGATCCAGGGAATGGCAGACCGCGTGGCGGCGGTGTTCGTGCCGACCGTGGTCGGCACCGCGATCTTCGCCTTTGTGGTCTGGATGATCTTCGGGCCTGAACCAGCGCTGGTCTATGCCATCGCCGCTGCCGTCTCGGTGCTGATTATCGCCTGCCCCTGTGCGTTGGGCCTTGCCACGCCGATTTCAATCACCACTGCAGCCGGCCGCGGGGCGCAGGCCGGGGTGTTGATCAAGGATGCCGAGGCGCTGGAACGCATGGCGGGGGTCGATACGCTGATCGTCGACAAGACGGGCACCCTGACCATGGGCAAGCCAAAGCTGACTGATACTGTGGCCCTTGGCGATGTCTCCGAGGCTGACATTCTGTCGCTGGCAGCTGCCCTCGAGCGCGGCTCGGAACATCCTCTGGCTGAAGCCATTGTCGAAGGTGCCGAGGCGCAAGGGGCTACCCGGCAGGACGCTGCGGATTTTGAGGCCGTGACCGGCAAAGGCGTGCGCGGCAGTGTCGGCGGTCGCGCCGTGGCCCTCGGCAACACCGCCATGATGCAAGAGATGGGTCTCGAGACGACACAGGCCGAAGAAAAGGCTGATGCGCTGCGGGCCAGCGGCAAAACGGCAATGTTTGTTGCTGTCGACGGGGCCCTTGCGGGCATCGTGGCGGTCGCTGATCCGATCAAGCCATCAACCGCTCAGGCGATCAAGGAACTTCATGCGCAAGGGCTGCGGGTGATCATGGCGACAGGCGACAATGAGCGCACAGCACAAGCCGTGGCGGCGACGCTGGGCATCGACGAGGTGCGCGCGGGTGTTCTGCCGGAAGACAAGAAGAAGCTGATCGACGAGTTGCGCAAGGAGGGCCACAAGATCGCGATGGCGGGCGACGGGGTAAATGATGCACCCGCTTTGGCGGCAGCGGATGTCGGCATCGCTATGGGCACTGGCGCCGATGTGGCGATGGAAAGTGCGGGCATCACTCTGCTGGGCGGCGATCTGATGGGCATCGTGCGGGCACGCAAACTGGCCCGCGCCACGCTGCGCAACATCAAGCAAAACCTGTTCTTCGCCTTCGCCTACAACGCTGTAGGTGTTCCGATCGCAGCGGGGCTGCTCTATCCAGTCACCGGATTGTTGCTGTCGCCGATGATTGCGGCGGCGGCAATGAGCCTGTCCTCGGTTTCAGTGATCACCAACGCGCTGCGCTTGCGGCGGGTTGATCTATAAACACATCAAAAAGGAGAAGATCATGACAACTTTCCACATCCCCGGCATGCATTGCGGCGGCTGCAAATCCACGGTCGAGAAAACAATCCTCGCCCTTGATCCCGCAGCACAGATCGAGTTCGATATGCCAGCGCGGAAGGTTTCGCTTGAGAGCAGCGCTGACACAGCGCGCGTCCAAGCGGTACTGGCTGAGGCCGGATATCCTGCTGCCCCCGCCTAAGCCGCCCCATCATCCGCCGTCAGATGCGCTCCGTTCCGCCTGGAACTGGCGCTCGCGGTCGGGCCAGCGCGATTTGATGTAGGACAGGATATCGGCGATTTCCTGCGTACTCAGCACGTCGCCGAAAGCCGGCATGGCGCTATCGAAACTGACACCCATCTGCGCCAGCGCTTCCTCTCCACCCAAGGTGATATAGTCGATCAGGGCGGTGTCGGAATGATGCCAGGTATGGCCGGCCGCGTCATGTGGTGGTGCCGGGAAACGCCCGTCTGGTCCGGGGCTGCGCCAGTCCGGCTGGCCTTCGAGATTTCTGCCGTGGCACGCGGCGCAGTTCGCGTCATAAAGAACGCGACCGCGCGTCGCGGCTACATTGTCGGGGGCAAAGATATGAAAAGCGGCCCCGACGGATCCCAGAAGGACCGCCGCCATGAGAATGAGGATGCCCGACCTCATGCCGGTTGGTCCGATGTAGTTCCGAGAAAAGGGCGGATACTCCACCGCATCAGTTGATCCCGTTGGCGCGCTGCAACTCGCGAACGTAGGCAACGATCGCACCCAGTTCACCATCCGTCAGGCGCTCTTCGACCGGTGGCATGTCGCCGAACGGCCAATGATGCGCCCGCACCCCGTTCCGCGCCGCCAGAACGAAGGCCATGTCCCCGTGATGCGAGGGCTCGTAGATGCGATGCACCAGCGGCGGCGCAACGCCGTCTTGCCCGGCGGCATTCGTGCCGTGGCAGGAGGCGCAGACCGCGTTGAAATATGTCTCCCCCTGCCGGGCCTGAGCCGAAAGCGCCTCCGGTACGATGACGTCCGCCATTGGCGCTCCGACCAGGACCTGCGAGGCGTCCGGCGCCGCGGCGGAAACGGGTTCTTGGGTGGTCCGGCCTTGGGTCCAATACCAGCCCGCTGCTGCGATGAGGGCGACAAGCAGTGCTCCAATGAGGCTCTTATTCATGATAGGATCTCCAATCTGACTTCGCCGACTGTGCGGCGCTGGCGCTGTCCTGCCGTCGGCCTTTGGCCGTTCGGGTCAGGCGCGCCGATGAATGTGGTTGCCACCGGAGGGACGTCCCGCTCCGATGGCGGATGTCTCAGGCCGACACGGCAAGCTCGGTCATCATGCCGGTGGAAAGATGCGGCATATGGTGGCAATGCAGCATCCAGCGCGCGGCCTCACCGGCATCCAGCGCAACCGTCACCATGGACATCGGCGGCACATAGATCGTGTCGCGTATCGCACCATCAATGTTGCGGCCGTTGATGTTCACCACCTGGAACACATGCCCGTGCAAGTGCATCGGATGCCCCATCATCGACATGTTGTGAAACGACAGATGCACCCGCTCGCCGGTCTTGGCGGTGAGCGGGGTGTGATTGCCCCAGACCTGTCCGTTTATGGTCCAGAGGTAAGGCTGCATCGCGCCGCCGAGCATGATCATGTGTGAACGATCAACCGGACGCGGTGCCAGCAAAGGCGCGCCTTCCGTCCGTGCTGCCCGCAGCAGCCCCTCTTGCGCGAGATCGATATCAAACGCGCCGCTGTCGGTCTCGGCCAGATCGTCGATCCGGCGTACCTGCGCACCTGCAGTGGCCAGAATGATGCCCGTGCGCTCGCGTGCGCCTTCGCGCAGGGCGAGGATCGGGAAGGCCCCCGATTCCGGCAAGTCGATTTCCAGATCAAGACGCTGCGCCATGGCAAGCCCGAAGCGTGTGCCCGCGACAGGCTCCACGCCGTGGCCGTCCACCGCCACCAGACGCGCAGGGATCCCGCCCATGTCGATCCAGAAGGACGTCGCTGCGGCGGCATTGATCACCCGCAACAGGATGCGGCCGCTGCGTTCGACAGCAATCACCTCGGGGTCGGCGAGCGTGCGGTCATTGGCAAGATAGGCGTCGAAGTCAAAATCGTTCAGGTCCATGATCATTCCGCCTGCGCCCATCCCGCCCATGGTCATCCCGGGCATGGACATGCCGGAATGATCCATGCCCGACATCCCGCTCGGGTTCTGCGCCGGAGCGTCCATATTGCTCATGTCGTGATGGGCAGCGCCTTGCGTGATCTCGGCCAGCACCTCGGCTGCCGGGCGAAACGCGAAGTCGTGCAGGAACATCACAACCTCCTGCCTGTCGGCAGTCAGATCCTCGGGCCGCCGCACGATCAGCGGGGCGGCGAGCAGGCTCATCTCCTGCACCGGCACATGGCTGTGCATCCAGTGCGTGCCGGGCATGGGCGCATAGTCATAGCTGCGCGTCTCGCCCGGCTGCAAAAGCGGCATCGGCAGTTTTGGCACCCCATCCTGCACATTGGGCGGGATCTGGCCGTGCCAGTGGATGATCGTTTCCTCATCCTGTTGATTGTCACTGAGAACTGACCCGGCAGCAGCAGAAATTGTCATCGAGAATTGACCCATGTGCAACCTTACCCCGGCTTGAATCAGCTGGGAGCACTTGGAGTGATAGACATGGGATTTTTAAAAGTTATCCGGAAATGGGCGCTGCGTGACAAGATGCCCATTCGCGAGATCGCGCGGCGGACGGGCGTGTCTCGCAACACGATCAAGAAGTATTTGCGGGAGGGGATTGTTGAACCTGCGTTTCACGCGCCAGATCGTCCCAGCAAGCTGGACCCTTA
>NZ_KB908008.1 GCF_000382265.1 Yoonia vestfoldensis DSM 16212
AGCATGGATGGCAAGGGCGCCTGGCGCGACAACGTCTTCATCGAGCGTCTGTGGCGGAGCATCAAATATGAGGAGGTCTACCTGCGAGCCTATGCCAGCGTCTCCGAGGCACGCGCGGGGATTGGCCGGTATCTGACCTTCTACAACAGCCGGCGGCCCCATTCATCGCTTGACGGCAGAACCCCCGATCAGGCCTACTTCAACCAGCCGATGCCCGAAGCGGTAGCGGCATAACCAAGGCGGAAAACCACTTAGAAAACGCCAGGAACCTGTTCAATCAAACCGAACCACCTCTCCGTACTGTTCGGCACAGACCCCTTAACGTACTATCCTGCACCCAGCCGGAATCTACCCCTTCACGGCTTGGATCACGCACCAAGTGGTGCTATGATTACAGGTGATTACAATGGAGCACACCATGCCGCAGCGCGCCGTATCTGAACCCATTACCATTCGTACGGCCAAGGTGGCCGAGATCGACGCTTTGGCGGGGGCAATGGACCGTTCCCGCAACTATATCGTCAATCAGGCGATTGAGCAGTATCTTGAAGCCAATACTTGGCAGATGGAACGTATCAGAGACGGCATCGCCGCTGCCCGCGATGGCAAGGTTGCACCAGCAGATCAGGTCTTTTCAGGGATAGCTGCAAAACACGGCTGGTCACGTTGAAGCAGCTAGTCATTGCGGAACCTGCTGCCCGCGATCTCGAAGAGATCGTGGATTACATTGCTTTGGACAATCCGGTTGTGGCTGAAAAAGTATACTGGGGAATCGTGAGTGCAGCAGAGAAGCTGCCTGAATTTCCAGCCTTGGGCCGCCCCGGACGCCATCCTGAAACGCGGGAACTTAGTATCGCAGATTTGCCGTACCTAATCGTGTACGAGGTCGGCTCTGAGGTGGTGACAATCTTAGCGGTATTTCACACCTCTCGCGATCTTGCGAAGGCGCTACATGAGAGGATGCAGGCGGGCTGACGAGAAATGTTCCAGCCCTGATACGAGCTAATGGTTGATAGCTTGCATCACCGTGTCGGCTCTTTCTTCAGACTTTAGCATGATCTCATCCGGTCAATCTGCGTGCTTTGGATGACTCGTGCCCAAAATCACGTCATTCGCTACCAAAGCGTCTTGACCGGTGGGGGTAGCGCCACTACCCAGAGGCGAATTAATTCTTTCTTTACTGCTCGGAGATTGCGATGCGTTTTGTGATGATTGCGGCTGTTGTGATGACCAATCTGGCAGGGGCCGCACGAGCAGATGTGGCTGAGGGTCTGGCACTTTTGCAGCAAGGTGACGCTTCACAAGCATCGGCACAATTTGCGGCGGCCTTCGAGGCGGGCGATGCGGCGGGTGCATTCTGGCTAGGGCGGATGT
Organism: Yoonia vestfoldensis DSM 16212; assembly: GCF_000382265.1. Classification (GTDB taxonomy): domain Bacteria; phylum Pseudomonadota; class Alphaproteobacteria; order Rhodobacterales; family Rhodobacteraceae; genus Yoonia; species Yoonia vestfoldensis. Next base: position 1,375 of record NZ_KB908008.1, read on the forward strand.
TCGAGCTGGGTATCGGTGCGGCGCCTGATCCGATGCGCGCGGCAAATCTTTATGCAGCGGCTGCCGAGGGCGGCGATCCTGCGGGGCAACTGCGGCTTGGGCTCATGTATCATGAAGGCACGGTGCTGTTGCGCGACTATGTCGAGGGCTCGCGTTTGATCTGTGCGGCGGCCGAGGGCGGCCTTGCCGAGGCGCAGGTCGCCTGCGGTCTAGCTCATGAGGCGGGGCGCGGTGTGGACGCGGATAGCTTGCGCGCGGAAGGCTTGTGGCAATCGGCGGCCGAGGCCGGGAACGTGGCCGCGATGAACCTGCTTGGGGCTGCGGCTTTGCGGTCGGAAGACGTGGCGACAGCACGCAACTGGTTCGCGCGTTCTGCAGATGCGGGCAATGCGGTGGGCATGGTCGAGACGGCGCGGCTGTTGGAAGCGGCGGATGAGCCTGACCTGATTGAGGCTTATGCTTTGGCGAGCCTTGCGGTTGTGCGCGCACATCCCGAAGCAGGGGTTTTGCGCGACCGGATCGAAGGCCAGTTGACCGCGACAGAAGTTACCCAAGCGCAGGCGCGTGCTCGCGATTGGACGCAAAATCAGATGCAGGCTGCGGACTAGGCTGGTGCGGACCGGTATCCGACTAAGCCTGACACTGGCTGCGATGCTGGCGGGAACATCAGCCACCGGGGCTTGTCTGCAGATTGACAGTGTTACCGTTGAAGGTGCCGCTTTGCTTCCTCCGGTAGAAATAGCTGCCCTGACCGCCCCGGTCACCGGCAGATGCGTGCCCTTCGTGACGGTCCTCCCGGAAATCGACGAGGTGCTGCAGGCCCTGACGCTGGCCTATGTGGATCAGGGCTATATCGCCGCGCGGGCCTGGCTGCCCGAACAGAACCTTGGCGACGGCACGCTGGAAATTCGTGTCGTGGAAGGCCGCTTGGGTACTATCCGTTTCAACGGTGCGGAAGACCTCCGCTGGGAGGCACGCAGCTTTCCGGGCCAGCGCGAACAACCAGTCCAATTGCGCAGTGTCGAGCAGGGACTGGATGTGATCCGGTCAATGCCGGGGTTTGATGCGCAACTGGAACTGGCCCCGGGGGATGCCGACGGCGTCACCGACCTGGATATCACGACAACAGGCAGGCCATGGCAGTTGCGCCTGTCGAGCACGAACATCGGTGATGACGAGGCCGACGAAGGTGCGGCCGCTGCGACAGGGCAGTTCATCACCGCAGTTGATGGCAGCATCTCGCAAGCGTTCGGGTTCAACGAGACGTTTCGTCTGAACCTGTCGCGCAGCCAGCCGGATCATCCGTTGAACCTGTTCCACGAGGGGCCGCGCACGCGCAGTGGCAATGTATTTGTTGATGTGCCCACGGGCACGTTCAATGTCCGCGCCAATGTCGGCTGGTCGGATTATGCGACTACGGTCCCCGGCGCGTTCAATCCGATTGCCGTAGACGGCGAGACGCGCACGATCGGGCTGGGTGGCAGCGCCTTGCTAATGCGCGACCAGACATCAAAGACGCAGGTGACCTTTGGCCTGACACGGCGCGCGAACGAGAACCGGATTGCGGATGTGCGCATCGACGCCTCCAGCCGGGTGCTGACATCAGCGCGCTATGGCGTGGCGCATGAACGCGCGCAATGGGGTGGCGTCCTGGAGGCTCTGGTAGGCTTTGAGCATGGGTTGCGCCTGTTCGGGGCCGAGGATGCCCGCGCGCAGCCTGACGGACAGCCTGATGCGCAGTATGCGCTCTGGGATGCGGAACTGCGGTTCCGGCGCTTGTTTGAGGCGGGCAGCAGCCGGATCGGCTATACCACCAGCCTGCGCGGCCAATGGAGCGACGATCTGCTTTACGGCACCCAGCAGTTCAATCTGGGCGGCGGGTCCTCGGTGCGCGGATCAAAGGCTGTGCTGATAAGTGGTAATACAGGCCATGTCTGGCGCAACGAAGTGTTCTGGCGCACGCCCGCCGCGCTGCCGGAACAGCTTGGCGTGTTCGAGCTCTACCTGACAGCGGATCGCGGCGCCATCGCAGAACAAGGTGATGCCGGTATCGCGGGCGGTGTTGTGCGCGGGGCCAGCTTGGGTGCGCGGCTGGTGGGTGGTCGCTTTGACATTGATGCGAGCTACGGGCGGATTTTGCAGACACCGGGCGGTATTGCACGCCCGGACGGGGAATTTCTGATCTCTGCGGGCTGGCGGTTTTGATGATGACAGGCTTTGATCGGGATTGTGGACAGGGAGGTCAGCAATGACCAAGGCAACATCATGTGTTCTGAACCAGCTTGTGACGGCGGTCTCGGTCTTTGCGCTGACCGTGCAGCCGATCATGGCGCAGACGATTGCCGCAGGTGATGGCCCTGTCATTGGCAACGCACCGAACGGCGTGCCGATGGTGATGATCGAGACCCCCAACGGGCAGGGAGTTTCACACAACCGCTATGACCAGTTCAACGTAGGCCCCGAAGGCCTGCTGCTGAACAACATCTCCGGCAATTTTGACACGAGCCAGTTGGGCGGGATCATCCCGGGCAATGCCAATCTGACGAACGGGGCGGCCAGTCTGATCCTGAACGAGGTGGTCAGCCCCAATCCGTCCACACTGGCAGGCTATCTGGAAGTTGCGGGTGCGCGGGCGGATGTGATCGTCGCCAACCCTTACGGCATCACCTGCAATGGCTGCGGCTTTCTGAACATGGACCGCATGACGCTGGCGACCGGCACGCCGACATGGGAGGCGGGTGTGTTCACCGGCCTTGGCATTGATGGCGGCGCAATTGCAATTGGCGAGAATGGTGCTGCGGCGCGTGACACGCTGCGGTTCGATCTGCTGAGCCGCCGGATCAGCGTGGCGGGGGCCGTCGAAGGCCAGCGCATCCGCGTCGTCGCCGGGCGCAATGATGTGGTTTACCTCACCGACGAAGTAACACCGCGTGCGGCGGACGGCAGGGATGCGCCAGAGCTGGCGATCGATTCCACTGTTCTGGGCGGCATGTATGCCGGATCGATCAGCATCACCTCGACGGAAAGCGGTGTCGGCGTGCGCGCACCTCAGAATATGGCGGCCACAACGGGTGATATGCATATCACCGCTGACGGGCGGCTGGTGATGGGGCGTGCCAGTGCGCAAGGCCAGATGCAGGTGCAGTCCGCCAGCAGCGATGTGACGGTGCAGGAGAGCCTTGCCGCGCGTGAAGCGCTTGAGATCGAAGCCGCCCGCGCGATCCTTGTGGAAACCGATGCGCGGATCGTGTCCGAGGCGGCGCTTGTGCTGCAAGCCGGAACCGGCGTGACGCTGGGTGCAAATGCAGAACTGGCCGCAGTTGGTGATCTGGGCGTGGATGCCGGGACCGGCGATGCCGTTCTGGGGGCTGCTGCACGAGTGCTGTCGCATGGCGATGTCAGTGTGCAGGGGCAGAGCATCACCGCACAGAATGATGCGCTGATGCTCGCAGGCATGCCGCAGAACGGGATATCCCAAGACGCGCTGCTGTCATTGCAGGCGACAGACACCATCACCCTGTCAGGCGCGCAGGCTGCATCGGGCGGTGACATCGCCGCCGATGCGCGCGTCATCGCGATTGCGGCCCAAAGCGAATTGCCCGCAGGCCGCTTCGTGGCGCAGGGCGATATCACCTTGGCAACAGAACAGCTGGCAGCCACAGGCGGACAGGTCGTGGCTGCCGGTGACCTGTCGGTGACATCCGGCACCGTAGATCTGGTCATAGACCGGGGATCGCTGCAGGCCGGTCAAAGCGCCAGCCTCGCGGCGGCTCAAAGCATAACCAACGCAGCGCAAATCCTGGCGGGTGACCAGCTGCGGATCATCGCCGGCACGGAGTTGACCAATAGCGGCGATCTGCAGGCGCAGAACCTGCTGCACATCTCGGCTTCTGGCTTGCGCAACAGCGGGAGTATCGATGCTTTTGGCGGTGGGGTGTTGCTGGACGGTTTGGCTGGCTTTGACAATACCGGTGGCCGGGTATCCTCGGATATCGGCATCTTGCTGGAACTCAGCGGCGCGCATCAGCTGACGGCATCCAATTGGGGTGTCGTTGAATCGGGTGGCTGGCTGACCCTGCAGGGCGCAGGTGGCGGCAGCATCACAGAGCTGACCGTCGCGGCCGGCACCGATCTCCTGAGCAACGGCCAGCTGACGATCAGGGCGGATGATCTGACCAATGATGGCACGCTGGCATCGGTCATGGGCAACATGCTCCTGCAGACCACCGCAGATCTGACCAATCGCGGGCAGATCTATGCCGGTGGTGATCTGCTGGCCATCCGCGCAGGTGGCACCGTGCTGAACGACGGCGGCACAATACTGGCGATGAACGCGCTGCTGGTCTGCGGCACGGGCACAAACGATTGCACCGCGGATCGGTCGGCGGACAGGGCGGGGGCTTTGATCAACCGCGACGGCGGTCTGATCGAGACCTTCGAAGGCGATATTTATCTGGCCGCTGCGACCATCCTGAACGAACGTGATGGTCCTGCGCGCATCACAACGCCTGATCCGGTGTATCGCACCATTAACAACGATCCTGGGGGGTGTAGCGGTGTATGCCTAGGCGACGACAGCTACAATTACACCATCGACCGATTGACCACGGCGTCACGCATTGTGGAGGTTGATGGTGCATCATCGTCGATTGTCTCCGGTGCGGACATTATTTTGGATGCGGGCCGGATCGATAATTCTTACAGTCTGATATCTGCGGCAGGCAACATCGCGATTGATGCGGGTATTCTGTTCAATCTCGGTGATCAAAGCACAAGCACTGAATCGCGTGTCAGGGAGAACTGGCGGTTCATCGATAGAACATTTCCCCAAAGTAACGTCAGGCGCATTCAAAGTGTCGACCCTGCTGTCGTTACCGAAACAATACTTGCAAGCTTCCTTGGCACAATCGAGGCAGGCGGCTCCATCACCGGTTCGATCACAAACTCTCTGACCAATGGTGTAGTCACCGAGAACGCAGATGACAGATCGGTGGGTGCAAGCACATCACCCAATCTGGGCGTCGGACAGACCGCAGTCGCCTTTGCCCCCGGGTCCGGTGGCTTGCCACAACTGGATGGGACAGATGGCCTGTTCGGCAATGACCAACTCTTTGTTGTCAACAGCGGCGCTGTCAGCGGCTATCTGATCGAGACACGGGCAGATTTTATCAATCTGGACCGGTTTCTTGGCTCCGACTACTTCTTGGATGCACTGGGGTACGACGGCTTCACAACCCAGCTTCGTTTGGGTGATCCTTATGTTGAAGCACAGTTCATCCGCAACCAGATCACTGGTTTGACCGGCGGGCGGTTTGTCGGCGCTGCACGATCCGAGCAGGATCAGATCCGTGCGATGTATGACAATGCTATCGATGCCGCGCGGAACCTGGAGCTGACGCCGGGCATCGCTTTGACACCTGATCAGATCGCGGCCCTTACCGATGATATCATCTGGGTGGAAGAGGCCTTGGTAAACGGGCAGACCGTGCTGGTCCCACGGGTCTATCTGGCATCGGCCACATCGTTGGCAATGGCACAGTCTACCCTCGGTACGGCCACAATCCGTGCCGGGCTGGATATCAACCTGCTCGTAGGCAGCATCACCAACAGCGGTGCGATGGTGGCAGGGCGCGATGTTGCACTGGTCGTGCAAGGTGATCTGGCGAACCTCGGCGGAATGCTCGGCGCACAGAATGTGCTGTCGCTGGATGTGGCAGGCACGCTGACTTCACTCAGCGGCACGATCGCAGCTGACATGGTGCAGATCGCGGCGGGCGACATCGTCATCGCGACGGCATCCGAGCGGTTTGGCGACGAGACTTCCTATCAGGACGTGGCCGGAAGAACCGCAACGATCACCGCAGGCACCGAACTGGTCATGCTGGCAGAGCGGGGCATAGTTCTGACAGGTGCAGAGATATCGTCGGGCGGTGCGGCCACCTTGGTCGCGGGTGACGGGATTACCGTTGGTGCGTTGGCGCTGGAGGGGCAGGTCCAACGCGACTTTGACGGTGGCTATTACCGCGCCGAAAGCCTGCGCCATCAGGCCAGCCAGATTGTGACGGGCGCAGAACTGACATTGTTCGCGCAAGGTGGCGATATCGTGCTGGAAGGTGCGACGCTTGATGCCGGTGGTGCTGTGGGTCTGATCGCACTGGACGGGAATGTCCTGATGGAGGCCGTGGCGGATTACAGCTTCAGTGATCTTTCCGCGAAGGATGGCAATTTCTTCGGCAAGAACTCCATGCGCGACCAGCGCTTTGATCTGACCCATCAGGTCAGCCAGATCGCGGGCGCAGAGATCGATATCTTTGCCGCAGGCATGATCACGGCAGAAGGCACGCGCTTTACCACAGCAGGTCAGACCGGCGATACGCTGGACGCGCTGCAAGGTGGTGATCTGCGCATGACTGCGGCGAGCGGCTCGATCCTCGTCAGCACCCCTACGGATATCGCGGCGCGCAGTTATCAGTCCAGCTCGTCCATGCTGGGTGGTCTGATTAGTTCAAGCACAGACATACGTGGCCTTAACACTGAAAGCCTGCGCTCGACTGCGCGGGTGGCGGGCATGATTGATCTGACGGCGGCGGGTGATCTGACGCTGGTCGCAGTGGATTTTGAAGCGGCAGGCATCCTGCGCACCGACGTTGGCGGAGAAACCTTCCTGCTGGCCGCCATCGATACCGATTACGCCTCCAGCAACGTGATGCGCAACAACGGCGTCACGATCACCACGACCACGCAAGAAGACTATACCGAACGCGCGACCTTCAATGAATTGCGCGCGGCGGGCTTTGCTTTCGACGAAGGCTCGCCGGTGACCTTCGATGCGATCCGCGATCCGCGCATTGGCGCAACCCATGCCGCGGCACTGGTGAACCCCGGTGAGGCGAACATGGCCATCGCCGCGATGTTCCTTGGCGATACCGACCCTGCCACAGGGCCGCCATCATCCGGCACTGCTGATGACAGCTGGCGCACAGACCTCGACATACGCCAGATCGCACTGCCCGGCGTGCAGGACGGGCCGGGCTACGGCTATATCGCACCACTGCTGGAGCGTGACAGCACGGAGAACAAGGACGTCCTGCTGATCGACCAGCACTTCTACGACCAGCAGGTCGTTCTGAACCCTGCGTTCAAAGCACTGGTCAGCATTGCCGTCAGCGCCTATGTGCCAGGCCTCGGCGGATTCCTTGGTCTTGACGGCGCAGCTGCAGCTGCAGCAACCGCATTCGGCAATTCCATGACCGTGGGCATGATCGACGGTGCTATCACCGGCAACATGGACATCGGCGTCATCCTCGAAACTGCCGCCTTCTCCGGTGTCACCTCAGGGCTTACCGCGGGGATCAATCTGCCCGATAATCTCGGCCTCAACCAAGACTCGCTCTTTGGCCGTGGTAACCTTTCCATCGCCAACCTCGCCGAAGGCGGGCTCGATGCCACCATCACCGCAGCACTTCGCACCGGGGTCTACGGCGATGACTTCGTGGCAGGCTTCAGCGCTAGCCTCGGGTCCAGCGCAGCAGGGCTGCTCATGGCAGACATGCATAATGTTATTGGGTCCGGCGTGATTGATGGCCGCTACAGCGAGGGTGACCTGCTCCATGTCACCTTGCACGCGCTCGTCGGTTGTGCTGCAGCCGAGCTGCAAGGCGCCGATTGCGGGGCAGGGGCTGTCGGCGGCGCGGTCAGCGCGCTTTATGCGGGCGAGATCGATCGCAACGGCGGGCTTGAGGATGACCAGCGTGTAGCGGCGACCAGAAACGCCGAGATGATCGGGGCCGTTGCGGGGTATCTCGTGTCTGGTGGCAAGGGGGAGAACGTCTCCCAAGCCGCGGCGATCAGCCAGTCGGCGTTTCAGAATAACTATCTGACATATGCCGAAGCTCAACGACGCGAAGAGATCAACGAAGAACTCTGGGCCTGCAGGGAGTCAAATACATGTTCGCAGGCTCAAATTAATGAGCTTTGGGACGAGTTTGAGGCCCTCAACACACTGGATGCACAACGGGATGCACAATTCAAATTGGCCTGTATAGACACGAGGTCTGCAAATTGCGCATTAGCTTTTGCAGACCTTGAAACGGCCTTTGAAAGTTATACGACTTACATCCAGGATGGCAGCATTCAGCTAAGTGTCCTGCTCGGTGAATACGCAAGTGGCGATATTTTCTCACTCGACAGCGTAGCTGACGGATCGGCGGGCGTTGCCAATCTTTACGCCTATTATAAGCAGGACTTGCTTCAGAACGCCTACCTTGAAGCGCTCAGAACTATTCCCGTGTCTGCCGCAACCGGTACCATCGATCTGATCACAATCACCGCGCAGGCTGCAGCAGGCAATGTGACGGCACAGCAACAATTGGAACTGATCGGTGCGTCAATTTTGACGACAATTACTGATCCCGTTGGAACAGTTAGAAGCGGTTACGAGGGTGTAGTTACTCAACTTAACCAAGCCAAAGCACTCGAAGCTGCAGGTGACTGGCAGGGAGCTGCCGAAATCCTTGGCCAAGTCAGTGCTGAATTCACCTATGTCGCAACCGGAGTGGGTGGACCTGTAGTTGCTGGCGGAGCACGAGCTTTAACTTGGGTACCAAAAGCTCCAAAAATAGAGATCGTAAATCGGTTTGGTCCTTTAAATGAGGGACCGTTGCCCGATGGCATCGCGAGTACTTTCCGTAGCGGAACATACAACGAAGTCGTCACTACAGAGCCTACGACTTTGTATCGCGTGATTGGCGATAATGGAAATCCTGCTGGCGGATATTGGACAAGGGTAGAGCCGCAAGGCCCTTTACAATCCGTGATTGACAGTGCCCTTGATCAAAACTGGGGAAATTCGGCAACTACAGTTGTGCAAATGGAGGTTCCTGCTGGGACTCGACTCTTTGAGGGAGTGGCCGCCCCACAACGAGGTCTCGTTGGGGGCGGAAACCAGATTTATTTTGATCGAAATATTAACCCGATGAAACCAGAGTGGATTAAACAATGAAAAATTGCAGCTGGGAGACGATCAGATCTTTCAGTTCGATGGCTGAGTTTAAACGGTTTGTTAAGTGGATTGAACATCAGCTTGAGAATGGAGAGTGCATTGAGGTTATTGAACCAATTGATAGCGCAATGCCGTTGCAAAGTAAAAAGTTCAGGTGCTTAAATTCTGGTGAAATCTGGATACTTTCCTTTCCCGATCCTGGGTACTTCAGTGGGTCTTGGGAACCTGTGTTAGAATAGGTTGGTGCCGAAACGTTTAGACCTTCATGCGAGCTTTTTGTTAAAAGCTTGCATGAGACCCCAAGCGGGAAACCCAACAAAACATGAGAAAATTGCTCCGTCACGCAACATGATACTTCGTAACCACGCCATTGGCACCGCCTGCCTGACGCTTTGACAATGATCTAAGAGACGTCGCTAAGGACGTCATTAACGACGTCTCTTAGACGGGGTCTGCGATGCGTGGTGAAATTCTTGGGGCGGAGCGGCGACGCTTTTGGCATGACGACGACAAACTTGAGATTGTCATGTCGGTTGGGGTCGATGGCGCAAGCGTAACGCAGGTTGCGCAACGTCATGAGATTAAGCGACAGCAAATTTATGCGTGGCGGCATGACCTCAAGAGAAAGGGCCTGTGGTCGCCTGATGCTGGGGC
>NZ_KB908009.1 GCF_000382265.1 Yoonia vestfoldensis DSM 16212
CGCAATACGCCGTCTCAATGCGGCTCCGTAAGAAGGTCGAGATGCTCTTCGCCCACCTCAAACGCATTCTGCAGCTGGGGCGGCTCCGATTGCGCGGTCCGAACGGCGCAAATGACGAATTCTTGCTCGCCGCCACCGCCCAAAACCTCCGGAAATTGGCCAAGATCCTTCCTGCACCGCAGCATGATCGCCCAGCCTGACGAGAAAGGCGCTTGCGCGCTCATCACCACCTGAATTTCTGCGCGAGCGAACAGCTGTTTTTCAACAGAATCGGCGGTGAGGAGACTTTCGCTGCGGAGCGGATGGATTAGGCACCTACTTCAGTTTCTGGACGTTCGCTGCAGCCGAAACCTTCGTCCCGGTTAAGGTAAAACGATCATTCTGGATTGATGGGTCATGATCGGTATTCCCGATACGAATACGCACCGTACACAGGCTGCTTTATACCGACCGATAATCGACTTTCCGGCTTTCTGACGACTGATCAGGAGGCCGTAGCATCCGAAAGAGACGCTCTTAGTTTGGAAAGCGCAGATTCGCGGATCTGGCGAATACGCTCGCGGGAAACGCCAAACCTTTCGCCCAGATCAAGCAGCGTTTTCGGGGTGTCTGACACGTAGGTTTCAATGATGATTTCCTGTTCACGCATCGAAAGTCGGCTCAGATGGGCGGACATCGTGCGCCAGAAGGCACGCGAATCCAACCGCGCGCTGACTTCCTTTTCAACGTTCGCATCCGGATCCTCAAGCAGATCCTGCAATTGCGTTGTGCCACCATCGTCACCGACGTTTCGGTTCAGCGACCCATCCGGAGCGGCCAGTCTTTGTTGCATCAACACAACCTGTTCGGGCGTAACCGCGAGATCAGTCGCTATCTGTGCGACAAGCCGTTCAGGTGGCACCTCGCCCGCAGCGACCAGTCTGGTTTCAACACGTTTCAGATTGTGAAACAGCTTACGGCATGCGGCTGAGTTTGGAAGCCGTACCAAGGACCAGTTCTGCACCTTGTAATCCTGGATTTCCGCCCTGATCCACCACGCCGCGTAGGTTGAAAACCGAAACCCCATGTCTGGATCAAACCGATCGGCGGCTTTCAGCAGCCCGATGTTCGCGTGTTGCAGAATGTCGTTGTCCAGTTCCCTCCCTTTCCCACCGGCCCGCCGCGCCGCAGCCATCGCAAGTGCGTGATGCGCGGTGACCAGCCGGTTGCGCGCCGCAACGTCACCTTTGTCGCGCCAGCATCTGGCGAGCCGGGCTTCGTTTGCCGCGTTCAGAAATTCTGCGCGCGGCACCTGTGTGCGTCCATTGCGGGGCGGAGGGAAAGGTTTGTTCATTTACATCACACTAGTTTCGTTTCGATACTATCCGTGGGAACGCTCTTGTCAATCTGATATCGAAACGCTACTGCTTGGCTATGGGCAGCAAAGTGACCAGCACAGATGAAATCGCCGAACTGCTTGTCTACCTTGGCCGGGCAGCGCGCGGTGTCGATACGGGGTCAAATCTGACGTCGGCCCAATGGACGGCGCTGCGGTTTTTCGCGCGGGCCAATGGCATTTCCAGAACCCCGTCCGCCTTTGCCAGCTTTCATGCCACCACGCGCGGCACGGCATCGCAAACCATAAAGTCGCTGCTGGCAAAAGGATATCTCGCTCGGTGCGATGCTGCGGACGATAAGCGAAGCGTGCGGTACGATTTGACGGACGCCGGGACGCAAGTCATGTGCGGTGACCCCTTGCGTGAACTGTCGGATGCAATTCATCGGCTGGACGCGGGGTTGAAATCGGCCTTGCGGCTGGCCTTGCCCGCCCTCGTGGGACAGCTTGCAGACATTCGCGACACGGTGGCCTTTGGCACCTGTGCCGATTGCCGCCATTTTTCGGGCGGCGGTGCGACCGGCTATTGTGCATGTGTTGCCGCCGAACTTGCTCCGGCTGATCTTGGCCGGTTGTGCATTAGTTTTGCCGCCATTCAGGACCGAACGCTGGTTTTGGGCGGTGCTGATAAAAGGAAGACGACATGACACCCGCACAAGCGACGCCCCGCGTTTCTGGTACATCCAGCATGGCACATTTGGGCCAGATCATCGCGGTGGCCAGCGGCAAGGGTGGCGTGGGCAAAAGCACGCTCAGCACCAATCTTGCTCTTGCTTTGGCGGCTCAGGGGGCGGCTGTCGGGCTTGTTGACGCCGATCTTTATGGCCCCAGTGTGCCGGGAATGTTGGGCATCAAGACGGGCCAAAGCCCGTCGATGTCACCTTCGGGCAAGGTGATGCCTGCGCTGGCGCATGGGATCAAGGTGATCTCCATGGGTATGCTGACGGATGACGACAAGCCCGCCATTTTGCGCGGTCCGATGGTTTCAAAATACCTGCGCATGTTTATTATGGAGGTGGATTGGGGCAAGCTTGATTATCTGATCCTCGATCTGCCCCCCGGCACCGGCGACACGCAACTGACGCTGGCGCAAAGCTTTCCGCTGACCGGCGCTGTAATCGTCAGTACGCCGCAAGATGTCAGCCTGAAAATCGCCCGGCGCGGCATCCGGATGATGGAGCAGGTCAAGGTGCCGATCCTTGGTATTGTTGAGAATATGAGCGGGTTCACCTGCCCGACCTGCGGCGATGTCACCCACATCTTTCATCAGGGCGGCGGCGCGAAAATCGCGGCCAGTCTCGGGGTGCCGTTTTTGGGCGCGGTCCCGCTTGATCCGGCGATCGTGGATTGCGGCGACGACGGGCGGCCTTTGGTGATTGCTTATCCGGGCACCCCCGCAGCGGCAGCTTACCGCGATATCGCGGCAACCTTGTCGGGGCGCGCGCAAACCGCGCCGGGGATGCCGACGCCCTTCGATTGGCATTGGGCGGATGATGCCAGCAAACCCAAGCCGTCACCCGTTGCGGGCAAGTCGGGCGGCGCTGCCGAAGTCCCGGTGGCGATGGATCGCAGCGGCGGGCGCACGCTGGTCGTGCATTGGCAGGACGGTCATATTCAGCCAATCGACGTGCGCGATCTGCGCCTTGCGTGCCGCTGTGCCGCCTGTGCCGACGAGATGAGCGGGCGCGCCGTGCTTGACCCGGCGACTGTGCCGTTGAACATCGTGCCCACCCGGATCTGGAGCCTTGGCAACTATGCCATCGGCGTCAGCTTCAGCGATGGCCATAGTTCGGGGATTTACACCTTTGGTCATTTGCGCCGCATGGTGGCCGCCGAGGTTGAAGATGTCTGACATGACGACGCAGTTGCGCATCCGCGCCGGAACCTCGCCCGCTGACCCACACAGCATGCGCTTCGAGTTGGACAGGGATGTGCAGGGCGGTGCATTGGCGAGTTTTGCAGATGCCGCGTCGGCGCATGATGCCCCTTTGGCCAAGGCGATTTTCGCCATCGTCGGGGTGAAAACGGTTGATGTGTCCGGCGCGGTTGTGACGGTGGTCAAGACCGATGACGGCAATTGGGACGCCCTGAAACATTTGATCGCAGCGGCAATCCGAAGCAGCATGTCACAATCTTCCGCGCCCCTGGGGCAAGCGGTTAGAATAGCGGGCCAGGCCCGGACCGATGATGAAATCCGTCTGGCCGTGCAAGATGTGCTGGACCGGCAGGCCAACCCGGCGATTGCCAGTCATGGCGGGCATGTCAGCGTAACGAACGTGCAGGACGGCGTCGTCAGCATGCTGATGTCGGGCGGGTGTCAGGGCTGTGCGTCCTCTGCCGCAACGCTGCGTGGCGGGGTGGAAAGCATGATCCGGGCTGCGGTGCCCGAAGTCCGCGACATTATCGACGTCACCGATCATGCCGCCGGTGCGACCCCGTATTACAGCGCCGGATCGGATGGTCCGGCAACGCCCAAGCGCCCCCTGCTGTATCGTCCTGTCCCACCCGATATGATCATGCGCGAGGATGGCCAGTTTCTGATCTCGCCAGACTACCTTGCGCCACGCCTGGGGATGGACGCAGCAACCCTGCGCGCGGCGATGCAATCGGGCGAGGTTGTCAGCCAATCCGAATCCGGCACCGGGGCGGATGCAGGCAAGACACGGCTGATCCTGCGCTCCAGCACGCGGGTCTGGGCGGCTGAAATCGCCGCCGATGGCAGCGCCCATGAAATCCCGGCGCCCCGTGCCGCAACAAATGCCGCCACTGCAAGCACCGCGCTGCGCGACCGCATCCGGGTGCATCTTGCGGGCCTGACTGCGGCAGATGTGCCGGTAACCTACGGCCAGCTTGCCCGGGCATTGGGGCTTTATATGCCCGGATCAATCGGCAAGGTCACGCAGGCGCTTGAGGCGACCATGCTCGAGGACGCCGAAACCGGCGCACCGTTTCTGGCCGCACTTGTGGTCAGCAAGCTCGGGGACGGTGAGGGCGCCAAAGGGTTCCACCAGCAGGCCCGCGCCTTGGGTCGCGGCGCGGCCCCCGGCGAAGACGAGCGAAGCTATCACCAGCGCGAGTTCACCGGAGCCGCCGCCCTGTTGGCCGCCCAGACCTGACAAACGGCAAGAGCCGGGCTGCGCGTGTCACGACCGAAACGAGTCGGGACATGGCTACAGGGGAGGTTTGGCACCCTTGGCCACTTTGCGACTGGAAAACTTGAAACTCTTGCTCGGTCGCATCGCGGCAGATGCGTCGCTTCAGGCGCCGAAACCGCGCTTGTGCCGTGCAGCCCAACGCAAGGAACCGACATTGGCACCAGTCCGATATGCTGCGAACGGGGTTTGAGCGCTTCGATTGAAAATCCGCTTTCCGACCGCCTCAAGGTTGATTTAGCGTGGATGCCATGAGACCTTCACCTAAAACTGTCCTGTTGCTTGGGGCCACTGGCACAATCGGGCGTGCGACTGCCAAAGCCCTTCTTGCTGATGGTCATAAAATCATCGCGCCGGTGCGACCGGGATCTGACAGCAACGGACTTGAGGTCTTGGTATCTTCTGCGCTGACACAAGCCTCGCTTTCGGCCCTGATGACAGATCATGCCTGCGACGCCGTGATCTCGTGCGTCGCCTCGCGCAGCGGCGCCCCGGCCGACGCCTGGGCCATTGACCGCGACCTCAACAGGGCTTTGCTGCGGGCCGCGACCGGCGCGGGGGTCAAGCAGTTTGTGCTTTTGTCGGCGATCTGTGTCCAGAAACCCAAGCTGGCCTTCCAGCATGCCAAGCTCGCTTTCGAGGCTGAACTGCAAGCTGCCCCAATCACCTGGTCCATCGTGCACCCGACCGCCTACTTCAAATCGCTGTCGGGTCAGTTGAACCGTTTGCGCGCCGGAAAGCCGTTTTTGCTTTTCGGCGATGGCGAACTGACCGCTTGTAAACCGATCAGCAACGACGATCTGGCCCGCTATCTGGTCCTTTGCCTCAGCGATCCGGACCTCCAGAACCGCATCTTGCCGATCGGTGGACCCGGCCCTGCCATCACGCCGCGCGCGCAAGGCGAGATGCTGTTTCATGCATTGGGTCTGACGCCACGCTTCAAACATGTGCCGGTTGCGATGATGTCGGCCATCGTCGGCGGCCTTTCATTCTTTGGCAAAGTCTCTCCTCGTCTTCGCGACAAGGCCGAACTGGCCCGCATAGGCCGCTATTATGCAACCGAGTCGATGTTGGTCTGGGATGATGCTCACGGCCGCTACGATGCTGATGCCACCCCGGAGTTCGGGACCGAGACGCTCGCCGATCACTACAAGCGGCTTGCAACGGAAGACATCGCGGACGACCGGGGCGAGCACGCGGTATTTTGACCCCTCAGCCTGACTCCATGGGCAGACTGGTGCGCTGTGACGGACTTCTCGCACACACTGGTTCAACCCGAAAGGGATATGGTCTGTCGCGTGTTGGTCTTTACTGTCAACTCAGACAGGATCACCGCCGCAAGATCGTGGCGCGACACCTCTGATCCGCCCAATGTGCCGTCTGGCGTCGCCGTCCATTTGCCTGACGCAGGCTTGTCGGTCAGGGCAACGGGTTGGATCACAACGTAGTTTGCGTTCGATGCTCTCAACAGCGCCTCTTGCCTTTCCTTGTCTGCGATCTGCTCGCGCAAGATAAGGCGATAAAACAGTTTGAACATGAAGGGCAGTTTGTTCCGCGTGGCACCCACGCCAAAAGCGCTGACAACGACGACCGACCGATCCGCCCCGTCACCAAGTGCTGCAAGAATGTTCCGGGTTCCGGCCTCACAAATGTCGCGCGGTGTCGTGCGGCGCGCCCCGAACAGAAGGGCAAAGGCGTTTTGCGAGTTGCCGAGGGCCACGACAACCGCGTCGGTATCGGCCAGTGTGCGGACGACATCCTTTGACACCATCGCATCACCTTGCAGCACCGTCAGACCGACCTTTGGGGCAAGTTTGTCGGCATGTCTGGCGAGGGCAGTTACCTGATGGCCCGCCTTGAGTGCAAGGTCGATGACGGCGCGTCCTGTGCCGCCCGTCGCTCCGAACAGGGCGATCTTCATGCGGTCAACAGCGCAATCAGGATCGCGATGGCGACGGTATTCACGATATGCAGGACCTGTTCGATGTTTTGCGTCTGAAGATACTGCTTTCGGGCCAGCCATATCTCGGCGCGGTCGTCGGCTTCGCAGGCGGCCAACTTTGCGCGATCTTGTCGGCGCTTGCCTCTGAACTCCAGAACATTCAATACTATCAAAATAACGACAGCCCCCAAAATGAAGGCCGGTCTGATCCAGCTACTTTCCAAAACGATGTCTCCCGAAACGATCCCCAGCCGAGGTATCTAGCTTCTTTCGGTCAACAGTCGAGATTGCAAAACGTGCCCCAAGACAACCAACCCCTTGCCATAGTGACCGGCGCCTCATCGGGCGTCGGGCTGCATACGACCAATGCCCTGATCGGGCGCGGCTGGCATGTCATCATGGCCTGCCGCGACTTAGCCAAGGCCGAAACGGCGGCGCGTTCGCTGGATATGGCGTCTGGGTCCTATGAGCTCGCCCACATCGACCTTGGCTCGCTCGACAGTGTGCGCGCTTTCTATGCGGGCTTTCGGGCGCGCGGCGTGCCGCTGGACGCATTGGTGTGCAACGCCGCAGTTTACCTGCCACTGCTCAAAACACCGGCGCGCTCGCCAGAGGGGTTTGAGATCAGCGTGGCGACCAACTATTTTGGTCATTTCCTGCTGGCCAACCTGATGCTGGCGGATTTGCAGAAATCAGCCGCCCCGCGCCTGATCACGCTTGGCACGGTCACCGCCAATTCCGAAGAGTTCGGCGGCAAGGTCCCCATTCCAGCACCCGCCGATCTTGGCGAGCTTCAGGGTTTGAAAGCCGGGTTCAAAGCCCCCGTCGCGATGATCGACGGCAAGCCGTTCAAGGCGGGCAAGGCTTACAAGGACAGCAAGCTCGGCACCATGGTGATGAGCCGTGAGTTGCATACGCGGTTCCACGATGAAACGGGTATCGTGTTCAGCACGCTTTATCCCGGCTGTGTGGCAGACACGCCCCTGTTCCGCAACGCGCCGCCGCTGTTTCAGAAAGTTTTTCCATGGTTTCAAAAGAACATCACCAAGGGCTATGTCTCGCAGTCCCTGTCGGGAGAACGGGTCGCACAGGTCGTGGCGGACCCGGGGTTTTCGCAGTCCGGCGTGCATTGGAGTTGGGGCAATCGACAGCGTGAAGGGCGCAAGGCTTTCTCGCAAGGTTTGTCCATCAAGGCTACCGATGCGGAGCGATCCCGAGAACTTTGGGACCTGACGGCAGGACTCGTGGGGCTGAATTGAAAATTTCAACGTAGGGATAAGTGTGTCGCTCTATGAAGGACCAGATCGATCTTCATCCTGATTGTCCAAAGAAATAGTTTAGACGTCGGATCGGATCACGCGCAGTGGAATTGCAAGACACTTTGGGTGGTGGCCAATAGACAGCAAGCGCGAATGACAGCTTCGCCCCGCACCACTGACTTTGGCCAGCCAACATTGCTGCGACAAGCCTGATTGGCCGTTCTAGGGAAGCCGCGCCGCAGCGCCTGCTCGGTCCTGATCGGCGGCAATAGGCCGACAGCATATGCCCCCCCCCGACATGGTTCCTCCCTAGCCCGATCCGTATACGGGGGGGCTGAGCGCGGCATTTCGCTAGCGCGTGGCTTTTTCACCGGGGAAGCCACTTGGAAGCCACCCCCACAGATCGCCTCGGCATTATGAAACAATATCAGTGACTTACCCGGCTGGCCGCTCGGGCAAGGTGGATTTCTTTCGGAAGCCAGGGCTGTTGATTGTCACTGAGAACTGACCCGGCATTTTCATCGAGATCTGACCCACCCAGTCGTTATGATCTGCGTATTATGATGGCGTCAATGGTGGTGTCTCCTTTCGCTTTTTCTTGGCTGTTTCGGAGCTGGCCTTGAAGCGGTAGCTGTCATTGCCGGTTTCGAGGATGTGG
>NZ_KB908010.1:0-5000 GCF_000382265.1 Yoonia vestfoldensis DSM 16212
GTATAATGAAAAAAGAACTCAAGAAAACCACCGTCGCGCTGGCCGTTATCGGATCGGTCTTGCTGAGCTCGGTCGTTCCGGCCTCTGCCCAGAACCGCACTGTTCAACACACCGCCAACAGCGCGCTCGCCTGCGTCAACAGCGGCCTTTGCCCTAAGCCTTTGTCCAACGCGATCCGCGCCTGGGACCGCGCAGGCTGGGAGGCTGGCAACTTCATGAACAGCCGTCAGGGTTTGCCGCAGGTTCAGTACCCCGGCACGCGTCGCTGATCTGAGACCGAAAGGGGGCGGGCGTAAGCTCGCCCCACTATCCATTCATTCAGAAAGGAAAATCCAATGAAACGTCTGCTTATCTTAGGCCAAGCCTCTGTGATGGCTGCCCTCCTGTCAATCGGCTCGGCTACCGAAATCAATGCGCGCATCCTGACCCCAATGGGCGCGGGTATTGATCGGGGCTGCCGCATCTGCGCACTTTACCCGTGCAGGCGCGCTCCCGATACCCGCAACTTCGTCGTCCCCTACACGGGCAATAACTGCCCCCTGATCAACCGCCCTCAATCCTGCGGCGAGGACCGCATCCGCTGATCAGGTTGCCACAGGTTGCTTGCCACACCCCCGGTGCTACCGCTCCGAGGGTGATTGCTTTCAGGGTCCCCGCTGAATCGGGGCGCTGGTCGGCTCGGTCGTTCAGCGCAATTCGGTTCGTCAAAACCGGATATCTGCCGCTGGCCAGCGCGGCGTGCAGTGCCTGCAGGCGGGATTCGGCGATGGCGTCAATGATCACGCCGTCGCCGTCCGGACCACCATGGCGTGACTTGACCTTTTGCCAGCCTGCCCACAGCCTTTACCTTGGCCCCGCCGACCGCGATGAACTTATAGCTTCGATAACCAACCGCAACACTGAGCTACTCCCCGACTCTTGGACAGTTTTCCGGCTGACTTAAGCTACTGCCTGCACCTGCTGATCGGTTTGGGTTGCGTTGAAGTAGACTACGGCGGGCGGTTGACCGCCATGGGCGGCGTGGGGCCACAGATCGTTGTAGAAAGTGATCCAGCGCCCGACATCGGCACGTGCTTGTGATCCGGTGTCCCAGGCGTGCAAGTAGACGCATTCGTATTTCAGTGACCGCCATAAGCGATAGATGAAGATGTTGTCCAGATAGCGGCCTTTGCCGTCCATGGAGATTGTGGTTTTGGCCCGCTTCAGCCGGTCGGTCCAATCGAAGGAGGTGAACTGGCTGGCCTGGACTGTCCGTGTTCATGATTTCGGGTGGGCCAAACTTGTGGAATGCTCAACCGCCCAATGCACGAAGACGCGCTTGAACACCTTTGTCGCACGAAGACGCGCTTGAACACCTTTGTCTTGGTCAAACCGATAGCGCCGTGCTCCTGGGCGTACTGCAACGTCAACCGCGCCGCGCGCAGGAAGGGCGAATGCGCGAGATCGGGGTGATCATCGGAGATGAATACGGAACTCGATCATGGCTGGATGCTGCCACAAGGTTTGCGGGCAGGCCAAACGCAAAAAGGCCCCCTGTTTGAGGGAGGACTCGTCAAACGTTGACAAGGCGTTGACAAGAACCGCCCAAGCAAAAGCCCGACTGATTAGGTCGGGCTTTAAGCATTTGATTTGGCGTTGTTTTTTGGTTGCGGGAGTAGGATTTGAACCTACGACCTTCAGGTTATGAGCCTGACGAGCTACCGGGCTGCTCCATCCCGCGCCATTGTGGCGCACCTAATTATGGTTAGGTGCATCGTAAGAGAGATACGCTTGCTGTGAGGCAAGCTTTGCGATGTTTATTAGGTTTGGCAGTGACTTACTCTCCCACGTCTTAAGACGCAGTACCATCAGCGCTGCGGCACTTAACGGCCGAGTTCGGGATGGGATCGGGTGTTTTGCTCGCGCTATGACCACCAAACCAAAAAAACAACGCCAGATCAAAGCGACCCGGTTTCGATCTGGGTGAGCAAGGCACGTTTGCGTAGCAAATGTGCAGCTCACTCAGTTGCTGTGAGGCACCTCTTTCCAATGGTGTTGGTTAAGGTGCCCCGAGCTACCGGGCGTTCTGTTTGTTCCAAGTCTTATACGACTGTTGGTGTTTGTGTATGTATCCTGATTTTTCGCCAGTCTTACTATTACTGGATCAAATCAAGCCTATCGGGCAATTAGTACCAGTCAACTGAACGCGTTGCCGCGCTTACATCTCTGGCCTATCGACGAGGTGGTCTACCTCGGCCCTCAGGGATACCTTGTTTTGAAGGGGGCTTCCCGCTTAGATGCCTTCAGCGGTTATCCTGTCCGATCATAGCTACCCTGCACTGCCGTTGGCACGACAACAGGTCCACCAGTGGATCGTTCACCCCGGTCCTCTCGTACTAGGGGCAACTCTTCTCAAGTATCCTACACCCACGGAAGATAGGGACCGAACTGTCTCACGACGTTCTAAACCCAGCTCACGTACCTCTTTAAACGGCGAACAGCCGTACCCTTGGGACCTGCTCCAGCCCCAGGATGAGATGAGCCGACATCGAGGTGCCAAACGGTGCCGTCGATATGGACTCTTGGGCACCATCAGCCTGTTATCCCCAGCGTACCTTTTATCCGTTGAGCGATGGCCCTTCCACTCGGGACCACCGGATCACTATGGCCGTCTTTCGACTCTGCTCGACTTGTCAGTCTCGCAGTCAGGCTGGCTTCTGCCATTGCACTCAACGAGCGATTTCCGACCGCTCTGAGCCAACCTTCGCGCGCCTCCGTTACAATTTGGGAGGCGACCGCCCCAGTCAAACTACCCACCACGCAGGGTCCCGGACCCGGATAACGGGCCGCGGTTAGACATCAAGCAAGATAAGGGTGGTATCTCAAGGGAGGCTCCACAGGAACTGGCGTCCCTGCTTCAAAGCCTACCACCTATCCTGCACATATCGTGCCTGATGCCAATGCGAAGCTATAGTAAAGGTGCATGGGGTCTTTCCGTCTAACCGCGGGTATCCTGCATCTTGACAGGAAATTCAATTTCGCTGAGTCCACATTTGAGACAGCGGGGAAGTCGTTACGCCATTCGTGCAGGTCGGAACTTACCCGACAAGGAATTTCGCTACCTTAGGACCGTTATAGTTACGGCCGCCGTTTACCTGGGCTTCAATTCGGAGCTTGCACTCCTCCTTTTAACCTTCAGGCACCGGGCAGGCGTCAGACCCTATACGTCGTCTTACGACTTCGCAGAGCCCTGTGTTTTTAGTAAACAGTCGCCACCCCCTGGTTTGTGCCCCCGCCCAAAACTTGCGTTCTGAACGGGCCTCCTTCTCGCGAACTTACGGAGGTATTTTGCCGAGTTCCTTAAATGTGGTTCTCTCAAGCGCCTTGGTATTCTCTACCAGTCCACCTGTGTCGGTTTAGGGTACGATCTAGCGGAGGGCTATTTCCAGGAACCTCTAAACGGCCTCCCCAATCCGATAAGGGGAAACAATCTTCGAGATCCGTCACATCCTCCTGGCCCAGGAATATTAACCTGGTTCCCATCGACTACGCCTTTCGGCCTCGCCTTAGGGGTCGGCTTACCCTGCTCAGATTAGCTTTAAGCAGGAACCCTTGGACTTTCGGCGAGGGAGTCTCTCACTCCCTTTGTCGCTACTCATGTCATCATTCTCACTAGTGATCTCTCCACCGGATCCCTCACAGGCCGGCTTCACAGAAAGCTCCCTGCGTCCAATATACCCCGAAGGGCATTAAAGACGCTTGGAACTATGTCACACTACGCTCTGCTACCATGCAATAAATTGCATCCCAGACTTCGGCTCATGGCTTGAGCCCCGTTACATCTTCGCCGCAGGACAACTTATTTAGACCAGTGAGCTGTTACGCTATCTTTAAAGGATGGCTGCTTCTAAGCCAACCTCCTGGTTGTTTTGGTCGTCCCACTTGCTTTCCCACTTAGCCATGAATTAGGGGCCTTAGTCGTAGGTTAGGGTTGTTTCCCTCTTCACAACGGACGTTAGCACCCGCTGTGTGTCTGCCGGATATTACTCCTCGGTATTCGGAGTTTGGTTAGGATCAGTAAGACGGTGAGTCCCCATTACCCATCCAGTGCTCTACCCCCGAGGGTATTCGTCCGACGCTCTACCTAAATAGATTTCGCAGAGAACCAGCTATCTCCGAGTTTGATTGGCCTTTCACCCCTAGGCACACCTCATCCCGACCTTTTTCAACAGGTGTGGGTTCGGACCTCCAGTTAGTGTTACCTAACCTTCATCCTGGACATGCCTAGATCACTCGGTTTCGGGTCTAATGCATCTAACTCAATCGCCCTATTCAGACTCGCTTTCGCTGCGCCTACACCTAACGGCTTAAGCTTGCTAGATACACTAAGTCGATGACCCATTATACAAAAGGTACGCTGTCAGGTCTCAAGGACCCTCCAACTGATTGTAGGCGTTCGGTTTCAGGTACTGTTTCACTCCCCTCGTCGGGGTGCTTTTCACCTTTCCCTCACGGTACTGGTTCGCTATCGGTCAGTAAGGAGTACTTAGCCTTCGAAGGTGGTCCTCCGATGTTCAGACAGAATTTCACGTGTTCCGCCCTACTTAATACGTCCAATCATGCTTCTTATACGGGACTGTCACCCACTCTGGTTGTGCTTTCCAACACATTCTAATCACATTCATGGCTCGGCTGGTCCCCGTTCGCTCGCCGCTACTAGGGGAGTATCTGTTGATTTCCTTTCCTCCGGGTACTTAGATGTTTCAGTTCCCCGGGTTTGCTTTTGTAAACCTATGTATTCAGTCTACAAATACCTGGTTTTGCTCATTATTAGCTGCTCCGAAGAGCAATAATAACAAACAATCAGGTGGGTTGCCCCATTCGGAAATCCATGGATCAAAGCTTATTCTCAGCTCCCCATGGCTTATCGCAGAGTATCACGTCCTTCATCGCCTCTTACTGCCAAGGCATCCACCAAACGCCCTTTTCGCGCTTGATTTGATCCAGAAAAAGCAAGGCTT
>NZ_KB908011.1 GCF_000382265.1 Yoonia vestfoldensis DSM 16212
TAAGATGCTTGGCATAAGGGTCCAGCTTGCTGGGACGATCTGGCGCGTGAAACGCAGGTTCAACAATCCCCTCCCGCAAATACTTCTTGATCGTGTTGCGAGACACGCCCGTCCGCCGCGCGATCTCGCGAATGGGCATCTTGTCACGCAGCGCCCATTTCCGGATAACTTTTAAAAATCCCATGTCTATCACTCCAAGTGCTCCCAGCTGATTCAAGCCGGGGTAAGGTTGCACATGGGTCAATTCTCGATGACAATTTCTGCTGCTGCCGGGTCAGTTCTCAGTGACAATCAACAGACCCCGAGCCTGAATTGATGGCTTTGATGATCGAATCGGTGCTGGACCAGAGTTACGCAAATCTGGAACTATGCATCGCGGACGATTGTTCGTCTGATCCAGAAATCCGCAGGGTCCTGACGCGCTATGCCGGGCGCGATGATCGGATCAAACTCGTGTTCCGCGAAGAAAACGGGCATATCTCGCAGGCATCCAACAGCGCCCTTGAGGTCGCCAGCGGTGAATTTGTTGCCCTGCTGGATCATGATGACATCCTTGATCAGGATGCGCTTTTGCTGATGGCGCAGGCAATTTGCGCCAATCCAGGTGTCAAGATCTTGTATTCGGACGAGGACAAAATCAACGCGGATGGCATCCATTTCGATCCGCATTTCAAGCCGGATTGGAACCGCGACCTGCTTTACAGCTGCAATTACGTGTCGCATCTGGGCGTGTACCAAAGCGCCCTGATGCGACAGGTCGGCGGGTTTCGCCAAGGCTTTGAAGGCGCGCAAGATCACGACCTGCTTCTGCGCTGTGTCGAGAATGTTGCCGACGACGAGATTATCCATATCCCCAAGGTCCTTTATTCATGGCGAGCGACACCCGGCAGCACCGCCGGATCAGGCGCTGCGAAACCCTATGCCACTGCGGCAGGGCAGCGTGCCGTCGCCGAACATCTCTGGCGGACTACCGGTCAAATCGTCGAGGTCGATCCAGGGCCCTACCCATTCACCTACCGCCCAAAATGGACGGTCACGGGCGATCCGTTGGTGTCGATCATCATCCCCACAAGAGATCATCTTGATGTGCTGAAAGTCGCGGTCGACAGCATCCTGTCAAAAACGGAATACCGGAATTTCGAACTGATCATCGTCGATAACGGATCGGTCGACCCACGAACCTTGCAATGGTTCGATCAGATTATGGCGCAAGACGATCGGGTGGATGTGCGCAGGGATGACGGTCCGTTCAACTATTCAGCGCTGAACAACGCGGCAGTTGCACAAAGCAGGGGCGAATTCATCGCTCTGGTCAACAATGACGTCGAAGTCATCAGTCCAGGTTGGCTGTCTGAAATGCTGGCATTGGCACAGCGCCCCGGCACGGGCTGTGTGGGTGCAAAGCTGTATTACCCGGATGGGCGCATCCAGCACGGAGGCGTGATCATCGGGTTTGGTGATGTTGCAGGTCATGGCCATTTGTTTTTCCCCGGTGGACATGCGGGCTATTTTGGCAGACTGGCCTTGCGCCAGAATTTAACGGCCGTCACCGGGGCATGTCTGGTCGTCAGCAGGTCTGCCTACGATGAGGTGGGCGGGCTGAACGAAGCGGATCTTGCCGTTGCGTTCAACGATATCGACTTTTGCCTGAAAGTGCGCGAGGCCGGATACAGCAATGTCTGGACACCATGGGCCGAGCTGACACACCAAGAATCAACCAGTCGCGGTGTCGAAGGCACGCCGGAAAAGAAGGCTCGCTTCAAACGGGAGTGTGACTACATGAAGCAGCGGTGGAAAACGGATGTGATGAAAGATCCGGCCTATAATCCGAACCTCACAGTGGACAGAAGTGACTTTTCTTTTGCCCCCCGAAATGGGAAATCCCATGATTTTCCTGCTAGCGGACAAGAAAACCTTGCCGCCGGAGTATCCATTGCTGGCAAAACCTGCCCGCTTTTCATCGCTGGATGTGTTCTGGGTTACCGAGATCTCTGCGCGATCTTCTGGTCCCGTTTGCCGATCAGAAATTTGCAGAAAGCGTTAGCGACGCCATTTGCGCAAGCCTGCCTGCACCTTTCTTTTATACGCAGCCCAAAGGTGGGGCAGCGGGTCGCGCCATGCCTTTCGCAGCTCTGCCCTGAGCGCAGCGATCTCTTCGGCGGCCTCTGGCGGGACCTGTCTGGTGGCGTTTTTTTGCCTCAGATCCTCCAGTGCATTGTGGTGCTCGGCGATAATGCGCGCGATCAGGAAAAGCTGCTCTGCGGTAAAGCGATAGTCGTTGGCGGGCGTTGTCTTGACGGGCGCAAAGAACGCCAGCGCGTGTTCCGGCGGCAGATGGCGGTTGATCGTCGCAACGTGTTGTTCGGCGTCCTGCCACACCAGACGCGCGGTCTCTGGTGAAAGTGTATGATGTTCCGCCTTGACCGCGGGCAGTTCGTCGACAAGGCGATCGCTCAGGAATTGACCATTGGGGACCAATCCGTTGAGATATCGCTGCAGCTCTAATTCACCCGCGGCCAGGGATCGGTTGATGGTTTCGGTCTTGGGCACCTGAAGAACGTGACTTGGGATGTTCAGCCAATTTGCAAAAGCCTCTAGCAGAGATTGTTTTCGAGCCTCGTAGCTCATGACCGTCACCCGCACATGACGGCTTTTTTCCATGCGACTGCAGATGTTCGCCGCCATGGCCAGATAATCGGCGCCATTTTCCTCTGCGAACGCATCCAGCGTTTGAATGTTGCCGTGGCGCTTGACCCGTTGCTGCCAATAGGATGATGCAAAACTGATCGGATTCCTGACAAGGATCAGTATTTCAACCACGTCAAATCCGTGATTCTGGCAAACAAGTTCCAATTTTCGGATATTGGAATCAGCAACGTCACCGCTGAGGAGTTTCGTCAAATCATTCAAAATGTGCTCGCTTGAGGCGAGCAAGGAAGTCTCCTTGTCCGGATTGTTCAGCGACAGCCAGTTTTCAAACTCTGCCAAAGACGTCAGCAACGCAGAGCCATTTCCGCTGGATATCCTCTCATCTTTTCCAAGCAAAAGATCGCGATCCCTGATCGGATAGGCAATACCGGCATTCGCCAGTTCTTGTACACTTTGTGCCAGAGCCGACTGAATATAGGATGTTCCGGTCTTGCCATGACCGATATGCAGATAGAGGGTTTTCATGATTTTCTTCTTTGACGTCGTGGTTGAAAGCCACACGATACTCTATCCATAGTTGAATTTCAGTCCGGGTCCAACCCTGTGGACTGAAATCAGCGACGGTATTGCCGCCCTTCGAACTGGCCATGTTTCAGCCAGTGATTGGCGGCCTTCATGCCGACCTTTTTGACGTCAGGGTGTAGTTCAAGGTAGAGCGCCGAATCGAAATCAGCCGGGAGCTTGGTGGCTGCGGGCCTTGAAAAGGGGGTTGGATCGATCAGGGGTCCGGGGCGCACCAGATTGGATTGGATGGCCTCCCAGGCGATCCTGTCCGTTACAAGCTGCAACGCTTGTCGCAATAGATCATGTCCATCGTTCTGCAAAGCAGCCAGATACGCGGCTTGCTCGGATCGCCCAGCATTTATGTCCGGCCGAAGCACGGCTGGCCACCAGCGGGCGTGATCGGCGATGCACAGCAGGACGTTCAGCTCTGGCATCCCCGAGACTCTGAACCCGCGCCGTCGGGCGGTGAAATGCAAGACGCTGTAGGATGGCTCGACAGCAAGCGGGATGTCAGGGCGCGCCGAGAGTATACGATGCCACAGGCGCCAGTCGCCCGCGCTTTCGCTGTCTTCTGGCCAATGGTCCGCATCGTCGAACGTGTCCCGTCGATAGGCAAAGCATGAGGCCGGCAGTGTGTTGGCAATCGTCGTGAAAGACGTCAATTCGTCTTGCAGCGACAGGTTGTTGGGAAATGGTGCGGCGATCCCGTCTGATGAAACCCAGGCTGCCCGGGTGCAGGCCAAAACCGCACCGCCGTCCAGCCGCGATTTCAGAAGGGTCAGGTGATCGGGAAACAGCAAGTCGTCATCGGCCATGAATGCGATGTACTGGCCCCGCGCCCTGCGCAGGGCAAGATTCCTGTTAGCATATCCAAAGCCCTGCGCCTTGGGCAGATCCATCCAATGGATGCGCGGGTCGTCGCATGACAAGACGGCTTCTGCGGTACCTGGCTCTGCGCCGTCGCCAACGACGATCAACTCAAAGGATCGCTCTTGCTGGTCAAGAACGGATCGGATCGCGCAGCCGATGACATCGGATCGCGCATGCGTTGGCAGGATGATCGTGAAGGCCGGCTCCACAGTGTCGTTTCTACCAGCCACTGACATTCCCGAAATCATAGGGGATCAGGTCCGTATGGAGAGGGAGGCGGTATTTGTCAGGGTTCTTGTGGTCATACTGGATCGTCGGAAAGTTCACGACAATCAGTTCATTCTGCCCGATGTTGCGATCTGCGTGCCAGACAAAGCGAGGCACGTTGAACAGACGCGGACGTGAGGCAGAGAGATAGACCTTCGAGATCTTGTTGAACGTCGCAGACTCTGGCCGAGGATCATAGAGCACCAGCTCCAGCTCGCCCTGCACGACAAAATACCGATCCTCGTGCAGTTTATGCAGGCCCCACCCTTTGACCATGCCGGGTCGGATGGTGAACATGTATGTAAACACAACCGGATCGGGGTGCCAGTTCCAGCGCGGATCATACATTTCCGTCACGCTGCCACGTTCATCGTTGTGGCGGATTGAATCGTGGAACGATGCACCCTCGGGCAGATCTACGATGGCTTCACGGGCTTCATCTGTTGTGAGGTGCTCCCCATTCCCTGGACAGGATCTGACGCTTTTTAAGCTCTGATTTGCTCCTGCTGATCGGGTTGCGTTGCTTCGATTTGCAGTGAGTAGACCACTGCTGGTGGTCGGCCGCCAAGGGCTTTGTGCGGGCGGCGGTGATTGTAGAACTCCATCCAATTGCGGACACCGGCGCGTGCCTGCGATCCGGTGTCCCAGGCGTGCAGATAGACGCACTCGTATTTCAAAGTGCGCCACAGACGTTCGATGAAGATGTTGTCCAAATAGCGACCCTTGCCGTCCATCGAGATGC
>NZ_KB908012.1 GCF_000382265.1 Yoonia vestfoldensis DSM 16212
AAGGGTCCAGCTTGCTGGGACGATCTGGCGCGTGAAACGCAGGTTCAACAATCCCCTCCCGCAAATACTTCTTGATCGTGTTGCGAGACACGCCCGTCCGCCGCGCGATCTCGCGAATGGGCATCTTGTCACGCAGCGCCCATTTCCGGATAACTTTTAAAAATCCCATGTCTATCACTCCAAGTGCTCCCAGCTGATTCAAGCCGGGGTAAGGTTGCACATGGGTCAATTCTCGATGACAATTTCTGCTGCTGCCGGGTCAGTTCTCAGTGACAATCAACAGTATTGTCGGACAACCGGTCTGCGCAGGCAGGCACCGTGCCTGCCCCGGTTTGAACCGCAAACAGCCTGCGCCCGTTCCCCCGCCCGAGCGCTGGTCAGGCGGGCGACCGTTTTTCGAATACAAGGAAGGTCATCATTCCAACCGGAGGAAACGGTTTTCGCTCGCGCAGTTCGAGTCTGTCGTCGCCCAGAACCCTGGAGATCGGGAAATCGGAATGCCAACCCAGCAGATTTTCGAGCGGCGCCGTCAGCCTTTCAAGCAACGCAAGGAACCCTTTGTCGCGCGCAAAATGATTCGTGATCACGATCTTGCCGCCGGGCCTGACCACCCGCGCCATTTCCGACATCACCCGCTCTGGTTCAGGCACGACCGATACCAGATGCATGGCCGCCACGGCATCGAAACTGTCGTCCGGGAAATCCAGCGATCTGGCATCCATCTGACGCAGCGCCTTTACATGGCGCAGGCCTTCCTTGTCGACCTTCGCCTTCGCCTTGGCCAGCATCTCGTTGCTGTAGTCGATACCTGTGACCTCCATGTCAGCCCGGTATCCGCCAAGGGCAAGCCCTGTACCCACCCCCACTTCGAGAAGACGCGGCCCGTGGGCGTTCAGATAGGCCACGGTGCGCCGCCGTCCGGCCTTCGTGATCGCGCCGAAAGTCTTGTCGTAAATCGGTGCCCATCTGGCATATGATGTTGTGACTGCGTTGATATCCATCAGTGTTTTCCTTGTCGCGTTTCGCGCCAGGCCCAGTGGATCCCGACGATGTAGATCAGACCCATCACCACGAGCGTCGCCCAGAGATAGGTCAGGAGAGCCGCCAGCAATACCACTGCCCCAAGCAGAAAGAACGGCACATTTCCGCGGGAAATCGTCATCATCTTGAATGAATAAGTCGGGATTCTGCTGATCATCAAGACCCCGATCAACAGAACCCACAGCGCCGCAATCGGTGCCGGCACAACGGGCCCGTCGGACAGCAGAAACGAGACATAAAGTGGCAACATCACAAGCAAGGCACCGGCAGGTGCAGGCACCCCCACAAAATAATTGCCTGTGCTCTCGGGCACGGTTTCGCGGCTTTCGACATTGAACCGCGCCAACCGCAGCACGCAGCAGATGGTAAACACAAGCACGGCAATCCAGCCTGCGCTGCGCAGGTCCTGTAGAGAAAACAGATAGACCAGCAGCGGCGCCGCCGTACCGAAATTAACGAAATCCGCCAGCGAATCGAGTTCGGCTCCAATCCTGCTTTCCGATTTGAGCGCGCGCGCAAGGCGCCCGTCGATCCCGTCAAGAAAACCCGCCAGCAGGATCAAAAGGACAGCGCGGTCGTATTCGCCAGCGATGCCAAACCGGATTGCGGTCAGCCCCGCGCAGATCGCGGCGAGCGTGATCAGATTGGGCAACAGCGCGATGACGGGCAGGTCAGGCCGCGGTTTGAGGTCGGTCATCGGCGGTCAATCCGTCCGGCCGGTGCGCGCTGGTTCGGTCGCCAGCAGATCGGCCAGCACGGTTTCGCCTGCGATCATGCCTTGCCCGACCGTCACCAGCGGCACGACACCGTCGGGCAGGTAGACATCCAGCCTGGACCCGAAACGGATAAGGCCAAAGCGTTCGCCGGTCCGCAAGGAATCGTCCTGCTTGACAAAACAGACGATCCGCCGCGCGACGAGCCCCGCGATCTGCACCACCGCGACCTGCCGTCCATCCGCGATCTCAAGACAGAGCGAGTTGCGTTCGTTGTCGATGCTGGCCTTGTCCAGCGACGCGTTGAAAAACTTGCCCGGCCGATAAGAGACCGCCATGATGCGCCCGCTGATGGGCGCACGGTTCACGTGGCAGTTGAAGACATTCATGAACACGCTCACCCGGCAAAGCGGCACATCCGCCATCCCTAATTCAGGCGGCGGCACTGCTTTTTCAATCAGGCTGACGATCCCATCCGCAGGGCTGACGATCAGCCCTTCGCGGGTGGGTGTCGTGCGCGGTGGGTCGCGAAAGAAGTAATAGCACCAGATGGTCAGGCCGACGCCGATCCAGCCAAGAACCGGCCAGATCAGGAACAGGATGATCGTGATACCGGCAAAGATGGCGACAAACCGGCGTCCCTCGGGATGCATCGGCTTGATGAATGTCTCGAGCATTGTCATCGGCGAGGGTCGATTCCTGTCGCTTTATGGTTGCGGGAAGCTAGGTGTGCGACGCACACAACGCAAGCGCGATGATTGTCTTGATGGCCAGGTCTACGCTCTTTACTTTCGACAGCCTGCTGCCACACTTCGGATCAAGCTGTCTTTGCTGGCAAAGTAATTGCGGCAAGCCGTGGTGCGCTGCATCCGGCATCCGGTTGCAGGGAAAGGGTGGCGAATGGCGACAGAAGGTTTGGGATCGATGATCGGCCCCGTGATCGTGCTGATGGGGGCAGCTGTGGTTGCGGTCCCAGTGTTCCGGCGGCTGGGGCTCGGGTCGGTTCTGGGATATTTCGCGGCAGGCGCGCTGGTCGGTCCTTCTGTGTTCGGATTTTTCACCGACCCCGACACGATCCTGCATTTTGCCGAATTGGGCGTCGTGATGTTTCTGTTCATCATCGGGCTGGAACTGCGTCCGCAAAAGCTCTGGGCGATGCGTGGGCAGATTTTCGGGCTGGGTCTGGCGCAGGTCTCGCTTGTCATCGTGTTGCTGACTCTGGCGGGGATGTTCATCTTCGGCTTCGCGATGGTCACCGCATTCATCGCAGCGGCGGGTTTCGTTTTGTCCTCGACGGCGGTGATCATGTCGATCCTTCAGGACCGGGGGGAAATCGCGCGCCCCGAAGGCCAGAAATCGGTCGCGATTCTGCTGTGCGAGGATTTGTCGATCGTGCCGTTGCTGGCGATCGTGGCGTTTCTGTCACCGCTGGGACAAGAGGCGGGCGGGCTTGCGGCGGCCGGGCTGGCGCTGGCAGGGCTGGTCGCCATTCTGGTCGTCGGTTACTGGCTGCTTGATCCGTTCTTTGCGTTGCTGGCGCGTGCGCGGACCCGCGAAGTCCTGAGCGCGGGGGCCTTGCTCGTCGTGCTGGGTGCGTCCCTTTTGATGGAGACCGTGGGCCTGTCGATGGCGATGGGTGCCTTTCTGGCGGGGGTCATGCTGTCGGGGTCAAGCTATCGTCACCAGATCGAAAGCGATATCGAGCCTTTCAAGGGGCTTTTGATGGGCCTGTTCTTTCTGGCCGTCGGGATGTCGCTTGACCTTGGCGTCGTTGCCGCTGAATGGCCTTTGCTGATTGCGATGCTGCTGGTTTATGTGCTGGTCAAGGCGCTGGCGATCTATGTGACGGCGCGGGCCTTCGGCAGCCCCAACCTTGTGGCGCTGCGGCGCATGACGTTGTTCGCGCAGGGCGGTGAATTTGCCTTTGTCCTTTTCACGGCGGCGCTGGCGGGTGGCGTGATTGACGCGCGCGAAACAGCGCTGTTTTCCACGGTTGTCATCCTGTCGATGGCAGTTACCCCTGTTATCCTCGTCGTTGCGGACATGCTGCTGCGCGAACCTGCGGCGGCAATGCACGGCGTCGATGCGGCGGATGGCCTGCGCGGGCAGGTGCTGGTGATCGGCTTTGGGCGCTTTGGTCAGATCGCATTGCAGATGTTGCTGGCGCGCGGCGTGCAGGTGTCGGTCATCGAAAACGACCCCGACCGTATCCGGGAGGCCGGTCGTTTCGGGTTCAAGGTCTATTTCGGTGACGGCACCCGGCTTGATATCCTGCGCGCCTCCGGTGCGGGAGAGGCGCAAGCCATCATGATCTGCGTCGATGACCGCAAGGCGGTCAGCACAATCGCTGCAATGGCGCTGCACGAATTCCCAAATGCAAAGGTGCTGGCCCGCAGCTATGACCGGGGCCATTCCATCGAACTGATCCGGGCGGGCATCGATTTCGAAATGCGCGAGACTGTGGAATCCGCGCTTATGATGGGCGCGGCAGGCTTGCGCAGTCTTGGCCACGACGAAGAGACCGTGGCCGATATCTTGGCCGAGATCCGCCGCCGCGATGCCGAGCGTCTGACCGAACAGGTGCAGGGCGACATCATGTCGGGACGCGACCGGATCCTGACAGCGCCGGTCCCCGAACCGCTGGTGCCGGGGCGCTGACGTCACTTGACGCGATCCAGCCAGATGCATCGGCGTGACAGGAAAGAAAGATATTCTGAAAAGCAGCGTCTACCAACGCAGTTTGTGGTCTCCGGGAGAAGCCCGGTTGTCACCTGCTTACCCAATCAAACACCCATGATCTCATCGCTGTAAGAAATAGAGCCTTTCCGGGTCTGGACCTCTGGTAAGCAAGCTGTCGGTTGCTGACATATGGCGTCAAGCCCAGCGCGCGGGCATTGAGCATGCCAAGACCGATAAGCCAATGGCCTGCCAAGAACGCAAGCCGTAACCACGCCATTGGCACCGCCTGCCTGACGCTTTGACAATGATCTAAGAGACGTCGCTAAGGACGTCATTAACGACGTCTCTTAGACGGGGTCTGCGATGCGTGGTGAAATTCTTGGGGCGGAGCGGCGACGCTTTTGGCATGACGACGACAAACTTGAGATTGTCATGTCGGTTGGGGTCGATGGCGCAAGCGTAACGCAGGTTGCGCAACGTCATGAGATTAAGCGACAGCAAATTTATGCGTGGCGGCATGACCTCAAGAGAAAGGGCCTGTGG
>NZ_KB908013.1 GCF_000382265.1 Yoonia vestfoldensis DSM 16212
CCCAGCTGATTCAAGCCGGGGTAAGGTTGCACATGGGTCAATTCTCGATGACAATTTCTGCTGCTGCCGGGTCAGTTCTCAGTGACAATCAACAAGCGGTTTCAGAAACAAAAAAGCCCCCGGTTCTCACCGGAGGCTTTTTAAGGATTGTTGGCAACCTAATCTTACAGGCCAGTCGACACGTCGATTGTGTTGCCTGGCTCCAGTGTCACATAGGCCTTTTTCACGTCCTTGCGGGTACCCAGTGCACCGCGGAAACGCTTGACTTTGCCTTTGGTGATCGTCGTGTTCACGGCCTTGACCTTCACACCGAACAGCGCCTCGACGGCCTGTTTGATCTGGGGTTTGTTGGCGTCGATCGCGACTTCGAAAACGACGGCGTTGGCTTCGGAAGCCATCGTCGCTTTTTCGGTTATGATCGGCTTGCGGATCACGTCGTAATGTTCGGCTTTCACGCTCATGACAAACGAGCCTCCAGTGCTGCGACACCCGCCTTGGTCAGGACAAGCGTGTCCGACTTCAGGATGTCGTAAACGTTGGCACCCATGGATGGGAGAACGTTAATGGTTTCGATGTTGGCAGCAGCGCGGGCGAAGTTTTCGTTCACTTCGGCCCCGTCGATGATCAGCGCGCGCTTCCAACCCAGGGACCCGACCATTTTGGCCAGTGCCGAGGTTTTCGCGTCTTTCACATCGATGCTGTCCACGATGACCAGCTCGCCCGCCGCCACTTTCGCGGACAGCGCATGCTTGAGCCCCAGCTTGCGGAACTTCTTGGTCAGCTCGTGCGCGTGGCTGCGCGGGGTCGGGCCCTTGTAGGTACCACCGTGCCGGAAGATCGGCGCGCCTTTGGAACCGTGACGTGCGCCGCCGGTGCCTTTCTGGCGATAGATCTTCTTGGTGGAATAGGACACTTCCGACCGGCCCAGCACGTCGTGTGTACCTGCCATGGCCTTGTTGCGCTGCCAGCGAACGACGCGGTGCAGGATGTCCTTGCGTGGCTCCAGCCCGAAGATCGCGTCGTTCAATTCGACGGAACCGGCTTTTGCGCCTTCCAGATTGATTGCATCAGCCTTCATTTTTATCACCCTCTGTCGTATCGGCATCAGCCGGGGCTTCGTTTGCGGCTTCGGCTTCAGCAGCTTCCAGCGCGGCCTGTTCTGCCTCGGCAGCGGCCTTTGCGGCGGCAGCTTCTTCAGCGGCGGCGGCGGCGGCAGCTTCTTCGGCAATGCGCTTGGCTTCTTCATCCAGCGACTTCAGGCCGGCGGGGTAGATCACGTTTTCTGGGGTCGGTTTCTTGACCGCATCCTTCAACGTTACCCAGCCACCCTTGGAGCCGGGAACCGCGCCTTTGACCATGATCAGCCCACGGTCGGCATCGGTGCGCACGACTTGCAGGTTCTGGGTCGTCACGCGGGCAGAGCCCATATGGCCGGCCATTTTCTTGCCTTTGAACACCTTGCCCGGATCCTGACACTGGCCAGTGGAACCGTGCGACCGGTGGCTGACCGACACGCCGTGCGATGCACGCAGACCGCCAAAGTTGTGCCGCTTCATCGCACCGGCAAAACCTTTACCGATGGATGTGCCGGACACGTCCACATATTGACCTTCGAAATAATGGTTCGCGGTGATGGTCTCACCGACGTTGATCATGTTCTCGGGGGCGACGCGGAATTCGGCAACCTTGCGCTTTGGTTCGACCTTAGCAGCGGCGAAATGGCCACGCATGGCCTGGCTCGTGCGCTTGGCCTTGGCAGCACCGGCACCCAGCTGGACAGCGACATAGCCGTCTTTTTCAGCGGTGCGCTGCGCGACAACCTGCAGGTTTTCCAGCGAAAGAACAGTGACAGGGATCTGACGGCCGTCTTCCATGAACAGCCGGGTCATGCCCAGCTTTTTCGCGATAAGTCCTGTACGGAGCATCTGAAACCCTCCTTACACGGAAATCTGGACGTCGACGCCAGCAGCCAGGTCGAGCTTCATCAGCGCGTCCACGGTTTGCGGTGTCGGGTCGACGATGTCGAGGAGGCGCTTGTGCGTGCGGATCTCGAACTGGTCGCGGGATTTCTTGTCGATGTGCGGGCCGCGCAGAACAGTGAACTTTTCGATCTTGTTCGGCAATGGGATTGGGCCGCGCACAGAAGCGCCTGTGCGCTTGGCTGTGCTGACGATTTCAGCTGTGCTCGCGTCGAGCACCCGGAAATCAAACGCCTTGAGGCGGATACGGATGGTTTGGCTACCTGCCATTTCATCACCCTTTTTAATAGGGTCCAGATCGGAGAGGAGGATCATGGCTCATCCAGAACCCTCATCGCGTCTTTTCGTCCAACGTAAAAAGGGCACGCATGGCGTACCCTTGTCGGATTGGGGCCGTATAGGGGGTTGCGCCCAAGCTGGCAAGGGCTGATTGCACAGAAAAAGGGTATTCTGGGACTCTTGCTTTCGCGCGTCTTTGGTGGTGCAGTTTGGCAGCCTTAGCGCCGCTGCGCCGGACAGGCGCAGCACGAAAGGTGCCCCGATGCCCACCAACCTGTCCCGCCACCTGACGGGGTCCACCCGCACCGATCAGGGCAACCGGGGGCTGGGCTATCTTTTGGCCTTTGTCGCCGGTGCGGTCAATGCCGGCGGCTTTCTGGCCGTGCAGCAATACACCTCGCATATGACCGGTATCGTGTCAGAGACCGCTGATCTGCTGGCGCTGGGCCAATACCGGATCGCGGCCTTCGGCGTGGCCTGTCTGGCTACCTTCATCGGTGGTGCGGCCTGCACGGCGTTTCTGGTGAATTATGCCCGCAGCCGCCAGCTGCAAAGCGAATATGCGATTCCCCTTCTGCTGGAGGCGACATTGCTGATGGCCTTCGGAATTCTGGGCGCGCGGATCGGCGAGGTCGAAGGGGGATTCGTGACGCTGACGATCCTGCTGTTGTGTTTCGTCATGGGGTTGCAGAATGCGGTGATCACCAAGATTTCCGGCGCCGTGATCCGCACAACACATGTGACCGGCATCGCGACCGACCTGGGAATCGATCTGGGGCGGATGCTGTTTCGCAAGACCAGCGCCGGACCGGATGCCGTGGCACAGGCGGTGCGGATGCCAATGCTGGCGATCCTGCTGTTGTCTTTCTTCGTGGGCGGGCTGGCTGGCGCGTTGGGGTTCCAGTGGCTCGGCTTTGCGGCGACCTTGCCGCTGGCCTGCGCACTGATCGCTGCAGCCATCGTGCCGGTCTATGACGACATCGTCGCCCGCATCCGCCGGTAGCGCAGCAAAAAGGCCGCCCTTTTGGGGCGGCCTTTTGTTTGGTGTCAGGCGGGGCGAGCCCTGCCCTGGCGGTTCTTAAAGCAGGATCTTCGACACGACGCCGGCGCCGACAGTGCGGCCGCCTTCGCGGATGGCGAAGCGCAGGCCGTCTTCCATCGCGATCGGTGCGATCAGCTCGACTTCGAACTTCAGGTTGTCGCCCGGCATCACCATTTCGGTGCCTTCAGGCAGCACAACCGTGCCGGTCACGTC
>NZ_KB908014.1 GCF_000382265.1 Yoonia vestfoldensis DSM 16212
CAACCAGCCGATGCCCGAAGCGGTAGCGGCATAACCAAGGCGGAAAACCACTTAGAAAACGCCAGGAACCTGTTCAATCAAACCGAACCACCTCTTACCAGCTCTTAAAATGAGAGCGGATCAGGCGACGGACATACTTCATACGTGACGCAGCAACACAGGACGGGTTCGATTACTTTGAGATGTTCTACAACCCAACACGCAAGCACACGAACACCGGTATGCTGTCCCCAGTTAACTATGAAATGAAACAGTGAAAAATGAACCAAGCAGGCGTCAAGGAAACTAGGAGCAGCTCAGATTTTTTTTCTACGAGCGTAGGCAGCACACAAGAATGACCTGTTACATCAATACTTTGGCCGCCCCGCAGCGGGAAAAGCGGCCATTCAAGGACAATGCAGCGAACCCAAAAATTTAATGATGGAACTTCAGCTTTCTGATCACTCCATTTCACAGTAGCAGCTTACTGTTTCGGACCTGTTGTAAATTGCCCGAAATGTCCAATTCATGGCCCCTCGCTCGGTGGAGACGGACAAATTTTTTTAGAAGGGGCGACCTCGACCAAGGCCGCCCCAGTTTTATTCAACCTTTTGGCATAAGAACGGCGTCAATCACGTGGATAACACCGTTGTCGGTATCAATATCCGCGCTCGAAACCGCTGTACCGTTGATTTTAGCGCCGCCTTCGGTTGTGACTGTTACGGTCTCTCCATTGACTGTCGCAGGCGTCATGCCATCCGACAGGTCAGTGGACATCACTTTACCGGCGACGACATGATACGTAAGGATCGAGGCGAGTTTGGCCTTGTTCTCGGGCTTAAGCAGATCATCAACAGTGCCTGCAGGGAGTGCCGCAAATGCTGCATCTGTGGGAGCAAAGACCGTGAATGGTCCAGCGCCCTTGAGGGTTTCGACAAGGTCGGCAGCTTTGACGGCGGCCACGAGTGTATTGAAGTTTCCAGCGGAAACTGCGGTGTCGACGATGTCCATGGGATATTCCTTAAGGTTTGTGACGCTGCACGAATGTGCCAGAACAATAGAAGCCGTCCTGTGCCACATTTATAAGATAGCGTGCAGCAAGTCCGGGCATAGGGCGCTACGCCTGCGTCATCTTGGCGGCACGGATCGTTCGCAATTAATCAAAGTGGCCTATCAACTGCCGACCAGCGCGAAATACCTCGATCAGTTTATCTATCACTGCTTCATTGAGCATGAGTTCGTCAGACAAATTGTGCCGACATCCAAGGCCAACCATCTTCAGATAGGGTGCCGCTGGATCGCTGCTTTTAAAACCATCTGGCACGGTGCCCAACTCTTTTCGCGTCACCAATCCGTCTGGGAAAACCGTCTTGAATTCGGTATCGGCCAAGATGTCATTCAAACCATCAAGGTCATCGACAAGACGATTGCGTAACCGCGTAAGGGCCTCTTTGGATGGTTGGAACAGTGCGGCACCTGCGTGGCAATTGCCTGGCTCAATGTGGAGGTAATAGCCAAAGTTTTCTGAAGGATGACCGGCAGTGGCAAAAACATCGACGTCCGCACGATAAAATTCGCGCCCGACACGCTCGCGCGGTTCTTGAAAGAACTTGGTGTAGCTTTGCTTTGGTTTGATCTTGGCTTGCGCCACGAAAGGATCAAAGCGATCCGCATAGTCGTGCAAAGTCATTGCGATGCCGGTGAAGAGAGGTGGTTCGGTTTGATTGAACAGGTTCCTGGCGTTTTCTAAGTGGTTTTCCGCCTTGGTTATGCCGCTACCGCTTCGGGCATCGGCTGG
>NZ_KB908015.1 GCF_000382265.1 Yoonia vestfoldensis DSM 16212
CCGGCTGGATGAATTGCTGCCGTGGAACTGGACGCCGGTGGCATCCGTGACGAACAGTCAAGCCGCATAAGCTGCGGTATCAATGGCGTGGTTACCGCAAGCCTTCTTTCAGTCGCGATCAGTTGAACCGCGTGCGGGACATGACAGGCTGGCGTCGACGAACGGGACCTTAACCAAGACCGCCTATAGAAATTGCTGACCCCAAGGCTGCAACACAATTTATGAGTGCCTTAAGGATTGTCGTGTAAGAAAGTGAAAAAGCAAAAGATCAAGACGAACCACAGAGCAAATCCGAGAGGCGATATCTGATCTTCGATCTGTTCGAGATGGCTTTGAGACAGTTTTCGGAGAGAGGTCAAAGATTCAAGGCGAATAAAATTGTAAAGATTTCGGACGACTTCCTTTCACGATGCAATGCAAGTGGAAGTTTGGTCATACAACACGGCGGACAGTCATGACGAATATGCGGCGAACGGCAGATATCAAAACGGCGTGTCGATCTGTGCGCAATCGCAGCGAGCTTTCGCTTCCTCCTGATTCCGCTGGCAGGAATGGCGGCGCGAACCAGCCATTCAGGCGTTGATTGGATGCCGCATAGACGTCTGACCGAACGGGCCGTTCATGTTTCATGCAGTATTTTTGAAGGGCAAAGATTGGCACAGCGGGACGGAACAGCATTTCGAATCAGTTGTGCGGTCCAAATAATCACATGTGAGTATCGACCCAACACCCGAAATAGGCTAACTTTCCAGCAAGTGCCGCAGCTCGTTTCTTGTTTTGAGCCAGAGCGGTTGAAGACGCCGGATGTTCACTGTCCAGAGGCGCGATTTATACCTGTATTGCCATTTTTTAAGATGGGACGTTATGAGTATCAGCACAGCTTCCGCGAGTAGCCAGTTTGAGGCGCATCTCATGGAGGAAGTCATCGCAAAGTTGAAAGTCCTGCGCCGCGCCACTCGTGCGGTGATGCAGCGCTATGAGGGCGAACTGAATCTTTCCGAGGACGAGTCGGCCATTTACGGTCATCTGACCTTGTCCATGGTTCTCTTGAATACCGTCAGTGATCATCTGGCCAAGTCAGATACGTTGCACACGACATGGGATAGCTTCGCGCTCGGGTCTGACTTTGACCTGAGATTGATCCCACTTCTGCAGCAAAACGGGCAAGACGAGCTGTGGGTCGAGTATTTCGAATGTCGCCAGCCGAAGGACTTTTTGGTTTTGATTGCAGGTGCTGCCGCACAACAGCTTGGTGAGGTCGCTCCTGTCATACGTCCGCGAAAGGTTCGTGCGCGTCATGCTTCAAGCGTGACGATGCCTTCTCAGGACGCAACTAGAAAGAAGATCATGGAAATGATCCGCATCCGGATTCTAGCTGGGGATAAAGCAGTCGATAAAACCGAACAGGGCTAGGCGTTCCATCCCGACGGGCTCGCAGCGGCGGGGCGATCGGTCAAGCTGGCCGTCAGTCCTTAACGACGTCAAGCTTTTCGTAAGCGTTCTCAGGAGGGCACTGGGAGTTCAGCTTGACGGCTTGAAGTTCCACGGCAGCAGGTCGTCGATACCGCTTTGTGGGTGACCGTTTGC
>NZ_KB908016.1 GCF_000382265.1 Yoonia vestfoldensis DSM 16212
ACCATTGACGCCATCATAATACGCAGATCATAACGACTGGGTGGGTCAGATCTCGATGAAAATGCCGGGTCAGTTCTCAGTGACAATCAACAACCTGGCTTAAGATCGGGGATTACCCACAAACAAGTCTTGCGAAGGCCAGAGAGTTCGCTCTTGCCGCGAAGCGTTTAAAGAAAGAAGGCTTTGGAAAAGACGCTCTTTTACGCGGGTTTGCAAACGCAAAGTCAGCAACGGATCTAGATGGTATTGTGCGCGGAGAGATACTTGCTGGCCTCGGTCCTAACGAGTTGGTCAGGGTCGTCACCTACGATGAAATGTGGAAGCAATGGTTTGCCGATGTGAGCCCAACCCTGCAGAAGGGGCCTAGTCGGCGCCGACCACAGGCTATCCATGAGCAGCACATCAGCCCAGTCATTGGAAATCGTTTACTTACCGAGATTCGGCGTCGCGAGATATTTGATCTACTCGCGCCATTGTTTCGCGAGATACCCGTCACAGCAGGGCATGCCTTGGGGCATATCAACAAGGTATTCGAACTAGCGATCGTCAAGGAGCTTTGCGAGGTTAATCCCACTCCTCCACGTGGGAGCTTCCCCAAACGGGTAAGCAAGAAAAAGCATCATGGGACATTGGCTGCTTCCAAGATGCCAGAGTTGTGGCGGTGGCTACAGACCACGAATGCGAGCGCATCGGTAAAAGCTGCGATCCTAACCGCAATGGTGACCGGTCATCGTGTCAGCGTGATCGTCAATGCAGAGTGGTCTCATGTCGACATAAGCACTCGCGTCTGGACGGTCCCGGAGCGCGATGATAAGGCGACCCCTGGCCGCATGAAATCAGGGCGACCCTACTCATTGGAATTGCCGAAAGAGTTGGTTGAGATCCTCAGCGCAATGAAAGTTGGTCGTGGACTTGGCGAGTCGGCGGTCAATCAGTTCATTTTTGCTAGCCCTGTAAAGCGCAGCAATTTGACACCCAATGCGGTGTTGAAGGTTCTGAAGGGATTCGACCCTAGACTGACCACACACGGGTTCAGAAACTCCATCAAGGAGTTCTGCCGTATCACGACACCACCGATCCCAGACCATGTCGCGGATGCATTCTGCGATCACTCACTTAAAGGGCTCGATGCCAGCTATCGGCGCCGCGACACTTCACAAGAGCGCGCGAAATTGGCTGAACGATTGTTAGACTATGTTGTTAGAGGTGGCTGCGCAAATT
Organism: Yoonia vestfoldensis DSM 16212; assembly: GCF_000382265.1. Classification (GTDB taxonomy): domain Bacteria; phylum Pseudomonadota; class Alphaproteobacteria; order Rhodobacterales; family Rhodobacteraceae; genus Yoonia; species Yoonia vestfoldensis. The sequence goes on from NZ_KB908016.1 coordinate 1,222, forward strand.
TGAACAACTGGGATAAGTGGATTTTCCGCGCAACAGCAGCATGATGCTGCAAGCGAGGAGATGATGATGACAAA
>NZ_KB908017.1 GCF_000382265.1 Yoonia vestfoldensis DSM 16212
CCTCCCCGATGATCCCGCCATTTTGAAGGCGATGATTGCGGCTTTGCAAGCGGAGAATGCCAAGATATCGGCTACGTTGCGCGTTCATGACCAGCTGGTTCAGGCGCTTCGCCTGCGGATCGCCAAATTGCAGAAACTGGCTTTCGGCAAGTCCTCGGAAAAGATCGAACGCGAGATCGAACAGTTGGAGCTGGCGCTCGAAGACCTGCTGATTGCGGTGGCCGAAGACGATGACGGCCCCATCGACGAGGGGTCGAATGAACCAACCCCAGACCCTGCTGATGCACCCGCTTTGCGCCGCCGACCACGTGTCTCGGATACGACCCCACGCGAACGCCGTGAACTGGACCCCGGCACCTGCTGCCCTGACTGTGGCGGTGATCTGCGCGTGGTGGGTGAGGATGTCAGCGAACTCCTCGACATGATTACTGCCCAGATGAAGGTGATCCAGATCGCCCGGATCAAGAAATCCTGTCGCCGTTGTGAGCGGATGGTGCAGGAACCAGCACCCAGCCGTCCGATCCCCGGCAGTATGGCAGGGCCGAACCTGCTGGCCCATGTGCTTGTCTCGAAGTTCGACGACCACCTTCCGTTATATCGCCAACACGAGATCTTCGAACGCATGGGGGCAGACATCCCAGAAAGCACGCTGGTAGGCTGGTGTGGCAGCGCCATGAAGACCCTGTCGCCGCTGATCGAACGGATCGAGGCCCACATCATGGGCAGCGACTTGCTGCATGCGGATGATACGCCGATCCGGGTGCTGGATCGCTCTTTGCGCGACAAGGGGCTGGGCAAAGGTGTCAAACAAGGCCGGATCTGGGCCTATGTGCGCGATCAACGCCCTTGGGCGGGGGCATCGCCACCGGGTGCTGTCTATCGCTTTGCGCCAGACTGGAAGGAAGAGCATGTTCTCGGCCATCTGGCCAACGCCCGCGGAATCCTTCAGGCTGACGGCTACAAGGGTTATGCCAAGCTCTATGAGCCTGACCCCGATGGCACGCGGCGTTTGCGCGAAGCGGCCTGTTGGGCTCACCTGCGCCGAGACTTCCACGACTTCTGGTCCTCGACCAAATCCGAGATCGCCCGCGAGGCGCTCGACCGGATCGGTAAGTTCTACGA